>NZ_JAPZBH010000008.1:0-15223 GCF_027460185.1 Verrucosispora sp. WMMA2121 | reverse complement strand
CGTCGTGATCCCTGACCGGGCTGGTGCTGTCAGGTCACGACGCTACGGTGCAGCTTCTTCTCTTTGCTCGCACCGCCGCCCGTCTGTTTCCCCTTTTCGGATCTGCCCGCGCCAGCGGAATCACCCACAGCCCACCCTCCCGGTCGGCCCGTGATCCACACCTCGCGCCCCACACGGCAGCTCTCCTGGTCCAGACGCCGCGACCCGGTGGCACCACCCTGCACACCCATCCATGCATGCCCCGCCCCTGTCGCGAAGGGAGCACTCCGCCATGCCCAAGCCCACGCCGCTCACCGACAAGGTCGTCACTGTCTGCTTCGGCCCCGGCGAGGACGCCGACTGGTTCGCCGCCTCGGAGAAGGTCAACGACCTTCTGCACGCCAACGGCACCCCGGCCCGCCGCTACCGCGTCCGGCACCGCCGCTTCATCGGCTGGCTGACCCGGTTCCTCGGCTACTACCTGCTCGACGCCGCCCGCCGCTTCGGCGCGGTCACCCTCGCCGCCGGAGGCCGCAAGAGCCGCCTCGACCTGACCGGCACCACCGCCCAGGCCGCCCACGCCGCCGGCCTTCGCTGGCGTGCGTGGAACACCCACATCAACGCCACCACCCGGCCCGCCCGCCCTTGGGAGGACTACCTCGCCCAGCACCACGCCGACCCTGGCACGGTCACCCTGAACGAGGCCCGCCGCCGCTTCGAGCAGCAACCCCGCGTCCTGGCGATGCTCGCCGCCTCGTTCGACCCCTACGAACTGTCCGTCTACCAGGCCGGCGAAGCCACCTACGTCGGGCTCCACTGGCGCATCGCGCTCATCGGCGACGCGCTGATCACCACCGACGGCCGGCTCCTCGCCCCGGCCAGTGACTCTGTCGCGGACCGGTTCCGGTTCCTCAACGAGGCGTGCGCCTACCTGCGCGGCCTGCGCTCCAGCGCACGCCTGTGCGCCGTCGCCATCGCCTGAGCCCTCCCGCCTAAACCTCCCATGGCCGGTCGCAGCCCCCGCGGCGACCGGCCATCGCCATGCCCAGCCCGACCAGAGAAGGAGTTCCTCGATGTTCCTGACCGATCCGGTGTTGCGGCGTATCGCCGCCGACACCAACGACGTCCTGCCCGAGCACCTGTGGCGCCACGACACCGCCACCCCCGAACCAATCGGTGACCTCGCCCGCATCCTGCACACAACCGCCCGCGACTTCACCGACAGCACCACCAGCCTCGACGAGGCTCTCGCCCGGGTGGGCATGCTCTCCACAGCGGCCCGGCACGCGATGGCCGCCCGCGCCGACCTGCACATCGCCGCCTACCAGCAGACCCTCACCGACGCGCTCGTCGCCCGCGAACGACACGCCGTGCTCGGAGCCGCGCTGCTCACCTGCTACCGCGCCTGGCGCAACCACCGGCCGATCGCAGACGGCGACGAGCGGCACCTGCTCCTGCGGCGCTGCGATCCGTCGCGCGGCGTCGCGACGCTGCGGCGTACCGACCCGCACACCTGGCAGGTGACGCCCGACGCCGAAGCCGCCACCGCCTTCGACATCCCCTATCCGGATCGCGTTGTCGGCGAGGTCACCGAAACCGACCACGGGTGGACGCCCACCGCCTACATCGCCCGGCCACATCAGGCACCGCTGGCCACGGTGTATCCGCTGCCCGTGCGCGGCGAGCTCGCCTCGGCCTGCCGGTCACTGCTGCGCTGGTGGCACCTGCGCCACTCCGACGCCTGGCGCAACCGAACCCCGACACAGCTCACCCCCACCGAAATCGCCCACCTCACCTCCTGAGCAGGTGGCCTGATGCGGCACCGCAACACGGTCGGCCGCTGGATCACCGCGACGACCGGCCGCACCCTCGACCAGCACGCCACCGACCCCGCTCCCGCCGCCGCACACCTACCCGAAGCCGCCGCCAACCTGCGGCACCTGCGCACCGAGCTGCTGCTCGCGGTCGACCGGCTGCGCACCCTCCTGATCAACGAAGACGACCTGCACGGATCCACGAGCACCGTCGCCGGTCCCGTGGACACCATCAGGGAGCTGGCCCGCGAGTACCGGTACGCCCGCAACTGGATCGACACCCTCATCGGCGACGAGGCACGGGCCGCGTACGCGCAGACGCATCCCGGCCAGACGGTACGGCGGCGCTACGTCAACAACCCCGGCGACACCATCCTGGTCGTCCTGCCCCACACCGACTCCTGCCGCAGGCAGAACCTCCCCGGACACACCACCCGCATCCGGGTCGGCACGTCCGACGCCGCACTCCGCCCGCCCGGCAGCGTCAACCCGCTGCGGCTGTCCCACGCCGACGCCGGCATCTACCGCGACCCGACCGAAGACCGTCTCTACGTCCTGAACACCGGGGCCGACGAGACCGCCGGCGCCGGCCACTAGCGGCCGCGTCACGCAGCCCCGAGAGCGACCGGGCCGCCATCCCCGCAGCACCCCACACGGCAGCGCACCGCATCCACGTGCCTGCCGCGCTGGCCGCTGCCCGCGCGGCCCGGCGCACCACCGCCCGGCACAACCCGTGCCGGGCGTTCCCAACCGCAAATCCCCCAAGGAGGGACCGATGGAAAACCTGTCCCTGACGCCTGCCACGCAGGCCGTCCTCGACGCCTTGACCGAACTCGGTCAGGGCAACGTCCACGAACTGGCCGACAAGGCCGGCAAGGCCCGCTCGACCACCGACAAAGCCATCAAGACCCTCGCCGACGCCGGACTGATCGCCGCAGTGGACACCGACGCCGACCCGGCCGAAGGCACGCCCACCCGGTGGACCCCGGCGACCCCCACGGAGGCCACCGACGCCGCGCCGGACGACCCCGGCGGCGAGCACACGGCCAACCCTGACGAGACCGCGCAACCCGACGGCACCGACCTCGACAACCCGGCCGGCGAGCCGGACACCGGCGACACCGAGCCGGCCGACCAGACCGGCAACGAGATCAACGGCGACGAGGACGCAGACGAGGAGCCCGACGACACGGCGGACGAGACCGACCGGGACGACGCCAGCAACGAGGGCCCGGACGACGAGGACAGCGGCGCGGACGACGAGGGTCGGACGGTCGCCGTGGTACAGCCGACGCGCCCCGGTGACCGCAAGGTCATGGCCATCAAGGGCGTCCTGGCCGACTACAGCGATGCTGGCGCGACCCTCGACCTGATCGTCGCCGAAAGCGGCATCGGACACGTCACCGCCACCCGGCTGCTGACCGCGATGGAGCAGGCAGACGCCGCCCGCCGGCTCCCCGGCGAGCCGCAGCGGTGGATCCCGGGCCCCACCAAGGCCAGCGAGGTCGACCCGAACCCGGAACCGCCCCGCTGCCCGCTCTGCCTTCAGGTCATGCGCGGCCTGGCGAACACGCCGACCGCCACGGCGGCCGTGCAGCCCCTGGTCCGTCCGGACGGCACGCTGCACATTGTCGGCCCGGACGGTGAGACCCACGTCGTCACCCTGCCCACCCGCGCCACCCCCCGCACGGCGAGCACCGCCCGCACCGTGGGCCGCGTCAGCGGCGACGGGACCGTCAACGCCGACGGCAACCAGCCCTTCGGCCGGGGCGAGTTGGAAAAGCTCACCCTCGATTATCTGGCCGCCAGCCCCGGCCGTCAGATGACCCCGCAGGACATCGCCAGCGCGCTCGCCGCGCAGCTCAACCGGCAGGTCAGCAACGGCGCGGTGCGTAACAACCTCACGAAGGCCGCCGCCGCCGGCCGCATCCTCCTGGTCTCCGACAACCCGCTGGCCTTCGTCCACCCGGCACCCGCCGACAGCGGCGCTGCCGCCGAGGCGGACGCGGACAACACCGACCAGTCCTGACCCACACCCACCATCCCGGGGGCCGAGCTATGCGCTCGGCCCCCGCAACCGCATCCGAGAGGAGAACCCCGTGCCGCACGACCTCGAAACCTTCACCGACGGGACGACCGCCTTCGCCAGCGCCCGCCTGTCGGCCTGGCACCAACTCGGCACCGTCACCCAGGACACCATGCGCGCCGAGGAGATCATGGCCGCCGCCCGACTCGGCGACTGGGGCGTACGCACCATCCGCACCGTCGGCATCGACCTCGTCAACGGCGTCGAAGTACAGATCCCCGCCGATGACAAGCGGATGACCGTCCGCCGCAACCCGGTCACCGGTGAGACGGAGTATCTGGGCATCGTCGGCACCGACTACACCGTGGTCCAGAACGAGCAATGCGCCGAGATGCTGGACCGCCTGGTCGATCAGGTCGGCGGCGCACACTTTGAGACCGCGGGCAGCCTGCGGCGCGGCAAGTCGGTGTTCGTCACGATGAAGCTGCCGCACGCGATGGAGATCGCCGGCGTGGACCGCCTGGACCTGTATCTGATCGGCACCACGTCGCACGACGGCACCGCCGCCCTGCGGGTCGACGCCAGCCCGATTCGGGTGGTGTGCGCCAACACCCAACGGGCCGCGTTCGCGCACTCGGTCGGGCACTACACGTTCCGGCACACCTCCAACGTCAACTCCCAAATCAGCCAAGCCCGCGAGGCACTGGGGCTGATGTGGAAGTACATGGAGACCTTCGAGAAGGCCGCCGAACGGATGCTTCAGACCGCGATGACGATGCGCGAGTTCGAGCAGGTCGTCGGCCAGGTGTGGCCGGTCAAGGACACCGCCTCGGAGCAGACCCGCAACAACGCCAAGCAGCGCCTCGGCACGCTGAAGTACCTGATCCGTGAGGCCGACACCCAGAAAGCCATCTCCGGCAGCAGGTGGGCCGGTTTCCAGGCGATCACCGAGTACCTCGACCACTACCAGCCCGCCAAGAACGAGATTGCCCGCGCCAACCGGGTGGTCACCGGCAATGTCGGCGACCTGAAGCTGGCGGCCTTCGACCTGCTCAAGGTCTGACCACACATCGCCCACCAGCCGGGGCAGCGGCGCCGCTGCCCCGGCGCTATCACGGAGGGAAGGGCCATGACACGGCCGAGCACGACCAGGTGGGGTTCAGACCGGGCGGGCAGCCGATGAGCGGCCACATCCGCCACCACCGCGACCTACGGCAGTCGGTGTGCGGACTCCGTGCCACCGACGTGCAGCGGTGGGAGACCGAGAACCCACCGCGCATCGACGACACCTGCGAGGACTACTACACCCTGCTCCCCGAGGCCCAACGACCCGACGACGCCAACCACCCACTCGGAGACGCCACGCTCATCGACACCCTGCGACGCATCGTCGCCGACCGCCAGCACGCCAAGATCGACGGCGTCATCGTGGACGTATGGTCCGCCGCCGTCACCGTCCTCATCTGGGACCAGCTTCGTGACGACAAACGACAGCGACTGCTGACCCTGCCCTCACACGAGCTGATCCTGCGCTGCGTCGCGATCTCCACCCGCCTCACCAACAACCGCAACGGGGGCAGCACATGACCCGCCCCGACAGCCGCAGTGGTTCCACTTCGGGCCGCCCTGGGTGTTCTCCATCGACGCCGCACGGGCGCTGATCGCCGCCACGCCCCGCGACACCCAGCCTCTCGATGTCGCGACGTGGGCGACCGCATACGGCCTGACCCGGCTCGACGACCCGCACCAGCGGGTGGCCAGCTTGATCGGGCCGACCAGCACCGCACTCGACCGGGCCTACGCCATGACCACCGACCTGAAAACACCGGTGATCGTCGCCCAACTCGACATCAGCGGGCACCCACCCGCCCCGCTGCTCATCGACGGAACCCATCGCCTCTACCGCGCCTGGCGCGAGCACCTGCCGCGGCTGCCCGCCCACCTGCTCACCGCCGAGGAGACCCGCCAGGTCCAGGACAACACCCTCCTGCGACCCGGCCGGACCTCCATCACCGGGCCGCCGACCTGAGCGACGGCACTGACCACCCCACAACCGCGTACACCCCGGAAGCTGCCCACCACCGGCGGCGGCCGAGGCGTGCGCGCGTAGACGTTCGGAGGAACCCCATGGCCTACATCCCGCCGTGGCAGAGGCTCTGCGACTGCCGCTGCCTCGTCCACCACCAGCAGCCGCGCACCACCTACACCGACCCCGACTGCGCCTGCACCATCACCTGCGCCACTCAACCCCTCACCCTCCTGGCCGACCGGTGGGGCTGCGCCCTGTTCCTCGACCACGGCGGCGACCTGTGGCACGTGCCCGCCATGGCCAACGGCACCTTCGACTGGGCCTACGCCGCCGAAATCGACAGCCGCCACGACTCCTACGACGCCAGCCGGACCATCGAGCACCTGCTCCGTCAAGCCGCCCACGTCCTCCAGGCATCCATCAACTGACGCGACCGCTCAAGGTGGGCCGCCCGCGAGGGCGGCCCACGGCCCTTTTTGCGTTTCACGCGCGGCACCGCACCCACCGCAGCGTCTACGAGCGCGACTGCGACCGCCTGCCACCGCTACGACCTGATCGCCAACTTCCTCCGCGATATCCCGCCAGGCGGCTGCCGCTCATCTATCGCCCACAACCACAGCACCGCTCCACGCCTGCCGGACGAGCACCCGCGCACGCCGGCCCTTCTTCGTCTGCGACGGAAGGTCAATCGCCATGACCAAAGCCATCATCGGTGTCGTCACCATCGTCATCGTCGCGTGCTTCGGACTGCCCATGGTCCTCCTGTCGGCCGTCACCGGCGGCGGCTCCAACGGATGCGGCATCGTCGCCGCGCCCGCCCTGCGCCCCACCGGACCGCGGCCCGACATCGGCACCTGGGACACCGAGCAGCGAGAGATCGCCGCGACCATAATCGACGTCGGCGTCGCCAAGGGCGTCCCCCGCTGGGGATGGGTCGTCGCTGTCGCCACCGCCATGCAGGAATCCGGCCTGCGTAACCTGCCCCACCTCGGCGATGGCAACGACCATGACTCGATCGGGGTGTTCCAGCAACGCCCAAGCCATAGATGGGGCACCGCCACGCAACTGTCCGAGCCGGCCTACCAGGCCGGGAAGTTCTTCGACAAGCTTTTGACCGTGCCCGGCTGGGAGGCGATGCCACTCACCCACGCCGCCCAGAAGGTTCAGGTCTCCGCGTTCCCCGACGCGTACGCGAAGTGGATCGACGACGCGTTACACCTGGTGGACCAACTGGCCAACACCCTCACCGACTGCGCCACCGGCGCGCTCGCCGCCCTCCCGGACGGATTCGCGCTACCCGCGAACACCCCACCCGCCGTCGCCACCGCCATCTTCTGGGCGGCGAACCAGCTCGGCACCCCGTACCACTTCGGGGGATCATGCACCGACCCCCACTCCGGCAACCCTGACAAACAGTGCGACTGCTCATCCCTAATGCAGGCGGCGTACCGAGCGGCCGGGATCCCCATACCCCGCGTCACCACCGACCAGGCAAACACCGGCAAGCCCGTGGCCGACCCGACGCTTCTACTGCCCGGCGACCTCATCCTCATCGCCGGCAGCGAAGGCACCGTGGCCAACCCACGCCACGTCGGCATGTACCTCGGCGACGGACTCGTCATCCAAGCTCCGAAAACCGGCGACGTTGTCAAGATCACTCGACTGAGCAGGTGGATCAACCAGACTGCCGCGATCCGTCGGATCGTTTCTTGGTGAAGTGTAGGTTCTCAATAGATCTTTCGGTTTCTCATCGATCTGTCGGTGTACTTGTCGGTTCCGAAAGATAGCTGAGAAGTTTGCGTGGCCAGGTGCCCGACGTGCGGCAACCTGGCCACGCTCAGCCTAGCGGAGCTACGGCGCGGCTTTCCGTGCTTTAAGCACACCGACGGATGCAGCGATAGCCGAGATGATTCCCGAGACCGCTGCGACGCGCGGGGCTGGCATGGCAAAACTCAGGCCGAGAACCGCAATGACGGCCACCAGAACAATGATGATCACCATCCTCCGCTTGCCAGGAGGCCCCCACCAGGGGTGATGATGGATACAGGACTTGGTCATCGGACCCCGTCCTCTCTGCCGGCAACGCCGGCGGTTCTGGCCCGCCCGACGTGCACGAGTTCCTGCCAAGGCCATGAACGACGGGCGGGCCGCTCAAACTCCGTGCCTACAACGCTAGGTAGCCCCTGGGAGTCTGTTCAACGATCAAGAGACAATACGAGTACAATCCGCGCTATTGACGAGACAACCGGCAGGAGCCCATGCCGCGACGACCAAACCCCCTCCAGCCTGACGACGGTCCACGTGCGCGGTTTGCCCTTGAACTACGCGCGCTTAGGGACAGTCGAGGGGCGACCGCTCCGAGCATTGATCAGATCAGCGTTCAACAACGTGTACCGAGATCCACCCTCTACGCCGCGTTGCGTGGGGACCGTATTCCCACGCGTGACATCCTGGCGATCATCGTTAACGCCTGGGGTGGTGACGAGGCCGGATGGATGGCGAAAAGAAGCGCCGTGGAGGGTGAGCTGGAGCGAGATCGACGCGCGACCTTGTCGACAGACCGCACATCACCCAGTGCAGTGACCTCCTCCCGCACACGCGGAAATGCTGGTGACAATGAAGCCCGCGGTGGAAACGACGAACGTCGGCAGTTGGTGGAGTTCCTGCAACGTGTACGCGCTCAAGCTGGTCAACCGACTTTGCGGCGAATCGCAATGGCCGCCAACGTGCCTGTCAGCACGCTGTCGGACACGTTCAGCGGCAAGAGGTTGCCGAGGTTCGACACATTGCAACAGATCTTGATGGCGCTTCGGGTGGACCCCGAGCTTGCGCTCGCGGTGAGGCACGTCTATGACCGTGCCCTCGACCAGGAGCGTCAGCTTCGCGATCAACGCCGTACTCGGCTCACCACACCTGAACGAGGTCGGTAGACCTGACCCGGCGCTACTTCGATATGGCGCTGCATCTCAACGACCTCCGCTGACATCCGGCTTCGTCCGGCTTGGTCCGGCCTCGTCCGGCTCTCAATCGGACCAAGCCGCGCCTGATCGGCAACTCCCGGCAAGAGCAACTCTCACCCGCTGATCGGGTTGGACGCCGCAGCCGGACACCGCCACCGGATCTGTTAGTCCCCGCCGCGGGTCTGTCAAACGAACGGTGTAACTCGGGTTGTTGGCGTCTACTTGCGGCCTGCGGACAGGCGTCCTTCGAAGGCGATGTCGAAGGCGTTGAGGGCTGGCTTCCAGCGGATGGTCCAGCGCCGGCGGCCCTGCCCGGTGGGGTCGAGGCTCATCACGGCCAGGTAGACGCATTTCAGCGCGGCGGCCTCGTTGGGGAAGTGGCCGCGGGCGCGGACGGCGCGGCGGATGCGGGCGTTGACGCTCTCGATGGCGATCCGTGGAGCAGACGACGGTGCGGATCTCGGCGTCGAAGGCCAGGAACGGCACGAACTCCGCCCACGCCTGCTCCCACAGCCGCACGATCGCCGGATACTTGCCGCCCCACGCCTCGGTGAACTCGGCGAACCGGGCCCTGGCAGCAGGCTCCGTGGGCGCGGTGTAGACCGGCCGCAGGGCTTTGGCGATGGCGTCCCAGTGCTGCCGGCCGGCATACCGGAACGAGGCACGCAGCAGATGGATCACGCAGGTCTGCACCACCGCTTCGGGCCACACCTCGCCGATCGCGTCGGGCAGCCCTTTGAGTCCGTCACAGACCACCATGCACGCGTCCGCGACACCGCGGTTCTTCAGCTCGGTGAGGACCTGCAGCCAGAACTTGGCGCCCTCACCGCCGTCACCGGCCCACAGCCCAAGGATGTCCCGGGTGCCCTCGACGGTGACGGCCAGGGCCAGGTAGATGGGCCGGTTGGCGACCTTCCCGTCACGGATCTTGGCTCTGTCGCCGATCTTGTGATGTGGACGGTTCGATTCGGGACGGGGCAGTTTCGTTGATCATGTCTGGCGTGTTCGTTTGTGGAGCAGCTATTGCCACACCTGTCGGGTCTGTCGATCGAGGCTGTTGAGCAGCGTGCCGGCGTGATGGTGCTGTCGGGTCGGGCTCGGACCGCGACTGCACGGTGCGGCCGTTGCCAGCAGCGGTCGGGCAGGGTTCATGGGCGTTATCAGCGGCGGCTGCGGGATGTCGCGATAGCGGGGACGGCGTTGCTGCTTCAGGTGCAGGTCCGGCGGTTTCGCTGCGACAACACCGGCTGCCCCGCGAAGACTTTCGCCGAGCAGATCGATGGGCTAACCGTGCCGCATGCGCGGTTGACGCCGGGGCTGCGGAGTATGCTGACGCAGATCGGTTTGGCTCTGGCTGGCCGGGCCGGTTCCCGGCTGACGTCGGTGATCGGCGCGGCCGTGGGCCGCGATACGTTGTTGCGGCTGGTCAGAGAGTTACCCGATCCGCTGATGCCACCTATCACGGTCCTCGGCGTTGACGACTTCGCGTTTCGCAGAGGTCGTCACTACGGCACCGTGCTGATCGACATGGCCAGCCGGCGTCCGGTCGACGTGTTCGACGGCCGTGACGGCGACAGCCTCGCCGCATGGCTGCGGCAGCACCCAGAAGTTGAGGTGATCTGCCGCGACCGGGCCGGCGGCTATGGCGAAGGAGCCCGCACCGGTGCCCCGGACGCGGTGCAGGTCGCGGACCGGTTCCACCTCTGGCAGAACTTGGGCCAGGCGGTGGAGAAGACCGTCAACGCGTGTTGGTCCCGGCTTGTTGCCCCGGCACCGCCACCAGCCGACGACACGATGCCCGCCGAGGTGCAGCCGCCACCTGAGAAGAAGATCGTGACCCGCCTTCGTGAACACCATGCCGCCGTTCACCAATTGGCTGCTCAGGGCATGAACAAGTCGGCGATCGGTCGCAAGCTCGGCCTGCACCAGGCCACTGTCCGCAAATACCTGAACGCTGCCAGCGTCGCCGAGCTGACCGCCGTCACCGAGCAACGCGCGCACCTGGTCGACGACTACGTCGCCTACCTGCACCAGCGCTGGAACGAGGGAGAACGCAACGCCACCCAACTGTTCCGCGAGATCAAGCAGCAGGGCTATCCCGGCGGGGAACTGGCCGTCCAGCGTTACCTACGCCGCTTCCGCAAAGGCCTCGGCCACGCCCCGCACCCCGGCCCGAAACCGCCGTCAGTGCGCCAGGTCACCTCATGGATCATGACCCATCCCGACCATCTCGATCCCCGTGACACGGCCAAGCTTCGTGATGTTCGCAGCCGCGACCAGGACCTGAACCGGCTGGTCAAACACGTGCGAGCCTTCGCGGTCATGATGACCGGCCGACACGGCGAGCGCCTCGAAGAGTGGATCGCCGCCGTCGAACACGACACCCTCACGCCACTGGCCGGATTCGCCCGCAACCTACGCCGCGACCTCGACGCCCTCCGCAACGGCCTGACCCTGCCGCACAACTCCGGCCCCGTCGAAGGCACCATCAACCGCCTCAAAATGATCAAACGACAGATGTTCGGCCGCGCCAGCCTCGAACTGCTTCGCAAACGCGTTCTGCTCGCGCACTGATCTGCTTCACACAACCGGCGACAGAGCCCGGATCTTCACGTGCACCGCGTCCAGGAAGATCACCGGGTAGACCGGGTCCAAGGGCCGGTTCTGCCACTCGGTCATGCCCTCGACAACCTTGTCAGTGATCGTCGAGATCGTCTGCCGTGACACGTCGGCACCGTAGACCTCGGCGAGGTGGGCCTGGATCTCCCCGGTGGTCAGGCCCTTGACGGACAGCGAGATGACCATGTCGTCCACGCCGGACAACCGACGCTGCCGCTTGCGGACGATCTGCGGCGCGAACGACCCATCCCGGTCGCGCGGCATGTCAATCTCGACCGGGCCGACATCGGTGAGCACCGTCTTGGCCCGCACACCGTTGCGGGAGTTCCCGCCGTTCTTGCCCGCCGGGTCGCCCTTGTCATAGCCCAAGTGATCGGTGATTTCGCCCTCAAGCGCTGATTCCAGGACTCGCTTCGTGAGCTGCTGCAACAGACCGCCGTCGCCGGTCAGCTGCAGACCCGCCGCACGGGCCTGCTCCACGATCTGGGCGACGAGTTCCCCGTCGAGACCCTCCGCCGGTTGTCCCGGCCCGTTCTTCGCCACCGCGGCAGTATCCACGGCGGCCATCGATCCATCAGACATCAGGTGCTGCTCCTTGATCAGGAGTTACACCGTTCGTCTTACAGTCCCACCCCTGGTAACGCCGAGGCGCTCAGCGTTACGGCAACGCCGCGATCAACCCCGCCAGGCCAACATCAGAAGCCGGCAACGGACCGTTCCGCGAAGAAACCGACAGATCCGTGAGACAAACCGTCCCGACAAATAGGTGAGACGGGCATGGAGACCCAGGTCAACAACCAGGCGCCCGACATCTCAAATGAGATCCCACATCAAGGTTGTACGTTCTCCTCCTCGCGGCGCGGCGGTCTGCCGGACAACCCGCCGGAGCCGTCCCGGCATTTCGCAAACACCCCTCAGGACCGGCAAGGAGGAGGCCAGCTTCATCCGGGGATCGGGCAGCGCGACGGGGGGTCATGCGCCTCCGAACGCCTCGTGCGACCGCCCGCTACTCTGTCCCTCGTGGATTGGGTGACTGGGTTGCGTGCACGGCCCGCGACCATGCGCCCAGCGAGATGCGCGGACATGGTTCTTCTCCGCAGCGACCCCGGGACCGGCAAGAGCGAAGCCTTCGCGCATGTCGTGGCGAAGCGTGTCGCGAGGAAGCTGACCAGGTTCTACGACAAGACCACTGGCTTATCGGTTGACGCATCCCCCGTCGACCTCAGCCGTGGCATTGTGCTGGTTAGCGATGCACTCAACCAGATGTTGGCTGGATTCTCCTGGCCTGGCTATCAATCGATAGAAATCGACTTCCGCAACGGCGCACCTCCCGTCAATCTACGCTTTCGCCTCGACGCAGACGGCCACCCGAAGCCTCGCGATCCAATCCGGCTAGTACGGCAGCCGCCGTTTGAGATGTCGCTGGTGGGGCCGGGTAGACGAGGTGCGGCCACCGCGTGATCGTCTGTCTGCTGTGGACATAACTTCAGATCTGGCGGTGGCCGCGTGCCACAGCGTAAACCCTGCCCGGTGGCGGCGGGTTCTGGCCGGGGTGTGTGATGCGTTCGCGGGTCGGTTCGGGCGGGTCGAGCCGCGGCGGGCTGCGGCGGCGTTCGTGACCGGGCTGCTGGCGGATATCGAGGTCAAGACGTGCTGGCAGTTGGCGGAGCAGGCCGGGCATGCCCGGCCGGACGCGATGCAGAGGCTGTTGTATCGGGCGGTGTGGGACGCCGACGCCGTCCGCGACGATCTGCGTGACGTGGTCGTGGCCCGGTTCGGTGACTCGGACGCGGTGCTGGTCGTTGACGAGACCGGGGACCTGAAGAAGGGCACGCATACGGTCGGGGTGCAACGCCAGTACACCGGCACCGCCGGCCGGATCGAGAACGCGCAGGTAGGGGTGTTCTGTGGCTACGCCAGCCGGCATGGGCACACACTGATCGACCGCCGGGTCTACCTGCCGGTGTCGTGGACCGATGACCGGGACAGATGCCAGGCCGCCGGAGTTCCCGACGAGGTCGTCTTCGCCACGAAGTCCGAGCTGGCCGCCGACATGATCACCGCTGCCCTCGACGCCGGCGTCCCCGCTGGGTGGGCGGCTGCGGACGAGGCCTACGGCAACAGCAGTGTCTTCCGTGCTCACCTGCGCGAACACCACCTGGGCTACGTCCTGGCCGTGTCCCGCAGCCACCTCGTCCCCCTCGACGGCGGCAAGACTCGGGTGCGGGCTGACCGGGTCGCCGCCGGCCTGCCCGCCTCGGCGTGGCAGCGCCGCAGCGCAGGCGCCGGATCCAAGGGCCCACGTTTCTACGACTGGGCCTGGCTCGACGACGTCTGCACCGACGCCGACCCCGACGACGGCGGCCACCACAGCCTCCTGATCCGCCGCAACACCACCACCGGTGAACTGGCCTTCTACCGCTGCTGGACACCCAGACCGGCCACCCTCGCCCAGCTCGTGAGGGTCGCCGGCATCCGCTGGACGGTCGAGGAAAGCTTCCAAGCCGCCAAGGGCCAGGTCGGCCTCGACCAACACCAAGTCCGCCGCTGGGACTCCTGGCACCGCTTCACCACCCTCGCCCTGGCCGCCCTCGCCGTCTTGGCGATCTGCGCCGCCGAAGCCGACGATGATTCCACCGACACCGGTCTGATCAAGCTGACCGTCAACGAGACCCGCCGGCTGATCAACACCCTCGTACTCCGCCCGATCCGCGACCTCGCCCACCGTCTGCGCTGGTCAGACTGGCGCCGCCGCCATCAAGCCCGAGCCCGCCAAGCCCACTACACCCGACGCCTCAACCTCGAACTCCAGCCATGATCCCGAACGGCGGCTGCCGTACTAGTTCCGTGGTGGTCGAAAGCCGAGCGCTTGCTATGTGATCCCGTAGCACTGAAGCACGTCAAGCGAAAAATCGATGAACGTCGGACTTGGCACCTACTTCCCCCGCGTGAGGTGTCATCGAATCTACGCCAAGTGCGTACCGCCCGGCACGAAACAGCCACAAAGACCGCCGATCCGGGGCCACCTTCCCGTTCCGACATCGGCCGCATTCTCGCACGTCGCGCGGAGATCATCCTTCGGCGGATTCTTGGCCGGACTTTCGCGTCGATTCCTGCCGCGAAGCCGTTGCTAGTTCCTGACGTCGACCATTCGATCGAGAGCCATCGCAGCCGTGCGCCTGGAAAAGCCCGAAAGACCCTGCGACCCCTTGTCTTTCGGGAGCTAGTGATCGCGTAGATCCGGGCTCCCTCTTCTTGTGGAGCCCGCCGTGCCAGCCTTTCCCGCCAATCTGCTTGGCGACCTGCCACCAGCCGCCCTAGTCGTCGGCTTCGCCGCCTTCCTTGCATATAAGGCGGCTTGTCGAATCATCGACAAGCCGCTAATTCTTGCCACGATCGTCGGCGTCTTCGGGAACGAGCAGCGCCGTAAGGACGCTATAAAGATTGTGGGCAAACTCTGCGGCGATGAACAGGAACCAGAGAAAGAGGACACTCCATCAATTGCTCAAACTCCGGCCACCGTCGACAATGGCAGAGGAAAACGTGATCCCACGTGTCCCACCACCGACAATTAGCCAGGTTGAAGCTCCTCGACAAGCAAGTTAGATCAGCGAATAGCTGGTAGGATCCTGCGGTCGGCGGCATGAATGGCGGCGGTCGTCGTGTTGGATCCTCAGGGTTCGTCCAGCCGTCGCATCAGCAACGCGGAGGGAAACCGCCAACGTGACCGGCACTTTTGCCGCCAGCCAGGCATATCCTGCTCGCTGCTGGAACACGTCGCACTACAGAATTTACA
>NZ_JAPZBH010000007.1:0-26560 GCF_027460185.1 Verrucosispora sp. WMMA2121 | reverse complement strand
CGCCGCCCGTCTGTTTCCCCTTTTCGGATCTGCCCGCGCCAGCGGAATCACCCACAGCCCACCCTCCCGGTCGGCCCGTGATCCACACCTCGCGCCCCACACGGCAGCTCTCCTGGTCCAGACGCCGCGACCCGGTGGCACCACCCTGCACACCCATCCATGCATGCCCCGCCCCTGTCGCGAAGGGAGCACTCCGCCATGCCCAAGCCCACGCCGCTCACCGACAAGGTCGTCACTGTCTGCTTCGGCCCCGGCGAGGACGCCGACTGGTTCGCCGCCTCGGAGAAGGTCAACGACCTTCTGCACGCCAACGGCACCCCGGCCCGCCGCTACCGCGTCCGGCACCGCCGCTTCATCGGCTGGCTGACCCGGTTCCTCGGCTACTACCTGCTCGACGCCGCCCGCCGCTTCGGCGCGGTCACCCTCGCCGCCGGAGGCCGCAAGAGCCGCCTCGACCTGACCGGCACCACCGCC
The DNA here is from genome assembly GCF_027460185.1 of Verrucosispora sp. WMMA2121. Classification (NCBI taxonomy): domain Bacteria; kingdom Bacillati; phylum Actinomycetota; class Actinomycetes; order Micromonosporales; family Micromonosporaceae; genus Micromonospora; species Verrucosispora sp. WMMA2121. Next base: position 26,086 of record NZ_JAPZBH010000007.1, on the reverse strand, counting down.
CAGGCCGCCCACGCCGCCGGCCTTCGCTGGCGTGCGTGGAACACCCACATCAACGCCACCACCCGGCCCGCCCGCCCTTGGGAGGACTACCTCGCCCAGCACCACGCCGACCCTGGCACGGTCACCCTGAACGAGGCCCGCCGCCGCTTCGAGCAGCAACCCCGCGTCCTGGCGATGCTCGCCGCCTCGTTCGACCCCTACGAACTGTCCGTCTACCAGGCCGGCGAAGCCACCTACGTCGGGCTCCACTGGCGCATCGCGCTCATCGGCGACGCGCTGATCACCACCGACGGCCGGCTCCTCGCCCCGGCCAGTGACTCTGTCGCGGACCGGTTCCGGTTCCTCAACGAGGCGTGCGCCTACCTGCGCGGCCTGCGCTCCAGCGCACGCCTGTGCGCCGTCGCCATCGCCTGAGCCCTCCCGCCTAAACCTCCCATGGCCGGTCGCAGCCCCCGCGGCGACCGGCCATCGCCATGCCCAGCCCGACCAGAGAAGGAGTTCCTCGATGTTCCTGACCGATCCGGTGTTGCGGCGTATCGCCGCCGACACCAACGACGTCCTGCCCGAGCACCTGTGGCGCCACGACACCGCCACCCCCGAACCAATCGGTGACCTCGCCCGCATCCTGCACACAACCGCCCGCGACTTCACCGACAGCACCACCAGCCTCGACGAGGCTCTCGCCCGGGTGGGCATGCTCTCCACAGCGGCCCGGCACGCGATGGCCGCCCGCGCCGACCTGCACATCGCCGCCTACCAGCAGACCCTCACCGACGCGCTCGTCGCCCGCGAACGACACGCCGTGCTCGGAGCCGCGCTGCTCACCTGCTACCGCGCCTGGCGCAACCACCGGCCGATCGCAGACGGCGACGAGCGGCACCTGCTCCTGCGGCGCTGCGATCCGTCGCGCGGCGTCGCGACGCTGCGGCGTACCGACCCGCACACCTGGCAGGTGACGCCCGACGCCGAAGCCGCCACCGCCTTCGACATCCCCTATCCGGATCGCGTTGTCGGCGAGGTCACCGAAACCGACCACGGGTGGACGCCCACCGCCTACATCGCCCGGCCACATCAGGCACCGCTGGCCACGGTGTATCCGCTGCCCGTGCGCGGCGAGCTCGCCTCGGCCTGCCGGTCACTGCTGCGCTGGTGGCACCTGCGCCACTCCGACGCCTGGCGCAACCGAACCCCGACACAGCTCACCCCCACCGAAATCGCCCACCTCACCTCCTGAGCAGGTGGCCTGATGCGGCACCGCAACACGGTCGGCCGCTGGATCACCGCGACGACCGGCCGCACCCTCGACCAGCACGCCACCGACCCCGCTCCCGCCGCCGCACACCTACCCGAAGCCGCCGCCAACCTGCGGCACCTGCGCACCGAGCTGCTGCTCGCGGTCGACCGGCTGCGCACCCTCCTGATCAACGAAGACGACCTGCACGGATCCACGAGCACCGTCGCCGGTCCCGTGGACACCATCAGGGAGCTGGCCCGCGAGTACCGGTACGCCCGCAACTGGATCGACACCCTCATCGGCGACGAGGCACGGGCCGCGTACGCGCAGACGCATCCCGGCCAGACGGTACGGCGGCGCTACGTCAACAACCCCGGCGACACCATCCTGGTCGTCCTGCCCCACACCGACTCCTGCCGCAGGCAGAACCTCCCCGGACACACCACCCGCATCCGGGTCGGCACGTCCGACGCCGCACTCCGCCCGCCCGGCAGCGTCAACCCGCTGCGGCTGTCCCACGCCGACGCCGGCATCTACCGCGACCCGACCGAAGACCGTCTCTACGTCCTGAACACCGGGGCCGACGAGACCGCCGGCGCCGGCCACTAGCGGCCGCGTCACGCAGCCCCGAGAGCGACCGGGCCGCCATCCCCGCAGCACCCCACACGGCAGCGCACCGCATCCACGTGCCTGCCGCGCTGGCCGCTGCCCGCGCGGCCCGGCGCACCACCGCCCGGCACAACCCGTGCCGGGCGTTCCCAACCGCAAATCCCCCAAGGAGGGACCGATGGAAAACCTGTCCCTGACGCCTGCCACGCAGGCCGTCCTCGACGCCTTGACCGAACTCGGTCAGGGCAACGTCCACGAACTGGCCGACAAGGCCGGCAAGGCCCGCTCGACCACCGACAAAGCCATCAAGACCCTCGCCGACGCCGGACTGATCGCCGCAGTGGACACCGACGCCGACCCGGCCGAAGGCACGCCCACCCGGTGGACCCCGGCGACCCCCACGGAGGCCACCGACGCCGCGCCGGACGACCCCGGCGGCGAGCACACGGCCAACCCTGACGAGACCGCGCAACCCGACGGCACCGACCTCGACAACCCGGCCGGCGAGCCGGACACCGGCGACACCGAGCCGGCCGACCAGACCGGCAACGAGATCAACGGCGACGAGGACGCAGACGAGGAGCCCGACGACACGGCGGACGAGACCGACCGGGACGACGCCAGCAACGAGGGCCCGGACGACGAGGACAGCGGCGCGGACGACGAGGGTCGGACGGTCGCCGTGGTACAGCCGACGCGCCCCGGTGACCGCAAGGTCATGGCCATCAAGGGCGTCCTGGCCGACTACAGCGATGCTGGCGCGACCCTCGACCTGATCGTCGCCGAAAGCGGCATCGGACACGTCACCGCCACCCGGCTGCTGACCGCGATGGAGCAGGCAGACGCCGCCCGCCGGCTCCCCGGCGAGCCGCAGCGGTGGATCCCGGGCCCCACCAAGGCCAGCGAGGTCGACCCGAACCCGGAACCGCCCCGCTGCCCGCTCTGCCTTCAGGTCATGCGCGGCCTGGCGAACACGCCGACCGCCACGGCGGCCGTGCAGCCCCTGGTCCGTCCGGACGGCACGCTGCACATTGTCGGCCCGGACGGTGAGACCCACGTCGTCACCCTGCCCACCCGCGCCACCCCCCGCACGGCGAGCACCGCCCGCACCGTGGGCCGCGTCAGCGGCGACGGGACCGTCAACGCCGACGGCAACCAGCCCTTCGGCCGGGGCGAGTTGGAAAAGCTCACCCTCGATTATCTGGCCGCCAGCCCCGGCCGTCAGATGACCCCGCAGGACATCGCCAGCGCGCTCGCCGCGCAGCTCAACCGGCAGGTCAGCAACGGCGCGGTGCGTAACAACCTCACGAAGGCCGCCGCCGCCGGCCGCATCCTCCTGGTCTCCGACAACCCGCTGGCCTTCGTCCACCCGGCACCCGCCGACAGCGGCGCTGCCGCCGAGGCGGACGCGGACAACACCGACCAGTCCTGACCCACACCCACCATCCCGGGGGCCGAGCTATGCGCTCGGCCCCCGCAACCGCATCCGAGAGGAGAACCCCGTGCCGCACGACCTCGAAACCTTCACCGACGGGACGACCGCCTTCGCCAGCGCCCGCCTGTCGGCCTGGCACCAACTCGGCACCGTCACCCAGGACACCATGCGCGCCGAGGAGATCATGGCCGCCGCCCGACTCGGCGACTGGGGCGTACGCACCATCCGCACCGTCGGCATCGACCTCGTCAACGGCGTCGAAGTACAGATCCCCGCCGATGACAAGCGGATGACCGTCCGCCGCAACCCGGTCACCGGTGAGACGGAGTATCTGGGCATCGTCGGCACCGACTACACCGTGGTCCAGAACGAGCAATGCGCCGAGATGCTGGACCGCCTGGTCGATCAGGTCGGCGGCGCACACTTTGAGACCGCGGGCAGCCTGCGGCGCGGCAAGTCGGTGTTCGTCACGATGAAGCTGCCGCACGCGATGGAGATCGCCGGCGTGGACCGCCTGGACCTGTATCTGATCGGCACCACGTCGCACGACGGCACCGCCGCCCTGCGGGTCGACGCCAGCCCGATTCGGGTGGTGTGCGCCAACACCCAACGGGCCGCGTTCGCGCACTCGGTCGGGCACTACACGTTCCGGCACACCTCCAACGTCAACTCCCAAATCAGCCAAGCCCGCGAGGCACTGGGGCTGATGTGGAAGTACATGGAGACCTTCGAGAAGGCCGCCGAACGGATGCTTCAGACCGCGATGACGATGCGCGAGTTCGAGCAGGTCGTCGGCCAGGTGTGGCCGGTCAAGGACACCGCCTCGGAGCAGACCCGCAACAACGCCAAGCAGCGCCTCGGCACGCTGAAGTACCTGATCCGTGAGGCCGACACCCAGAAAGCCATCTCCGGCAGCAGGTGGGCCGGTTTCCAGGCGATCACCGAGTACCTCGACCACTACCAGCCCGCCAAGAACGAGATTGCCCGCGCCAACCGGGTGGTCACCGGCAATGTCGGCGACCTGAAGCTGGCGGCCTTCGACCTGCTCAAGGTCTGACCACACATCGCCCACCAGCCGGGGCAGCGGCGCCGCTGCCCCGGCGCTATCACGGAGGGAAGGGCCATGACACGGCCGAGCACGACCAGGTGGGGTTCAGACCGGGCGGGCAGCCGATGAGCGGCCACATCCGCCACCACCGCGACCTACGGCAGTCGGTGTGCGGACTCCGTGCCACCGACGTGCAGCGGTGGGAGACCGAGAACCCACCGCGCATCGACGACACCTGCGAGGACTACTACACCCTGCTCCCCGAGGCCCAACGACCCGACGACGCCAACCACCCACTCGGAGACGCCACGCTCATCGACACCCTGCGACGCATCGTCGCCGACCGCCAGCACGCCAAGATCGACGGCGTCATCGTGGACGTATGGTCCGCCGCCGTCACCGTCCTCATCTGGGACCAGCTTCGTGACGACAAACGACAGCGACTGCTGACCCTGCCCTCACACGAGCTGATCCTGCGCTGCGTCGCGATCTCCACCCGCCTCACCAACAACCGCAACGGGGGCAGCACATGACCCGCCCCGACAGCCGCAGTGGTTCCACTTCGGGCCGCCCTGGGTGTTCTCCATCGACGCCGCACGGGCGCTGATCGCCGCCACGCCCCGCGACACCCAGCCTCTCGATGTCGCGACGTGGGCGACCGCATACGGCCTGACCCGGCTCGACGACCCGCACCAGCGGGTGGCCAGCTTGATCGGGCCGACCAGCACCGCACTCGACCGGGCCTACGCCATGACCACCGACCTGAAAACACCGGTGATCGTCGCCCAACTCGACATCAGCGGGCACCCACCCGCCCCGCTGCTCATCGACGGAACCCATCGCCTCTACCGCGCCTGGCGCGAGCACCTGCCGCGGCTGCCCGCCCACCTGCTCACCGCCGAGGAGACCCGCCAGGTCCAGGACAACACCCTCCTGCGACCCGGCCGGACCTCCATCACCGGGCCGCCGACCTGAGCGACGGCACTGACCACCCCACAACCGCGTACACCCCGGAAGCTGCCCACCACCGGCGGCGGCCGAGGCGTGCGCGCGTAGACGTTCGGAGGAACCCCATGGCCTACATCCCGCCGTGGCAGAGGCTCTGCGACTGCCGCTGCCTCGTCCACCACCAGCAGCCGCGCACCACCTACACCGACCCCGACTGCGCCTGCACCATCACCTGCGCCACTCAACCCCTCACCCTCCTGGCCGACCGGTGGGGCTGCGCCCTGTTCCTCGACCACGGCGGCGACCTGTGGCACGTGCCCGCCATGGCCAACGGCACCTTCGACTGGGCCTACGCCGCCGAAATCGACAGCCGCCACGACTCCTACGACGCCAGCCGGACCATCGAGCACCTGCTCCGTCAAGCCGCCCACGTCCTCCAGGCATCCATCAACTGACGCGACCGCTCAAGGTGGGCCGCCCGCGAGGGCGGCCCACGGCCCTTTTTGCGTTTCACGCGCGGCACCGCACCCACCGCAGCGTCTACGAGCGCGACTGCGACCGCCTGCCACCGCTACGACCTGATCGCCAACTTCCTCCGCGATATCCCGCCAGGCGGCTGCCGCTCATCTATCGCCCACAACCACAGCACCGCTCCACGCCTGCCGGACGAGCACCCGCGCACGCCGGCCCTTCTTCGTCTGCGACGGAAGGTCAATCGCCATGACCAAAGCCATCATCGGTGTCGTCACCATCGTCATCGTCGCGTGCTTCGGACTGCCCATGGTCCTCCTGTCGGCCGTCACCGGCGGCGGCTCCAACGGATGCGGCATCGTCGCCGCGCCCGCCCTGCGCCCCACCGGACCGCGGCCCGACATCGGCACCTGGGACACCGAGCAGCGAGAGATCGCCGCGACCATAATCGACGTCGGCGTCGCCAAGGGCGTCCCCCGCTGGGGATGGGTCGTCGCTGTCGCCACCGCCATGCAGGAATCCGGCCTGCGTAACCTGCCCCACCTCGGCGATGGCAACGACCATGACTCGATCGGGGTGTTCCAGCAACGCCCAAGCCATAGATGGGGCACCGCCACGCAACTGTCCGAGCCGGCCTACCAGGCCGGGAAGTTCTTCGACAAGCTTTTGACCGTGCCCGGCTGGGAGGCGATGCCACTCACCCACGCCGCCCAGAAGGTTCAGGTCTCCGCGTTCCCCGACGCGTACGCGAAGTGGATCGACGACGCGTTACACCTGGTGGACCAACTGGCCAACACCCTCACCGACTGCGCCACCGGCGCGCTCGCCGCCCTCCCGGACGGATTCGCGCTACCCGCGAACACCCCACCCGCCGTCGCCACCGCCATCTTCTGGGCGGCGAACCAGCTCGGCACCCCGTACCACTTCGGGGGATCATGCACCGACCCCCACTCCGGCAACCCTGACAAACAGTGCGACTGCTCATCCCTAATGCAGGCGGCGTACCGAGCGGCCGGGATCCCCATACCCCGCGTCACCACCGACCAGGCAAACACCGGCAAGCCCGTGGCCGACCCGACGCTTCTACTGCCCGGCGACCTCATCCTCATCGCCGGCAGCGAAGGCACCGTGGCCAACCCACGCCACGTCGGCATGTACCTCGGCGACGGACTCGTCATCCAAGCTCCGAAAACCGGCGACGTTGTCAAGATCACTCGACTGAGCAGGTGGATCAACCAGACTGCCGCGATCCGTCGGATCGTTTCTTGGTGAAGTGTAGGTTCTCAATAGATCTTTCGGTTTCTCATCGATCTGTCGGTGTACTTGTCGGTTCCGAAAGATAGCTGAGAAGTTTGCGTGGCCAGGTGCCCGACGTGCGGCAACCTGGCCACGCTCAGCCTAGCGGAGCTACGGCGCGGCTTTCCGTGCTTTAAGCACACCGACGGATGCAGCGATAGCCGAGATGATTCCCGAGACCGCTGCGACGCGCGGGGCTGGCATGGCAAAACTCAGGCCGAGAACCGCAATGACGGCCACCAGAACAATGATGATCACCATCCTCCGCTTGCCAGGAGGCCCCCACCAGGGGTGATGATGGATACAGGACTTGGTCATCGGACCCCGTCCTCTCTGCCGGCAACGCCGGCGGTTCTGGCCCGCCCGACGTGCACGAGTTCCTGCCAAGGCCATGAACGACGGGCGGGCCGCTCAAACTCCGTGCCTACAACGCTAGGTAGCCCCTGGGAGTCTGTTCAACGATCAAGAGACAATACGAGTACAATCCGCGCTATTGACGAGACAACCGGCAGGAGCCCATGCCGCGACGACCAAACCCCCTCCAGCCTGACGACGGTCCACGTGCGCGGTTTGCCCTTGAACTACGCGCGCTTAGGGACAGTCGAGGGGCGACCGCTCCGAGCATTGATCAGATCAGCGTTCAACAACGTGTACCGAGATCCACCCTCTACGCCGCGTTGCGTGGGGACCGTATTCCCACGCGTGACATCCTGGCGATCATCGTTAACGCCTGGGGTGGTGACGAGGCCGGATGGATGGCGAAAAGAAGCGCCGTGGAGGGTGAGCTGGAGCGAGATCGACGCGCGACCTTGTCGACAGACCGCACATCACCCAGTGCAGTGACCTCCTCCCGCACACGCGGAAATGCTGGTGACAATGAAGCCCGCGGTGGAAACGACGAACGTCGGCAGTTGGTGGAGTTCCTGCAACGTGTACGCGCTCAAGCTGGTCAACCGACTTTGCGGCGAATCGCAATGGCCGCCAACGTGCCTGTCAGCACGCTGTCGGACACGTTCAGCGGCAAGAGGTTGCCGAGGTTCGACACATTGCAACAGATCTTGATGGCGCTTCGGGTGGACCCCGAGCTTGCGCTCGCGGTGAGGCACGTCTATGACCGTGCCCTCGACCAGGAGCGTCAGCTTCGCGATCAACGCCGTACTCGGCTCACCACACCTGAACGAGGTCGGTAGACCTGACCCGGCGCTACTTCGATATGGCGCTGCATCTCAACGACCTCCGCTGACATCCGGCTTCGTCCGGCTTGGTCCGGCCTCGTCCGGCTCTCAATCGGACCAAGCCGCGCCTGATCGGCAACTCCCGGCAAGAGCAACTCTCACCCGCTGATCGGGTTGGACGCCGCAGCCGGACACCGCCACCGGATCTGTTAGTCCCCGCCGCGGGTCTGTCAAACGAACGGTGTAACTCGGGTTGTTGGCGTCTACTTGCGGCCTGCGGACAGGCGTCCTTCGAAGGCGATGTCGAAGGCGTTGAGGGCTGGCTTCCAGCGGATGGTCCAGCGCCGGCGGCCCTGCCCGGTGGGGTCGAGGCTCATCACGGCCAGGTAGACGCATTTCAGCGCGGCGGCCTCGTTGGGGAAGTGGCCGCGGGCGCGGACGGCGCGGCGGATGCGGGCGTTGACGCTCTCGATGGCGATCCGTGGAGCAGACGACGGTGCGGATCTCGGCGTCGAAGGCCAGGAACGGCACGAACTCCGCCCACGCCTGCTCCCACAGCCGCACGATCGCCGGATACTTGCCGCCCCACGCCTCGGTGAACTCGGCGAACCGGGCCCTGGCAGCAGGCTCCGTGGGCGCGGTGTAGACCGGCCGCAGGGCTTTGGCGATGGCGTCCCAGTGCTGCCGGCCGGCATACCGGAACGAGGCACGCAGCAGATGGATCACGCAGGTCTGCACCACCGCTTCGGGCCACACCTCGCCGATCGCGTCGGGCAGCCCTTTGAGTCCGTCACAGACCACCATGCACGCGTCCGCGACACCGCGGTTCTTCAGCTCGGTGAGGACCTGCAGCCAGAACTTGGCGCCCTCACCGCCGTCACCGGCCCACAGCCCAAGGATGTCCCGGGTGCCCTCGACGGTGACGGCCAGGGCCAGGTAGATGGGCCGGTTGGCGACCTTCCCGTCACGGATCTTGGCTCTGTCGCCGATCTTGTGATGTGGACGGTTCGATTCGGGACGGGGCAGTTTCGTTGATCATGTCTGGCGTGTTCGTTTGTGGAGCAGCTATTGCCACACCTGTCGGGTCTGTCGATCGAGGCTGTTGAGCAGCGTGCCGGCGTGATGGTGCTGTCGGGTCGGGCTCGGACCGCGACTGCACGGTGCGGCCGTTGCCAGCAGCGGTCGGGCAGGGTTCATGGGCGTTATCAGCGGCGGCTGCGGGATGTCGCGATAGCGGGGACGGCGTTGCTGCTTCAGGTGCAGGTCCGGCGGTTTCGCTGCGACAACACCGGCTGCCCCGCGAAGACTTTCGCCGAGCAGATCGATGGGCTAACCGTGCCGCATGCGCGGTTGACGCCGGGGCTGCGGAGTATGCTGACGCAGATCGGTTTGGCTCTGGCTGGCCGGGCCGGTTCCCGGCTGACGTCGGTGATCGGCGCGGCCGTGGGCCGCGATACGTTGTTGCGGCTGGTCAGAGAGTTACCCGATCCGCTGATGCCACCTATCACGGTCCTCGGCGTTGACGACTTCGCGTTTCGCAGAGGTCGTCACTACGGCACCGTGCTGATCGACATGGCCAGCCGGCGTCCGGTCGACGTGTTCGACGGCCGTGACGGCGACAGCCTCGCCGCATGGCTGCGGCAGCACCCAGAAGTTGAGGTGATCTGCCGCGACCGGGCCGGCGGCTATGGCGAAGGAGCCCGCACCGGTGCCCCGGACGCGGTGCAGGTCGCGGACCGGTTCCACCTCTGGCAGAACTTGGGCCAGGCGGTGGAGAAGACCGTCAACGCGTGTTGGTCCCGGCTTGTTGCCCCGGCACCGCCACCAGCCGACGACACGATGCCCGCCGAGGTGCAGCCGCCACCTGAGAAGAAGATCGTGACCCGCCTTCGTGAACACCATGCCGCCGTTCACCAATTGGCTGCTCAGGGCATGAACAAGTCGGCGATCGGTCGCAAGCTCGGCCTGCACCAGGCCACTGTCCGCAAATACCTGAACGCTGCCAGCGTCGCCGAGCTGACCGCCGTCACCGAGCAACGCGCGCACCTGGTCGACGACTACGTCGCCTACCTGCACCAGCGCTGGAACGAGGGAGAACGCAACGCCACCCAACTGTTCCGCGAGATCAAGCAGCAGGGCTATCCCGGCGGGGAACTGGCCGTCCAGCGTTACCTACGCCGCTTCCGCAAAGGCCTCGGCCACGCCCCGCACCCCGGCCCGAAACCGCCGTCAGTGCGCCAGGTCACCTCATGGATCATGACCCATCCCGACCATCTCGATCCCCGTGACACGGCCAAGCTTCGTGATGTTCGCAGCCGCGACCAGGACCTGAACCGGCTGGTCAAACACGTGCGAGCCTTCGCGGTCATGATGACCGGCCGACACGGCGAGCGCCTCGAAGAGTGGATCGCCGCCGTCGAACACGACACCCTCACGCCACTGGCCGGATTCGCCCGCAACCTACGCCGCGACCTCGACGCCCTCCGCAACGGCCTGACCCTGCCGCACAACTCCGGCCCCGTCGAAGGCACCATCAACCGCCTCAAAATGATCAAACGACAGATGTTCGGCCGCGCCAGCCTCGAACTGCTTCGCAAACGCGTTCTGCTCGCGCACTGATCTGCTTCACACAACCGGCGACAGAGCCCGGATCTTCACGTGCACCGCGTCCAGGAAGATCACCGGGTAGACCGGGTCCAAGGGCCGGTTCTGCCACTCGGTCATGCCCTCGACAACCTTGTCAGTGATCGTCGAGATCGTCTGCCGTGACACGTCGGCACCGTAGACCTCGGCGAGGTGGGCCTGGATCTCCCCGGTGGTCAGGCCCTTGACGGACAGCGAGATGACCATGTCGTCCACGCCGGACAACCGACGCTGCCGCTTGCGGACGATCTGCGGCGCGAACGACCCATCCCGGTCGCGCGGCATGTCAATCTCGACCGGGCCGACATCGGTGAGCACCGTCTTGGCCCGCACACCGTTGCGGGAGTTCCCGCCGTTCTTGCCCGCCGGGTCGCCCTTGTCATAGCCCAAGTGATCGGTGATTTCGCCCTCAAGCGCTGATTCCAGGACTCGCTTCGTGAGCTGCTGCAACAGACCGCCGTCGCCGGTCAGCTGCAGACCCGCCGCACGGGCCTGCTCCACGATCTGGGCGACGAGTTCCCCGTCGAGACCCTCCGCCGGTTGTCCCGGCCCGTTCTTCGCCACCGCGGCAGTATCCACGGCGGCCATCGATCCATCAGACATCAGGTGCTGCTCCTTGATCAGGAGTTACACCGTTCGTCTTACAGTCCCACCCCTGGTAACGCCGAGGCGCTCAGCGTTACGGCAACGCCGCGATCAACCCCGCCAGGCCAACATCAGAAGCCGGCAACGGACCGTTCCGCGAAGAAACCGACAGATCCGTGAGACAAACCGTCCCGACAAATAGGTGAGACGGGCATGGAGACCCAGGTCAACAACCAGGCGCCCGACATCTCAAATGAGATCCCACATCAAGGTTGTACGTTCTCCTCCTCGCGGCGCGGCGGTCTGCCGGACAACCCGCCGGAGCCGTCCCGGCATTTCGCAAACACCCCTCAGGACCGGCAAGGAGGAGGCCAGCTTCATCCGGGGATCGGGCAGCGCGACGGGGGGTCATGCGCCTCCGAACGCCTCGTGCGACCGCCCGCTACTCTGTCCCTCGTGGATTGGGTGACTGGGTTGCGTGCACGGCCCGCGACCATGCGCCCAGCGAGATGCGCGGACATGGTTCTTCTCCGCAGCGACCCCGGGACCGGCAAGAGCGAAGCCTTCGCGCATGTCGTGGCGAAGCGTGTCGCGAGGAAGCTGACCAGGTTCTACGACAAGACCACTGGCTTATCGGTTGACGCATCCCCCGTCGACCTCAGCCGTGGCATTGTGCTGGTTAGCGATGCACTCAACCAGATGTTGGCTGGATTCTCCTGGCCTGGCTATCAATCGATAGAAATCGACTTCCGCAACGGCGCACCTCCCGTCAATCTACGCTTTCGCCTCGACGCAGACGGCCACCCGAAGCCTCGCGATCCAATCCGGCTAGTACGGCAGCCGCCGTTTGAGATGTCGCTGGTGGGGCCGGGTAGACGAGGTGCGGCCACCGCGTGATCGTCTGTCTGCTGTGGACATAACTTCAGATCTGGCGGTGGCCGCGTGCCACAGCGTAAACCCTGCCCGGTGGCGGCGGGTTCTGGCCGGGGTGTGTGATGCGTTCGCGGGTCGGTTCGGGCGGGTCGAGCCGCGGCGGGCTGCGGCGGCGTTCGTGACCGGGCTGCTGGCGGATATCGAGGTCAAGACGTGCTGGCAGTTGGCGGAGCAGGCCGGGCATGCCCGGCCGGACGCGATGCAGAGGCTGTTGTATCGGGCGGTGTGGGACGCCGACGCCGTCCGCGACGATCTGCGTGACGTGGTCGTGGCCCGGTTCGGTGACTCGGACGCGGTGCTGGTCGTTGACGAGACCGGGGACCTGAAGAAGGGCACGCATACGGTCGGGGTGCAACGCCAGTACACCGGCACCGCCGGCCGGATCGAGAACGCGCAGGTAGGGGTGTTCTGTGGCTACGCCAGCCGGCATGGGCACACACTGATCGACCGCCGGGTCTACCTGCCGGTGTCGTGGACCGATGACCGGGACAGATGCCAGGCCGCCGGAGTTCCCGACGAGGTCGTCTTCGCCACGAAGTCCGAGCTGGCCGCCGACATGATCACCGCTGCCCTCGACGCCGGCGTCCCCGCTGGGTGGGCGGCTGCGGACGAGGCCTACGGCAACAGCAGTGTCTTCCGTGCTCACCTGCGCGAACACCACCTGGGCTACGTCCTGGCCGTGTCCCGCAGCCACCTCGTCCCCCTCGACGGCGGCAAGACTCGGGTGCGGGCTGACCGGGTCGCCGCCGGCCTGCCCGCCTCGGCGTGGCAGCGCCGCAGCGCAGGCGCCGGATCCAAGGGCCCACGTTTCTACGACTGGGCCTGGCTCGACGACGTCTGCACCGACGCCGACCCCGACGACGGCGGCCACCACAGCCTCCTGATCCGCCGCAACACCACCACCGGTGAACTGGCCTTCTACCGCTGCTGGACACCCAGACCGGCCACCCTCGCCCAGCTCGTGAGGGTCGCCGGCATCCGCTGGACGGTCGAGGAAAGCTTCCAAGCCGCCAAGGGCCAGGTCGGCCTCGACCAACACCAAGTCCGCCGCTGGGACTCCTGGCACCGCTTCACCACCCTCGCCCTGGCCGCCCTCGCCGTCTTGGCGATCTGCGCCGCCGAAGCCGACGATGATTCCACCGACACCGGTCTGATCAAGCTGACCGTCAACGAGACCCGCCGGCTGATCAACACCCTCGTACTCCGCCCGATCCGCGACCTCGCCCACCGTCTGCGCTGGTCAGACTGGCGCCGCCGCCATCAAGCCCGAGCCCGCCAAGCCCACTACACCCGACGCCTCAACCTCGAACTCCAGCCATGATCCCGAACGGCGGCTGCCGTACTAGTTCCGTGGTGGTCGAAAGCCGAGCGCTTGCTATGTGATCCCGTAGCACTGAAGCACGTCAAGCGAAAAATCGATGAACGTCGGACTTGGCACCTACTTCCCCCGCGTGAGGTGTCATCGAATCTACGCCAAGTGCGTACCGCCCGGCACGAAACAGCCACAAAGACCGCCGATCCGGGGCCACCTTCCCGTTCCGACATCGGCCGCATTCTCGCACGTCGCGCGGAGATCATCCTTCGGCGGATTCTTGGCCGGACTTTCGCGTCGATTCCTGCCGCGAAGCCGTTGCTAGTTCCTGACGTCGACCATTCGATCGAGAGCCATCGCAGCCGTGCGCCTGGAAAAGCCCGAAAGACCCTGCGACCCCTTGTCTTTCGGGAGCTAGTGATCGCGTAGATCCGGGCTCCCTCTTCTTGTGGAGCCCGCCGTGCCAGCCTTTCCCGCCAATCTGCTTGGCGACCTGCCACCAGCCGCCCTAGTCGTCGGCTTCGCCGCCTTCCTTGCATATAAGGCGGCTTGTCGAATCATCGACAAGCCGCTAATTCTTGCCACGATCGTCGGCGTCTTCGGGAACGAGCAGCGCCGTAAGGACGCTATAAAGATTGTGGGCAAACTCTGCGGCGATGAACAGGAACCAGAGAAAGAGGACACTCCATCAATTGCTCAAACTCCGGCCACCGTCGACAATGGCAGAGGAAAACGTGATCCCACGTGTCCCACCACCGACAATTAGCCAGGTTGAAGCTCCTCGACAAGCAAGTTAGATCAGCGAATAGCTGGTAGGATCCTGCGGTCGGCGGCATGAATGGCGGCGGTCGTCGTGTTGGATCCTCAGGGTTCGTCCAGCCGTCGCATCAGCAACGCGGAGGGAAACCGCCAACGTGACCGGCACTTTTGCCGCCAGCCAGGCATATCCTGCTCGCTGCTGGAACACGTCGCACTACAGAATTTACAGAGACTCGCCGCTGCCGGGGGTGGAGGGACTCGGCGCGGCGGTGACGCTCACTTATCGCGCAGGCTGACGCGAAGTTGAGTTGCCAGCGTGATCGTGTCCTCCTGTGGTTCGGTGTCGATGTCGGCGAGGGCTTTGGTCAGGGCGCGTAGCAGGGTTCGGATGCCGTCGGTGTCGCCGAGGGCGTGGCGGGCGCGCATGGCCTTGCGGTAGGTGGCCTCGTTGTAGCGGTCCAGGCCGATGGCTTTGTCGAGGAGGTCGGATGCGGCCTGCGGATCGTGGTCGAGTAGGTCGTCGGCGAGCAGGAGGTGGGCTTCGGTGCCCCAGCGTCGGACCGCCTCGCGGTGTGGCTGCAACCACTCGTAGTCTTGGCCGTCCGCTAGCGGTGCGTTGTAGAGGTCGCATGCGGCGGTGAGTAGCTCCCGCCGACGCGGCTCGGTGGCGATGCTCGCATCGCGCATGAGGTCACGAAGCCTCCACACGTCGATGTCCACGGTCGCGGGGTCGAGCCGGTACCGCCCGGCGACCTTGATGACGTAGGCGTTCTTCGTGTCCGCGGTGCCGGCGCGGCCGAGCACGTGCCGCAGGTTCGAGGCGTTGGTGTGCACGCGTTGGTCGGCTTGGCTGATGCGAGCGTCGGGTTCGAGGTATTCGCCGATCTCCCGAGTGGCGGCACCGTCCGGGTGCACGGCGAGGTACACCGCCAGTTCCAGTGCCTTGGCTCGTAGCGGTCGGCCAGTTCGGGTGATGTTGTCGATGCGTGGCGATCCGAGTACCCGGAGCTGTGCCTTGACGGTAGTGGAGTCACTTGCTGGCGGCGCGGCGACCGATTGTATTTCGTCGGCTGTCTCAGACTGGGTCCGGCTGGTGTGGAGCGGAATGGGCGCCGGTATGGCTGGTGAGGTGATGGTGGGCGTTTCGCCGGTCTGTGCCTCACGCAGTGTGGTCAGGAATGCGACCGCGGTGGCCCCGTCGAGGACGGCGATGCGCTCGCCGAGTGGCGATGCTGTGGAGCTTTCGGGATTCCGGGCGCGACCGTCGGTGGTGACGGTGATGGTGGGGCCGGGTGGCCAGGTGCCGAGCAGCAGTGCGGTGACGGCCAGGTGGGAACCGGTGCTGAGGGCGGCCTGCACGCGGTGGAGGATGTCCGGTGCTGGTGTGGGGCTGATCAGCAGCACCGGCGGAAGCGCCTCCTCGTCCGGAGCACGATGGTGTAGGTCGTCGAGGTCGGTGAGGCTTTGCTCGTCGAGGATGCGGGTGCGGTGCAGCAGCATCGCGTCGAGGATGTTCAGGGCGTGGTCGAGGTCGTCGGCGACGTGTAGGCGTGGCCATGGTGTGAGCGCGGTCGGCTCGAGGCCGGTCAGGGTGGCGAGGGTGGCGTGGTCGATGACGACTTCGCCGCGACGGTTCGGCTCGCGGGGGCCGCCGGAGACGAGCATGGCGACCAGGGCGGCGCGAGCAGCCGCGTCCGCGCCGTCGCCGACGAGACCAACCCCGCCGGGTGGCAGCAGCGATAGGTCGGTGACGGCGCCGGCTCGTGGGGCCAGGTCTTCGGCGGCGGGTAGGTCCCGGTTGCGTACGACGTGACGGTGTACCTCGGCCACTGCCTGCGGCATCACCGGCGGGTTGTCGGTGCCGGCACTGCCGGGTTCGTGGGGGATGAAGCGGCGGCGGCGTTGCAGCCACGTGAGCGCGGCGGCGGCGCTGATCGCTGCGGCCAATGCCCACGGTAGGAAGTTGCCTCCAGGTAGCTCTAGGCCGTCTCGATCGCCGGACGGTGCGGATGTGCTCTGCTCGGAGGCCGGGCCGGGAGAATCACCGTCGCTGGATGCCTCGGCGGATGGCTTCGGTGTATCCCGTGTGGTGGGTTGGTCCGGCAGGGGGACGTCTGGTGCCGTCGGGGTAGTGGGCGATTCGACTTCGCTGGAGGCGTCCTCGTCATCCGGGAACGCTGGCGTCGGTGTGGACGGTTCGGCAGGTGCAGACGGCGGGTCGGCCGGTTGGCGGGGTCGTGGTGGGGCTGGGGTGGCGTCGGCCGGTGGTGTCGCGTCGGGGGGTAGGCGGAGTTCCCAGCCGGGGTAGATGAGGTCGCAGTCGCGTAGGGTGCCGCCGACGGTCGGGAAGTGGCGGTGTTTGTTCAGGGCGCAGATGTCGGGCCACCGGTTGGTGTCGCCGAGCCAGGCGGCGGCGATCTTCGACAGGGTGTCGTGGCGTTCGACGGTGTAGACGTAGCGGGTGTCGGCGACGCGGATGATCGCCGGACCGCGTGCGATGGCCTGCTGCGGCACGGTCTCGGCGATGCCGGTGGAGACGATGACGGGTGATCGGTCACTGCCGGTGCTGCCGGTCAGGTGGGTGGAGGTGACGGCGAGAGCGGCGGTGCCGGCCAGGCCGAACACCATTCGGTGCAGCGGGGCGGGCAGCCGGAGCATCGGGATCCGCCAGCGGGTCACGACGGCGACCAGCTCGGCGATCAGGAGGAGGGCGAAGGTTGCCCAGAGCAGCCACAGTGCCCAGACCGCCAGCCCGGTCAGCATCTCGATGGTCAGCCGTTGCTGGGTCTGCTCGATCCAGGCGGTGGCCTCGGCCCAGGTCGGGAGTCGCTGCAGCGGATTGCCGGCGACCAGCCACAACAGCGCAGGCACGCCCAGCAGGTAGACCACGGCCCCGATCGCGCTGCGGATGACTCGTCCGGCGCGGCCTCGCGGGGCGGGAGGTGGTGTTTGCCTTGGGTGGTAGACGGTGGGACGGGTGCCGTACTCGGTCAGGCGGTCGTTGGTGTGCGCGGCCTCCGGCATGACACGGCCCCTCCCCCGAACGAAATGGCCATCGACCTGTCCCGCATACACGCCCCTGCATGCCTTCGGCCATCCCACCGAGAAGGATTCTCACCATCCGCACACAAAGGATCACCATCGGCGAATGTGGTTGACGTTCTCCCGACCCTGCACGCGACACTGCCGGGCATGTCCAGCGGGGGGCCACGGCTGTCGATCGATCTCACCTCACCAGCCGTCGCGGCGACCGTCGACCGGTCAGGCACCCGGATCCCGGTCCTCATCGGCGGACAACTCGTTCTGCCACCCGGCGTCGCCGTCGCCCCCGGCGGGCGCCTCTACTTCGGTGTCGATGCCACCGCCGGCCAGACACTGCCCGCCGACCATCATTTCGTGCCCGACCCGGTCAACCAGCTACGCGCCGCACCGGACCCGACCGACGTGGACCCGGTCGACGTCGTCGGAGGGCTGCTGCGGCACGTCGCCGAGAACGCCCGGCACCAGATCGGTCAGGCGGTCACCAGTCTGACCCTGACGATTCCCGCCGGGTGGGGACCACGACGCCGGGACCTGCTCACCACCGCCGCGACCCGCGCCGACCTACCGCCACCGACGCTGGTCACCGCCCCGGCCGCGCTCGCCACCTACGCCACCACCACCCTCGGGCTCACCGCACCCGCCGGCACGTGTCTGCTCGTCTGCCACGCCGACCAGCACCCGCCCACCCTCACCGTCCTGCAAACACACACCAACGGCTACCACGAACTCGCGATCCACGTGATCGACACACCACACGACCTGGACCAGGCCCTCACCCACCACGTCATCACCACTGCCACCACCCACGACGATCCGCTGCGGCACCGCATCGCCCAACCCGACGCCGACCGGGACGTGACAGCGGTACGCGAAGCGGTCCGGCAGGCCCGACACGCCCTCACCACCCAGGACCGCGCACCGGTGCTGCTACCCGCACCACGCCCACCGACAGTCATCACCCGCACCGACGTCACCACCGCCACACAGCCACTGCTTCAGCAGATCCCCACCGCCGTCGACGCCATCCTCGACGCCGCCGACATCACCCGCGACCACCTCGTCGCCGTCATCGCGCGCCAAACCGGACCCGTCCCCGACCTGGTCGAGACCCTCACCACCGCCGCCGGCGCCACCGCCAGGGCGGTCGGGCATCCTCACGCACTCGCCGACGGCGCCCTGACCCTCACCACCACCACGCACCACCGCACCGCCACAGCCGCCGACACCCCACTGCCCCGCGTCCGTCTACGCATCAGCGACCTCATCGCCACGCTCCTGCTCGGCGGATCATCCCTCGCGATGCTCCTACAAGCCGCCTACGGCGCCGACATCCGCGCCATCGACGGCCGCGTCGTCTTCGTCAACACCTCCCTGTCCGAACTCGGCGCCGCCAGCGCCTTCGCCGTCCTCACCGCCTACGCCGTCGCCTACCTCGCCCCCACCACCTGGCTCGCCGGACCACCCACCACCAACAGCGAACCCACCGCGGGACGCCTCATCCGCCACGCCTACCTCGCCGCCGCCGCCAGCGGCCCCGTCGCCGGCATCCTCTACGGTCTCGCCGTCGGCACCATCACCGAGTTCACCTACCGGCCCTTCCTCACCTGGACCCTCGGCTGGACCCTCCCCCTCGCCGCCTGCGCCGCCGTCATCGCACTCGCCGCGCCCCACATCCCCGCCGACGACCTACCCGCATGGCTCACCCGCGCCAAACCCGCCACCCTCCACGCCACGATCGGCGCCACCGGCATCCTCCTCATGATCACTTCGATGGCGCAGATGCCCATCAACAGCCCAGGCGTCGGCCTCGTCGGCATCACCGGGGCCGCCCTCATCGGCGTCGCCACCGGCCTCACCATCACCCGCATCCGCGCCGTGCGCGTCATCATCGCCACCGGCCTAGCCATCGG
Organism: Verrucosispora sp. WMMA2121; assembly: GCF_027460185.1. Taxonomy (NCBI): domain Bacteria; kingdom Bacillati; phylum Actinomycetota; class Actinomycetes; order Micromonosporales; family Micromonosporaceae; genus Micromonospora; species Verrucosispora sp. WMMA2121. Next base: position 6,686 of record NZ_JAPZBH010000007.1, on the reverse strand, counting down.
CTACGCCCTCGTCCACACCTGGCCCAACCACAACGCCCTCATCATCGGCTACCTCCTCGCCCTCACCTGGTGGGCCATCCACCTCACCGCCCACACCCTCCGACTGGCCTTCTCCTTCCGGGCGAAAGCAACCCTCCAGCGCCTGTCCGGGGATAGAAACCAGACGTCGTAACAAGAGAGACAGTGAGATCGACACAGGTTGGAGGAGCCGAGGCTGCGCGGCGCCCGACCCGCTGACCATCCCCGCAGCCTGCGGCCGGACCGGTGCAGGTCAAGCGCCCGAGCCTCCAACAGCGGCGTCGTCATGGTCGTCGGGCAGCAAATCGCCCTCGCTTCGCAGATGTCCACTACGAACAATCATGGTGCCCTGACCTGTACTCGCAGGTCCTCTGAGCTTCGAGAACAGTCCACGACCGACCACGGTCGTCCCCGCCTGTGTCACCCAGTCAGTCACTCATCGGTGATCGCTGTAGCGCGTGCCCGGAGATCAGCGTCGGATGGCCTCCCCAGCCCTTCTGACGGTGTGGTCTTGGGCACCCGACGCCAAGGACGAGGAAGGGCGAGGGCGACCTTGGCTTCGTTCAAGAACTTCTGGCGCAACGTCCAGAGATTCTGCCGCATCTGTAGATCTCGCTCCAAGGCATCGCGTAGCGGACTGTCGAGAAGTGCCAGGTAGCGCTTTGTCTCGATGCGCAAGTGCTGAGCCGCATCTACGACCCGCGGTGCTGCCAGTAACCTCAGACGGCTCTGCATCGTCCGCATCCTGCGTTCTGCTGCCTTCGCTTGCGCTCGGTGGCAAGCGTCATCAACCGGTGGCCAAACTTCAGGCTTCCCTTCCCGAATGGCGTGCTTGACCGCGTCCTTGCTCTCGAAACTGGCATCAACGAAGTCCACGAGCACTTCAACCAGGGTTTCCCGGGCCCACTTGGCATGCTCCCGACGGCCGGACACGACAAGGTTCACACCGGCAAGCACAGCGGCGAGAGAAGCGGCGACCGCGGAGATGATGGCAGGCATCGTTCCCATCCCACCATCGTGATGCTGTAGCGCAATTGTCAGCAAATATCGCACCAACGACCATCGTGGTGCAAACCTGGCACGAGGGCCTACGTAACGGGACGAGGCCGTAGTGGCGATGCGGCGCATGCGCTCCGGGCAGGCCCCGCCTGCCCGCAATGCCGGCCCGAGGGGGCGCAGATGCTCCGGGGTCAAGGGCGGCCCCAGGGCGATCACGTAGCGACGCGAAGCGCCCTTGAGGTCGAAGGGGCGGCCCCGCATCCTCCGCACCGCATCCCACCACGGCCCGCAGTGACTCGCCCATCGAGCAATGCTCGATGGACTCTTTTGTACCCGCTTCGAAAGCGAATGGAGGTCGCCATAACCAATTCATCCGGTGCGAGAGCGCCGCCGGTTCCATTTGGGGAACATCCTGAATAGCGAATCAGAACGACATGGATCAGCCAACGACAACTACAATGTAGGCGGGCCACAACACCATTCGTCCGACCCGTTGGTAATGCTGCCCAATGCGCCACCCACATTCGACGCACCCGCCACTAAGGCGCTGCTTCGGCTACTACTGAAGGTCCGCGACCGACGCAGCGAGCTAAAGACGCCTAACACGATGGAGCCTTTGTGAACGCGCATCAACTCATCGGACGCTCACGCTACTCGCATTGCTTCGCATTCTACGGGCGAGTCTCCACGGAAGACAATCAGGACCCAGAGTCTTCCTACAACTGGCAGTTCCTGCTCGCCGAGAATCTCGTCAAGCCCGTCGGCGGAGAGGTAGTCACCAGCTTCTTCGATGTTGGCGACAGCCGCTCGATTCCCTGGCCTCGTCGTCCGGAAGCGAGTCGGCTCCTGGCTGCTCTCAGAGACCCGAACCGAGGCTTCGACAACGTGGTGATTGGGGAACCCCATCGCGCCTTCTACGGCAACCAGTACAGCCTGACTGTTCCGGTCTTCGCCCACTTCGGCGTCAGGCTGTGGGTGCCAGAGGTCGGCGGACCTATCGATCCGGACAACGAGGCCCATGACCTGGTGATGTCGGTCTTCGGCGGCATGAGTAAGGGCGAGCGGACCCGCGTGAAGGTGCGGGTCCGCAGCGCCATGGCCACCCAGGCACTCATGCAGGGCCGCTACCTCGGCGGACGACCACCGTACGGCTACACGCTCAAGGATCTTGGTCCGCATCCGAATCCGCAGAAGGCGGCCGATGGCAAACGTCTGCACGGCCTTACGCCAGACCTACAGACCGCCCCCGTCGTGCAACGCATCTTCCGCGACTTCCTCAACGGTAACGGGATCTTCGCCATCGCAGAGGCCCTGACCAGCGAGGGAATCCTCTCTCCCTCGGCCTACGACCAGGAGCGCAATCCTCACCGTGACGGTCGTGCCTGGGCGAAGAGCGCCGTCCGCGTGATCCTCACGAACCCCCGCTACACCGGCAGGCAGGTCTGGAACAAGCAGCGCACCGACGAGGTGCTCGTAGACGTCGATGATGTGGCACTGGGGCACATGCCGGTCATGCGTTGGAACCCGCGAGACAAGTGGATCACCTCACAGGAGGTCGTCCACGAACCTCTCGTCAGTGACGAGGTTTTCAACGCCGCTCGCGAACTACTCGGGTCGCGAGCGCACAAGCCCGCCACCCACAAGCCACACCGCACACGGCATCCGTATGTCTTGAAGAGCCTCATCTACTGCTCGGTGTGCCAGCGCCGCATGCAGGGCCAGCACTCCCACGGCGTCGCCTACTACCGGTGCCGCTACCCCTCCGACTACGCCCTGGCCAACCGTGTCGATCACCCCAAGAACGTGATCATGCGCGAAGACCGGGTAATCGGCCCGATCGACCACTGGATCGCCTCCGCTTTCGACCCCTCACAACGCGATCAGACGATCGAGCTGCTGGCTCGCCAACTCGGCGCAGAGGTCCGGCCGGCGATTCCACGGCAACCGGCCGCTGGCGACATCACCGCGGAGTTCGACAAGAAGATCGCCCGCTACAGACAGGCTCTCGACGAGGGAGCCAGCCCGGCGGTCGTGGCGGGCTGGATCGCCGAAGCTGAACAGCAGCGCGACAAGGCGCTGGCAAGCCGCCCCGCTGCACGCGAGTCCGACGCCATCGACTCGATGACCGCCGAGGACATCGCCTCGCTGATCGCCAACCTGGGCAACATCGCTGCGACGCTGAAGGAGGCAGACCCCGAAGACAAGCTCGACCTGTACCGAAGCCTACGGCTGAGGCTGACATACTCCGCAGAAACACAAACGGTGCACACCGAGATTGATCTCGGCGAACACCGTTGGGATTTGGATCGTGTCCGAGGGGGGACTTGAACCCCCACGCCCTATACGGGCACTAGCACCTCAAGCTAGCGCGTCTGCCATTCCGCCACCCGGACCTACCTGTCCAGCCTACCGTGTCGGCCCCGGTGATCCCATCACCCGAAGGCCGCCCGGTGGGCTGCACGGGGAGTTACTGTACACGCCCCAGATGGATCATGCACATCGGCATCGGGTGCGTCTGGCCGTCGCGGCACGGGGTTCGCGGCAGGCCCTCGCCGGGTAGCGTCGAGGTGCCCGTACCCGGCAGCATGGGCCCCGTGCCCCATGCTTCTCCCCTGGCCGTCGCTCAGCAACGGGCCCTCGCGCTGCGTGCTGCGGGTAATCTCGCCGCCGCCCGTGACCTGCTGATCGAGGCGGTCGAGTCGACTCGGCCGCCGTTCAGCAAGGATCATCCGGACATGCTCAGCACCGCTCACCTGCTGGCCAGGCTGCATCGGGAGGCGGACGACCCGAGCGCGGCCCGGCGGGTGCTGGAGGAGGCGTTCGCCGCCGGGGAGCGTCGCTGGCCGCATGCCGATCCCCTGATGCTGGCGTTGGCCTTCGAGCTGGGGTCCGTCGCGGACGAGTTGGGCAACCGCCACGAGGCGCGCCGGAACTACACCCGGGTGGCCGCCGCCGGCCCCGCCGTGCTCGGTGCCGACCATCCTGCAGTACGCATGTCACGGGAGTACCTCGGCGACGCCGCTCCCGCCCCGCAGCCCGTGGTCCTTCCTGCCTCCGATCCTGGCCCGGCTGGCCGGTCGGCTCGGGGGGCTCTGGATGAACCTACGGTGTCCCTGGCCGCGCTCTCCACGCTGTGGAAGCCGCACGACGCCTCGACTGCGGCGCCGCCCTCAGCGTCGGGATCCACGCCGGCCATCGATCATCCTGTTTCCGGCGGCCCGGGAACGGCGGGCGTCTTTCACCCACCCGGCTCACCCCAGGGTCCCGGCGTACCGCCGCCGGTCATTCCGGCGGCACCACGGACGTCTGCCGAGCCGAACCCGCCACAGATCCCGCCACCGCCCACCGTGCCACCGGCAGCGGCGCCGCAGATACCGCCACCAGCCGCCGTACCACCGGCAGCGGTGCCGCAGATCCCACGTCAGATTCCCGCATCCGCCGCGTCGCCTGCCCCTCGGATACCGCCGCCGTCCGCCGGACCGCAGGTTCCGCCTCCACCCGCGGTGCCTCCGCCACCAGTGGTGCCGCGGTCGCGGACCGCCTCTCAAGATCAGTCAGTCCGCCCGGCCGACCAGGCCCGATCGGCTGCGGTGCCACCCGCGCCGATGGTGCCGCCGGTCTCGCCTGCCGCCGTGGCCGAGCCCGTCGGCACGGTGCCGGCTCCGTCGTCGCCCGCGGCGTCGCTCACGACGCCGGTCACACCGTCGAGCGGCGCGGCTCGTCAGCGGGTCGAGGACGAGGAACAGACGGGCGTACCGCGTCCCTATCCAGCCGCCGACGGGTCGACGTCGGCGCGGAGCGGGGCCGCCTCGACCGGGCATCCCGAGTGGGCCCGGCCCACGATCCGCGTCCAGCAGATCGGGCCGCTGTTGGACGAGGAAACGGCGCGGGCCGGTGGTCCGCCCGTACCGCCGGAACCGGCAGTTGGTGTGCCCTCACCGGTGAGCGCGGCCCCGGCCTGGTCATCGGCGGTGACCGGACCGTCGGCCGAGGAGCAGCCGGTCAGTGCTCCTCCCGCCTCGGCCTGGTCGGTCAGCGCGCCACCGGCGCCTGGGCAGCCCGCCGAGGCACCTCGGAGCCAGGCCCAACCGCTCACTGCACCGCCCGTCAGCACACCACCCGTCAGCGCACCACCGAGCTGGGCACCGCCCGTCAGCGGACCACCGACGAGCGGACCACCCGTCAGCGGACCACCCGGCTGGGCGCCACCCGTCAGCGGACCACCGACGAGCGGACCACCCGTCAGCGGACCACCCGGCTGGGCGCCACCGGTGAGCACACCGCCGGGTCCGTCCGTGCCCGCGCACGGCGCCGCACTGGTCAGCCCGACGGCCGGCCCGCACGAGATGACCGCACCACTGCCGCAGCCCGGCCCGACCAGCGGACCGCCGCGTCACGCGGCGACCAGCGGAGCGGCCGGCTACATGTCGTCTACCAGCGGACCATCCGGCCATGCACCGCCGACCAGCGGAGCAGCCACCGACGGACCGGCTGACCACCCACCGACCAGCGGAGCACCCGTCAGCGGGCCGGTCGGCCACCCGCCGACAAGCGGAGTTCCCCACCCCGCACCCGTGCCGTACCAGCCGGTCAGCGGTGCGTCGTACGGCCAGGTTGGCGGACCCGGCCCGTACGGGACGGGTGCCCAGCCGCACGGCCCAGCGGCCTATCCGCAGCCCGGCGGTCACGGTGCGCCGCCGCCCTATCCGGGGCCGGCCGCGTCGCCGGCCTGGAGTCGGTCCGGTTCGCAGCTTCCGGGGGTCGCCGCGCCGTACCAGGGACCGTTGGCGATGCCGGGCGGGGAGCCGACGGCGGGCCGCAACCGGGTGGCGATCGTGGTGGCGGTGGTGGCGGTCCTGGTGGCCCTGGCCGCCGTGATCGGGGTGGGTCTGCTGGTCCTGGACCGGCGGGCCGCACCGCCGACGGAACCGACGACGCCGTCGCTCGGTGCGGTGGGCCCGCCGCCGGGAAACCTGACGATGCGCGACGACACCACGACGATCACGTTGACCTGGACGGATCCGTCGGACGGGCTGGTGCCGTTCATGGTGGCCGGCGGGCGGACCGGGCAGTCGCTGGGCATGATGGCCACGGTGGACCCGGGCCGGACCAGCTACACGGTCAACGGGTTGAGCACCCTGGTGAACTACTGTTTCGCGGTGCTCGCCGTCTACGACACCGACCAGTTCGCCACCTCCGACCAGGTGTGCACGTCACGGTAGACCGCGCCGACCGGCTGACCGGCGGACGACCGGTCCCGATCGGACGATCCTGGCGGGACACGCCGACGACACGCCACGCTGGGTGTCCACAGGCGGACGGTGCGGGTTCCCGGCGTCCGTAGCGTGACCATATGATGGCTCCCGGCTCAGGGGAGGGGTCGCCGGACGGGGGCGCCACCTGCCGAGACGACACGGGAGGCTGCCGGCTGTGGCGAGCATCGACGAGGCCGTTGCGACCGGGACCCCACGATCCCGGTCCCGGGTACGCGGTGGTCTGGTCACCGTGGGTACGGTGCTGGCGTTGCTGGCGGCGATGGGGCTGACCGTGCTCGGTCTGGGTTCGGCGGACAACGCGGTGGCCAACTACGACGCGAGTTCGTGGTTGTGGAGCGCCGCGCGCAGCGAGTTGGCGCGGGTCAACGGGGTCACCGCGCGGGTGGACACCCG
>NZ_JAPZBH010000005.1:20000-74957 GCF_027460185.1 Verrucosispora sp. WMMA2121 | reverse complement strand
GGTGGCCGATTCCCGGTCACGTCGGTGAGGGTACCGACGTGCAGGGTCTCGGCCTGGTGCGGCTCGGCGCAGTCCACCGGGGCGTACGCGCTGAGGTAACCGACCTCCTGCGGTCGCCGGTGGCAGGTGCCGGAGTCGGGAGTGAAGGACGCGGGCACCGCCATCGACGCCCAGTCGTCGACCAGGTCACCGTCGGTGCCGGCCGGTCTGGTGCAGCCGGTCGCCGCCAACGCCACCACGGCACCCAGTGCGACTCCGGTCAACCATCGCCGCATCCCCGCCGACCTCCCGCTGCCGCCCGTCGAAGCGGCAGCATACGGTACCGGGATCGGACGGTGCCGGGGACGTTCGCGCGCCGTGCTCACGTCACGGGCAGTCCCCGCGGGCCGACGCCGCGCATCGAGCCGGTGAGCTTGCGGTCGTCGCTCCACAGGATGCACCGCACCCCCCGGTCGCCCTCCTCCCACTCCCGCTGCGAGGGCGGGTAGAAGATGGAACCGGCGCGGTAGGGCAGGTCGGCGTTGTTGGGCACGTCCGCGAAGGCGGCGATCAGCTCCATGCACCGTTTGTGGGCCCGGCCGGCCGAGGCGACGAACTGTTCCCAGCTCATGTCCTGCTCGACGTAGACACCGACGAACTCCGCGCCGTGCGGCTCGGTGCACAGCACCGGTGCCATGTAGTTCAGGCTGTCGCCGATCAGTTTCGGGTCGAAGCAGCGATGCACCAGCGGTGAGTCGCCGATCAGCGCGCCACGCAGGCTGCCGGTGCGGTTGACCGGCCGGGTGTTGTCGATGCTGTCGGTCTCGCTCAGGTCGCACCGGAACCAGCGGGCGCCGCCGTTCCAGGCCGGCACCGACGGCAGGGCGATGTTGAGCGTCAACCGGGCGGTGTGCCAGTCACCGCCGAGCACCAGCCGGGCCCGCTGATCGCACTCCGCCCGGGCGGTACGCAGCGCCGCCGACCCCGGCTCCGGACGCTCGCCCTCGGCGTCGTCGTCGGTGAACGTACCGACGTGGATGGTCTCGGCGAGGTGGTTGCGGGCGCAGTCCACGGTCTCGTACGTGCTCGCCTGCACGACCGAGGTGATCCGGGGCAGGCAGGCGTCGGTGGCCGGGACGAACATCGTGGGTGCCCGCAGTGTCTGCCAGTCGTCGGTGAGGTCGCCGTCGGTTCCGCCCGGCCGCACGCAGCCGCCGAGCACCATCGCAGCCACACTGGCCAGCGCCAGTGCCGCGAGCCACCGTCGCATCGTCCGCCCTTTCCGGGAGCTGCCGCCCGGCTGCCGGCTCCCGCGCCCACCGGCCTGCACGATACCGTCACCGTCCCCGATGGAGTGTTGCCGCGAATGGGTCGTCTGGCCAGTGGAAGCCGAGCTTCATTCCGTTTCACCGGTTCGAAGGGGGTCATTCTGCACCATTGGTCACCTCCGGGTCACCAGGCGTCCCGGTTGCTGGCACGCTGCCGTGGCCGCTGGCCACGTTCGTACACTGGCTCCGTGACCGTACCGCCGCCGATCGTCGCGCCCAGCATCCTCGCCGCCGATTTCTCCCGTCTCGCCGAAGAGGTGCGTGCCGTCGAGGACGCCGCGGACTGGCTGCATGTCGACGTCATGGACAACCACTTCGTGCCGAACCTGACCATCGGGCTGCCCGTGGTGCAGAGCCTGCGGGCCGCCACCAAGCTGCCCTTCGACGTACACCTGATGATCACCGACCCGCGGCGTTGGGCGCCTGGCTACGCCGACGCCGGGGCGTACAACGTCACCTTCCACGCCGAGGCCTGCGACGACCCGGTGGCGTTGGCCCGCGACCTGCGGGCGGCGGGCGCCAAGGCGGGGCTGGCGATCGACCGGGACACCCCGATCGAGCCGTACCTCGACCTGCTGCCGAGCTTCGACACGCTGCTGGTCATGACCATCAAGGCCGGGTTCGGCGGGCAGCGGTTCCTCCCGCAGTTGCTGGACAAGGTCCGCGCCGCGCGCCGGCACGTCGACGCCGGCCACCTGGAGCTGCGCATCGAGGTCGACGGCGGGATCGCCGCCGACACCATCGAACAGGCGGCCGAGGCAGGTGCCGACGCCTTCGTGGCCGGCACCGCCGTCTACGGCGCCGACGACCCGGCCGAGGCGGTACGCCGGCTGCGCGGGCTGGCCGAGCGCGCGGCGACCCGGGCCTGACGTGGAGACCTCCGACGATCGCAAGGACGTGATCCTCGTCGTCGACGACGACGAGGACATCGCCCGCTTCGTCGAGTTCAACCTGCGTCTGCAGGGCTTCGACGTGATCCTCGCCGCCGACGGCCAGGAGGCACTGGAGCTGATCGAACGCCAGCGGCCGGACCTGGCCGTGGTCGACCTGATGATGCCCCGGGTGGACGGGCTGGAACTGACCCGACGTCTGCGCGCCGACCCGATGACCGCCGCCCTGCCGGTGATCATGTTGACGGCTAAGGGAATGACCCAGGACAAGGTTCACGGGCTCAACGCCGGCGCCGACGACTACCTGGTCAAGCCCTTCGACAACGCCGAGTTGGTCGCCCGGGTCAGCTCCACGCTGCGGCGCAACAAGGAGTTCCGGGAGGTCTCCCCGCTGACCGGCCTGCCGGGCAACAGCCGGATCCGCCGGGAGATCGCTGACCGGGTCCGTGGCGGCGCGGACTACGCCGTCGGCTACATCGACATCGACCGGTTCAAGAGCGTCAACGACCGGTACGGGTTCGTCCGGGGCGACGGCTTCATCTCCGCGCTGGCCCGCAGCCTGCACCGGGCGGTGGTCGCGGTGGCCCTGCCGCCGGCCTTCCTCGGCCACGTCGGCGGCGACGATTTCGTCTTCGTGTGCACGCCCGAGCAGGTGCGGCCGCTCACCCTGCGGGTGTCGGCGGACTTCGAGAAGGCTGCGGACGCCCTCTACGATCCCACCGACCGGGAACGCGGTTACGTGGAGTTGAAGGACCGGCGCGGCAACATCCGCCGGGCGGCGCTGGTCACCCTCTCCATCGGGGTCGCGATCTCCGACACCGACAAGCGCATCACCGATCCGCTGGAGGCGATGACGGTCGCCTCCGAGATGAAGACCGTGGCCAAGAGCCAACCCGGCTCGTACGTGGCGGTGGACCGTCGTCGCGGTGTCGCCGACCCCGGTCACCGTCATGTGAAGTAGCTCGCCCGGGTGCCCCGACGCCCCGGCGGGCGTGTAAGACTTTGCTCAGTACCCACCACGCGCTGGCGGGACTCGGTGTAATTCCGAACCGGCGGTGATCCACGGTCCGACCGTGGTAAGCCCGCGACCCGGGAGCGGTTCGTCCGCCCGGTGGACCTGGTGAGAATCCGGGGCCGACGGTTGGGGGCGGCTCGTCCGCGCCCAGACAGTCCGGATGGGAGACAGCGCGCGGGACGGAAGGGGGCCGTGTGGCTCGCCGGGCTCCGGCGTGCGCGCGTCCCGACCGGGGCGGCTGTGCCGTACCCGGACTCCGCCTGCCCGTGGCCACCTGGCCGAACTCCCCGCCCGCGCGTACGAGCGAGAGGGCAACGGCAGGCGATGGCGAGCGTCTCCGTGGACGAGGCGATGCGTCGGGCGATCGAACTCGCGGCGCGCGGGCTCGGCACCACAAGTCCCAATCCCGTCGTCGGCTGCGTGCTGCTCGACGCCGACGGTGAGGTGGTCGGCGAGGGCTTCCACGCGTACGCCGGGGGACCGCACGCGGAGATCGTCGCGCTGGCCCAGGCCGGCAAGCGGGCCAAGGGTGGCACGGCGGTGGTCACCCTGGAACCCTGCGACCACGTCGGCCGCACCAGCCCCTGTAGCACCGCGCTGGTCCAGGCGGGGGTGGCCCGGGTCGTCATCGCGGTGCCGGATCCCAACCCGGTCGCCACCGGCGGCGCGGCCACGTTGCAGTCCGCCGGCATCCGGGTCGACGTCGGCGTCCGCGAGGCCGAGGCGGAGGCCGGCAACGTGGCCTGGCTGACCGCCATGCGCCGAGGCTGGCCGTACGTGATCTGGAAGTACGCGGCGACCCTCGACGGTCGTTCCGCGGCGGCCGACGGCACCAGCATGTGGATCACCTCCGAGGCTGCCCGGATGGACGTGCACGCGCTGCGCGCCACCGTCGACGCGGTGGTCGTCGGCGTCGGCACGGTCCTCGCCGACGATCCCCGGCTCACCGTGCGCAACCTGCGCGACGGCAGTCTGGCCATCCGGCAGCCGCTGCGCGTGGTGGTCGACTCGGCCGGGCGTACCCCGGACGACGCCCGGGTCCGCGACGGCGCCGCCCGCACCTGGGTGGCCACCGCCGCCGAGGTGGGCACCGGCCCGGACGGCGGGGTGGACCTGCCGGCGCTGCTCGCCGCCCTGCACACCCGGGGGATACGGGCGGTGCTGCTGGAGGGCGGCCCCCGGCTCGCCGGGGCGTTCCTCGCCGCTGGCCTGGTCGACCGGGTGGTCGGCTACCTCGCACCCCGGCTGCTCGGCGCCGGGCCAGCCGCGCTCGTCGACGCGGGTGTGAGCACCATCGCCGAGGCGATCGACCTGGAACTCACCGACGTTACGCAGGTCGGTCCCGACCTGCGGATCACCGCGCTGCCCCGGAAGAGGGAGGGCTAGGCATGTTCACCGGCATCGTCGAGGAACTGGGCGAGGTCGTCGGGATGACCCCGACGGCGGAGGACTCGACCCTGGTAGCGGTCCGTGGCCCACTGGTCACCTCCGACGCACGGCACGGCGACTCGATCGCGGTCAACGGCGTCTGCCTGACCGTCGTCGAGGTCGACGGCGGGGTGTTCACCGCCGACGTGATGGGCGAGACGCTGCGCCGCTCGGCGCTGGGCGCGCTGGGTACCGGCGACCGGGTCAACCTGGAGCGGGCCGCCGCGCTGGGCGGCCGCCTCGGCGGTCACCTGGTGCAGGGGCACGTGGACGGCGTGGGCGAGGTGCTCTCCCGCGAGCCGGCGGCGCGCTGGGAGACGGTCCGGTTCCGGTTGCCCGCCGCGCTGTCCCGCTACGTGGTGGAGAAGGGCTCGATCACCGTCGACGGGGTTTCGCTGACCGTCGCCGAGGTGGGCGACGACTGGTTCACCGTCGGCCTGATCCCCACCACCCTGTCGGCGACCACCCTCGGCAGCCGGTCCGTCGGTGATCCGGTCAACCTGGAGGTGGACGTGCTGGGCAAGTACGTCGAGCGGCTGCTGGGCGCTCGCGCGGCCGACGGGGCGGAGGTGCCGGCATGACCTTCGCCGACATCGAGCAGGCCCTGGCCGAGATCGCCGCCGGCCGCCCGGTCGTGGTGGTCGACGACGCCGACCGGGAGAACGAGGGCGACCTGATCTTCGCGGCCGAGCTGGCCACCCCGGAACTGCTGGCCTTCACGGTGCGGCACACCTCGGGCTTCATCTGCGTACCGCTCACCGAGAGCGAGTGCGACCGGCTCGACCTGCCGCCCATGCACCACACCAACCAGGACCGGCGGCAGACCGCGTACACGGTGACCGTCGACGCGCGGGAGGGGGTGACCACCGGCATCTCGGCGGCCGACCGGGCGCACACCATCCGGCTGCTCGCCGACCCGGCCACCGGATCGACGGACCTGGCCCGTCCCGGGCACGTGGTGCCGCTGCGGGCCCGTCCGGGTGGGGTGCTGCGCCGTCCCGGGCACACCGAGGCGGCCGTCGACCTGACCCGGCTGGCCGGGCTGCGCCCGGCCGGGGTGCTCTGCGAACTGGTCAACGACGACGGCACCATGATGCGGCTGCCGGACCTGGAGAAGTTCTGCGCCGAGCACTCGCTGACCCTGGTCACCATCGCGGATCTGATCGCCTACCGGCGGCGTACCGAGAAGCAGGTCGAGCTGGTCGCCGACGCCCGGATGCCCACCGAGCACGGAGTGTTCCGGGCGCTGGGCTACCGCAGCGAGTACGACTCGGCCGAGCACGTGGCGTTGGTGATGGGCGACCTCGGCGACGGCCGCGACGTGCTGGTCCGGGTGCACTCGGAGTGCCTGACCGGTGACGTCTTCTCGTCGGTGCGCTGTGACTGCGGCCCGCAGCTCAACGCCGCCCTGGACCGGGTGGCTCGCGAGGGACGGGGCGTGGTGCTCTACGTGCGGGGCCACGAGGGGCGCGGCATCGGGCTGCTGCACAAGCTCCAGGCGTACCAGTTGCAGGACCAGGGCCGGGACACGGTGGACGCGAACCTCGACCTGGGGCTGCCGGCCGACGCGCGCGACTACGGCACCGGCGCGCAGATCCTCTACGACCTCGGGGTGCGCTCGATGCGACTGCTGACCAACAACCCGGCCAAGCGGGCGGGGCTGGAGGGCTACGGCCTGACCATCACCGGCCGCGAGGGGCTGCCGGTGCGCCCGCACCCGGAGAACGTACGGTACCTGCGGACCAAGCGGGACCGGATGGGGCACCTGCTGGACCAGCTGGACGAGGCCGCCGAAGCGCCGATGGGGCGTACGGTGCCGGGCACAGAGATCGGAGCGTAGGCGAGATGGCGGGTTTCGGGGAGCCGGGTTCGGCTCCGGTCGACGCGGCCGGGATGACCGTCGGTGTGGTCGCCGCAAAATGGCACGGTGACCTGACCGACCACATGCTCGACCGGGCGGTGGCCGCCGCGCAGGCGTGCGGCGCCCGGGCGGTGGTGGCCCGGGTGGCCGGCTCGGTGGAACTACCGGTGGTGGCGCAGGCGCTGGCGCGGCGCTGCGACGTGGTGGTCGCCCTCGGCGTGGTGGTGCGCGGTGCCACCGCCCACTTCGACTACGTCTGCCGGTCGGTCACCGACGGGCTGACCCGGGTCGCCCTGGACGAGGGCAAGCCGGTCGCCCACGGCGTGCTGACCGTGGACACCATCGAGCAGGCCCGCGACCGCGCCGGCCTGCCCGACTCCGCCGAGGACAAGGGCTGGTCGTCGACGGTGGCCGCCCTCGACGCCGCCCTGGCCATCCGCCAGGTCGCCACCTCCGCCAATCAGCGCGTCGGCTTCACCTCCTGACCCCCACCCCCTGCCCGGTTGATCAAGAAGTTCGCGTCAAGAAACCGTGCTCGGGCGACGAAAACTTCTTGATCAACACTTGAGGTGGAGGGCGGGGGAGGGCCGAGTCAGGTGAGGTCGGGGGCCTTGGCGGCCTGGGTGAGCCACTGTTGTTCGAGTTGTTCGAGGACGCCCTCGGCGGCGAGTTGCCCGACCGCCGCGCTGACGCAGCCGGCCAGCGGCGAGTCCTTTGCCAGCAGCAGTCCGAACGCCTCCGGGCTGCCCACCTGGGGCAGTTGTCCGACGACCACCGCGTCGTCGATCTCCCCGCCGGTGAGGTCGAACGCGGTGGGCAGGTCCACCACCAGGCCGTCGATCCGCCCGCCGCGCAGCGCCTTCGTGGCCTCGTCGTCGGACTTGTAGGTCCTCGGTTCGGATTTCGGCCGGACCAGATCGGTGATGGCCTGGTAGCCGGCCGTGCCGGTCCGGGCGCCGAGCCGGGCGTCCCGCAGCTCGGTCAGCGCCCTCCGGTCGGCGATCTTGGAGGACTCCAGCGCGACCACCGCCTGCCGGACCAGGTAGTACGGCGCGGAGAAGTCGACCGCCTGCCGGTGCTCATCGGTCATCGGGTACCTGTCGATGCCGAAGTCGAAGGTCTTCGGCCCGGCGGCGACGGCGGCGTCGGACGGCACCCGGGTCCAGGTGACGTCGTCGCGGGCGTAGCCGAGCTGCTCCGCCACCGCGTAGGCGACGGCGGACTCGAAACCCTTGCCGTTGGCCGGCTGGTCGTCGACGAACCACGGCGCCTCGGCCGGCTCGCCGGTGGCGACGGTGAGGGTGCCCGGCGACTGGGTGGGCAGGCTGTCCTTGGCGCACGCCATCGACACGGTCGGCATGGGCGCGGGCTGGGCCTGCGGCGTGCAGGCGCTGGCCGCGAGCAGGACGGCCGCCGCGGAGGCGAAGGCGAGGGTACGCGGGGTGGTGACCATGGCGGACAGCGTACGACCAACATAGGCGAGGATCGAAGGGTTGTCCCACCGCTCCGCCAGGTGCGCCGGTCCCGTCCACCGGTCACCACCGACCCGGTGCTCGGGGCGACCCTCGGCGACTGCGAGAATCCGTCTCCGTGAAGACGTTCGAGGAGTTGTTCGCGGAGTTGCAGGCCAAGGCCGCGGCCGGCACCCCCGGCTCGGGCACGGTCGCCGCACTGGAGAAGGGCGTGCACTTCATCGGCAAGAAGGTCGTCGAGGAGGCCGCCGAGTCGTGGATGGCCGCCGAGCACGAGGGGCCCGAGCGCACCGCGGAGGAGATCTCCCAGCTGCTCTACCAGGTCCAGGTGCTGATGCTCGCCAGTGGTCTGGACCTGAAGGACGTCTACCGACATCTGTGAGTGCCCCCGCCGTCGACCAGAGACCCGATCGAAGGAGCACTCCCGTCATGCTGCGTGTCGCCGTACCCAACAAGGGCGCGCTGGCCGATTCGGCCGCCCAGATGCTGCGTGAGGCGGGCTACCGCCAGCGCACCGACACCAAGGACCTGGTCTGCCGTGACCAGGCGAACGACATCGAATTCTTCTACCTGCGCCCGAAGGACATCGCGACCTACGTCGGCTCCGGTGACCTGGACGTCGGCATCACCGGCCGGGACCTGCTCATCGACTCCGGTGCGCCGGCCGAGGAGGTGGTCGACCTGAACTTCGGGCGGGCCACCTTCCGGTTCGCCGCCCGTCCGGACGACGTCGACGACGTACGGGAGCTGGGCGGGCACCGGATCGCCACCGCGTACCCGGGGCTGGTCGAGCGGCACCTCGCCGAGCTGGGCGTCAAGGCCGACGTCATCCGGCTCGACGGTGCGGTGGAGAACGCCATCCGGCTGGGTGTCGCCGACGTGGTCGCCGACGTGGTCGAGACCGGAGCCACGCTGCGTCAGGCCGGTCTGGTGGTCTTCGGTGAGCCCCTGCTGAAGTCCTCGGCGGTGCTGGTCCGCCGCACCGGCGCGGCGGCGCACCCGCAGGCCGAGCAGCTGATGCGCCGGCTGCACGGGGTGCTGGTGGCCCGCCGCTACGTGATGCTCGCCTACGACGTGCCGGCCGGGCTGCTGGACCGGGCCAGCTCGCTCACCCCGGGTATCGAGTCGCCGACGGTCTCCCCGTTGCACCGGGAGGGCTGGGTGGCGGTGCAGGCGATGGTGCTCCGCGACGACGTGCACCGGATCATGGACGAACTCTACGAACTGGGCGCCCGCGCGATCCTGGTCACCAACATCCACGCCTGCCGGCTGTGACCGGTGGGTGGGCCGGTACGTCGCTGTGTGGCGGCGGCCGCCCGGGTACGACCGGATGGCAGACTGGTGGGGTGAGTGACACCGACGTGGTCCGGGTGCGGCCCCGGCGAATCCGGCTGGTCTGCTGGGTGTCGGCCATCCTGCTGGTCGTGGTCTTCGCCCTGGTCGCCACCACCCTCACCGGCCCCACCGGTAACGGGTACGGCACCTTCCAGCGCGGCGACCAGTTGGCCATGATCGGGCTCGGGATCATGTTCGCCCTGGGCACCCTGCTGTTCACCCGACCCCGGGTCGAGGCGGACGTGCGGGGGGTGCGGGTCCGCAACATCATCGGCTCGTACGAGCTGCCCTGGGAGGTCGTCCGCGGCGTCCGGTTCGACCGTGGGGCACCCTGGGCGGCGCTGGAGCTCTACGACGACGACCTGCTGCCGGTGGTCGCCCTCCAGGCCGCCGACAAGCAGCTCGCCGTCGACGGGGTACGCGCCCTGCGCCGCCTGCACCAGGCGCACCTGACCGCGCTCGCTGAGCGGGCAGCGGGCCGGCGCCCGGTTTGAGGAGCCGCTGGCCGAGGGTGTAGTGTTGTCGAGTCGACCAGGCTGTCCTAACCGTTAGGACGGCCGTGAAAGCGGAGCGCCTGCTCCCACCCGAGTCGCCGCCTGTGGCGTCCGGGTCCGGTCACCGGTTCCGGGCACGTCCCGGCGCCGGATGCGCGATCCTGTGATCGTGCCGACCGGTCGAGCGGGCCCTGGCATACGCCGGGGCCTTCTACTTTCCGGGCCGGCTCCCACCGGGAGCCGCCGGGTCGGCCACGCATGAAGATCCGACTCGAGGAGGCCCCATCAGCGTCGAACCACGCGTGAACGAGCAGATCCGGGCACGTGAGGTCCGACTGGTCGGCCCCGAGGGTGAGCAGGTGGGCATCGTCCCGCTGGAGCGCGCCCTTCAGCTGGCCGCGGACGTCGATCTGGACCTGGTCGAGGTTGCGCCGATGGCGCGCCCGCCGGTGTGCAAGCTCATGGACTTCGGCAAGTTCAAGTACGAGAGCGCACTGAAGGCGCGCGAAGCGCGGCGTAACCAGCAGCAGACCGTCATCAAGGAGATGAAGCTCCGGCCGAAGATCGATCCGCACGACTACGAGACCAAGAAGGGTCACGTGGTGCGGTTCCTGAAGGCCGGTGACAAGGTCAAGGTGACGATCATGTTCCGCGGTCGCGAGCAGAGCCGCCCGGAGCTGGGCTACCGGCTCCTGCGCCGGCTCGAGTCCGAGATCACGGAACTGGGATACGTGGAGTCCGCTCCGAAGCAGGACGGCCGAAACATGATCATGGTTCTCGCTCCGCACCGGGCCGTTAAGGCCTCCGCGGTCGCCGCCACGGCGTCCCGCGGTGGACCCCGGGAGCGGACCGCGGAGGAGCCCGCCACCGCCGCGGCCGCCGAACCTGCGGTGACCAGTGAGAGCGCAGCAGCCGGTGAGACCGGCACGACCGCTGACACCAGCGGTCAGTAACAGGGGAGAAGACGTTCCACATGCCGAAGATGAAGAGCCACACGGGGATGGGCAAGCGGGTCCGCGTGACCGGCAAGGGCAAGATCACGAAGCAGCAGGCCGGTCTGCGTCACAACCTCGAGAAGAAGCCCTCCACCCGCACCCGCCGGCTGACGGGCGTGGTCGAGGTGGCCAAGGCTGACGTCAAGCGCATCAAGAAGCTGCTCGGCCGCTGACGCGCGCCACCTGAATCCAAGAAGGAGTTGAGATGGCACGCGTCAAGCGGGCTGTTAACGCCCAGAAGAAGCGCCGTACCCTGCTGGAGACCGCGAGCGGATACCGCGGTCAGCGCTCCCGGCTGTACCGCAAGGCCAAGGAGCAGGTGCTGCACTCGATGCAGTACGCCTACCGGGACCGTCGCGACCGCAAGGGCGACTTCCGGCAGCTGTGGATCCAGCGGATCAACGCGGGTGCCCGCGCCAACGGGATGACCTACAACCGGCTGATCCAGGGCCTGCGCCTGGCCGGCATCGAGGTCGACCGCAAGATCCTGGCTGACCTGGCCGTCAACGACGCCGCCGCGTTCGCGGCGATCGTCGAGCTGGCCCGGGCCGCCGTGCAGGCCGAGGGCACCGGCGGCGCGCCCGCCCAGGCCGCCTGAGTCCCACGCAGCGCAGCGAGGCGTCCCTCGGCAACGGGGGACGCCTCGCGCGTGCGGCCGAGACCATGCTCTTCACACCGCGTACGCCCCGGGTGGTGGCCGCGCGCCGACTCCAGCGTCGCCGCGACCGCGAGGCCGCGGGTCGGTTCCTCGCCGAGGGACCGCAGGCGGTCCGGGAGGCGCTGAGCCGACCCCGCACCGTGCTGGAGCTGTTCGGCACCCCGGCCGCCCTCGACCGGTACGCCGATCTGGCGGCGAGCGCCGCCGGCGGCGACGTGCCCGTCTCCGAGGTGACCGACGAGGCCTTGGCCGCGCTCGCCGAGACCGTCGCCCCGCAGGGGCTGGTCGCCGTCTGCCGGCACCTCGACGTGTCCCTGGAGGTCGCGTTGTCACGCGTCCCCCGGCTGGTGGCCGTGCTCGCCGGCATCCGTGACCCGGGCAACGCCGGCACCGTGCTGCGGACCGCCGACGCGGCCGGCGCCACCGCGGTGATCTTCGCGGGTGACGCCGTCGACCCGTACAACGGCAAGTGCGTCCGGTCGTCGGCCGGCAGCCTCTTCCACGTCGACGTGGTACGCGAACGCGACCCGGCCGCAACGCTCACCGCCGCCCGGGCCGCCGGACTGACGGTGCTCGCCGCCACCGGCCACGGCGAATCTGACCTCGACGAGCTGGTCGACGCCGGCCGGCTGGCGGCACCGACCGCCTGGCTGTTCGGCTCCGAGGCGCACGGCCTGCCCGTCGACCTGGCCGAGGCCGCCGACGCCCGGGTCCGGGTGCCGCTGCACGGGCGGGCCGAGAGCCTCAACCTGGCTGCGGCGGCGGCCGTCTGCCTGTACGCTTCGGCCAGAGCACAGCGCTGACCCGAGGTCAGGCGCGCATGACGGAGGAGACGCGGCCCCCATGGTGAACGCACCACGGCGTTCGTTTAGCCAGCCCGCCGGTGTCGGCGGGCGGCGGGCCTGACCTGCTCTCCACACGACTCCCACCGGCGGGCTGCGGCACAGCCGCGCGTCCGTAGACTCGCCTAGCCGCCCGCGAGGGCCGGCGCCGTCGTGAGGGAGTGCCCGTACGCCATGACTTACCGCAACGATCCGTACGACCCGAAGCAGGTCGCCCTGCTGGACCCGGCCGCGCTGGCCGAGGCCGTGACCGAGGCCGAGAAGGCGTTCGCCGCCGCCGGTGACCCGGACGCGCTGGCCGCGGTGCGCCCGGCGCACCTGGGCGACCGGGCCCCGGTCTCGCTGGCCCGTCGCGAGATCGGCGCGCTGCCGCCGGCCGCCAAGGCCGACGCCGGCAAGCGGGTCAACGAGGCCCGCCGGGCCATCGAGCAGGCGCACGCCGCCCGGGCCGAGGTGCTGGAGCGCGAGCAGGCCGAGCGGGTCCTGGTCGCCGAACGAGTCGACGTGACGTTGCCGTACGACCGGCGCCCGCGTGGCTCCCGACACCCGATCACGCTGCTGATGGAGCAGATCAGCGACCTGTTCATCGGGATGGGCTACGAGGTGGCCGAGGGCCCCGAGGTCGAGCTGGAGTGGACCAACTTCGACGCGCTGAACATCCCCGCCGACCACCCGGCGCGGGGGCTGATGGACACCTTCCACATCGCACCGGAGGGTTCCGGTCTGGTGCTGCGTACGCACACCTCACCGGTGCAGGCACGCACCATGCTCAGCCGCAAACCGCCGATCTACGTGGTGGTGCCCGGCCGGGTCTACCGCACCGACGAGTTGGACGCCACCCATTCCCCGGTCTTCTACCAGGTGGAGGGTCTGGTGGTGGACAAGGGCATCACGATGGCGCACCTGCGGGGCACCCTCGACCACTTCGCCCGGGCGATGTTCGGCGCGGGGGCGAAGACCCGGTTCCGGCCGCACTACTTTCCGTTCACCGAGCCGTCGGCGGAGTTCGACGTGTGGTTCCCGGAGCACCGCAAGGGCCCGCAGTGGGTCGAGTGGGGTGGCTGCGGCATGGTCAACCCGCGGGTGCTGCGGGCCTGCGGCATCGACCCGGAGGTCTACTCCGGCTTCGCCTTCGGCATGGGCATCGACCGGACGGTGATGTTCCGGCACGGAGTGGGCGACATGCGGGACCTGGTCGAGGGCGACGTCCGGTTCACCCGGGCGTTCGGCCACGGGGCTTAGTGCGGGCGCGAGTTACGGAGACGGTGGTTACCCATAATGCGAGTTTCTCTCAGTTGGCTGCGGGAGTACGTCGACGTACCCGACCTGCCCGTCGACGAGCTGGAGCGGGCCCTGGTCGACCTCGGCATCGAGGTCGAGTCCATCGTGGACCTGTCCGGCACGGTCACCGGGCAACTGGTGGTCGGCGAGGTCCTGGAGATCGAGGAGCTGACCGGCTTCAAGAAGCCGATCCGGTTCTGCCTGGTGAACGTGGGCGCCGCCAACGGCACCGGTGAGCCGCAGGAAATCGTCTGCGGTGCCCGCAACTTCGCCCCGGGTGACCGGGTGGTGGTGATCCTGCCCGGCGGCGTGCTGCCGGGTGGCTTCGCCATCGGTGCCCGCCGCACGTACGGGCGCAACTCCAGCGGCATGATCTGCTCGGCCCGGGAACTGGGCCTGGGCGACGACCACTCCGGCATCCTGGTGCTGCCCGAGCACGTGGTGGCGGCGCCCGGCGACGACGCCCGTCCGGTGGTCGGCCTCGACGACGTCATCGTCGAGGTGGAGATCACCCCGGACCGGGGCTACCAGATGTCACTGCGCGGGCTCGCCCGCGAACTGGCGCACGGCCTCGGCCTCGACTACTCCGACCGGGGCCGGATGCCCGCGACGCCCGGCACGGCCGAGCCGGCGTACCCGGTCGAGGTGCGCGACCCGGTCGGCTGCGACCGGTTCGCGGCCCGGATGGTGCGCGGCGTCGACCCGGCGGCGCAGACCCCGGACTGGATGCGGCAACGGCTGACCATCGCCGGCATCCGCAGCATCTCGTTGCCGGTGGACATCACCAACTACGTGATGCTCGAACTCGGCCAGCCGATGCACGCCTTCGACGCCGACCGGATCGCCGGCCCGCTGGTGGTGCGCCGGGCGGTACCGGGGGAGAAACTGACCACGCTCGACGGGGTGACCCGCGCCCTCGCCCCCGAGGACATGGTCATCTGCGACGCCGGGCTGCCGAACCCGGTCGCCGCCGAGGGTGACGGCATGCCGATCTCACTGGCCGCCGTGATGGGCGGCGAGACCAGCGAGGTGCTGCCGGGCACCGTCAACGTGCTCTTCGAGGCCGCGCACTGGGACCCGGCGATGGTGGGTCGCACCGCGCGCCGGCACAAGCTGTTCAGCGAGGCGGCGAAGCGTTGGGAGCGCGGGGTCGACCCGGCGCTGCCGCTGGTCGCCCTGGACCGGGCGGTCGGGCTGCTCACCTCGTACGCGGGCGGCACCGCCGGCGAGGAGGTGCTGGACATCAACCACGTCCGGCCGCGTACCCCGGTCACCCTGCCGGCGGACCTGCCCAGCCGGCGGGTCGGTGTGGACTACCCGCCGGCCCGGGTGGTCGCGCTGCTGGAGCAGGTCGGCTGCACCGTGGCGCGCGGCACCGACCGGCTGGCCGAGGAACCGGGCTCGGTGGGGGTGGCCGCCGGAGACGGCGAGGCGCTGAGCGTCACCCCGCCGACCTGGCGGCCCGACCTGACCGATCCGGCGGACCTGGTCGAGGAGGTGGTCCGCCTCGACGGGTACGACAAGGTGCCGTCGGTGCTGCCGACCGCGCCGCCCGGCCGGGGCCTGACCTGGCAGCAGCGACGCCACCGGGCGGTGTCCCGTTCCCTGGCCGAGCGCGGCTACGTCGAGGTACTGGCGCACCCGTTCGTCGCCACCGAGCTGGCCGACCAGCTCGGCCTGCCCGCCGACGACCCGCGCCGCCGGGCGGTGCGGCTGGCCAACCCGCTGTCGGAGGAGGAGCCGCTGCTGCGCACCACGCTGCTCGGCCCGCTGCTCGGCATCGTCCGGCGCAACCTCGGCCGTGGCCTGCGGGACCTGTCCCTCTACGAGATCGGCACGGTCTTCCAGCCTCGGGTGGATGCCGGCAGCCCGCCGCCGATGGGCGTGGACCGGCGTCCTACCGACGCGGAGTTCGCCGCCGCCGACGCGGTGGTTCCGCACCAGCCCCGGCACGTCGCCGTCGTGCTGACCGGTGAGATCGAGCCGGCCGGCTGGTGGGGCGGCGGGCGGGCGGCCGGCTGGGCGGACGCCGTCGAGGCGGGCCGCGCGGTGCTCGCCGCCGCCGGGATACCGGACCGGCAGGTCGAGGTGCGCTCGGCCGAGTACGCCCCCTGGCACCCGGGCCGCTGCGCGGCGCTGCTGGTCGACGGTGCGGTCGTCGGCCACGCCGGTGAGCTGCACCCGCAGGTCGTGGCGACGCTCGAACTGCCGAGGCGGACCTGCGCCATGGAGCTGGACCTGGACGCTCTGCCGGCACCTGCGGTGACGGCCGCGCCCGCTGTCTCCGGCTACCCGCCGGCGCTGATCGACGTGGCGCTGGTGGTGGCCGAGTCGGTACCGGCGGCGCAGGTCCGGCAGGCACTCGTCGAGGGTGCCGGCGAGCTGCTGGAGTCGGTCAGCCTGTTCGACGTGTACGCCTCGGAGCAGCTCGGCACCGGACGCAAGTCACTGGCCTACAAGTTGACCTTCCGGGCTCCGAACCGCACGTTGACGGTCGAGGAGGCGGTGGCCGCCCGCGACGCCGCCGTCGCCCGCGCCGCCGAACGCTGCGGCGCCGCCCTCCGCGGCGCCTGAGCGGCGGGCAAGGGCCCCTTCCCGACGCCTCGTGCGGGGAAGGGGCCCTTGCTCACTGCGGGAGTGGGAGCGGTGTGCGGTCGGTGACGGCGGCAAGGGGGTAGGTGCGGGATCGACCGAAAGGTCAACACCGGTGGCTGTTTGGTTACCCGCGAGTCACGTCTGAGGGGTTAGCCTGCTGTATCCCGACGACCCTGGGATCACACCCGCCACCCCCACGGGAGCCCCCTCATGTCCGATGATCCGCCCGCCTCGGTCGACGTCTGCATCGTCGGTGGTTGTGGCCGGGTGGGCCTGCCGCTGGGCATCGCCTTCGCCGCCCGCGGGCTGTCCGTCGTGCTGTACGACATCAACGCCGAGGCTGTCGCGGGCGTCAACGCGGCCACCCTCCCCTTCGCCGAGCCCGGCGCGGCCGATCCGCTGGCCGAGGCGGTGGCGGCCGGCCGGTTGCGCGCCACCACCGACCCCGCTGCCGTCGGGATCTCGGACCACCTGGTCGTCGTGGTCGGTACGCCGGTCGACGAGCACCTCAACCCGGATCTCGGTGCTGTGCCCCGCGCGTTGGAACGCTGCGCCGAACACCTGCGCGACGGTCAGTTGATCGTGCTGCGCAGCACCGTCTACCCCGGGGTCACCGCGCTGACCGAGAAGTTGCTGGCCGGCAAGGGCCTGCGCGCGGACGTGGCGTTCTGCCCGGAACGGATCGCCGAGGGCCGGGCGATGACCGAGCTGTTCACGCTGCCGCAGATCGTCGCCGCGCGGACCCCGGAGGCGCTGGCGCGGGCGGAAGAGCTGTTCCGGCACCTGACCGACCAGATCGTCCCGCTCGAACCCGAGGAGGCCGAGCTGGCGAAGCTGTTCACCAACACCTGGCGGTACATCAAGTTCGCCACCGCGAACCAGTTCTGGATGATGGCGAACGACTTCGGGCTGGACTTCGCCCGGATCCGGCACGCAGTGGCGTACGACTACCCGCGTGCGGCCGATCTGCCGATGCCCGGTTTCGCCGCCGGGCCGTGCCTGTTCAAGGACACCATGCAACTGGCCGCGTTCAACCGGAACAACTTCGTGCTCGGCCACTCGGCGATGCTGATCAACGAGGGGTTGCCGCTGTATCTGGTGTCCCGCCTGGAAGACCGGTTCGACCTGGCCACCTCGACGGTGGGCATCCTCGGCATGGCCTTCAAGGGCGGCAGCGACGACCCCCGGGAGAGCCTGGCGTACAAGCTGCGCAAGATCCTGGCGTTGAAGACCCGGGAGACGCTCTGCACCGACCCGTACGTGGCCGACGACCGCTTCGTCGACCTGGACGAGGTGTTGCGCCGGGCCGACCTGCTGGTCATCGCCGCACCGCATGAGCAGTACGCCCGCCTGGACACCGACAAACCGGTGATCGACATGTGGGGTCTGACCGGGCAGGGGGTACGGGTGTGATGAATCCCCGGGTCTCGGTGATCGTGCCGGTCTACAACGAGGGCGAGGCGATCATCCGCTGCCTGGAGCGGATGCTGCGTGAACTGATGCTGCCCGCCGAGGTGCTGATCGTGCACGACATGCCCGAGGACACCACGGTCCCGTACGTCGAACGGATCGCGCGTACCGACCCCAGGGTCCGGGCGGTGCTCAACACCTACGGCCGGGGCCCGGCCAACGCGATCCGGTTCGGCATCGACGCGGCCCTGGCACCGGTCGCGGTGGTGACGATGGCCGACGGGTGTGACGATCCCCGGCAGATCGACGAGTTGGCCCGGTTGGTGGACCGGGGGGTGGTGGTCGCCGCGGCCTCCCGGTACATGCCGGGTGGTCAGCAGGTCGGCGGGCCGAGGCTCAAGCGGATGATGTCCCGCTGGGCGGGACGAAGTCTTTACACCTTCGCCCGGGCCGGCACCCGCGACGCCACCAACAGCTTCAAGGCGTACGACACGGCGTTCGTCCGGGAGGTCGGCATCGAGTCGCGGACCGGCTTCGAGATCGGGCTGGAACTGACCGCGAAGGCCACCCGGCTGCGCCTGCCGGTGGCGGAGATTCCGACCATCTGGCTGGACCGTCCGCTCGGCGAGTCCCACTTCGACCTGGGCCGCTTCCTCCCCGGCTACCTGCGCTGGTACCTGTTCGCCTACGGTCGACGGCTGAGCCGGGAGAAGTTGACCGCCCGGGTGCGGACGGCGGCCGTGCCGGCTCCGCGTGGCACCGAGTACGAGAAGACGGCATAGGAGCGTTCGTGGCGAAGATCCTGGTAACCGGTTCGGCCGGCTTCATCGGCGGCTATCTCGTCGCGGAGCTGCTGGACCGCGGCCACGAGGTGGTGGGTGTCGACAACTTCTCGAAGTACGGTCCGGTCGCCCAGAGCCACGAGGGGAACCCCCGGTTCCGGTTCGTGGAGGGGGACGCCCGCGACACCGAGCTGCTGACCGGGCTGCTCGACGGCTGCGACCACCTGGTCGCCGGGGCGGCGATGATCGGCGGGATCTCCTACTTCCACGCGTACGCCTACGACCTGCTCGCCACCAACGAGCGGATCATGGCGGCGACCTGTGACGCGGCGATCCGAGCCCACCGCGACGGCCGGCTGTCCAAGGTCACCTACCTCTCCTCCTCGATGGTGTTCGAGTCCACCGAGCACTGGCCCAGCCGGGAAGGCGACGAGCGACGTGTCCCGCCGCCGCTGTCCTCGTACGGCTTCCAGAAGCTGGCCGTGGAGTACTACGCCCGCGCGGCCTGGGACCAGTACCGGTTGCCCTACACGATCGTGCGGCCGTTCAACTGCGTCGGCGTGGGGGAGGGGCGGGCGCTGGGCCAGGCCGAGGTGCTCTCCGGCAACGTCAAGCTGGCCATGTCGCACGTGGTGCCCGATCTGGTGCAGAAGATCGTCAAGGGGCAGGATCCGCTGCACATCCTCGGCGAGGGCGACCAGGTGCGGCACTACACCTACGGCGGGGACCTGGCCCGGGGCATCGCGCTGGCCATCGAGCATCCGGCGGCGGCCAACGAGGACTTCAACCTCTCCACCGCTGAGTCGACCACCGTGCTGGAGTTGGCCGAGCTGATCTGGCGCAAGATCAAGGGACCGGACGTGCCGTTCCGGTACGTCAGCGACGACCCCTTCCAGCATGACGTACAGAAGCGGGTGCCGGACACCACGAAGGCCCATGAGGTGCTCGGCTTCACCGCCACCACATCCCTGGATGAGATGCTCGACGAGGTCATCCCCTGGGTGACCGACGCGGTCGCCGAGGGCCGCCTCTAGTGCCTTGACCACGAAGGTTCGCGGTGTTGGGTCAGGCTGCGAGGGCGGCGGGTTGGCCCCAGCGTTGTTGGCGTTCGCTGCGGATGCGGGCTCGTTCGCGGCGTTGGGCGGCCAGGACGTCGGGGTGGCGGGCGTTGGCGTTGCGCCAGCGCAGGTAGGTCTGCAGCTTTCGAGTCAGCGCCGGGTGGTTCGGGTGGTTGGAGCCGGCGATGACGAAGGTGCGTAGCGGCCCGAACTGGGCTTCGATCGGGTTGGCCCAGGAGGCGTAGGTCGGGGTGAAGCAGAGCTCGACCTTGTTGCGGGCCGCCCATGCCCGGATCTTGCGGCCTTTGTGCGCGGACAGGTTGTCCAGGATGACGTAGATCGGTGCCCCGTCCGGGCGGGCGGCGCGGATCGACGTGAGTGCGGCCAGGGTGTTCGCGGCGCTCTTGCGGCGCCGGACGACACCCCAGAGCTGGTCGTCGCCGACGGAGTAGCAGCCGTGGAACTGCCGGACGCCGTGCAGCTTGTGGTAGTTCGCGGGCAGCCGGTGCGGATGGCCTGCGGGTGCCCACCCGGCGCCGGGCTGGGGGCGGATCACGAGGGGTCCGAACTCGTCGAAGGCGAACACCCGTTGTGGGAAGTGGGTGCTGACGTACTCGATCCGGGCGAGTTCGGCATCGCGCTGCGGGTCGGTGGACTCCTTCCACGTCTTGGTCCGCTGGAAGGTGATCCGGTGCCGGTGCAGGATCTGCCGCAACCGTTCCCGCCCGATCCGGACCCGGCGGGTGGCATGCAGGCGCAGGTGGTCGGCGAGCTTGCGGATGCTCCACCGGGTGAACGGCCGCCCCAGCTTCTCGGGGCGGGTGTTGGCCGTCTCGACGATGAACTGCTCTTCGTCGCTACTGATGTGGCGGGGACGGCCACCCGCCCACTGAGGGTCCAGGCTGGCCATCCCCATCTCGTTGAACCGGTGAATGACCTGCCGGATCGTGTCCTCATCGGCTTGGACCAAGCGGGCGATCGCCGGCACCGTGTTCCCACCGGCCGAGGCGAGCACGACCATCGCCCGCCGTAGTCGGATCGGAGAACCGGTTCCCCGGCGGGTGATTCTGAGCAGCTGCTGACCTTCCTGGTCACTCAGCCGCCGCACGCGTACAAGATCTGCCACCGCCACAGCCTGACCCGCACAACGCCGCCCGCCCGACAGGCCGCGCGGCGTGTCAACCAACACCGTGAACGTTCGTGGTCACGGCACTAGGTCTCAGAAGGGCCTCCCGCTATGCCTGAGACATAGCGGGAGCCTGCCAAACAGCAGCCGAGAGCTCCCTGTCTTATGATTGTGTCGGTCTTTTTACACTTCCAACCCGTCAGTAGAGCAACCGCCTACAGTCCTTCGTGAACAAGAACGAGGGACTTCTTCATATGCCGGAACCGTCCTCTGATCCGTTGCTGGGCTCGGTCCAAGAGGCCGTCGTTCATGCTTATTATCCGGACCGAGTTCGTACCGCAAGTGGGGCTCGGACCAGGGCACAGGCGGGACAGTCGGTGGTCACCGTGTTCGCCGGGGCACTGGTGGCGACCTTCACCCTGACATCATTGGCGAACGCCCCGCAGTTAACTCGTGCCGGCGGATGCGTTGCCGTGGGTCTGTGGCTACTTGCCGCCGTCCTATACGTGCGTGCGATCGCCACTTCCGTGCCGGTAGGACCTGAAGCCGCGCCAGCGGCACGTGACGCTCGTTCGCTCATCGAGGAGGTCCTCAAGCGTGCTGACCGCGAGGCGCTGCAGATAGATCGGCGGCAGAGCATGGCGAATATCGTATCCGTGCTCGCGCTGGTGGCCACGGTATTCACCTTCACCACCGCACTTCTCATGGAACAACCGGACAAGTCGCGGCGTGGAGTCCTCATTCTCGGTGCGGAGGGCCAAGGGTTGCTTGCCACGCTATGTAACGCCCCATTAGAGCGCCTCGAAGGCGACATCGACGTGACGACATTGGGTGGCCAGTACGTCGCGATCACAGTTCCTCGCTGTGGCACCGATGGGCAGGTGACCTTACGGATCCCGCGCAGCGCGGTGGCAGGGACACTGACTAGGGAGGGCTAGCCAGCATGGCATTGGGGCACGATCCGGCGATCCTGCTGTTGTGCGGCGAACCCGCCCTGTCAGCGGTTGCCACGGACATCATTGAGGCGGCCGTCAACGCGATTGGGCGTTTGCACGAGGAGGGTGGCTCGCTTGATTCCATCGTTCTTGTCGGTGACCTGACCACGAATGCTTCTGCGCCTGAGTTTGAGACCCTCACCGCGCTGGTCGACCGCGTTCTGCGCGAATGCCTCGAGGCGCCTGGACTCCAGGAACTGCCTGTCGTCCTAGTACGGCAGCCGCCGTTCGGGATCATGGCTGGAGTTCGAGGTTGAGGCGTCGGGTGTAGTGGGCTTGGCGGGCTCGGGCTTGATGGCGGCGGCGCCAGTCTGACCAGCGCAGACGGTGGGCGAGGTCGCGGATCGGGCGGAGTACGAGGGTGTTGATCAGCCGGCGGGTCTCGTTGACGGTCAGCTTGATCAGACCGGTGTCGGTGGAATCATCGTCGGCTTCGGCGGCGCAGATCGCCAAGACGGCGAGGGCGGCCAGGGCGAGGGTGGTGAAGCGGTGCCAGGAGTCCCAGCGGCGGACTTGGTGTTGGTCGAGGCCGACCTGGCCCTTGGCGGCTTGGAAGCTTTCCTCGACCGTCCAGCGGATGCCGGCGACCCTCACGAGCTGGGCGAGGGTGGCCGGTCTGGGTGTCCAGCAGCGGTAGAAGGCCAGTTCACCGGTGGTGGTGTTGCGGCGGATCAGGAGGCTGTGGTGGCCGCCGTCGTCGGGGTCGGCGTCGGTGCAGACGTCGTCGAGCCAGGCCCAGTCGTAGAAACGCGGGCCCTTGGATCCGGCGCCAGCGCTGCGGCGCTGCCACGCCGAGGCCGGCAGGCCGGCGGCGACCCGGTCAGCCCGCACCCGAGTCTTCCCGCCGTCGAGAGGGACCAGGTGGCTGCGGGACACGGCCAGGACGTAGCCCAGGTGGTGTTCACGCAGGCGAGCACGGAAGACACTGCTGTTGCCGTAGGCCTCGTCCGCAGCCGCCCACCCAGCGGGGACGCCGGCGTCGAGGGCAGCGGTGATCATGTCGGCGGCCAGCTCGGACTTCGTGGCGAAGACGACCTCGTCGGGAACTCCGGCGGCCTGGCATCTGTCCCGGTCATCGGTCCACGACACCGGCAGGTAGACCCGGCGGTCGATCAGTGTGTGCCCATGCCGGCTGGCGTAGCCACAGAACACCCCTACCTGCGCGTTCTCGATCCGGCCGGCGGTGCCGGTGTACTGGCGTTGCACCCCAACCGTATGCGTGCCCTTCTTCAGATCCCCGGTCTCGTCAACGACCAGCACCGCGTCCGAGTCACCGAACCGGGCCACGACCACGTCACGCAGATCGTCGCGGACGGCGTCGGCATCCCACACCGCCCGATACAACAACCTCTGCATCGCATCCGGCCGCGCATGCCCGGCCTGCTCCGCCAACTGCCAGCACGTCTTGACCTCGATATCCGCCAGCAGCCCGGTCACGAACGCCGCCGCAGCCCGCCGCGGCTCGACCCGCCCGAACCGACCCGCGAACGCATCACACACCCCGGCCAGAACCCGCCGCCACCGGGCAGGGTTTACGCTGTGGCACGCGGCCACCGCCAGATCTGAAGTTATGTCCACAGCAGACAGACGATCACGCGGTGGCCGCACCTCGTCTACCCGGCCCCACCAGCGACATCTCAAACGGCGGCTGCCGTACTAGCGGCGCCCGGGCCTCATGATCGGCAGCCGCGGGCCTCCTCGCTGGTGACCGTGCGGTCGTTGACCGACTGGTGGCCACAGGTACAGGAGAGCTTTTGGGCAGGCGAGACCCCCGATGTGGAAGAGGTCATCCGGGACAGTTTCGCCCACTTCATCAGATGGTACGAGCATTACCAGCCAGAGTCGGGACGGTGGGATGGCACGCTTCCCGGCGACGTAGGGGTGGTACTTGATGCGGGCGGGGTACGACTTGGACTGGCAGTGGCTAACACCGCATTCCGGATGCTTGCCGTCGATGCCGGTGAGGATCTCGCCACGCTTCATCCGATGCAGATGCCGGCATTCCTGAGAGACACGAACGGGCAGCCGCCAGTAGACGCCTTCGCGCTCGTAACAGCGTTGGCCCCGGCAAATTTCGCGCCGGTTGCGCCGGTTCCCGCTTTTCCGATCGTCGGACGCCCAAGACCGACGTCCGCTGCCGGTTGGAACATGGCTCAACCAGGGGTCAGCCTTCTCATCGCAGGTCGAGACGGGGCCGGGAACGTCCGGTTGACCGACCAGATGCGAGTCCATCGCCTCGACGTGATGGCACCGGTCTCGAATGAGTCGGCAAGCCCGGCACAACCTAAGGTGCAGCCTTCCTCCTCGGTTAACGACGGCGGCGAGCCGTTGCGAACGACTAACGAGGAGCTACTCGGCCTGCTCGGAGCCCTTGATCAATCCATCGCTACCGGCAACGCGGTCCTTGTGGTTACTTCCGGGATCGAGGCCGAGTCGTGCGGCGAGTGGGAGACTGAACTGAGCACTCCTGACGCTCTTTTCGAGGCGTTAGCAGAGTACCTACCAGCGCAGACCGACGGGCGGGTTGCTCTCGCTGAGGTCATGAACCGGCTGCGACAGGTGGATCCAGCCCTTGTCCGCCGCACCGTTGCCGGCATGCTGGTCGACACCGGCTCGGCGATCAACAAGACGGCCATGCGTCTGCTGCTGGCACCGTGGTACCGCATCTACGACTGCACCGGAACGAACATCTTCGCGGCAATAGCGGAACGCGTGCAGGTAGGCGCGGACGTGGTGGTGGTCGACGCTCACGGAGAGGCACCCGGCAGCCTCCGTCCGGAGCTTGAGGTGGTGGCCATGAACGGCATCGCCCCGGGCACCCCTGTCGCTCCGGTGGTCTTCGACATCGACGATCGGGGTCGGGGATCGCGCGCGCGGTGGTTTCGCCAGATGAAGGCGGATCTGATCACGCACCCGGTGGTGTTCGTGTCTAAAGAAATCAACAGCCGGCACATGTCGCTGTACCTGGACGCGCTTGTTGGGGAGGATGGTCCTGCGACGGGACAACCGCCGAGGTTTGTGATCGCGCCGGGGAATGATCCGATAGTCGCCTGGAAGCTTGCTGGCGCTGGTTTTGCACAACTACCGGTCGGGATCACCGAGTTGGCGCGGCACCAACTCGGTACGAGCCGTGAGCCGATCCGTCGCGGCATTCAGCTACGCGCCCGTATGCGAGCTGTGCAGGACCGCAATGCGGGGGTGCAGATGGTCTCCGCCCTGTTGGAGGCGGCACCTGAAGGCGATCCATTCTATCTTAGGGGCACGGACCCGACCTGGGGGGATGTCAAAGAGGCCATTCCCGCGTCGCTGTCGACACTGAGCACGATGCTGAAGGCGGCCGAGGCATCCGTCCCCCAGCGGCCTGTGCTGGTGCTCAACGACCGGTCGGGCACCGGCAAATCGACGACGTTGATGCAGTTCGCGATGGCCCTGCACACGAAGGGTCTAGCGGTGGGGTGGGTAGACCGGGCTACGACTAAGTCTAGCCAGGACGTGTTCGAAGAGTGCATTGCCCTCGGCCTGGATGCCGTGCTCATCGACGACGTCGACATCTTCGGTGCCGAAGCCGCCCGACTTATGACCCGGCTCGGCCGTCGAGGAAATGTGCTCGTCGCCGCGACGATCCGGAGCACCCGCGGGCATCTCCTAGACGAGGTACCCGGTTTGACTCAGGTGCCGCCACTGCGGCTGACCGACGAGGATCTGGACGCGTTGGTGCGCCGCCTCGATACGTATCGCCAGCTCGGCAAGCTCAAGAAGCTGAAGCTGCACGCAGCCAGGATCGAGCGACTGCGCCAAGTCTGTGACCGAGATTTGATGGCAGCGATGGTGGAGGTGATAACCGGTTACCGCTTCGAGCAGCGAGTAAACAGCGAGTTCGACCAACTCGACCAGCGGGAGCGCAACATATATGCCACCGTTTGTATGTTCGAGGCGCTGCAGTATGAGGATCGCTCCCTGACGCTTCCGCAGAATGCGCTGCTTCAGATCGCTTCGGACGGTCCGCCCGACACTGCCGTTAACCGCGCAATCGAGGGCCTAATCAGTTCGCGGCGAATGCTGGTCAGGCGAGAGTCTGGTCACATTAGGACGCGACACCGCGTAGTGGCGGAGGCGATGGAGAAGTCCCTCCGCGGGGACAAGGCGTATTTTCGTCAGCTTTTCGAACAGTTGCTTCTTTTCTACGTGCAACGTGGTTCCGGCATAACGGATCGTAATGATCCCACGCGCCGTGCTATGGTAGCGTTGATCAACCATCGAGTTATGATCAAGTCTGGGTTGTCTGTCAAGACCGTTCGTGAGGTGTACAGCGAACTGCACGATTACCTCAAGGACGACTTCCACTATTGGTTGCAGTGTGGTTCTTACGAATTGGAGAAGCGGAACCTTGACTTGGCGGCAACCTACTTGGAAACCGCGAGGGGTTGCGAGGGTGGCTTAGACCACTTCAAGGTCGTTACGACCTGGGGGATGGTGTGCCTGCGTCGGGCCAATGAGAGCCCTGCGGACAGTGTGCTGCACGCGGAGGCTGCGGAGGCGTTCAAGGAACTTGAACGGGTGGCCTCGCAGGAGGGCGATCGCTCGCCACACACCTTCGCCACCATTGTGCAGGACGGGACGCTGTGGTTGCAGCGTGGAAGCTTCTTCACGGTTGACGAGCGACAGGACATCGCGCGCCGTATTCTCCGCTGGATCGAGATCGGGCGTCGGCTGCTTAATCTGAACGTTCACTTCCGCTCCGTGGCGGATCAATACTCGCCCGCGCTGAAGAAGATGGTGGAGGCTGAGGAGGACCAGGCCATTCCCTTGTGAGTGGCGACGGCCCGTCGCCAGCGGCATTGGGTCGGCCCTGGCGGACGTGGAGGTCGTGGGCAACTTCTCATGGTAATGCATCACCACGCATGAACTTGCGATGACCGTTGCGTTGCTGCTAGCCTCGTATGCATATTCATGCGGAGGTGGGTATGGGGATTCGGGCTGCGGTCGCCGGGGCGAGCGGGTACGCCGGTGGTGAGCTGCTCCGTCTGCTCGCCGGGCACCCCGAGTTCGACCTGGTCGCCGCGACCGCGCACAGCCAGGCCGGGCAACCGGTCGAGGCCGTTCACCCGCAGCTGACCGGGCTGGACATCACCCTCGGCGGGACCACGCCGGAGGTGCTGGCCGAGGCCGATCTGGTCTTCCTCGCGCTGCCGCACGGTGAGTCCGCCGCCCTGGCGGCGCGACTGCCCGCCGGGGTCCGGATCGTCGATCTCGGCGCCGACCACCGGCTCGCCGACGGCGACGCCTGGGCCCGTTACTACGGCGGCCCGCACGCGGGCGCGTGGACCTACGGCCTGCCCGAGCTGCCCGGCCAGCGGGCGCGGATCGCCACCGCCGAACGGGTGGCCAGCACCGGCTGCTACGCGGCGACGATCACCCTGGCGCTGGCGCCGCTGATCGCCGCCGGTGCCGCCCGACCCGACGACGTGGTGGTCGTCGCCGCGTCCGGCACCTCGGGTGCGGGCCGGGTGGCCAAGGCTCACCTGCTGGCCAGTGAGGTGATGGGCGACCTGTCGCCCTACAAGGTGGGCGCACACCAGCACGTACCCGAGATCAAGCAGGCCACCGGGGCGACCGGGCTGTCGTTCACGCCGGTGCTGGCGCCCATGCCGCGCGGCATCCTGGCCACGGTCACC
Source organism: Verrucosispora sp. WMMA2121 (assembly GCF_027460185.1). Classification (NCBI taxonomy): domain Bacteria; kingdom Bacillati; phylum Actinomycetota; class Actinomycetes; order Micromonosporales; family Micromonosporaceae; genus Micromonospora; species Verrucosispora sp. WMMA2121. The sequence continues at coordinate 47,738 of NZ_JAPZBH010000005.1, read as the reverse complement.
GCGCTGCCGACCGGCGAGGCCGACCCGCGCGCGGTGCTGGCGCGGGCGTACGCGGACGAACCGTTCGTGCACCTGCTGCCCGAGGGGCGGTGGCCGCACACCGCCGCCACGCTGGGCGGCAACTCCTGCCACCTGCAGGCCGGCGTCGATGTCGACTCCGGCCGGCTGATCGTGGTCGCCGCGCTGGACAACCTGGGCAAGGGTGCCGCGGGCCAGGCGGTGCAGAACGCCAACCTGATGTTCGGTCTGCCCGAAACCACGGGCCTGTCCGTGTGGGGGACCGCGCCATGACCGTGACCACTCCCGAGGGATTCCGGGCGGCCGGGGTCGCCGCCGGCCTCAAGACCAGCGGTGGGCCGGACGTGGCGCTGGTGGTCAACGAGGGCCCCGACACCGCCGTCGCCGGGGTCTTCACCACCAACCGGGTCAAGGCCGCGCCGGTGCTCTGGTCCCAGCAGGTGGTCCAGGGTGGCCGCGTACGGGCGGTGGTGCTCAACTCCGGCGGTGCGAACGCCTGCACCGGCCCGGCCGGCTTCCAGGACACCCACGCCACCGCCGAGCACACCGCCGCCGCGTTGACCTCAGCCAACGCGTACCAGGTCGGTGCCGGTGAGGTGGCCGTCTGCTCCACCGGCCTGATCGGCGAGCGGCTACCCATGGACCGGCTCCTGCCCGGGGTCGCCGCTGCTGTCGAGAGCCTGGGTGACCACGGCGGCGTCGCCGCCGAGGCGATCATGACGACGGACACCCGGCCGAAGACCACCGTTGTCTCCGGTGCCGGCTGGACCGTCGGCGGCATGGCCAAGGGCGCGGGCATGCTCGCCCCGGGGATGGCCACGATGCTCTGTGTCCTCACCACCGACGCGGTGGCCGGGCCGGCGACGCTCGACGCGGTGCTGCGGGCGGCCACCCGGGTCACCTTCGACCGGGTGGACTCCGACGGCTGCATGTCGACAAACGACACGGTGCTGCTGCTGGCCAGCGGTGCCTCGGGTGTCACGCCGAGCGAGGCGGAACTGACCTCGGCGGTCACCGCCGCCTGCCACGACCTGGCCCGGCAGCTGCTCGCCGACGCCGAGGGGGCCACCAAGGAGATCGCCATCGAGGTGGTCGGCGCCGCCGACGAGGACGACGCGGTCGAGGTGGGCCGGTCGGTGGCCCGCAACAACCTGGTCAAGACCGCGCTGTTCGGCAACGACCCGAACTGGGGCCGGATCCTCGCCGCTGTCGGCACGACCGCCGCCGCCTTCGAGCCGGACGCGGTCGACGTGGCGGTCAACGGTGTCTGGGTCTGTCGGGCCGGCGCCGCCGCCGAGGACCGCTCGAAGGTCGACCTCTCCGGCCGGGACGTCACCATCCGGATCGACCTGCACGCCGGCACCGCCGAGGCGACGGTGTGGACGAACGACCTGTCGCACGCCTACGTGCACGAGAACTCGGCCTACTCAACGTGAGCGCGAGGAACGCAGCGCAGCGGAGTCCCGCAGTCGCGAGCGGAAGGTTAGCCCGGTGAGCGCGAGGAACGCAGCGCAGCGGAGTCCCGCAGTCGCGAACGGAAGGCGGATCCGGTGAATCTTAACTCCGATCTGGCCCTGGCCCAGGCCAAGGCGGCCACGCTGATCGAGGCGCTGCCCTGGCTGGCCCGTCTGTCCGGTGCCACCGTCGTGATCAAGTACGGCGGCAGCGCGATGGTCGACCCGGAGTTGCGGCGGGCCTTCGCCGCCGACATGGTCTTCCTGCGCTACGTCGGCCTCAAACCGGTGGTGGTGCACGGCGGCGGACCGCAGATCTCGGCCATGCTCGGCCGGTTGGGCATCGCCAGCGAGTTCCGGGGTGGCCTGCGGGTGACCACCCCGGAGGCGATGGACGTGGTCCGGATGGTCCTGTTCGGGCAGGTGGGCCGCGAACTGGTCGGGTTGATCAACGCGCACGGTCCGTTCGCGGTCGGCCTGTCCGGTGAGGACGCCGGGCTGTTCCGGGCGGTGCGGCGGTCCGCGTACGTCGACGGGCAGCCGGTCGATGTGGGTCAGGTCGGCGACGTCGAGTCGGTGGACGTCTCGGCGGTGGACGACCTGATCGCGGCCGGCCGAATTCCGGTGATCTCCACGGTGGCGCCGGACGCGGACGGGGTGTTGCACAATCTGAACGCCGACACCGCCGCCGCCGCGCTCGCGGTCGCGTTGCGGGCGCGCAAGCTGGTCGTGCTCACCGACGTGCCCGGCCTGTACGCCGACTGGCCGGACAGGTCCAGCCTGCTCAGCGAGATCAACACGGACGAGTTGGCGAAGCTGCTGCCGTCGCTGGAGTCGGGCATGGTGCCGAAGATGGAGGCGTGCCTGCGGGCCGTCGACGGAGGAGTGCCGGCCGCACACGTCGTGGACGGTCGGGTCGCCCATTCCACCCTGCTGGAAGTGTTCACCCCGGAAGGCTTCGGAACGATGGTGATTCCCTCATGAGCGCCCTGGTCAGCCGGTGGCGGCAGGCGATGATGGACAACTACGGCACGCCGCCGTTGGCGCTGGTGTCGGGTTCCGGCGCCGTCGTGGTCGACGAGGCCGGCCGGGAGTACGTCGACCTGCTCGGCGGCATCGCCGTCAACTCTCTCGGGCACGCGCACCCGACGGTGGTGGCGGCCGTGTCGAAGCAGGTCGCCACGCTCGGCCACGTCTCCAACCTGTACGTCTGCGAACCGCCGGTGGCGCTCGCCGAACTGCTGCTGGCCCTCGCCGGCCGGCCGGGCCGGGTGTTCTTCGCCAACTCCGGAGCCGAGGCCAACGAGGCGGCGTTCAAGCTCTCCCGGTGCACCGGCCGCACCGGGGTGGTGGCCACCGTCGGCGGCTTCCACGGGCGGACGATGGGCGCTCTCGCCCTGACCGGTCAGCCGGCCAAGGCCGACCCGTTCCGGCCGCTGCCGGGCGAGGTGACCCATGTCCCCTACGGTGACGTGGCCGCGCTGGCCGCGGCGGTGACCGACGCCACGGCCATGGTGATCCTGGAGCCGATCCAGGGCGAGAACGGTGTGGTCGTCCCGCCCGCCGGCTACCTCGCCGCGGCCCGCCGGATCACCGCCCGGCACGGTGCCCTCCTGGTGCTGGACGAGGTGCAGACCGGCGTCGGCCGGACCGGGCACTGGTTCGCCCATCAGGCCGACGGCGTCGAACCGGATGTGGTGACCCTGGCCAAGGGGCTTGGTGGCGGGTTGCCCATCGGCGCGACGCTCGCCTTCGGCCCGGCCGCCGACCTGCTCGGCCCCGGTTCGCACGGCAGCACCTTCGGCGGCAACCCGGTCAGTTGCGCCGCCGCGCTGGCCGTCATCTCCACGATCGCCAGTGAGGGGTTGCTCGACCACGTCAAGCGGCTCGGTGAGCGGCTGCGTCGGGGGATCGAGGCGCTCGGTCATCCGCTGGTGGCCGGCGTACGCGGTGCGGGGCTGCTGCTCGGCGTCACCCTGACCGCACCGTTGTCCGCCGCGCTCGCCGGGGCGCTGCGCGAGGCCGGCTTCCTGGTCAATCCGATCCAGCCCGACGTGATCCGGCTGGCCCCGCCGTTGATCCTCACCGCCGCTCAGGTCGACGCCTTCCTGGCGGCGCTGCCGGCCGCCCTGGCGGCGTCCACGGGTGTCCCGGATCGGGTTGCCCCGGTCGCGCCGTCCGGCGGTGCGATTCCGGTCGCCCCGGTCGACGGGAGTGCGCCGACCAGTTTCTCGACCAACCCGGTGGCGCCGAGGGAGGCTTCCGCGTGATCCGGCATTTCCTGCGTGACGACGACCTGTCGCCGGCCGAGCAGTCCGCGGTGCTCGACCTGGCCGGCCGGATGAAGGCCGACCGGTTCGCGTTCGCGTCGTTGGCCGGGCCGCGCTCGGTGGCGGTGCTGTTCGACAAGCAGAGCCTGCGCACCCGGATCTCCTTCGACGCCGGCATCGCCGAACTGGGTGGTCACCCGCTGGTGGTGGACACCCAGGTCACCCACTTCGGCCGGGGTGAGTCGCTCGGCGACGCCGGCCGGGTGCTGTCCCGCTACGTGGCCGCGATCGTGCTGCGTACCCATGGCGACGACCGGATCGCGGAGGTCGCCGCCGGAGCCACCGTGCCGGTGGTCAACGCGCTCACCGACGGGTTCCACCCGTGCCAGTTGCTCGCCGACCTGCTCACCATCCGCGAGTGGTTTGGTGGCACGGTGGGGCGGACGCTCGCCTACGTGGGGGACGCGGCGAACAACATGTCCCACTCGTACCTGCTGGCCGGCGCGACCGCCGGCATGCACGTGCGGGTCGCCGGTCCGGCCGGTTTCCACCCGCACGCGGAGGTGGTGGCCCGGGCCGAGGCGATCGCCGCCGGCACCGGCGGTTCGGTCCGGGTGCTCACCGACCCGGTCGCCGCCGTCCGCGACGCCGACGTGGTGGCCACCGACACCTGGACCTCGATGGGACAGGAGGCCGACGGCATGGACCGCAGCACCCCGTTCCTGGCGTACCAGGTCAACAAGGCGCTGCTCGGGCACGCCGCGCCGGAGGCTATCGTGCTGCACTGCCTGCCGGCACACCGCGGCGAGGAGATCACCGACGAGGTGCTCGACGGCCCGCGCAGTGCCGTCTTCGACCAGGCGGAGAACCGGCTGCACGCCCAGAAGGCGCTGCTGACCTTCCTGTTGCAGGAGTCCCGGTGAGCGCGAGGAACGCAGCGCAGCGGAGTCCCGCAGTCGCGAACGGAAGGTTGGCCCGGTGAGCGCGAGGAACACCGCACCGCTGACCCGGGGTGCCCGCCACGCCCGCATCGTCGAGTTGATCCGCGACCGGGCGGTCCGTTCGCAGACCGAGCTGGCCGAGTTGCTCGGCGCGGAGGGCGTCCAGGTCACCCAGGCCACCCTGTCGCGGGACCTGAAGGAGCTGGGCGCGGTCACCGCGCGGGGCGGTGACGGCCGCGCCGTGTACGTGATTCCCGAGGATGGTCACCGGCCGCTGCGCGACGCCGAGGCGGCACCGGCCCGTCTGGTGCGGCTGTTGCGTGAGCTGCTCAACGAGGTCGATTCCAGCGGCAACATCGCGGTCCTGCGTACTCCGCCGGGGGCCGCCCACTACCTGGCCAGCGCGTTGGATCGGGCGGGCCTGTCGGAGGTCGTCGGCACCATCGCCGGCGACGACACCATTTTCGTCGTGGCACGTGCCGCCGACGGTGGCGCCGCGCTCGGTGAACGGCTCGCCAGCTGGGCCCGCCGGGACGACAGTGCCGAAGGGAGCGGTACGCAGTGAGCGAGGTCGTGTCGGACGTGGGTGCCCGGTGGGGAGGCGGCTGATCGTGGGGACCACAATTGACCGGGTGGATGACAAGAGCCTGACCGAGAACAGCGCAGCGGCCAACCGGACGAGCCTGTGGGGAGGGCGGTTCGCCGGTGGCCCGTCGGAGGCCCTGGCCCGCCTGTCGGTCAGCGTGCAGTTCGACTGGCGGCTGGCCCCGTACGACATCGCTGGTTCCCGGGCGCACGCCCGGGTGCTGGCCGGTGCCGGCCTGCTCGACCCGGAGGAGCTGGGTCGCATCCTCGCCGCCCTCGACGACCTGGAGGCGGCCTGCGCCTCGGGCGCGTTCCGTCCCACGGTCGACGACGAGGACGTGCACACCGCTCTGGAGCGTGGCCTGCTGGAACGGCTCGGCAGTCTCGGCGGCAAGCTGCGCGCCGGCCGGTCCCGCAACGACCAGGTCGCCACCGACCTGCGGCTCTATCTGCGCGATCACGCCCGGGGCGTGGCCGCGCGGCTGGTGGAGCTGGCCGAGGCGCTGGTCGAGCAGGCGGGGCGGCACGTGGACACCGCCGCGCCGGGCATGACGCACCTGCAGCACGCCCAGCCGGTCACCTTCGGCCACTGGCTGCTCGCCCACGTGCAGCCGTTGCTGCGGGACCTGGAGCGGCTCCGCGACTGGGACCACCGGGCGGCGGTAAGTCCGCTCGGCGCGGGGGCGCTCGCCGGTTCGGGCCTGCCGCTGGACCCGGTGGCGGTCTCGAAGGAGCTGGGGTTCCGGACGTCCTTCGCCAACTCGATGGACGCGGTCGCCGACCGGGACTTCGTCGCCGAGTTCCTCTTCGTCACCGCGATGATCGGGGTGCACCTGTCCCGCCTCGGTGAGGAGGTGGTGCTCTGGACGTCGCAGGAGTTCGGCTGGGTGGAGCTGGACGACGCCTTCGCCACCGGCTCGTCGATCATGCCGCAGAAGAAGAACGCGGACATCGCCGAGCTGGCCCGGGGCAAGTCGGGTCGGCTGGTCGGCGGGCTGGTCGCGGTGCTGACCATGCTCAAGGGCCTGCCGATGACGTACGACCGGGACATGCAGGAGGACAAGGAGCCGGCTTTCGACGCGGTCGACACCCTGGAACTGCTGCTGCCGGCGCTCGCCGGAATGATCTCCACGATGACGGTACGCGTCGACCGCCTGGTCGCCGCCGCGCCGGTGGGCTTCTCCCTGGCCACCGAGGTGGCCGACTGGCTGGTGCGCAAGGGTGTGCCGTTCCGCGACGCGCACGAGATCACCGGCAAGTTGGTGGCGCTCTGCGCGGCCCGGGACTGTGCCCTCGACGAGGTCTCCGACGCCGACCTGGCCACCGTCAGCGAACACCTCGACCCGGCCGTACGCGACGTGTTGTCGGTCCGCTCGGCGCTGGCCGCCCGCATCACCCCCGGCTCGACGGGCCCCGGCCCGGTAGCCGACCAACTCGCCACCGCCGCCGACCAGCTGACCACCTGGCGCGAGTGGTCCGCCGAGCAGGTCGTCCCCCGCTGACCCGCACCCCTTCGCGATCTCTCGTGCAGTTTCGGGGAAACTGTCGCCGCCAGGCACGCCGAGGCGACAGTTTCCCCGAAACTGCTGCCTCGACGCGCCCGGACTCAGGCGTCGCGGCGGCGGAAGGCGGCCACCGCCCCACTGCCGATGACAACGACCCAACCGAGCAGAACGAGCAGGCCGGTGGCGGGCGTCAGGACCTGTGCCGGGTCGGGAAGGTAGAGCAGGCCACCAGCCCGATCCGGCAGGTAACGAGCGTGCGGGGTGACGGCGTCCAGCAGCGGCGAAACGACCAGCACCAGGCTGAGCGTGACGACGAGAGCGGAGACGACGGCCCGCAGGAGCGCGGCAAGAGCCAGCCCGAGCAACCCGATGAGCGCGAGGTAGACCGCCGCGCCGACGACGTTCCACGGGAGACCGTCGGTGACCACCGGGACGTTCCGCGCGGCCAGCGCGATTCGGGCCGTGAGCAGCCCGACGCCGAGCGCCGCGACGGCGGTTGCGGTAGCCCAGGCCAGGTAGGCGAGGGTCTTGGCGACCGGCACGGCCAGGCGGTCCGGCACGCACCGCAGGGTGGTGTGTATCTGCCCATCGGCGTACTCGGTCCCGACCGCGAGGACGCCGAGCGAGATGGTGCCGGCCTGGAGGTACGGCACCGCCTGGAGGACGACTGCGACCGGCTCGTCCACCCGGGCCGGCGAGGCGGCCAACGCCCCGGTGACGGCGACGGCTGCGCCGATCGTGCCGAAGACCGCCGCCAGCACCGCCGGCAGGCCGGACAGCTTGGCCAACTCCGCGGCGGTGGCACGGGCGCAGGAGCGGATCATGCGTCCCGCCGCAGGAAAACCGCACTGGCCAGCGCGAGCAGCGCTGCCGTCCAGGTGGCCATGACCAGGCCGCCGGTGACCGGGGCGAGCGCGTCGTCGAACGCCAACAGGTCACCGGCGAACATGCTCATGCCCGCGAGATCGGGCAGGAACCGCGCGAGCGGGGTGAGGTGCGACAGCAGCACGGAGACCGAGACGAGGCTGCTGTTCACCACGAGCACGATGATCGGGACGATCCCGTTGCGGGTGAAGACCGTGACCGCGAGGGCGATCAACGCCGTGAGCATCCAGTAGATCCCGGCACCGACGCAGCGGGACAGCACCCCTTCCGGTGCCGGTGGAGCGTCGGTGCCGACTATCCCGCCGGCCAGCGCCAACGAGGCGGGAATCACCACCAGAGCCGCGACCGCGACCAGCAGGACGACGGTGACGACCTTGGCGGCCAGCACACCGAGGCGGTTGGGGATGGCGGTGAGGGTCGTGGTGATCTGCCGACCGCCGCCGATCCGGGCACTGTTCGCGGTGTACTCGCCGGCAACGGCGACGACGCCGAGGACCACCGCGCCGACCGTGCCGATCGGCACCGCGGAGAAGACCGCCTCGACCGGCGAGGTGTAGGCCGTCAGCTCGGTCCGGCCGCTGCGCAGCGCGGCGCGGACACCGACGGCGTTGATCAGAGTGATCGCGACCGGACCGAGCACCGTGACAGCCAGCGCGACAGTGGTCGCCGGCAGCGTCGCCGTCTTGCGAATCTCGGCGACGACCGTGTCGACGAAGGTCATCGCCCACCTGCCGTCGGCCCGGTGAGGGCGAAGAAGGCATCCTCCAGGGTCGGGTAGCCGGCCGTGACGTCTCGGATCGGACCCGCGGCGACGACCCGGCCGTTGGCGATGACGACCAGGTCGTCGGCGATCTCGTCCACCTCCCTCATCAGGTGGCTGGAGAGCAGCACGGTGCCACCGGCGTCCGCGTGCCCGCGCAGCAGAACGCGGATCCAGCGGATGCCCTCCGGATCGAGCCCGTTCACCGGCTCGTCGAGCACGAGTGCACGAGGTTCGCCGAGCAGCGCGGCGGCCAGCCCGAGCCGCTGGCACATGCCGAGTGAGAACCGGCCGACCCTGGTTCCCCCGGCGGCACCGAGCCTGACCTGATCGAGCACCTCGGTCACCCGCCGGATCGGGATGCCGTTGCTGCGCGCCATCCAGGTGAGGTGGTTGCGCGCGGTACGGGAGCGGTGTGCGCCGGAGCCGTCCAGCATCGACCCGACGGTGCGTAGCGGCTGGCGCAGGCGCCGGTACGGTTGGCCGTCGACCAGGGCCGTGCCGGCATCCGCCCGGTCCAGGCCCAACAGGATGCGCAGGGTGGATGACTTGCCCGCACCGTTCGGCCCCAGCAGACCTGTCACCCGGCCCGGTGTGGTCCGGAAGGTGACATCGGTGAGGATCTCGCGGGAGCCGCGCCGCTTGACCAGACGCTCGACTGACAGCATGAGCACCATGTCAGCGCAGCGTGCCGGTCCGCGTCATCGGACCAGAGCCGGGACTTCCGCCAGCCCGCCCACCTCAGGTCGCTCCGACCCAGGTCCGATGTCAGGCCACGGTCCGGGTTCCTAGACTCGCAAGATGGCACCTGACGGGCGACCGACACGGCGGCCCTGGCTGTCCGCCGTCGCCGCCTCGGTGCCGGTGGCTCTGCTCCTCTGCCTGATGACCGCGGGCACCGTGGGTCCGGCCGGGACGCTCCTGTTGACGGTGATCACCACGACCGCCGTCGCGGCGTTGCTCTGGGCGGTGATCGGCGCCCGTCAGCAACGGCGGGTGTACGAGGACCGGCTGACCGCATGGGCGGCTGAGCGGGCCGCGGCGGCGGAACGGTTGCGCATCGCCCGTGAGCTTCACGATCTCGTCTCGCACGGCCTGGGCCTGGTCACCGTGCGTGCCGCCACGGCAGCTCGGGTGACCGGGCCGACCGGTGAGGCCGAACGGGTGAACGCCCTGTCCGACATCGAACAGGTCGGTCGGCAGACCACGGCCGAACTGCGGCGGATGCTCGATGTGCTCCGCGCACCTGGCGCCGAGCCCGCTCCCTTACGACCGCCCGACACACTCGACGCCCTACCGGAGATCGTGCGGTCCACGACCGCCGCCGGGACCGCCGCCACTGTCGAGGTGCGGCGGGTCGGTGAGGTGCCACCCGGCGTGCAGCTCGCCGTGTGCGCGATCGTCCGGGAGGGCCTGAGCAACACGGCCCGGCACGCCGGGCCGACCTGCGTGCACGTCACCGTGGATCGCGACGGCGACGCGATCGTGGTGGAGGTACGGGACACCGGTCCCCGCCCCGGCTGGCGACCCCGCCCCGGTGCCGGCCACGGCCTGGATGGTCTGCGCGAGCGAGTGAGCATGCTCGATGGTGTCTTGCGCGCCGGCCCGGTCGGGCCGGGCTTCCAGCTCACGGCGCGCCTGCCGGCCCGGCGGTCCGGATGACAACCGGATCAGCGGGCCGATCCACAAGCATCCGGGTGCTCGTCGCGGACGACCAGCCGCTCCTGCGGCACAGCCTCGCCCTGCTCATCGACGGCACCCCGGGCCTCACCGTCGTCGGTCAGGCCGCCACCGGACACGAGGCCGTGTCGCTCACCCGGGAACGCCGACCCGACGTCGTCCTGATGGACATTCGGATGCCCGACGGCGACGGCATCGAAGCGACCGGACGCATCGCCGCCGCCACCGACCTGAGCGGTACCAGGGTTCTCGTGCTCAGCATGTTCGCACTCGACGAGTACGTGGCTGCCGCGCTGCGCGCCGGGGCGCACGGCTTCCTGCTCAAGGACGCCCACCCGGACCAACTCGTCGACGCCATCCGACGGACCCACGCGGGCGAGTCCCTCTTCGCGCCCAGCATTCTCACCCGCTTCGTCGCGCACTACCTCGACCGGCCCGGCCCGCCCGAGGTCCGTAAGATCGACAGGCTGACCGGCCGCGAGACCGAGGTGCTGTCTCTCGTGGCCCGCGGCCTGTCCAACGACGAGATCGCCCGGACACTCACCATCTCGATCAAAACCGTCAAGACGCACGTCGGCAACCTGCTCACCAAGCTCGAAGCCCGTGATCGAGCTCAACTCGTCATCGCCGCCTACGAGAACGATCTTGTCGCGCGTCGATCCTCGGAGTAAGTTCCGCCTCCTCCCTGCCGGACGTCGCGGCTTCGGCCCGACCGGATCAGCGGGGGAGTGCCGCTTGCCGGTTGGGCTCCGGGCCGGGTTACCTGGACGGATGGACCATCCCTGGCTTACCGCCCCCGCCGCCGACGTCGCGTGGACCGCGCGGACGCTCCTCGGTGCCGAGGTGGCGGCGAACGGGGTGCGGATCAGGCTGACCGAGGTCGAGGCGTACGCCGGAACCGGTGTGGATCCCGCCTCGCACGCGCATCGCGGGCCAACACCCCGGACCGAGGTCATGTTCGGTCCGGCGGGCTACGCCTACACGTATTTCGTCTTCGGGATGCACTGGTGCCTCAACGTCGTCTGCGGCGATGAGAGAGAGGCGGCAGCGGTCCTGCTCCGCGCCGGCGAGGTGATCGACGGTGTGGACCTGGCCCGCAAGCGGCGTGGCGAGGTGCCCGACCGGGATCTCGCGCGCGGACCGGCACGGCTGGTGGTCGCGCTCGGCGTCGACGCGTCGGCAAACGGCACCAGCGTTGTCGACGGCACCGGGCCGCTGCTGCTGACGCCGCCGACCCACCCGGTCGCGCCATCGGCCGTCTCCGCTGGCCCGCGCGTCGGCGTGGCCGCCGCGCACGACGTGCCCTGGCGCTTCTGGATCACCGGCGACCCGACCGTCAGCCCGTACCGCCGGCACGTGCCACGAAGGCGTCGGCCGTCAGGTCGGTGACCCGTCCTCCTGGGCGGGTGCGGAGCTGGCGGGCAGGCGAGACGGGTTTCTCGGATCTGTCGGCCATCACTGGCGTGGCAACGGCCGGGTCCGCTGGCCCGCCGGCCGAATCTCGAGGCCGATCGTGTGGAACAACGCGGTGTGACGCGACGACGTACCCTGCTGGCACCAGCGAGGCTCTATTGTGGAACGGGGATGTCATGTCTTTCGCCGATGCGGTTCGTTCTGTTCTGTCGCAGTACGCTACCTTCCAGGGCCGGGCTCGTCGCTCCGAGTACTGGTGGTTCTCGTTGTTCCTCCTTCTGGTTGGAATTGCGGCCCGGGTCGTCGACAGTGCGCTGGGCGTCGACTTCGAGGCGTCGGGCGGACCTGTTTCCTTGGTCGTCAATCTGGCACTTCTGCTGCCGTCGCTGGCTGTCTCCGTACGGCGTCTGCACGACCTGGACCGTTCCGGTTGGTGGTTGTTGCTCGCCCTGATCCCGATTGTCGGGTGGATTGTGCTGCTGGTGTTCGCCGTCCAGAACGGTACGCCCGGTCCAAACCGCTTCGGCCCCAGCCCGAAGTCATAGACGAGCATCCGCTCACGAGCCGTGCCACGCGTTGATCCGCCGCATCAGCGTGGATGGGACGGCCGTGACGGGGGACACTGACGCGAGGCGGGCTCGCGGAATAGTTGACTCGTCAAATATGTTGTCGGGGGCGTCGGGCACCACCGCCCGGTCGGACGACACGAGGGAGCGGTCATGCAGTTCGGAGTCTTCACCGTCGGCGACGTCACGGTCGACCCGACGAACGGCCGGGAGCCCACCGAGGCCGAACGGATCAAGGCGATGGTCACCATCGCGTTGAAGGCCGAGGAGGTCGGCCTCGACGTCTTCGCCACCGGCGAGCACCACAACCCGCCGTTCGTGCCCTCGTCGCCCACCACCATGCTGGGCTGGATCGCCGCCCGCACCGAGCGGCTGCTGCTGTCGACCGCGACCACGCTGATCACGACCAACGACCCGGTGAAGATCGCCGAGGACTACGCGATGCTCCAGCACCTCGCCGACGGCCGGGTCGACCTGATGATGGGCCGGGGCAACACCGGGCCGGTCTACCCCTGGTTCGGGCAGGACATTCGCAATGGCATCCCGCTCGCCATCGAGAACTACGACCTGCTGCGCCGGCTGTGGCGCGAGGACGTGGTCGACTGGAAGGGGAAGTTCCGCACCCCGTTGCAGTCGTTCACCTCGACGCCACGCCCGCTCGAGGGCGTACCCCCGTTCGTGTGGCACGGCTCCATCCGCAGCCCGGAGATCGCCGAGCAGGCCGCGTACTACGGCGACGGTTTCTTCGCCAACCACATCTTCTGGCCCGCCGAGCACACCCGGCGGATGGTCGGCCTGTACCGGCAGCGCTTCGAGCACTACGGCCACGGCTCCGCCGACCAGGCGATCGTCGGTCTCGGTGGCCAGGTGTTCATGCGCCGCAACTCCCAGGACGCGGTGCGTGAGTTCCGCCCCTACTTCGACAACGCGCCGGTCTACGGTCACGGCCCCTCGCTTGAGGAGTTCACCGCCCAGACCCCGCTGACCGTGGGTAGCCCGCAGCAGGTCATCGACCGTACGCTCGGCTTCCGCGACTACGTGGGCGACTACCAGCGGCAGTTGTTCCTCGTCGACCACGCCGGGCTGCCGTTGAAGACCGTCCTGGAGCAGCTGGATCTCCTCGGCGAGGAGGTCGTGCCGGTGCTGCGCAAGGAGTTCGAGTCGCTGCGGCCGGCGCACGTGCCGCTGGCGCCGACCCACGCCTCGCTGCTGGCCGCCGCCGGTGGTGGCGGTGACAGCACCGTCCACGCCGTCGACGACGTCACCGGCCGGGCACCGGAGGCCGCCCGATGACCGTGCGTACCCTCGCCGTGGTCTCGGCCGGTCTCAGCCAGCCCTCGTCGACCCGGTTGCTGGCCGACCAGCTCGCCGCGGCCACCCGCGACGAGCTGACCCGGCACGGCGAGCAGGTCGAGCTGCGCCCGGTCGAGCTGCGCGAACACGCCCACGACATCGTCAACCACCTGCTCACCGGCTTTCCGGCGGAACCGCTGCGGCGGGTGCTGGACGAGGTCACCGGCGCCGACGGGCTGATCGCCGTCAGTCCGATCTTCAACGCCTCGTACAACGGGCTGTTCAAGTCGTTCTTCGACCTGGTCGACGCCGACGCGCTCGGCGGCCGTGCCGTCCTGATCGGAGCGACCGGCGGCACCGCACGGCACTCCCTGGCGCTGGAGCACGCGCTGCGTCCGATGTTCACCTACCTGCGGGCGGTGGTGGCGCCGACCGCCGTCTTCGCCGCACCGGAGGACTGGTCCGGCGGGACCGTCGACGGCGCGCTGCGCGCCCGGATCGAGCGCGCCGGCCGGGAACTCGCCGAACTGGTACGGCGCAGCGCCCCGTCCAGCGGACCCACCGACCCGTTCGCCCTCACCACCAGCTTCGACCAACTGCTCCACGGCCGCGACGGCTGATCCCGCCGGCCGGGCCGCCACTTGGCGGCGGCCCGGCCGGCGGGTGGTCACTGCTCCGGCTGGTACGGGTGGGCGATGAGCACCGGGCAACGGGCGTGGTGCACGAGCGTCTGGCTGACCGAGCCGAGCAGCAGCCCGGCGAAGCCACCCCGACCACGGGATCCGGCCACCACGAGCGCCGCGTCCCCGGTCGCCTCGATCAACGCCTGGTCCGCCTTGGGCGCGACGATCAACCGTTCCCGCACGGTCAGCCCCGGGCGGCTACCGCGCGCCGCCGCACCGGCGGTGGCGAGCAGGGCCTCGGCCTCCCCGGTGTCGTCGCCGTCGGCGGCGACGTGCACCAGCACCAGCGTCCCACCGCGCCGGCCGGCCTCCTCGGCGCCGTACCCGACGGCGAGTTCGGCCGACTCCGAACCGTCCACGCCGACCAGCACCGGCCCCTCGGTGGGCAGCGGACGGTCGGGCGGGCGGATCACCAGCACCGGGCAGTGACCGTGCGCGGCGACCTGGGTGCCGACCGAGCCGAGCAGCAGCCCGGCGAAGCCGCCCAGGCCCCGGCTGCCCACCACCACCAGCTCCGCCCGCCGGGACTCCTCGACGAGCGTCGCACCCGGCCCGCCGGCCACCTGACGCACCTCGACCGTCAGCCCCGGCCACCGGTCGACCAGCTCGGCGGCGGTCTGTTCGAGCATCTTGCGGCCGTCCTCCGACGCCGCCGGCACACCCACCTCGTACGGGTTGATCGGCACGCCGTAGCCGAGCGGGTGCAGGTATCCGTGTACCAGGTGCAGCGGGCGGGAACGCCACACCGCCGCCTGTGCCGCGTGCTCCGCGGCCACCAGGCTCGGCGGCGATCCGTCCACCCCCACCACGACAGGTCGGGTCATCGTCACTCCATCGGTCGGTCAGGGTTCATTGTCGACGCCTCCCGCCGCCGGTACGCGTCGACACACCACCGGTCAGGTCCCCTCGACCGTACGCAGCTTCCGGACGATCGCCAGCGGGCAGTGGGCGTGGTGCAGCACGGCGTGGCTGACCGAGCCGAGCAGCAGCCCGCCCAACGCGCCACGTCCCCGCGCGCCGACCACCACCAACTGGGCGGTGCGTGACTCCTCCACCAGCGCCCGACCCGGGGAACCGCGCACCAACCGCCGCCGCACCGGCACCTCCGGATACCGCTCGGACCAGCCGGCCACCGCCTCGGCGAGGACGCGCTCCTCCTCGTCCCGGAAGGCGTCCAGGTCGTAGACCAGGGGCAGGATGTCACCGGGACCGACCGGCGTCGGATAGAGCCAGGCGTGCACCGCGACCAGCTCGGTGCCGCGCCACGCCGCCTCCTCGAAGGCGAACCGGACGGCCTCCTGGGACAGCTCCGAACCGTCGACGCCGACCACCACCGGGCCGTCCGCGCGCGATTCGCCGCGTACCACCAGCACCGGCCCGTCGGCGTGGGCGCTGACCTGGACGGCCACCGAACCGAGCAGCAGCCCGGCGAAGCCGCCCAGGCCCCGGTTGCCGAGGACGACAAGCGCCGCGTCCCGGGCCTCGGCGAGCAGCACGCTGCTCGCCGACCCGTCGACCAGCTCGGCGGTCACCGGCACCTCCGGGGCGATCTTGCCGGCCTCGGCGACGGCGTCGGCGAGGTGCCGCTCGGCCTGGTTGCGTAGCCCACCATCGGCCGGCGCACCCGGCGCGGGGCCCAGCGGCACGCCCATCAACGGCCAGATGAACGCGTGCACGACGCGCAGCGGGCGGTGCCGGTACGCGGCCTCCCGCGCGGCGGCGCGCACCGCGTGCAGGGCGATCTCGGAACCGTCCACGCCCACCACGACGGGGGCACCGGTGTTGCTGGTCATCACATCTCCTTCTCGACTCCGCTGTCAGCCTCGCGTACCGACGGCGTCAGGGTGGACAGATCGGTTGCCGCCGTACGCCGGGTCAGCCGCAGCGCCAGGCCGGGCAGGACGCTCACCGCGGCACAGGCCAGCAGCTCGGTGCCGCCGAGGACCTCGGTGCCGAGCAGCTCCCGCAGCGGTGGCAGCAGCACCCCGGCCACCTGGAGCAGCGCGGAGGCGGCGACCGCGAGCGGCAGCGCCAGGTTGCCCCGCCGCTGTCCGGCCGGTCGTGGCGCGCGGACCGCCAGCGCGACCCCGAGCTGCGCCAGGCCGAGAACGATGAAGATCACCGACTGCCAGGGCCGGTCCCAGTGGGCGGCGAGCACGCCCGCGCCCAGGGTCACCGCCGCGATCAGCGCGCCGCCGACCAGGATCTGCCGGCCCAGCCCCGCGCCGAGCACCGACTCCTGCGGCGAGCGTGGCACCCGGCGCAGGGAGCCCGGCTCGGCCGGTTCGGCGCCCAGCGCCACCCCGGGCACCCCGTGGGTGAGCAGGTTGATCCAGAGGATCTGGGCCGGCAGCAGCGGCACGGGCAGGCCGAACAGCGGCCCGAGCAGCATCACCGCGATCTCGGCCACCCCACCGGAGAGGGCGTAGCGCAGGAACCGGCGGATGTTGTCGTAGATCCGGCGACCCTCACCGATCGCGGCGGTCACCGTGGACAGGTCGTCGTCGACCAGCACCAGGTCGGCCGCCTGCCGGGCCACCTCGGTACCGCCACCCATCGCCACCCCGATGTCGGCCCGGCGCAACGCCGGCGCGTCGTTGACGCCGTCGCCGGTCATCGCCACCACATGACCCCGGGACTGCAACCCGGCGATGATGTCGAGCTTCTGCTCCGGCTGCGTACGCGCGTACACCCGGGTCGCCGGTGGTGCCGCGGCGGGATCACCGTCGTCACCGCGTACCACCGGGTCGCCCTCGCTCCACAGCCCCAGCTGACCGGCGATGGCCGCCGCGGTGGCCGGATGGTCGCCGGTGACCAGCACCAGCCGCACGCCGGCGTCGGCGAAACCGTCGGCGATGTCCGGCGCCGCGGCGCGCAGCGGATCGCCGACCGCGACCAGACCCAGCGGGCGCAACCCCTCGGGACGCGCGGGGTCGGCCGGCGCGGTGTCCAGCACGGCGGCGGCCAACGCCAGCACCCGCAGCCCGGCACCGGCCAGCCGGTGCGCGGCGGCGGTCAGGGCGGCCAACTCGTCGGCGTCGGCGTCGAGCAGCGGCGCGGTGAGCACGTTCTCCGGGGCGCCCTTGCACACCACCAGGTAGCGACGGTCGCAGGAGCGGTGCACCGTGGTCATGCGGCGTAGCTGCTGGTCGAAGGGGTGCTCGGCGACCCGGGGCCAGGCGTTGCGGATGGTCTGCGGATCCAGGCCGCAGCGGGCCGCGAAGGCCACCAGGGCCGCCTCCAGCGGATCGCCCACCGCACCCCAGCGGGGTCGCTGCTCGGTCGGCGGGGCGAGGGTCGCGTCGTTGCAGAGCAGCCCGGCCCGGGCCAGCCGACGCAGCTCGTCCGGCACCGCCACCGGCGCGCCGTCGCGGTGCACCGTGCCGTGCGGGGCGTACCCGCTGCCGGTGACCCCGAACACGGCACCGTCGCCGGTGACCGCCGACTGCACGGCCATCCGTCCCTCGGTCAGGGTGCCGGTCTTGTCCGAGGCGATCACGGTGACCGAGCCGAGCGTCTCCACCGCGTGCAGCCGGCGGGGGATCGCCCGGGCCGCCGCCATCCGACGTGCCCCCAGCGCCAGCGCCAGCGTCACCACCGCCGGCAGCGACTCCGGCACCGCGGCGACCACCAGGCTCACCGCGGTGACCGCCATGTCCACCAGGGGACGACCGCTGAACACGCCGACGGCGAAGACCAGCCCGGACAACACCACGGCGACGACGCCGAGGATCCGGCCGAGCGAGGCGAGCCGGCGCTGCAACGGGGTCGCCGTCGGCCGGGTGCTGGCCGCCAGGGTGGCGATCCGGCCCAGCGCACTCGTCGCGCCGGTGCGCACCACCGTGCCGACGGCCCGACCGGTGGTCACCACCGTGCCGGCGCTGGCCTCCTCGCCCGCCGCCCGGGACACCGGCACCGACTCGCCGGTCAACGCCGACTCGTCCAGGTGCAGCCGGCTCGCGTCGTGCAGCAGCAGGTCGGCCGGGACCACGTCGCCGGCCTCGACCCGGACCAGGTCGCCCCGGACCAGCTCGGTGGCGGGCAGCACCGCGTCCCGGCCGTCCCGCACCACCCGGGCGGTCGGCGCGGCGAGCTGGTCGAGCGCGGCGATGGCCCGGTCGGCGCGTACCTCCTGCACCACCCCGATCGCCGTGTTCACGGCGACCACGAGCAGGATCACCACGGTGTCGGGGTAGTCCCGCAGCACCGTGGTGACCACGGCGGCGGCCAGCAGCAGGGCGACCAGGGGATCGGAGAGCTGGTGCAGGACCCGCGTCGCCAGATGCCGGCGGGGCGGTGTCGCGGCGGCGTTGGGGCCGTCCGCCTGTAGCCGCCGGGCGGCCTCGGTCGAGCTGAGCCCGGTGGCGGGTGCCGTCACGACGATGCTCTCCCCGCGTACGCCACCGTCCGCGACCTGGACCTGTCCGGTCACCGTCCGCTCCGCCCTGTGCGTCGGGCGCACCCCGACGGCCCGCCCCTTCGACACCAGCCTCGCCGAGGCCGGCGCCGCCCGGCAGGGGCGATCCGCCCGCGCGCCCCGGGACCAACGGCCCTGCCAGCCCGTCCCACCGTGGTGTCGGTGATGCCGCGCGCAGCTGGCCCGTCGGGCCCGTACCGACTGCCGCCCGAGCGACATCGGTCATGATCCGAGCAGCATCCGTGCTGCTGCTGCCTCCGTCCGGTCCGAGGCAGCAGCAGCACCGAAAGTGCTCGCCGTGGCGTACCCGCCCGACGCTGCGGCTCAGCGTTCGGCGACCAGGCGGCGGGCCCGCAACAGGCGGGCCCACCAGGGGCGGGCAGCCCGGGGAGCCGGAGCGCGTACCCCCCGGAAGCTGACCCAGCCGCCCGGGCCCATGGTCAACCGCGCGACCGCGGGTGGCCTGCGCCGACCCAGCACCGTCACCCCGGCGGTGACCAGCCCGACGGCCAGCACCCCGGCGGTGGCGACCAGCAGTCGATCCGGGTCGGGCAGCGGCCGGTACCGCACGCGTCCGGCGGTCGCGACGAACACGCCGACCGGGCGTCCGTCGCGGGTCACCGGCACCAGAGCGGCCGGCGGCGTGCCGGGCAACTCCAGCACCGGCCCGACCGACAGCGGCGGTGCCGGCTGCTGCGCCGTTTCCGGGGCCGGTCGGGGCTGGGCCAGCGGCACCGACCCGGTGGCATTGAAGATGGCGGTCATCTCAGGCACCTCCTATCGGGCGTCGGAGCCGACGCAGTCCGGCGTCACCGCGGCCCGGCCGGCGGCCAGGCGGGCGATCGGCACCCGGTACGGCGAGCAGGAGACGTAGTCGAGTCCGGCCTCGGCGAAGAACTCCACCGACTCCGGGTCACCGCCGTGCTCGCCGCAGACCCCGACCGTCAGCCCGGGTCGCGCCGCGCGGCCCTCGGCCACCGCCAGGCGGACCAGCCGGCCCACCCCGGCGACGTCGACGGTCTCGAACGGTGACGCCTCGACGATGCCCCGCTCCAGGTAGTCACCGAGGAACGAGCCCTCCCCGTCGTCGCGGGAGAACGCCCACGTGGTCTGGGTCAGGTCGTTGGTGCCCAGGGAGAAGAACTCCGCCTCGCCCGCGATCGCCCCGGCGGTCAGCGCCGCGCGCGGCGTCTCGACCATCGTGCCGACCGGGATCGGCGGCGCACCCGGCACGGTGGCCAGCACGTCGGCCACCTCGGCCCGCACCGCCGCCAGCTCGTGCACGTCGACGACCAGCGGCACCATGATCTCCGGGCGCGGGTCGCCGCCCTCGGCCACCCGCCGCGCCGCCGCCTCCGCCACGGCCCGGACCTGCATCGCGAACAGGCCCGGCACCACCAGACCCAGGCGGACCCCGCGCAGGCCCAGCATCGGGTTGCTCTCCTGCATCCGGCGGACGGCGGCCAGCAGCACCGCGTCGCGACCCGGCTGCTGCCCGAGCGCCTCCGCCCGGGCCACCCGCGCGGCCAGTTCGGGCAACGGGGGGAGGAACTCGTGCAACGGCGGGTCGAGCAGCCGGATGGTCACCGGCAGGCCGTCCATCTCCGCGAGGATCGCGACGAAGTCCTCCCGCTGCAACGGCAGCAGCTCCGCCAGCGCGGCGTGGACCTCGTCCAGCCCGTCGGCCAGGATCAACCGCTCCACCAGGGCCCGGCGGGCACCGAGGAACATGTGCTCGGTCCGACACAGCCCGACCCCGTCCGCGCCGAGCGCCCGCGCCCGCGACGCGTCGGCGGGAGTGTCGGCGTTGGCGCGTACGCCGAGCCGGCGCACCGAGTCCGCGTGCCGCAGCAGCCGGTCCACCGCCGAGACCAGCCGGTCGGACTGCGGCGCCAGTTCACCGGCGAGGTAGCGGGTCACCGGGGAGGGCCGCACCGGCACCTCGCCGAGATAGATCCGCCCGGTGGTGCCGTCGATGGAGACTAGGTCACCGGCCCGGACCGTGGTGTCGCCGACCCGGAACTCGCCGCGCTCCGGGTCGATCTGCAGCGCCTCCGCGCCGCAGACGCAGGTACGCCCCATGCCCCGGGCGACCACGGCGGCGTGCGAGGTCTTGCCGCCCCGGGCGGTGAGGATCCCGGCGGCGGCGATCATGCCGGGCAGGTCGTCGGGGTTGGTCTCCCGGCGGACCAGGATCACCGGCCCGTCCGCCGCGGTCGCGGCGGCGTTGTCGAAGACCACCCGGCCGGCGGCGGCCCCGGGGGAGGCACCCACGCCCGTGGCGAGCGGCTCGGGCGTGGCCTGCGGGTCGAAGGTGGGGAACATCAGCTGGGCCAGTTGCGCCCCGCTGACCCGGGTCAACGCCTCGTCCCAGCTGATCAGACCCTCGTCGGCCAGTTGGGCGGCGATCACGAACGCCGCCGCCGCGGTGCGCTTGCCGACCCGGGTCTGCAGCATCCACAACCGGCCCCGTTCGATGGTGAACTCCACGTCGCACAGGTCCCGGTAGTGCCGTTCCAGCGTCGTCATGATCCCGGTCAGCCGCCGGTAGCTGGCCGGGTCGAGCCGCGACAGCTCGTCCAGCCCGACCGTGTTGCGGACTCCGGCCACCACGTCCTCGCCCTGGGCGTCGGACAGGTAGTCGCCGTACACGCCGGGCGCGCCGGTGGCCGGATCGCGGGTGAACGCCACCCCGGTACCCGAGTCCGGGCCCAGGTTGCCGAAGACCATCGCCATCACGTTGACCGCCGTGCCCAGGTCGTCGGAGATGTGCTCGCGGCGTCGGTAGAGCACCGCCCGGGAGGCGTTCCACGACTCGAAGACCGCCCGGATCGCCAGGTACAGCTGCTCGTGCGGGGCCTGGGGGAACTCGTGACCGACCCGGTCGGCGAACACCTTCTTGTACGTCTCGACCAGGCCGTGCAACTGCTCCGCGGTCGGGCCGTCCGGCCCGGCGGTGGCCCGCAACGCGTCCAGTTCCCGGTCGAACTCCTCGGCCGGCACGCCGTGCACCGTCCGACCGAACATCTGGATCAGCCGTCGGTACGAGTCCCAGGCGAACCGCTCGTCGCCGCTGATCCGGGCCAGCCCGGTCACGGTGGCGTCGTTGAGCCCGATGTCCAGGATCGTCTCCATCATCCCGGGCATCGAGTAGCGCCCGCCGGAACGGACGGCCAGCAGCAGCGGTTCGGCCGGGTCGCCGAGCCGCCGGCCCAGCCGCACCTCGACCTCCCGCAGATGAGCGTTCACCTCGTCGAACAGTCCGTCGGGCACCGCCTTGTCGGCGAGGTACGCCCGGCAGGCGTCCGTGCTGACGGTGAATCCGGGCGGCACCGGCAGCCCGAGCCGGGTCATCTCGGCGAGGTTGGCGCCCTTGCCGCCGAGCAGGTCGGCCATCTCTCGGCCACCCTCGATGAAGTCGTACACGTACCTGGTCATGACCCGGCCTCCACTTCGCCGTCGATGCCTCTGCCTCGTTGGTAGCAACGCCGCATCCCGCGGGGGCAGGGCCGAAAGCCGATCCGAACCGGGCCGGTGGTCCCCACCCGCAACGCGTATGGTCGGCCGGTGACCGATGACCTGCGGCTACGCCCGGTACGCGAGGACGACCTGGTGGAGTTCTTCGTCCACCAGCTCGACCCGGAGGCCAACCGGATGGCCGCCTTCGGCGCCGAGGATCCGACGGACCGGCGGGCGTTCGCCGCGCACTGGGTCCGCATCCTCACCGGCCCGGAGAACCTGGCCCGCACGGTGACCGTCGACGGCACCGTGGTCGGTCACGTGCTGGCCTTCCCGGTCGGCGACGAGTTCGAGGTCAGCTACTGGATCGACCGGGCGCACTGGGGCCGTGGGTACGCCACCCGGGCCCTGACCGCGCTGCTGCGGGACGTCACCCGCCGGCCACTGTTCGCGCGAACGGCCACCGACAACGCCGCGTCGCTGGCGGTGCTTCGCCGCTGCGGCTTCGTCGTCCGGGGGACCGAGCGGGCGTACGCCCCGGGCCGCGGCCACGAGATCGACGAGTACGTCCTGGAACTGCCGCCGTCAACCGGCACCGACCCGGCGTGATCCGCCCCCTGAAACCGGGGCTGACCAGGGCGGCGACTACCCTCGCGGGGTGAACTGGCTGGAACTGGTCGGCTGGGCCGGCTCCGCGTTGCTGGTCTGGTCGCTGCTGCAGACGCGCATCCTGCGGCTGCGCGCCCTGAACCTGGTCGGCTGTGCCGTCCTGATCGGCTACAACGCCACGATCCGGGTGTGGCCCATGGTCGGGCTGAACGTGGTGCTGGCCGTGATCAACATCTGGTACCTGCGGCGGCTGCTCACCACCCGCCACGACGAGCAGACCTACCAGGTGGTGGAGGTGGGTGCCGACGACGCGTTCCTGGCCCACACGCTGCGGGTGCACGCCGCCGACATCGCCCGGTTCAACCCGGGTTTCCGTCCCGACCGCCCGGTCGGTCGGTCGGCCTTCCTGGTGGTACGCGCCGACGAGGTCGTCGGTGTGGTACTGGTCCGCGACGTCGGCGACGGGGTGGCCCAGGTCGACCTGGACTACGTCACTCCGCCGTTTCGTGACTTCACCCCCGGCGAGTTCGTCTACCGGCGCAGCAGCCTGTTCACCGACCGTGGGTTCCGCCAGGTGCTGAGCCCACCGGGCATGATCGCCCCGTACTACCACCGCCTCGGGTTCCGCCGCGCGGGGGAGTCGTACGTGCTGGACCTGCCGGCGCCGGCGCTGCCGCAGGGCTGAGCGCGCGCCCCGGCCCCACCTGGTGATGATTCACCGCCGGAGCGAGTGGGCATAGGCTCCGCTACGCCGGCGGGGCCGCCACCGGCGGCGCCACGGGGCGCGGTCCAGCGAGGGAGAACCAGGCGTGCAGAGCTACTGGAGCCAGCTGGCCCTGGTCGCGGTCCTGATCGTGGTGAACGCGATCTTCGCCGGCAGTGAGCTGGCGCTGGTGTCGCTGCGCGACAGCCAGGTCCAGCGACTGGAACGCAGCGGACGCACGGGTCGGGTGCTGGCCCGGCTGGCCCGCGACCCGAACCGCTTCCTGGCCACCATCCAGATCGGCATCACGCTTGCCGGGTTCCTCGCCTCGGCGGCCGCCGCGGTGTCGCTGGCCCAGCCGCTGGTTCCGCTGCTGGACGGCGTCTTCGGCCGGGCCGCCGGCCCGATCTCCGTGGTGCTCGTCACGCTGGTGCTGACCTTCATCACCCTGGTCTTCGGTGAGCTGGCCCCGAAACGGATCGCCATGCAGGTTCCGGAGCGGTGGGCGCTGCTCGTCGCCCGCCCGCTGGATCTGCTCGCCGGCTTCACCCGGCCGGTCGTCTGGGTGCTCGGCGCCACCAGCGACCTGGTGGTACGGCTGGTCGGCCTGGACCCCAAGCCCGAGCGGGACGAGATCAGCCCGGACGAGCTGCGGGACATCGTGGCCGGCCACCACGGCTTCACCAAGGAGCAGCAGACCATCATCGCCGGCGCGGTGGAGATCGCCGAGCGCAGGCTGCGGGCGGTGCTGGTGCCGCGGCTGCGGGTCTTCTGCCTGGACAGCGGCACCACCGCGGAGGCCGCCCGACTCGTGCTGGCCGCCTCCGGGCACTCCCGCGCGCCGGTGGTACGCCACGGCGGCCTGGACGACTCGGTGGGCGTCATCCACCTGCGGGACCTGGTCGGCGTCGGTGACGATCAGCCGGTCGACGAGTACGCCCGTCCGCCGCTGCTGCTGCCGGACTCGGTGCCGGTGGTCGACGCGCTGCGCCGGTTCAAGGCCGAACGCCAGCACATGGCCCTGGTCGTCGACGAGCGCGGCGCCGTCGAGGGCATCGTCACCCTGGAGGACATCCTCGAGGAGATCGTCGGGGAGATCTACGACGAGACCGACCGGGATGTCGGTGCGGTCCGCACCGACGACGACGGGGCGCTGCTGCTGCCGGGCACCTTCCCCGTCCACGACCTGCCCGACATCGGCGTGGAGCTGCCCGGACGGCCGGACGGCGACTACACCACCGTGGCCGGGCTGCTGCTGGCCGGTCTCGGCCGGATCCCGCACGCCGGGGAGCAGCTCACCGTCGACGGCTGGCGGCTGGAGGTGACGCTCGCCGACGACCGCGCGGTCTCCGGTGTCCGGCTGCGCCGGACGGCGACGGGACCCGCGGACCCGGACGCTGCCGAGACGACCGGACAGGCGGCGGACGAACCCGACGCGCAGCCGGACGCGGCAGGGCCGTCGGTCGACTCCCCGTCGGTGCTGGACCGCACCCGGCACTGAGCACCGTGCGAACGGGTCCGACCGCGCGGGCCGCCGACGTAGCCACGCACAGCCGGCTCAGGCAGGCTCCGGGCCAGCGTCGCGCGGCCGACCCGGATCGGGCGGACCAGGCAGCGGCGGGTCCAAGCGCACCCGGTGCACCGGCACCTGCCAGGTGCTCCGAGCGAGCAGTCGGGCCAGCGCGCGGATCGCCCAGGGACCGGACGGGTGCCGTTGCGGACCGATCAGCCGTCCACTCAACCGGCCGTACCAGTGCCGGGTGACGACCAGGTCGGTCAGCCGCAGCGGGCCGTCGGCGGGGCCACGCAGCACGAGGTCCACCACCCGACCCAGGCGCCGGCCCTGAGGGTCGTACGCGGTACGCCCCAACAGGTCACCCGCTCGCACGGTGCGCCCCCGGAATCCGATCGATCACGTGCCGGCGCAACCACTGCTCCACCGGCGAGGTGGGCAGTTCGTCGGCCCGCACCCGCAGCCACACCGCACTGTCGACCCGTTCGACGAGCGCGTACGGGATGCGTAGCGGCGCCATCGGCCGGTCCGTGACGAATCGCTCGGCGGTCAGCACCAGCATCCGGCCGAGGCGACCGCCCACCCGCTGGCCGAGCGCACCCGGCCCGCTGAGCAACGACCGCAGGTACGGCACCCCGTCCGCGTCGAGCGCGAACTCCACGTCGTCGACCTTGCCGATCAGCCGCCCGTCCCGGTCGACCAGTTGCCGGTCGAGCAGCTCCTGGCTGACCTGGATCCTCACTGGCCCATCCTCGTACCGATCGCCAGCGGCACGGCGACGATCGAGGCCGCGAGGATGACCAGCAACAGCACCGCGCCCAGCAGGTTGAGAGCACGGCCGTTGACCCGGTCACCGAGGTAGGTGCGGTCGTTGGCGACCACCAGGATCGGCAGGTAGGTCAGCGGCAACGCCACCGCGCTGATGATCAGCATGTACTCGGTGAGGGCCACCGGATCGACCGTGGTGAGCAGCGCGAGCACCCCGAGCAGCACGCTGACCAGCAGCACCGTGTGGAAGCGGGCCGCCTCGTGCGGGCTCACCCGTTTGCCCCACTGCCAGCCGAAGTACTGCGCGGCCGCGTACGCGGCGGACAGACCGGTCTCCAACGCGGCGCCGAAGGTGACCGCGAAGAACGCCAGCGCGGCCACGGCCAGGCCGACCGAGCCGAAGGCCAGCACCACCGGATGGGCGACCTGGTCGAGACCGTCCACCGACAGGCCGGCGGGGCGCAGCACCACCGTCGCCGTGGCCATCAGGGACAGCGCGAGGAAGCCGCCGACCGGAAAGCCGACGAGCACGCTGAAGCGGGCGTCGGCCAGGTCGGTGGCGCTCCACCGTTCCTCGACCCCACCGGAGGAGAAGAAGAAGACCTCGTACGGGCTGACCGTCGAGGCGAACAGCGCGACCGCGACGAACCAGTACGCCCCCCATCCCTGACCCGAGTCGCCAGGTGTCACCGCACCGCGCCCGAGCGCCGCCCAGTCGGTCGGCAGCCAGAACAGGGCGACGGCGAACACCACCAGGGCGAGCCCGGCCAGCCCGAAGACCCGTTCCATCACCGGGAACCTCATCCGCCAAAGCACCAGCCAGACCGCGATCCCGGCGACCGGCACCCAGAGCAGGTACGGCACGCCGGTGGCAAGCCGCAACGCCAGCGCCACCCCACCCAGTTCGGCGGCCAGCGTGATCACCGTGACCAGGTACGACGCCACCAGGTTGAGCAGCGCCATCCGCGCGCCGAGCCGCTCCCGGACCAGGTCGAACACCGCCCGCCCGGTCACCGCCGCGATCCGTCCGGCCATTTCCGCGTACGCGCAGATGGCGACGACCCCGAGCAGCAGCACCCAGGTGTGCGCCATGCCGAAGCGGGCACCGGCCTGGCCGGCGGCGACCAGGTCGCCGATGTCGACGAAGCCGCCGACCGCGGACAGGATGCCGAGCGTGGCGGCGAGAAGCTTCCTCACGTCGGCGGTACGGGCTCGGTCATCGACGCGACGATAACGCCACCAAAGCCGCCAGCTACCCGAAACCGCCCTCAGCGCTGCTCAGGCACGGCGGTGACGATGAGCGGCGGTCGGGCAGCGCGCAGTGTCCTGTCGACGGTGTGCGGCCGGCTCGGCGACCCGACCGCCCTGGTCGGGGCGCGGCTCCGGTCAGTCCGTGGCCGGGTAGAGGTTCTGGAGGCGGACCTGGCCACGGGCGACCAGCCGCCCGTCCGCGTCCGTGATCTCCACCTGCCACAGTTGCTGGCTGCGCCCCCGGTGCACCGGGGTGCCGACCGCGACCAACTCACCCTCGCCCACGGCCCGCAGGAAGTCGGTCTGGTTGGACACGCCGACCACCCGCCCGCGCTCACCCAGCCAGACACCGGCGCCCAGGCTCGCCGCCGTCTCCACCACCGAGCAGTGGACCCCGCCGTGCAGGATGCCGTACGGCTGGTGCAACTCCGGGCGAACCCGCCAGCGAATCGTGACCCGGTCCCCGCTGATCTCGTCCAACTCCAGTCCGAGCAGGGCGAAGAAGCCACCCGACATCGTCGACACGTCCACGGACACCTCCATGATCTTGGACTGGTCAGCCTAGTGCCGGTGCCTGTCGCCGGAACCCGGTAGGGCCGGACCGGGCTGATGGGGGACAATCGGTGATCGTGACCGACAGCACCCTCCCGCCGGCCCGGCGGGACTCCCTGACCGATGACCTGCGCTGGCGGGGCCTGCTCCAGGACTCCACCGACCCGGACGAGCTGCGCGCGCTGCTCGACGGCCCGGGAACCGCCTTCTACGTGGGCTTCGACCCGACCGCGCCGAGCCTGCACGTCGGCCACCTGATGCAGGTCACCACCGCCCGCCGCCTCCAACTCGCCGGGCACCGGCCACTGCTGCTGGTCGGCGGCGCCACCGGGCAGATCGGTGATCCGAAGGAGAGCGCGGAACGGACCCTCAACCCGCCGGAGGTCGTGGCGAGCTGGGTGCAGCGGATCCGT
>NZ_JAPZBH010000005.1:0-15000 GCF_027460185.1 Verrucosispora sp. WMMA2121 | reverse complement strand
ACCCGCGAAGGAGCGTCCCTGACGAACCTCGTTGTGCTAACCACCCGAACCAGCCGAGACCTTCGGGTCGAGGTTGGGGAGCGTGGGAACCTGGCGGGTAGTAGTCAAGCGATGGGGTGACGCAGGAAGGTAGCTGAGCCCGGCCGGTGGTTGTGCCGGGGTAAGCGTGTAGACCGCATCATAGGCAAATCCGTGGTGCATGAAGGTTGAGACGTGATGCCGAGCCGAGTCAGGTGAAGTCAGTGATCCTATGCTGCCGAGAAAAGCCTCTAGCGAGTTTCGAGCGGCCCGTACCCCAAACCGACACAGGTGGTCAGGTAGAGAATACCGAGGCGATCGGGCGAACTGTGGTTAAGGAACTCGGCAAATTGCCCCCGTAACTTAGGGAGAAGGGGGGCCGGAGACGTGAAGCCCCGCGCGGGTGGAGCGTTGTATGGCCGCAGAGAGCAGGGGGAAGCGACTGTTTACTAAAAACACAGGTCCATGCGAAGAAGTAATTCGATGTATATGGACTGACGCCTGCCCGGTGCTGGAACGTTAAGGGGACCTGTTAGCTCTTCGGGGCGAAGCGGAGAACTTAAGCGCCAGTAAACGGCGGTGGTAACTATAACCATCCTAAGGTAGCGAAATTCCTTGTCGGGTAAGTTCCGACCTGCACGAATGGCGTAACGACTTCCCCACTGTCTCAACCACAGGCCCGGCGAAATTGCAGTACGAGTAAAGATGCTCGTTACGCGCGGCAGGACGGAAAGACCCCGGGACCTTTACTATAGCTTGACATTGGTATTTGAGTCGGCTTGTGTAGGATAGGTGGGAGCCGGTGAAGCTCATACGCCAGTATGGGTGGAGGCAATCTTGAAATACCACTCTGGTTGATTCGGGTATCTAACTTCGGACCGTTATCCGGTTCAGGGACAGTGTCTGGTGGGTAGTTTAACTGGGGCGGTTGCCTCCTAAAGGGTAACGGAGGCGCCCAAAGGTTCCCTCAGCCTGGTTGGCAATCAGGTGTTGAGTGCAAGTGCACAAGGGAGCTTGACTGTGAGACTGACGGGTCGAGCAGGGACGAAAGTCGGGACTAGTGATCCGGCACTTGCGTGTGGAAGCGGTGTCGCTCAACGGATAAAAGGTACCCCGGGGATAACAGGCTGATCTTCCCCAAGAGTCCATATCGACGGGATGGTTTGGCACCTCGATGTCGGCTCGTCGCATCCTGGGGCTGTAGCAGGTCCCAAGGGTTGGGCTGTTCGCCCATTAAAGCGGTACGCGAGCTGGGTTTAGAACGTCGTGAGACAGTTCGGTCCCTATCCGCCGTGCGCGTAGGATACTTGAGAAGGGCTGTCCCTAGTACGAGAGGACCGGGACGGACGAACCTCTGGTGTGCCAGTTGTCCCGCCAGGGGCACGGCTGGTTAGCTACGTTCGGAAGGGATAACCGCTGAAAGCATCTAAGCGGGAAGCCTGCTTCAAGATGAGGTATCCCACCACCTTCGGGTGGGTAAGGCCCCCAGCTAGACGACTGGGTTGATAGGCCGGAAATGTAAGCCCGGTAACGGGTTCAGTTGACCGGTACTAATAGGCCGAGGACTTGACTACAACGATCGCTCGCGTCCACTGTGTAACTCACAACAAACAAACACACACCCCTGACACGATAGTGTCAGCAAATTGGTGTTGTTTGACATGTTGATAAGGTTACGGCGGTCATGGCGGAGGGGAAACGCCCGGTCACATTCCGAACCCGGAAGCTAAGCCCTCCAGCGCCGATGGTACTGCACCCGGGAGGGTGTGGGAGAGTAGGACACCGCCGGACATTCTTCGTTTGAGGGCCACCCCTGATGGGGTGGCCCTCAAACGCGTTGGGGCTCCTTCCGGCTTACGCCCTCGGCCCAGCACGTGTTCGTCGCCGCGGTGTCGGCGGCGCGATTAGCGGCTCGTTCGAGGAGATCTGGCATCCGGCTGCCTATCGCTCTCGCCTGGAGATCCGGGTGCAGGAAGAACGCATGGTTCCGACGCCGTCTCCCGATGACCTGGGTAGGCGGCGCCGTCGAGAAGTCGGTCAGGCATAGTCGCGAAGCTCGTCGGAGCGCCTCGACAGGGAACGGCCCCGCCGGCGCGGAGGCGGGCGGGGCCGTGACCGAGCTGGCGCCCGGTGGACGTCAGGCGGGTTTCTTGGCGCAGATGAAGCGGGGTTCCGCACTGTAGGTCCAGCTGAACTTCTCCCGCTTGACGACCTTGCCGTCCTTCTTGATCACCCGAAACGCGTCCTGGGTGAAGCCCTGGCTGCCGTTGGCGGGGATGCAGCTCGGGCCCGGTTCGAGGTAGACGGTCTTCGGCGAGGTGATGTTCCGCCGCGGGCCGTACTCGGTCTTCACGCTGTCCCAGATCTTTGTGCTCCACATCGATACCGTCACCGAACTGCCGGTGTAGGAGGTGTCGATCAGCACGCCGTATTCGGTGTTGTTGCGGAACTTGAAGTCGAGGTTGGGCCAGAAGATGGTCGACTCGATGACCGCCGGGTACCGGCTGAAGTAGTACGAGTGGGGCTTGTGCTCGACGTCCTCCAAGCCGGCGTAGTAGGAGGCGTTGAAGAGGGTCGTGGTGAACTGCGAGGTGCCGCCGCCGACGCCCGGCACCAACTTGCCGTCGAGGATCACCGGCGCGTCCCGGTAGCCCTGGGCGTAGCCGCGTTCGCCGGTGTGACCGTTCAGCGAGAACGTCTCGCCGGGCAGGACCACGGTGCCCTTCACATCGTTGGCGATCGTCACGATGTTCTGGCTACGGGGCGAGGAGAGCCCGCCGGTGAAGTTGGTGGTGAAGGACGACACCTTCTCCTTGATCCCCAGGCTGCGGAGCTTCGCCGCGGTCAGCTTCGGCTCGACCGGCTTCAGCTCGGCGGAGACCGTACGATCCGTGCCGCTCGGCAGGACGGCGAGCAGGTCGCTACCGAGACTGCTGGTGTCGACCTGCTTGCCGGGCCGTCCGTCCTTCACCTTCGGTTTGCCGCCAGAGATGCTCATCGTGGCGTTCTTCGGGGCCACCTCGACGGTGTCGAGCTTGCTGCCGAGCGCGGCCTTCAGCTTCTTGACGTCCACGCTGGGCGTGAGCTTGCCGGTCTTGTCGGCCTTGAACCGGAGGCCCTTCGCGATGGCCGTCGGCGGAATGGTGACCGAACCACGCTCCGTGGTCAGCTTGACCGGTGCCGCCACCGCCGGCTCGGCCAGCTCGGCGACCAGCCGGTCAACCTCCTCGGCCGTGGTGGCCGGGTGGTTCTCGACAAGCGGGACGGTCACCGGCTGCCCGTTCAACCAGCCCTGCTTGACGACCTCGGCGGAATGCTCCGGGTCGATGGTGAGGCTGGACTTCGGGTAGCGCACCTTCGGCTTCGTACCAGAGAAGGTGATCGCCGGCATGGTCATCTTCCGGCCCTGGTCGCCCACGAGCTCCTTCAGCGCGGTCTCCAGCTTCGGCACGTCCACCGAGACAACCGGCTCGACCTCCCGCGAGCCGACCAGGCGGTCCACGGCGTGGGCACTCGTCGCGGCGGCGGCGGCCACGGTGGCCTCCACGTCGACGGTGAGCCCCACCTCGGCGGGATTGATCTCGGCCGTCCGCTCGCCGACGCGTACCTGGATGGGGGCCTGGAGTTCGGCCGCCCGGCGGTCCAGCTGCGCCTGTAGCTCCCGCGCGGCGTCCGTCCGGCTGCGCCCACCGAGTTCGGTACCGAGGACGCTGGTGCCGCGCGGGACGTCACCCGCGTAGGCCCAGACCGCCACCGCGCCCACCGAGCCGAGCACGGCGGTGGCCACGCCGGAGGCGAGCAGCAGCCGGAATCGGCGGGAGCGGGATCGGTCGCCGTCCGGCGGAACGGGCGCCGGTCGGACCGGCTCTTCGATCGGCCAACTGACCGCAGTCACCTGCACCGTCGGCCGATCGTCGGCCGGCGGGGGGCGTTCTTCGCCGTACAGCGTCACAACTACCTCTTAGCGACGTACCGCATGCGGAGCCAGGGGATCCTACTCCGGAAGAGAACCACGGTAGCCAACCGAACCACCGTCGGGGAGCCCGAGTCGCCACGGATCCCCAGTCGTGCCCGTTCAACGTGGCGGGCAGGCCGAATTGTCACTCCTGGTGACGGTCGGATGTCCCGCCTGTCAGTGCCGACCGCGCACGAACACCAGCCAGGCCATCACCACGGCAGACAGCGTGGCGACGGTCAGCGAGCAGCTCAGCACCCCCGTCACGGTGCGTGGCGCGACCAGGGCGGCTGCCGCGGTCAGCCCGGCCGTCGCCAGCCAGAGCGGCGCGGCGGGCCATCGCGCGGCGGTCGCCACCCGATCGTTCACCAGCATGAAGACCACCGCGTAGAGCGCCCCGACGGCCGCGAACATCGGCGCCGTCCCTGCCAGGTGCAGATAATCGGCGCCGCCGACGAGCCGGAAGGCCAGCTCGCCGGCGACCGCCGAACTCACCACCAGGACCGCCCCGCACGCCAGGATCAGCGCCAGGGCCACCAGTCGGGCCCGCCGATCACCCTGGGCCAGCCGGGGCAGCACCAGCAGCGTGACGACCTGAGGCGCCCAGAGGGCACCCTTGCTGAGGACCGCGCCGACGGCGTACGCGCCGGAGTCGGCCGCCGGTAGGAGTTGGCGGGCCAGGATCAGGTCCGCGTACGAGATGGTGAGCATCGCCAGCGTCGCGCCGCACGCCGTCATCACCTGCCGCGCCCCTAGTCGCTGCCCGGCGGGGTGCCGGGCGGGTGACGTCCCGGTCACGACATCGGGGCGATCGGACGTGGCCGGGTCGGCCGGTCGCGGGTACTCGGGTGAACTGGCGAGACGGGCCAGGAGCGGCAGCGCGAACAGGCCGGTCAGGGTGGTCAGGAGCAGGCACACCTCCGGCCCCCGGCCGAGCAGCAGCCCGGCGACCAGTCCCCCGTAGCGACCGAGGGCCACCGCGACCATCGCCGCGGCGAGCCGCAGGAAACGTTCCTGCCCCTGGAGTTCGCCGAGCCACCGCCCGCTGAGCACGGTGGCGAACGTGGTGGTGGCGAGCAGCAGCGTGAGTGCCAGCGGCAGCCGCAGGGCGACGGTCAGCACCGGTGCGGCGGCAGTCGTCACCCCGGCCGTGAGGGCTGCGGTTCGTAACCCGAGACGGCGGGTGTCACCAGCGCCCCGGCGGGCCCGGTGGGCGGCCACCGCGATCTGCAGACCGAAGCCGGGTACCGCCGCGATCGCGGCCAGCGCGAGAACCGTCGCCAGCGCGCCCAGGTCGGCGGCGGTGAGCCGGCGCGCACCGAGCATCGGAACGACGTACGCCAGGGCATTGGTCACCACGGTCGCGACGGTGACCGCGGCACCGGCCGCGCCGAGTCGCACCCGTGCGACGTCCCTGCTGGTGGTCTGGGCCATGCCGGCTCGGCCTACTCGGGCTTCGGTGCCGGGTTGCCGATCGCGATTTCGTTGGTGCAGAACGAGATGTCCGTCCCGCGCACGGTCAACTCGACCGAGTCCCCGCCGCCGATGATGCGGAAGAATCGCTGGTTGAGGCCCTTCTTGATCGGGAACTCGGCGGTGCCGGTGCCGAGCCGTAGCGTCGCCGTGCCGGTCGTCGAGCTGAGATAGCCGATCCGGACCACCCAGTGCCAGTCCTGACGGGGCTCGTTGAGCGGCATCCGTACGCTCTGCCCGCCGGAGACGAGGTAGCCGCAGCCTTCCTGTGGTCCCGGCTGGATGGTGCTGCCGATGACCGTGGCCACCTGGATCCGGCCGAGGGAGTCCAGCACCGACAGGTTGTCGGCCTCGTCCACGAACGTGGGGCGGGTGCCGAAGGCACGGAAGAACCGGGACTGCAGGTTGTACGGCCAGGACAGGTTGGGCACGACCTCGTTGGGCACCGGGCCGTCGAAGAACACGGTGTCCGGCGGCGCGCTGGCCATCTCGATCCGCACCGTGTCGACGTACGACCTGCCGGACTTGGCCGCCCACTCGTCGCTGTACCGGGACGTGGTCCAGACGGTGCCCAAACAGACGGCGACGAGCACCAGGGCGAGCACGACGTGCACCGCCTCCCGGTAGCGCTCCGGCAGCGGACCGAACAGCCCGGGCGGAGGAGGAGAGTCGGCGACCAGCGGTCGCCGTTCCGGCTCGGCCGGTTGCTCGACGGCCTGGCGCGGGGACGCCGATGGAGCCGTGGCGTCGCCCGGATCCGGCCCACCGGCCGGGTGCTGGCTGGCGACCGGCCCCGGGCTGTCGACTGCGCCGGCCGCACCGTCCGGCACGCGTTCGGGGGTCAGCACCGACGGCACCGGCTCGGCTGCTGCGGTGGGCTGCGGCTCGGGGTCGACGGGAGCTTCCGCGTGGATGACGCCGAGCCTCGCCACCACCTGTCTCGGTGGCCCGGTCCGGACCGACTCGGCCAGCACCGGTGTGGTCGAGCCGGCCGGCGGGGTGGACGACACGGGGTCCGGTGCGGTCGGGGCGCTGCTCGGTACGGCCACGGTGCGGTCCGGAGTCGTCACGTCCGCTGGTTTCGGGTGGACCTCCGGTCCCGCTGGCGAGATGTCGAGGTTTGCCGGTTCGGTTTCCCTGGTGCCCCGGGACGGCCGGGCCAGCCCGACCACGGCGACGCCGAGACAGATGGCGGCCACCACGACGACGTCACTGACATACCGGGGCACGCCACCGGCGACCCCGCTGAACGTGGAGCCGAGTCGGGTCGCGGCCAGCATGCCCGCCACCAGGACCAGGTACGCCCCGAGCAGCAGCCAGGCGCGGCCGGCGCGACGACGGCGGCGTACGGTCGCCACGATCAGGGCCACGACCAGGGTCCAGGCCACCCACCTGCCAAGTTCCGGTGGTGCCGCGACCGGTGCGCCGTCCCCGGCCCCCAGCCATCGCCACGGCCCACCGACCAGGCCCGGCATCACGGTGGACCCGAGCATCTGGGTGAGGAAGGTGAACACCTCGCCGACCGATGTCGGCCGCCGCAGCGAGGACTCCGAGTTGATCAGGTAGGCGGCGAGGAAGCCGAGCGACAGCGCGGTCAGCAGCAACCAGGAAGGCCACCAGCGGCGGAGGGTGATCCAGAGGGTACGGAAGAAGCCGCCGTCGGCGTAGAGGGCGGCAGTGAGCAGGAAGACCAGCGCGACGACCAGGATCGCCTTCTCGAAGAAGACGAGGCCGAGCAGCACGGACAGGGCCAGCGTCAGCAGATGCCGCTTGCGCCCGGTCTGCACGTAGCTGACCTGTGCGCTCACCGCGAGCACCATGGCGATCTGCATCGGCAGCATGTTGACCCCGACGGCCCACCACGACGTGGCCTCCAGCGTCAACGGGCTGAACATCAGCGCGCCGAGCGGCAGGAGCAACAGCCAGGACGGTCGCAGCAGCCGGCGCAGCAACCGGAGGAAGGCGATGCCGAGGATCGCCTGGCCGAGCGCCATCAGCAGCACGTACGGCCAGTACACCATCCCGAGGTGTTCGGTGATCAGCCAGGTGATCAGCCGGCCGGCGGGCATGAGGTGGTTGTTGTAGAGGGTGAGCAGGTGCCCGACGGTCAGGTCGGCCTCGGCCGCCTGTGTGATCATCACGTAGTCGTCGGCTGCCAGGAAGCCGCGCGAGGCCAACTGGGCGCGCCACAGCACGCTGAGGGCGACGATCGCGAGCGCCACCGTCCGGATCCGGTCCGCACCCAGCCAACCGCCGGTGCCCTCCGCCGCCGGGGCACCCCCCGTGGGCATCGACGAACCCGCATCAACCCGGTCCCGGCGCGGCGCGTCCGGACCAACGGTCCGGTCGACCGTGAGGGAAGGCGGGGAAGGGTTCGCTGCCATGGCGGGAACACTGCCACACCGACCGTCGCGCCTTACATCAGGTCAACGGATGGTTCGATGGTCATCGGCCCGACCACGGCCGCGTACAGTGGCCGCCACCAGCGCGGCCGATCGCCGCGCGCCGGCAGTGGTGAGGTCGACGGATGCGGGAACGGCTGGTGCCGCACGTGGTGGCCGCCACCGTGACGACGGTGGTGCTGGCGCCGCTGGCCCTGCCCGGGTACGTGCTGCGCTACGACATGGTCTTCGTGCCCCGGCCGGCCTTGAGCTGGGAGGTCATCGCCCCGGCCACGGCCCTGCCCCGGGCCGTCCCGCAGGACGCCGTGGTGGCGCTGGTCTCGCAGCTGCTCCCCGGGTGGCTGCTGCAACGACTGGTGCTGGTGGCGATTCTCTACCTGGCCGCGCTGGGCGCCGCGCGGCTGGTGCCGACGCAGCGGGTCGGGGTGCGGGTGGTGGCCGC
This sequence comes from Verrucosispora sp. WMMA2121, assembly GCF_027460185.1. Taxonomy (NCBI): domain Bacteria; kingdom Bacillati; phylum Actinomycetota; class Actinomycetes; order Micromonosporales; family Micromonosporaceae; genus Micromonospora; species Verrucosispora sp. WMMA2121. The sequence goes on along the minus strand of NZ_JAPZBH010000005.1, from coordinate 6,710 downwards.
CCTCGGGTACGCGTGGACGCCGTACCTGGCCGAGCGGCTGCTGATCGGGCAGTGGGGGCTGCTGGTCGCGTACGCCGCACTGCCCTGGCTGGTGCGGGCCGCGATCGGGGTGCGTGACGGCGAGCGGGGTGCCCTGCGTCGGCTGTTGCTGGCCGCGGCGGCGTCCGCGATCACTCCGACCGGCGGGCTGCTCGCCCTGGTCGTGGTCACCGTGCTGCTGGTCGGGCGGTACTCGGGAGCGGCCCGGACCGCCCTGACCGGGATTGGTACGACGCTGCTGCTGAACGCGCCGTGGCTGGTGGCCGGGTTCGTCAGTACGGGCTCAGGCCGCTCCGACCCGGTGGGGGTGGCGGTCTTCGCCGCCCGCGCGGAGAACTGGGCGGGGCCGCTGGTGGCGCTGGCCGGCACCGGCGGAATCTGGAACGGACAGGCCACCCCGGCGTCCCGCGGCGGATGGCTGATACCCGTGGCGACGCTGCTGGTGCTGGCGGTCGCCGGGTACGGCGTGCCGGTGCTGTGGCGCCGCTGGTCGGCGCCGGTCGTCGGTCGGCTCGGCCTGCTGGCGGTCGCCTCGTGGCTGGGTGCCGCGCTCGGGGTGCTGCCCGGTGGGGCGAGCCTGCTGGGCTGGCTGGTCACCGCCGTGCCCGGTGCCGGGCTGCTCCGCGACGGGCAGAAGCTGCTGATGCCGTACGTGCTGCTGCTGGTGGTCGCCGGAGCGCTCGGCGCGGAGCGATTGGCGGGACGCCTCGCGACCCGGTTCGACCAGGCCACCGGGCGGGTGCTGCTGGCCGGCGCGGCATTGCTGCCGCTGGCGGTGCTGCCCGACCTCGCCGTCGGCGGCGCGGGACGGCTGCGGCCGGTGGCGTGGCCGGCGGACTGGGAGACGGTGGCGCGGCTCGTCGACGAGCGGCCGGGCGAGGTGGTGTCGCTGCCGTTCCAGGAGTATCAGAGCTACGCGTGGAACGGTGGCCGGGTGGTGATCGATCCGGCGCCTCGTTACCTCGGCGTGCCGGTCCTGATCGACGACACGCTGCGGGTGGACGGTACCGCGGTCGCCGGTGAGGACCCGCGCGCCGCCCGGCTGCGTGAGCTGCTGGTGGCCGGCGAGCCGGTGGCCGCGGCCGGCCCGCGCTGGGTGCTGGTGCAGCGCGCCGCCGGCCCGACCCCGGACCCGGCGACGCTGGCCGGACTGCGGCCGGTGTACGCCGGTGCCGAGCTGACGTTGTACGAGAATCCGGCGTGGCGTCCGGCGGCGCGGCCGAGCCGTCCCGGCCCGGTGGGCCTGGCGCACCTGTTGGCCGGAACGGTGGTGCTGGTCCTCGTTTTTTCGGGCACTGCGCGATTGTGCTACCGCGTGGTAGCGTCCCGGCACGCGAGTCCCGCGGAAGGAGAAGGTGGATGAGGAACCTGCCCGCGTTCGTCGCCGTCGGGGTACTCGGGGTCGTGCTCGGCATGCTCGGCAGCGTCGGTCTGGCGAACGTGCTCAGCCCGTCCGCCAAGGAGGCTGCCAACACCAAGGTGAGTGAGCAGACCGAGGCCCCGCTGTACGGCACGCGCTGACCTCGAACGGCGCGAAGGCGCCCGCAGTACGCGGGCGCCTTTCGTCGTGTCCAGGATCGTTCGGGTGCCCGGCTGATCAGCCGCTGCGCGGAGTTGCCGCCGTGACCAGCTGTGCGAACCGGGCGCCGGTCGCTGTCCAGGTGTAGCGGGCGGCGTGGGACAGGGCCGCCTCGCCCATCGCCTTGCGTCGGACGTCGTCGGCGAGCAGTTCCCGAACGGCCGCCGTGAACTCCCGCTCGTCGTCGACCAGCAGGCCGGTCTCGGTGTCGACCATCGCCTCGGCGACCCCGCCCGCGTACCTGAAGGCCACGGTCGGGGTGCTGCGGGCGGCCGCCTCCACGATGGTCAGGCCCCAGCCCTCCTTGAGGGACGGGGTGAGCGCGAGCCAGGCCGAGCAGAGCAGGGCGTGCTTCTCCTCCTCGCTGACGAAGCCGGTGAACCGCACCCGGTCGCTGATGCCGAGGGCGGCGCATCGCTCGCGCAGCGGCTCCTCCCACCACCCCTGCCCGGCCACCACCAGCTCCAACTCGGGCAGCTCCGCGGCGAGTTCGGCGACCGTACGCAGGGCGATCTCGACCCGCTTGTGCGGAACCAGGCGGCCGAGCACCAGCAGCGACGGGTTGCGGGTGCGGGGCAGGGACGGACCGGTCACCGGAGGGGTTCCGTTGGGTACCACGTCGATCCGTTCGGCGTCGACGCCGAGGGTCGCCAGCTCGGCGCGGGTCGCCTCGGAGACCGTGACGTAGCGGCACCGCCGGTAGAGCCGTACCGCGAGCCAGGATTCGATCCACCAGCCGAGTCGGCACATCCACGGTCCGAACACCACCGGCCACTGCTCCCGGTGCACGTGGTGGACCAGCGCGATGACCGGCCGCCCGGCGTAGAGCGGCGCGAAGAACGGCACGCCGTTGCAGACGTCGACGATCAGGTCCGGTCGGCCGAGACCTCGTCGGCTCAGCGGGCCCAGGCCGAACCGGCTGGCGAGGCAGACCAGCGCCGCCCGGAGGTACACGGTCATCCGCGAACCGCGCCGCAGCACGCGTACGCCGGATTCGGTGGTCCCGGCCGGCCCGGCGTTGTCGTGGGCGGCACAGAGCAGAGTCACCCGGTGACCGAAGGTGACCAACTCGGCGGCGATCCGCTCGATGTAGACCTCCGAGCCGCCGCCCTCGGGATTGGTGGTGTCTCGCCAGTTGAGGAACAGGACGTGGCGGGAGGGGGTGTCGGTGTTGTCCACGCTGCTCCTACTGGTGAGTAAGTGAGCACGATCGCGCCACCCTAGGGCGGTCCGGCCCGGCTGCGCAATGGGCAGATCTGGCGGCGACGATCCGGTAACGGGTCGGGGACGAGGGGTTTGCCGACGGGCCGAAACCTTGGCAGGGTGTGCAGCGCAACCGCGTGCGATGCCCGGCGTCTGGTGCCCGATGTCGTCGCGGCAGGTGTTGTGACCTGCGGTGGGACATCGTCCGTAGGCGTGACGAGGAGGTGAGGCGGCGGTGGTTGCCGACCGTCCCGCGCCGGCGCGCGTCCTGTCCCGCCGTTCACCGGTGGTGCTGCTCAGTGCCGCCCTCGCGCTGCTGCTCGCCGGCTGGGCGGCGGTGTCGTACATCCGGGCTGATCGGGGCACCCCGACCTGCGTCGAACAGGTCCGGCTCCGAGTGGTGGCCGCTCCGGTGATCGCCCCGGCCCTCGACCGGGTGGCGCGAGCCAACGCCGGAAGCCAACCGTGCGTCTCCGTCGAGGTGCGGGCCCGACCGTCGGTGGCGGTCGCCCGGGAACTCGCCGACGACGGCGACGTGGCCGACGCGTGGCTGCCGGAGTCGACGTTCTGGCTGCGCCGGGCCCGTGCCGCTGGTGCTTTCGAGGTACCCGGACAGGGCACGTCGGTGGCGAGCACCCCGGTCGTGCTGGCCGTCACCGACCGGATCGCACGGCGATCCGGTTGGCCGGACAAGCCGCTGAACTGGGCGTCGCTCCTGGGTACCCGGGCGAAAGCGGTCCAGGTCGGGCTGCCCGATCCGGCGGCCGATCCGGCCGGGGTCGGCGCCCTGCTCGGCGCCCGCGCACTGGCCGACGACAACCGGGACTCGGCCGCGACCGTGGCGGCCACGTTGCGTCGGCTCGCCGAGCGGACCTTCAGCCCGGCCGAGGAAACCAGCTCGTTGACCCCGAACCAGGACCTGCCCGGCCGGGTGAGCGTCGTCGCCGCCAGCGAACAGGCGGTGCTGGAACACAACGCGCTGGCGGCCAGCGGCAAGCTGGTGGCGGCGTACCCGGAGGTCGACGTGCCCTGGCTGGACCTGCCGTACGTGGTGCTGCCCGCCGCGCAGGGGCGGGCCCGTGACGCCGCTGGCGCGTTCCTCGACACGCTGCTGACCGGCGAGGCCCGGGAGGTGTTCGCCGGTTACGGCTTCCGGACCGCGGCCGGTTTCCCGCCGGCCATGCCGGATGACGACCGGCTGCGGGCCGAGGAACGTCGGCCGGTGCCGCTGCCCGCCGAGCAGACGGTCAGCGACGTGCTGACCGGTTGGAGCGGCGTCCAGCGCAGCGCCCGGATCCTCACCCTGCTGGACATCTCCGGTTCGATGGCCGCGCCGGTACCCGCCGGTGGCACCCGACTCGACGCCACGGTGCGGGCCGCTCGGGAGGGGGCGGCGCTGCTGCTGGACAACAGCGAACTCGGCATCTGGGCCTTCTCCACCAAGGTCGACGGTGACCGGGACCACCGCGAGATCCTGCCGGTTCGCCCACTGGGTAGCCAGCGCAAACGGTTGACCGAGGCGTTGGCCGAGATCCGGGTCAAACCACAGGGCGGCACCGGACTGTACGACAGCACGCTGGCCGCGTACCGCGACGCGCGCCGCAACTGGACGCCGGGCCGGATCAACCTGGTGCTGGTGATGACCGACGGGCGCAACGAGGACGACGACAGCATCGGCCGCGCTGACTTCCTGGCCGAACTCAAGCGGTTGCAGGAACCACGCCGCCCCTTGCCGATCATCTTCATCGGTCTCGGTGCGGACATCGACCCGGAGGAGCTGAAGGCCATCACGAAGGTCACCGGCGGGCGGGTCTTCGTCACCGAGCAGCCGGGCGGGATGCGGCGCATCTTCTTCTCGGCGCTGGCCGACCTGAGCTGCCTGCCGCCGGAGTGCCGCCGATGAGGGGAATTCCGGCGCGGCTGCGCCGCTCGCCCGGCACGGTGCTGTCGCTGCTGCTGCTCACCGCGATCGCCTTCGGCCAGCGACCCGGTCAGGTCACCTTCGACACCAAACTCGACCTGGCCGCGAACCCGATCCACTTCATGGCCCGGGCGCTGCACCTGTGGAACCCGGAAGCCACCTCGGGTGAGTTGCAGAACCAGGCGTACGGCTACCTGTTCCCGATGGGACCGTTCTTCGCCGCCGGGCAGTGGCTGGCGGTACCGCCCTGGATCACGCAGCGGCTGTGGACGACACTGCTGCTGGTCGCCGCCTTCTACGGGCTGCTGCGGCTGGCCCGGGCGCTGCACATCGGCACCGAACCGACGCGGTACGCGGCGGCGCTCGGCTACGCGTTGGCCCCGCGGATCCTCACCGAGGTCGGCGCGCTCTCCTCGGAGGCGCTGGCCGCCTCGATGCTGCCCTGGGTGCTGCTGCCGCTGGTGACCGTACGCCGGATCGGTTCTCCGCGCCGGGCGGCGGCGCTCTCCGCGCTGGCCGTGCTCGGCATGGGTGGGATCAACGCGGCGGTGGTGCTGATGGCCCTGCTGCTGCCCGGCGTCTGGTTGCTCACCCGACGGTGGGACGCGCAGCACGTACGGCTGGTCGCCTGGTGGTGCGTCGGGGTCGTCGGGGTCTGCCTGTGGTGGATCGTGCCGCTGCTGCTGCTCGGCCAGTACAGCCTCCCCTTCCTCGACTACATCGAGTCGTCCACCACGACCACCGCGGTGGCCTCCCTGTTCCAGGCGGTACGCGGCACCAACCAGTGGGTCGCGTACATCGTGCAGGGCGAGCCGTGGTGGCCGGCGGGCTGGCTGCTGATCGACCATCCGGTGTTGATGGCGCTGACCGCGGTGGTGGCGTTGATCGGGCTGGCCGGGCTGGCCGGCAACCTGCTGCCGCAGCGGCGTTTCCTGGTGACCGGGTTCCTCACCGGGCTGACCCTGCTCACCATCGGCTACGTCGGGGCGGTCGACAGTCCGCTCTCCGGGGTGGTCCGTGATCTGCTGGACGGGCCGTTGGCGCCGTTCCGCAACGTGCACAAGCTCGACCCGGTGCTGCGGCTGCCGCTGATGCTCGGTTTCGCGCACGGTGTCGACGCGGTGGCCACCCGGATGCATCACGCCCTGGCCCGCCGCCGGCCCGGGATCCGGCTGCGTCCGCTGATCTTCGTGCCGGTGCTGCTGCTCGTGCTGGGTGCGGCCGCACCGGCGTGGCTGGGCCTGTTGCGTCCCGGCCCCGGCTGGTCCGACCTGCCGCCGCACTGGCGATCGGCGGCGACCTGGCTGGCCGACCGCGACGCGCTGGCCCGCACGCTGGTGGTGCCCGGCTCCGGCTTCGGACAGTACGACTGGGGACGCACCGTCGACGAGCCGTTGCAGGCGCTGGCCGAGGCGCCGTGGGCGGTGCGCAACCAGATCCCGCTGGGGTCGGCGGGCAACACCCGGATGATGGACAGCGTCGAGGAGGTACTGGCCAGCGGCCGGGGCTCGGCCGGCCTGGCCGACCTGCTCGCCCGCTCCGGCTTCCGGCACCTGTTGCTGCGGAACGACCTCGACCGGACCCAGGTCGACGCGCCGCCGGTGACGGTGCTGCGTCGGGCGTTGGCCGACTCGCCCGGTATCGCCCGGGTGGCCACCTTCGGCACCACCGAGGCGCTGTCCCGGACCCTCGGCAGCCCGGTGGACGACGGTGCCGGCTCCCCGGCGGCGATCGAGGTGTACGAGGTGCGGCGGCCGGTGCCGCCGGCCTCGGCGGTGCTGACCGCCGACGTGCCGACGGTCAGCGGCGGTCCGGAGTCGCTGCTTCCCCTGCTGGAACAGGGGGTGGTGGAGCGGGACCGGCCCGTGGTGCTCGCCGGTGACCGGGCCACGTCTCCGGACGACGCGGTGGGTGACCGGTGGATCGTCACGGACGGCCTACGCCGCCGGGAGCGCGACATCGGTCGGG
>NZ_JAPZBH010000004.1:1695000-1706481 GCF_027460185.1 Verrucosispora sp. WMMA2121 | reverse complement strand
CCGAGAACGATGAAGATCACCGACTGCCAGGGCCGGTCCCAGTGGGCGGCGAGCACGCCCGCGCCCAGGGTCACCGCCGCGATCAGCGCGCCGCCGACCAGGATCTGCCGGCCCAGCCCCGCGCCGAGCACCGACTCCTGCGGCGAGCGTGGCACCCGGCGCAGGGAGCCCGGCTCGGCCGGTTCGGCGCCCAGCGCCACCCCGGGCACCCCGTGGGTGAGCAGGTTGATCCAGAGGATCTGGGCCGGCAGCAGCGGCACGGGCAGGCCGAACAGCGGCCCGAGCAGCATCACCGCGATCTCGGCCACCCCACCGGAGAGGGCGTAGCGCAGGAACCGGCGGATGTTGTCGTAGATCCGGCGACCCTCACCGATCGCGGCGGTCACCGTGGACAGGTCGTCGTCGACCAGCACCAGGTCGGCCGCCTGCCGGGCCACCTCGGTACCGCCACCCATCGCCACCCCGATGTCGGCCCGGCGCAACGCCGGCGCGTCGTTGACGCCGTCGCCGGTCATCGCCACCACATGACCCCGGGACTGCAACCCGGCGATGATGTCGAGCTTCTGCTCCGGCTGCGTACGCGCGTACACCCGGGTCGCCGGTGGTGCCGCGGCGGGATCACCGTCGTCACCGCGTACCACCGGGTCGCCCTCGCTCCACAGCCCCAGCTGACCGGCGATGGCCGCCGCGGTGGCCGGATGGTCGCCGGTGACCAGCACCAGCCGCACGCCGGCGTCGGCGAAACCGTCGGCGATGTCCGGCGCCGCGGCGCGCAGCGGATCGCCGACCGCGACCAGACCCAGCGGGCGCAACCCCTCGGGACGCGCGGGGTCGGCCGGCGCGGTGTCCAGCACGGCGGCGGCCAACGCCAGCACCCGCAGCCCGGCACCGGCCAGCCGGTGCGCGGCGGCGGTCAGGGCGGCCAACTCGTCGGCGTCGGCGTCGAGCAGCGGCGCGGTGAGCACGTTCTCCGGGGCGCCCTTGCACACCACCAGGTAGCGACGGTCGCAGGAGCGGTGCACCGTGGTCATGCGGCGTAGCTGCTGGTCGAAGGGGTGCTCGGCGACCCGGGGCCAGGCGTTGCGGATGGTCTGCGGATCCAGGCCGCAGCGGGCCGCGAAGGCCACCAGGGCCGCCTCCAGCGGATCGCCCACCGCACCCCAGCGGGGTCGCTGCTCGGTCGGCGGGGCGAGGGTCGCGTCGTTGCAGAGCAGCCCGGCCCGGGCCAGCCGACGCAGCTCGTCCGGCACCGCCACCGGCGCGCCGTCGCGGTGCACCGTGCCGTGCGGGGCGTACCCGCTGCCGGTGACCCCGAACACGGCACCGTCGCCGGTGACCGCCGACTGCACGGCCATCCGTCCCTCGGTCAGGGTGCCGGTCTTGTCCGAGGCGATCACGGTGACCGAGCCGAGCGTCTCCACCGCGTGCAGCCGGCGGGGGATCGCCCGGGCCGCCGCCATCCGACGTGCCCCCAGCGCCAGCGCCAGCGTCACCACCGCCGGCAGCGACTCCGGCACCGCGGCGACCACCAGGCTCACCGCGGTGACCGCCATGTCCACCAGGGGACGACCGCTGAACACGCCGACGGCGAAGACCAGCCCGGACAACACCACGGCGACGACGCCGAGGATCCGGCCGAGCGAGGCGAGCCGGCGCTGCAACGGGGTCGCCGTCGGCCGGGTGCTGGCCGCCAGGGTGGCGATCCGGCCCAGCGCACTCGTCGCGCCGGTGCGCACCACCGTGCCGACGGCCCGACCGGTGGTCACCACCGTGCCGGCGCTGGCCTCCTCGCCCGCCGCCCGGGACACCGGCACCGACTCGCCGGTCAACGCCGACTCGTCCAGGTGCAGCCGGCTCGCGTCGTGCAGCAGCAGGTCGGCCGGGACCACGTCGCCGGCCTCGACCCGGACCAGGTCGCCCCGGACCAGCTCGGTGGCGGGCAGCACCGCGTCCCGGCCGTCCCGCACCACCCGGGCGGTCGGCGCGGCGAGCTGGTCGAGCGCGGCGATGGCCCGGTCGGCGCGTACCTCCTGCACCACCCCGATCGCCGTGTTCACGGCGACCACGAGCAGGATCACCACGGTGTCGGGGTAGTCCCGCAGCACCGTGGTGACCACGGCGGCGGCCAGCAGCAGGGCGACCAGGGGATCGGAGAGCTGGTGCAGGACCCGCGTCGCCAGATGCCGGCGGGGCGGTGTCGCGGCGGCGTTGGGGCCGTCCGCCTGTAGCCGCCGGGCGGCCTCGGTCGAGCTGAGCCCGGTGGCGGGTGCCGTCACGACGATGCTCTCCCCGCGTACGCCACCGTCCGCGACCTGGACCTGTCCGGTCACCGTCCGCTCCGCCCTGTGCGTCGGGCGCACCCCGACGGCCCGCCCCTTCGACACCAGCCTCGCCGAGGCCGGCGCCGCCCGGCAGGGGCGATCCGCCCGCGCGCCCCGGGACCAACGGCCCTGCCAGCCCGTCCCACCGTGGTGTCGGTGATGCCGCGCGCAGCTGGCCCGTCGGGCCCGTACCGACTGCCGCCCGAGCGACATCGGTCATGATCCGAGCAGCATCCGTGCTGCTGCTGCCTCCGTCCGGTCCGAGGCAGCAGCAGCACCGAAAGTGCTCGCCGTGGCGTACCCGCCCGACGCTGCGGCTCAGCGTTCGGCGACCAGGCGGCGGGCCCGCAACAGGCGGGCCCACCAGGGGCGGGCAGCCCGGGGAGCCGGAGCGCGTACCCCCCGGAAGCTGACCCAGCCGCCCGGGCCCATGGTCAACCGCGCGACCGCGGGTGGCCTGCGCCGACCCAGCACCGTCACCCCGGCGGTGACCAGCCCGACGGCCAGCACCCCGGCGGTGGCGACCAGCAGTCGATCCGGGTCGGGCAGCGGCCGGTACCGCACGCGTCCGGCGGTCGCGACGAACACGCCGACCGGGCGTCCGTCGCGGGTCACCGGCACCAGAGCGGCCGGCGGCGTGCCGGGCAACTCCAGCACCGGCCCGACCGACAGCGGCGGTGCCGGCTGCTGCGCCGTTTCCGGGGCCGGTCGGGGCTGGGCCAGCGGCACCGACCCGGTGGCATTGAAGATGGCGGTCATCTCAGGCACCTCCTATCGGGCGTCGGAGCCGACGCAGTCCGGCGTCACCGCGGCCCGGCCGGCGGCCAGGCGGGCGATCGGCACCCGGTACGGCGAGCAGGAGACGTAGTCGAGTCCGGCCTCGGCGAAGAACTCCACCGACTCCGGGTCACCGCCGTGCTCGCCGCAGACCCCGACCGTCAGCCCGGGTCGCGCCGCGCGGCCCTCGGCCACCGCCAGGCGGACCAGCCGGCCCACCCCGGCGACGTCGACGGTCTCGAACGGTGACGCCTCGACGATGCCCCGCTCCAGGTAGTCACCGAGGAACGAGCCCTCCCCGTCGTCGCGGGAGAACGCCCACGTGGTCTGGGTCAGGTCGTTGGTGCCCAGGGAGAAGAACTCCGCCTCGCCCGCGATCGCCCCGGCGGTCAGCGCCGCGCGCGGCGTCTCGACCATCGTGCCGACCGGGATCGGCGGCGCACCCGGCACGGTGGCCAGCACGTCGGCCACCTCGGCCCGCACCGCCGCCAGCTCGTGCACGTCGACGACCAGCGGCACCATGATCTCCGGGCGCGGGTCGCCGCCCTCGGCCACCCGCCGCGCCGCCGCCTCCGCCACGGCCCGGACCTGCATCGCGAACAGGCCCGGCACCACCAGACCCAGGCGGACCCCGCGCAGGCCCAGCATCGGGTTGCTCTCCTGCATCCGGCGGACGGCGGCCAGCAGCACCGCGTCGCGACCCGGCTGCTGCCCGAGCGCCTCCGCCCGGGCCACCCGCGCGGCCAGTTCGGGCAACGGGGGGAGGAACTCGTGCAACGGCGGGTCGAGCAGCCGGATGGTCACCGGCAGGCCGTCCATCTCCGCGAGGATCGCGACGAAGTCCTCCCGCTGCAACGGCAGCAGCTCCGCCAGCGCGGCGTGGACCTCGTCCAGCCCGTCGGCCAGGATCAACCGCTCCACCAGGGCCCGGCGGGCACCGAGGAACATGTGCTCGGTCCGACACAGCCCGACCCCGTCCGCGCCGAGCGCCCGCGCCCGCGACGCGTCGGCGGGAGTGTCGGCGTTGGCGCGTACGCCGAGCCGGCGCACCGAGTCCGCGTGCCGCAGCAGCCGGTCCACCGCCGAGACCAGCCGGTCGGACTGCGGCGCCAGTTCACCGGCGAGGTAGCGGGTCACCGGGGAGGGCCGCACCGGCACCTCGCCGAGATAGATCCGCCCGGTGGTGCCGTCGATGGAGACTAGGTCACCGGCCCGGACCGTGGTGTCGCCGACCCGGAACTCGCCGCGCTCCGGGTCGATCTGCAGCGCCTCCGCGCCGCAGACGCAGGTACGCCCCATGCCCCGGGCGACCACGGCGGCGTGCGAGGTCTTGCCGCCCCGGGCGGTGAGGATCCCGGCGGCGGCGATCATGCCGGGCAGGTCGTCGGGGTTGGTCTCCCGGCGGACCAGGATCACCGGCCCGTCCGCCGCGGTCGCGGCGGCGTTGTCGAAGACCACCCGGCCGGCGGCGGCCCCGGGGGAGGCACCCACGCCCGTGGCGAGCGGCTCGGGCGTGGCCTGCGGGTCGAAGGTGGGGAACATCAGCTGGGCCAGTTGCGCCCCGCTGACCCGGGTCAACGCCTCGTCCCAGCTGATCAGACCCTCGTCGGCCAGTTGGGCGGCGATCACGAACGCCGCCGCCGCGGTGCGCTTGCCGACCCGGGTCTGCAGCATCCACAACCGGCCCCGTTCGATGGTGAACTCCACGTCGCACAGGTCCCGGTAGTGCCGTTCCAGCGTCGTCATGATCCCGGTCAGCCGCCGGTAGCTGGCCGGGTCGAGCCGCGACAGCTCGTCCAGCCCGACCGTGTTGCGGACTCCGGCCACCACGTCCTCGCCCTGGGCGTCGGACAGGTAGTCGCCGTACACGCCGGGCGCGCCGGTGGCCGGATCGCGGGTGAACGCCACCCCGGTACCCGAGTCCGGGCCCAGGTTGCCGAAGACCATCGCCATCACGTTGACCGCCGTGCCCAGGTCGTCGGAGATGTGCTCGCGGCGTCGGTAGAGCACCGCCCGGGAGGCGTTCCACGACTCGAAGACCGCCCGGATCGCCAGGTACAGCTGCTCGTGCGGGGCCTGGGGGAACTCGTGACCGACCCGGTCGGCGAACACCTTCTTGTACGTCTCGACCAGGCCGTGCAACTGCTCCGCGGTCGGGCCGTCCGGCCCGGCGGTGGCCCGCAACGCGTCCAGTTCCCGGTCGAACTCCTCGGCCGGCACGCCGTGCACCGTCCGACCGAACATCTGGATCAGCCGTCGGTACGAGTCCCAGGCGAACCGCTCGTCGCCGCTGATCCGGGCCAGCCCGGTCACGGTGGCGTCGTTGAGCCCGATGTCCAGGATCGTCTCCATCATCCCGGGCATCGAGTAGCGCCCGCCGGAACGGACGGCCAGCAGCAGCGGTTCGGCCGGGTCGCCGAGCCGCCGGCCCAGCCGCACCTCGACCTCCCGCAGATGAGCGTTCACCTCGTCGAACAGTCCGTCGGGCACCGCCTTGTCGGCGAGGTACGCCCGGCAGGCGTCCGTGCTGACGGTGAATCCGGGCGGCACCGGCAGCCCGAGCCGGGTCATCTCGGCGAGGTTGGCGCCCTTGCCGCCGAGCAGGTCGGCCATCTCTCGGCCACCCTCGATGAAGTCGTACACGTACCTGGTCATGACCCGGCCTCCACTTCGCCGTCGATGCCTCTGCCTCGTTGGTAGCAACGCCGCATCCCGCGGGGGCAGGGCCGAAAGCCGATCCGAACCGGGCCGGTGGTCCCCACCCGCAACGCGTATGGTCGGCCGGTGACCGATGACCTGCGGCTACGCCCGGTACGCGAGGACGACCTGGTGGAGTTCTTCGTCCACCAGCTCGACCCGGAGGCCAACCGGATGGCCGCCTTCGGCGCCGAGGATCCGACGGACCGGCGGGCGTTCGCCGCGCACTGGGTCCGCATCCTCACCGGCCCGGAGAACCTGGCCCGCACGGTGACCGTCGACGGCACCGTGGTCGGTCACGTGCTGGCCTTCCCGGTCGGCGACGAGTTCGAGGTCAGCTACTGGATCGACCGGGCGCACTGGGGCCGTGGGTACGCCACCCGGGCCCTGACCGCGCTGCTGCGGGACGTCACCCGCCGGCCACTGTTCGCGCGAACGGCCACCGACAACGCCGCGTCGCTGGCGGTGCTTCGCCGCTGCGGCTTCGTCGTCCGGGGGACCGAGCGGGCGTACGCCCCGGGCCGCGGCCACGAGATCGACGAGTACGTCCTGGAACTGCCGCCGTCAACCGGCACCGACCCGGCGTGATCCGCCCCCTGAAACCGGGGCTGACCAGGGCGGCGACTACCCTCGCGGGGTGAACTGGCTGGAACTGGTCGGCTGGGCCGGCTCCGCGTTGCTGGTCTGGTCGCTGCTGCAGACGCGCATCCTGCGGCTGCGCGCCCTGAACCTGGTCGGCTGTGCCGTCCTGATCGGCTACAACGCCACGATCCGGGTGTGGCCCATGGTCGGGCTGAACGTGGTGCTGGCCGTGATCAACATCTGGTACCTGCGGCGGCTGCTCACCACCCGCCACGACGAGCAGACCTACCAGGTGGTGGAGGTGGGTGCCGACGACGCGTTCCTGGCCCACACGCTGCGGGTGCACGCCGCCGACATCGCCCGGTTCAACCCGGGTTTCCGTCCCGACCGCCCGGTCGGTCGGTCGGCCTTCCTGGTGGTACGCGCCGACGAGGTCGTCGGTGTGGTACTGGTCCGCGACGTCGGCGACGGGGTGGCCCAGGTCGACCTGGACTACGTCACTCCGCCGTTTCGTGACTTCACCCCCGGCGAGTTCGTCTACCGGCGCAGCAGCCTGTTCACCGACCGTGGGTTCCGCCAGGTGCTGAGCCCACCGGGCATGATCGCCCCGTACTACCACCGCCTCGGGTTCCGCCGCGCGGGGGAGTCGTACGTGCTGGACCTGCCGGCGCCGGCGCTGCCGCAGGGCTGAGCGCGCGCCCCGGCCCCACCTGGTGATGATTCACCGCCGGAGCGAGTGGGCATAGGCTCCGCTACGCCGGCGGGGCCGCCACCGGCGGCGCCACGGGGCGCGGTCCAGCGAGGGAGAACCAGGCGTGCAGAGCTACTGGAGCCAGCTGGCCCTGGTCGCGGTCCTGATCGTGGTGAACGCGATCTTCGCCGGCAGTGAGCTGGCGCTGGTGTCGCTGCGCGACAGCCAGGTCCAGCGACTGGAACGCAGCGGACGCACGGGTCGGGTGCTGGCCCGGCTGGCCCGCGACCCGAACCGCTTCCTGGCCACCATCCAGATCGGCATCACGCTTGCCGGGTTCCTCGCCTCGGCGGCCGCCGCGGTGTCGCTGGCCCAGCCGCTGGTTCCGCTGCTGGACGGCGTCTTCGGCCGGGCCGCCGGCCCGATCTCCGTGGTGCTCGTCACGCTGGTGCTGACCTTCATCACCCTGGTCTTCGGTGAGCTGGCCCCGAAACGGATCGCCATGCAGGTTCCGGAGCGGTGGGCGCTGCTCGTCGCCCGCCCGCTGGATCTGCTCGCCGGCTTCACCCGGCCGGTCGTCTGGGTGCTCGGCGCCACCAGCGACCTGGTGGTACGGCTGGTCGGCCTGGACCCCAAGCCCGAGCGGGACGAGATCAGCCCGGACGAGCTGCGGGACATCGTGGCCGGCCACCACGGCTTCACCAAGGAGCAGCAGACCATCATCGCCGGCGCGGTGGAGATCGCCGAGCGCAGGCTGCGGGCGGTGCTGGTGCCGCGGCTGCGGGTCTTCTGCCTGGACAGCGGCACCACCGCGGAGGCCGCCCGACTCGTGCTGGCCGCCTCCGGGCACTCCCGCGCGCCGGTGGTACGCCACGGCGGCCTGGACGACTCGGTGGGCGTCATCCACCTGCGGGACCTGGTCGGCGTCGGTGACGATCAGCCGGTCGACGAGTACGCCCGTCCGCCGCTGCTGCTGCCGGACTCGGTGCCGGTGGTCGACGCGCTGCGCCGGTTCAAGGCCGAACGCCAGCACATGGCCCTGGTCGTCGACGAGCGCGGCGCCGTCGAGGGCATCGTCACCCTGGAGGACATCCTCGAGGAGATCGTCGGGGAGATCTACGACGAGACCGACCGGGATGTCGGTGCGGTCCGCACCGACGACGACGGGGCGCTGCTGCTGCCGGGCACCTTCCCCGTCCACGACCTGCCCGACATCGGCGTGGAGCTGCCCGGACGGCCGGACGGCGACTACACCACCGTGGCCGGGCTGCTGCTGGCCGGTCTCGGCCGGATCCCGCACGCCGGGGAGCAGCTCACCGTCGACGGCTGGCGGCTGGAGGTGACGCTCGCCGACGACCGCGCGGTCTCCGGTGTCCGGCTGCGCCGGACGGCGACGGGACCCGCGGACCCGGACGCTGCCGAGACGACCGGACAGGCGGCGGACGAACCCGACGCGCAGCCGGACGCGGCAGGGCCGTCGGTCGACTCCCCGTCGGTGCTGGACCGCACCCGGCACTGAGCACCGTGCGAACGGGTCCGACCGCGCGGGCCGCCGACGTAGCCACGCACAGCCGGCTCAGGCAGGCTCCGGGCCAGCGTCGCGCGGCCGACCCGGATCGGGCGGACCAGGCAGCGGCGGGTCCAAGCGCACCCGGTGCACCGGCACCTGCCAGGTGCTCCGAGCGAGCAGTCGGGCCAGCGCGCGGATCGCCCAGGGACCGGACGGGTGCCGTTGCGGACCGATCAGCCGTCCACTCAACCGGCCGTACCAGTGCCGGGTGACGACCAGGTCGGTCAGCCGCAGCGGGCCGTCGGCGGGGCCACGCAGCACGAGGTCCACCACCCGACCCAGGCGCCGGCCCTGAGGGTCGTACGCGGTACGCCCCAACAGGTCACCCGCTCGCACGGTGCGCCCCCGGAATCCGATCGATCACGTGCCGGCGCAACCACTGCTCCACCGGCGAGGTGGGCAGTTCGTCGGCCCGCACCCGCAGCCACACCGCACTGTCGACCCGTTCGACGAGCGCGTACGGGATGCGTAGCGGCGCCATCGGCCGGTCCGTGACGAATCGCTCGGCGGTCAGCACCAGCATCCGGCCGAGGCGACCGCCCACCCGCTGGCCGAGCGCACCCGGCCCGCTGAGCAACGACCGCAGGTACGGCACCCCGTCCGCGTCGAGCGCGAACTCCACGTCGTCGACCTTGCCGATCAGCCGCCCGTCCCGGTCGACCAGTTGCCGGTCGAGCAGCTCCTGGCTGACCTGGATCCTCACTGGCCCATCCTCGTACCGATCGCCAGCGGCACGGCGACGATCGAGGCCGCGAGGATGACCAGCAACAGCACCGCGCCCAGCAGGTTGAGAGCACGGCCGTTGACCCGGTCACCGAGGTAGGTGCGGTCGTTGGCGACCACCAGGATCGGCAGGTAGGTCAGCGGCAACGCCACCGCGCTGATGATCAGCATGTACTCGGTGAGGGCCACCGGATCGACCGTGGTGAGCAGCGCGAGCACCCCGAGCAGCACGCTGACCAGCAGCACCGTGTGGAAGCGGGCCGCCTCGTGCGGGCTCACCCGTTTGCCCCACTGCCAGCCGAAGTACTGCGCGGCCGCGTACGCGGCGGACAGACCGGTCTCCAACGCGGCGCCGAAGGTGACCGCGAAGAACGCCAGCGCGGCCACGGCCAGGCCGACCGAGCCGAAGGCCAGCACCACCGGATGGGCGACCTGGTCGAGACCGTCCACCGACAGGCCGGCGGGGCGCAGCACCACCGTCGCCGTGGCCATCAGGGACAGCGCGAGGAAGCCGCCGACCGGAAAGCCGACGAGCACGCTGAAGCGGGCGTCGGCCAGGTCGGTGGCGCTCCACCGTTCCTCGACCCCACCGGAGGAGAAGAAGAAGACCTCGTACGGGCTGACCGTCGAGGCGAACAGCGCGACCGCGACGAACCAGTACGCCCCCCATCCCTGACCCGAGTCGCCAGGTGTCACCGCACCGCGCCCGAGCGCCGCCCAGTCGGTCGGCAGCCAGAACAGGGCGACGGCGAACACCACCAGGGCGAGCCCGGCCAGCCCGAAGACCCGTTCCATCACCGGGAACCTCATCCGCCAAAGCACCAGCCAGACCGCGATCCCGGCGACCGGCACCCAGAGCAGGTACGGCACGCCGGTGGCAAGCCGCAACGCCAGCGCCACCCCACCCAGTTCGGCGGCCAGCGTGATCACCGTGACCAGGTACGACGCCACCAGGTTGAGCAGCGCCATCCGCGCGCCGAGCCGCTCCCGGACCAGGTCGAACACCGCCCGCCCGGTCACCGCCGCGATCCGTCCGGCCATTTCCGCGTACGCGCAGATGGCGACGACCCCGAGCAGCAGCACCCAGGTGTGCGCCATGCCGAAGCGGGCACCGGCCTGGCCGGCGGCGACCAGGTCGCCGATGTCGACGAAGCCGCCGACCGCGGACAGGATGCCGAGCGTGGCGGCGAGAAGCTTCCTCACGTCGGCGGTACGGGCTCGGTCATCGACGCGACGATAACGCCACCAAAGCCGCCAGCTACCCGAAACCGCCCTCAGCGCTGCTCAGGCACGGCGGTGACGATGAGCGGCGGTCGGGCAGCGCGCAGTGTCCTGTCGACGGTGTGCGGCCGGCTCGGCGACCCGACCGCCCTGGTCGGGGCGCGGCTCCGGTCAGTCCGTGGCCGGGTAGAGGTTCTGGAGGCGGACCTGGCCACGGGCGACCAGCCGCCCGTCCGCGTCCGTGATCTCCACCTGCCACAGTTGCTGGCTGCGCCCCCGGTGCACCGGGGTGCCGACCGCGACCAACTCACCCTCGCCCACGGCCCGCAGGAAGTCGGTCTGGTTGGACACGCCGACCACCCGCCCGCGCTCACCCAGCCAGACACCGGCGCCCAGGCTCGCCGCCGTCTCCACCACCGAGCAGTGGACCCCGCCGTGCAGGATGCCGTACGGCTGGTGCAACTCCGGGCGAACCCGCCAGCGAATCGTGACCCGGTCCCCGCTGATCTCGTCCAACTCCAGTCCGAGCAGGGCGAAGAAGCCACCCGACATCGTCGACACGTCCACGGACACCTCCATGATCTTGGACTGGTCAGCCTAGTGCCGGTGCCTGTCGCCGGAACCCGGTAGGGCCGGACCGGGCTGATGGGGGACAATCGGTGATCGTGACCGACAGCACCCTCCCGCCGGCCCGGCGGGACTCCCTGACCGATGACCTGCGCTGGCGGGGCCTGCTCCAGGACTCCACCGACCCGGACGAGCTGCGCGCGCTGCTCGACGGCCCGGGAACCGCCTTCTACGTGGGCTTCGACCCGACCGCGCCGAGCCTGCACGTCGGCCACCTGATGCAGGTCACCACCGCCCGCCGCCTCCAACTCGCCGGGCACCGGCCACTGCTG
>NZ_JAPZBH010000004.1:0-1690000 GCF_027460185.1 Verrucosispora sp. WMMA2121 | reverse complement strand
ATGACCAAGGGTTCCAGGGCCAGGTTAATCCGCCCTGGGTGAGTCGGGACCTAAGGCGAGGCCGAGAGGCGTAGTCGATGGACAACGGGTTGATATTCCCGTACCCGCGAAGGAGCGTCCCTGACGAACCTCGTTGTGCTAACCACCCGAACCAGCCGAGACCTTCGGGTCGAGGTTGGGGAGCGTGGGAACCTGGCGGGTAGTAGTCAAGCGATGGGGTGACGCAGGAAGGTAGCTGAGCCCGGCCGGTGGTTGTGCCGGGGTAAGCGTGTAGACCGCATCATAGGCAAATCCGTGGTGCATGAAGGTTGAGACGTGATGCCGAGCCGAGTCAGGTGAAGTCAGTGATCCTATGCTGCCGAGAAAAGCCTCTAGCGAGTTTCGAGCGGCCCGTACCCCAAACCGACACAGGTGGTCAGGTAGAGAATACCGAGGCGATCGGGCGAACTGTGGTTAAGGAACTCGGCAAATTGCCCCCGTAACTTAGGGAGAAGGGGGGCCGGAGACGTGAAGCCCCGCGCGGGTGGAGCGTTGTATGGCCGCAGAGAGCAGGGGGAAGCGACTGTTTACTAAAAACACAGGTCCATGCGAAGAAGTAATTCGATGTATATGGACTGACGCCTGCCCGGTGCTGGAACGTTAAGGGGACCTGTTAGCTCTTCGGGGCGAAGCGGAGAACTTAAGCGCCAGTAAACGGCGGTGGTAACTATAACCATCCTAAGGTAGCGAAATTCCTTGTCGGGTAAGTTCCGACCTGCACGAATGGCGTAACGACTTCCCCACTGTCTCAACCACAGGCCCGGCGAAATTGCAGTACGAGTAAAGATGCTCGTTACGCGCGGCAGGACGGAAAGACCCCGGGACCTTTACTATAGCTTGACATTGGTATTTGAGTCGGCTTGTGTAGGATAGGTGGGAGCCGGTGAAGCTCATACGCCAGTATGGGTGGAGGCAATCTTGAAATACCACTCTGGTTGATTCGGGTATCTAACTTCGGACCGTTATCCGGTTCAGGGACAGTGTCTGGTGGGTAGTTTAACTGGGGCGGTTGCCTCCTAAAGGGTAACGGAGGCGCCCAAAGGTTCCCTCAGCCTGGTTGGCAATCAGGTGTTGAGTGCAAGTGCACAAGGGAGCTTGACTGTGAGACTGACGGGTCGAGCAGGGACGAAAGTCGGGACTAGTGATCCGGCACTTGCGTGTGGAAGCGGTGTCGCTCAACGGATAAAAGGTACCCCGGGGATAACAGGCTGATCTTCCCCAAGAGTCCATATCGACGGGATGGTTTGGCACCTCGATGTCGGCTCGTCGCATCCTGGGGCTGTAGCAGGTCCCAAGGGTTGGGCTGTTCGCCCATTAAAGCGGTACGCGAGCTGGGTTTAGAACGTCGTGAGACAGTTCGGTCCCTATCCGCCGTGCGCGTAGGATACTTGAGAAGGGCTGTCCCTAGTACGAGAGGACCGGGACGGACGAACCTCTGGTGTGCCAGTTGTCCCGCCAGGGGCACGGCTGGTTAGCTACGTTCGGAAGGGATAACCGCTGAAAGCATCTAAGCGGGAAGCCTGCTTCAAGATGAGGTATCCCACCACCTTCGGGTGGGTAAGGCCCCCAGCTAGACGACTGGGTTGATAGGCCGGAAATGTAAGCCCGGTAACGGGTTCAGTTGACCGGTACTAATAGGCCGAGGACTTGACTACAACGATCGCTCGCGTCCACTGTGTAACTCACAACAAACAAACACACACCCCTGACACGATAGTGTCAGCAAATTGGTGTTGTTTGACATGTTGATAAGGTTACGGCGGTCATGGCGGAGGGGAAACGCCCGGTCACATTCCGAACCCGGAAGCTAAGCCCTCCAGCGCCGATGGTACTGCACCCGGGAGGGTGTGGGAGAGTAGGACACCGCCGGACATTCTTCGTTTGAGGGCCACCCCTGATGGGGTGGCCCTCAAACGCGTTGGGGCTCCTTCCGGCTTACGCCCTCGGCCCAGCACGTGTTCGTCGCCGCGGTGTCGGCGGCGCGATTAGCGGCTCGTTCGAGGAGATCTGGCATCCGGCTGCCTATCGCTCTCGCCTGGAGATCCGGGTGCAGGAAGAACGCATGGTTCCGACGCCGTCTCCCGATGACCTGGGTAGGCGGCGCCGTCGAGAAGTCGGTCAGGCATAGTCGCGAAGCTCGTCGGAGCGCCTCGACAGGGAACGGCCCCGCCGGCGCGGAGGCGGGCGGGGCCGTGACCGAGCTGGCGCCCGGTGGACGTCAGGCGGGTTTCTTGGCGCAGATGAAGCGGGGTTCCGCACTGTAGGTCCAGCTGAACTTCTCCCGCTTGACGACCTTGCCGTCCTTCTTGATCACCCGAAACGCGTCCTGGGTGAAGCCCTGGCTGCCGTTGGCGGGGATGCAGCTCGGGCCCGGTTCGAGGTAGACGGTCTTCGGCGAGGTGATGTTCCGCCGCGGGCCGTACTCGGTCTTCACGCTGTCCCAGATCTTTGTGCTCCACATCGATACCGTCACCGAACTGCCGGTGTAGGAGGTGTCGATCAGCACGCCGTATTCGGTGTTGTTGCGGAACTTGAAGTCGAGGTTGGGCCAGAAGATGGTCGACTCGATGACCGCCGGGTACCGGCTGAAGTAGTACGAGTGGGGCTTGTGCTCGACGTCCTCCAAGCCGGCGTAGTAGGAGGCGTTGAAGAGGGTCGTGGTGAACTGCGAGGTGCCGCCGCCGACGCCCGGCACCAACTTGCCGTCGAGGATCACCGGCGCGTCCCGGTAGCCCTGGGCGTAGCCGCGTTCGCCGGTGTGACCGTTCAGCGAGAACGTCTCGCCGGGCAGGACCACGGTGCCCTTCACATCGTTGGCGATCGTCACGATGTTCTGGCTACGGGGCGAGGAGAGCCCGCCGGTGAAGTTGGTGGTGAAGGACGACACCTTCTCCTTGATCCCCAGGCTGCGGAGCTTCGCCGCGGTCAGCTTCGGCTCGACCGGCTTCAGCTCGGCGGAGACCGTACGATCCGTGCCGCTCGGCAGGACGGCGAGCAGGTCGCTACCGAGACTGCTGGTGTCGACCTGCTTGCCGGGCCGTCCGTCCTTCACCTTCGGTTTGCCGCCAGAGATGCTCATCGTGGCGTTCTTCGGGGCCACCTCGACGGTGTCGAGCTTGCTGCCGAGCGCGGCCTTCAGCTTCTTGACGTCCACGCTGGGCGTGAGCTTGCCGGTCTTGTCGGCCTTGAACCGGAGGCCCTTCGCGATGGCCGTCGGCGGAATGGTGACCGAACCACGCTCCGTGGTCAGCTTGACCGGTGCCGCCACCGCCGGCTCGGCCAGCTCGGCGACCAGCCGGTCAACCTCCTCGGCCGTGGTGGCCGGGTGGTTCTCGACAAGCGGGACGGTCACCGGCTGCCCGTTCAACCAGCCCTGCTTGACGACCTCGGCGGAATGCTCCGGGTCGATGGTGAGGCTGGACTTCGGGTAGCGCACCTTCGGCTTCGTACCAGAGAAGGTGATCGCCGGCATGGTCATCTTCCGGCCCTGGTCGCCCACGAGCTCCTTCAGCGCGGTCTCCAGCTTCGGCACGTCCACCGAGACAACCGGCTCGACCTCCCGCGAGCCGACCAGGCGGTCCACGGCGTGGGCACTCGTCGCGGCGGCGGCGGCCACGGTGGCCTCCACGTCGACGGTGAGCCCCACCTCGGCGGGATTGATCTCGGCCGTCCGCTCGCCGACGCGTACCTGGATGGGGGCCTGGAGTTCGGCCGCCCGGCGGTCCAGCTGCGCCTGTAGCTCCCGCGCGGCGTCCGTCCGGCTGCGCCCACCGAGTTCGGTACCGAGGACGCTGGTGCCGCGCGGGACGTCACCCGCGTAGGCCCAGACCGCCACCGCGCCCACCGAGCCGAGCACGGCGGTGGCCACGCCGGAGGCGAGCAGCAGCCGGAATCGGCGGGAGCGGGATCGGTCGCCGTCCGGCGGAACGGGCGCCGGTCGGACCGGCTCTTCGATCGGCCAACTGACCGCAGTCACCTGCACCGTCGGCCGATCGTCGGCCGGCGGGGGGCGTTCTTCGCCGTACAGCGTCACAACTACCTCTTAGCGACGTACCGCATGCGGAGCCAGGGGATCCTACTCCGGAAGAGAACCACGGTAGCCAACCGAACCACCGTCGGGGAGCCCGAGTCGCCACGGATCCCCAGTCGTGCCCGTTCAACGTGGCGGGCAGGCCGAATTGTCACTCCTGGTGACGGTCGGATGTCCCGCCTGTCAGTGCCGACCGCGCACGAACACCAGCCAGGCCATCACCACGGCAGACAGCGTGGCGACGGTCAGCGAGCAGCTCAGCACCCCCGTCACGGTGCGTGGCGCGACCAGGGCGGCTGCCGCGGTCAGCCCGGCCGTCGCCAGCCAGAGCGGCGCGGCGGGCCATCGCGCGGCGGTCGCCACCCGATCGTTCACCAGCATGAAGACCACCGCGTAGAGCGCCCCGACGGCCGCGAACATCGGCGCCGTCCCTGCCAGGTGCAGATAATCGGCGCCGCCGACGAGCCGGAAGGCCAGCTCGCCGGCGACCGCCGAACTCACCACCAGGACCGCCCCGCACGCCAGGATCAGCGCCAGGGCCACCAGTCGGGCCCGCCGATCACCCTGGGCCAGCCGGGGCAGCACCAGCAGCGTGACGACCTGAGGCGCCCAGAGGGCACCCTTGCTGAGGACCGCGCCGACGGCGTACGCGCCGGAGTCGGCCGCCGGTAGGAGTTGGCGGGCCAGGATCAGGTCCGCGTACGAGATGGTGAGCATCGCCAGCGTCGCGCCGCACGCCGTCATCACCTGCCGCGCCCCTAGTCGCTGCCCGGCGGGGTGCCGGGCGGGTGACGTCCCGGTCACGACATCGGGGCGATCGGACGTGGCCGGGTCGGCCGGTCGCGGGTACTCGGGTGAACTGGCGAGACGGGCCAGGAGCGGCAGCGCGAACAGGCCGGTCAGGGTGGTCAGGAGCAGGCACACCTCCGGCCCCCGGCCGAGCAGCAGCCCGGCGACCAGTCCCCCGTAGCGACCGAGGGCCACCGCGACCATCGCCGCGGCGAGCCGCAGGAAACGTTCCTGCCCCTGGAGTTCGCCGAGCCACCGCCCGCTGAGCACGGTGGCGAACGTGGTGGTGGCGAGCAGCAGCGTGAGTGCCAGCGGCAGCCGCAGGGCGACGGTCAGCACCGGTGCGGCGGCAGTCGTCACCCCGGCCGTGAGGGCTGCGGTTCGTAACCCGAGACGGCGGGTGTCACCAGCGCCCCGGCGGGCCCGGTGGGCGGCCACCGCGATCTGCAGACCGAAGCCGGGTACCGCCGCGATCGCGGCCAGCGCGAGAACCGTCGCCAGCGCGCCCAGGTCGGCGGCGGTGAGCCGGCGCGCACCGAGCATCGGAACGACGTACGCCAGGGCATTGGTCACCACGGTCGCGACGGTGACCGCGGCACCGGCCGCGCCGAGTCGCACCCGTGCGACGTCCCTGCTGGTGGTCTGGGCCATGCCGGCTCGGCCTACTCGGGCTTCGGTGCCGGGTTGCCGATCGCGATTTCGTTGGTGCAGAACGAGATGTCCGTCCCGCGCACGGTCAACTCGACCGAGTCCCCGCCGCCGATGATGCGGAAGAATCGCTGGTTGAGGCCCTTCTTGATCGGGAACTCGGCGGTGCCGGTGCCGAGCCGTAGCGTCGCCGTGCCGGTCGTCGAGCTGAGATAGCCGATCCGGACCACCCAGTGCCAGTCCTGACGGGGCTCGTTGAGCGGCATCCGTACGCTCTGCCCGCCGGAGACGAGGTAGCCGCAGCCTTCCTGTGGTCCCGGCTGGATGGTGCTGCCGATGACCGTGGCCACCTGGATCCGGCCGAGGGAGTCCAGCACCGACAGGTTGTCGGCCTCGTCCACGAACGTGGGGCGGGTGCCGAAGGCACGGAAGAACCGGGACTGCAGGTTGTACGGCCAGGACAGGTTGGGCACGACCTCGTTGGGCACCGGGCCGTCGAAGAACACGGTGTCCGGCGGCGCGCTGGCCATCTCGATCCGCACCGTGTCGACGTACGACCTGCCGGACTTGGCCGCCCACTCGTCGCTGTACCGGGACGTGGTCCAGACGGTGCCCAAACAGACGGCGACGAGCACCAGGGCGAGCACGACGTGCACCGCCTCCCGGTAGCGCTCCGGCAGCGGACCGAACAGCCCGGGCGGAGGAGGAGAGTCGGCGACCAGCGGTCGCCGTTCCGGCTCGGCCGGTTGCTCGACGGCCTGGCGCGGGGACGCCGATGGAGCCGTGGCGTCGCCCGGATCCGGCCCACCGGCCGGGTGCTGGCTGGCGACCGGCCCCGGGCTGTCGACTGCGCCGGCCGCACCGTCCGGCACGCGTTCGGGGGTCAGCACCGACGGCACCGGCTCGGCTGCTGCGGTGGGCTGCGGCTCGGGGTCGACGGGAGCTTCCGCGTGGATGACGCCGAGCCTCGCCACCACCTGTCTCGGTGGCCCGGTCCGGACCGACTCGGCCAGCACCGGTGTGGTCGAGCCGGCCGGCGGGGTGGACGACACGGGGTCCGGTGCGGTCGGGGCGCTGCTCGGTACGGCCACGGTGCGGTCCGGAGTCGTCACGTCCGCTGGTTTCGGGTGGACCTCCGGTCCCGCTGGCGAGATGTCGAGGTTTGCCGGTTCGGTTTCCCTGGTGCCCCGGGACGGCCGGGCCAGCCCGACCACGGCGACGCCGAGACAGATGGCGGCCACCACGACGACGTCACTGACATACCGGGGCACGCCACCGGCGACCCCGCTGAACGTGGAGCCGAGTCGGGTCGCGGCCAGCATGCCCGCCACCAGGACCAGGTACGCCCCGAGCAGCAGCCAGGCGCGGCCGGCGCGACGACGGCGGCGTACGGTCGCCACGATCAGGGCCACGACCAGGGTCCAGGCCACCCACCTGCCAAGTTCCGGTGGTGCCGCGACCGGTGCGCCGTCCCCGGCCCCCAGCCATCGCCACGGCCCACCGACCAGGCCCGGCATCACGGTGGACCCGAGCATCTGGGTGAGGAAGGTGAACACCTCGCCGACCGATGTCGGCCGCCGCAGCGAGGACTCCGAGTTGATCAGGTAGGCGGCGAGGAAGCCGAGCGACAGCGCGGTCAGCAGCAACCAGGAAGGCCACCAGCGGCGGAGGGTGATCCAGAGGGTACGGAAGAAGCCGCCGTCGGCGTAGAGGGCGGCAGTGAGCAGGAAGACCAGCGCGACGACCAGGATCGCCTTCTCGAAGAAGACGAGGCCGAGCAGCACGGACAGGGCCAGCGTCAGCAGATGCCGCTTGCGCCCGGTCTGCACGTAGCTGACCTGTGCGCTCACCGCGAGCACCATGGCGATCTGCATCGGCAGCATGTTGACCCCGACGGCCCACCACGACGTGGCCTCCAGCGTCAACGGGCTGAACATCAGCGCGCCGAGCGGCAGGAGCAACAGCCAGGACGGTCGCAGCAGCCGGCGCAGCAACCGGAGGAAGGCGATGCCGAGGATCGCCTGGCCGAGCGCCATCAGCAGCACGTACGGCCAGTACACCATCCCGAGGTGTTCGGTGATCAGCCAGGTGATCAGCCGGCCGGCGGGCATGAGGTGGTTGTTGTAGAGGGTGAGCAGGTGCCCGACGGTCAGGTCGGCCTCGGCCGCCTGTGTGATCATCACGTAGTCGTCGGCTGCCAGGAAGCCGCGCGAGGCCAACTGGGCGCGCCACAGCACGCTGAGGGCGACGATCGCGAGCGCCACCGTCCGGATCCGGTCCGCACCCAGCCAACCGCCGGTGCCCTCCGCCGCCGGGGCACCCCCCGTGGGCATCGACGAACCCGCATCAACCCGGTCCCGGCGCGGCGCGTCCGGACCAACGGTCCGGTCGACCGTGAGGGAAGGCGGGGAAGGGTTCGCTGCCATGGCGGGAACACTGCCACACCGACCGTCGCGCCTTACATCAGGTCAACGGATGGTTCGATGGTCATCGGCCCGACCACGGCCGCGTACAGTGGCCGCCACCAGCGCGGCCGATCGCCGCGCGCCGGCAGTGGTGAGGTCGACGGATGCGGGAACGGCTGGTGCCGCACGTGGTGGCCGCCACCGTGACGACGGTGGTGCTGGCGCCGCTGGCCCTGCCCGGGTACGTGCTGCGCTACGACATGGTCTTCGTGCCCCGGCCGGCCTTGAGCTGGGAGGTCATCGCCCCGGCCACGGCCCTGCCCCGGGCCGTCCCGCAGGACGCCGTGGTGGCGCTGGTCTCGCAGCTGCTCCCCGGGTGGCTGCTGCAACGACTGGTGCTGGTGGCGATTCTCTACCTGGCCGCGCTGGGCGCCGCGCGGCTGGTGCCGACGCAGCGGGTCGGGGTGCGGGTGGTGGCCGCCCTCGGGTACGCGTGGACGCCGTACCTGGCCGAGCGGCTGCTGATCGGGCAGTGGGGGCTGCTGGTCGCGTACGCCGCACTGCCCTGGCTGGTGCGGGCCGCGATCGGGGTGCGTGACGGCGAGCGGGGTGCCCTGCGTCGGCTGTTGCTGGCCGCGGCGGCGTCCGCGATCACTCCGACCGGCGGGCTGCTCGCCCTGGTCGTGGTCACCGTGCTGCTGGTCGGGCGGTACTCGGGAGCGGCCCGGACCGCCCTGACCGGGATTGGTACGACGCTGCTGCTGAACGCGCCGTGGCTGGTGGCCGGGTTCGTCAGTACGGGCTCAGGCCGCTCCGACCCGGTGGGGGTGGCGGTCTTCGCCGCCCGCGCGGAGAACTGGGCGGGGCCGCTGGTGGCGCTGGCCGGCACCGGCGGAATCTGGAACGGACAGGCCACCCCGGCGTCCCGCGGCGGATGGCTGATACCCGTGGCGACGCTGCTGGTGCTGGCGGTCGCCGGGTACGGCGTGCCGGTGCTGTGGCGCCGCTGGTCGGCGCCGGTCGTCGGTCGGCTCGGCCTGCTGGCGGTCGCCTCGTGGCTGGGTGCCGCGCTCGGGGTGCTGCCCGGTGGGGCGAGCCTGCTGGGCTGGCTGGTCACCGCCGTGCCCGGTGCCGGGCTGCTCCGCGACGGGCAGAAGCTGCTGATGCCGTACGTGCTGCTGCTGGTGGTCGCCGGAGCGCTCGGCGCGGAGCGATTGGCGGGACGCCTCGCGACCCGGTTCGACCAGGCCACCGGGCGGGTGCTGCTGGCCGGCGCGGCATTGCTGCCGCTGGCGGTGCTGCCCGACCTCGCCGTCGGCGGCGCGGGACGGCTGCGGCCGGTGGCGTGGCCGGCGGACTGGGAGACGGTGGCGCGGCTCGTCGACGAGCGGCCGGGCGAGGTGGTGTCGCTGCCGTTCCAGGAGTATCAGAGCTACGCGTGGAACGGTGGCCGGGTGGTGATCGATCCGGCGCCTCGTTACCTCGGCGTGCCGGTCCTGATCGACGACACGCTGCGGGTGGACGGTACCGCGGTCGCCGGTGAGGACCCGCGCGCCGCCCGGCTGCGTGAGCTGCTGGTGGCCGGCGAGCCGGTGGCCGCGGCCGGCCCGCGCTGGGTGCTGGTGCAGCGCGCCGCCGGCCCGACCCCGGACCCGGCGACGCTGGCCGGACTGCGGCCGGTGTACGCCGGTGCCGAGCTGACGTTGTACGAGAATCCGGCGTGGCGTCCGGCGGCGCGGCCGAGCCGTCCCGGCCCGGTGGGCCTGGCGCACCTGTTGGCCGGAACGGTGGTGCTGGTCCTCGTTTTTTCGGGCACTGCGCGATTGTGCTACCGCGTGGTAGCGTCCCGGCACGCGAGTCCCGCGGAAGGAGAAGGTGGATGAGGAACCTGCCCGCGTTCGTCGCCGTCGGGGTACTCGGGGTCGTGCTCGGCATGCTCGGCAGCGTCGGTCTGGCGAACGTGCTCAGCCCGTCCGCCAAGGAGGCTGCCAACACCAAGGTGAGTGAGCAGACCGAGGCCCCGCTGTACGGCACGCGCTGACCTCGAACGGCGCGAAGGCGCCCGCAGTACGCGGGCGCCTTTCGTCGTGTCCAGGATCGTTCGGGTGCCCGGCTGATCAGCCGCTGCGCGGAGTTGCCGCCGTGACCAGCTGTGCGAACCGGGCGCCGGTCGCTGTCCAGGTGTAGCGGGCGGCGTGGGACAGGGCCGCCTCGCCCATCGCCTTGCGTCGGACGTCGTCGGCGAGCAGTTCCCGAACGGCCGCCGTGAACTCCCGCTCGTCGTCGACCAGCAGGCCGGTCTCGGTGTCGACCATCGCCTCGGCGACCCCGCCCGCGTACCTGAAGGCCACGGTCGGGGTGCTGCGGGCGGCCGCCTCCACGATGGTCAGGCCCCAGCCCTCCTTGAGGGACGGGGTGAGCGCGAGCCAGGCCGAGCAGAGCAGGGCGTGCTTCTCCTCCTCGCTGACGAAGCCGGTGAACCGCACCCGGTCGCTGATGCCGAGGGCGGCGCATCGCTCGCGCAGCGGCTCCTCCCACCACCCCTGCCCGGCCACCACCAGCTCCAACTCGGGCAGCTCCGCGGCGAGTTCGGCGACCGTACGCAGGGCGATCTCGACCCGCTTGTGCGGAACCAGGCGGCCGAGCACCAGCAGCGACGGGTTGCGGGTGCGGGGCAGGGACGGACCGGTCACCGGAGGGGTTCCGTTGGGTACCACGTCGATCCGTTCGGCGTCGACGCCGAGGGTCGCCAGCTCGGCGCGGGTCGCCTCGGAGACCGTGACGTAGCGGCACCGCCGGTAGAGCCGTACCGCGAGCCAGGATTCGATCCACCAGCCGAGTCGGCACATCCACGGTCCGAACACCACCGGCCACTGCTCCCGGTGCACGTGGTGGACCAGCGCGATGACCGGCCGCCCGGCGTAGAGCGGCGCGAAGAACGGCACGCCGTTGCAGACGTCGACGATCAGGTCCGGTCGGCCGAGACCTCGTCGGCTCAGCGGGCCCAGGCCGAACCGGCTGGCGAGGCAGACCAGCGCCGCCCGGAGGTACACGGTCATCCGCGAACCGCGCCGCAGCACGCGTACGCCGGATTCGGTGGTCCCGGCCGGCCCGGCGTTGTCGTGGGCGGCACAGAGCAGAGTCACCCGGTGACCGAAGGTGACCAACTCGGCGGCGATCCGCTCGATGTAGACCTCCGAGCCGCCGCCCTCGGGATTGGTGGTGTCTCGCCAGTTGAGGAACAGGACGTGGCGGGAGGGGGTGTCGGTGTTGTCCACGCTGCTCCTACTGGTGAGTAAGTGAGCACGATCGCGCCACCCTAGGGCGGTCCGGCCCGGCTGCGCAATGGGCAGATCTGGCGGCGACGATCCGGTAACGGGTCGGGGACGAGGGGTTTGCCGACGGGCCGAAACCTTGGCAGGGTGTGCAGCGCAACCGCGTGCGATGCCCGGCGTCTGGTGCCCGATGTCGTCGCGGCAGGTGTTGTGACCTGCGGTGGGACATCGTCCGTAGGCGTGACGAGGAGGTGAGGCGGCGGTGGTTGCCGACCGTCCCGCGCCGGCGCGCGTCCTGTCCCGCCGTTCACCGGTGGTGCTGCTCAGTGCCGCCCTCGCGCTGCTGCTCGCCGGCTGGGCGGCGGTGTCGTACATCCGGGCTGATCGGGGCACCCCGACCTGCGTCGAACAGGTCCGGCTCCGAGTGGTGGCCGCTCCGGTGATCGCCCCGGCCCTCGACCGGGTGGCGCGAGCCAACGCCGGAAGCCAACCGTGCGTCTCCGTCGAGGTGCGGGCCCGACCGTCGGTGGCGGTCGCCCGGGAACTCGCCGACGACGGCGACGTGGCCGACGCGTGGCTGCCGGAGTCGACGTTCTGGCTGCGCCGGGCCCGTGCCGCTGGTGCTTTCGAGGTACCCGGACAGGGCACGTCGGTGGCGAGCACCCCGGTCGTGCTGGCCGTCACCGACCGGATCGCACGGCGATCCGGTTGGCCGGACAAGCCGCTGAACTGGGCGTCGCTCCTGGGTACCCGGGCGAAAGCGGTCCAGGTCGGGCTGCCCGATCCGGCGGCCGATCCGGCCGGGGTCGGCGCCCTGCTCGGCGCCCGCGCACTGGCCGACGACAACCGGGACTCGGCCGCGACCGTGGCGGCCACGTTGCGTCGGCTCGCCGAGCGGACCTTCAGCCCGGCCGAGGAAACCAGCTCGTTGACCCCGAACCAGGACCTGCCCGGCCGGGTGAGCGTCGTCGCCGCCAGCGAACAGGCGGTGCTGGAACACAACGCGCTGGCGGCCAGCGGCAAGCTGGTGGCGGCGTACCCGGAGGTCGACGTGCCCTGGCTGGACCTGCCGTACGTGGTGCTGCCCGCCGCGCAGGGGCGGGCCCGTGACGCCGCTGGCGCGTTCCTCGACACGCTGCTGACCGGCGAGGCCCGGGAGGTGTTCGCCGGTTACGGCTTCCGGACCGCGGCCGGTTTCCCGCCGGCCATGCCGGATGACGACCGGCTGCGGGCCGAGGAACGTCGGCCGGTGCCGCTGCCCGCCGAGCAGACGGTCAGCGACGTGCTGACCGGTTGGAGCGGCGTCCAGCGCAGCGCCCGGATCCTCACCCTGCTGGACATCTCCGGTTCGATGGCCGCGCCGGTACCCGCCGGTGGCACCCGACTCGACGCCACGGTGCGGGCCGCTCGGGAGGGGGCGGCGCTGCTGCTGGACAACAGCGAACTCGGCATCTGGGCCTTCTCCACCAAGGTCGACGGTGACCGGGACCACCGCGAGATCCTGCCGGTTCGCCCACTGGGTAGCCAGCGCAAACGGTTGACCGAGGCGTTGGCCGAGATCCGGGTCAAACCACAGGGCGGCACCGGACTGTACGACAGCACGCTGGCCGCGTACCGCGACGCGCGCCGCAACTGGACGCCGGGCCGGATCAACCTGGTGCTGGTGATGACCGACGGGCGCAACGAGGACGACGACAGCATCGGCCGCGCTGACTTCCTGGCCGAACTCAAGCGGTTGCAGGAACCACGCCGCCCCTTGCCGATCATCTTCATCGGTCTCGGTGCGGACATCGACCCGGAGGAGCTGAAGGCCATCACGAAGGTCACCGGCGGGCGGGTCTTCGTCACCGAGCAGCCGGGCGGGATGCGGCGCATCTTCTTCTCGGCGCTGGCCGACCTGAGCTGCCTGCCGCCGGAGTGCCGCCGATGAGGGGAATTCCGGCGCGGCTGCGCCGCTCGCCCGGCACGGTGCTGTCGCTGCTGCTGCTCACCGCGATCGCCTTCGGCCAGCGACCCGGTCAGGTCACCTTCGACACCAAACTCGACCTGGCCGCGAACCCGATCCACTTCATGGCCCGGGCGCTGCACCTGTGGAACCCGGAAGCCACCTCGGGTGAGTTGCAGAACCAGGCGTACGGCTACCTGTTCCCGATGGGACCGTTCTTCGCCGCCGGGCAGTGGCTGGCGGTACCGCCCTGGATCACGCAGCGGCTGTGGACGACACTGCTGCTGGTCGCCGCCTTCTACGGGCTGCTGCGGCTGGCCCGGGCGCTGCACATCGGCACCGAACCGACGCGGTACGCGGCGGCGCTCGGCTACGCGTTGGCCCCGCGGATCCTCACCGAGGTCGGCGCGCTCTCCTCGGAGGCGCTGGCCGCCTCGATGCTGCCCTGGGTGCTGCTGCCGCTGGTGACCGTACGCCGGATCGGTTCTCCGCGCCGGGCGGCGGCGCTCTCCGCGCTGGCCGTGCTCGGCATGGGTGGGATCAACGCGGCGGTGGTGCTGATGGCCCTGCTGCTGCCCGGCGTCTGGTTGCTCACCCGACGGTGGGACGCGCAGCACGTACGGCTGGTCGCCTGGTGGTGCGTCGGGGTCGTCGGGGTCTGCCTGTGGTGGATCGTGCCGCTGCTGCTGCTCGGCCAGTACAGCCTCCCCTTCCTCGACTACATCGAGTCGTCCACCACGACCACCGCGGTGGCCTCCCTGTTCCAGGCGGTACGCGGCACCAACCAGTGGGTCGCGTACATCGTGCAGGGCGAGCCGTGGTGGCCGGCGGGCTGGCTGCTGATCGACCATCCGGTGTTGATGGCGCTGACCGCGGTGGTGGCGTTGATCGGGCTGGCCGGGCTGGCCGGCAACCTGCTGCCGCAGCGGCGTTTCCTGGTGACCGGGTTCCTCACCGGGCTGACCCTGCTCACCATCGGCTACGTCGGGGCGGTCGACAGTCCGCTCTCCGGGGTGGTCCGTGATCTGCTGGACGGGCCGTTGGCGCCGTTCCGCAACGTGCACAAGCTCGACCCGGTGCTGCGGCTGCCGCTGATGCTCGGTTTCGCGCACGGTGTCGACGCGGTGGCCACCCGGATGCATCACGCCCTGGCCCGCCGCCGGCCCGGGATCCGGCTGCGTCCGCTGATCTTCGTGCCGGTGCTGCTGCTCGTGCTGGGTGCGGCCGCACCGGCGTGGCTGGGCCTGTTGCGTCCCGGCCCCGGCTGGTCCGACCTGCCGCCGCACTGGCGATCGGCGGCGACCTGGCTGGCCGACCGCGACGCGCTGGCCCGCACGCTGGTGGTGCCCGGCTCCGGCTTCGGACAGTACGACTGGGGACGCACCGTCGACGAGCCGTTGCAGGCGCTGGCCGAGGCGCCGTGGGCGGTGCGCAACCAGATCCCGCTGGGGTCGGCGGGCAACACCCGGATGATGGACAGCGTCGAGGAGGTACTGGCCAGCGGCCGGGGCTCGGCCGGCCTGGCCGACCTGCTCGCCCGCTCCGGCTTCCGGCACCTGTTGCTGCGGAACGACCTCGACCGGACCCAGGTCGACGCGCCGCCGGTGACGGTGCTGCGTCGGGCGTTGGCCGACTCGCCCGGTATCGCCCGGGTGGCCACCTTCGGCACCACCGAGGCGCTGTCCCGGACCCTCGGCAGCCCGGTGGACGACGGTGCCGGCTCCCCGGCGGCGATCGAGGTGTACGAGGTGCGGCGGCCGGTGCCGCCGGCCTCGGCGGTGCTGACCGCCGACGTGCCGACGGTCAGCGGCGGTCCGGAGTCGCTGCTTCCCCTGCTGGAACAGGGGGTGGTGGAGCGGGACCGGCCCGTGGTGCTCGCCGGTGACCGGGCCACGTCTCCGGACGACGCGGTGGGTGACCGGTGGATCGTCACGGACGGCCTACGCCGCCGGGAGCGCGACATCGGTCGGGTCCGGGACAACCTCTCCCAGACGTTGACCGCGAACGAGGCGGGACGACAGCGCCGGGTCGCCCTCGACGTGCTGCCCTTCCCTGGCGAGCAGCACCAGACGACCGCGACCTACCAGGGCATCCGTGCGGTGACGGCGTCGTCGGCCGCGAGCTTCGTGGACAGCTTCGGCCCGGCCGACCCGTCGCACCTGCCGTTCGCCGCCATCGACGGGGAACGCGGCACGGCCTGGCACTCCGCACCGCTGGTCGGGCCGGTCGAACAGTGGCTCCAGGTGGATCTGGACACCCCTCGCCAGGTCGACAGCGTGCGACTCGCGTTCGTGAGCGACCTGGCGGTGGGCTGGCCGGTGCAACGGTTCCGGCTCACCACGGACCGGGGTTCGGTCGATCATGAGGTGGCGCCCACGCTGGGCGGTCACTCGTACTACACGCTGCCCGGCCCCACCAGCCGGATCCGGGTGACGGTGCTGTCGGTGGCCGGCGGCCGCCTCGACGGTGCCGTCGGCATCGAGGAGATGTCCATTCCGGACACCGAACCACGCCGCGCGCTGCGGGCCCCGGCGGATCTGCCGGACGACCTGTCGACACCGGTCAGTTGGGCGTTCAGCCGTGGGCCGGCGGACCGCCCGGCGTGCTATCCGGCGCGGCGGACCGGCCCGGAGGCGGTGCCCGCCGGTGGCTCCGGTGGGGCGTCCACCCGGCCGGACGGCACGGTGATCCGTTGCGACCGGTTCCTCGCCCGGGTCGGTGAGGAACCACTGGGCCTGGACCGGTTGTTCCGCAACCCGGCCGCCGGCACCTATCGGCTGGAGCTGACGGCGGTGCCGCGGCCGGGTGGTGAGCTGACGCTGTCCGGTACGAAGGTGCGGGCTGCTTCGTCGTCCCGGCTGAGCGGTGACCCGGCGGTCGCCGGGTACGCCGCGATCGACGGTGACCCGGGAACGGCCTGGCTGGCCGGCACCGGGGACCTGCGTCCCACCCTGACGCTGAGCTGGTCCGGCGAGCGTCGTGTCGACCGGTTGCGGCTGCGGGGGAGCGAGTTGCCGATCGGATCGCTGCCACGACAGGTGGAGATCCACACGCCCGGCCGCGAGGTGCGGGTGTCGGTCGAGGCCGACGGGACGGTCCGCTTCCCGGCGGTGCGTACCGACCGGCTCGAGATCGTGGTGCGGGAGACCGAGCAGCGCTTGGCGGATCTGCGGGGCAACGGCTGGCCCGCCACGGCCGGCATCGCGGAGGTGGAGATCCCGGCGTTGGCGAGCCTGCTGAGCCCGGTCGACACCGATGCGGTGGTGGTGGAGCGCTGCGGTGACGGGCCGACCGTCGAGTTGGGCGGTTTCCGGTACGACACCTCGATCTCGGCCAGCCTGTCGGACGTGCTGGCCGGACGGCCGGTGCCGGTCGGCATCTGCGGCGAGGACGGTGCGGTGCTGGACCTGCCGGCGGGCGGACAGCGGCTGGCCACGTCGCCGTCGGCGGGCTTCGTCGTGCAGGACGCGACGCTGCGGCCGGAGGCCGAGGCGCGCCCCGGGCCCCGGCACCGGGAGGTGACGGTGCTCGACTGGGCGGCGACCGACCGTACCGTCCGGGTCGCCGCCGGTGAGCAGGCGTTGCTGGTGGTGCCGGAGAACGCCAACGCCGGTTGGACGGCCACTCTCGACGGAAAGACGCTGGCCAGTTCCCGGGCGGACGGGTGGCAGCAGGCCTGGGTGCTGCCGGCCGGCGCCGGTGGTGAGGTCCGGCTCGTCTTCGCCCCTGACCGGGCGTACCGGGGCGGTCTGGCGGCCGGCGCGGTGGCGGTGGCGGCCGTGCTGGTGCTGGCCGCCTGGCCGGTGCGCCGCCGGACGACGACCGACGGGGACGCCGCGGTGCCGGGCGGGGACGCGGCGGACGCCATCGCGGCGGAGGCTCCCGCCTGGGTGATCGGGGTGCTGCTGGTGGTGCTGCTCGCCGTGTTGGGCGGGGTGCTTCCGGTGGCCATCGTGCTGGCCGCGATGCTGCTGCGACAACTGGCGGTACGCGCGCTGCCGGTGGTGGTGCTCGGCGGCCTGACCGTGGCCACCGTGACCGCCGTGGCCGGTCGGTTGCAGGGCCACGGACAGGACTGGGCCTACCGGTCGTGGGTGCAGGCGGCGATGCTGGTCGCGATCGGCGCGGTGGTCGCCGCGGTCGTCCCGGTCCCCGGTGTACGCCCCGAGCCGACCATCCCGCATGATGTGACGCCGGGCACGTCCGGTGGGCCGCCGGAGGCGGCCGTCGGCCGGGGTGAGGACGAGGACGGGACGGTGGCGCGGTGACGGCAGCGGACGACCGTACGCGGCGGGCGGAGCGACGCCGATTCGCCTCCCTGCGCCGGTCGGTGGCCCTGTTCCGGGCGTTCCTGGTGGAGCAGACCGACCCCGACCACTTCTACGGACTGCTGGCCGCCGACTCGGTACGTCAGGTGTCCGGCTACGCCGAGCTGGCCGGCCGGACACTGCTCGACGTGGGCGGCGGCCCGGGATACTTCGCGGCCGCCTTCCGAGCTGCCGGTGCCCGCTACCTCGGGTTGGACCCGGACGTCGGGGACTTCTCCGCGGCCGGCGAGTCGGTGGCGGGAATGTTGCGGGGCAGCGGCACGGCGCTGCCGATCCGTAGCGGCAGCGTGGACGTGGCGTTCTCGTCGAACGTCGTCGAACACGTCGCCGAGCCACCCCGGATGCTCGACGAGATGGTGCGGGTGACCCGGCCCGGCGGGCTCATCTTCGTGTCGTACACCCCCTGGTTGTCGCCGTGGGGTGGCCACGAGACGGCGCCCTGGCACTACCTCGGCGGCAACCGGGCCCGCCGTCGCTACGAGCGGCGGATGGGCCGACCGCCCAAGAACCGCTACCGGGAGACGCTGTTTCCGGTCTCGATCTCGGACACGCTGCGTTGGGCCAGGGGCAACGGTGACGTCGAGGTGCTGGACGCGTTGCCGCGCTATCACCCGTGGTGGGCGCGGTGGGTGATCCGGGTGCCCGGCGTCCGCGAGGTGGCGGCGTGGAACTTCGTGCTCGTACTGCGCAGGGCCGGTGAACGGCAGCCCGGTGCGGTGGAGAAATCAGAGCTGACCGGGGGTCGCGTGGCTATGTGACTTGGTAGTAACCTCGCGGCCATCCCACTGATTGACATCGACGATATTGAGCTCCTCAGGGAGGAAACATGAAGCACCGCGCCGTGGGTGCCGTGCTGTTCGGCGGCGGCGTCCTGCTCCTGGCGCTGGCCGCCGGGTTGGTGTTCGTCGTCAAGCCCGCGATGACCAAACTGCCCTACGACCTCGATTCGTCGACGTCGGTGGCCGAGGCCAAAGGGGCGACGTTCCTACAGATCACCAACGGTGCGGTCGACATCGTCGATCAGACGGATCTGAAGTCGACCGTCCAGGTCACCCCGGAGCGCGCCAAGACCGCGGCGCTCAGCGGTGACCTCGCCGGTGACGCGGTGGTCTGGCGGGTCGGCCAGACCGTCGAGCGGACCGATACCAAGGCGTTGGTCAGCGCGTACGGCGCCGAGCTGGCGCTGGATCGGGTCTCCGCGGCGGCTGTGGACTGGAACGAGCAGTTCCTCGACGAGAGCGGCACGCCGGAGAAGGTCGCCTTCGCCGGCCAGGTCTACAAGTTCCCGTTCAACTCCGCCAAGGAGAACTACGAGGTCTTCGACCGGGATCTGCGGCAGACCCGGATGGCCGAGTTCAAGGGCACCGAGGACGTCAACGGCGTCGAGGCGTACCGGTACGAGCAGGTCATCACCGACGAGAAGCTGCCGTTGGCCACCGACCGGGTGGGACTGCTGCTCGGCGCGCTCGCGCCCGGCTCCACCTCGGGTGACGTCGTCTACAGCAACACCCGTACGGTCTGGGTGGACCCGGTCACCGGTTCCTACCTGAAGGTCCGGGAGCAGCAGAAGAAGGTGCTCGTGCCGAACACGGGCACCCCGGTGACGCTGCTCGACGCCGACTTCTCCTACAACGAGGAGACGGTGGCGTCCTCGGTGGACCGGGCCAAGGAGAGCCGGAACCAGCTCAACATCCTCGGTGTCTTCGCGCCGCTCGGCCTCGCCGTGCTGGGCCTGGTGCTGATCCTGGTCGGGCTGCTGGTCTCCCGTAGCCGTAGGCCGGCCACGGTGGCCAGGCACGCCGCCGTGGACCCGGCACCGACCCGCGTCGACCAGCCACCGGTGCGGGACGACGCGCGGGAGGGTGGGCCGTTGACCGACGAGATCCCGCCCGCCTCGACCAACTGGAAGTCCGAGGAGCCCACGGTGCCGAGCCAGCGGGCGGCACAGGGCGAGTCGGAGAAGCAGTAGCACCAGAAGTGATGTCGGGGGGGGCGGGCCGTCGGCCCGCCCCCTGCGGACATCGACGCTCGGGTGTCCGGCCCGTCATCCGCCAGACCAGCCGACCGCACAGGTGTCAGAGGCGGGCCAGGGCACGGCGCAGCGGGTCGAGACCGAGCCCGCCGAGGTCGAGCGCCTGGCGATGGAACTCCCGCAGGTCGAAGTCGGCGCCCTTGCGGGCCTTCGCGTCCTCCCGCGCCTGAAGCCAGATCCGCTCGCCCACCTTGTACGACGGCGCCTGCCCCGGCCAACCCAGGTAGCGGTTGAGCTCGAAGCGCAGTATCTCGTCCGGCACCCGGCAGTGCGCCCGCAGGAACTCCCAACCAAGCTCCGGGGTCCACCGCTCGCCCGGATGGAAGTCGAACGGGTTGTCCTTGGGAATCTCCAGCTCCAGGTGCATGCCGATGTCCACGATCACCCGAGCCGCCCGCAGCGCCTGACCGTCCAGCATGCCGAGCCGGTTGCCCGGGTCGTCCAGGTAGCCCAGTTCCTCCATCAGCCGCTCGGCATACAACGCCCAACCCTCACCGTGCCCGGAGACCCAGCAGAGCAGCCGCTGCCAGCGGTTGAGCAGATCGGCCCGGACTGCGGTCTGGCCGATCTGGAGATGATGGCCGGGGACCCCCTCGTGGTAGACGGTGGTCACCTCCCGCCAGGTGGAGAAGTCCGTCAGGCCCTGCGGCACCGCCCACCACATCCGACCCGGGCGGGTGAAGTCCTCGCTCGGGCCGGTGTAGTAGATCGAGCCGTCGCTGGTCGGCGCGATCATGCACTCGATCCGCCGGACCTGCTCGGGGATGTCGAAATGGGTGCCGTGCAGGTTGCTGATCGCCTGATCGGCCAACTCCTGCATCCAGTCGCGGAACGCGTCCCGACCCCGGATGGTGCGCGCCGGGTCGGCGTCCAACGTCGCCACGGCTTCGTCGATGGTCGCGCTCGGACCGGCGATCTGGGCGGCCACCGTCCGCATGTCGGCCTCCAACCGGGCCAACTCGGCGAACCCCCAGGCGTACGTCTCGTCGAGGTCGATGCGGGCACCGAGGAAGTACTGGGAGGCCAGCTCGTAGCGTTCGCGGCCGGCGGCCTGCTTCTCCCGCCCGTGCGGGGCCAGCTCGGTGCGCAGGAACTGGCCGAACTCGGCGGTCGCCGCCGTGGCCGCCGCCGCGCCGCGGCGCAGCTCGGAGCCGAGGGGGCCCTGTTCGCCCAGCCGTTCGACAAGCCCGTGGAAGACGTTGTCACCGTCCGGATCGACCCAGACGTCGCACTGCTTGGCCACCTCGATCAGCTGGGTACGCGAGCTGACCCGCCCGGCCGCCGCCGCCTCGCGCAACGTGGTCTTGTACTCCTCCAACGCGTGCGGGAAGAGGTTCAGCCGGGCGGCCAGGTTGGCCCGGGCCTGCTCCCCGTCCGTGGGCATCAGGTCGAAGACCATCCGGATCTCGTGCAGCCCGCTGGTGATGACGCTGACCTCGCTGGTGGTCTCGCCGGCGTCGTACAGGTCCAGTTCGAGACCGAGGCGCTCCTGCATCGCCTCGCGCGCGGTGCGCTCGGCCTCCGTCTCCGGCTCGATGGTGTCGAGCTCGGCCAGGGCACGTCGGGCCAACTCGGCGCGCGCGGCGTACCCGTCCGGTGACAGGTCGTCGAACTTGTCGTCATGGCCGGCGATGCCGACATAGGTGGCGCCGGTCGGGCTCAGCGCCGCCCACTCGGCGACGTAGCGGTCGGCCAGCTCGTCGATTCTTCCCACGCTGCGCACCCTACGCGAGGCGGGCGCCGAGGTGGTGCCGCCGAACCGGTCAGGGCAGCAGGTCGGCCGGGTCGAAGTCGATCGGGAACGGCTCGTCGGCGCGGAGTCGGTCGCCGCTGACCGCCTTGGCGAGCGTGTCGTAGCCGCCGAACTTACCGAGGGTGAACAGCTCCACCGCGACGTGCCGCAGCCGGCGGGAGATCTCCACCCGCATGAAGTAGGGCACCCGACCCTCGGCGCAGCGCATCGGTTTGTCGACGAAGTCCTGCCGGCGGCTGCCGGGGGAGACGAACTCCACGGCCATGGTGCACAGGTGGGCCGGGATCCAGCGATCCTCCTCGTCCGTCTTCGGCAACTCGTGCAGCACGGTGACGTCCGGCTGGATCCACCGCTGCGGCGAGAAGGTGAGGTTCACCTGCCCGAAGACGTAGAAGCCGTGGGCTCTGGCAGCGGCTTTGAGCAGATGGGCGAGTTCGATCTCGCCGTAGCTGTTCGTGCCGACCTCGGCGGGCGTCATGACCAACCTCCCGTCGATGCACTCGTAGCGCGCATCGGGTAGCTCAGGCAACGGGAGGTAGCGGTCGGCGAGCTGGGCCGTCCACATGCCGTCGAGGTCGACGAGCGGGTCGAAGCGGATCGGCATCGCCATGGTGTTACACCTCCTCGGTCGGTCAACGCTCTACAAATGTATGTGGTTTCTGTGGCGCGCGACACGACGGCCGAAAACCGCAGGACAATGTCGTACCCCGGCGGCAGAGTGTCAGGGGTGACAGGCGACTTCACCCCTGACCGACCGGCGCTGCGGAGCTGGCTGCCCGGCTTCATCGCCCTCGCCGCGATCTGGGGTTCCAGCTTCCTCTTCATCAAGGTCGGGGTGGCCGAGCTGCACCCGCTGCATCTCACCCTCTACCGGGTCGGCTCCGGCGCGCTGACCCTGCTGGTGGTGCTCGCCGTGCTGCGGGACCGGCTGCCCCGCGATCCGCGGGTCTGGGGCCACCTGACGGTGATCGCCGCCTTCGGGGTGGCGCTGCCGTTCACCCTGTTCGGCTACGGCGAGCAGCGGGTCGAGTCGATGCTCGCCGGCATCTGGAACGCGACCACTCCGCTCGTCGTGCTGCCGCTGGCGGTGCTGGTGTTCCGCACCGAGCGGCTGACCGTGCGCGGTGCGGTCGGGCTGGGGCTCGGCTTCACCGGGGTGATGGTGGTGCTCGGCGTCTGGCAGGGCGTCGGCGGCGCGCACTTCGTCGGCCAGCTCATGTGCTTCGGTGCCGCCGCCTGCTACGGCCTGGCCATCCCGTACCAGAAGAAGTTCATCGCCGGCAGCACCCTGTCGGGGTTGTCCCTGTCGGCGGCGCAGCTGATCGTCGCGGCGGTCCAGCTCGCCATCGTGGCACCGGTGGTGGCCGGTGCGCCGCCGCTGCCGACCGCGCTGTCGCCGCGGGTGCTCGCGGCCGTGCTGGCGCTGGGCGCGCTCGGCACCGGGCTCGCCTTCGTGATCCATCTGCGGAACATCCGGGTCGTGGGCGCGACCACCGCCTCCACCGTGACGTACCTGATCCCGGTGTTCGCGGTGCTCATCGGCGCCGTCGTGCTCGGCGAGCGGCTCACCTGGCACCAGCCGGTCGGGGCGCTGATCGTGCTGCTCGGCGTGGCCGTGTCGCAGGGCCTGCTCGGCCGACGGCGTCGCCGGGTCGCGCCGGGGGTGGGCGCCCCGACGGCACCGCTCGTCGAGCCCGCCACCCGCTGACCGAACGCGGGCGAGCGGGGCGGTCAGGCACCTGTCCAGGCCACCAGTTCGTCGGCCGTCCATGTGTTGACCACGCGGTCGGCGGGGACTCCGCACAATGCGGCCCGCTCGCAGCCGAAGCGCTGCCAGTCCAACTGGCCGGGCGCGTGCGCGTCGGTGTTGATGGCGAACCGGCAACCGGCCTCCAGCGCCCGCCGGATCAACCGCTTCGGCGGATCCTGCCGCTCCGGGCGCGAATTGATCTCCACGGCGGTGTCGTGTGCCACGCAGGCGGCGAAGACGGCGTCGGCGTCGAAATCGCTCTCCGCCCGGGTCCGGGCGCGGTGCCCCCGGTCGCCCGGCCCGGTCACCCCGGCCGGCCGCGACGAGACCATCCGGCCCGTGCAGTGGCCGAGGATGTCCAGGTGCGGGTTCGCGATGGCGGTCAGCATCCGGCGGGTCATCTTCGCCCGGTCGTCGTTCAGCCCGCTGTGCACCGACCCGACCACCACATCCAGCCGGGCCAGCAACTCCTCGTCCTGGTCGAGCGAACCGTCGGCGAGGATGTCCACCTCGATACCGGTGAGGATGCGGAACCCCTCCGGCAGCGCCTCGTTGAGCCGGGCCACGTGGTCGAGCTGGCGGCGGAGCCGGTCCGCGGTGAGCCCACGGGCCACCTTCAGCCGGGGCGAATGGTCGGTCAGCACCAGGTACTCGTGGCCCAGCTCCACGGCGGCCAGCGCCATCTCCTCAATCGGTGACCCACCGTCTGACCAGTCGGAGTGGGTGTGGCAGTCGCCGCGAAGGGCGGTACGCAGGGCGGTGGCCTCGGCGTCCAGGTCAGTGCCCTCGGTGGCGACCAGCCGGCGCAGGTAGACCGGCTCCTCCCCGGCCACCGACTCGGCCACGCAGCGGGCGGTGACGTCGCCGACCCCGGTCAGCTCGGTGAGCTTGCCGGTCCGGGCCCGCTCGGTCACCTCCTCGGCCGGCAGCGCGGCCAGCGCCTTGGCCGCCGACCGGAAGGCGCGTACCCGGTAGGTGGCCTCGTTCGCCCGCTCCAGCAGGAAGGCGATCCGGCGCAGGTCGGCGATGGGGTCGCGCTCGGTCATGCCATGAAACCTACGCGGCCGCGCCGCCGGTCGCGGGACGACCGGCGGCGCGGGGCGGAGCAGGGTGAGCGATCAGGCGTACGGCAGCCGCACCAGGGAGCGGTTACCGACACCGAGGGTGGTGGAGTTGTTGCCGATGGCGGACCACACCTCCACCCGGACGGTGCCGCTGCGCAGGTTGCCGAGGGAACCGCTGCTGGAGTGCAGCCCGGCGGTCTGGGTGTAGTGCTCCCAGCCCGGTACCGGGTCGGTGGCGAAGTAGCGGTACGTCTCCACCCGCTCCCAACTGCCGTCACCGGTCAGGTCGTACGAGACGCGGGCCTGCACCCCGTTGCCGACCGCCGTGCCGGCGTCCAGGAAGAGGTCGAACGCGGTCTGCCCGCCGGTGTGGTCGAGGTTGAGCCCGGTCGCGGTGAACACCACCGGGTTACGTGGCGTGCCGTCGTGGTTCGCGCCACCGGCGCTGCCCACGGTGGTGGTGCCGGCGCTGCCGGCGGCACCCAGACCGCCACCGGACAGCAGGTAGCGCACCGGTGAGCTGGACGGCGGGGCGGTCGGCGTCGGCGTGGGAGTGGGCGTCGGGGTCGGGGTCGGGGTGGATGTCGGCGTCGGTGTCGGTGTCGGGCTCGGCGGCGTACCTCCGCCGCCACTGCCTCCGCTCCAGGTGTGCGCCCCACTCGTGGTGGTGCGCCCGGCCGCCACGGTCAGCTGCGTGCCGTCGGAGAACCGCACGGTCAGCGGCGAGCCGGAGATGTTGCTGGCGACGTACGTCCGGGCTCCGTTGCGGTTGAACACCGCGGCCAGCGGGTGGTCGGCGGTGATCCCGGTGTCGACCCGGCCGAGAGCCGCCAGGTTGCGGACCCAGTGGAAGGTGTGCGCCCGGCTCTCGCCCTCCTCCGGGGTGTAGCCGGGGTTGGCCCGCAGCTTG
This sequence comes from Verrucosispora sp. WMMA2121, assembly GCF_027460185.1. Taxonomy (NCBI): domain Bacteria; kingdom Bacillati; phylum Actinomycetota; class Actinomycetes; order Micromonosporales; family Micromonosporaceae; genus Micromonospora; species Verrucosispora sp. WMMA2121. The sequence goes on along the minus strand of NZ_JAPZBH010000004.1, from coordinate 1,665,032 downwards.
GCCAGCGCCGCGTCGGCGTCACCGAGGGCGAGGAACTGCCAGTGGATGTCCTGCCACACGGTCGGCTCGCCGCCGTTGTTGCGGACCAGTTCGGCGTACTTCACCGAGTTGTAGTTCGGGTGCTGGCCCAGGTAGAGATGCCCACCGGTGATCGGCAGCAGGTTGATGCCCTGGATCATCTCGGGCTCGGCGCTGAACCAGGTGGCGTACGCGCCGCCGTCACCCCAGACCATGCCCACGTTGGAGTGCCCGAACTCGGCGGGGAAGTTCTCGCCGGTGACGTCGAACCAGTACTCGTGGATCGCCGCGGCCTGCGTGGTGTAGAGGTAGATGCCGGCGTCGCGTACCGCGGTGTTGCCGGTGACCTGCCCCCACTGGATCAGGGCGTTGGCGAAGTTCATCCCCTCCGACGACGACTCCTGGTTGTTGCCGCTGGCGAACGCGCCGTGCCCGGAGGCCCAGTCGTGCCCGGCGTAGATGTCGAAGTCGCGCAGGTACGGGAAGCGGGTGTCCGACCGGTCGTAGTTGTTCGCGTCCCGGATGAGCAGGTCGATCATGCCGCCGTACTGGTCCTGCCGGGCCCAGTTCGGGTCGAACTTGGCGAGCGTGGCGGCGGCGGCGATGTAGTAGCCGTAGTGGAAGTGGTGGTCGTTGAGTTCCTGGTCGGAGCCGTACGACGCCGGGTAGCCGATGAGTGTTCCCCACCGCTGGTCGTAGTAGAACAGCCGCTGGGTCTCGCCGGACGAGGCGGTGAGCCAGTCGTTGAGGGTGGTGCGGATGGCGTTCAGCGCCGAGGTGCGGGTCTCGCTGTCCCCGACCAGGTCGGCGATCTCGGCGATGCGGGCGGCCCGGCCGAGCCCCTTGCCGGTCCAGTAGGTGTCGTTGCCGCGCTGGTCCATCGGGTTGGCCCGCACCGCCGCCAGGTGCTGCCGCAGCGTGGTCAGGTCGGCGCCGGTTCCGGTGGCGACGGCGGGCAGCTCGGGCAGTACCCCGTTGAACCGCATCGAGGTGCGGAACTCGCCGACCCCGGTGACCACCTTCATCCGGCCCCGGGCGGACGGGTAGGTCGGTGCGATCGGGGTGGTCCCGGTCAGCGCCCGCCACTGGTGTGGGTAGAGGCTGACCACCGTCCGCGTCTCGGTGCCCTCGCGGGGTGTGGTGGTGAAGGCGTACCGGGTCTCCACCCGGCTGGTCGCCGCGTTGTAGCTGTAGCTGACCCGGGTGCCGGTGACGTGGGCGTGCGCGTACTGACCGTAGGTGTTGGCCAGCTGGGTGCGGGCGCTGCCGCCACCGGTGGCCGGGAGCAGCGCGACGGTGAAGTAGCCGCGCCCGGCGAGGTTGGAGCTGATCCGGCTGCCGCTGACGGTCCAGGTCGCGCCGGTCGGCGCGTACGCCACGTAGTCGTGGCCGCGCACGGTGAAGCCGATGCTGCTGCCGCTGTTGGACCAGACCGTGGGGCTGCCGCCGGTCGCGTTGATCACCGCGTCGCCGCCGCTGGTCCGGAAGTACGCGAGCGGCAACCCGTGGCCGATGGTGGCGCGCATCGTCCGCGCCCCGTCGCTCCAGTACGGGGTGACCGTCCAGTCCGTCCAACCGTCCACCAGCGCGTTGGGGGCGGCCAGTCCGGCCACGCCGACCCGGATGTCCTCGACGTACGGGTACTTGAACTCGCCGACCCCGGTTGCGGTGCCGGAGATGGCGGGAGTTGAGGTGGCGGAGAAGCCCAGCCCGTCGGTGACGGGTTGGTAGGACACCGGATGGGCGTGCAGGGGCTCGCTGAAGGTGCAGTTCAGCCGCTTCCACAGCAGCGACGACCACCAGTCGTTGGTGGGTACGGCCCCCGATGGCGCGGCGGCGGTGACGTACTGCCGGGGGTTGCTGGCGATGGTGCCGCAGCCGCTGGGGAGCGGGCCGACCGCGGTGGTGGTGTAGCTGCCGGCACCGACCGGCGCGGCCTGCGCCGCGGAGCCGGCGATGACGGCCAGCCCGCCGAGGACCAGGGTCGCGGCGGCGGTGGCGGCCAGGATTCGATGGTGGGGGCGGCGTGGGACGGGAGGTCTCATCTTTCCTCCAACGCGTGCCGGCCCGGCCGCGCCGGTCGGCGCACGCTTCGTCGGTATTGTGAACGTTAGTGACCTGAGAGAGCGCTCTCTCTAGTTACGCCGGACGGTAGTTCACCAGCGAGACCTGCGTCAATGTTTCGGACTGATGAAACGCGGATGACGCCGGATCAGCGCGTCGGCGGCTTCCTCGGGCAGCCGTGCTTGCGATGCCACTCGGTCACCTCGGCCGCCGGCTCCCGGTTGCCGCCCTTGCGCCACGAGTCGAGGTACGGCGCGGGCCAGACCACACCCCGGCGGATCCACCAGCCGTCCTCGCCCAGGCACGGCGGGGAGATGCCGAAGTGCAGATGGCAGACGTTGTTGGCGTTGCCGGTGCGGCCCACCGTGCCGAGCTGCTGGCCGGCCCGTACCCGCACCCCGGCGTCGACGCCTTCGGCGATCTCGGTCAGGTGTGAGCCGTAGTAACGCACCCCGTCGTCACCGATTACCGACACGGACAGGCCGCCGTTGTACGGCCCCTGTGGACCGCTCTTCCGGTACCGGTCACGCCGGCTGACCTCACCGATCGTGCCGTCGGTGACCGCGACGACCGGCTCACCACAGTCGGCGAAGATGTCCGTCCCGGGGTACGCCGAGTGGGTCGGGTGATACGACACCTTCTTGGCGCGTACCGGAAAGACGTGCGGCAGGCCCGCGCGCGGTGTCGCCGGCTGGTCCGGACGATCGGGCGCCGCGCTGGTCGCGCCGGGTGCGCCGGTGGTCGCCCCGGCCGTCGGGCTCACCCCGGCCGTCGGACTCAGCCCGGCGGTCGGGCTCGACACGGCGGTCGGGCTGACCAGTGCGGTCGGGCCGGCGCCCGTCGGTGCGTCGGGCACACCGCAGCCGCTCGCCGCGAGCACCGGCGCGAGCAGCAACAGGGCGTACGCGCGCCGGCGTCCGATCGTCAGCGGAACCATCCGGCCATCCTGACAGACTCGGTACGGTGGTGGGCACAGCGTCCGTGCGTGCGGAGGAGTGGTACCGGTGTTGCCGTACAACCCGTCGGGCCTCTTTCCCACCGGACGGCCACCACGCCCGACCTACCGGGAGCCGAATCCGGTCGGCGGCGGCGGCGTCGCGGCGGGTGCGTTCGGAACCCTGGCCTGGCTGGTCCTCTTCGGCCTGCTCGGTGGCAGCCTCGTCGGGTACGTCTGGTGGACCCTGCTCGCCGGCGCGCTGGCCTGGCTCACGGCCCTGGTGATGGTCGGGTACGGCGACCGGGGAGTGGCGGCCGGCATCGCGATCGTCACCGCCGGAGGCTGGAGCATCGCCACCGCGGCGGTCGTCACCCGCTGGGTGAGCAGCGGCGACTGGCCGCTCTGGTGAGCACCTCCGGCGGCGACTGCGCTGCGTCGTCGCGCGGCCACCGAAACCCGTCTTGACTTCGATGGCCACGACTCGGCACTCTCCCGGTATGGCCTGGACCACTCCGCGGCTGGATCCCGATCGCAGCCGCCGCCGCCTCCAGCTCCTGGCGCAGTTGGCGGACGCGCGCGCGGTACGCGAACGCGAACGGCCACAGCGCGCCCGCACCGCGCAGCTCCGCCAACTGATCGCCACTCGTCGGCGTCTCGCCGGCTGAGCGGCTCCGAAGATCCTTCCCCAGGAATGACCGGCCCTTCGGGGCGTTGACCGGTCGCCTGCCGACCCGACCGGCTAACGTGCACGCGTAACGGATCGGCGAGTGCTGTGCCGAGGCAACTTGGGGGAACCGTGTCGTACTTCGCTGCGGCCGTCGTGCGCGAGAAGGGCGGCTGGACCGCCGCCGAGCTCAGTCTGCGGGGTGCCGCCGACGTCGATGAGGTCGCCGAGCGGCTCCGCGACGTCGCCCCGGACGCGGACCTGTCGCTGCTGTTCGTCGAGGCGGACGACACCTATCTGGTGATCCTGCGCCTCGACGAGGGTGAGGACCTGCGGGTCTTCGGCTCCGACTCGGCGTACGCGGAGGAATCCCGGCTGGGTGCCCTGTTGGTCGGTGACCTGAAGACGTCGGTGACCGGGCTCGACGAGCCCGAAGAGGTGCGTCCGGCCGCCACCAGCGGTGACGAGGACAGCGAGCAGCCTGCCGTCGACCCGGAGGCGGACCCGGTCGGCGAGGCGGATCTCCTGACCGACCTGGGCGTCCCCGCGCAACGGCTGCTCGCGCTCTGCGCCCACGAGGGAATGATGCCGGCCGACGTCACCGCCGAGATCTGCCAGGTCCTGGGCTGCGTCGACGACGTCGAGGAACTGCGTGAGGTCTGAGCCCTCCGACGTCACCGATCCGGCGCTGGAGACGGTCCGGCCGGGGCAACCCACCCCCGGATCGGTCGGTCGGCGCGGGCCGGGAGCGGACGAGCACCTGGCCGACCCGACCGGCACCGGCCGGCGACAGCGCCACGAACTCTGGATGCGCCGCGCCCTCGAAGTCGCGGTGACCGGAGATGTTGCGCCCTCGGGCGGCGGTGCGGCCGGCGCGGTGGTCGGTGACGCCGTCGCGGGTGAGCCCGGCCAGTCCGGCGACGTACCGGTGGGCGCGGTGCTCTACGGGCCGGACGGCCGTGAGCTGGCGATCGGTCGCAACGAACGCGAACTGACCGGCGACCCGACCGCGCACGCCGAGGTGCTCGCGTTGCGCCGGGCGGCCGAGCGGCTGGGACACTGGCGGCTGGACGGCTGCACCCTCGTGGTGACCCTCGAACCCTGCACGATGTGCGCCGGGGCGCTGGTGCTGGCCCGGGTCTCGACGGTGGTCTTCGGTGCCTGGGAACCCAAGACCGGCGCCGCCGGTTCGCTCTGGGACGTGCTGCGCGACCGCCGGCTCAACCACCGGCCCGAGGTGTACGGCGGCATCCTGGAAGCCGAGACCGCCGCCGTCCTGCGCGCCTTCTTCCGCTGACGTCGAGGGTCAGGAGCGGAGCAGGGTGCTGGCGACCGCCCGGGCGGTGTCGGTCCACGGTGCCGGCCGCAGGGTCGCCGGGTCGAGGCGGACGACCGTGCGGTGTCCTTCCGCGTACGTCGTGGTGCCGTCGAGCGAATGGAAGCGGAAGGCGTACCGGGCGCTGCTGGTGCCGAGGTGCTCCAGCCAGAAGTGCACGGCGACCGGGCCGGTGCCGGTGACGGGCGCGAGGTAGCTGATGGTGAACTCGCGTACCGCGTGGAAGACGTCGGGTGTGCTGGCCCGTCCGGCCTGGTAGGCGACGCCACGGTCGGACCAGTACGCGGTGAGCGCCCGCTCCAGCAGCAGCGCGTACCGGGCGTTGTGCAGGATGCCGAGCGCGTCGAGGTCGTCGAAGTGGACCATGGCGGGCTCGACGTGGCCGTACTCGACGGCCGGCTGTTCGGCGACTGCGTTACTCATGACGGGCCTTCCGGTAGCAGAGCGGGATCGGGGCAGAGCGCCCGCAGGCGGCCCAGCACGCCGTGGCGGGCGTGCCGGTAGGTGATCTCGGGGTCGAGCAGGCGGGAGCGCATGGCGGCGGCGATGCCGTAGGCGTCGATCTCGTACGCCAGCAGCGCGACATCCGTGTCGGCGGGCAACTCGCCCAGCTCGACCGCCTCGGCGACGAGCCGTTCCAGGAACGCCGTCCAGGCGGCGATGACCTCGGCGAGACGGTCACGGACCGCGCCGGGCCGGGCATTGAATTCGAACTCCGTGGTGGCGAAGAAGCAGCCGCCGGGCAGCACCCGGCCGGCGTAGAAGACGATCCGGGCCTCGTGCAGGGCGTGGATCCGGCGTACGCCCCGGGGGGTGCGCAACGCCGGGCCGATGATCTGTTCCTGCCACTGGGCGACGGCCCGGTCGATGGTGGCGAGCTGCAACTCCTCCTTCGATCGCCAGTGCGCGAAGAGGCCGGACTTGCTGACCCCGAGCGACTCGGCGAGATGCCCGAGCGAGAGCCCGTCGAGACCGCTCGCGGAGGCCAGGCTGACGGCGGCGTCCAGCACGGCGGTGCGGGTGCGCTGCCCCCGGGCGAGCCGGCCGTCGACGGTCATGCGGTGAGACTACTAAAAAGAACGACCGGTCGTATACATTCATCGAGTGGAGGCCGTCACACCGACGCCGACACAGCGACGTCCCGCCACCGCACGGGGGGTGGCGGGACGTCTCGGTGGCGCTCAGGCGGTGATGGTGTCCAGGGCGATCTCGACCATCTGGCTGAAGGTCTGCTCCCGCTCCTGGGAGGTGGTCTTCTCGCCGGTCTTGATGTGATCGCTGACGGTCAGCAGGGTCAGCGCCCGCGCCTTGAACCGGGCCGCGATCGTGTACAGCGCCGCCGACTCCATCTCCACCGCCAGCACGCCGTACTCCGCGAGACTGTCGTAGAGGTCCGGCCGGTCGGTGTAGAAGGCGTCCGCCGCCAGGATCGGCCCGACCCGCATGGCGATGCCGCGCCGCTCGGCCACCTCGACCGAGGTACGCAGCAACCCGAAGTCGGCGACCGGGGCGTAGTCGATCAGCCCGTCGAAACGCATCCGGTTCATGTTCGAGTCGGTGGACGACCCGATCGCCGCGATCACGTCGCGGAGCTGGAGATCCTCGGTGAGCGCGCCGCACGAGCCGACCCGGATCAGCGCCTTCACGCCGTACTCGTTCACCAGTTCGTGGGCGTAGATCGACGCCGAGGGCATGCCCATGCCGGAGCCCTGCACGGAAACCTCGACGCCGTTCCAGCGTCCGGTGAAGCCCAGCATGCCCCGGACCGTCGAGTAGCAGTTCGCGCCCTCGAGGTAGGTCTCCGCGATCCACTTGGCCCGCAGGGGGTCACCCGGCATCAGGACCCGCTCGGCGATCTCGCCCGGCTTCGCGCCGATGTGCGTACTCATGGCGTCGATCCTGCCAGGCCGGCCCGGCCGGGACCGGTTCGGCGTCGGAACCGGTGGTCCTGTACCCTCGTCGGCGGTGGCGTGTCCGAGCGGCCTAAGGAGCACGCCTCGAAAGCGTGTGAGGGTTTACGCCCTCCGAGGGTTCAAATCCCTCCGCCACCGCTCTCAGCAGCGAGAACGCCCGGTCGGTCCGTGAGGATCGCACCGGGCGTTCCGCTTTCTCCGAGGCGCGTGCTTGCCGGTTTCCGCCCATGCGGGTCGTCGTGTCTGGCCGACCGGACATGGTTTTTGATCTACGTATCCCTAGGATGTGGGAGCGACTACGGGGATGTGAGGTCTTTCGATGCGGCGGAAGCTTGCCGGTTTCAGTGTTCTGACGGTGTTGGCCGGGCTGGCGGTGACCGCACCGGCGCAGGCGGCCAGCGAGTTCCGGACCATCACCCGCGACGGTGTCGTGATGCAGCACCAGCGGGTGGCGAAGGCGGTCACCCTGATGAAGGGGACGGGTGCGACCCGGTCCGACTTCGACGGGGACGGTGTCGACGACATCGCGGCAACTTTCGACCCCGGCGGCAACAGTTTTCTGCCCCACCACCCGTCCGGTGCGGTCGTGGTGCGTTATTCGTCCGCGCCGCACATCGACTACCTGATCGGCACGGCGACGCTCTACCTTGGTTCCGGCTTCGGCAGCGATCTGGCGGCCGGTGACTTCAATGGTGACGGGTTCGACGACCTGGCGGTCGGCGCCGAGGTCGAGGTCGACCTGAGCAACAAGGCCCCCGGTGGGGCCGTCTGGATCATCCCGGGCAGCAGTAGCGGCCTGGTGGTCGACTCGACCCGGCGATTCACTCAGGGGTCACCGGGTGTGCCCGGCGATTCGGAGGACTACGACAGGTTCGGCTCGTCCCTGGCCACGGGCGACATCAACGGTGACGGGCGGGACGATCTGGCCGTCGGTGCCCCCGGAGAGTCGATCGGCAGTGTGGTGGAGGCGGGTGCGGTCAGCGTCCTCTACGGCGGGATTGACGGCCTGACCGCCAGCGGCGCCCAGCAACTGCATCAGAACCAGGCCGCGGTGCCCGGCACTGCAGAACATCGGGATCGTTTCGGGTGGAGCCTGGCGATCGGGAAGGTCAACAACAACCGGTACGCCGACCTGGTCATCGGCGCGCCCAACGAGAACGACGGGTCGGGCGCGTCCGGCAGCGGGATGGTCACCCTGATGTGGGGATCGGCAAGCGGCGTGAAGCTCAGCGGCGCCACCTCGGTCACCGGCGCCGCGATCCACCACGCGACCGGCCATCGGTTCACCGTGGCCTGGTATCTCGGCAGGTCGCTCGCGGTCGGTGATGTCAACGGAGACGGGCTGGGTGAGGTTGTCGTCGGAGCACCGAGTGCCCAGGGCCCGGGCCCTCACATCAACGCCGGTCTGGTCGCGGTCTTCACCGGCCGCCGCACCGGTGGTCTCTCCGGCAGCGCCGTGAAGGTGTTCACGCAGGCCACGCCGGGCGTGCCAGGCGCGCAGGAGGACGAGGACCGGTTCGGCGAAACGCTCGCGGTGGGTGACGTGACCGGCGACGGTCGGGCCGACGTGCTGATCGGTGCGCCGGGCGAGGCGATCGGTACGAAGGCCGAGGCGGGCACGATCGCGCTGCTCAAGGGAAGCAAGTCGGGGCTGACCGCCAGCGGTGCCCAGGGGTTCGACCAGAACCACTCGGTCGTCCCGGGTGCGGCGGAACGCAACGACCGGTTCGGCGCCTCGGTGGCGATCCTGAACCTCAACGGCACCGGCCCACTGGACGCCGTGGTGGGATCGCCCGACGAGGAAGTGACCGGTGACTCGGTGGGGTACGGATCCGGGACGCTGTCCCGGTTCCACGGGGCTTCCGGCGGGCTCGTCCCGCAGTCGACGTCGTGGAGCGGGAGGTCGCTGAACACCGACCGCATTGTCGTTCAGGAATACGGCTGGAACCTGGTGCATGGGTAGCAGGTGCGGCCCCAGGGTGGTGAGGATGGCGATGCGGCGGAGAATTGCCGGAGTGTCGGTGCTGGCGGTGGCGGCCGGCTTGGTGGTGAGCGCCCCAGCGCAGGCGGCGGACGAGTTCCGGACCCTTGATCGGGAAGGCGTCACCCTTCAGTACCACCGGGTGGCGAAGACCACCACCGCGGTGACGGGAACAGGTGCTACCCGTTCGGACTTCGACGGTGACGGTGTCGACGACATCGCCGTCACGGGTGACCCGGGCGACTACAACCTGCCGCACTATCCGACCGGCGTGGTGGTGGTGCGCTACTCGTCCGCGCCGCAGGTCGACTACTTCGCCGGGGTGCTGCCGCCCGACGGTGGCTGTCACTGTTTCGGTCTGGCGTTGGTGGCCGGCGACTTCAACGGCGACGGCTACGACGACCTGGCGATCGGCGACATGGACGAGGTGGACCCCGGCAACAAGACCCGGGCCGGCGGGGTCTGGGTCATCCCGGGCAGCCGCACCGGCCTGGTGGTCGACTCGGTGCAGCACGTCAACCAGAGTTCCGCTGGGGTCCCGGGTGGCGCCGAGGAGCTCGACTCGTTCGGGTCGGCGCTCGCGGCCGGTGACATCAACGGTGACGGCCGCGACGACCTGGCGGTCGGCGCGTTCCGGGAGGCGATCGGCAGCGTCGAGGACGCGGGCGCGGTCACCGTCCTCTACGGCAGCGTTGGTGGCGTGACCACCGTCGGTGCCCAGCAGCTGCACCAGGACCAGGCGGCGGTGCCGGGTTCCGCCGAACGCGAAGACCATTTCGGCCGGACCCTCGCCATCGGGAGGGTCAACAACGACAGGTACGCCGACCTGGTCATCGGTGCGCCGCAGGAGAACGACCGCCAGTCCTGGGACGGCACCGGCATGGTGACCCTGATGTGGGGGTCGGCCAGCGGAGTGAAGCTCAGCGGGGCCACCTCCGTCACCGGGGCGGCGGTCTACCCGAAGACCGGCGACGAGAACACCGTCGCCTGGTATCTCGGTGAGACGCTGGCGATCGGTGACGTCGACGGCGACGGGCTCGGCGAGGTGATCGCAGGTGCGCCCGGCGCTCAGACGCCGGCCATCAATGCGGGCCTCATCGCCGTCTTCACCGGCCGCAGCGGTGGCCTGTCCCGCGACGCCGCGAAGATCATCAGCCAGCGTACGGCTGGAGTGCCAGGATCACCGGAGCAGGAGGACAACTTCGGCGGGACGCTCGCGGTCGGTGACGTGACCGGCGACGGCCGGGCGGACGTGCTGGTGGGTGCGCCGGGCGAGGCGATCGGCACGAAGGCCGGGGCGGGCACCTTCGCCCTGCTGAAGGGCTCCGCGTCCGGGCTGACCGGCACCGGTGCGCAGGGCTTCGACCAGGATCATTCGGTCGTCCCCGGTGGTGCGGAGCGCGGCGACCTGTTCGGTAGCTCGGTGGCGATCCTCAACCTCAACGGCACCGGCCCGCTGGACGCGATCGTCGCGTCTAGTGGGGAGGAGGTTGCGGGCGACGTGGCCGGATACCCGTCGGGCACCATCTCACGGTTCCACGGTTCATCGACCGGGTTGGTCGCCCAGGCTGGTTCCTGGAGTGGCCTGTCGCTGCGTACCGATCGGCTCTGGCCGCGACGGTACGGGATGCGGATCGCCGGCCCGCAGAGCGGCGGCTATCTCTACTGAGCGCACCCGCCCCCAGATCACAGACGAGCAGCACGAACAGCAGAACGGGGTCTTTCCATGCGGCGGAGAATCGCCGGAGTGTCGGTGCTGGCGGTGGCGGCCAGCCTGGCGGTGAGCGCCCCAGCGCACGCGGTGGACGAGACTCGCACCATCACCCGGGAGGACGTCGTACTGCAGTATCACCGGGTGGCGAAGGCGAACGCGCCGATCCAGGGGACCGGTCCCACCCGGTCGGACTTCGACGGTGACGGCGTCGACGACGTGGCCGCCACCAGCAACCCAGGTCAATCCGGCCTGCCGCTGCACCCGACCGGGTTGGTCGTGGTGCGCTACTCGTCCGCGCCGCAGGTCGACTACTTCGCAGGGGTACTTCCGCTCGACGGCGGATGCGGCAGTTGCTTCGGCATCGCGCTGGTGGCCGGTGACTTCAACGGCGACGGGTTCGATGACCTGGCGATCGGCGACATGGACGAGGTAGACCCCGGCAACAAGACCCGTGCTGGTGGCGTCTGGGTCATCCCTGGCAGCCGTACCGGCTTGATCGTCGATTCGGCGCAGCACTTCAACCAGAGTTCTCCCGGAGTGCCCGGCGGTGCGGAAGACTACGACTGGTTCGGGGCGACGCTCGCGGCCGGCGACATCAACGGCGATGGGCGTGACGACCTGGCGATTGGCGCGTACCGGGAGTCGATCGGCAGCGTCCAGGACGCTGGCGCGGTCACCGTCCTGTACGGCGGCATCGGTGGCCTGACCACCAGGGGTGCCCAGCAGTTGCACCAGGACCAGGCGGCGGTGCCCGGCTCGGCCGAACGCGGTGACTACTTCGGTTGGACTCTGGCGATCGGGAAGGTCGACAACGACACCTACGCCGACCTGGTCATCGGCGCGCCACGGGAGAACGACGGCCAGACGTGGTTTGGCAGCGGCATGGTCACCCTGATGTGGGGGTCAGCCAGCGGGGTGAAGCTCAGCGGCGCCACCTCGGTCACCGGGGCGGCGGTCCATCCGAAGACGGGAAACGAGCGAACGATCGCGTGGTACCTCGGTGAGACGCTCGCCATCGGCGATGTCAACGGCGACGGGCTCGGCGAGGTGATCGCCGGCGCGCCCGGCGCACAGACGCCGGCCACCTACGGAGGTCTCATCGCCGTCTTCACCGGCCGCAGCGGCGGCCTGTCCCGTGACGCGGCAAAGATCATTAACCAGGCTACGGCTGGGGTACCGGGATCGCCGGAGCAGGACGACCGGTTCGGCGGTGCGCTCGCGGTCGGTGACGTGACCGGCGACGGCCGAGCGGATGTGCTGGTCGGTGCGCCCGGTGAGGCGATCGGCACCAAGAAGAGGGCGGGCACCGTCGCCCTGCTGAAGGGCTCCGCCTCCGGGCTGACCGGCACCGGGGCGCAGGGCTTCGACCAGGACCATTCGGTCGTTCCCGGTGGTGCGGAACCGGACGACCTGTTCGGCAACTCGGTCGCGATCCTCAATCTCAACGGCACCGGCCCGCTGGACGCGGTCGTGGCGTCGGTAGGGGAGGAGGTCGCGGGCGACCAGGCCGCGTACCCCTCCGGCACGATCTCAAGGTTCCACGGCTCCGCCGCCGGGCTGGTCCCGCAGGCCGGCTCGTGGAGCGGCCTGTCGATGCGTACGGACCGGGTCAGCCCCCTGCGCTACGGCATTCGGATCGCGGGACCACAGAGCGGCGGCCCCCACTATTAGTGCGCCGAGCTCAATCACACACCACAGAAGAACGGGGTTTTCCATGCGGCGCAGAGTTGCCGGAGTGTCGGTAGTGGCGGTGGCGGCCAGCCTGGCGGTGGGTGTGCCGGCCGGGGCGGCGGCGGCCGAGGTCTTGTCGGTGACCCGGGAGGGGGTCACCCTTCAGGTGCACCGGGTGGCGAAGGCGGTCACCCCGGTCACGGGCAGCGGGCAGACCCGGTCCGACTTCGACGGTGACGGTGTCGACGACATCGCGGCCTCCGCCGACCCGTTCGAGTACACCCGGCCTGAGTCGCCGGCCGGCCTGGTCGTGGTGCGTTACTCGTCGGCACCGCACGTCGACTACTACACGAGCTTGATCTCGGCGGGCGGCGAGTTGCGCTTCGGCGATGTTCTCGCCGCCGGGGACTTCAACGGGGATGGCTACGACGACCTGGCAATGGGTGACCTGGCCGAGTACGACCCGACCGCGAAGGTGCACGCCGGCGGAGTGTGGGTGGTCCCGGGCAGCAGCACCGGCCTGGCCATCGGGTCGGCGAAGCATTTCAGCCAGAGTTCGCCAGGTGTGCCGGGTGACTCGGAGCAGGAGGACTGGTTCGGTTCGGCGCTGGCCGCCGGGGATCTCAACGGCGACGGCCGGGACGACCTGGCGATCGGGGCATACGGCGAGTCGATCGGCACCATCAGGGAGGCCGGCGCGGTGACCGTGCTGTACGGCGGTGTCGGTGGCCTGAGCGGGACCGGTGCGCAGCAGTTGCACCAGGACCAGGCGGCGGTGCCCGGCTCGGCCGAACGCGGTGACCACTTCGGGTGGACCCTGGCGATCGGAAAGGTCAACAGCAACAGCTACGCCGACCTGGTCATCGGCGCGCCGCAGGAGAACCAGAGCAGCTCGCCGACGGGCAGCGGCATGCTCACGCTGATGTGGGGTTCGGCGAGCGGGGTGAAGCTCAGCGGGGCCACGTCGGTCACCGGGGCGGCGCTACGCGCGGCGACCGGCCGCAGTGACAGCTACGTGTGGGATCTGGGCATGGCCCTCGCGGTCGGCGATGTCAACGGCGACGGGTCGGGCGAGGTGATCGCCGGTGCTCCGTTCGCGCAGAGCCCGACCGGCAACGAGGGCATGGTCGCGGTGTTCCCCGGTAACTCGACCGGGCTCTCCAGCGGCTCGGTGAAGCTCTTCTCGCAGCGTACGGCCGGGGTGCCGGGCTCGGCGGAGGCCGGCGACCTGTTCGGCGCGGCGCTCGCGGTGGGCGACGTGACCGGCGACGGCCGGGCGGACGTGCTGGTGGGTGCGCCAGGTGAGGCGATCGGCACGAAGGCCGAGGCAGGCACCGTTGCGCTGTTGAAGGGTTCGGCCTCGGGGCTGACCGGCACCGGTGCGCAGGGCTTCGACCAGGACCACGCGGTCGTGCCGGGCGGTGCGGAGCGGGCTGACCGGTTCGGCGGCGCGGTGGCGATCCTCAATCTCAACGGCACCGGCCCGCTGGACGCGGTGGTGACGTCGCCCGGCGAAGAGGTCTCCGGCGACTTGGCCGGCTTCGGGTCCGGGTCGGTCGCCCTGTTCCACGGCGGCTCCGGCGGCCTCGTCCCGCAGTCCACCACCTGGAGCGGCCTGAGCATGCGTACCGACTTCGTGTGGCCCAAGTGGTACGGCCGCCGCCTCGCCACCCCCCAGTCCGGCGGCCTCTACTACTGAGCACCCGCGACGAGATCTTGGTACGGACGCGCCCCTCGGAGGGCAGGTTCGTACCAAGATCTCGTCAGCAGGGGGCGTGGCCCTCGACGAAGAGGCGATGGGCCCAGGTGGCGTAGCCGACAATGATCTTCCGCACCGTCTGGCCGTCGTGCAGGAACAGGTAGGCGCGGTCGCCGTCGCGGGCGAGCAGGCCGTCGAAGCGGTACGTCCCCTGTGGAGCGCGCAGTTCGCGTACGGTCGGGTAGCTCGCCCGGACCTCGGCGACGGGTGAGCCGGCCGTGATGCCCTCCGGGGTGCGGACCGGGTCGCCGGCCCAGAGCAGCACCAGCCGATCCTCGATGAAGATCGGGCTGATCTCGTCGTACCCGGCCAGCGTCGGGCCGCAGGCGTCGACGTCGGTACGCAGGATGCCGCGCCGGGTCAGCTCGCTCTCCGAGTCACCGAAGTCCACATCGGCCACTCCGTCGAGATCGACGACGCTCACCGACGCGACGGGCTCGCGGACGGCGATGCTGTCCGGTGGCATGGCTCCGCTACCCGATGCCGAGGCAGCCAGAAGCAGTGCGGCGATGAAGCCGAATTGTCGCAATTTCATCAGAATCCCCCAGTCCCCAACGTGACGGGGGCGCTGAGGTTATTGCCGAGCCTCCCATTCGTCGGCCAATTCGTCCCAGTAGTCGGCGCTGAGCCCTCGCCGTCCGTGCGCGAGCCACCCCTCGGTGCTCCGCTCGACGTGTAACCCCAGCTCAGCGAAGGGGTCGATCCACCGGCCCGGCTCCACGCCCAGCTCGATCAGCGCCGCGTTGATCGGCCACTCCGGGCGCGGTCCGTCGAGCGCCGCGTCGAAGCGCGGCCCCCAGGCGAGGCCGCCGCCCAGCCAGACCGCCGCGGCCTGGTGCCCGGCCCCACCGGCGAACTCCGCCTCGACGTACGCCAGCGGGCCGCGCACCGACCAGCGGGCCAGGACCTCGGTCAGCGCGGGGGAGAGGACCAGCTCGAACGGTTGCTCCGGGCCGGGCTCGACGGTGCGGTAGTCCGGCGGCGTGCCGGTCAGCTCCAGCACGAGCTGCGGCGTGACCGGCAGCAACGCGAAGTCCTGCCGCAGCTCACCGAGCACGGCATGATCCAGCTCGCGGGTCTCCTCGCGCAGCAGCTCGGCGTCCGAGACGACCGCGCTGAGCTGGTAACTCACCCGGCGTCCACAACCTGTGGATAGAACATGTGTACGACGGTGGTCAGGTCTTGTCGACGGTGGCGACGAAGGCCCGCCAGGCGGCCGGGCTGAACAGCAGCGCCGGGCCGGTCGGGTCCTTCGAGTCGCGGACGCCGACCACGTCGGGCAGGTTCCGGGCGACCTCGACGCAGTTGCCGCCGTTGCCGCTGCTGCGGCTGCTCTTCTGCCACCGGGCGCCGGACAGCTCCGGGGTGTCGTTCACTGCCATGACTGCGCCACCTCCCTGATCAGGTCGACCGACTGCCAGTGCGAGAGCGTCTCACCGCGCACGTTCTCCCACGCGGCAAGTATCGCCGCGATCTCGGCCTGCTCGCTGACCACCTGCCCCTGCAACTGGTTGTCCAGGTAGCCGGCGATGCGATGATCGGGCGCGGTCGCCAGCACGAACGGGCCGTTCACCCCAGCGTATTCGCCCACTGTGGACGGCACCACATGTAACCGGATGTGCGGCCGGGTGGACGCCTCGGCGAGCGCCAGCAGTTGCTCGCGCATCACGGCCGGGCCGCCGACCGGCCGGCGCAGCACCGCCTCGTCAAGCACGGCGGTGAGCAGCGGCGGCTCCTCGCGGTGCAGGATCAACTGGCGGGACATCCGGTGGTCGACCAACCGTGCCACCTCACTGCGCGGGATGAGCCCGCCGCCGGCGAGCACCGCGCGGGCGTACGCCTCGGTCTGGAGCAGGCCTGGCACGACCATGGACTCGAAGGATCGCAGCGTGGTCGCCTCGCGCTCGATCTCCTGCCAGGGACGGAACCAGACCAGCGCCCGACGTCGCGAGATGTCCGGCCAAATGTCCGAGACATTCTTCTGGAGCGCATCTGCCGCCGTGAGCCGGTGCCGGGCATGCGGGATCCGATCTTCGAGCAGCCACCGGCTTACCGTCTTCGGGTCGACGCCGACGCGTTCCGCGAGCGACTCGATCGTGTGCCCGGTGTCCCGCAGCGCCACCCGCAGCGCGTCGTTCATGGCCGCCTCCCATCGGACGTCTCGAATATCCGCCGACCATACCCACACGCCATGTAGTTGTCTCGTTACGTGCGGCAAGTTGGGGGTGTCGATGGCGCGGCCGGTGGAGGTTCATCCCCCTTGACCCGGCGGTCGTGACATCGGGGGGCCGCCGCCGGGCGAGCAACCACGGCGGCCCCCATCCACCACTGCTCGGCGATGGTGCCTGGTGAGCGGGGTGCGGACCTCGCGGCGTGGGCCGGTGCGGGCCTTACGGCGTCACCGTGCCGGCGCGGGGGCGGTACCTGCACCTGCGCCGGCTGTCGAGCTGAGAGCGCAGACGACTCAGCCCGCCCCGAGACGCGCGCCGGGTGACCTGTGCAGGCAGGTCGACCGCTGGACGGAGCGAGGTGACCAGTGCGGACAGTTTGAACAGCCGGACGCCGGCCGCGAAGAGTTCCCGGGCCGCCGCCACCCCCAAGAGCGAGGTGACCTGTGCAGGCAGCTCGACCAGCCGGACCGAGCGAGGTGGCCCGTGCAGCATCGGTGCCGCCGTCCGCGCCGGGTGAGTGCGTCGGGTCGATCACGCCGGGGGAGCTTCTCGTGCTGACCCGCGCGGCGTCACCGCAGTTCGTCCGCCCGATCACGGTCCGGGTCATCCGGCATCGCACCGACCGGAGCACCTATGACGGCTGGACCTGGATCGAGTGCTACCAGCTCGACGCCCGGGGCGACGCGGTGGAGCGCCGCGAGCTGTTCCTGATGCCGGCCGGCCTGATCCGGTGCGGGGACCGTTCTCCGCGCCGGCGCGCCGGGCCGGGCCAATCGTCCGAGGTGGGTCAGCCGTCCGAGGTAAGCCGACCGTCCGACGTGGGCCATCCGTCCGGGGCGGTGCGCCGATGAGTCGTCGTCGTCCGGAACACGCACCGTCCCGCCCGACCTGGCGTTGCCGGGACTGCGGTGCCGGGTGGCCGTGCGGCGCGGCGAAGCTCCGGCTGCTCCGCCAGTACCGGGACGATCGGGTCGCGTTGCTGGTGCACCTCGCGACGCTGTACGCCCAGGCGAGCGCGCAGCTCGGTAACACCTCGTCGGCGGTCGGGCTGTTCGACCGCTTCGTGTCCTGGGCGCGTGGGCGGGGGTGAGGAGGCTGTCCGCGTACCGTCGCGGGAGCCGGACCGGGACGGGCCCGGCGCGATCAGGGGCCGCTCCCGGTCGGAGCGGCCCCTGCCCCCGTTTGTCGCGCTCAGCCTGGGACGACGGTGGGCTGTGGCGGTTGCTCAGCCGGGCGGGCGGCGAGGGTCGCGGCGACGGCGACCACGAGCCCGGCGACGGTGAGCCCGAGCACCAGCCACTGCGGGCCGAACGGGTAGTACTCACCGGGCGTGAAGGCGCTGTGCACGGTCAGCGGAGAGCCTTCGTGGACGCTGCTGTCCCGGAACACCCGCATGACGTTGCCGTAGAGGGCGACCGCCGGTAGGGCCAGCACCATCAGGGCCCCACTCCAGAGCGCTGCGGCGGCGTGCCGGCGTCCGGGCGGCGTTGCCGTCATCCGGTACGCGACGGTTGCCGCCAACAACCAACCAGCGAGCAGTCCGACGGCGGTGCCGGTGACAACCAGGGGCAGGAACGCGGCGGTACGCGCCGGTATCGCGTAGAGCGAGACGTCACTGCGGATGGCGACGGAGCGGTTTTCCGCAGGATTCCAGCCCATCACGTTGATGATCACGCCACCCGACTCGGCGGTGAAGCGCGTGCCGCGCAGCGGAACCTCGACGAACGAGCCGGCGTCGTCGACGGTGCCCGACATGCCGGTGATCGGGGTGAAGCCGGAGACCGACCAGCCGTCGGCGGTGAGCCGCTGCCGGACCTGCTCGGCATCCCAGGTGCCGTCGACCTGGCTGAACGAGTGGGCCGTTTCGGCGGTCCACGGCGATGACGAGTAGTAGGAGTGGAGCGTGTCGTCGCCACCGGTCTGTGCGGTGAGTATGGCCATGCCGGCTTCGTCGGGCAGGTCGGCGAAGGTCTGGGCGCCGAGCCAGGAGCCGGCGGCGGCACCGAAAGCGCCGACGACCAGTGCGGTGAGCAGCGCCGCGATCGCCATGAACGGCCGGCCGGCGGGCAGCCGGAACCGTAGCCGCAGGCCGCTGATGATCAGGTGGAGGGCCTCACTGGCCCGGGGGCGGCGTTGGTCCGGTTCCGCCAGCTCCAGCAGGGTGGTCACCACCTCGGTGCCGTGCCGCCGCCGGTGCCGACGCGGGTAGGCGAGCAGCAGCCTGCGGTAGCCACGCTCCAGCCGGTCATCGGCGGTCGGCCAGGCCGCGGTCATCCGGTCACCGTGCCGAAGGTGGGAGCGCTCGCCGGGCCGAAGCTCAGTGCGCCGCCCAGGCGCTTGCCCAGTTGGACCTCCGCTGCGGCGGCGTGCCGGCGCAGTCGTTCGACCTGTGCCTGCAACGCGGCGGCTCCGGCGTCGCTGAGCCGGTAGTAGCGGCGGAGTCGGCCCTCGACGGCCTCCTCCCGGTCGACGGCGACCAGGCCCTGTTCGGCCAGCCGGTCCAGCGCACCGTAGAGGGTGCCCGGCCGTAGCTTGACCTCGCCCGCCGACAGCTCGTCGACCGCCCGGATCACCCCGTAACCGTGCAGCGGCTGTGCCGCCAGCGCCGTGAGGATCAGAAAGGTGGGTTCCTGCATTGGAGTGATAGTACGGTAGCCGATATATAACGTCAACCGTTCATGATGGCCCGGGTGCTCGTGATGTTCTTCAGGGTTGTGGGGCAACGCATCACCGTCTGTCGCTCTATCGTTCTCGCCATGTCGGAGGCGGAAAGCACCGAGCCGCAGCGCCACGGCCGGTTGGACCGCCACCGTGATCTGACTAGTTACGTCCTGACGCCGCTGTTCACGCTCGCGGGGGCCCCTCTGGTGGCCTGCTGCACGGCGTTGCTGGCCGACGACGGTCAGGCGTACCCGTCGGTGTGCGACCCGGTGCGGGCCGTCAACGGATGCGAGGAACGCGTCCTCGGCATCGTGGCCGGGCACGTCCTGTCCTTCGCCGCGCTCTGGCTGTTGCTGTGGGTGCTGCCGTGGTGGCGAGGCCTGCGGATGGCACGGATCCTGCTGGCCGTCATCGCCTCCGCAGTGGTCGTCGCCCTGGTGCTGCGGATCGACTGATGTCCGCCTGCCGTCCTCGTCGTTGCTCCGACGGAGCGGTTCACCTGCGACAGGTGACATCCACCGTTACGTCTGAGCTGTCCTCGACTGACGGACGGGCGCTTAGCGGGTCGGACATGAACGCGGGCTCGGCGGGAAGGCAGCGCTGTCAAAAGACCGGACCGAGAGGACGCACGCCATGGCGGACCCATCGCGTTCCGCAGCGGTGGACGGCGGATTCGCCGTCGTGGAGATGTTCACCTCCCAGGGCTGCGACAGCTGCCCACCGGCCGAGGAGGTGCTGTCCGAGATCGAACGCACCGCCCGGGAGCGGGGACAGCGCGTGTTCACCCTCGGCTTCCACGTCGACTACTGGGACCACCTGGGCTGGGCCGACCCGTACGGCGATCCGGCGCACACCCGCCGCCAGGAGGACTACGCGCGTGCCTTCGGTTCCGGGGGGTTGTACACGCCACAGATGGTGGTCAACGGCAGCGTCGAGTTCGTCGGCTCCAACCAGCAGGCCGCGTCGTCGGCGATCACCTCCGCCCTGGCGGCAGCGCCCGTCACGTCGGTGACGCTGTCAGTGGCGAACAGCGATGGTGGACGTCGGGTGGCGGTGGACTACCAGGTGGATCGGCCACCCGCGTTGGGCATGGTGAATGTGGCGGTCGTGGAGGACGGCCTGGAGAACGACGTGCCCCGGGGGGAGAACGCCGGGCGGCGACTCCGACAGGACGGCGTCGTCCGTGCCTTCGCGGCGGCGAATCTGAACCTGACCGACGGACGGGTGGAACTCGACGTGCCTGCGGAACTCGACCCCCGCCGAGCCATGGTGGTCGGCTACGTCCAGAACGACGGCGACCGGGCCATCGTCGGCGCTACGGCGGTGGAGATGCCCGCATGACCATCGGCGTGACCGAGCGGCTCCCGCCGATCACCGTCGATCGGTGGGTGAACTCGCCGCCGCTGACCCCCGACGATCTGCGCGGTCGGGTGGTCCTGATCGACATCTGGGCCGTCGCGATGGACAACGCGTACGCGTTCTGGCGTGCCCTGCGTAACGACGCGTGGCCGGCGAAGTACCTCTTCGACGTGGACGGGCGACTCGTCGACAGGTGGGTTGGCGAGGGTGCCTACGAACGGGTGGAATCGGAGATCCGCCGGCTTCTCGGGGCACGGACACCGGGTATCGGGCTGCCGCCGGTCAGCGGTGAGGCGACGGAGTTCGCCGCCACTGGCGAGCCCTCCTACCTCGGCATCACGCCCGAGACCTACCTCGGCACCGACCGGGGGGTGCCGGGCAGCTACACGCTGGCCGGCGACTGGCGCAGCGAGGGCGACTACGTCGTCCTCACCTTGGGTCCCTAGGTCTCTTCAACGCAGGAGGGAAGCGATGACGACGCAGAAGGCGATCCTGGCCGGCGGCTGCTTCTGGGGGATGCAGGATCTCATCCGCAAGCGGCCCGGCGTGCTCGACACCCGCGTCGGCTACACCGGCGGAGACGTGCCGAACGCGACGTACCTCAACCACGGCACGCACGCGGAGGCGATCGAGATCACCTACGACCCGGCCCAGGTGTCCTACCGGGACCTGCTCGAGTTCTTCTTCCAGATCCACGATCCGACGACGAAGAACCGGCAGGGCAACGACGTCGGAGTGAGCTACCGGTCGGCCATCTTCTACTGCGACGACGAGCAGCGGAGGGAAGCCGAGGACACCATCGCCGACGTCGACGCCTCCGGCCTGTGGCCCGGAAAGGTGGTCACCGAGGTGAGCCCGGCCGGCCCCTTCTGGGAGGCCGAGCCGGAGCACCAGGACTACCTGGAGAAGCACCCCGGCGGCTACACCTGTCACTTCCCACGCCCGGACTGGAAGCTGCCTCGGCGAGCGGAGAACCGCACCTGACGCCAGAGGGGGGAATCACGACACACATCATCGCCCTGCCCGGCGAAGATGCCGGCCCGGGAAACCGGCGGCGGACCGCCGCCAGATCGGCCGGATCAGGGCAACTGAGACGAGAGCGACCGTGGACACGACTCAGGGCCGGTCCCTGCGGGGGCCGGCCCTGTCGTTTTCCTGCTCAGGTGAGCGGAGGATACGAGATTCGAACTCGTGAGGGTGTTAACCCAACACGCTTTCCAAGCGTGCGCCCTAGGCCTCTAGGCGAATCCTCCGCGAGCCAGGATACAGGTCCGCGCCGCGCTTCCCACCCCACCACCCCCTGAAGATCCACGGTCGGTCGGGTAGGCTGGGCCTACCTCCCGTGCGGCGGTATCTCGTGAACCTCCCCAGGGCCGGAAGGCAGCAAGGATAAGCGAGCTCTGCCGGGTGCACGGGAGGCCTTTCTGTCTCTGGCACTCCCCGGCGTTCCCCGATTGCGGCATCTGGGGGCTTCCCGGCCGCCGGAGGCCGCGAGATGCCGCAACCGGAGTGGATCACCCACCCGTGCGACCCATCGCAGCGAGAGTGGATCATCCAGCGGTGCGGCCTGCCGGACCGGCCGGGGCGGCCCGGCGGGGTGGGTGGTCAGGCGGGCGAGGGCGGCGCAGAATGGCTCGGTCGAGAGGAGGCGGGACGCCGTGGCACTGGCGCTCTACCGCAAGTACCGGCCGCGTACCTTCGCCGAGGTCATCGGGCAGGAGCACGTCACCGAGCCGTTGTCGCAGGCGCTGCGCAGCGGCCGGCTCAACCACGCGTACCTCTTCTCCGGCCCGCGCGGCTGCGGTAAGACCTCCAGCGCCCGCATCCTGGCCCGCTCGCTCAACTGCGAGCACGGGCCCACCCCGGAGCCCTGCGGCACCTGCGACTCGTGTCGCTCGCTGGCCGGTGACGGGGCCGGCTCGATCGACGTCATCGAGATCGACGCGGCCAGCCACGGTGGTGTGGACGACGCCCGTGAGCTGCGGGAGAAGGCATTCTTCGCGCCGGCCAACAGCCGCTTCAAGATCTATGTCATCGACGAGGCGCACATGGTCTCGTCGGCCGGCTTCAACGCCCTGCTCAAGCTGGTCGAGGAGCCGCCGGAGTACGTCAAGTTCATCTTCGCCACCACCGAGCCGGAGAAGGTCCTCGGCACCATCAAGTCGCGGACCCACCACTACCCGTTCCGGCTGATCCCGCCGAAGGTGCTCCGGCCCTATCTTGAGCAGCTCTGCGAGGCCGAGGGGGTGCAGGTCGAACCGGCGGTGTTCCCGCTCGTGGTGCGCGCCGGTGGCGGCAGCGCCCGGGACAGCCTCTCCGTACTCGACCAGCTCATCGCCGGTGCCGGTCCCGACGGGGTGAGCTACGCCCGGGCCGCCGCGCTGCTCGGGGTGACCGACGCGGCGCTGATCGACGAGATGTGCGACGCCCTCGCCGCCGGGGACGGTGCCGCCGCGTACGCCACCGTCGACCGGGTCGCCGAGGCCGGGCACGACCCGCGCCGGTTCGCCGCCGACCTGCTGGAACGGCTCCGCGACCTGATCGTGCTCCAGCAGGTGCCCGACGCGGTGGCCAAGGGTCTCATCGACGGGCCGGACGACCAGATCGAGCGGATGGCCGCCCAGGCCCAGCAGCTCGGGCCGGGCACCCTGTCCCGCTGCGCCGACATCGTGCACGACGGCCTGGTGGAGATGCGCGGCACCACCGCCCCCCGACTGCTGCTCGAACTGATCTGCGCCCGGATGCTGCTGCCCGGCGTCGACGACTCCACCGGCGGCCTGCTCCAACGCCTCGAGCGGATGGAGCGCCGGCTCACCCTCGCCGGCACCGACGTGCCGCCGCCCGCCACCAACCCCCCGGCGGTACGCGCCCAGCCTCCCGCCGCGCCCGCGGCTGCCGCCGCGAACCGGGCCGGGACCGGCGCTGCCGCGCCGGCTACCGCCACCCCGCCAGCCGGCCGCGACAGCGCCACCTCAGCGATCGGCGGCGACAGCGCGTCCTCGTCGGCCGAGCGCGGCAGCGGCCATCCGTACTCCGCTGGTGGCGACGGGTCGTCGGCCGGTCCGGACGGCGCGACCCGGGCTGCCGGTCGTGACGGGGTGTCGTCGGCCGGTCCGGACGGCACGACTCGGCACGCCGGTCATGGCGGCGCGATCCCGGCTGGTTCTGACGGCGGTGCCGAGAACGCCGTTCGTGCCGCAGCGACCTCGGCCGCCGGCCCGGGGGCGGGCGGTACCGCAGCGGATGGTCGGGCCGACGCGGGTCACCGGGCTGGCACCAACGGGACCGGCGCCGGTCCGGCCGGCGGACCCGGTGACGGCCGTCCGGCGGGGCCGGGTGGCACTCAGGACGGTGTGCCGAACGGCGCGGCCACGCCCCGGCGACCCGTGCCGGCGTCGGCCGTCATGCCCGATCCGGCGACCCCGGAGCCGCCCCGTCCCGGCGCGGTGAGCCCAGGCGTCCTGGACGCGGTCGCGGTGCGCCGGGTCTGGCCGGAGGTGGTCGGCAAGGTCAACCGGAGCAACAAGCGGATCGCCGCGTTGATGCGCGACGCGGTCGTCCGTGACCTCGACGGGAACACTCTCGTGCTGACCGTGAAGTCGGCGGTGCTGGCCCGGATGATGTCCGACCACGCGCAGGTGCTCACCGACGCGCTCTACGAGGAGTTGGGCGGGCGCTGGCAGATCCGCTGCGAGGTGGCGGGCGAGCGGGGCGGGGTGTCGCCCGGTCCGCACCGCGGCCCATCCGCCCCCGGCCCGGCCCCGGCGCCGGTCGACGCCAGTCCGCAGGTGCCGGCGGGCCGGGCCGACCAAGGCCGCTCCGGCGGCGCGCAGCGGTCGGATGATCCGGCTGCCACCACGGCTGAGGACGGCGACGACTGGCCCGAGCCGGCCCGCCCAGGTGGCAGCGCCCCGTCAGCCGCCGACGACGACTGGCCGGAGGCGGCCCGTCCCGGCGGTGGGTCGGTAGACGCGGCGGCGGACCCGTCGGGCGACCCTCGGGCGGCTGCCTCGGCGGACCCGGGTGCCCCGTCGAGCCGTGACGCGGGTGACGGCTCAGCGGTTGCCGGTTCGGAGGGCACGGGGACGCAGGTCGCGTCCGGCCGGGCAGCCGCCGACGTCGGGCCGGCTGCAAGCGGGTCGGGTGGAGGGCGGACGGCCGTAGTCCCGGGCGGCACTGGGCCGGACGGGGCGCGGACATCCGTCGGCTCGGGCCGGACCGGCGCGAGCGGGGTGCCGGGTGCCGCGCGGGCGACCGTCGGGTCGGCTGGAGCGGCGACAACCGCCGGTTCGGGTGGGGCTCGGGCGAACGGTGGGCCGGGTGGCCATGGGCCCGGTGCCGCGCCGCGCCAGGCGGGAGCGCCCCACGGCGGTGGCAGCTCCGGTGGCGCCCCGGTGAGCAGCGCGATCGCGGCGGCTCGGGCGGCAGCGGCCGGGCGGGGGACGCGTACCGCCAAGGGGGGCCGGCAGACCGCGGACGCGGAGTTCGCCGGCGAGCCGCCGTACGACCCGGATTTCGACGGCCCGTTGCGTGGTGGCGCGGGTCGTCCCAGCGCTGCTCAACCGCCCGCCACCCCCGCCTACGAGGGCTTCGACCCGGGCGACGAGCCACTCGACGAGATCGTCGACGAGAAGACCGCCCGCGAGTCGAGCGAGGAACAGGCCGTACGCCTGCTCCGGGAGACCTTCGGCGGCGTCGAGAAAATCAACGACTGAGTGCGCGGCCGGCGCCCATGATCCAACCGGCACCAGGGGACAGGGGTGCGGCGCGCGGGGTGGGTCGGTGGGTGGCGTTAGGGTGGGCGGCGGCAGAAAAGGCGAGTCGAGGGAGTCATCGTGCGGCCTGGTGGACAGCCGAACATGCAGCAGATGCTGAAGCAGGCGCAGAAGATGCAGCAGCAGATCGCCAAGGCGCAGGCTGAGCTGGCCGAGGCCGAGGTGACCGGTACCGCCGGCGGTGGCCTGGTGACCGCGGTCGTCGCCGGCTCCGGCGAGGTCAAGAGCATCAAGATCGACCCGAAGGCCGTCGACCCGGACGACGTGGAGACCCTTGAGGATCTCGTCGTCGCCGCGCTGCACAACGCCAGCGAGGCGGCCCGCGAGCTGACCGAGCAGAAGATGGGCCCGGTCGCGGGCGGGATGGGCGGCCTCGGCCTGCCCGGGTTCTGAGCCCACAGATGTACGAGGGCGCGATCCAGGATCTGATCGACGAGCTGGGCCGGCTGCCGGGCGTTGGGCCCAAGAGCGCCCAGCGGATCGCCTTCCACGTGCTGTCCGCCGACCCGGCGGACGTCAACCGGCTGGCCGGCGCGCTGCGCAAGGTCAAGGAGCTGGTGCGGTTCTGCACCGGCTGCTACAACGTGGCCGAGTCCGACACGTGCCGGATCTGCCGCGACCCGCGCCGCACCGGCGAGGTGATCTGCGTGGTCGAGGAGCCGAAGGACGTGGTGGCGATCGAGCGGACGGGTGAGTTCCGCGGCCGGTACCACGTGCTCGGCGGTGCGATCAATCCGCTGGAGGGCATCGGGCCGGACAATCTGCGCATCCGCGAGCTGATGACCCGTCTCGGCGGCGGTGAGGTGCGGGAGTTGATCCTGGCCACCGACCCGAACACCGAGGGCGAGGCGACCGCCACCTACCTCGCGCTGATGGTGAAGCCGATGGGGATCGCGGTGACCCGGCTGGCCAGCGGGCTACCGGTCGGCGGCGACCTGGAGTACGCCGACGAGATCACCCTGGGTCGGGCGTTCGAGGGCCGTCGCGCCGTCTGAGGACGTTTCGCATCCACTGTGGTTTCTAACATGTGGGCCGGCCGGTCGACAGTCGATGTAACAAATCCGCATCACTCAAACCGGACAAAAAGTCTCTTTGCTGGTCGTCTGTGCTGGCCTTTCGTGGCCGTCTCAGCGATTAAGACACGATCCGGTACCAACCGCTTCGGCAGCCATTTCCCGCCGGTCCGAACGGGAGCTAAGGTCACGGCCATCGGTGACCCTGTCACCACGTTGTCCGTACCCCCAAGGACGAGGTGAAGCACCATGCGTGCATCCAGGCCGAAGGTCGCTATCGCGGCCGTGGCGGCCGCGGCCCTCGCGGTAGCAGGCTGTGCCGAGAGCGACCGCGAAGGTTCCAGCGGTAGTAGCAAGGACACCCTGGTTTTCGGCGTCGCCGGAGACCCGAAGGTGCTCGACCCCAGCTTCGCCAGTGACGGTGAGTCGCTGCGCGTGGCCCGCCAGGTGTTCGAGACGCTGGTCCGCCCGGAGGAGGGTGGCACCAAGGTCAGCCCCGGCCTCGCCGAGTCGTGGGAGCCGGACGCCGCCGGTACGACCTGGACGTTCAAGTTGCGTTCCGGCGTGAAGTTCCACGACGGCACCGACTTCAACGCCGAGGCCGTGTGCGTCAACTTCGACCGCTGGTACAACGCCAAGGGCCTGATGCAGAGCCCGGACGTGACCGCGTACTGGCAGGACGTCATGGGTGGCTTCGCCGCCAACGAGGACGACACTCTCGGTGAGAGCCTCTTCAAGTCCTGCTCCGCCACCGACCCCACCACGGTCGCGCTGACCTTCAGCCGGGTCTCCAGCAAGATCCCGGCCGCCCTGATGCTGCCGTCCTTCTCCATGCACAGCCCGAAGGCGCTCCAGGAGTACGACGCCAGCAACGTCTCGGGCAGCGCGGACGACATCAAGTACCCGGCCTACGCGACCGCGCATCCGACCGGTACCGGTCCGTTCAAGTTCAAGACCTGGGACATCGCGAACAAGACGCTGACCCTGGAGCGGAACGAGGACTACTGGGGCGACAAGGCCAAGCTCAAGAGCCTGATCTTCAAGACCATCTCGGATGAGAACGCCCGCAAGCAGGCGCTGCGCGCCGGCGACATCCAGGGCTACGACCTGGTCGGCCCGGCCGATGTCCAGCCGCTCAAGGACGAGGGCTTCAACCTCCTGACCCGCCCGGCCTTCAACATCCTCTACCTGGCCATCAACCAGAAGGGGAACCCGAAGCTGGCGGACCTGAAGGTCCGGCAAGCGCTCGCCCACGCCATCAACCGGCAGGCGCTGGTCGACTCGAAGCTGCCCCCGGGTGCTCAGGTCGCGGTGAACTTCTTCCCCGACACGGTCGAGGGCTGGAACGGCGACGTCACCAAGTACGAGTACGACGTCGAGAAGGCGAAGTCGCTGCTGGCCGAGGCCGGCGCGTCGGACCTGACCCTGCGGTTCCACTACCCGACCGAGGTCACCCGGCCCTACATGCCGAACCCGAAGGACCTGTTCGAGCTGGTCTCGGCGGACCTCCAGGCGGCCGGCATCAAGATCGAGCCGATCCCGCTGAAGTGGAGCCCGGACTACCTCAACGCCACCACCTCGGGCAGCGAGCACGACCTGCACTTCCTCGGCTGGACCGGCGACTACGGTGACGGTTACAACTTCATCGGCACGTTCTTCGACCGGCAGAAGGACGAGTGGGGCTTCAACAACAAGGCCCTGTTCGACAAGTTCCGGCAGGCCGACACCACCGCAGACCAGGCGGCCAAGGTGGCGCTCTACAAGGAGTTGAACGCCGACATCATGAACTTCCTGCCCGGTGTGCCGATCTCGCACTCGCCGCCGGCAATCGTGTTCGGCAAGGACGTGACCGGGGTCAAGGCGAGCCCGCTCACCGACGAGCGGTTCGCCACCGCGGAGTTCAAGTCCTGATCTGACGCACCGACCACGGGCGGGCGCTGTGACTCACAGCGCCCGCCCGTGATCCCTTGCCCCCTTCCGAGGCCGCCGTGTTCCGGTTCATCGTCAGACGCCTGCTTCAGTTGATACCCACGCTGTTCGGGCTTTCCATCCTGTTGTTCATCTGGCTCCGGCGACTGCCCGGAGGTCCCGAGACCGCCATTCTCGGCGAGCGGGGCACGCCCGAGATGCGTGCCGCGATCCGCCGCAATCTCGGTCTCGACGAGCCGATCCTGATCCAGTACGGCCGGTTCGTCCGTCGGATGATCCGCCTCGACCTGGGCACGTCCATCTCGACGAAGCGCGAGGTGACGACGGAGTTCCTGCAACGATTCCCCGGCACCGTCGAGCTGACCATCACCGCGATGGTGATCGCGGTCGGCATCGGCATCCCGCTGGGCTACCTGGCCGCCCGTCGTCGTGGCCGGTTCCTCGACCACGCCTCCGTCGGCGGCTCGCTGATCGGCATCTGCATCCCGGTCTTCTTCCTGGCGTACATCCTCAAGGCGATCTTCTCGGAGAACCTCGGTTGGTTCCCGTCCAGCGGCCGGCAGGACCCGACGATCGGCGCCACCCGGATCACCAACTTCTTCGTCCTCGACGGGCTGATGACCCGGGAATGGGACGCGGCTGCCGACGCGCTCATGCATCTCGTGCTGCCGGCGCTCGCCCTGGCCAGCATCCCGCTGGCGATCATCGTCCGGATCACCCGGGCCAGCGTGCTCGAGGTGCTCAACGAGGACTTCGTGCGTACCGCCGAGGCCAAGGGCCTCACCGAGAACGTGGTCCGCCGCCGGCACGTGCTGCGCAACGCCATGCTGCCGGTGGTGACCTCGATCGGTCTGCTCACCGGTGGCCTGCTCTCCGGCGCGGTGCTGACCGAGACGGTCTTCGCCTTCAGCGGGATCGGCGCCTTCCTCGCCGACTCCATCGACCAGCGCGACTACCCGGTCCTGATGGGCTTCATCATGATCATCGCGGTGGTGTACGTGCTGGTGAACCTGATAGTGGACCTCTCCTACAGCCTGATCGACCCGAGGGTGAGGGTCCGATGACGACAATCGGTGGCAAGAAGCGAGAGAAGATCGACCGACTCGCCGAACTGGCCGCCCGCGACGAGGAGCGGGGGGTGAGCCTCTGGCAGGACGCCTTCCGCCGGCTGCGGCGCAACCCGGCCGCCATCATCGGCGCGGTCATCCTCACCGTCTTCGTCCTGGTCGCGCTGATCGGTCCGTTCCTGGTGCCGTACGGGCCGACGGACACGATGGGCATCCGGGAGGGCGTCATCAAACCGGGGGTCATCCCTGGAGCCTCCAGCGAGCACTGGTTCGGTTACGACCACCAGGGTCGGGACGTCTTCAGCCGCATGATCGTCGGGGCCCGGCAGACCCTGCTGGTCGGCGTGGTGGCGACCCTGATCGGTCTCGCCGTCGGCGTGCTGATCGGCGGTGTCGCGGGTGCCGCCGCCGGCCTCGGCGGGCGCTGGGGCCGTTGGGTCGACAGCACCCTGATGCGGTTCATCGACATGCTGCTGGCGCTGCCGAGCCTGCTGCTGGCGGTCAGCATCGCCGCACTGCTCGGACCGAGCCTGACCACGGTCATGATCGCGGTCGGCATGGTGTCCGTGCCGGTCTTCGCCCGGCTGCTGCGCGGCTCGATGATCGCCCAGTCCAACAGCGACTACGTGCTGGCCGCCACCTCGCTCGGGGTACGCAAGTCGAAGATCGCCCTGGCCCATGTGCTGCCCAACTCGCTCGCCCCGGTCATCGTCCAGGCGACGCTGACCCTGGCCACCGCGATCATCGAAGCGGCGGCACTGTCCTTCCTCGGGCTCGGCAACCCCGATTCGGCAACCCCGGAGTGGGGCGTCATGCTCGCCGACGCGCAGGATCAACTGGGCGTCCGGCCCGAGCTGGCCATCTACCCGGCGGTCGCCATCATCATCACCGCGCTGGGGTTCACCCTGCTCGGTGAGTCGATGCGTGAGGCCCTCGACCCGAAGCTGCGGAAGTAGGCGTGCCGAGCATGAGAAACGCGCACGTGACCTCCGTGGCTGTGAACGAAAGGGCGGTGCGGCATGGCACTGCTTGATGTCGAAGATCTTTCCGTCAGCTTCGCCCGGCGCGGCCAGCGGACCGTACGGGCCGTGGACGGGGTGTCCTTCTCCGTGGACGCGGGCGAGGTGGTCGGCCTGGTCGGTGAATCCGGTTGCGGCAAGTCGGTCACCTCACTGGCGATCATGGGTCTGCTGCCCAGGCAGCCCGGCCTCCGGGTGACCGGTAAGGCCGTCTTCGACGGCACCGACCTGCTCCAGCTCGACGAACGGTCGCGGCGGGACATCCGGGGCCGGGACGTCGCAATGATCTTCCAGGATCCGCTGTCCTCGCTGAACCCGGTGGTGCCGATCGGCATCCAGGTGACCGAGGTGCTGACCCGGCACCGTGGGATGAGGGGGGAGGCGGCGGCGAAGGAGGCGGCGCAGCTGCTGGACCGGGTCGGCATCCCCGACCCGAAGCGGCGGCTGAAGGAGTATCCCCACCAGCTCTCCGGCGGGATGCGCCAGCGCGCCCTGATCGCGATGGCGGTGGCCTGCCAGCCCCGGCTGCTCATCGCCGACGAGCCGACGACCGCCCTGGACGTCACCATCCAGGCGCAGATCCTGGAACTGCTGAAGGACCTGGTCCGGGACTCCGGCACCGCGCTGGTGATGATCACGCACGACCTGGGTGTGGTGGCCGGGATGTGCGACACGATCAACGTGCTCTACGGCGGGCGGGTGGTGGAGACCGCGCGGCGGCGTCCGCTGTTCCGTCAGCCTCGGCACCCGTACACCGTGGGGCTGCTCGGCTCGGTGCCGCGCCTGGACGCGGGACGCGGTGAGCGGCTGAACCCGATTCCGGGCTCGGTGCGGGATCTGCTGCCCTGGCCGGACGGCTGCGCCTTCGCCCCGCGCTGCGGCCGCCGGGTGGATGCCTGCGTCGGCGAGCCACCGGAACTGGTGCTGACCCACGACGGTCGCAGCTACCGGTGTGTCAACCCGGCCCCGCTGCCGGGTCTGACGCCCGGCGGCGAGGTTCGGGCGGCGGTACCGGGGCAGGCGACCCCGGGTTCGGTGCCCGCGCAGGCGGTGCCGGACGAACCACCGGCCGTGCCGGGCCTGGCCGCCGCCCCCAGCGAGGAGGAGACACCGTGACCGGACCGGACACCCTGGTCGAGGTACGGGACCTGAAGGTGCACTTCCCGATCAAGCGGGGGGTGCTGTTCGACCGTACGGTCGGCCATGTCAAGGCGGTCGACGGCGTCGACCTGCGCATCGCGCGGGGCAGCACGTACGGTCTGGTCGGCGAGTCGGGCTGCGGGAAGTCAACGCTCGGGCGGGCGCTGCTCCAGCTCACCCCGCCGACCGCCGGCGAGGTGAGCTTCGACAGGGTCGAGCTGACCACGCTGGCGCCGAACAAGCTGCGCGCGATGCGTCGCCGGATGCAGATGATCTTCCAGGACCCGATGTCCAGCCTCGATCCCCGGCAGAACGTCGAGTCCATCCTCACCGAGGGGCTACAGGCGCACGGCATCGGTGGTGACCGGGACGGTCGTCGCAAGATCATCGCTGAGACGCTGGACCAGGTCGGGCTGCCCCGCTGGGCGCTCTCCCGCTATCCGCACGAGTTCTCCGGTGGCCAGCGGCAACGCATCGGCATCGCCCGGGCGCTGGTGCTGGGGCCGGAACTCATCGTCGCCGACGAGCCGGTCTCCGCCCTCGACGTGTCGATCCAGGCCCAGGTGGTCAACCTCCTCGACGAACTCCAGGACAACCTCGGCCTGACCTACCTGGTGATCGCGCACGACCTGGCGGTGGTCCGGCACATCTCCGACACCGTCGGGGTGATGTATCTGGGCGCTTTGGTCGAGGAGGCGCCGAGCGAACGGCTCTACACCGAACCGCTGCACCCGTACACCCGGGCGCTGATGTCGGCGGTGCCGGTGCCCGACCCGGACGTCGAGGATCGCCGGGAGCGGATCCTCATCGCCGGCGATCTGCCGTCACCGGCCAACCCGCCGTCAGGCTGCCGCTTCCACACCCGGTGCCCGTGGGCGCAGCCGACCCGCTGCGCCGACGAGCGGCCCCAACTGCGGGAGATCGGCGACAGTCGGGTGGCCTGCCACTGGGCCGAGCAGATCGCCAGCGGGGAACTGCGTCCGCACAAGGTCAGC
This sequence comes from Verrucosispora sp. WMMA2121, assembly GCF_027460185.1. Taxonomy (NCBI): domain Bacteria; kingdom Bacillati; phylum Actinomycetota; class Actinomycetes; order Micromonosporales; family Micromonosporaceae; genus Micromonospora; species Verrucosispora sp. WMMA2121. Next base: position 1,632,846 of record NZ_JAPZBH010000004.1, on the reverse strand, counting down.
GTGCAGATCACGCGGCCGGCGGGCGAGGGCGAGGAGCCCTCGGTCGTCTCCGCCCCCACCGAACCCGGCTCCTTCGTGTAGTTGTTCGTGCCGGCGGGCCCCTGCTGACCGAGAGCGTCCGAAGGGGCCCGCCTGACACTGCGTGTCGCCGGTCCGCCGAGCCGTCATCGTGCCGCGATCAGCCTTCGGGCCGGTGCAGCAGGCCGACGGCGATGTCGTGCACCGCGTCCAGGCCGGCGGCGTCGGGAAGCGGTGCGCTGCCGCCGGTGACCGCGTACCACTCGTCGGCGTCCTTGTACTGCACGTGCAGGCTGACCCGCCCGTCGGCGAAGTCGGTGCGCAGGGTCAACTCGCCGGTCACCACACCGACCTCGTCGGTCATCACGCCGCCCGGTCCCGGCACGATGTCGGCGGTGCGGCTCCGCGGGCCGGTGGCACCGCCGGCGTCGGCGGTCATCCCGGCGCCCGGCACCTCCACCGCACCCGCGGGGGCACCGTCCGCGGTCATGCCGGCCGTGGCCGGGCCGGGACTGCCGGTCGCCGCCGCCGCGTCCTCGCCGCCCGGGTCCGGCGTACGCTCGGGCGCCGGCGCACCGTCGGCGCCGGTTACGGCTTGCTCTCCCATGTGCAGCCCTCCAACATGTCGGCCAGCTCAGCCTGCTCGGCGCTCGTCACCGTCAGCCGCCAGTGGTGCTTCACCGCCACCCAGTCCCCGGCATATTGGCACCAGTATGACCGGTTTGACGGCTTCCACTGGGACGGGTCCTGGTCACCCTTTGCCCGGTTCGACGAGGCGGAAACCGCGAAGAGCTGCGGGCGGTCGAGGTCGTTGGCGAAGTCTCCGCGCTTCGAGTCGTCCCATTCGTCGGCACCGGAGCGCCAGGCGTTGGCGAGCGGCACCATGTGGTCGATGTCCACGTCGGAGGGGTCGGTGAAGGTGCGGCCGTCGTAGACGCTCTCCCACCTACCACCGACCACGTTGCAGCCCGAGTGCTCGATGGCCTTGCCGTCACGTTCCAGCACGGTGTCGCGCACGTCGCAGTTCTGGCCGGTCTTGCGCCAGTGCGGGAAACGGTTGCGGCTGTACCCGCGCATCGAGCCCGCCTCGGCGACGGTCAGCTCCGCGAGCATCTGGTTGATGTTGCCGCCGCCGGTCGGCGGAGTGACCGGCTCCTGCTCAAGCGGGACGCAGCCGGCCGCGCCGAGGGTCAGCGCCGCGACGAGCGCGAGCGCCACCGGGGCGCGCGATCCTGATCTGGTACGCACAGACGACACCTTTCCAGCTTGCGGGCTTCCGGCGATCCCGCACAGTACCCGGCCAGGGTTTCGGCGTTTCGTGGTGTCTGGCGGATGGTGCACGGCAGATTGGTGGGCATGCCCGAACACACGTCCGCCCTCCGCCTGCGCAGCAGTGCCGGCCGGGGCACCCTGGCCGCCGCCGTGCTGGCCTCCGGCATGGTCTTTCTGGACAGCACCGTGGTCAACGTGGCGCTGCCCCACCTCGGTGCCGATCTCGGCGCGTCGGTGTCCGGTCTCCAGTGGACCATCAACGGCTACCTGTTGACCCTCGCCGCGTTCGTCCTGCTCGGCGGCGCGCTGGGGGACCGCTTCGGGCGTCGTCGGGTGTTCCTGCTCGGCGTGGTCTGGTTCACCGCCGCCTCCGTACTGTGCGGGCTGGCGCTGCGCACCGACTGGCTGATCGCCGCGCGGTTCCTCCAGGGTGCGGGGGGTGCCCTGCTGACCCCGGGATCGCTGGCGCTGCTTCAGGCCAGCTTCCATCCCGACGACCGGGCGAAGGTGATCGGAGCCTGGTCGGGACTTTCCGGCGTCTCCACCGCGCTCGGGCCGTTCATCGGTGGTTGGCTCATCGACGCCCTCTCCTGGCGGTGGATCTTCTTCCTGAACGTGCCGCTGGCAGTGCTCGTGGTGCTGGCGACGCTGCGCTGGGTGCCCGAGAGCCGGGACGAGAACGCGTCCCGCAAGCGCGGAACCCGCCAGTTCGACGTGGCCGGCGCCCTGCTCGGCGCTCTCGCCCTGGCCGGTGTCACGTACGCCCTGGTCGATGCCCCCGACCGGGGCCTGGGTTCACCGGCGGTGGTGGCGGCGGCCCTGGCCGGGGTGGTGGCCGCGGTGGTGTTCGTGGTCCTGGAGCGGCGGCGGGGGGAGACGGCGATGCTGCCCACCGGGCTGTTCCGCAGTCGGTTGTTCTCGGTGCTGAACTTCTTCACCGTGCTGGTCTACGCCGCTCTCGGCGGGTTCACCTTCTTCATCGCCGTCTACCTGCAGAACGTGGTCGGTTGGTCGGCTCTGCTCACCGGCCTCGCGCTGCTGCCGATGACTCTGTTGCTGCTGGTTGGCTCGCCGCTGACCGGTGCGTTGTCGACGCGGATCGGTCCCCGGTTGCCGCTGACCGTCGGGCCGGTACTGGCCGCCGTCGGGCTGCTGATGCTGCGCGAGATCGAGCCGGGGGCGTCGTACTGGGGGCAGGTGCTGCCGGGGGTGGCGATCTTCGGAGTCGGGCTGACCCTGGTCGTGGCGCCACTCACCGCCTCGGTGCTGGCCGCGGTCGACGACCGCTTCGCGGGCGTGGCCAGCGGCTTCAACAACGCCGCCTCGCGGGTCGGTGGGCTGCTCGCGGTGGCGGCCCTGCCGCTGCTGGTCGGGCTCACCGGCACCGGGTACGAACAGCCCGCCGAACTCACCGCCGCGTACCGTGGCGCGCTGCTCTGGTGTGCCGGTCTGCTGCTGGCCGGGGCGCTCATCGCCGCCCTGCTGGTCCACCGGCCGGCCCGTCGCCCGCCACCGGCCCAGCCCTGTCACTCGATGCCGGTCTCCACGCCACGGAGATGACGCAGGGCCCCGCACGCTGGTGCGGGGCCCTGCCGGCGGATCAGCCGCGGGCGCGGTTGACGGCGCTGGTGACCGCCTTGATGGAGGCGGTGACGATGTTGGCGTCCATGCCGACACCCCACACCGTGTGCCCCTGCACCTCGCACTCGACGTACGCGGCGGCCTGGGCGTCCCCACCGGAGGAGAGCGCGTGCTCGTGGTAGTCGAGCACGCGTACGCTCACCCCGGCCGTGCCCAGCGCGTTGACGTACGCGTCGATCGGGCCGTTGCCGATCGCGGTGATCGAGCGCTCCTGCCCACCGGTGTGGAGCTTGGCGGTGATCTCGACCTTCCCGTCGGCGGTACCGATCGTGTAGTCGGACAGCGCCACCGCGGGGTCGCGCTGGTGGTCGAGCAGGTACTGCCCGGCGAAGATCTGCCACATGGTGGCCGGGTCGACCTCGCCGCCGTCGTGATCGGTCACCTGCTGCACCACGCCGGAGAACTCGATCTGGAGCCGGCGGGGCAGGTCGAGCTGGTGCTCGGTCTTCATGATGTACGCGACGCCGCCCTTGCCGGACTGCGAGTTGACCCGGATCACCGCTTCGTAGCTGCGGCCCAGGTCCTTCGGGTCGATCGGCAGGTACGGCACCGCCCAGGTGAACTCGTCGACCGGCACCCCGGCCGCCGCCGCATCGGCCTCCAGCGCGGTGAACCCCTTGTTGATGGCGTCCTGGTGGGAGCCGGAGAAGGCGGTGTAGACCAGGTCGCCGGCGTACGGGTGGCGCTCGTGCACGGGCAGCTGGTTGCAGTACTCGACGGCCCGCTTGATCTCGTCGATGTCCGAAAAGTCGATCATCGGGTCGATGCCCTGGGAGAACAGGTTCAGCCCCAGGGTCACCAGGTCGACGTTGCCGGTGCGCTCACCGTTGCCGAACAGGCAGCCCTCGATCCGGTCCGCCCCGGCGAGCAGGCCCAGCTCGGCGGCGGCCACGCCGGTGCCCCGGTCGTTGTGCGGGTGCAGGCTGAGCACCAGGCTGTCGCGGCGGGGCAGGCGTCGGTGCATCCACTCGATCGAGTCGGCGTACACGTTCGGCGTGGCCATCTCGACGGTGGCCGGCAGGTTGATGATCAGCTTGCGGTCCGGGGTTGGGTCGATCACCTCGATGACCTTGGCGCAGACCTCCAGCGCGTACTCCAGCTCGGTGCCGGTGTAGGACTCCGGCGAGTACTCGTAGAAGATCTCGGTGTCCGGGGTGTGGATCTCCGCGTACTTCTGGCAGAGCCGGGCACCGCTGGTGGCGATGTCGGTGATGCCGTCCCGATCCAGCCCGAACACCACCCGGCGTTGCAGGGTGGAGGTCGAGTTGTAGAAGTGCACGATCGCCCGGCGTGCCCCACGCAGTGACTCGAAGGTGCGGTCGATCAGGTGTTCCCGGCACTGGGTCAGCACCTGGATGGTGACATCCTCGGGGATCAGATCCTGCTCGATCAGCTGCCGGACGAAGTCGTAGTCGGTCTGGCTGGCCGACGGGAAGCCGACCTCGATCTCCTTGTAGCCCATCTGCACCAGGAGCTGGAACATGCGGCGCTTGCGGTCCGGCGACATCGGGTCGATGAGCGCCTGGTTGCCGTCGCGCAGGTCGACCGCACACCAGCGCGGCGCGGTCTCGATGTGCCGGGTCGGCCAGGCCCGGTCCGGCAGGTCGATCCGGAACTGCTGCCGGTACGGCTGGTAGCGGGCGTACGGCATCCGGCTCGGACGCTGCCGGGCGAACGGATCGGAGTCGATGTCGGTGGTGCCGGCTGAGTGAGCCATGGCGGAATTCTCCCGTGGTCATGTGACGTCAGCGATGGAGGTCGGCGGCGAGGCCGAGGAGGATCCGGGAACTGCTGGCGGCGCGGTTCGACTCCGCGACGAGGTGCCGGCCGTCAGGCCTCGTCGCGGCGACCAAGGAGAAGGTGCACCTGCCACATGACAGAGTGACACTACGTGCTGGACGTCAGGTCTGGGAAGGGTCGTCCGGGATGTGGGACCAGGCACGCGGCGTGATCCTCAACGCGTGAGGTCCGGGCAGGTCAGCATCAGTTCGGCGAGTGGCCGGCGACGGCGTAGCGAGGTCTCGCGGACCAGCAGGTCGGCCGGGAGGCTGAACGGGTCGCCGAGCTGCCCGATCGCCGTCACGACGGACGGTTCCACGTCGGCGGGCAGATCGAGGTCGGCGACCAGGCCGGGTCGGTCGAGGTCGGTCACCTGGCGGACGTGCAGCCCGAGCGCGGTGGCCTGCACGGTCAGGTGGGCCACGGCCTGCCCCAGGTCGTACGCCGCGAACGGGTTGTCGGTGGCGTGCCGCGCGGCGAGCAGCAGGAGGCTGGCCCGGCCGGCCCACCGCTGTTCGCCCGGTGGCAGGTTGACGAGGATCCGCTTGAAGGTCTCGTCCTCGCGGTGCCCGACGGCGAACCGCCACGGTTGGCGGTTGCCGACCGAGGGTGCCCACCGTGCCGCCTCCAGCAGGGTCGTCACCTCGGCCGAGGTCAACTCCGCGACCGGGTCGAAGGAGCGGGGGCTCCAGCGGAAGGCGAGCAGCGGAGTGAGATCGGTCATGGGAAGAGTGTCCCGTATGGGCGATTTAGCACACGGGTCCGGGTGGTCAAATGTGGGCAAGGACACCCGTAACGGGATGGTCGTCAGGGCGTTCCCACGTGCCCGCCGCTACTGGGTCGGCTCCGGGCCGGCGGGTGTGGTCGGGTCCACCGGCGCGGCCATGCCCAGCGGCTCACCCTCGACGACCGGGCCGGGCAGTTGGACCGTGCCCGGGGCCGGTTCGGGCGGGCCGGCCAGCGTCAGCGTGCCGAACGCCGCCCGTACCGCCGTCGGTGTGCCGTCGGCGTCGAAACAGTAGATGCCGACATCCAGCGGTGGATTGATCGACGCCGCGGTGGTCTCCACCGAGTAGCAGTTGCCGGTCGCCTCGGGCAGTGCCATGGCCGGCGACACCGACAACGGGGCGCGCCGGTCGGTGAGCACGTCGAGCCAGTCGGTGAACGGGTGCTGCACCCGGGGATCCAGTCGGCGCGGCAGCGTGTCGTCGGGCTCGCCGAGGCGTACGCAGCTGGCCGGTTCAGGTCGGGCCGCCGACGGCAGCCCGCACTGGAACAACCCGTCCGCGATGGCGGCCAGCGCGATGTCGGCGGTGCCGCCGAGCGCCCCGCCCGGCACGTCCACCCGCCAACTGCCGTCGTCGGCGCTGGTGAAGACGATCAGGCGGTCGGCGGTCCCGCCCACCCGCAACGTGTACCGGGCGACCAGGTGCCGGTCCTGGGCGGCGGCCGCGAGGGCGGCCAACTCGTCCCGGGCCGCGTCCGGGCCGGCCGGGCGCGGTGGGACGGTCGGGGCCGGCGCGGGGTCGGCCGGCGGATCGGGCGAGCAGGCGGCGAGAAGTGCGGGCACGGCGAGCGCGAGCGCGGCGATCAGGTGGCGGTTCGGATGATGGGCGGCGGGCATCCGGTCATTCTGGGTGTTCGGCCGGGCTCGGCACAGCCCCGGGACGGCCGGCGTTCCCAGCGTGTCGCAGGCCACTGCCGTCGTGCCTGCGGGCCGGATCGTGGGATCACCTGACCTGGCGGTCAGAGACGCCCGATACCCTGAGGTCGTCCGACCCGCGCCGCCGGCCCCGGTGCCGGCGGCGTCGGCACGCTCAGGGCAACCGGGAGGGAGTGCACCGTCGTGGCACTCGTGGTGCAGAAGTACGGCGGGTCCTCCGTCGCCAACGCCGAGCGGATCAAGCGGGTGGCCGAGCGCATCGTCGCGGCCCGCAAGGCCGGCGACGACGTGGTCGTGGTGGTCTCCGCGATGGGCGACACCACCGACGAACTGCTCGACCTGGCCAACCAGGTGAGTCCGTTGCCGCCCGGGCGGGAGCTGGACATGCTCCTCACCGCCGGCGAGCGGATCTCCATGGCGCTGCTCGCCATGGCGATCCACAACCTGGGCTACGAGGCCCGTTCGTTCACCGGCTCCCAGGCCGGCGTGATCACCACGTCGGTGCACGGCCGGGCACGGATCATCGACGTCACCCCGGGGCGCCTGAAGGGCGCCCTGGACGAGGGGGCCGTGGTCATCGTCGCCGGCTTCCAGGGCGTCTCGCAGGACACCAAGGACGTCACCACCCTCGGCCGGGGCGGGTCCGACACCACCGCCGTGGCGCTGGCCGCGGCGCTGCGGGCGGACGTCTGCGAGATCTACACCGACGTCGACGGGGTGTTCACCGCCGATCCGCGGATCGTGCCCAACGCCCGGCACATCAGGCAGATCACCTACGAGGAGATGCTCGAGCTGGCCGCCTGCGGCGCCAAGGTGCTGCACCTGCGTAGCGTGGAGTACGCCCGGCGGGCCGGACTGCCGATCCACGTCCGATCGTCATACTCGACAAACACCGGCACCATGGTCACCGGATCGATGGAGGAGCTCTCTGTGGAGCAGGCACTGATCACCGGGGTCGCCCACGACCGCAGCGAGGCCAAGATCACTATCGTCGGGGTGCCCGACGAGCCCGGCGCCGCCGCGCGGATCTTCGACACCGTCGCGGGCGCTGAGATCAACATCGACATGATCGTGCAGAACGTCTCCACCGAGGGCACGGGTCGCACGGACATCTCGTTCACGCTGCCGAAGACCGACGGTCCGACCGCGATGGCCGCCCTGAGCAAGATCCAGGAAGTGCTGAACTTCAAGGGTCTGCTCTACGACGACCACGTCGGTAAGGTTTCCCTGATCGGCGCGGGGATGCGGTCGCACCCCGGAGTGGCCGCCGGCTTCTTCGCCGCGCTTGGCCAGGCCGGGGTGAACATCGAGATGATCTCGACCTCGGAGATCCGCGTCTCGGTGGTCTGCCGGGACACCGACCTCGACGCGGCGGTCCGGGCCATCCACGAGGCCTTCGACCTCGGCGGCGACACCGAAGCCGTGGTGTACGCGGGGACGGGGCGGTAGCCCGGGTGGCCAGGCTGCCCACCCTGGCCGTGGTCGGGGCGACGGGGGCCGTCGGCACCGTGATGTGTGAGCTGCTCACCGGGCGGCGCAACGTCTGGGGCGAGATCCGGCTGCTGGCCTCCGAGCGCTCCGCCGGCCGGCGGGTCCGCTGCCGGGGCGAGGAGCTGACCGTCCAGGTGCTCACCGAGGAGGCGCTCGACGGCGTCGACGTGGCAATGTTCGACGTGCCGGACGAGGTCGCCGCCCACTGGGCGCCCGTCGCGGTCGACCGTGGGGCAGTCGTGGTGGACAACTCGGGCGCCTTCCGGATGGACCCAGACGTGCCGCTGGTGGTGCCCGAGATCAACCCGGAACAGCTACGGAACCGCCCCCGGGGGATCGTCGCCAACGCCAACTGCACGACGCTTGCGATGATCGTCGCGGTCGCCCCGCTGCACCGCGAGTACGGCCTGCGGGAGCTGGTGCTCGCCTCGTACCAGGCGGTCTCCGGGGCCGGTCAGGCCGGTGCGGACGCGCTGCACGACCAGCTGGCGAAGGTGGCCGGTGACCGGCTGCTCGGCTCGCGTACCGGCGACGTGCGGCAGGCGGTCGGCGACGAACTCGGCCCGTTCCCCGCGCCGCTGGCGCTCAACGTGGTCCCCTGGGCGGGCTCGCTGGCCGATGGCGGCTGGTCGTCCGAGGAGATGAAGCTGCGCAACGAGTCGCGCAAGATCCTCGGACTGCGTGACCTCAAGGTCTCCGCCACCTGCGTACGGGTACCCGTGGTGACCGGGCACTCGGTCGCGGTGCACGCCGTCTTCGCCACCGAGATCGACGCCGAGGGCGCCCGTGCCGTGCTGCGCAACGCGCCCGGAGTGATCGTGGTCGACGATCCGGCGTCCGGCGAGTTCCCGATGCCGATCGACGCGGTGGGCACCGACCCGTCCTGGGTCGGCCGGATCCGCCGCGCCGTCGATGACCCACGCGCCTTGGACTTCTTCGTCACCGGCGACAACCTCCGCAAGGGCGCCGCCCTCAACACCGCCCAGATCGCCGAACTCCTCGCCAAAGACCTGACCCACCCCTGACCCCCAAACCCCTCCCCTCCTCCCCATGGCCTGGGTCGATCATGAAGTTGTTGTCACCCGGGAGCGCTCTCCGCCGCAATAACTTCATGATCAACCCGGCGGGGTGGGGTGGGTGGGGCGGGGCGAGGTGGGGGGTGGGGTGGGGTGGGGTGGTTAGGCGGCGGAGAGGTGGACGCCGTCGCGGCCCTGGCGTTTGACCGCGTAGAGGGCCTGGTCGGCGCGGCGCAGGGCGAGTTCAGGTGGCTCGCCGGGGCGGGGGAGAGCCACGCCGACGCTGATCGTGCGGCCCACCCGGCGGGCCGCCTCGGTCAGCCGTTCCGCGACGCGTACCGCCTCCTCGGGGCGACTGACCTCGATCACCGCGACGAATTCGTCCCCGCCGATCCGGTACAACTCGTCGCCCTGGCGCAGCGCATCCTCCAGGGCCCGGGCGAGTCCGATCAGCACCCGGTCACCCGCCTGGTGGCCGTACGTGTCGTTGACGGTCTTGAAGTCGTCCACGTCGATCGCCAGCAGTGCGGTGCGGCCCGGCGTCACGGTGGCGATCCGCTGCCCGAACGGGCCGGTGTGCCGCAGCCCGGTCAGCGGGTCGGAGCTGGCCTGCTCACGCAGCCGTTCCAGGGTGCGTAGCCGGTCCAGCAAGCCCCATGCCTGCCCGGCCAGCAGCTCCAACAGGTTGACCGTGGTCGGGTCCGGCCGCAGTAGCCGCTCGTCGGCGACCAGCAGCACCCCGCCGCGTTCCGGTGGCCCGAACGGCACCGCCACCAGGGTGCTGACGCCCGCCCGCACCAACGGCTGATGCTCGTCGGTCGGTGGATGGCCGGCCTCGCCGAGCGTGTAGCCGGCGCCGTAGCGGTGGGCCCGGTCGATGACGCGTCCGATGGCCGGGGCGGCCAGGTCGGCCAGCTCCGTGCGCATCCGGGTCTCCAACTCACCCGGTGCGACCGTCGGGGCGCCGAGTCGCGGCCCACCCCGGCCACCGAGCAGCAGCACGGCGGCGGCGAGGGTCGACACGTCCCGGGCCGCCGCGATCGCGGCCGTCATCAGCTCCCACTCGGTGGTGGCGGCGGTCATCGCCGAGACGTGCCGGAGCAGCTTCTCGCTGCGGCTCTCCGCCGGTCCACCGAGCGCCGAGATCCGGGTGCCGAGGCGGGCGGCGACCTGTTCGGCGACCGTCTGCCAGGAGCCGAGGTCGGCCGGCCCGGTCCACTGCAGGTCGAGTACGCCGATGGTCCGGCCCGCCGGGTTCAGCACCGGTACGCACACCTCGGCGGTGACGTCGGGGCGTACCGGGATGTGCGCGTCGTCGACGGCGACATCCGGGACGACGGCGGAGCGTCCAGCGGTGTAGACCCGGCCCACGATGCCGGCGTCCGGTGCGACGGCGGCGAAGACCTGCCAGGAGCCGGTGGCGGCGACACACCGCAGCCGGCCGTGCACGTGCAGCAGGACGGCGATCGTGGCGGGCGTGTACCGGGCGAGGGCGTCGACGGCCGCATCGCAGACCTCGGCGACGGTCGACGCCATGGGCAGGCGGACCGTGACGTCACGGATGACTTTCTGGTGATCCACTCGCACGTCGTCCCAGGTCGGATCCGATCCCGGTGGCGCCGGGTCGCGGATCAAGCGTACTCACGCGGAACTGGGAGCCGGCTGTGGTCGTACACATGTGCTATCCACAGGGTGTGGACACGGCCGGTGGGGCCACGCGCGGGGCGCGACGGCGATAGCGTGGGGATCTCAGGTCGAGTGGAGGCCCGATGCTCATCGCCCACCTCAGCGATCCGCACCTGACCACCGGCGTCCTCGGTGCCGAGCCGGCCGCTGGCCTGCACCGGGCGCTCGGCCGGGTGCTGGCGCTGAACCCCCGGCCCGACTGCGTGGTCATCACCGGCGACCTGGCCGATCACGGCCGTCCCGACGAGTACGCCGTGCTGCGCGAGGTGCTCGGGCGGTTCCCGCTGCCGGTGCACCTGGTCACCGGCAATCACGACGACCGCGAGTCGCTGCTCGACGCCTTCGGGGGCACACCCTGGCTCGGCGGTGGCTTCTCCGCGTACTACCAGGTCGATCACCCCGGTGCGACCGTGCTGGTGCTCGACTCCCTGGTCCCCGGCTCGGACGGCGGGCGGCTCGGCGCGGAGCAGCTCGCCTGGCTGGACGGCGCGCTGGCCGCGCGCCCCGACGTGCCGGCCGTGGTCTGCCTGCACCATCCGCCGGTCGAGGTCGGCATCCCGGTCGCCGACGCGATCCGGCTCGCCGACGGTGCCGAGCTCGCCGAGGTGCTGCTCCGGCACCCCCACGTGGTACGCGTCGCCGCAGGCCACCTGCACCGTCCGGTGACCGCGACCTTCGCCGGCACGGTGCTGTCGGTGGCGCCGAGCACCTGGCGACAGTGCACGCTGACCATGAGCGACGACGAGCGGATCGGGTGGGTCGCCGAGCCGACCGCGCTGCTGCTGCACCTGGTGTCCCGGTCGGGCTGCGTCACGCACACCGTCCAGGTGAGCCACACCGCCGGGATGACCTGCGGCTTCTGAACCGTCCGAGGGTTGGTGGCGGCCGGTGCCAGACCCGTGCCCGGCACGGACGGACGGCTACCCCGAAGAGTGACCGAGGGCCATGCCCGACGGTCCGAAGTGGACGCCGAAGGCGTGAGCCGACGAAGCGGTTCGGCCGGCTGATCTTGATCGTGAGGCGGGCCCGATCGGTCGGACCGGGCGATTCCAGCGAGCCGGCCGGGTGGACCGGAGATGCCGGCCGGATGTGCCGGGGGCGCTGGTCGGCTCTAATCGGTGGCAGCGCATGCCGGGGTGTTCACTGCGCGGTGATGCGTCGTTAACCTCGCTCCGTCACGCGTCGGCGTGACACATCCGCGCCGAGATTCCGGCGCTGTCCGTGGGGGTTGACACGTATGACGAGAAGGCTCATCGGGCTGGTGGCCGCGTTCGCGGTGGTGGTGGGTGCTTCGCTCACCTTGGCCGTTCCGGCGCAGGCCGCCACCCCGGCCATCGAGATCACCAAGGTCTACTACGACTCGCCGGGCACTGACAACCGGTCGAATTCCAGCCTCAACGCCGAGTACGTGAAGCTGACCAATCGGCGGGCGAGCACCATCAACCTGAAGAACTGGACCCTGCGCGACAAGGCGAACCACGTCTACAAGTTCAGCGGCGACGTCAAGCTCGCCAAGGGCAAGAGCGTCGTCATCCGTACCGGCAAGGGCAAGAACACGGCCAGTACCCGGTACTGGGGCTCGGGCAACTACATCTGGAACAACACCGGCGACACCGCGTACCTGCGCGACGCCAGCGGCAAGCAGATCGACAAGTGCGCCTGGACGAAGAAGGGCAACGGCTACACGAACTGCTGACCGGACGACGGCCCGGGGCGACGAGGACCAACGCGAATCACTATCGTTGGTTCGCTGAGGTCGCCGGTGGTTGCCCCGGGCCGTCCGACCAGCGGGACAGAGGGGTGGCGTGTTGAGGCGTGGTCTCGGGCTGCTGGCGGTGGCCCTGCTGCTGAGCACTCCGGTGGTGACCGCCTGGCTCGTCGGCGACCTGACCGGCGAGGCGGCGCGGCGAATCGCGGCCGAGGGAGAGTCGCTCGACTACGCGGTGGAGCCGGTCAGCCTGGGCCCGACCGGCGACCGGGTCCTGGTGGTCGTGGCCAGCGCGCTGCTGCTGGTGTCGCTGGCCCTGTTGATTCGCGCCACCGTCACCCACAAACTCGATCCCCGCTGGTGGTCCGCGCTCGTACCGGTGATTGTCGCCGGAGTGCTGATCGGTCTCGGCTGGCGGATCATGACGGCCGGAGCGATCGGTGCGAACATCGGGGCCGGTCTCGTCGTCCTCGGTGGCGGCCCGGTGCTCCTGGTCCTCCTCGGCGTCGCCGCCGTGCAGGCCGCGCGGCTGCGCCGCGAGCATCGCCGCCGGGTCGGCTGAGCTGGGGCGCTCCGACGTCGGCCAGGTCGAACCAGCGGGTCAGCGCAGCGGAGGGGGAATCGGCACTTCTCCGCTGAACGCCTTCGCCGCCAGCTCGACGCGCTCCGGATGGCAGGCGCGATCTCCGAGCGGGTGGCTGGCCACGTTGATGCAGAGTTGACCTGGCTGGGCGTCGCAGATCGGGCACTGCAGGAACAGCCCGCCCGACGACACCAGATCGACGCCCTGCGCCAACGCGGCTCTGCCGATCTTGATGATTGCCTGGTAGAGGGCTTGATCCTGATGGCGTGCGGCGGCGTTGGCGACGTCTCGCATCCCTTCCCAGAACAGGTTGCGGGCGTCGGGCTCGTCCACGTCGATGCGCATGCCCGCGCATCCCCGTCGACCCATAGGCCAAACCTGACCTCGCAAACTCGCCGTGCTCGATGCGTCGGCCGGGCGATGGCCTTGTCCCGCCACAGAAAGAGGGGCACATCCAGTGGCTGGATGTGCCCCTCACCTGGTCGGGGTGGCCGGATTCGAACCGACGACCTCTTCGTCCCGAACGAAGCGCGCTACCAAGCTGCGCCACACCCCGAGGCGTGCCGACAAATAGTAGCCCACCCGTCCCGGGGCTCAAACTCGGTACCCCGGTGCGGACGGTCAGCGCGGGATCAGCGTGAGCAGGCTGGCCTCCGGTGGGCAGGCGAACCGGACGGGGGCGGTCGGGTGGGTGCCGAGCCCGGCGGAGACGTGCAGCCAGGAGTCCGACCCAGGCCAGCGGTGCAGGCCCTTCGCCATCGACCGGGGCAGCCCGCAGTTGGTCACCAACGCTCCCACTCCCGGTACGCACACCTGGCCACCGTGGGTGTGCCCGGCGAGCAGCAGCCCGAAGCCGTCGGCGGCCATCTCATCGAGCAACGCCGGCTCGGGAGAGTGGGTGAGCGCGATGGACAGGTCGGCGGCGGGGGAGATCGGCCCGGCGACCGAGGCGTAGTCGTCCCGCTCGACGTGCGGGTCGTCCACGCCGGCGATGTCGATCGCCCGGCCACCGGCCTTGACCGTGGTACGCCGGTTGTTCAGATCGACCCAACCGGCCCCGACGAGCACGTCACGCAGCTCCTCGGCGGGCAGCTCGACTCCCTCGGTGTACTCCCGCTCGGGCAGGAAGTAGCTGAACGGGTTCTTCCAGACCGGCCCGGTGTAGTCGTTCGAGCCGAACACGAACGCACCTGGGTAGTCGAGCAGGGGTTGCAGGGCCCGCAGCACGCCCGGCACCGCGCCCGGGTGCGCCATGTTGTCCCCGGTCACCACCACCAGGTCGGGGTCGAGAGCGGCCAGTGAGGCGACCCACTGCTGCTTGCGTACCTGGTTGGGGGTCATGTGCAGGTCCGACAGGTGCAGCACGCGCAGCGGCTCGGTGCCGGTCGGCAGCACCGGCACGTCGAAGCGGCGGAGGGTGAACATGTTGCGCTCGACGAGGGAGGCGTACGCCAGGGCGGCGGCACCCGTCGCGACGGTTGCGGTCGCGAGCCGGAATAGTGTGCGCTTTCGCATGCCGATCAGGGTAGTTTGACCGTCCATGAGCACGCTGAAGGACCGCCTCACCGCCGACATGCGCACCGCCCTCAAGGCCCGCGACGAGCTGACCACCTCCACCCTGCGGATGGCCCTGGCCGCCGTGGGTACCGCCGAGGTCTCCGGCAAGGCCAAGCGGGAACTCAGCGACGACGAGGTGGTGGCCGTGCTGACCAAGGAGGCCAAGAAGCGCCGCGAGGCCGCCACCGCCTTCGCCGACGCGGGCCGCGCCGAGCAGGCCGCCAGGGAGAGCGCCGAGGGTGAGGTGTTGGATCGTTACCTGCCGAAGCAGCTCTCCGACGCCGAGTTGACCGCGCTTGTCACGCAGGCGCTGGCGGCGGGCGGCTTCACCGGCAAGGCCCAGATGGGCCCGGCGATGAAGGCGGCCCAGGCCGCGGTGGCCGGCCAGGCCGAGGGCGGTCGGGTGGCCGCCGAGGTACGCCGCCAACTGGGCCTCTGAGCCGTCCCAGCCGAATATTCCGAGCCGGCTGTCTGTCCTGCCGGCGGCAGGGGACACCACATGAAGCGGGCGGGCACCCCGATCAAGGGATGCCCGCCCGTTCGGGCATTGCTGAGGCCGGTCAGCCGTCAGCCGCCGGGCCGGTCCGGCGGACGGCCGGGGTTGCTGGGCGGGCCGGAGGGCGCGTCGTTGCCCGGCCGGCCGTTACCGCCGCCGTTGTCGTTGCTGGGCTTGCCGGCGCTGACCACGATCGTCACGATGCCGCCCTTGATGGTGCGGCCGCTGGGGCTGGTGCTGGCGGCCGTGCCGGCAGGGCAGTTGGAGGTGACCCGGCTGCTGGAGACGATCGGCTCGAAGCCGGCACCGGAGAGGCGGGACTTGGCCCGATCGAGGGACAGGCAGCCGACGTCCGGGATGCTGCGCTGGTCGCCCAGGGAGATCTTCTTACCGGGCGGTTCGAAGTTGATCCCCTTCTTGCCCTTCATGGCAGCCTTCAACGTCTTCCAGACCGGCGGGTTGATGCCGTCGTCGGTCTTGTGCTTCATCCTGACGTTCGTCTGCGGCCAGTCCGGGTCGGCCAGGATGCCGGCCACCGCGTACTGCTTGGTCATCGCGACGAGCGAGGCGGTCTTCTCGGAGTCGGTGGTGCCGGACTTGCCGGCCACCGGCTTGTCGACGTTCCACTTCACCTCGGCGGCGGTGCGGCTGCCGCCGCACTTGCTGGTGGAGGAGTTGTCCCCGACCGGGCAGCGGGCCGCGTCCACCGCGGCGCGGGCCACCTCGGTGCTGAACCGCTTCTCGCAACGCGGGTTGGCCACGTCCAGCTTGTTGCCGTCCAGGTCCCGGATCTCCTGCACCGGGATCGGCTCGCAGTACTTGCCGTCGGCGGCCAGGGTGGCGTACGAGTTGGCCAGCTCCAACGGGGTGACCTGCGAGACGCCCAGGGTGAACGCGCCCCACTGGTGCGCGGCCTCCTTGGTGTTGGCGAACTCCGCGTCCTTGCTCTGGCGGAACTGGATGCCGAGGCGCTTGGCCACGTCCACCACGTTCTCCGCGCCGACCTGCTGCTGCAACGGCACGAAGTAGGTGTTGATGGAGGCGGAGAAGGCGCTCCACATGTTCTGCACGCCACCGGCCTTCTTGCCGGAGTTGGTCGGGCAGTAGAGGTTGGTGCCCGGACAGGCGGCGGGGCTGCTGCTGTCGATGATGTATTCGGACTTGAACTGCTGCGGCGCGTTGAAGGTGTAGCTGAGCGGGATGCCCTTCTCCAGCGCGGCCACGATCGTGTACATCTTGAAAACCGAGCCGGCCTGGTAGCCGGTGATGCCGTCGCCACCGGTCAACAGCGGGTTGACCGTGTTCGGGTAATTGCCCCGCTTGCCCTTCTCCCGCTGCTTCGGGTCGCTGTGCGGCTTGTTCTTGGGCTTGTCGGGGTTGTCGAGCTTGAAGTTCCGGTTCACCGACAGCGCCCGGACCCGACCGGTGCCGGGCTCGACCACCGCCACCATCACGGCTTCCTTGGCGTTCACCGACTTGGCGTCGCGGACCGCGTCGTCGGCGCCATTCTGGGCCTGCTTGTCCAGGGTCGTGACGATGGTGTAGCCGCCGCTCTTGAGCCGCCGCTCCCGGTCGTACGAGGTCGCCCCGAACGTCTCCTGCGACATCCACCAGCGGTAGAAGTAGTCGCAGAAGAAGCCCCAGGCGTTCTTGTTGGTGGCGACGCAGCCGTTCGGCGCCCGCTTGCCCTTGACCACCAGCTTGACGGCCTTGGCCTCGTCGGCCTGCTGCTGGGTGATCGCGCCGGTCTTGACCATGTTGTCGATCACGTAGTTGCGCCGGTCGACCGCGTGCGGGTAGCCGTCCTTGGTGGTCGGATCGAACGAGGTGGGGGCCTTCACCAGGCCGGCCAGCATGGCCGCCTCTTCGATCTTCAGGTCCTTCGGCGGCTTGTTGAAGTAGACCTGGCTGGCGGCGTAGACACCGTACGCGCCGTTGCCGAAGGCGGCGAGGTTGAGGTAGCGCTCCAGGATCTCGTCCTTCGACATCTCCTTGTCGAGCTGGAGCGCGTACCGCATCTCGCGCAGCTTGCGCGCGCTGGTGTCCTCGGTCGCGGCGATCACGTCGGCCGGGTGCGTGGCCGAGTACGCGATGCCCATCCGGACGTACTGCATGGTCAACGTCGAGGCGCCCTGACGGTCGGCGCCGGCCTGGCTGTTGTTGACGAAGGCCCGGGCCACGCCGTTGAGGTCGACCCCGTTGTGCTTGTAGAAGTCGTGGTCCTCGGCGGCGATGATCGCGTTGCGCATGTTCTCCGAGATGTCGGCGAGCTTCACGTCGCGCCGGTTCTCGTCGTACATCGTGGCCAGCGGCGTCTTGCCGTCGGAGGCGAGCAGATAGCTGATCTGCGGTGCGCGGGCCACGGTGAGTTCCTTCGGCAGCGCGCCGAAGGTCTCCGCGCCGGCCTTCGCGGCCAGGCCTGACATCGCCACCGCGGGGAAGGCCGCAGCGGCGACCACCACACCGGCCAACAGCCCACAGATGAGCAGCGATGCGGCGTTGGTCAGGACGTTGTGGTCACGTTTCCGCATCCAGGTCACCTCGACAGGGTACGCGAACAGGTAACGAGGGGCGCCGGGGCGTCTTTTCCCCATTTCCTGCGCGCGCCGTCCTCGTTGTGCTAGACGCGTGGCACCGGGTGTCCGGTTGCGTGGATTCGAGCCGAGTTTCCTCCGTACGGAGGCGACTCGCAGCGTTTTCGCCGACCTCGGTGGGGTAAGCGGCGGTCCCGGGCCCGAGAGGTCGGGGTTGTCCGGAATGATGGATTTCGCCGACAACGTTGCGTAATCGTGCGGCTACAGAGCATGATGTAGGCGGCGACAGTGCCACATGTCGTCTGTGCCGCCTTGGGGTAAGGCGTGCCGGACGACCCGGGGGGATTGCCGGCTGGCCCGCGACGGCGTCGGTAGTACAGCAAGGGGGGACGTGTACAGATGGGCATGATCACTGACTGGCCGTCGTTGGCGGCGTGTCAGAACGGGGACCCGGACGCGTTGTTCGTACAGGGCGCCGAACAGAACGTGGCCAAGCGGATCTGCCGGAGCTGCCCAGTCCGGTACGAGTGCCTGGCCGACGCGCTGGACAACCGGATCGAGTTCGGCGTGTGGGGCGGCATGACCGAACGGGAACGCCGCGCGCTGTTGCGTCGCCATCCCCAGGTCACCAGCTGGCGCAAGATGTTCGAGGCGGCGATGAAGAAGAACGCCAAGGACAAGACCGGCAAGGACAAGATCCTGGCCGCGGCCGGCAACTGACCGACCGGCACCGTCGGCTCGTGGCTTCCCGCCGGACCGACAGCGGGTCAGTGGTGGCCGATCGCCGCCGCGATCGTCCGTAGCCCGTCGACGTCGTGCACGTCGGCGGGCTGCGCCGTCACCGACACGGTCGGCACCTCCGGGAACTCGTCGGTGAACCGCGCCGCCACCTGCTGCTCACGCACCGCCTGTTCGACCAGGACGGCATGGGCCCGCAACACCTCGACGGTGCCCTCGTGCCCACCGGCCGTGGCCAGCCGGTCGGCGGCGGCGCGGCTCTCCGCCGCGCCCAGCTCGGCCACCGTCGGCTGGTGCACCCGGTTGAGCACCAGGCCGGCGAGCGGCATCCGCTCCGCGCGCAACCGACCGGCGAAGTAGGCGGCCTCCCGGACCGCGTCCGGCTCCGGCGCCGCGACCAGCAGGAAGGCCGTCTCCCGCGCCTGCAGGATGCGGTACGTCTGTTCGGCGCGCTGCCGGAACCCACCGAACATCGAGTCGAGCGCGGCGACGAAGCCGGACAGGTCGGTCAGCAGCTGGGTGCCGATCACCTTCTGCACCACTCGGGAGAACATCCCGAAGGAGGCGGTGACCAGGCTGAACATGCTGCGACCACCGGTTCGGGCCGGCGCGAGCAGCAGCCGTAGCATCCGTCCGTCGAGGAACCGCGACAGCCGGGCCGGTGCGTCGAGGAAGTCCAGCGCCGAGCGCGACGGGGGAGTGTCCACCACGATCAGGTCCCACTCGCCCCGGGCGTGCAGCTGGCCGAGCTTCTCCATCGCCATGTATTCCTGGGTGCCGGCGAAGGTGGAGCTCATGGCCTGGTAGAACGGGTTGGCGAAGATCTCCGCCGCCTTCGCC
The DNA here is from genome assembly GCF_027460185.1 of Verrucosispora sp. WMMA2121. NCBI lineage: Bacteria > Bacillati > Actinomycetota > Actinomycetes > Micromonosporales > Micromonosporaceae > Micromonospora > Verrucosispora sp. WMMA2121. The sequence continues at coordinate 1,613,824 of NZ_JAPZBH010000004.1, read as the reverse complement.
GGATCGGTGTGCGCCAGCACCACGTCGTCGAAGGTGCGCTTCATGTCCAGCATCATGGCGTGCAGTTCGCCGCCGCTGTCCTCGACGTCGATCCCCTTGACCTGCCGCGGGGTGTTGTCCAGCTCGGTCAGGCCGAGGGACTGGGCCAGGCGTCGCGCTGGGTCGATGGTGAGCACCACCGTGCGGCGGCCGTGCAGCTCGGCGGCGCGCAGCGCCAGCGCGGCGGCCGTGGTCGTCTTGCCCACCCCGCCCGCGCCGCAGCACACCACGATCCGGACTCCCGGGTCAGCCAGGATCCGGTCGACGTCCAGCGGCGGCGCGGCGTTGTCGGAAGACACCAATCGAGCGTATCGGGCTGACCGGCTCCGCGCGCCAGGCCGAGGGAGGTGTGAGTCAATCACCGGGCACGAGCGCGGCGGCGAGCACCTCCAGGCCGGCCCGGTCCACCCCGTCGGGCAGCAGCGGCAACTCGACCAGGGGCGGGCCCAACTCCACCAGGTCGGTGCGCAGCGAATCCTCCAGTTCCCGGCGGATCATGAGGTCCCGCGCCTCGTCGTGCAGGCCGGTGACGATCCGCTCGCCGGCCGGCAGTCCCGCCGCGCGCAGGCCCTGTGCCAATTCCGCCTCGGTGACCACCTGCGCGGTCGGCAGCGGTGCCCGGGTCCCGTTGACGATCACCCGCCCTACGGGGAAACCGAGCGAGGTCAGTTCGGCGATCGCGTCGACCGTCTCCTGTACCGGCATCTCCTCGAGCAGGGTCACCACGTGCACGGCGGTCATCGGTGAGCGCAGCAGCGCGGACACTCCCTCGCTCTGCGTCTTGATCGGTCCCACCTTGGCCAGCCGGGCGGTTTCGGCGGTGACGTTCAGGAAACGCCCGATCCGGCCGGTGGGTGGCGCGTCCAGCACCACCGCGTCGTACACCCGCCGTTTGTCGACGGTGCGGGTGGTGGCCTCCTTGACCTTGCCGGTGAGCAGCACGTCGCGCAGACCCGGCGCGATGGTGGTGGCGAAGTCGATCGCCCCGAACTTGCGCAGCGCCCGGCCGGCCGCGCCGAGCTTGTAGAACATGTCGAGATATTCGAGCAGCGCCTCCTCGGCGTCGACCGCGAGCGCCGACACCTCGCCACCGCCGGTGGCGTCGGCCAGGTGCCGTTCGGCGTACGGCAGCGGTTCGGTGCCGAAGAGCTGGGCGATGCCCTGCCGCCCCTCCACCTCCACCAGCAGGGTGCGCCGACCACCGGTGGCCAACCCCAGGGCGAGCGCGGCGGCCACGCTGGTCTTGCCCGTGCCGCCCTTGCCGGTCACCACGTGCAGGCGGGCGGGCCAGTCGATGCCGGCCCGGTCGTTCGGTCGCTGCGCTGCTCCCACCCGTCGAGCCTATCCATCCGGCGTGCTCAGGCGACCTCGCAGACCCACCAGCCGGTCTTACGGAGCACCGTGAAGCGCAGGTCCTGGTCGGCGATCTTCTCGTCGGCGGTGGTCACGGTCACCGTGGTGGTGACGGTTGCCCGGTCGCCGGTCTCGTTGTCCACCGTCGGGGTGTCCCAGCGGAACTGCGGGTTCTGGTAGGTCGCCACGTACTGCTCGACCTCGGCCACCTTCGCCCGGATCTTGTCCCGGTCGCGCGCGGCGGTGCAGACCAGATCCGCCGCCTTGGCGGAATCCCGGTCCTGATAGACGGCGGTCAGGAAATCGTCGACGGCGACCGACGGATCCGGTGCCCCCTCGCCGGACTCGGTGTTGCGCAGGGTGAGGAAGGCGGCCACGCCGCCGCCGGCGCAGAGCAGCAGCACCACCACCAGGGTGAGCGAGGCCAGCAGTGGGCCCCGCTTGCGTGGCGGTCCGGCCGGCGCGTGCTGCGGCCGGTACCCGCCCTCCGGCGGCCCGGGCGGCGCATCGTGGCCGGTGGCCGGCGGCGGGGACTCGGCCGGTGAACCGGCCGGCGGGAGGTCGGTGGGGCCGGTCGGGCCGCCGGCGGGTGGCTGGGTCATCGGTCCCCCCGGGTGCGGCGCAGCACCGCGTACCGGCGGTGTGCGTGGGATCGGGTGGCCGGGCCGGGCGCCCGTCCAGACGGGAAGGGTAGCGGTCCGCGGTGCCGCTGCGGGGAGCCCGGTGTGTCCGGTACCCGGATCGCGATCAACTTTCCGCTGGTCGGGTGTCGCAAATGTGACCGAAGGCGACCGGGCGCGCGCGTCCTGTTGATGGGACCGGGGTGGCAGTCCTACGGTCGCTCCGGCACGCCCCGGTCCGGGCCGGGCGAATTAGTTCCGGACCGGTGAGCGGCACCGTGACCAGGTACGACGCCCGGAGGCAGTGCATGCGCGACACGGACAACACCCCCCGAGCCCAGTTCCCCGCCGGGCCGCGCCGGGGCAGCCGGACCGCTGGCGGAGACCTCTCCGGCCGGCTGCCGGTCAACGAGCGGTCGTACCGCCGCCCCGTCGACCCGGTCGCCAGTGCCGAGCCGGCCGGCGGTCGGGAGGAGGACGGTCCCGGTTACGTCATCCATCTGCCCATCCGGGTGACCGACCTGGCCGCCGCCACCGCCTTGGCCGGCCGGTTGGCCACGTCGCTGAACTTCCTGCTCGAACTCGACGCCGGGGAGACCGAGGTGTCGACCGCCGACGACCAGAACAACCGGCACCGGGTCTTCTGCGACCTGTTGCTGCCGGATCGCACCCGCTGCCCCCAGCCGTACGACCATGCCGGACCCTGCGGCGAACTGCCGACAGCGCCCGAGCAACGGACCGCCCCCGAGCAGTGGCCCGACGCCGAGCAGCGTCCCGCGCCCCGACCGGCCGGTGGACCGTAGGCTGTGTCCCGAAGTGTCCGTGCCACCGAGGGAGCCCTCCACCGATGCAGAAGTGGGAATACGCCACCGTTCCGTTGCTGGTCCACGCGACCAAGCAGATCCTCGACAACTGGGGTGAGGACGGCTGGGAACTCGTCTCCGTCGTCCCCGGGCCGAACCCGGAGCAACTGGTCGCCTACCTGAAGCGCCCGAAGGCATGAGTGTCGTGGCCAACGGACCCCACGCCAGGCTGGCGGAGCTCGGACTGGAGCTGCCGGAGGTGGTGCCGCCGGTGGCGAGCTACCTGCCGGCGGTGCAGTCCGGGCAGCACGTGTACGTCTCCGGGCAACTGCCGATGGTCGAGGGCAAGCTCCTGGCCACCGGCAAGGTGGGTGCCGGCGTCTCCGCCGAGCAGGCCAAGCAGTTGGCCCAGCGCTGCGCCCTCAACGCGCTCGCCGCGATCGACTCGCTCGTCGGTCTGGAGAACGTGGTGAAGGTCGTGAAGCTGACCGGCTTCGTCGCCAGCGCCTCCGGCTTCACCGCTCAGCCCGGTGTCATCAACGGCGCCTCCGACCTGTTCGGCACCGTCTTCGGTGAGGCGGGCCGGCACGCTAGGTCGGCCGTCGGCGTCGCGGAACTCCCCCTGGACGCCCCGGTGGAGGTCGAGGTCATCGTCGAGGTCTCCTGACCCTCCGCGATCTTGCAGTTTCCGTCCGGACGAAGACCCCTAACGAGGACGAATCGGGGACCGGAACTGCAAGATCGCGGAGGTGTGCCCGCGGAGTCGTACGATCGCAGCCATGGGAGGGCATGTGACGGGGGCGGTGACCGCCCTCGCCAGCGAACTGCCGGACTGGGTGACACTGCTGCGGGCACCGAATCCGGGGCCGATGACGCTCGACGGCACCAACACCTGGGTGCTGCGGGCCCGGCCCGGCGAACCGGCCGTGGTGGTCGACCCGGGGCCGGCGGACGAGGCGCACCTTGCGGCGATCGTCGCGCAGGGGCCGGTCGGGCTGGTGTTGATCACCCATGGCCATCCGGACCACACCGAAGGATCGGCGCGCCTGCACGCCCTGCTCGACGGAGCCGACGTCCTGGCCGCCGATCCGGCGCACACCATCGGCGGTGCGCCGCTGACCGGCCCGGGACAGGCCCTGGCCGGCTTCGGCCTGGACATCCGACTGCTCGCCACCCCCGGGCACACCGCCGACTCGGTCTGCTTCCTGGCCGAGCGGGACGGCCAGCGGCTGATCCTCACCGGTGACACGATCCTCGGCCGAGGCACCACCGTCGTGGCGCACCCCGACGGGCACCTCGGCGACTACCTGACCAGTCTGGAGCTGCTCTCGACGTACCGGGGGATGCCGGCGTTGCCCGGGCACGGGCCGGCGCTGGCCGACTGCGGTGCCGCCGCCGACTTCTACCTCGCCCACCGCCGTGCCCGCCTCGACCAGGTCCGGGCGGCGCTGGACACCGGCGCGCGGACCGCGGCCGAGGTGGTCGCCATGGTCTACGCCGACGTGGACCGGTCGCTGTGGTGGGCGGCGGAATGGTCGGTACGCGCCCAACTCGAATACCTCGGCCGGGAATCCGACGGCGGCGACGCGAGGTTGGATCCAGCGTGACCTGCCCGGTGTGCGGAACCGTCGCCGTGCCCGGCGCCCGGTTCTGCCACAACTGCGGCGCCGCGCTGCCGGCCGCCGCCACCCTGCCGGCCGCCGAGCGCCGCGTGGTGACCGTGCTCTTCGGCGACCTGTCCGATTTCACCTCCTGGTCGGAGGATCTCGACCCGGAACGCGTCGGCGCGGTCACCGACCGGGTGCTGGCCGCGCTGGCCGGGGCGGTCAAGACCTTCGGCGGGCACGTCGACAAGCTGACCGGTGACGGGATCATGGCGGTTTTCGGCGCTCCGGTGGCGCACGAGGACGACGCCGAGCGGGCCGTCCGGGCCGCCCTGTCCATGCAGCGGGCGGTGCGCCGGGTGCTCGACGACGAGCGGGGCGGCGGGGCGCCGCTGGGACTGCGGGTCGGACTCAACACGGGCGACGTGATCGCCGGCATCCAGGCCGCCATCGAGTACACCGTCATCGGCGACACGGTGAACACCGCCGCCCGGCTGGCCGACGCCGCCGCCGTAGGCGCGGTCTACGCCGGTGGCCGTACCGCCGCGGCGACCCGGCACGTCGCGAGTTGGCGGGCGCTGCGGCCGCTGCGGCTCAAGGGCAAGCGCGAGCCGGTCGAGGCGTACGAGCTGCTCGGCCTGCTGGACGCGCCCGGTACCCGCTCCGGTCTCGGCGACGAGGCGCCGTTCGTGGGCCGGGAGACCGAGATCGGCCGGGTCGCCGGCCGGCTCGCCGAGGTGATCGACCGTACCGAGCCCCGGGTGTTGCTGATGACGGCCGAGGCGGGCATCGGCAAGTCCCGGTTCGCCGCCGAGGTGGAGCGCCTCGCCGCCGGCTACGACGTCGGCGCCGGCCGGTACGCCGCGCACACCGGCGCCCGGGTCCTCTCGGTGCGCTGTGCGGCGTTCGGCGAGCGTCGAAGGCTGGCACCCCTCGCCGACCTGGTACGCGCCGCGACCGGGTTGCCCAACGACGCCGCGACCGCGGTCACCCGGGCGGCCGTGGAGGAACGGCTGCGTCGGCTCGGACAACGGCTCAGCCGTACCCGGACCGAGCCGGCCCCGATCGCCACCGACCAACTGCTGGCCCTGCTCGGATACGCGGAACTGCCCGCCGGTGGACCCACCGACCAGGGTGAGTGGAGCAGCGCTCAGCCGCCGGCCGACGTCGACGCGGTGCCCAACGCGGTGGCGGACCTGCTCAGCGCGCTCGCCGAGGAGGCGCCGCTGGTGGTGATCGTGGACGACCTGCACGACGCCACCGCGGAGACCATCGGCGCGTTGGAGATCACGTTGTCCCGGCTCGCCGGGCCGGTGCTGGTGCTGCTGCTCGGCCGACCCGAACTGGTCCGTACCGCCGGTACGCTGGCCCGGGTCTCCGATGCCGAGGTGCAGCCCCTGCCGCCGCTGCGCGGTGCCGACGCGGCCCGGCTGCTGACCAGTTACCTCGGTGGCGGACGGTTGCCGCAGGCCGACGCCGACCGGCTGCTCGCCACCGCCCAGGGAAATCCCTTCTACCTGGCGGAACTGGTCACCCTGCTGATGGAGCGCGGCGCGCTCACCGCCGGGGCGCGCAACACCTGGCGGCTGGCGCCCGGCTCGCTGGGTAGTCGCCTGCTCTCCCGGGATCTCGCGGCGGTGCTCGCCGCCCGGATCGACGCCCTGCCCGCCGAGGCCCGCTCGGTGCTACGGGACGCCGCGGTGGTCGGCGACGCCGTGCCCGACGGTGCGCTGGAGGCGCTGCGGGAGCAGCGCACCGGTCGGGACGGCCGCCCGGCCGCCGTCGCCGCCGTCGAGTTGGAACGGGCCGTCGAGGAATTGCTGCAACGGCGGATGCTGCACCGCACCCGCAGTGGGTACGCCTTCGCCACCCCACTGATGCGGGAGGCCGCGTACTCCGGGATCAGCAAGGCGGAGCTGGCCGAACGGCACGCCGCGCTCGCGCGCTGGGCGGCTCCGGCGACCGACACCGCCGGCCCGGGCGGCACCGGGGCCGGACCTGGCGGTTTTCCGGAGGGGGCGCGGGACGACTTCGTGGCCGAGCACGTCGAGCGGGCCACCGCGCTCGCCGACGCGGTCACGCTACGTCCGGACGCCCCGGCCCGGGCGGTCGCGCCGCTCGGCGTGGCGGCGCTGGGCCGGGCCACCCGGCGGGCGTTGCACGCGGGGGAGCCGGCACTGGCCGTCGAGTACGCCGAACGCGCCGCCGAGCTGGCTCGCGACGGAATACCCGCGGTCGACCGGGTGGCGCACGCCCGGGCGCTGCTGCAGGTCGGTCGGGCGGCCGACGCCCTGGCCTCCGCCGAGAAGATCGCCGCGAACGCGGGAGATCCGGCGACGCGGGCCAGCGCCCTGCTCCTCGCCGGGCAGGCCCAGCAGGTGATGGGCGACCTACGGCGGGCCGAGTCCTGTTGGCGGGAGGCGCTTCAGGTGGCCGGCGACGCCGGCCTGCCCACCCTGCGCGCCTCGGCGATGCGCCGGCTGGGCATGACCGACTTCCTGGTGGGCCGGCTGGGCCAGGCCAGCAGCCGACTGGCGGCGGCGTACCAGGTGAGTCTGGCCGCGGGTGACCGTCGGGGACAGGCGTGGTCGTTGCAGAACCTGGCCTGGGTGACCACCACCCGTGGCGACTTCGCCGGCACGGATGCGGTGCTCGGCCGGGCCGCCCGGCTCTTCGCGGAGTTGAAGGACCCGTACGGACGGGCGTGGCTGCGTGGCACCACCGCCTTCGCCCGGCTGCTCGCCGGTCGGCTGCGGGAGGCGCGCCGGCTGGCCCGGGTCTTCCTGCCGTTCGGTGAACGGGTCGGCGAGGCGTGGGCGGTGGGCACCCTGCGGGCGGTCGACGCGTACGCCAACGCCGAGCTGGGGGAGCTGGTCGACGCCGACCGGGAGGCCCGGCGGGCGTACCGGGACTTCGCCGCCGCGTCGGACGACTGGGGTCAGGGCTTCGCGCTCGTCGTCCGGGGGGTGGTCGCCCGCGGGCTGGGCGAGCCGGAGCATGCCGCGGACCTGCTCACCGACGCGCTCGCGTACGGCCATCGGACGGCGCATCCGCTGCTGACCGGGATGGCCGGCACGCTGCGTGGCTTCGTCTTGCTGGAGATGGGTGACGTGGCCGCCGCCGAGCGGGACGCCCGCGCGGTGCTCACCACAGTGGAACCGCACAATCCGCAGGCACCGGCACAGGTCGCGCCCCGGGTGCTGCTGGCCACCGCCCGGTTGGCTGCCGGCGACTCCGCCACCGCGGTCGGCCTGCTCGCCCCGGTCGCGACGATGGCGGCCACCACTCCGTCCCTGCTCTTCTCCCGCCGGCAGTCGATGGCGCGTTACGCCTCGGCCCTGCTCGCCCACGGCCAGCGCGAGCAGGCGTTGGACTGGGCTCGTCGGGCGGTGCGGGTGCAGGCCGAGGACGTCCGCAGCCAGGTGATCGCGGCGAGCGTACTGGCCGAGGCACTTGCCGCGTGCGGGCGGCCGGCGGAGGCCAAGGCCAGCGCCGAGGACGCGCTCCGGCTGGCGTACGCCACCGAGCAGCGCAGTGAGCGGGCCGCCGCGGAGGCGCTGCTGAACCGGCTGCGTACGCCCGGCTGACCGGCTCGGCCGCGATGTCGACGGGCACCGCCGGCGGCCCGGCCCGTTGTGTCCGCACTGTGGGCGCGGTGTCGAGGAACCGGGTCGGGCCCGGTCCGATTCGTCCGGTCGATCGGTGGCCGGTGCGGATCTGCCGGTTCCGGGGATGTGGCCGGCCGGGGCCGACGGCTAGCGTGGCGGGTGCACGCGACTGTCGATGTCGTCGGTCGGGTCGTCGAGGGGGGGGCGAAGATGAGGCTGCCGCGTTCGGTCGCCGGATGGACGATCGCGGTGTTCGGCGTGCTGGCGCTGGTGATGGGGGCGGTCGGCCTGCTCTGGCCGGAGGCGCTGCTGCGGATGCTCGGCTTCGAGATTCCACCGAGCCGCGCACCGGGCGACTACACGGGTGTCTTCGTGACCGCCTCCTCGATGGCGTCGTTCAACATGGGGGTCTACTACCTGCTCGCCACGGCCACCGAGTGGCGTGCCTTCTACCGCTTCACGGTGGTGTTCCGGCTGGTCACGTTCACGGTCTTCACCCTCGCGGTGCTGGCTGACATCGCGCCGGGGCGGTTCTTCGGGGTGGCGGCCTGGGAGGGCCTGGGTGCGTTGGCGACTGCCGGCGGCCTCTGGTGGGACGCACGCCGGTCCACCGCAACGGGCACGACCGGTGTCCGGCGGATCATCGGCCCGACGGGCGGGAGCGGATCGACTCCCGACGAAGCGGAGCGCGACGGCGACCGGCGCGGTGCCGGAACATCGGCTGTGGGGCCGGCCACCGATGCGGTTCAGTGAGCGGCCGGCAGAGTTCGGTATTTTCGAAGTTGTGACCGACACCCCGCCCGGCGCCCTGCCGACGCCCATCGTGCCTGGTCTGACTGATTTGCAGGTGTTTGCCCGAGGTGGCTACGCCACCGTCTACCGGGCGACGCAGATCTCGGTGGGTCGCGAGGTCGCCGTGAAGGTGGAGAACCGGACGCTGGCCAGCGACCGGGACCAGGCCCGCTTTCTGCGCGAGGCGCGAGCGGCCGGTCGGATGTCGTCCCACCCGCACGTGGTCGACCTGTTCGACGTCGGGGTCACCATCGACCAGCACCCATACCTGATCATGGAACTCTGCGACGGTTCGTACGCCGAGCGGATGCGCAACTCGCCGCTGGACGCCGTCGAGGCCCGCGATCTCGGCATCAAGATCGCGGATGCCATCGCCCACTCGCACGCCGCCGGCGTGCTGCACCGCGACGTCAAGCCGGCGAACATCCTCCACTCGCATTTCAACCCGGCGGTGCTTGCCGACTTCGGCCTCGCCGTGGTCGCCGAGATGCGGGACGCCTCCGTGGCGCTGGAGGTGCTCACGCCGGCGTACGCGCCGCCGGAGATGTTCAGCCACAGCCCACCGTCGCCGGCCGTCGACGTGTACGCGCTCTGCGCCACCCTCTACGCGGTCATGCACGGTCGGCCGCCGCGCTGGCAGAGCGAGCGCAACCCGAGCCTGGTCACCGTGCTGGAGATGTTCCACCAGCCGATCCCCGGCCTGCCCGGCGTCCCGAAGGCCCTGATCGACGTGCTGCGGGCCGGCATGGCCAACGATCCCGCGGACCGGCCGTCCGCGGCGGAGCTGCGCGACATGCTCACCAACCTCACATTGGACGGCTCAGGCACGGCGGACGGCGGGGCGGTCCCCCGGGTGGCGCCGATCGGCGGTGCTGCCGCCGGTGAATCCGCCCCCGGCCGCCCCGCCCCGCCGGCCGGGGGCGGACCCACCGAGCGCAGCCGACGCCGACGCTGGTTCCTGGGGGCTGCGGGGGTGGTCGCTCTCGCCGCCTCGGCCGGCGTCGGCGCCTGGGCGGCCGGTGGCGGGCCGTCGCCGCAGCCCAGCATCCCGGCCCGTCCGGCGGCAACCGGGATGCTCCGCCCAGGTTGCGCCACCCACCCCGAGGCGCTTCCCGCCGGTGCCCAGTGCGCGACGGAGTTGGAGTGTTTCGGGCCGGTGCAGGTGCGTGGCCAGCGGGCTGAGGCCAGCCGGATGCCCTGCGACGCCCGGCACACCTGGGAGAGCTACGCCCAGGGGCGGTTGCCGGCCGCGTTGGTCGACGCCGGCCACGACGAGATCGTCGCCGACCCCCGAGTGCGGCAGGTCTGCAACGAGAACACGTTCCGCCTGGTCAGTGGGCTGCGCCAGGCGGCTGGTTGGAATCTTGAGGTGCTGCCGCCAGCGGACGCGGACACTGATCTCACCTACCGGTGCCTGGCCGGGCGGGGCCTGAACGGGCTGGCTTCGCCCACGCTCACCAGCGGCTGACCGGTCCCTGAAACCGGGCAGGGTCAGCGTGCCCGCCGGTCGCGTCGATGCCGGTCCCGCATCGCGCGGACCGCCTCCCGATCGCCCAGCGTCTCCAGTGTGTCGGCATCGATGCCGGGCGGCTCGATCCCCGGTCCCACGGACGGCTGCCCGCGCTCGAGTCGAGCATCGGCGTCACGCTGGCGGGCAGCGGTGACGGCCACCCCCGCGACGGTGGCGAGCAGCACACAGAGCAGCGCGCCCGCCACCCCGACCAGATCCTGCCGACGCCCGACCACCAGCATCGCGAGCAGCCAGAACGCCGCCAGGGCCGCGACCACCGCCACGGTCCGTGCGTCGGATCCTGGGAACCGTCTCACCCGTCCAGAATGTCGGAGATTGCCGATCTGTCAACAGCAGCCAGCTTCACCACGCGGAACAGCTGACAAACAACAGCTTGCCGGATGGGCGGCGGGTTGCGACAGTGCCGGGCAAGTCGGAAATGCGCCTTTCCGCGCGGGCGGACACACACCACCGGCTCGGTCAGCCGGCACCGAGCCGTCGCGTGCCGGGCAGATGGGTGATGCCCCAGGTGGCGATGCTGTCCAGCACCGGCGCGAGGTCCCGGCCGCGTTCGGCCAGGTGGTACTCGTACCGCCGGGGACGCTCGCTGTAGAGGTGGCGTACGACGATTCCGCACTCCTCCAGCCGACGTAGTCGGTCCGCGAGCGTGTTGGTCGGCACCGCCTCGGCCGAGGCCGCCAGGTCGGCGAATCTGAGCTCGCCACGGAACAGCAGGTCACGCACGATGAGCAGGGACCATCGGTCGCCGACGAGGTCCAGCGTGCCGGCGATCGCGCAGTCCGAGCGGGACGCCGGGTTCCGGGTCGATGACATTCGCACCTCCGAGTCGCTTGCGATTTACAAGTTACCTCCCTAGGGTCACTTGCAAAACACAAGTGACTTGGAGGGGTCCGTGATCGTACCCGCGCGTACCCGGTCTTCCTGGTTGTCGGGTCCACCCGCGATCGTCGCCGTGGGCTGGTTCTGCGTCGCGCTCGCGGCGAGCGCCCTGGGTGCCTTCCGCACCCCACCGGGCGACCCGCCGGTGGCTCTGGCCCTCGCCGCCGGGGTCCCGCCGCTGACCGTGCTCGTCCTCGCCGTGTGCTCGTCACGGTTTCGCGCCTGGGCCCGCAGCCTCGAGCTACGGTTCCTCACCCTGTTGCAGACCTGGCGGGTCGCGGGACTGGCGTTCCTGGCGCTCGCCGCCGTCGACGCGCTGCCGGCTGGCTTCGCCCTGCCGGCCGGTCTCGGCGACGTGGCCATCGGGCTGACCGCACCACTGGTGGCGGCCTTCGTGGTCGACCGCGCCAACCGGGTCTTCGTCGCCTGGACGGCCCTGGGCATCGCCGACCTCATTCTCGCCGTCACCCTCGGCGTCCTCTACTCGGCCAGTCCGGCCGGTCTGCTGCGCGCCGATCTCGACACCGGACTCATGTCCACCCTGCCGATGAGCCTCGTCCCCGCCTTCGGTGTCCCCATCACCCTGGTCGCCCACCTGCTGTCGCTGATCAGGCTCTCCGGGCGCTGAGCGTACGCCGCACCGACCGCCGGATGGTGGTGCCTCGACACGGACGGCTACTTTCAGTGCCACACGAGACACCGAACCGTAGCGAGGTTGCCAATGGGTGTAAGCCTCTCCAGCTCCCGGTGGCGCTCGGTGGCCACCACGGCGGCGGTCGCGCTGACCCTGCTGCTCGGTGCGGCGGCCGGCTGCGACAGTCGGAAGGAGCCGGATCTGCCGTCCGTGCAGGAGAAGCTCCGCGAGTCGCACATCTGGGGCCAGCCGGTCCTACGGATCGGGGTGGCCGACGACGAGCCGCTGATGGGTGAGATCCGGGACGGCGACCACGTCGGTTTCGACGTCGAGATCGCCCGGTACATCGCCGCTTCCCTCGGCTACGAGGGAGAGCACCGACTGGAGTTCGTGGCGGTGTCCACGGAGGACCGGATCCCGGCCCTGCAGGGCGGGGTGGTGGACCTGGTGGTCTCCAGCTTCTCGATCACGGAGGAACGCAAGAAGCTCGTCAGCTTCGCCGGGCCGTACTTCGTGACCACCCAGGAGGTGCTGGTGCCGACCCGGCACAAGGACACCATCCGCACCATCGAGGACCTGCGGAACCCGACGTACCGGATCTGCACCAGCGGCGGCTCCACCACCGAGGCGGAATTGGAGAAAAATCAGGTCCGCACGCTTGTGGTGAAGGACGTCTGGGACTGCGTCAAGGGCATCCGGGCCGGCAAGTACGACGCGGTCAGCTCCGACGAGACGATCCTCGCCGGCTTCCTGGCCCGGTACCCGACCGAGTTCGAGATCGTCGACATGCCGTTCGGCACCAGCGAACTACTCGGCGTCGGCGTGCCGATCGGCGACCCGGCGCTGCGTGACCTGGTCGCCTACTTTCTCGACAAGAGCTACCAGCAGGGACGCAGCGGAGAGGCCAGTCCGTGGCTGACCGCGTACAACCGCACGTTGGGGCCGTGGCTGCGGGACGAGAAGCGGCAGCCGCAACCACTCGACGTACCGAGGCTCGTGGACTTCGACGACAAGGCACCGCAACGATGAGTGCGGCACCCGCCACCACCGCCGACGAGCCGGGCACCGACGGTCCACCGCCGCCCGTGCTGCGGACGGCCGCGCCGCCACCGGGGTTGCCGATCCCGGCGGGGCGGACCGAACCCGACCCCGGCGCGCTGCGGACGGAGGCGGCCGGCGGCTGGGATCAGGTGGAGCGGCGGGCCCGCGCCAGCCAGTCGTTCTGGACGGCGGTGGTCGGCGTACCGGCGATCTTCTCGGTGCTGCGGCTCGGCATCGAGGCCGGCGGAGAGTTGCAGACCACCTTGCTGCTGGTGGCCAACGTGGGCCCGGTCAACCTGCTCGCCGGCTTCCTCACCACGGCGGCCCGCCTGCTCTCCACCGTGCTGGTCGCGGTGTTCGCGCTCGGCGGGGTGCTCGCCGCCAGCGGTCATCCGCTGACCCGCCCGCCGCTGTTCGCCCGGTGGACGCAGATCACGCCGAGCTGGTTCGTCGCGGCGAGCTTCCTGATGGCGCTGGTGACCTGGCCGCTGCTGTACCTTCCGCTGCTGCTGCCCACCTTCGCGGCGGCCTTCCAACTCCGGCCGGAACGCCTGCACGAGCGCCCCGCCGTCCGTACCCTGATCGTCGTGGCGGCGTACGCCGGCTACCTCTGGCTGCTCGTGCCAACGCTGCGCGACGCCTGGCGGCAGGGCGAACCGCTGCCGATCGTGCTCCTCGTCGGACCACCGCTGCTGGCCCTCTTCGTCGCCGGACCGCTGCCCAGCGTGGTCATCCGGCCGCTCGCCCCGGTGACCCAGCTCGCCGTGCTGGTGGTGCTGGTCTGGGCGGCGCTGCCGGTGATCAGTACCCCGGTGCTGCCGCTGACGGTGACCACGGTCGGCGAAGCGGGCGCGACCTCTGTCGACGCCACCGAGGAGATCCGTGGACACGTGGTCACCACCGACGACGTCAACATGGTGATCCTGCAGGAACGCGGCGGGGTGCGGTACGTGCCGGTCGACCAGGTACGCGGGCAGGTGCTCTGCCCCTCGGAGGAGGAACTGCCCCGGTACCGGCTGCGCATCCACGACTTCCACGTCGAGGACTCGCTGCTGGAGGGGCTGGGCCGGCGGGTACGCCCGGTCCACCGGGTGGACGCCGCCTGCCGCTGAGCCGGCGGCGGCAACGCGTCCGATCGGGTGAAGGGGCGAGTCAGTAGGACTTGTCCTGGCTCAGCACGTGTTGGGCGACGAAGTTGAGGATCATCTCCCGGCTGACCGGGGCGATCCGACCGGCCCGTACCGCACCGAGCAGGGTGGCCACGCCGTACTCGGTGGTCATGCCGGCGCCGCCGAGCGCCTGCACGGCCGTGTCGACGGCGAGCGCGGCGGCGTCACCGGCCGCGTACTTCGCCATGTTGGCGGAGACGGCGGCCTCCAGGTCGCGGCCGGCGTCGTAGAGTGCCGCCGCCTTCTGGATCATCAGCCGGGCCAGCTCCACCTGCACCGCCGCGTGCGCGAGTGGATGTGCCACTCCCTGGTGGGAGCCGATCGTCCGGCCGCCCCACACCTTCCGGGTCGCGGTGTACTCCGAGGCGCGTTCGATGGCGTACCGGCCGGTGCCGGCACCCATCGCGGCGACCGTGATCCGCTCCGGGTTGAGCCCGGCGAACAGCGCCGGCAGCCCGGCGTCCAGCGACCCGCCGACCAGCGCGTCGGCGGGCAGCCGCGCCTCGTCCAGGTAGAGCAGGAACTGGTTCTCCGGGGAGACGATCTCCATGTCCAGCTTGGACCGGGTCAGCCCGGCCGCGTCGGTCGGCACGATGAACAGCGCCGGCTTCAACTTTCCTGTCGAGGAATCCTCGGTCCGGGCCACCACCAGGACGAACTGGGCCTCGTCGACGCCGGAGATGTAGCACTTGCGGCCGGACAGCACCCAGTCGTCACCGTCGCGGCGGGCCACCGTGGCGAGGCGGTGGAAGTTCGAACCGGCCTCCGGCTCGGTGATCGCAAAGACGATCTTCTGGGAGCCGTCGGCCAGCCCGGGCAGGTGGCGTTTGCGCTGCTCCTCGGTGCCGTGTCGGTTGATGACGGTGGCCGCGATGGCGGGGGAGACCACGAGCAGCAGCAGCGGGCAGCCGGCGGCGGCCAGCTCCTCGCAGACGATGGCCAGCTCGGTGATGCCGCCGCCCCCGCCGCCGTACTCGGTGGGGATGTTGACGCCGAGGTAGCCGAGTCGGCCGGCCTCCTGCCACAGCTCGGTGGTGTGCTCGCCGGCCTTCGCCTTGTCCACGAAGTACCGGTGGCCGTACCGCCGGCCCAACGCCCGCACGGCGTCGCGGAGCTGGTCCTGCTCGGAGGTGAGATCGAAGTTCACGACGGCGACTCCTCATCGGGGGTGACCACGGCCAGCACGGCGGCCGTGTCGACCTGACCGCCGGCCGGCACCGGAAGCTCGGTGACCAGACCGTCGGTGGGGGCGAGCACGGGATGTTCCAGCTTCATCGCTTCCAGGGTCAGCAGCAGGTCACCGGCGGCCACCCGCTGACCGACCTGGACGTGCACCCGGGCCACCGTGCCGGGCAGCGGCGCGAGCAGCGACCCGGCGGCCAGCTCCGCGGTGGGCAGCGGGAGACGGGGCAGCTCCGTCAGGCTCGTCGCCCCGTCCGGACCGGCCACGAAGACCCGCGACCCCACCCGGTGTACGCGGTAGGCCCGCCGCACCCCGTCGACATCGAGCACGACCCGCTCCGGGCACGCCTCGACCAGCTCGACGGCCAGCGTCGCCGGCCCGGTGTCGGTCCCCGAGGCGGTGCCGGCGGAGGCGGCGGGAGAAACCGACCACTCGGCGAGGCTGCCCGAGCGGTCCAGCCGGTAGCAGGTCTCGATCTCGTCGCCGTCCGCGCCGGCGAACCGGACGACCTGCGGGAAGGCGGGCACATTGCGCCAGCCCGAGGGCAGGCCGGCCAGCACCGGGGCGGTAGCCCGGCGAGCGGCGGCCGACGCCAGCGCGGCGGCCAGGGCGACCAGGGGCACCTCGGCGGCGGGCAGGATCGGCTCGAAGACCGCAGGGTGCCGGTCCAGGAAACCGGTGTCGATGTCGACGGCGGCGAACTGCGGGCTGCGCAGGACGCGGACCAGCAGATCCCGGTTGGTGGCCACACCGTGCAGTTCGGCGCGGGCCAGCGCACCGGCCAGGGCCCGGGCCGCCTCCGCGCGGGTGGGTGCCCACGCGATCACCTTGGCGAGCATCGAGTCGTAGTGGATGCTCACCGCCGACCCGTCGACCACGCCGGAGTCCAGGCGCAGGCCGGGTGCGGCCAGCGGCCCGAACTCGGCCGCCACGCCGGGTACGGCGAACCGGTGCAGGGTGCCGGTCGCCGGTCGGTACCCGTGCGCGGGGTCCTCGGCGCAGAGTCGTACCTCGATCGCGTGTCCGGTGGCCGGTGGCGTCGCGGCCACCGGCAGCGGTGCCCCCTCGGCGACCAGCAGTTGCAGCCGCACCAGGTCCAGCCCGGTGGTCAGCTCGGTGACCGGGTGCTCCACCTGGAGGCGGGTGTTCATCTCCAGGAAGTGGATCTCCCCGTCGGGCGCGAGCAGGAATTCGACCGTGCCGGCCCCGACATAGTCGACCACTCGTCCGGCGGCCACCGCCGCCGCGTGCAGCCGCTCCCGCACCTCGTCGGCCAGGACGCCGGGTGCCTCCTCGACGATCTTCTGGTGACGGCGCTGGATCGAGCAGTCCCGCGCGCCCAGCGCCACCACCGTCCCGAGGCTGTCGCCGAAGATCTGCACCTCGACGTGCCGGCCCCGTTCGACGTACCGCTCGATGAAGACCGTGTCGTCGCCGAACGCCGACGCCGCCTCGCGGCGCGCGCCGGCCACGGCCTCGGTGAGCCCGGCGGCGTCGCGGACCACCCGCATGCCGCGCCCGCCGCCCCCGGCGGACGCCTTCACCAGCACCGGGAAGTCCGTCACCTGCCCCGGGTCGGTCCAGGTGGGCAGCATCGGTACGCCGGCCTCGGCGAGCAGCGCCTTGGCGGCCAGCTTGTCCCCCATCGCGGCGATCGCCTTCGCGGGCGGGCCGACCCAGGTCAGGCCCGCGTCGGCGACCGCCGTGGCGAACTCGGCGTTCTCGGCGAGGAAGCCGTAGCCGGGATGGACGGCGTCCACCCCGCAACGGCGGGCCGCGTCCAGGATGAGATCGATGCGCAGGTACGTCTCGGCGGGCGCGTTACCGGGCAGCCGGACGGCCTGGTCGGCCTCGGCGACGAAGGGCGCGTCGGCGTCCGCGTCCGAGTGCACGGCGACCGTCCCGATCCCGAGCGCCCGGCAGGTGGCGAAGACCCGACGGGCGATCTCCCCCCGGTTTGCGACCAGCAGCTTCCGAATCACCTGCTGTATCTCCTCTCGTTCGCGACTGCGGGACTCCGCTTCGCTGCGTTCCTCGCGCTCACATCCGGAAGATGCCGAAGCCGTCGGCGCCCTGTACCGGTCCGCTGTGGACGGCCGAGAGACACAGGCCGAGCACGGTACGGGTGTCCCGCGGGTCGATCACCCCGTCGTCGTAGAGCCGACCGGAGAGGAACAGCGCGCCGGACTGGGACTCGATCTGCTGCTCGACCATCATCCGCATCGCCGCGTCGGAGTCCTCGTCGAACTCGTGGCCCCGCGCGGCGGCGGCCTGCCGGGCCACGATGGACAGCACCCCGGCCAACTGCGCCGGCCCCATCACCGCAGACCTGGCGTTGGGCCAGGTGAACAGGAACCTCGGCTCGTACGCCCGGCCGCACATGCCGTAGTTGCCCGCGCCGTACGAGGCGCCCAGGTTCACCGTCAGGTGCGGCACCGTCGAGTTCGACACCGCGTTGATCATCAGGGCGCCGTGCTTGATGATGCCGCGTTGTTCGTACTCGGTGCCGACCATGTAGCCGGTGGTGTTCTGCAGGAAGATCAGCGGGGTGTCGGCGGCGTTGGCGAGCTGGATGAACTGCGTCGCCTTCTGCGCCTCCTCGCTGAACAGCACACCCCGGGCGTTGGCCAGCACGCCGACCGGGTACCCGTGCAGTTCGCCCCAGCCGGTGACCAGCGCGGTGCCGTAGGCCGGCTTGAACTCGTCGAACTCGCTGCCGTCGAGCACCCGGGCGAGCACCTCGCGCGGATCGAAGGGCACCTTGAGATCGGCGCTGGCGATGCCCAGCAGCTCCTCCGGGTCGTACTTCGGTGCTCGCGGCACCGGGTTGCGCGGCGCCGGACCCCGCTTGCGCCAGTTGAGTCGGCGTACGCACTGTCGGGCCAACCGGATGCCGTCGCGCTCGTCGACGGCGAGGAAGTCGGCCAGGCCGGATTTCGTCGCGTGCATGGCCGCGCCGCCCAACGACTCGTCGTCGGCGTCCTCACCGGTGGCCATCTTGACCAGCGGCGGCCCGGCCAGGTAGACCTGCGAACGGTCCCGGATCATGATCGTGTAGTCGGACATCCCGGGCACGTACGCGCCACCGGCGGTGGCGTTGCCGAAGACCACGCTGACCGTGGGGATCTTCTCGGCCGAGAGCCGGGTCAGGTCGCGGAACACCCGGCCACCCGGAATGAAGATCTCCGCCTGGGTGGGCAGGTCCGCGCCGGCCGACTCGACCAGGTTCACCATCGGCAGCCGGTTGGCCAGGGCGATCTCGCCGGCCCGCCGGGTCTTCGCCAACGACCACGGGTTCACCGCACCACCGCGTACCGTCGGATCGTTCGCGACGACCAGACACTCCACGCCCTCGACCACGCCGATCCCGGTCACCACGCTGGCCCCGACCGGAAAGTCGGTGCCGTACGCGGCGACCGGCGACAGTTCGAGGAACGGGCTGTCCTGGTCCAGCAGCAGCTCGATGCGCTCGCGGGGGAGCAGCTTGCCGCGCCGGTGGTGCCGGGCCACGTACTTCTCGCCGCCGCCGGCCCGGGCGGTGTCGAGCGCGGCGTCCAGCTCGGCGAGGCTGTCCAGCAGCGCGTCCCGGTTCGCGCGGAACGTCGGCGAGGACGGGTCGATCGCGGTGTCGAGTGTGCTCAAAGGCCCATTCCCTTCGCGATGATCTCGTTCATGATCTCGGTGGTGCCGCCGCCGATGCCGAGGATCCGGGCGTCGCGGTAGTGCCGCTCCACCTCGGCGTCGCGCAGGTAGCCGAAGCCGCCGTGCAGTTGCAGGGCCTGGTCGACGACCCGGTCGGCGGCCGAGACCGCCACGTTCTTCGCCATCGCCACCTCGGTCACCACCGGCTCGCCCGCGGCCACCCGGGCGGCCACCTGGTGCACGTACGCCCGCGCCGCCTCGGCCCGGGTGTGCATCTCGGCCAGCCGGTGCCGGACCAGCTGCCGGCTGGCCAGCGGCCGGCCGAAGGTCGACCGGTCGCGACACCAGCTGACGGCCAGCTCGACGCAGCGCTGCGCGATGGCGTACGCCTGGGTGGCCAGGGAGAGACGTTCGGCCGCGAACTGCTGCATGATCGCGAGGAAACCGGTGTCCTCCTCGCCGATCCGGTTCGCCACCGGCACGCGTACGTCGACGAAGGAGAGTTCGGCCGTGTCCGAGCAGTGCCAACCGAGCTTGTCCAACCGTCGACCCACGGTGAAGCCGGGGGTGCCCTTGTCGATGACCAGCAGGCTCAGCTCCCCGCCGCCCGGTACGCCGGTACGGACCGCGGTGGTCACGAAGTCCGCCCGGACTCCGCTGGTGATGTAGGTCTTCGCGCCGTTGACCACGTAGTGGTCGCCGTCGAGGCGGGCGTGAGTGCGGATGCCCGCGACGTCCGAGCCGCCGTCGGGCTCGGTGATGGCCAGCGCGCCGATCATCGAACCGGCAAGGGTCGGCCGGACGTACCGGTCGATCAGGTCGTGCTCCCGGCCGGTCGGGTCGACGCTGCCGGGGGCGTCGCCGGATCGTCTGGGGAGTTTGCCGCCCGAGCCGGCCCCCGCCGCGGCGACCATGTGCGGCAGCGCGATGCCGTGCGTGAACAGGGCGGCGACCAGCCCCGACGAGCCACCCGAGCGGATGATCTCCTCGGTGACGATGATCGAGTCGAGCAGGTCACCGCCGCTGCCGCCGACCGCCTCGGGAAAGCCGATGCCGAGCAGGCCGGTCTTGGCGGCCGTCGCGTGCAACTGGCGGGGCACCTCGCCGGCCCGCTCCCAGTCGGCCAAATGCGGCAGCACCTCCCGGGTCACGAAGGCGCGGGTCAGCTCCCGCAGCTGCCGCCGCTCGGGAGTGTCCACGATCGTCACGACCGCACCTCCCGGCCGACCGGTGCGTCGCCGGCCGCCGGTTCGACCGGTAGGTCGACGATCCGCGAGCGGAGCAGCTCGCCGAGGGCCTTGGCCTGCGGGTCGAACCGGGTGGAGGCGGCCACCCCGGCGCCGAGCAGTCCCCGGATCACGAAGTTGACGGCGCGCAGGTTCGGCAGTTCGTACCGCTCAACGGTCAACGGAGCGGTCTCCGGCAGCAGCTCCGCCAGCCGCGCCACGGTGAGCCAGCCACGCAGCCAGGCCCAGGTCGAGTCGGTACGCGCCCAGACCCCCAGGTTCGCGTCGCCGCCCTTGTCACCCGACCGCGCTCCGACCACCTCACCCAGCGGGCCCCGCCGGGTCGGACCGGTCGCCGCCGGCCCGGCCACCTCGGCCGCCGGCTCGCCGACGACCGTCCCGGTCACCGGCGGCGGATCGATCGGCATCCGGGTGCCGTCGGGGAGCACGGCGACGTGGTCGACCGCCGCCTGCGGCACGGCGTCGGCGGTGAAGACGCCGTACGGGGTGGCGTCGCCGGGCAGGGTGGTCAGGGTGCAGCCCGGGTAGGAGGCCAGGGCCAGCTCGACCGCCGCCGCGGAGAACGCCCGTCCGGCCCGCGTCCGGTCACCGTCGCGCAGGTGCACGTGCAGCAGCGCGCTGGCCGTCTCGGTGTCGGCGGCATCCGGGTGGTCGGTACGGGCCAGGGTGAACTCCAACCCGTCCGGGCCGACCGCCCCGGTCAACTGCTCCCGGACCAGCTCCGCCTTGGCCGGGATGTCCAGCCCGCAGAGCACGAACGTCATGGAATTGCGGAAACCACCGAGGTTGTTCACGCCCACCTTGAGCGTGTCCGGTGGCGGGGTGCCCCGGGTGCCGCTGACGAGCACCCGGTCCGGACCGTCCTGGCTCAGCCGGACCGAGTCGAGCCGGGTGACCACGTCCGGGCCCAGGTACGCCGGCCCGCCCACCTCGTACAACAACTGCGCGGTGACGGTCTCGACGGTGACCGCGCCGCCGGTGCCGGGATGCTTCGTGAGCACCGCCGAGCCGTCCGCGCGCAACTCGGCGACCGGAAATCCGGGTCGCCGCCCGCCGTCGGGCAACTCGGTGAAGAAGCTGAAGTTGCCGCCGGTGACCTGCGCCCCGCACTCGATCAGGTGCCCGGCGACGGTGGCGCCGGCCAGCGCGTCGAGGTCGCCGCGCCCCCAGCCGAACCGGTTGATGGCCGGGCCGACGACCAGCGAGGCGTCGGTGACCCGGCCGGTCACCACCACGTCCGCCCCGGCGTCGAGGCAGGCCGCGATGCCGAACGCACCGAGGTAGGCGTTCGCGGTCAGCGCGTCCGGCCGGGCCAGGGCGTCGCCCTCGACGTACCCGATCCGGACGGGCAGCCCGAGCCGGTCGGCAAGGGTGCGGATCGCGGCGGCCAACCCGGCCGGGTTGAGTCCACCGGCGTTCGTGACAAGCGTGACCCGCCGGTCGAGCGCGGTGCCGAGACAGCCCTCCAGTTGCCGGAGGAAGGTCTTCGCGTAGCCCAGATCGGGGTCCCGCATCCGGTCCCGGCCCAGGATGAGCATGGTCAACTCGGCCAGGTAGTCACCGGTCAACACGTCCAGCCCGCCGCCGTCGAGCATCTCCCGCCAGGCGGAGAACCGGTCACCGTAGAAACCGGAGGCGTTGCCGACCCGCAGCACGCCGCTCATCGGCGGCACCCCCGGGTCGCCGTCGCGTGGCCACGTCGCGCGTTCACGGCTGCGCTCCCGACGCTGTCGTGCGGGGAGCGCGGCCGGTGCCGGGCGGGCCGGCGAAGGCCTGGGCGACGTCCAGCCACCCGTCGGCGACCGGCCCGGTGGCGACCAGAGCGGTGTCGGCGCGGTGCCGGCGCCGGGTCACCAGCAGGCAGAAGTCGAGCGCCGGACCGGTCACCCGGTCGGTGGCGTCCGCCGGGCCGAAGGTCCAGTTCTCCCCGCCGGGTGCGGTCAGCTCCACCCGGACCGGCACCGTGGGCACCGCCCGGCCGTGGGCGGCGAAGCTGTGCCCGACGGTACGGAAGCCGAGGTAGGCGATGTGTCGCAGCCGGTCGGTGGTGGCCCGGGTGACGCCGAGCGCCTCGGCCACGTCCTCGCCGTGCGCCCAGGTCTCCATGATCCGGGCCGTCGCCATAGAGGCCGGTGACATCCGGGTTCCGTACCAGGGCAGCTTCTCTCCGGCGGGCGAGGCGGCCAGGGCTGTCGCGAGTGCCGACCGGCCCTCCCGCCAGCGGGTGAGCAGGACGGCGGGCGGGGCGAGGAAGGCCACCGCGCCGTCGTCGACCAGCCGGCCAGGGTCCGGTGCGGCGGTCACCGAGGCGTAGAAGGCGTCGGTGTCGGTCGCGGCGAGCCGGGCCACGTGATCCGTCCAGGCCAGGTGGGCGATCTGGTGGGCGATCGTCCAGCCGGCCGCCGGAGTTGGTCGCTGCCACTCCTGCGGCGGCAGCGGCGCGACAAGCGCGTCGAGCTGCTCGGACTCGGTGGCCAGATCCGTGAGCAGGGCGGTCAGGTCGACCATGGTGCCTCCGGGCGGGTGGGGCCGGTCAGGGAGCGGTGTCGGTGGCGGCGAGCAGCGCGGTCAACTGGGTCTTCCAGACATGCAGCAGCGCGGTGCGGCGGGTCGAGTCGTCGCTGAGCAGGTTGGCCACGCCGAGCCCGCGCAACAGGTCCAGGGTGGCCTGCACCGCCTCGCGTACGCCGGGGCGCCGCTCGTCCACCCCGAGCAGTTCGACGGTCAGCCGGTGCATCTCCCGACCGATCCGGGCTTCCAGCGGCAGCAGGGCGGTCCGCAGCTCGGCGTCGGTGCGTGCGGCCACCCAGAGTTCGAGGGCGGCGACGAAGAGCGGCCCGGTGAAGGCGGCGGCGAGCAGGTCCACCACCCGGTCCAGCCGGTGGGCGTCGGCCGGCAGGGCGTCGGCCTCGGCCCGCAACTCGGCCGCTCGCCGCTCGGTGAGGTGCCCGACGGCCGCGGTCACCAGGGCGGTCCGGGTCGGGTAGTGGTGCAGTTGGGCGCCCCGGGAGACGCCGGCCCGAGCGGCCACCACGGTGGTGGTGGTGCCGGACCAGCCGTGCTCGACCAGGCAGTCGACGGTCGCCTCCAGCAACCGGGCCCGAGTGGCGCGACTGCGTTCCTGCTGGGGCACGCGGGTCGATGCGGCGGGCATGCGGACAGCCTGCCGTCCACGAAACAAACAGTCAAGACTGACTTTTTAAAGAGCCACGAACGCCTGCGCGGTGCCGACGAAGGTCCGCCGGCACCGCGCAGGTGAGTTGTCGTCGAGGGTCAGACGCGCGCCCGGCGGGCCAGACGCTCCGGGTCGAGGATGATGATGCTCTTGCCGTCCAGGCGGAGCCAGCCGCGCGAGGCGAAATCGGCGAGAGCCTTGTTCACCGTCTCCCGGGAGGCGCCGACGAGCTGGGCGATCTCCTCCTGGGTCAGGTCGTGCGTCACCCGCAGCACGCCGCCGTCGCGGGTGCCGAAGCGCCCGGCCATCTGGAGCAGGTTCTTGGCCACCCGGCCGGGCACGTCGGTGAAGATCAGGTCCGCGAGGGCGTCGTTGGTCCGGCGTAGCCTGCGGGCCAGCACCCGCAGCAACTGCTCGGCGATCTCCGGGCGGTTGTTGAGCCACGGCCGCAGCGCCTGCTTGCGCAGCCGGGCCAGCCGACTGTCGGTGACCGCGGTCGCGGTCGCCGTACGCGGACCCGGGTCGAACAGCGACAGCTCGCCGACCATGTCCGACGGACCCATCACGGCGATCAGGTTCTGCCGTCCGTCCGCTGCCCGGCGGCCAACCTTGATCTTGCCGGACAGCAGGATGTAGAGACTGTCGCCGGGCTCGCCCTCGTTGAAGACGACCTCGCCCTTGCGGACCTCGATCGTCTCCATCTCCTTGGCGAGCGCCTCGGCCGCCTCCGGGTCGACACCCTGGAAGATCCCGCTGCGGGCCAGTACCTCATCCATCGCGCACCTCCGGTTGCGCGTGCCGTCTGCTCGGCCTGGGTCCGCCGTCCGCTGATCCCTCGCGCGCCGACCAGTCTAGGCGCACGTGAGCAGGAATCAGAGGCGCACCCCTGGAATCTTGATCGTTGGGCGTAACGTGCCCGTCGTGATCACCATCTAGAATCCCGCGCCTGGTCAGGCCGGGAGCGGCGGGGCGAGGACCCGGACGTAGGGTCACCCCGTGCTGCCCGAGCCCCTGCTGACCACCCGGCGCGAGGACGAACGCGACATTCCGGTGCTTGTCTGGCGTGCCGGGCGACCGCTGCTGGCGGTCAGCTCCGCGCCGCTGGGCGGTGGCATCGGCGTACGCCGGTGGGTGCTGAACGCGACGGTGCCCATGTCGTACGACCGGAACGACCCCGCCGACCACCTGGCCGAGCTGGCCCGGGAGTTCGGCCTGGACGGGCCCGGGGTGGGCCTGCTGACCGGGGTCGACGTGGCCGAGGTGGCGCGGCGAACCGACACCGGCGTGCAGGTCTGGGCCACCGTCGGGCTCGGTACCCCGGTGCCGGCGGCGGCGCCGAGCGTGGCGGCACCGGCGCAGCCGGTCGGCACGGTGAACATCGTGGCGTACGTGCCGGCGCGCCTCGGCGACGCGGCGCTCGTCAACGTGGTCGCCACGGCCACCGAGGCCAAGGCGCAGGCGATCGCGGAGCTGGGGCTGCCCGGCACCGGTACGCCGACGGACGCGGTCGCCGTGCTCTGCCCACCGGACGGGCCGGTCAACGCCTACGGCGGACCGCGCTCCACCTGGGGAGCGCCGCTGGCCCGGGCGGTGCACGCCGCCGTGCTGGCGACGGGTCGCGAGACCGTCGTCCCATGGTCGGATCGGCTCCGGGGCTGAAACTACCCACCCGATCGGCGGTCGATTCCGCGATATCCGCCCGGTAGGGTCGCGCACGATGTACGCTGCCGCCCCCGCCACGCCCCGCCCCCGCCGCCACCCCCTCGCCGCGCTGGGGGTGCTGCTCGCCGCCCTGCTCCTCGCCGGCTGCGCCGGCACCGACGAGGGTCCGCTCTGGCAGCCCGGCACGGGCGGCGGCGAGGGGGCACCCGTCGAATCGGCCGCCCCCGAGGTCAAGAAGATCTCCCTCTCCGCCACCGGCGACATCGTGATGGCCATGGCGCCCGACCGGCTGCCCCCGAACAACGGCAAGGGCTTCTTCAACTCGGTGAAGAAGGCGCTCGCCGCCGACCTGGTGATGGGCAACCTGGAAGAGCCGTTGACGGTGGACACGGGCACCGGCAAGTGCGGTGCCAACTCCACCCGCTGCTTCCAGTTCCGGGCTCCGCCGGAGTACGCCGCCCATCTCGCCGACGCCGGTTTCGACCTGCTCAACCAGGCCAACAACCACGGGTACGACTTCGGGCCGAAGGGCTACGAGAACACCCAGAAGGCGCTGGAGGAGCACGGGCTGGAGCACACCGGCGCGCCCGACCAGATCACGGTCGTCGAGGTGAAGGGCGTCAAGGTCGCCGTCGCCGGTTTCTCGTCGTACCAGTGGTCGAACAGTCTCACCGACATTCCGGCCGCGAAGAAGGTGATCAAGAAAGCCGCCGACCAGGCCGACATCGTCGTGGTGCAGGTGCACATGGGGGCCGAGGGATCGGAGATGACGCGGGTGCGGCCCGGCACCGAGATGTTCCTCGGCGAGAACCGGGGCGACCCGATCAAGTTCTCCCGGGCCATGATCGACGCCGGGGCCGACCTGATCGTCGGGCACGGACCGCACGTACTGCGCGGCATGGAGTTCTACAAGGGCCGGCTGATCGCCTACAGCCTGGGCAACTTCGCCGGCGGCGGCAACTCGCTGAGCAACAACGGCCGACTCGGTTGGGGCGGCGTGCTCAAGGTGTCCCTCGAAGCGGACGGCACCTGGGCCGGCGGGTCCTTCACCTCCACCTACATGGACGGGGCCCGCAAGCCCACCATCGACCCCGACGACCGTGGTCTGGGGCTGCTCCGGGACCTCACCGAGCTGGACTTCGCGAAGACCGGCGCCCGGTTCACCGACTCCGGAAAGATCAGCCCGCCCGACGCGGACTGATCTCCGGCGGCACAGGCGTCCGAGCCGGTCGGACCGGCGACGTAGGCTGGCCGTCGTGACCAGAAGCGCTACCGAGACCGACCTGGGACGCACCCGTCGCGCGCGGCGGATCGGCCGTGTGCTGACCGAGACACACCCCGACGCGCACTGCGAACTCGACCACGGCAGCCCACTGGAACTGGCCGTCGCGACCATCCTGTCGGCCCAGTGCACGGACAAGAAGGTCAACGAGGTCACTCCGAAACTCTTCGCCCGCTATCCGACCGCCGCCGACTACGCCGGGGCGGATCGCGGCGAGGTCGAGGAGATGATCAAGCCGACCGGCTTCTACCGCAACAAGACCACCTCGTTGATCCAGTTGGGCCAGGCCCTGGTCGAGCGCTACGACGGCCGGGTACCCAACCGGTTGGCGGACCTGGTCACCCTGCCCGGCATCGGCCGCAAGACCGCGAACGTCATCCTCGGCAACGCCTTCGACGTGCCCGGCATCACCGTCGACACGCACTTCCAGCGGCTGGTGCGGCGCTGGGAGCTGACCACCGAGACCGACCCGGTCAAGATCGAGCACGAGATCGGCGCGATGTTCCCGAAGCGCGACTGGACCATGCTGTCGCACCGGATCATCTTCCACGGCCGCCGGGTCTGTCACGCCCGCAAGCCCGCCTGCGGCGCCTGCACCCTGGCGAAGCTCTGCCCCTCGTACGGCACCGGACCGACCGAACCCGCCGCTGCCGCGAAGCTGCTCAAGGGCCCCCGCGCCCGTGACCTCGCGACCGCCGCGGGAGTCGACCCCGAGCTGGTCCCGGCGCAGGCGGTGCGGGCGGAGGCACCGTGAACCGCCGGCTCGCGCTGCTGACCCTGCCGCTGCTGCTGGTGCTCGCCACCGCCTGCACCGCCGACCGCGAGGCCCCCCGGCCGGCCGGGCAGGGCACGGTGGCCGCCCGTCCCTCCCCGTTCGAGGGCTGCGCCGACCTCACCGAAGGCCCGGCCGGTCCCGGCGACGACGAGGCGACGGGTGACCCGCTGCCCGAGTTGACCCTCACCTGCTTCACCGGTGACACGCCGGTCGCCCTGCGGGACATCCGGGGACCGGCCGTGGTCAACATCTGGGCCTCCTGGTGCCCGCCCTGCCGCAAGGAACTCCCCGCCTTCCAGCGGCTGCACGAACGCGCCGACGGGCAGTTGCGGGTCATCGGGGTGAACACCCAGGACAGCCGCAGCGCCGCGCAGTCGATCGGCGAGGACTTCGGCGTACGGTTCCCGATGCTGTTCGACCAGGGCAAGGCGTTCCAGCGGGCCCTGGAACGCAGCGCGTTCCCGATGACGGTGTTCGTGGGTGCCGACGGCGGCGTCCGGTACATCGACACGTCGGGTGCCCTCGACGACGCCCAACTCGCCGAACTCGTCAAGCAGCACCTCGGCATCGCGGTACCGGCGTGAGCGAGGTGCCAGCCGGCGTGAGCCCGGGCCGGGAGGCGGCCGGCGCGTCACGGCCGGTGCCTGACTGGCTGGACCCGCTGCTCGGTCGGCTCGGCACCGCGCGCACCGAGGACTTCACCCAACTGCGTACGCCGGACCAGGGCGGCCGGGAGAGCGCCGTGCTGGTGCTGCTCGGCGAGGACGCCGCCACCGGCCCGGACGTGCTGGTGCTGCAACGGGCCGCGACCCTGCGCAACCACGCCGGTCAACCGGCCTTTCCCGGCGGCGCGGCCGACCCGGAGGACGCCGACGCCGCAGCCACCGCGCTGCGCGAGGCGAACGAGGAGGTCGGGCTCGACCCGACCAGCGTCACCGTGCTGGCCCAACTGCCGAGGCTGTGGATACCGGTGAGCGACTTCGTGGTGACCCCGGTGCTCGCCTGGTGGCACGCACCGCACCCGGTGGACTCCCGGGAGCCGGCCGAGGTGGCGCACGTCGCCCGGCTGCCGATCGCCGAGCTGGTCGACCCGGACAACCGGGTCCGGGTACGCCACTCGAGCGGCTGGGTCGGTCCGGCCTTCTCCGTACGCGGGATGCTGGTCTGGGGCTTCACGGCCGGGGTGCTGGCCGCGCTGTTGGAGATGGGCGGCTGGAGCCGTCCGTGGCCGCGCGGGCGAGTGATCGATCTTCCCCCGGTCGGCGCCGCACCCGCCCCGTCGGCCGGCACCGACGAGGCCGACGAGAGCGCCCTGCGCTGATCTGACCGTCACCTTCCGCAAGCGATCGTCTTCGCGTGAGCCCCCGCCCCGTACGCTTGAGCCGTGTCGGCCGTGGATCTCGTCCTGCTGTTGCTCATGCTCGTGTTCGCGATCAGCGGATACCGACAGGGGTTCGTCATCGGGGTGCTCTCGTTCTCCGGGTTCTTCCTGGGCGCCCTGATCGGCCTGCAGCTCGGCCCGATGTTCGCCCAGCAGTTCGTGGACAGCGGCACCCGGGTGCTGATCTCACTCGTCGCCATCTTCGGCCTCGCCGTGGTGGGCCAGGCGCTGGCCGGCTGGCTCGGCTCGCACCTGCGCCGCACCATCGCCAGCGACGTGGGACGGCGTGCCGACGACATCGGTGGCGCGTTCGTCTCGCTCTTCGCGGTGCTGCTGGTGGCCTGGCTGGTCGCCGTGCCGCTCGGCTCCTCCTCGCTGCCCTGGCTCGCCGCCTCCGTGCGGAGCAGCGCGCTGCTCAACGTGGTGGACCGGGTGCTGCCCGACCAGGCTCAGCAGCTCTCCACCGCGCTGCGCGACACCGTCGACACCAACGGCTTCCCGGACGTCTTCGACGGGTTGCGGCGTACCCAGGCCCGGCAGGTCGAGCCACCCGACCCGGCACTGGCCGGTTCCGAGGTGGTGAGCAGTGGCCAGCGCTCGGTGGTGAAGGTGCTCGGGTCCGCACCGAGCTGCTCGCGCCGGATCGAGGGGTCCGGCTTCGTGTACGCCGACGACCGGGTGATGACCAACGCCCACGTGGTCGCCGGCACCCGCTCGGTCGCGGTGGAACTGGGCGGCGACCGGTACGAGGGCGAGGTTGTCGTCTACGACCCCGACCGGGACCTGGCCGTGCTCTACGTACCCGGACTGCCCGGCCCGTCGATGCGGTTCGCCGCCGGGAACGCCTCCACCGGGGCGGACGCGATCGTGCTCGGTTTCCCGCTGGACGGGCCGTACAACGCCCAGTCGGCGCGGATCCGCGACGTCGACCGGATCACCGGGCCGGACATCTACTCGTCGGGGAACGTGAACCGGGAGATCTACACGATCCGGGCCCTGGTCCGCAGCGGCAACTCGGGCGGTCCACTGGTCTCCTCGAACGGCCTGGTGCTTGGGGTGATCTTCGCGGCGGCGGCCGACGACCCGAACACCGGGTTCGCGGTCACCGCCGCCGAGGCCCGCCCGGTGGCGCTGGCCGGTGCCGAACGCACCCGGGGCACCGACACCGGCGACTGCACCTGACGAGGGGCTGCCAGGTCAGCTCGACCGACGCCGGGGCCACCCGGCGAACGCGGCGAAGGTGGCGATCACCACCGCCGCGCCGAGCAGCCATCCGGCCAGCACGTCGCTGCTCCAGTGGACGCCGAGCGCGACCCGGCTGAACCCGGTCACCAGGGCGATCGTCAGCGCACCGAGCCAGACCGCCGTACGGGTCGCGGAACGGGGCCGGGTCCGGGGCAGGAACACCACGAGCAGGATCCCGGCGGCGAGCATCGCGTTCAGCGCGTGACCCGACGGGAACGCCAGCCCGGGTGCCTGCGCCACCGGGTCGGGCAGATCCGGTCGCCGTCGGCCGACGAGCAGTTTCAGCAGGGGGCCGAGCAGACCACCGAACACCATTGTGGTGGTGGCCCAGACCGCGAGCCGCCGGGCACCGTCGCGGGCCAGCCAGACCACCAGGACCAACGCGGCGGCCCGCAGGGGCATCGGTGCGAAGAGGTCGGTCCAGAGGCTCATCGCCCGGACCCAGACCGGGTGATCCAGAGCGTATCCGTGCAGCTGAGTCGTGATCGCCAGGTCGAGTCGGCGCAGCGGCGGCCAGTCACTCAGCACCAGCGTCGCGAGCAGGGCGAACGGCGCGACCAGCAACACGCCGGAGACGGCGTGTGCCGACCGTGCGGCCGGCCGGTCGTCCGGCCGTCCGGCATCGTCGGGGTCGGCGGGAGCCGTCGGACCGACTCGCTCGAAGGTGCCCACGGCGATCGTTGTACCCCGCTGGCCGGGCCCATCCCGGCAGATGCGCGAAAAATGCCGCGCTGACGTCAGCGACGGTCGGTCAGCGGTACGACCGCCGGAACCGGCGCAGCATCAACACCGCACCGGTGAGCAGCGCGACGAGGATGGCCAAGCCGATCCAGAGCCGCTCCGAGCCGGCGTCGTCCGGCGAACCGGCGGCCCGGGCCCGCCACCGGGTCTCCTGCCCGGAGCCGGTCAGACCGAGTTGTTCGGCGTCGGGATCGCCCGTCGTCGCGGAGCCGGGCGCGGGACCGAAGCCGGTCACTCCGGGCGGGTCGTTGTCGTCCAGCGGGTTCTCGTACGACGACGGCACCTCGGCGGTCAACGCCGCGACCGGGTCCACCAGACCGAACCCGAACCGCTCGTCCCGACCGGTGGGCCCGATGTCCCTGGCAGTCACCAACAGCCGGTTGACCACGTCACCGGCGGACAGCTGCGGATAGCGGGATCGCACCAGGGCGGCGGTCGCGGCGACCAGCGGCGCCGCGAAGCTGGTGCCCTGCACCCGCCAGTAGCCGCCCGGGGGACGAGCCCCCACCAGCCCGCTGGCGGGGGCGGTGAGGACCGTGGCCCGACCGGTGATCGCGCCGCTCCACAGGTTGTCGCTGTTGCGCTCCAGGCCGGAGACCGCGATGACACCGGGCTCGCGGGCCGGGTACCACACCTTCGCCTCGGGCGAGGTGGCGAGATTCCCGGTGCAGGCGACCACCACGACGTCCCGGGCGAAGGCGTAGTCGATCGCCGCGGCCAGCGCCGCGCTGTCACCGCTGCCGCCGAGCGACAGATTGATCACCTTCGCGCCGTTGTCGACCGCCCAACGCACACCCTTGGCGACGATCAGCGCGTCGTCGTAGCGGTTCTCCGCGTCCAGCACCCGCACGGGCAGGATGCGGGCGTCCGGCGCGAGCCCCACCACGCCGCGGCGGTCGTCGTTGCGCCCCGCGATCAGGCCGGCCACCGTCGTACCGTGCCCGACCGGATCCGCCTCGGCCGCCCCGCTCGGCGCGACCAGGTCGATCCCGGGTAGCACCTGGCCGGTCAGGTCCGGGTGGGAACCGTCCACCCCGGAATCGATCACGGCCACGATCACACCGCGCCCGGTCGAGGTGCGCCAAGCGGTCCGCGCGCCCAGCTTGTCGAGCTGCCACTGCTCGTCGCGGACCTGGTCGGCGCGGCGCGCCGAGTCGGGGTTGTGCGCCACCGGCGTGCCGACCGGAGACACCTGGACCGGTACGGCGGACGCGGGCACGACCGCGATGGCGGCCGACAGCGCGGCGGCGGCCGTCGCGAGCAGCGCGCGGTGGGCGAACCGCCCGGCCCTCGCCGGGCCACGGTGCCGCAGCCTGGTCACATCCTCAGCCATTCGTCGCAGGACACATGACGTTCGGAGATTACCGGTTTCGACCCGCCTACAGGGACGTTCCGTGGAGTCGGCGTCACTGTGGCGGCAGGTGAGCCAGTTGAACCAGGCGTACGCCCTCGCGTCGGGTGAACAGCCGACCGCGCCCGGGCGGCAGCGGACCGGGACGGACCGGACCGACGAGCGCCCCCTCCTCCGGGCTGCCCGACAGCACCAGGCCCGAGGTGGACAGCTCCCGTAACCGCTGCACCAGCGGCTCGTACTGGGCACGGGCGGCACCGCCGGTGCGGCGCGCCAGCACCAGGTGCAGTCCGACGTCGCGGGCGTGCGGCAGGTGTTCCTCCAGCGCCCGCAGCGGGTTCGCCGGCCCACTCGCCACCAGGTCGTAGTCGTCGACCAAGACGAACAGTTCCGGGCCGGACCACCACGACCGCTCCCGCAACTGCGTCGGGCTGACCTGCGGGCCCGGTGCGCGGTCCGCCAGGTAACCGGCGGCCGACTCGACCAGGTCGGCGCTGTGCGCCGCGGCGGTGCCGTAGCCGATCAGATGTTCGGTGGAGATGACGCCGAGCAGGCTGCGTCGGTAGTCCACCAGGATCACCCGCGCCTGTTCCGGCGTGAACCGGGCGACGATCGAGGTGGCCAGGGCGCGCAGGAACGACGACTTGCCGCTCTCGGCGTCGCCGTAGACCACGAGGTGTGGCTCGGTGGCGAAGTCGAGCACCACCGGCCGTAGGTCCGCCTCGGCGACACCGACCGGAATCCGCAGCCCTGTCGTGGCGTCGAGGTCCAGGTCGGCGTAGGGCAGCACGGCCGGAAGCAGCCTGACCGGCGGCGCGACCGGACCGGTCCACGCGGCACCGACCTGCTTCACCAATTCAGCGGTGTCCGTGCCGGTCGTCCGTGGCAGCGCGGTGAGGAAGTGCAGGCCCGCCGAGGTGATGCCCCGCCCCGGGGTCCGCTCCGGCACGTGCGCCGCCGCCCGCCGGGCCACCACCGAGTCGGACGGATCACCGAGGCGCAGTTCCAGCCGGGAGCCGAAGAGATCCCGGATGGCCGGTCGGAAGTCC
This sequence comes from Verrucosispora sp. WMMA2121, assembly GCF_027460185.1. Taxonomy (NCBI): domain Bacteria; kingdom Bacillati; phylum Actinomycetota; class Actinomycetes; order Micromonosporales; family Micromonosporaceae; genus Micromonospora; species Verrucosispora sp. WMMA2121. The sequence goes on along the minus strand of NZ_JAPZBH010000004.1, from coordinate 1,581,018 downwards.
AGCCAACGCACCGCGGTGGCCACCACGTGCACGCCGTAGGAGAGCCCCCGGGTCGCCAGGTCGGTGATCAGCGGCTCCAGGTCCTCGTACTCGCCGCGCAGGGTCGTCCACCCGTCGACGACGAGGAACACGTCGCCGAACACGTCGATACCGCCCGCGTCGGTGCCGCTGTCGCGTCGCTGTCGCCAGGCGGCCATCGACTCCACGCCCAGCTCGGCGAAGCGGCGCTCCCGGTCGGCGAGCAGGGTGGACATCTCGCCGACGGTACGGCGCACGCCGGTGGGGTCGGCCCGACCGGCGACCCCACCGACGTGCGGCAGGCCACGCACCGAGGCGAGCCCGCCACCACCGAAGTCGAGACAGTAGACCTGCACCTCGGTCGGGGTGTGCGTGAGGGCCAGCGCGCAGACCAGCGTACGCAGCGCGGTGGACTTGCCGCTCTGCGTACCGCCGACCACCGCGACGTGGCCGGCGGCGCCGTCCAGCGCCAACCACAGCACGTCGCGGCGCTGCTCGAAGGGCCGGTCGATGACAGCCACCGGCACCTGGCGGGCACCGTGCAGCTCGGGATTGCCGACGGTCAGCCCCCGGACCGGGTCGACCGTGAGCGGACCGACCAGCTCGTCCAGGGCCGGGGCGGCGTCCAGCGGCGGCAGCCACACCTGGTGCGCCGGCGCGCCCTGCCCGGCCAGCCGGTCGACAAGCAGACGCAGCAGCGTCCGCGGGTCGTCCGTCTCGTCCTCGACAGCCGGTGGGGCCGGTGGCTGCGGCACCGGTGTGACGTGGGTGGAGAAGACGAGCAGCCGGGGACGTTCGGTACCGGCCGCGTCGGCCGCCAGTGCCCGCCGCCGCACCGGGCCGGAGACGTACGCGGTCTTGAACCGGCGCAGCGGCTCGGTGCCGAAGCGCAGGAAGCCGTGCCCCGGCGTCGGGGGCAGTTCGTGCGCGTCGGGCACCCCGAGCACCGTTCGAGACTCCAGCGAGGAGAAGGTCCGCAGACCGATCCGGTAGGACAGGTGAGTGTCCAGCCCGCGCAGCCGTCCCTCCTCCAGCCGCTGGCTCGCCAGCAGCAGATGCACCCCGAGCGACCGGCCCACCCGGCCGATCTGGAGGAACAGGTCGATGAAGTCGGGCTTGGCCGACAACAGCTCGGAGAACTCGTCGCAGATCAGCAGCAGCGACGGCAGCGGGGGCAGCGGGTTGCCGGTCGCCCGGGCCCGCTCGTAGTCGCGCAGGCTGGCGAAGTTGCCGGCGCGGCGCAGCAGCTCCTGCCGGCGGACCAGCTCGCCGTTGATCGCGTCGACCATCCGGTCGACGAGCGGCAACGCGTCGGCCAGATTGGTGATCACGGCGGCGGTGTGCGGCAGGCGGTCGAAGGGCGCGAAGGTGGCCCCACCCTTGAAGTCGACGAGGACGACGTTGAGCTGCTCGGCGGAGTGGGTGGCGGCCAGCCCGAGCACCAGCGTACGAAGCAGCTCGGACTTGCCGGAGCCGGTGGCGCCGATCAGCAACCCGTGCGGGCCCATGCCGCCCTGCGCCGACTCCTTCAGGTCCAACTCGACCGCGCCACCGTCCGGGCCGACGCCGATCGGTACCCGCAGCCGGTCCCGCGGCGATCTCGACACCCACCCCTGTTCGGCGGTGAAGTCCTCCGGCTCACCGATGCCGAGCAGCTCCGGCAGACCCGGCTCGACACCGGGCGCGGCGTCGGCGCCGTTGGTGGCGGCCAGCCGCAGTGGTGCCAGCCGGCGGGCCACCGCCTCGGCCTCGGCGATCTCCAGCGTGTCGGCCGCGCCCACCTCGGCCGACCCGTCGCGGGAGTGGGAGTGCAGTCGACCGTTCCGCAGCTCCAGCAGCAGTGAGAACCGGTCGAGCAGACGCGGCGGCGGGGTGTCCAGGTCGATCAGGGTCACCGCGTCGATGCCGCCGTCCCCGACCAGTTCGGTGGCACCGGTGACGTCGCCGCCGTCGAACACGACCACCAGATGGGGCCCGTCCGTGGCCGGCCCGACCGGGCTGAATCTCGACCGGCTGGCCAGCACCTGGTCGAGCAGCCGTTCCAGCTCCGCCACGGAACTGGCCACCAGCCGCACCGGACCCAGGGCGTCCGCGCGGGTGGGGTGCTGGGCGTGGGGCAACCACTTGACCCACTCCCAGCGGCCGCGTCGTTCCGGCCCGGCACAGACGGCGACCAGCAACTCGTCCGGGGCGTGGAAGACCGCGAGCTGGGTGAGCACGGCCCGGGCCAGCGCCTGCGCGGCCGGCGAGCCGGTGGGGCCGACCGGCGTGGCCCGGACGAAGACCCGGGCGAAGCTGCGCAGCGAGAGGGCCACCGGCAGCTCCGGCACCACCGAGTACGCGTCCAGGAAGCGGCGCAGCGCGCCCGCCGTCATCGGCTCCAGTTCCTCCGGTGGGCGGGTGACCGGCGGCACCAGCGGCGTGGCCAGGGTCTGCGGCCCGACGGCGACCCGGACCACCGCGAAGTCCGGATCCGCCGGCCGCCGCTCCCAGAGCCGGTGGCTGTGCACCGTCGACCAGAGCCGTGACGGATCGGGGTGCCGGTAGCAGAGGCCGGCTCGCTGCCGCTCCACGGTCTGCCGAACCTGCCGACGCAGGGCGGCCAGTTGCCGCAGGTACTCCCGGCGGGCCGTCATCATCTCGGACTTCGTCGGGCTGCCGGAGGAACTGCCCCAGGAGGTCGCCAGCATCGCCAGGGAGGAGAGGCCGAACATGCCGCCGACCACGTACGCGTACGTCCCGCCGCCGCGGCCGAACATCATCGCCATCGCGACCGTGCCGCCGAGCATCGGCAGCACCATCAGCAGCTGGTGCCAGCGGGTGCCGGTGCCGGCCGGAAGCTCCGGGGGCGCCGGCAGCGGCAGGTCACCCACGGGTATGTCGGGCGCCGGGCGTCGTGCCGGCCGCCGGATGACGACAGTGGACACTCGACCTCCCGACTGCGCACGGTGACCCGAGCCTGGCTCATGGTAGGTAAAGTCCTGTCGTCCGCGCAGCAGCAGACCCTCTCGGGATGGAGATGAGTCGATGGCAGTCGGGCTCGCCCGGGTCACCGTCAGCACGCCCCGGCGGCGGGTCGACGTGGCGCTACCGGAGCAGATGCCGCTCGCCGAGCTGCTGCCCGAGGTGCTGCGCCACGCCGGTGAGGGGCTCGCCGACGACGGAGAACAGCACGGCGGCTGGTTGCTCCGGCGAGCCGACGGCACCGTGCTGGTTGGCGGGCAGGCGCTGGCCGCTCAGGGGGTCCGCGACGGTGAGGTGCTGCACCTGGTGCCGGCGCGCACCGAGTGGCCGGAGTTCGAGTACGACGACGTGGTGGAGGCCCTCGCCGACGCCGCCCGCCAGCGGGGCGGAGGCTGGTCATCCGGTGCCACCCGGACGGCGGCCCTCGCCGGTGCCGGTGTCCCGCTCACCGTCGGCCTGCTCGCCCTGGCCGCCGCCGGGCCCGGCGACCCCGCCGGTTGGCCGGCCGCGACGGTGGTGGCGAGCCTGCTGGTGCTGGCCGGCACCGTGTTGTCCCGCGCACAGGGCGACGGGCCGGCCGGCGCCACCGTCGGCGGTCACGCGCTGCCCTACGCGGCGCTCGCCGGTGCCCTCGCGGTCAGCTCGGGCGATCCGGTCGGGCCGGTCGGCGCGCTGCGCTGGATGGGCGCACCCGAGCTGCTCGCCGGGTCGATGGGGTTGCTGCTCGTCTCGGTGCTGGGGCTGTTCGGGGTGGCCACCCGACTGCGGGTCTTCGTGGCCGGCGCGGTGGTGGGCGCGGGGGCCGGATCGGCCGCCCTCGGTGGCCTGTTGCTCGAGCCGGCCGGCGCGGCCGCTGTCCTGCTGTGCGCGTTGACCTTCGCCGTCGGGGCCGCTCCGCTGCTGGCCATCCGGCTGGGCAGGGTGCCGTTGCCGCCGATCACCCTGCCCACTGATCCGCCGGACGACTCGGATCGGGCCCGTGAGCTGCCGGATCGGGGTCGGGTGCGGGCGGCGGTGGCCCGCACCGAGGAGATGCTCACCGGCATGTTGATCGGCCAGGCCGTGCTGACCGTCGGCGCGGTCGTGATCCTCGTCGGCACCGGGGGCGTCGCCGGTTGGCTGCTGGTCGGGGTGACCTCGACGGTGCTGCTGCTACGTGCCCGGCTCTTCACCACGGTCCAGCACCGGATCGCGCCGGTGCTCGCCGGCCTGGCTGGGTACGCGGTCCTCGGCGGGGTACTGGCCGGAACGGCCGACGCGGCGGTCCGGCTGATCCTGGTCGCCGGCGGGCTGCTGGTCGCGCTGCTGGTGGTGGCGGTCGGCACGACGTACGCCCGCCGGCCGGTCTCCCCGTACGTCGGACGGGTCACCGACCTGGCCGACACCCTGCTGGTGGTTTCGGTGGTGCCGGTCGCCTGCGCGGTGCTCGGCCTCTACGGACGGGCCCGGGGGCTGCTCGGCTGAGCGTCCCCGGGCCTCGCCGGAGACGTCAGTGGGTGGACTCGCCGCGTTCCTCGGCCTCCCTGGCGCGCCGGTACGAAGCCTGAATCTCCGCCTCGGCCTCGGTCCGACCCACCCAGGTGGCGCCCTCCACGGACTTGCCCGGCTCAAGATCCTTGTACACCTCGAAGAAGTGCTGGATCTCCAGCCGATCGAACTCGCCGAGGTGGTGGATGTCGCGCAGGTGCTCCTGCCGCGGATCCTCGTAGGGAACGCAGAGGACCTTGTCGTCGCCGCCCTTCTCGTCCGTCATCCGGAACATGCCGATCGTGCGGCACCGGATCAGGCAGCCTGGGAAGGTCGGCTCGGGCACCAGCACCAGGGCGTCGAGCGGGTCGCCGTCCTCACCCAGGGTGCCCTCGATGAAGCCGTAGTCGGCCGGGTACTGCGTGGAGGTGAAGAGGGTGCGGTCCAGCCGGATCCGCCCGGTCACGTGGTCCACCTCGTACTTGTTGCGGTGACCCTTGGGGATCTCAACCGTCACGTCGAAATCCATCTGCACGCTCCCTCGTTGGCCCACGCTGGCTTGACGGAACCGGCGGCAGAGCAGGGAGGTGATTGCCAACCCACCGACTCCGGCCGCCGCATAGTCTTCGGACCGAAGTAGTGTCACCCAGGCCGGTTCCCGGTGGGGGAGGAGGGGGTCGTGGGGAGGGAAGATTCACACTACCGTCCCGGCGGTGCCGCCGAGGGCGGTGCGAAACGACCGCCGGCCAAGCCGGTCGCCGGGCGGGTTCCGGTGCCGGACGCGCAGATCCTCCGACCACAACCCCCGACGCCACCCGTCACACCGACACCCGTGAACCGGTCCGAGGCGAACCCGCCCCTGGACACCACGTCGCCGACGACACCGCCTCGGGGTGCCGCCTCCGGACGGGTCGCCGCGCCCGGCGAGGTCACCCCGACGAGCCCGGCCGCGCCCGGCGAGGTCACCCCGACAAGTCCGGCCGCGCCCGATGGTGCCGCCCCGACGAGCCCGGCCGCCGGTCCGGTCGCCGCCGTCCCCACGAGTCCGGCCGGACCATCGACCGGATCGGCATCCGTGCCGGTGAGCCCAGCGCCGGTTGGGCCGGGTGTGGGCCCTACCGGTGAACCACCGGCCGGCGTCGCACCACCACTGGCCGGCGTCGCACCAGCACCGGTCGGCTCGGCAGCGCGCCGACGGCTGCCGCTGGTCCTCGCCGCCGTGCTGGTGCTCGTGCTGGTCGCCGTGGGCCTGGTCGTGGTCCGACCCGGGCCGGTGGGGAGCTGGTTGGGCGACTCGCCCGCGACACCGGCGGCCACCGGTGCGGTGGAGCCCGCGCCGGTCCCGGTGCTGGCCGCCGCCGACATCGGCGCGCCGCCGCCCAGCACGGACGGGCTCCGGACCACCCTCGAACCGCTGATCGACGACGCCGCGCTGGGTGGCCGGGTGAACGTGGCGGTGGCCGACGCCCTCACCGGGGAGATGCTCTTCGACCGCGGTGGCCGGGCGGGGACCGTGCCGGCCTCGGTGACCAAGCTGTTGACCGCCGTGACGGTGTTGACCGCCCGGGGTCCCGGCCATCGGATCCCGACCCGGGCGGTGGCGGGCGCACAACCCGGTGAGGTGGTTCTGGTCGGTGGCGGGGACCCGACGTTGGCCGCCGACACGAAGGGCTTCTACCCGGGCGCGGCCAACCTCACCGACCTCGCCGACCAGGTCCGGAAGGCGCTGGGCGGGGTCGCACCCAGCAGAGTCGTCGTCGACTCCTCGCGCTACTCCGGCCCGGTCCACGAACCCGGCTGGGACGACGACATTCCCACCGGCGGGTACGGCGGGGCGATCACCGCGTTGATGCTGGACGGAGCGCGCGAGAATCCGAAGGCCGGCCCCGGCTGGGCCGAACGCGTCGCCGAACCGGACCTGGTCGCCGGCCGTGCCTTCGCCAAACTGCTCGGGGTGCCGGTCGACACCGTACGCAAGGGCACCGCCCCGCCGACGCCGACCGGGACGACCGCGACGGAACCGGTCGGCGGCGGCGGGCCCGGTGCCGAACTCGGCGTGGTGCACTCGCCGCCGCTGATCCGGCTGGTCGACATCATGATCAGCGATAGCGACAACATCGTCGCCGAGGCGCTGGCCCGCCAGGTCGCCCTGGCCCGCGATCGGCCGGCCTCCTTCGACGGTGCGGCGACGGCGATGACCGAGGTGGTGTCGGAGCTGGGGCTGCCGGCCGGCGGACTCGACCTGGCGGACGGCAGCGGACTGTCCCGGAAGAACCTGATCAGCCCGGTCCTGCTGACCGAGCTGTTGGCGCTGGCGGCGAGCCCGGACCGGCCCGAGCTCGCCGGCATCTTCGGGGGGCTGCCGGTCGCGGGCTGGTCCGGCACCCTGCGTGACCGGTACGGTGCGGCACCCGGCACGGCCGCCGGTGCCGGTGTGGTCCGCGCCAAGACCGGCACGTTGACCCGGGTGCACGCGATCGCGGGAGTGGTGACCACCACCGAAGGCCGCCTGCTCACCTTCGCGGTGCTCACCGACGACGTGCCGCCGGACGGGATGGAGCCGGCCCGGGCCGCGCTGGACCGGATCGCCGCCGCGCTGGCCGGCTGCGGCTGCCGCTGAGCGGCCCGACGGCCACCGGTCCGGCGTTGCGCAATGGCGGAGCGGCGTGCGGCCCGGCCCCGCGACCGGCCGCCGTCACCCGACCGGCGGACCGGCACCGGGTCGGCCGGCCGGGTGGAGTGTCGCGGCGCGGGTACGGTGGGTCGCATGGCGCAGTTCGTGGACTGGGATCTGGCTACCGCGACGGCGGGGGCTCTGGGCAAGTCGGGCCCCCGGGTGACGTACGCCGAAGCCACCGAGGTGGTTTCCGAGCTGCGCCGGCTGACCGACGAGGCGGCCGGGCACGTCGCCGACTACACCGGGCTGACCTCGCAGGTCGCCCACCCGCCGGTACGGGTGGTCGATCGGCGGGACTGGGCGGCGACGAACATCGCCGGCCTCCGTGAGGTGATCACCCCGCTGGTCGGTCGGCTCACCGAGGACAAACAACCCGGTGTGCTCACCGAGGCGATCGGTTCCCGGGTGACCGGGGTGCAGGCCGGCACCGTGCTGGCCTACCTCTCCGGCCGGGTCCTCGGGCAGTACGAGGTCTTCTCCGCCGACCCCGGACAGCTGCTGCTGGTCGCGCCGAACATCGTGGAGGTGGAGCGCAAGCTCGCAGCGGATCCACGCGACTTCCGGCTCTGGGTCTGCCTGCACGAGGTGACCCACCGGACGCAGTTCACCGCCGTGCCCTGGATGCGGGCCTACTTCCTCGGTGAGGTGCAGGCGTTCGTCGACGCTGCCCAGGGCGGCGAGCACCTGCTGGAGCGGCTGCGTCGGGGGGTGAGCACCCTCGCCGACGCGGTCCGCGACCCGCAGAGCCGGTCCAGCGTGCTGGACATCGTGCAGACGCCGGGGCAGCGTGCCGTGCTGGACCGGCTGACCGCCCTGATGACGCTGCTCGAGGGGCACGCCGAGTTCGTGATGGACGGCGTCGGACCACAGGTGATCCCGAGTGTGGAGCGGATCCGGGCCGGCTTCAACCGGCGGCGCGAGGCCGGTAACCCGGTCGAGAAGGCGATCCGGCGGCTGATCGGCATCGACGTCAAGATGCGGCAGTACGCCGAGGGCCGCAGGTTCGTGCACGCCGTGGTGGACCGGGTCGGCATGGCCGGCTTCAACCGGGTCTTCGAGTCGCCGCTGACCCTGCCCCGGCTGTCCGAGCTGAGCGAACCGGATGCCTGGGTGGCGCGGGTGCACGGGCCGGTCGGCCCGGTGCCGACGGCCGGCTGAGCGCGTCGCCGCGCCGATGGCTCCGCTCGCCCCGCCGGTGGCCGCGATCCGGATCGCGGTCCGGCGTGCGTTGGCCGACCTGCCGACGGACGGCCCGGTGCTGGTCGCCTGCTCGGGTGGGGCCGACTCGCTGGCCCTGGCCGCGGCCACCGCGTTCGTGGCACCCCGGGCCGGCCGTACCGCCGGGCTGGTCACCGTCGACCACGGCTTGCAGGTCGGGTCGCGGGGGCGGGCCGAGGCGGTGGGGCGCTGGGCGGAGGCGGCCGGTATGTCGCCGGTGGAGGTGGTCCGCGTCGAGGTCACCGGTCGGCCCGGTGGCCCCGAGGCGGCCGCCCGCGACGCCCGCTACCAGGCGCTGGCGGAGATCGCCAAGGCACACGGCGCCTCGGCCCTGCTGACCGGTCACACCCGGGACGACCAGGCGGAGACGGTACTGCTCGCGCTGGCCCGGGGCGCCGGCCCGCGCGGACTCGCCGGCATGCCGGCCCGCCGGGATCTCGCCGGCATTCCCCTCGTACGGCCGCTGTTGGAGATCGGGCGGGCGGAGACCCGGGCGGCCTGCGCGGCCCTCGGGCTGGTGCCCTGGGACGACCCGCACAACAGCGACCCGGCGTACGCCCGTTCCCGGGTCCGGTCCGACGTGTTGCCCGTGCTGGTCCGGGCGCTCGGCCCGGGTGTGCTGGACAACCTCGCCCGTACCGCCACGCTGGTGGCGGCGGACAACGCGGTGCTGGACGAACTCGCCGCCGCGGCGCTTGGTCAGGCCCGGCACCCCGACGGCGGCCTGGCCACCCGGAACCTCGCGGCCCTGGCGCCCGCGGTGCGCGCTCGGGTGCTGCGGGCCTGGGCGCACGAGTTGGGCGCGCCGCCGGCCGCACTGTCGCACCGCCACGTCGCCGCACTCGACGCCCTGGTCACGGCGTGGCGGGGCCAGCGAGCCAGCTACCTGCCGGGTGGGTTGCGGGTGCTCCGCCGCGGCGATCGGCTGCTGTCGGCGTCATCCCCGGCTTCGACGGCCGGCCGAACGTCGGCGTCATCCCCGGCTTGGTTGGCCGACCGAACGTCGGCGCCTCCGGTGGCGGGGACAGCGACCGGCGAGGCGGTCGTCGAAGCATGATCCATCCCCGGCAACCGCTCTACGCGCCGCGCGGCGCCGTGGCCACCAGCCAGCCGCTGGCCGTGGCCGCCGGGCTGGCCGTGCTGCGCCGCGGTGGCAACGCCGTGGACGCGGCGCTGGCCACCGCCAGCACGCTCACCGCGGTGCAACCACCCTCCAACGACATCGGTGGTGACCTCTTCGCCATCGTCTGGGACGGCGAGCGGCTGCACGGCCTGAACGCCTCCGGCCGCTCACCCGCCGGGCTGACCCGGGACCTGGTCCTCGCGGCGACCGGCGGTCGAGGCACCGAGCCTCCCGAGGCGTTGGGTGGGGCACAGGCGGTCGGCCCGGCGATGCCGGCCCGGGGCTGGTTGCCGGTGACCGTACCGGGCGTGCCGGCGGGCTGGCGCGACCTGCACGAGCGATTCGGTTCGCTGCCGTTCGCGGAGCTGTTCGCCGACGCCATCGGCTACGCGGAGCGGGGACACCCCGTCTCCACCGCGACGGCGGCGGCCTGGTCCCGCGCGGTCGCCGGGCACGCCGGGCTGTCCGGTCCCGAGTACGCGGAGTTCGGGCGGGTCTTCGCACCGCAGGGGCGGGCTCCCCGCGCGGGGGAGCGGTGGCGCAACCCGGACGCGGCACTGACGCTGCGACTGATCGCCGACAGCCGGGCGGAGGAGTTCTACCGGGGACGGATCGCGGCGGCCCTGGCCGATCACGCCGCCCGTACCGGCGGGCTGCTCACGGCGACGGACCTGGCACAGCACGCCAGCGTCTGGGTCGACCCGGTGTCCGTGCGTTACCGGGGCCACGAGGTCTGGGAACTGCCGCCGAACGGGCAGGGACTGGCCGCCCTGCTCGCCCTGGGCATCCTGGACGGATCGGACCCGGCGGACGGGTCGCGGTGGCTGCACCGGCAGATCGAGGCGGTCAAGGTGGGCTTCGCCGACGCGCACGCCCACGTGGCCGACCCCGATCTTGCCCCGGTCCCGCCCGGGCTGCTCAGCCCGGAGCATCTGGCCCGGCGCCGCGCGGCGATCACCGAGGCGGCGGCCGAGACGGTGACCGGCGCACCGGAGCGCGGTGGGACGGTCTACCTCTGTACCGCCGACGAGAGCGGGATGATGGTCAGCCTGATCCAGTCCACCTACCTCGCCTTCGGCTCCCACGTGGTGCTGCCCGGATACGGCTTCGCGCTGCAGAATCGGGGTCTCGGCTTCCGGCTCGACGTGGGGCATCCCAACGCGGTCGGCCCGGCGAAGCGGCCGTATCACACGATCATTCCGGGTTTCCTGACTCGGCAGGGCGTGCCGGTGGGGCCGTTCGGGGTGATGGGTGGGCACATGCAGCCCCAGGGCCACGTCCAACTGGTCTCGGCGACCGTGGACGCGGGCCTCGACCCGCAGGCGGCGCTGGACGCCCCACGCTGGTACTGGCACGCGGGCCGCTCGCTGCTGGTCGAGGAACAACTGGTGGCCGGGCCCGGTGGCGCCGCACTCCTGGCCGACCTGCGGGAGCGGGGCCACCAGGTGACCGTCGCGTCCGATCCCACCGTCTTCGGCTACGGGCAGGCGATCTGGCGACGCGCCGACGGCGGGTTCGTGGTCGGCTCCGAGTCCCGGGTGGACGGCGCGGCCGCCGGATTCTGACCGGCACGATCCTCAGGCGCCGGGTCAACCGGTAGCAGCACGGTCCCGGAACGTGCCGCGGTACGCCTGCGGCGTGGCACCGACCCGGCGGGTGAAGTGGTGCCTCAGGACGGCGGCGTCGCCGAACCCGGCCCGTTCGGCGACCCCCTCGACCGTGAGCGCGGTGTCCTCCAACAGCCGGCGGGCCAGCAGGACGCGTTGGTTGGTCAGCCAGTCGTGCGGGGTGGTGCCGGTCTCCGCGCGGAAGCGGCGGGCGAACGTCCGAGGGGCCATCCCGGCCCGTGCGGCCAACTCGTCGACCGTGGTCTGCCGGTCCAGATGGCCCATCAACCATTCCAGCACCGGTTCCAGGGTGGGCGCCTCCGGCGCCTTCGGAATCGGTGCCTCGATGTACTGGGCCTGCCCGCCGTCGCGGTGCGGAGGCACCACCATCCGGCGGGCGAGTCGGGTGGCGGTGGCCGAGCCGTGCGCCTGGCGTACCAGGTGCAGGCAGGCGTCGATGCCGGCGGCGGTGCCCGCGCTGGTGAGCAGCCGGCCGTCCTGTACGTAGAGCGAGTTGCAGCGCACCCGGGCGCTCGGGTGGCGGCGCTGCAACTCGTCGACGTGTCGCCAGTGGGTGGTGCACTCCCGCCCGTCGAGCAGTCCCGCCTCGCCCAGCAGGTACGCGCCGGCGCACACGCTGAACAGGTACGCGCCCCGATCGGCGGCTCGACGCAGCGCCTCGTGGACCTCGACCGGCGCGGTGGTGGTCGGATCGTGCGCGGGAACGGCCACCAGGTCCGCCTGCTCCAGCGGAGCCAGATCGGCGTTCGGCACCAGATGGAAACCGGCGGAGGTGCGTACCGGGGCCTGCCGGGGACCACACACGTCGAAGCGGTAACCCGGTAGCCCGTCGGCGGTGCGGTCGGTACCGAACACCTCGGCGAGCACGCCGAGTTCGAACGGCGCGACACCGTCCAGGACGAGTACGGCCACCGAACGCAGCATGTGACGAGGGTAACCGCACGGGTGGCAGAAAATCGAGTAGGAGTGGCATTCCTGCCACTGTCGGCGAGGGGACGGGATGCCCAGACTGGCAGTTGTCCGGTGCGCACCGGCGGCGACACGACAACCGCAGACGTCAGAAAGCGAGCGCCGCCATGGGTTTCCTGCTCTTCCTGCTGTTCTTTCTCTCCCTCGCCCTGCTGTCCGCCCTCGGGCTGGCCGCCGACAGTCGTGACTCGGCGGACTGGAAGCCCTCCGAGGGGGGCCACAGGTGGCGGTCACGCCACTGCTGAACCGGAATGTTCCTCTTGTCCGGTAAATCTCTAGGCGGGGTTGCCCTGAAACGGGCGGCCCCGCCGACGGCGAACCCGGGGCGTACGGCAGGCTATGGTCATGGCTGACGGCTCCTGGTACGACGCCGACATCGACCACGTGATCATCTCCGAGGCGCAGATCCGCGAGAAGACCGCTGAGCTGGCCAAACAGGTCTCCGCGGACTACGCGCACGTCTCCGACGGGCTGCTGCTCGTCTGCGTACTCAAGGGCGCGGTCATGTTCATGGCCGACTTCGCCCGGGCGTTGGGCCGGCACGGCCCCCCGGCCGAGCTGGACTTCATGGCCATCTCCTCGTACGGGCAGGGCACCACCTCCTCGGGAGTGGTCCGGATCCTCAAGGACCTCGACCGGGACATCGCCGGTCGGCATGTCGTCGTCGTGGAGGACATCGTCGACTCCGGGCTGACCCTGTCCTGGTTGCTGCGTTACCTGGAATCGCGGTCGGCCGCGAGCGTCGAGGTGGTCGCGCTGTTCCGTAAGCCGGACGCGGTGAAGGTGACGGTGCCGGTCAGGTACGTCGGCTTCGACATCCCGACCGAGTTCGTCGTCGGGTACGGCCTCGACTTCGGTGAGCGCTACCGGGAGCTGCCGTACGTGGGGGTGCTCAAGCCGGAGGTCTACGCCCGCTCCTGACCGGCCGGACACCCGGCACGTCGGCACCTCCCGCCCGGCGTACAGCCGCCTTTCAGCTGATCGGACTACCGTTGACGACGGTGACCCGGAGATCCGACTCCGGGCCACGCCGGCTGACATCCGGTTCGCCGTACGCGTAAGTGCTGGGCTCGCCAGCTCATATCGGTCTCGCACGGTGTACCGTCGAATGACCGTGGCGCGGCAATCGCGCCCCGGGGTCGAGGCCGGCCCGCACGGCGGCTCCGGCAGCCGCCCAGGCGGCGACACCCACAGTCGGTCAGGACGTCGATCAGGAGGATGCGGGCGTCTCGGCGCTCGACAACAGCATGGAACGTACGCGTTTCTTCCGCCGACCGGTGTTCTGGGTCATCCTGGTCATCCTCGGCGCCGTCGTGCTCAGTCAGTTGTTCACCGGTGGACCCAGCTACCACCGGGTGGACACGTCCGTCGCGCTCGACCAGCTCAACAAGGGCGGCATCGAGAAGGTCGTCTTCCAGGACAAGGAACAGACGATCCAGCTCGAGCTGGCCGAGGAGACCGAGTTCGGCGACACCACCACGAAGCTGATCGAGGCTCAGTTCCCTTACGAGGTCGGCGACGAGGTCTGGAACCAGGTCCTCGACGCCAAGGCCAACAACCGGGTCACCGGGCCGGCCGACACCGAGGTGTCGTCCGACAGCATCTGGGTCAGCCTGCTGGTCAACCTGCTTCCCATCGTGCTGCTCGTGCTGCTGCTGCTGTTCTTCATGTCGCAGATGCAGGGCGGCGGCTCCCGGGTGCTCAACTTCGGCAAGTCCAAGGCGAAGATGATCACCAAGGACACGCCGAAGACGACGTTCGCCGACGTGGCGGGCTCCGAGGAGGCTGTCGAGGAGCTGCACGAGATCAAGGACTTCCTGCAGAACCCGGCGAAGTACCAGGCACTCGGTGCGAAGATCCCGAAGGGCGTGCTGCTCTTCGGCCCGCCCGGCACCGGTAAGACGCTGCTCGCCCGAGCGGTGGCCGGCGAGGCCGGGGTGCCGTTCTACTCGATCTCCGGCTCGGACTTCGTGGAGATGTTCGTCGGTGTCGGCGCCAGCCGGGTCCGTGACCTGTTCGAGCAGGCCAAGGCGAACGCGCCCGCGATCGTCTTCGTCGACGAGATCGACGCGGTCGGCCGGCACCGTGGCGCCGGCATGGGCGGTGGCCACGACGAGCGCGAGCAGACGCTGAACCAGCTCCTGGTCGAGATGGACGGCTTCGACGTCAAGGGTGGCGTGATCCTGATCGCCGCCACCAACCGGCCGGACATCCTCGACCCGGCGCTGCTGCGACCGGGCCGGTTCGACCGGCAGATCCCGGTCGACGCCCCCGACATGGAGGGCCGCAAGGCCATCCTGCGGGTACACGCCAAGGGCAAGCCGTTCACGCCCGACGTCGACCTCGACTCGGTGGCCAAGCGGACGCCGGGCTTCAGCGGTGCCGACCTCGCCAACGTGATCAACGAGGCGGCCCTGCTGACCGCCCGCAAGGACCAGCGGGCCATCTCCAACGACTCGCTCGAGGAGTCGATCGACCGCGTGATCGCCGGTCCGCAGCGGCGTACCCGGGTGATGAGCGACCAGGAGAAGAAGATCACCGCGTACCACGAGGGTGGGCACGCACTTGTCGCCTGGGCACTGCCGCACGCCGCACCGGTGCACAAGGTGACCATCCTGTCCCGGGGTCGCTCCCTGGGCCACACCCTGGTGCTGCCCACGGAGGACAAGTACACCCAGACCCGCGCCGAAATGGTCGACACCCTGGCGTACGCGCTGGGCGGGCGGGCCGCCGAGGAACTCGTCTTCCACGAGCCCACCACCGGTGCCGGCAACGACATCGAGAAGGCCACCGCACTGGCCCGCGCGATGATCACCCAGTACGGCATGAGCTCCAAGCTCGGTGCGATCAAGTACGGCACCAGCGGCGACGAGCCGTTCCTCGGCCGCAACATGGGCCACGAGCGGGACTACTCCGACGCCGTCGCCGCCGAGATCGACGGCGAGATGCGGGCCCTGATCGAGCTGGCCCACGACGAGGCCTGGGAGATCCTGGTCGAGTACCGGGACGTCCTGGACAACATCGTGCTCGAGCTGATGGAGAAGGAGACCCTCTCCACCGCCGACATGGCCCGGATCTGCGCCCGGGTGGTCAAGCGCCCGCCGATGGCACCGTACAACGGCTTCGGCAAGCGCCAGCCCTCCACCGAGCCGCCCGTGCTCACCCCGGCCGAGAAGGACGCGCTCAAGGTGCAGGCCGAGGCCGACGGCGCGGAGGCGACGGTGGGTGGCGTCAGCTCGAACAACTCCTCGGACGGTTCGCACTGAGTACCGACGACCCGGCGGCCAGTTCCCCACAGCGGGGACTGGCCGCCTCCGCCACCGAACCCGACAGCGACGGCCTCGACTACATCGCCGCCCGGTTGATCAACGGTCGCCTGACCGGTCGTCCGGTCGAGGACACCATGGACCTCGGCCGGATCGAGAAGGCGGTCCGCGAGATCCTCATCGCGGTCGGGGAGAATCCGGACCGCGACGGCCTCCAGCAGACCCCGGCCCGGGTCGCCCGGGCGTACGCGGAACTCTTCGCCGGCCTGCGCGTCGACCCGGCCACGGTGCTCACCACCACCTTCGAGGCCAACCACGAGGAACTGGTGCTGGTCCGGGACATCGACGTGATGAGCCTCTGCGAGCATCATCTGCTGCCGTTCCGGGGCAGTGCCCACATCGGCTACATCCCCGGTCCCGACGGCCGGATCACCGGGCTGTCCAAGCTGGCCCGGCTGGTCGAGGTCTTCGCCCGGCGACCCCAGGTGCAGGAGCGGCTCACCTCGCAGATCGCGGACCTGCTGATGACGCGGCTGGAGCCGCGCGGGGTGATCGTCGTGCTCGAGTGCGAACACATGTGCATGGCGATGCGGGGCATCCAGAAGTCCGGTGCCAAGACGATCACGTCCGCGGTGCGTGGCACCCTGCAACACGACGCCAAGTCCCGGGCCGAGGCGATGGCTCTGATCATCCCTCGCTGACCGCCTGGCGGTCAGGACGACAGCATCCCCAGCACGATCCCCGCGTTGACCACCACGGCCGGGACCAGGCAGGCCAGCGCGCCGAACCGTGGCGTGCGGTCCACCCGCTCTCCCGGACCGGGCGGAAAGCAGCGGCCCACCGCGAGCCAGCCCAGGCCGAACGCGACCGCCGGTGCCGGCAGCGCCACCAGCACCGCCAACGCGGTCACCGCGCCGGTACCGGCCAGCAGGTACACCACCACCAGCAACACCGGAACGAACAGCCCCAGCGGCCCGTACACCAGCAGATTGCGCGCGCGGGCCGGCCAGTGCGCCACCCGGGACAGGCCACGGGCGGTGAGCGTGTCGTCCGCGCCGACAGCCCACCGGCGGGCGTCCCGCAGGGCGGTCAACACGGCCGCCGGACCACCGCTCATCGACCGGCTCGCCTCGACCAGTTCCGGCGGGGTCGGCGCCAGCGAGATCGGCGGCACCTCCAGCTCACGCAGCCGACTCTCCTGCGACGCCAGCCGGGTGCGTACCCCGGACAGCTCCTCCCGGGCGGCCTGGACCGCGCGGGCCTGCTCACCCGCGGCGGTCGCCGCGCCCCGACGTACCCCGTCGAGCTGCCGGGCCGCGGCCAGGTAGTCGGCCCACGCGGCCCGCACCGGATCCCCCGGCGCGCCGGCAGCCCGCTGTCGAACCGGCCCGGCGGCAGTGGTCGGCGAGTGATCGAGAGTCATCCGGGTTCCCCCTGCACGCTGCCGGGCGCCTCGTACGGAACCAGCACCACACCGCGCTCCGTCGGCCCGTCCCAGAGCACCACCCGGTCGGGCCGGGGTCGCCACTCCACCGGACGACCGAAGACCGGAGTGAGCTGCGCCCCCGGCACACCCGCCACCGCCACAGCGGTCAGCTTGTCCACCGTCTCGTCCGGCTCGACAAGCGTCGCGAACGACGGCACCGTACGCCACCAGCCGAGCAGGTGCTGCCCGGCCGGTGGTCCGTCACGCAGCAGAGCCCGCAGTCGAGCCGGCGGCAGCTGCTCGGCCGGTGCCACGTCCAGCCCGAAGACGACCAGGTACGCCGGCTCGCCAGCGTCCGCCACGGCGACCAGCCCGGCGAGGTCCACCCGGTCGACCTGGTGGCGCTCGGCCAACTCCGTGACCAGAGTGTCCGCCAGCTGTGCCGCCTCGGCGTCCGCCACGGCGACCACGAACCGCGCCGTACCGGCCGGATGATGGGCCGCGGTGGTGTGGGCGGCCGTCGCCAGCAGGCGACACGCGGCAGGTCGTGGACCGAGAACCGCGAGGTTGCGCCCCGCCGCCGGTCCGAACGACACCGTTGCGGTGCTACGCGCGACATCCACCACCCGCCCGAGCAACGCGGCCGGCGCCGTCGACTGCCCCGCGACGGCCGCCCGATAGCGGGGATCGTTGGTCAGCAGCGGACGCGCGTACCCGGCGAAGACGACGGGCGGCGTCGCGTTCGGCGGGCGGGCCGACCAGAGGCGGTGGCGCAGCCCGGTGACCGCCTCCGGCTCGTCTGCCGGGTCGGGGAACCGGACCATCCGCTCATGACCTCGGATCGCTCCCCGTGGGCCGCCGAGCCCGCCCGCGGTGTTGACCACCGCGCTGCCCACCGGCAGACCGGCCGCGGCGTCGTTCGTGGGTGCCAGCACCGCCCCGCCGCCGGGCAGCGCCACCCGCACCGGGAACTGGCCCGGTAGGGAGTCCCGCTGCCCGCCGTCGGAACGGGTGCCCAGGCCCAGGTCACCCTCGCCGGCCAGCACCAGATGAACACCGTACGCCCGCCCGGTCCTCGCCAGTGCGTCCAGCCGGGCGGCCACCTCGGCGGAGAGCCGGTCCCGTTCGGTGAGAAGCACCTGCAGGTTCTCCAGCACACAGACGACCCGGGGAAGCGGGCGATGTTTCCGCAACTCGGCGAAGCGCTGCCCACCCGCGCGGGTGGACGCCTCGGCGCGCCGCTGCACCTCCGCAGTCAACTGGTCCAACAGATCCAGCACGTACTCCCGGTCGGCGGCCATCGCGGCCGCCCGGACCTGCGGGATCCAGGACCTGTCCCGCTCGGTCTGCAGGAACTCCGCAAAGGACTCACCGGCACCGAGGTCCACCAGGTACAGCGACAGCTCCCCCGGGCCGTACCGCGCGACGAGTCCGAGCAGCGCCGTGGTCAGGAAGGTGGACCGGCAGCCCCGTGACCGGCCGCTCACCAACCAGTGCGGGGTCAGTTCGGTGAAGCCGAGCGAGACCGGTCGCCCACCCGCGTCGCCGACGGTTGTGGTCAGCCCGTCCGTTCCGGCCGCCTGCCCCAGCTCGTCCGTCGGTGGCAGCAGGTGCGACAGGGCGAGCCGGCTGCCGGCCTCGACCTGGGCGGCGATCCGCCGGCACACGGTGTCGACCAACCCGGTCGGCGGATCCGGGTCGACGAAGACCGGTGAGTTCAGACCTCCGTCGGTGCCGGCGAACGCCGCACCCGGCGGATTACCGAGCAGCGCGTAGGCCGTCCGCATCGCCAGCGGCGTAGCCCTCGGCAGCGCGGGTCGGCCGGCCGCCGGCCACCCCGCCACCACCAGGTGCAATCCGGCTGCCGGTCCCTGCTCGGCGAGTGCCTCGATCCGCGCCAGGTCACCCGGCAGGTGCGCTTCCGGCAGCGCGGCCAGCACCAGCAGCAAGGAACGGTCGTGCCGGCGAGGACCGGAGGCGTCCGGCGCCACCCACCGCTCCGCCTCCGCCAGCACGGCCCGCAGCCCGTCGACGTCGGTGGCCGGCGGGGCCAGCACCCCGGCGTCGCCGAGCGCCGCGAACGGTGCCAGCGCGACACCCGTCGCGTCCACCGCCCGTACCAGCAGTGCCCCCGCCGGTGTCGCCGCCAGCAGGCGCAGCAGTACGGCCCGCAGCAGCCCGGCGACCCGTGGGTCGTGCGCGTCGGTGTCCGTCGCGAGGTGTCCGCTGCCGAACATCGGCACCAGCGCCGGGAAACGTGCGTCGTCCAGCGGCGCGGCGGTGCCCACCCGGACGAACGGTGGGGGCCCCTCCCCGGCGGGGTGGCCCGGAGCGACCGCGTCCAACGCGGCCCCGGCCCAACCCGGGGCGAGGATGCTCGCCGCGTCCCGCAGCCGCTCGGCCAACGCGTACTGACGGCGCTGGTCAGCCGGGACGGGACGGGTCTCGTCGAGGATCGTCGTCGCCGCCGCGACCGTCGCAGCGGCCCGGCGGTGCAGCGCGGCGGCGCGGAGCGTCCGTGCCTTCGGACCGCCCACCGTGTCCACCCCCTCCGCCCGAGGTCGGCACCCACTCGCCGGGCAGAAGTGACGGTATCCCAGCCAGGGCCTCACCTCCGGGATGCGGGGCGGTGCTGCGCCGTTGTTGTCATGGATCTCACCCATCGGCAGTGTTCGGTCACGATCTGCCAAATCTTGGGCATTGGGTCCTGGGCCGCCACCGGATAGCCTCAGAGGGTGGAATCAGTGCCGCCCTCCGCCGGTTCCCAGGTCTCCCGCGTACCGGCGCAGAGGACCCCGCCGGAGGAGCTGGCACCGCCTGCGGTCGCGCCGGCGCCGCGCCAGTCCCGGCGCCGCCTGCGTACGGTGCTGACCGTGGTTGCGGGGGTGGTCGCGGCGCTCTGCCTGACCGGCGGGGTGGTCGGCTACTTCGTCTACGACCGAGCCACCACTCCCGACCGCAGCGCCCCAGATGTGGTGGTGGACAACTACCTGCGTGCGTTCCTGGTCGACCGCAATGACGTGCGCGCATCGATCTTCACCTGCGAGGGCAGTACCGATCTGGATCAGCTGCACAGGCTTAGGGACGACTTAGCGGCCCGAGAGGTGCGATTCGGAACGACAATGTCGACCGTTTGGGGGGAGCTCCAAGTGGATCGAGATGGAGACAAAGCCGAGGTGCGCGTAAATCTGACCTTTGCGGCACAGGTCGACGGGATCCGACAGAGCGACCGGCAGGCATGGACGTTCACCACGCGGCTGAACGAGGACTGGCGGGTCTGCTCAGCGACAGCCAGCTGACCTCACTCCACCCACAACATGTGGACCGGTACCTCCAGGGTGGTCGGTGACTGGCCGCGCCAGGCCCAGCGGTACCACTCCATCTCGGGAGTCACCCGCACACAGATGTCACCCTCGGCACCCGAGTAGGTCTCGGTGACGGCGCGTAGATCGCGGTGCTCGACGGCGCCGACCACGTGCACGACCCGTCGCCCGGTGACCGAGTCCGCCTCGAAGACCGGCGTCGGTGCTGGGTGGGCCGGTGCGTCCAACGAGACGAGCCGCAGGCCGCCCTCCGTCGTCGGCGTGGTCGCCGGGCCGACCGTCTCGACCCAGACCCGTTCGACGGGCACCAGCGGGGCGAAGACCTCGACCTGGTCGGACTCGGCGCGGTACCACTCGTGTTCCGGGATGACCGGGACGTAGGTGCGGCTGTTCTGCACGACCCGTTCGTCGGCCCGCAGGTCGGCCCGCCAGCCCACACCGGGCAGTCCGACGAGCACGCGCCGCCCGCGTAGTTCGACGCTTCCCGCAGCGGGGACGATCTCGATCGGACGGGGCGGCTGGGGAGCCCAGTCGGGCTGGTCGGCGAACGGGTCCGGAAGCGGTTCGGTCATGGCGGCCCCTGGTTCACCCGGCGCCTTTCAACGGCGCGCCCTTGGACCGCATGAACGGGACCGGGTCGATGGCGCCCCGGCTGCTGCGATCGCCGTCGACGTGCACCTCGAAGTGCAGGTGCGGTCCGGAGGAGTTGCCGCTGCTGCCGACATCGCCGATCACGTCACCGGCCTGCACCGTGTCGCCCACGGCGACCAGGGGACGATCCACCAGATGACAGTAGCGGGTGACGATTCCCTGGGCGTGCAGCACGTCGACGAACCAACCGCAGCCACCCTTGCCGGGCCAGCCGTCCTCGTCGCAGCTGAGCCGTCCTCTCCGGTCGGGGTCGCAGCGGGAGACCAACACTCGGCCGGTCGCCGCGACCCTGATATCGGTGCCCTTCGGCGCGGCGATGTCCACACCGTTGTGTCCCGGCCGACTGGCGGTCCGGAATCCGGAGCCGACTCCCCCCGGAATCGGTGCGGTCCAGCCGGAGGCGGCGATCTCACCACCTGCCGCGGCGTCACACACCTCCTGCCCGGCGATCAGCGCGGTTCGAGCCGCGCCACCGGCCAGCGCGTCCACGATCCGGGCGGCCAGTTCCTCGTGTTTGGCGTACGCGTCCGGGAAGGCGCTGATCTGGACCCGCTGGGCGGCCACGGTAAGTGAGAGTTTCTCCCAGTCGGGTAGGTCGAGCAGTTTCTCGTAGAATTTGCGGGACGCGTACTCGGGATCCATCCGCTGGGCGACCGTGCCCCACGAGGCCCGTTGCTGGAAGAGACCGAGGGAGTCGTGGTCGGCCCCGATCCCCTCGTTCGGAATGTCCCGCGACTCGCCGACCGTGCTGTTGGCCAGGTTCAGCAGCCGGGACTCCTGCATGGCGGTCGCCACGGCGATCACCCAGCCCCGCGGTGGCACCCGCATCTCCTGGCCGACCTTGATGATCACTGCCGCGTTCCGCAGCTGGCGTTCCCCGTACTCGGCGAAGCGCGGCATCTTGCCGGTGACGTCCACCTCGAAGTCGCCGGTGCACTCCATGCTGGCCGGGCTCAGCTGTTCGGCGGCGTCGCCACCCAGCTCGGTGAGGAAGAAGGCACCGGCGCCTCCGGTGCAACAGAGCAGCACCAGCGCCGCGGTGAGCGCGGCGGCCAGGGCACCGGTCCGGACCGGTCGGCGAGGACCGTGCTCACTCATTCCCGGCTCCAGTCCACCGCGTCCACCAACCATCGTCCGTCGGGGGCCAGCAGTTCGAGCCGGAGTTGCCCCTCGTCGAGGGGGATCGTCGCCTCCACGAAGGTCTCACCGCGTGGGCGCAGGGTGACCTCACCCGTGACCGCCTCGGCGGGCACGCTGGCCGGGTCGGCCCCGACGATCTTGTCGGTCAGACCGGCGGTCGAGAGCGGACGCAGCGCGTCGTGCCAATCCTCGGCGGTCTGGCCCGGGCGGCCGAGCCAGGCGGCGGCGAAGCGGGCGGCCACCACATCCGGGGCCGGCTGGCCGGGCCGGGTGACCGGGGACGGCGTCGTGGTCGTGGAGATCGCACCGTCGTCCCCGGTGGTCGGGTGCAGGGTGGTGATCGGGTCGGCCGGGCGACTGCTCAGCCCGGCCGCCGGATCGGTCGGGCCGGCAACCAACCTGGCCGTTCCCACCACCCCGAGCACCAGTACGGCGATGCCGAGTGCGGCACCCAGGCGGGACCGTAGCAACCGTCGGATGAGGAACTCGATCGCCCGACGCATGATGGTCACCGGGCCTCGGAGCGGACCCGTGGCGTCGGCTTCTCGGGAGCCCGTTCGGCCGAACCGGGACGGTAGATGACGTAGGAGGGGTTCTCGTCCGGCACGTCCGGTTCGGTCCAGGAGGCCGGCTGCCGACGCCGTGGCCTCGGGGCCACCGGGGGGGTCTTGGTGCGCTGTTCCTGGGCGGAGCTGTCGGCACCGTCCGTTCTCGGATCGTCCGGCCGCTTCGCGGCCGCCGGTGTCCCCGCCGGCATCGGATCCGGTCGAGCCTCCGGACGCACCCTCGGCTGCTCCGGCGCGACCGCCCGACGCCGTCCCACGCTTGGCTCGGCGGTGCCGCCCGGCTCGGCGACGTCGAGCCGGGCCGCGGTACGCATGTCCCGGAAGAACCGGCGGTGCCAGGAGCCCGCCGAGCTGACCGCCTCGCTGTTGTCCTTCCCGCCGAGCTGGGTGATCCGGCGGTAGGGGCGCAGCAGCAGCCAGCCGACCACCCCGCAGAGCCAGACCAGCACCACCTGGAGCCAGCCGGGGAGGGTGGCCGTGCTCATGATGAGGTCGACCGCGAAGAGGTAGATGGCGGCACCGGTGCCGAAGATCGCGATATTGAACAGCGCCGCCACCACCGCGTTGCCCAGCCGTCGCAGACCGGCGCTGGCCGGTCGGAGCAGACCGATGGTGCCGAGGATCGGCGCCGCGATCACCGCCCACCGGAAGATCAGAAAGCCGAGCAGCACCAGCAGTGACGCGGTCAGGTCGAACATCGCGAAGAGCAGGGCGGCGAGCACCGCGATGAACCCGGCGCCCACCCGGTCCATGTCCCGGACGCCCTTCAGGTACTCGTAGGCCTCCGGATCCTCCCGTTCGATCTGTGCGGCGACCGTCATCCACTGCTGCTGCTTGGCGCTGATGGTGGCCTCACGCGTCTGCGGATTGGCCCGGATCTTCTCGGTCTCCTCCCAGGACAGCGACTTGGCGTCGTAGAGCGCCGCGCCGTACTTCCTGGCGGTCTCGCTGTCGGCCGAGCCGAGCACCCCGCGCAGCCAGTTCCGGTAGAGCATCGCCTCGGCGGCCGTGTCGCTGGCCCGGACCGCCGGTGGCCGCTTGTCCGTGCAGGCGTCCGGGTTGGGCATCGCACACCGGTCCGGCGGCACGTCCTTGGCGGCCGGGCCCACCGCGTCGTGTACGACGCCGAGCGTGGAGACGAGGGCGCCGTCGGCGAGGTTCGCCGACTTGACCGGCCAGGCGGCCAGCGCGGTGACCGCCACCATCACCACCAACGCCCAGCCCGCCGTGGTCATCGCGTTGCTCATGTCGGACTGGCGCGAGCGCCAGAGCAGGTAGAGCCCGACCACGCAGAGCGTGACGATGCCGAAGACGCTGAACACCTTCTGGTAGATGGCCTTGGTGGCCTGGTCCACCAGGGGATCCGCCCAGCCCCACATGGTGCCCGGATCCCAGGCCCGTTCGCGCAGCGCGTTCGAGGCGCCGATGATCGCCGTCGCCATCATGAACTCGCCGTTGGCGATGGTGTTGGTGAACTTGTAGTCCGGATGCAGCAGGGTGGTCGCGCAGCCGGAATCGATGTCGTAGGTGCTGTAGCTGTAACCGGCGTAGCCGTAGTCGCTGTAGTAGCCCTTCGGGCCGGGAAGCTTGGAGGCCTCGGGACGGGAGGCGAACCACCCGGCGATGCCGGAATCCGGCGCGGTCGGCGTCGGGGGATTACGACACGTCGCCTCCGACTCCGCCACCTGCTGCAGTTTGGTGACGCAGGCGCGGAAGTCGACCTGCCACTCCTCGGTCGTGCAGAGTTCGGCCGCCGCGGCCTGGTACGCGGCCGGAGCCGCGTACGCCGGTGTGGCCGTGAGCCCGGGCCAACTGATCGTGGCTGCGGCGAGGACGCCGAGTGCCAGGAGGAGCGCCGTGATCCGTGCCCGGGCCCTCGCCATGTCACGCCTCCAAGTCGGGCAGCACGGTCGGCAGCACCCCTGCGGCGGCGGCGATGGCGGCGGGGGTGGTGTCGAGGTGGTCCAGCAGTCCGTCCACGTAGGAGACGTCGACCCGGACCTTCTGGACCCGGCCGTCGACGTCGCGCATCACGAACTCCCGGAAGCCGAGCCGGTTGGCCGAGGTCGCGTCGGCGGTGGAGAGCGAGGCGAGGGTGGCCTCGTAGCCGTCGTCCACCGGTACGCGTAGCAGTCGCAGCGCCTCGGAGGCGATCTCGGCGTCCTCGGCGATCCGGCCGACGAACACGGTGGAGACGAGGTTCTGTACGTCGAGACCGAGGATGTCCCGGGGGTTCTGCGAGGCGACGAGCGCGGCCAGGTTCCATTTGCGCGAGTCACGGGCGAGTCGGACGAGGAAGGATCGGCCGGAGCGCCACCCCTCCATGAAGTGCGCCTCGTCCAGGCCGACCAACTTCCGGGAGGCCATCGAGCCGCCGTAGCAGCGGCGGACCGCCAGCCGGTGCGCGGTGTGCAGCATCGGCAGGGCGAGTGCCTCCTCGGCCGACCAGTACTCGCGTTCGATCTTGAGGTCGGGCAGCCGCAGGCCGGCCATGGTGATCACGGTGAGTGCGGCGTCCGGGCCGAGCAGGCCCTCCGGCGGGCGACCGAAGAAGAGCATCGCCAGTGGCATCTCGGCGGTGTCCAGTAGCAGGTTGGCCAGTTCCCGGCCGGCGTCGTCGTCGAGCTGGCCGAGGCAGGTGACCACGTCGTCCAGAGTGGAGGTCTCCTCGGCGGGCACCTGGCGCACGGCGTGCCGGAACAGCGTGGCGGTGGAGGCCTCCCGGGCCACCTGCGGTGGCACCAGCATCATGCAGATGTCCTGTACCAGCATCCGCCGCTCGGCCCGCGCGTTGGAGACGGCGATCTCGAACTCCCGGTCGCCGGCGGCTCCGGCGGCGAACTCGCTGCGCAGCGGGGTCGGGATCAGTGAGTACGGTGCCAGCGTGCCGTGCTCGGAGCCGGTCAGGTTCAGCACCCGCGAGTAGGGACGAAGCTCCGGCATCGCGCAGAGCCGGGCCAGCGGGCCGGACGGGTCGAGCAGGGTCACCTGTACGCCACGGCGGGCGGCCAGGTAGCCCAACGCGCCGAGCAGCGTGGACTTGCCGCCGCCCGGTTCGGCCACGAAGACCGCCAGGCCGGAGCGCTCCCGCACCTCCATGGGGAAGTGCAGGTCGAGGAAGACCGGGCGACGGCAGGTGCCGGCGGTACGGCCGATCAGGTCGCCACGTCGGTCACCCACCGTGGAGGCGGCCTGCGGCAACGCCGCCGCGAGCAGGTTGACGGGCATCCTGCGCACGTAACCGGTGTTGGCGATCGGCTCACCCGGGATGAACTCGCGGGCCAGCCAGTCCTGGTTCTTCGGGTGCTGCAGGGAGATGCGCAGCTCGCGCGAGTAGAGCTGGATGAGCCGGCGGGCCCGTTCCAGGCACTCCTCCCGGGTCCGACCGCCGACCGCGATGCGGTGCCAGCCATGGGCGCGGGCCGAGTCGACCGGCAGCCCCGTGGTCATCTCGTCGCCGATGACCAGCGCGCGCTTGGCGAGTCGCTCCAGTTCGGGCGGCGCGTCGATGCCGTGTTCGGCGTAGTCCAACTGCTGTGACCGGATCATCCGGAGTCGGTGTTCGAGGTTGCGGAAGGAGTCGCCGGAGCCGAGGATGTCGACCCGGGTGGAGAGTTCCATCGGCCAGGGCAATCGCTCGTGGAAGTGCAACCAGGGTTCGTGCCGCTCGGGGATCTCCAGCGGCTCCATTCGACCGACGGCGAGCACCGCCACGTGTCGTTCCTCGCCGGTCATCCGGTGGACCAGCTTGACGGTGGAGCCGTACGGCGTGCGGTAGCGCTCGACCTGTTCGGTGAGGGCGAGCAGGTCGCCGCGTTCCCAACGACCGTCGGTGATGGGTGAGAGCGTGCCCGGGGGTGCCATGCAGAGCGCCACCGACCGGTAGAGCAGCCATTCCAGCTCGTGCGCGGTGACCCGCCGCCCCCGCATGCCGAAGGCGCCGAGCACCTCGTCGAACTGCTCGACGGTGCGGCCGAGCTTGCGCCGCTCGCCCTCGGCGACACCGCGACCGAAGGTGCGCAGCAGCCGTTCGGTGAGCGAGTCACCGAGGGAACGGCGGGCGAAGGTGACGCCGAGGTAGGTCTGGCCCTCGGCGTGATTCACCGACAGCAGGTGGCGTTGCGCGGCGACCAGGTGCTCGGCCCAGCCGGCGGTGCCGGGAACGTCGGGCAGCGGCGCGGCGGTGTTGGCGTCGATGGTGCGGGCCCATTCGTCGGCCGGGAAGGGCCGGGTGGTGCGGCGCAGGTGCAGTCGGAAGCCGGCCAGGCCGGCGTACTGCTCGGAGATCGCCGAGAGCAGCGCCTCGCGTTCCGCGTCCGGCCGGAAGGCCCAGCGCACCTCGGGCAGCCAGTACCAGGCGGTGACCGTGTTGGGGGTGAAGGTCAGGTGCCCGGCGATCTCGGTGATGGCCAACTCGACGGCCGGATCACGATCGCCGAACTTGATCCTCGGTGGTCGGACACGGACCGGCTTGACCGGCCGGTCGCGGTGGTCGACGGACCGTTGCCGGGGAGCCGGACGGTTGGCCGGCGGCGCTGACCGACGTGGCGTCTTCCCGGGCTCGTCGGTCGGTGCCGGGTCGTTGTCGGGGGCGCGGCGGTCCTCTCGGAGCGGGCGGTCGTTCCCGGTGGGCCGATCGTCGGCGGGCGGCCGGGCGGTCGGCAACCGGTCCGCCGGGGAGGGCGCCACCCGGGACGAAGCCGGCGGCGGGTTCGTGGCCGGCACCGGGCCCTCGACCAGGCGGCCGGGCGGCGTGGCCGGCGGCGTGATCGGCGTCAGGTCGGGCGGTCGCGGTGGCGCCGGTGGCGGAGCCGCCCGACGGGCTGCCGGTGCGGGCCCGACGGCGGGCGGCGGTGCGGGATGCGGCTGCTGCGGCAGGGCTCGTGCGGGGTGCCCGTTGCCTCGCTGGGCGGGACCGGGCCGGGGGTACGCGCCACCGAAGAGGTCGAGGAACGGCGAGTCGATGTCCGCACCGTCCCGGCTGGCCGGGGTCGAGTCGGCCGGAGCCGCTCGACGCTGCGGCGGGCGGGGTGCCTGGAACACCCCGACGCTGCCGTGCGCCGGGGTGGTGGCGAGTGCCGGATCCACCGTGGTCTCGTCCAGTCCGTCGGCTTCCGGGTAGTCGAACGATCGCGCACGGTTACCGTGTGGTGCGGCCGGACGTCCGGCCGGGGATCCCGGCGTGGCGGAGCGGCTCATGCGATCGCCCTGCCCGTGTCCTCGTTCGGCCCGTACGGCGTGCAGCCGGTCATGCCAGTTCCTCCCGGATCCTGATCCTGCTGCCGACCAGGCGCGGATCGCGCTGCTCGGCGGCCGGCTCCCGGGTCCGTCGCCAGTCGGTCAGCGCGGTACGGATCACCATGCGCGCCGGACGGTCCGGGTCGACGTACCGGAAGACGAACGAGGTGGTCACGATCGCGAGGGCGATCTCCCAGGCGGGGAAGAGTTCGACCCGCAGCGTGAACAGCCAGTGGATGAACATGTAGAGGGGGACGAGCAGCATGAACAGCCCGTACTGGGCGTACGGCAGGTGGACCGGAAGGGTGTAGCCGGGCGGCCCGAGATAGACCAGGCGAGCCCGGTAGATGTCGTCGTCGGTGCGCAGCCGCATCTCGTGCCCGCGTCTATTCGAAGATCAGGTTGATCAGGAAGTCGCCGATGAAGAAGAGGGTGGCGGCTCCGGCGATGAAGGCCAACCCGACGATCGCGATGGCCGAGCTGGTCAACACCTTCGAGATCTCGCCTCGGCTGGCGCGGCCGATGAAGATGACGCCCAGCACGGCGAGCAGGATCGGCGCGATCTTGCTGGCGAAGAAGGTGACGACGCCCTCGGTGTCGATCCCCTTCGGCTCCTCCGCGGCGAGCGGAATCGACGACACCAGGGTGGAGAGCAGGTGGAGGGCGCTTGTGGACGCCGTTTCCATCAGCTCGATGGCGATCACTGAAACCTCCCCAAGTCGCGGCCGGCGGCGCCGCGGTGGTGCAGTAGGCAAGCCTTGCGGGATCTGTGCTCACTGTGCGCAGTGCTCGGGACTCTGCGTACGACAACCGCCACGAAGGGTGGCGATTTTTGGGTGGGTTGTCCCGCTTCGGCCCTCCCTCCAACCGTCGCCATCTCGATGCTGGACAATTCCACAGCGTACGGGCCGCCCCTCTTTGCGACAAGCCGCGAAGATGCTGCCCGAACCGACCCGGACGACCGATCGTACACCTGTTCCAATTGCCATGTCAGGATGCTCGACCGGGGCCGTCCGTGAGGGGCGGCCGGGCCGGTACCGTCCTACTCGTGACCGATCTGGTACGGGCTCCGGCCCCGGTGGTGATGGGCGTCCTGAACGTCACGCCCGACTCGTTCTCCGACGGCGGACGCTACGCCGACGTCGACGCCGCCGTCGCACACGGCGTCCGGCTCCGTGCCGACGGCGCGGAGTTGGTGGATGTCGGTGGAGAGTCGACCCGGCCGGGTGCCGACCGGGTGGACGCGGAGACCGAGGCCGCCCGGGTGGTGCCGGTCATCCGCGAACTGGCCTCGGCGGGCGTCCCGGTCAGCATCGACACCACCCGGGCCCGGGTCGCCGTCGCGGCGCTGCAGGCCGGCGCGGCCGTGGTCAACGACGTCTCGGGAGGGCTCGCGGATCCCGACATGGCCCGGGTGGTCCGGGACGCCGGCTGTCCCTGGGTGCTGATGCACTGGCGCGGCCACTCCCGCCGGATGAGCGAGCTGGCCAACTACGGTGACGTGGTCGCCGACGTCCGTGCCGAACTCGGCCAGCGCGTGGACGCGGCCCTCGCCGCCGGGATCGAACCGAATCAGATCATCATCGATCCGGGCCTCGGCTTCGCCAAGAACGCCGCCCACAACTGGCAGCTCAGCGCCCGGCTGCCCGAGCTGATCGCCCTCGGCTACCCGGTGCTGTTCGGCGCGAGCCGCAAGTCGTACCTGGGTCAACTGCTGGCCGGCCCCGACGGCGTGCCTCGGACGACCGACGGCCGGACGGCCGCCACCGTCGCCACCAGCCTGCTCGCGGTGGCCGCCGGCGCCTGGGGGGTACGCGTGCACGACGTGCGGGCCACCGTCGACGCGCTCGCCGTCTGGCGGGCCACCGGCCGTCCCCGGTTGGCCGCTCCGTCGGCCGCCGAGGCCCCGCCCGCCGGGTCGGCGGCCGGTCAGGTCGTGTCGTCGGACGCCGCCGAGTGGTCCGCGGCCGACGGGCGGGGTCGGCGATGACCGACCGGATCGAGCTGACCGGCCTGCGGGCACGGGGCCGGCACGGGGTGTACGACTTCGAACGCGCGAACGGTCAGGAGTTCGTGGTGGACGCGGTGCTCGAACTCGATCTGGGACCGGCCGCCCGGTCCGACGACGTGCGGGACACGGTGCACTACGGCGAGTTGGCCGAGCGGCTGGTCGAAGTGGTCACCGGTGAGCCGGTCAACCTGATCGAGACCCTCGCCGATCGGCTGATCGAGGTCTGTCTGACGGATCCGCGGGTGTCCGGCGTGACGGTCACGGTGCACAAGCCCGAGGCCCCGGTGCCACACGCCTTCACCGACGTGGCCGTGACGATGCGCCGGACGCGTACCCGATGACCCGCGCCGTGCTCTCCCTGGGCAGCAACCTCGGTGACCGACTCGCCCACCTGCGCACCGCCCTGACCGTCCTCGGTGACAGCGTCCTGCTGGTCTCCGGGGTCTACGAGACCCCGCCGTGGGGCGACACCGACCAGCCGACGTACCTGAATGCCGTGCTGCTGGCCGCGGACCCGAACGCCGATCCCTACGACTGGTTGGCGCGGGCCCGGGCGGCGGAGGAGGCCGCCGGTCGGGTCCGGGACCCGGAACGGCGCTTCGGTCCCCGCACGCTCGACGTCGACGTCGTCGCGGTGTGGACCGACGACGACCGCCCGGTGGTCAGCGCCGATCCCGAGTTGACCCTGCCGCATCCCCGGGCACACCTGCGCGCCTTCGTGCTGCGGCCGTGGATCGACATCCAGCCCTACGGCCAACTGCCCGGGCACGGCTGGCTCACCGACCTGCTCACCACCGGGCCGGTCGCCGTCGAGGTGCCGGAAGTGAGCCCCCGGCCCGATCTGACGTTAGAGTCGACGGCATGAGCGAGCGCAGTGAGCGGACCATCAGGCTCAGCGCGACCGGGTCTCATGGCGGAGCGGCGTGCGGCGGGGTACCGGCATGAGCGTGTCCCCGCCACCCGACGGGTCGCGGATGGGTCCCACCCGCATCTCGACCCTGGTGGTGACCGCCCTCGCCGCCGCCGCGGTGGCCTGGCTGTTGATCAGCGGCATCTACTACGAGCGGCTGCCGCCGCTGCCCTGGTTGCCGGTGGTGACACTGGCCGGACTGGCCGTGCTGGAGGCGTACGCCGCGATCAACACCCGGGGTCGGATCGACCGCCGACCGGGGCGGGACCCGGTCAATCCGTTGATGGTGGCTCGGTTCGTCGTGCTGGCCAAGGCATCCGCACTGGTCGGTGCCATCTTCACCGGCGGGTACGCGGGGCTGACCGGTTGGTTGTTCGTGCAGCCGACGCGGGCCGCCGCCGATGACCGCCCGGCGGCCATCGCCGGCCTGCTGGCCTCGGCCGCCCTGGTGGCCGCCGCACTCTGGTTGGAGCGGGCGTGCCGGGTCCCGGAGCGGCCCGACGACGAGCATGAGCCGGACGACTGGGAGAGCCACCCGGGTCGTCGCTAGTACGACCGCCCGAGGCCTGCCCGGGTGAGCCTTCACCCGGCCGGGCACCTCGGGGGCGGACACGGCCCGCGCCGCCGGCCCCGCCCAGCAGGGGGTTCCGCCCGGCTCGGACGCGCGGGTACGGTGCCTCCGACCGAAAGGCAACGCCCGCCGCCGGTCCGCCCGTGCGTCGGTGGAGTCCGGGCGGCCGCTGGAAGGCAGGAATCATGGGGTACGACGAACCGGGCCGTGACGGACCGCCGGAGCCCGCCTCGGCCGGTCCCGCGACCGGGGCGGGGGCCGTCCTCGACGATCCCGACGCCGAGCCGGCTCGGGACCGTTTCGGCGTCTACATCGTCTGGGAGACGTTCCTGCTGCTCGGCTTCGGCGCTCTTGTCTACCTGGTGTGGCGTGAGGATTCCGCGGTGCTGCGCGGCAGCGGGTTGCGGGATCTGATCGTCGACGTGATCGGTCTGGGTCTGCTGGCCCTGGCCGTCGGGCTGACCCTGCGTACCGCCGCGGTCAACCTCGCTGTGGGCCCGGTGGCGGTCGCGGCCGGGCTGCACTTCGCCGAACAGAGTGACCGCGGGGTGCTCGGCACCGTCGGCACGGCCACCGCGGCGGCGGCGATCGGTGGGCTGCTGCTCGGCCTGGTGGTCGTGCTGCTGCACGTGCCCGGTTGGGCGGCGAGCCTCGGTGGTGCCGCCGGCGTCATCGTCTACATCGAGCAGCGCTCCGCGCCGGTGCTGGTGCAGGGCGATTACGACCCGCGGGGCACCGCCGGACAACTCTTCGTCGGCTTCGCCGCGATCGCGGTGTTCGGTGGGCTCCTCGGAGCGGTGAGCCCGATCCGCCGGCTGGTCGGTCGGTTCCGTCCGATCGTCGACCCGGCCCGTCGGCGGGGTACGGCTGCCGCTGTGGTGGCCACCACCGGGTACGTCTGCTCCACCGTGCTCGCGACGCTCGCCGGAGTACTGATCGCCTCGATGGAGGGGGCGGTGACGCCGGCGGCGGGACTGGACTGGACGGTGCTGGCGGTGGGCGCGACGCTGCTCGCCGGCACCAGTGCGTTCGGGTTGCGTGGAGGGGTCTTCGGCACGCTGGTGACGGCCGGTGCGATCGGGCTGTTCCTGGCGTACGCGCAGGCCCGTGGCTGGACGGTCAGCCGGTGGACGGTCGGCGGCGTGGCGCTGGCCGGCGGGCTCGTCGTCACCCGCCTGGTGGAGACGTACGGACGTCCGGCGCCGGTGCTCGGGGCACTGCCCCCGCCGCCGCCGGAGCCGGCCGCCGAGGGCGGGTGGAGTGTGACGCAGCCGCAGCCGGTCGGTGACTGGCCGCCGGTGCTGCCGGCCCAACCCCCCGTCGGCAGCACCGACCCGTGGGGAGCCCGGCGCTGGGAGACCGGTTCGCGTACCTGGGAGACCGACGATCGGTGACCGGTCGGCAGCTTGTCGGCGCGCCGAGAGTGATCTCGACGGTTAGGCTCGGCACATGACCGACACATCATCGATCTCCGGCGGCCGGTCGTTCGAGGAGTTGGACGTCCTCTCCACCGAGGAACTGCGTGAACGGGCGTTCACCCTCGCCCGGGAGCGCCGGGACGTACGGTTCTTCTGGTCGGTGCTGCGGCACCTGCCGAACGCGGACGAGGCGGCCGCGCTGGACGGTGCGCCGAACTCGGTAGGGCCGACGGTCGACGAGGCGGTGGCCCTCTGGCGCGAGATGACCGGGCACGGCTACGAGGAGTCCGCGCCGCTGCTGCGCGCCGCGTTCATCGACTACCTGATGAAGCACTAGCGGGCCAAACGCGCGTACCACCATAAATGACGCCTCGCGTTTGCCTGCGTCGATCCGCTGGGAAATAGCGGGGCCATGGCTCTCACCAATCGATACAAGTCCGCACCGGGCGCTGGCACGCTCGCCGCGCTCATTCTGGTCCTCGTCTTCGGTAGCCCCTGGTACGTCGACTGGGCCAGGGACAACACCGATGCCGACAGTGCCGGCGGGTGGTTTCTGAGACTGCTCGCCTGGCCGGCCTGGCGATTCGACTCCGACGACTCGATCCAGGAGATCTTCGCCGATGACCTGCGGGCGATCCTCGTGGTCGTCCTCACCTTCCTGTTCCTCTACCTGCTGCCGGGCTCCCAGCTGGCCCGGGCCCGCGGCACCATCAGTCAGTTCTTCGCCGGCTGGGCGGCGTTCGTCTTCGCCGGGGCCTTCGCGGCCCTGCTCACCACCCTGATCCGGACCAACCCGTCGCTGCTGGGCGCCTTCCAGGCGGCGGGGGACGGCGCGGAGTACGGCCTCTTCGTCGGCTGGATCATCGGCATCGCCACCCTCGGCGGCTACCGGGGCCGGCGCTGACCGGACGGCCGGGTCCGCCGCGCGCGACGGACCCGGCCGACCACTCGGGCCGGAGTCACCTGCGGCGCTCCACCCGCCGGTGCGACCGGCGACACTCAGTTGACCGACTCGGTGATCGTCAGGAGGCGTTCCCGGCTGAGCGTCCCGACCGGCCGGCCGTCCTCGGTGACCACGGCCCGGCCACCGGCCGAGGTGAGCAGCACGGCCAGCGCGTCGTACGCCGACCCGCCCAGCGGTACCGACGGCAGGTCCTTGCCGCCGTCGACCGGCAGCGGATCGAGCACCTCCCGGGTCACCGGGGTGACGGCCAGCCGGCGGATGCCCCGATCGGCTCCGACGAACTCGCGGACGAACCCGGTGGCGGGCGCGCCGAGCAGCGTCGCCGGGGTGTCGTACTGCTCCAACCGGCCGCCCTCGGAGAGCACCGCGATCCGGTCACCGAGCCGGACGGCCTCGTCCAGGTCGTGGGTGACCAGGACGATGGTCTTGCGTACCTCCGCCTGTAACCGCAGGAACTCCTCCTGCAGCCGGGTACGCACGATCGGGTCGACGGCGGAGAAGGGCTCGTCCATCAGCAGCACCACCGGGTCGGCGGCGAGCGCCCTGGCCACCCCGACCCGCTGCCGCTGGCCGCCGGAGAGTTCGTGCGGGTACCGCCGGCCGAACTGCGCCGGGTCCAGACCGACAAGCTCCAGCAGTTCCTCGACCCGACGCTTGACCGGACCGGTGGCCCAGCCGAGCAGCCGGGGCACGGTGGCGACGTTGGCGGCCACCGTCTGGTGCGGGAAGAGTCCGACGTTCTGGATGACGTAGCCGATCTGGCGGCGCAGTTTGACCGGGTCGACCCGGGTGACGTCGGAGTCGTTGAGCAGGATCCGGCCGGCGGTCGGTTCGATCAGCCGGTTGATCATCCGCAGTACGGTCGACTTGCCGCAGCCGGACGGGCCGATGAGCACGACCAGTTCACCCTCGTCGACGTGCAGGCTGAGCTCGCGGACCGCCTCGGTGCCGTCCGGGTAGCGCTTGCCG
Organism: Verrucosispora sp. WMMA2121; assembly: GCF_027460185.1. Classification (NCBI taxonomy): domain Bacteria; kingdom Bacillati; phylum Actinomycetota; class Actinomycetes; order Micromonosporales; family Micromonosporaceae; genus Micromonospora; species Verrucosispora sp. WMMA2121. The sequence goes on along the minus strand of NZ_JAPZBH010000004.1, from coordinate 1,546,501 downwards.
ATGCCGTCGAGCGTGATCGACGCCGCGCGTCGATCGTCGCCGGCCCCCGGGGTAACGTCCACGTATGTCCTTCCGCCTGAGCTACCGGGCTGATCCGGGTAACCCGTGGTTCTCCTGGCAGTACGTGCGGGACAACTCTGACACGGTGCTCGACGCCCTGCGTGAGCACACCACGCTGACCCTCCGGGCGGTGCTCATCGCCGCGCTGATCGCCGTCCCGCTGGCCGTGCTGGCGTACTGGTTCCGGCCACTCACCGGGCCGATTCTCGCACTGACCGGAGTGCTCTACACGGTCCCCTCCCTGGCCCTGTTCGCATTCGTGGCGCCCTATCTGGGCATCGGCGTCGCGACCGTGCTGAGCGTGGTGGTGCTGTACGCGCTGCTGGTGATCGTCCGTAACACCGTCGCCGGGCTCAACCAGGTGCCGGCGGAGGTCCGGGAGGCCGCCGAGGGCATGGGTTACGGCCGCTGGGGGCGACTGCTGCGGATCGAGTTGCCGCTGGCCCTGCCCGGCATCCTGACCGGCCTGCGGTTGGCCACCGTCTCCACGGTCGCCCTGGTCACCGTCGGCGTGGTGATCGGACGGGGCGGGCTCGGGCAGATCATCTTCGCCGGCTTCCAGAACAACCTCTACAAGGCTCAGATCATGACCGGGACGTTGCTCTGTGTCCTGCTGGCGCTGGTGCTCGACCTGCTGCTGGTGGGCGCCGGTCGGCTGCTCACCCCGTGGCTGCGCGGGAGGACCGGATGAGCGCCGCGACGAATCCGGTGTCCCAGGCGGTGGTCTGGCTCAACGATCCGCTGAACTGGACGAACCCGGGCGGCATCCTGGACCGGCTCGGCGAGCACGTCAGCATGTCGGCCGCCGCGGTGCTGCTGGGCTGCCTGGTGGCCTGGCCACTGGGTCTCTGGCTGGGCCACACCGGCCGCGGCGGCGGGCTGGTGGTGCTGGTCTCGAACCTCACCCTGGCGGTGCCCACGCTCGCCCTGCTGACCATCCTTCCGTTGACCTTCCTCGGTTTCGGTCGGCCGGCGGTGGTGCTCGCGCTCGCGGTCTTCGCCGTGCCGCCGCTGCTGGCCAACGCGTACACCGGGGTGCGGCAGGTCGATCCGCAGACCCGGGAGGCGGCCCGTGGCATGGGCATGACCGGGGTGCAGGTGCTGCGCCGGGTGGAACTGCCGCTCGCGGTGCCCTATCTCGCGGCCGGTTTCCGGACCGCCGCCGTCCAGGTGGTCGCCACGGCGGCGCTGGCGACCTTCGTCAACGGTGGTGGCCTGGGGGAGATCATCCGGTTCGGGTTCGGCCTGAGCATCGCGGTCGGTGGTGGCCAGATCCTGGCCGGCGGGCTGCTGGTGGCCGGGCTTGCGGTAGGCGTCGAACTGCTCTTCGCGCTCGTCGAGCGGCTGGTCACCCCGCGCCCGCTGCGCCGCGCCCGGCGCGGTGCCGGGCGCCGCGCGGCGGATGCCGTGGCCGGCTCCTGACCAGGGGACGACTCAGGACATCGAGCAACCCGGCGCGGGGGGCTGGTCGTGCGATCCGCCTCACCGGTACGGCGTCCGTCGGGCGCGACGACCCCGATGGGTGACGTTCCGGTGACGAATGCCTCGTCGGCTTGTCGGTGGGGCACGGCAGGATGTTGGGTGGACATCGCGGGCGGCAGGCGAGATCGCCCGTCGGACACGCGGCCGGCCCATCCGGGCCGCGCCGGGACACGGAAGGCGGGCTCATGCGCGCAGGTAGAAGACTGTCCATCGCGGTCGCGGGGGCTGTCGCGGCGGCGACGGTCCTGGCTGGGTGCGGCGACGCCGGCTCCTCCGGCACCGAGGCACCCCAGCAGGGTGCCTCGGGCGAGGGTTGCGCGCCGGTGGCCGGTGAGCAGTTGATCGCACTCGAGGACGACAAGTCGCTGCAGAACGCCGACAACATCATCCCGGCGGTCAACAGCGAGGTGGCGAACCCCCAGCTGATCGCCGCGCTCGACAAGGTCTCCGCGGTGCTCGACACGCCGAAACTGGTGCAGCTCAACAAGGCGGTCGACGTGGACCGCAAGAGCGCCCAGGCAGCGGCGCAGGAGTTCGCCGACGCCAACTCGCTGACCGACGGGGTGCAGCGGGGACCGGGCGGACGGATCACGGTGGGGGCGGGCAACTTCACCGAGAGTGAGATCATCGCCGAGCTCTACAAGATCCAGCTGACCGCCGCCGGCTACCAGGTCTCCGTGCAGCAGATCGGCAACCGGGAGTTGTACGAGCCGGCGTTGGAGAAGGGCGAGATCCAGGTCGTCCCGGAGTACGCGGCAACCCTCGCCGAGTTCCTCAACGGCAAGGTGAACAGCGGCGGCCAGCCGGTCTCCTCGCCGGACGTCGACAAGACCGTCACCGCGCTGCGTGGCCTGGGTGAGCAGGTGGGTCTGACCTTCGGCGCGCCGGCGGCCGCGCAGACCCAGAACGCCTTCGCCGTGACGGAGGAGTTCGCCGACAAGTACGGCGTGCGGACCCTCTCCGAACTCGCCGAGAAGTGCTCGGGTACGGCGACGGTGCTGGGTGGTCCGCCGGAGTGCCAGGAGCGCCCGTTCTGCAAGCCCGGTCTGGAGCAGACCTACGGGCTGTCGGTCGGCTCGTTCTCCTCGCTCGACGGCGGTGGGCCGTTGACCAAGACCGCGTTGCGCAACGGCACGATCAGCGTCGGCCTGGTCTTCTCGACCGACGCGGCGTACGCGCAGAACTGAGTTCGAGCACGATGGCGCCCCGGCCGACTCGGCCGGGGCGCCATCGCGTTGCCAGTCGCGGAAGCGCCGCCGCGGATCCCCTCCGATACTCGCCTCGGACACCTGCCGTCGAGCCGTTCCCAGGTGACGCAACTCTCGGTAGGCTGCGGACCCATGCCCGCCCCGGTGCCCGCCGATCCGCGCAAGCTGCTCACCGTGCTCTTCTGGGGCGGTGTGGCCCTCGCTCCGGTCGCGGCGCTGATACTCCTGGTCGCTGACGGCAACGGGCCGCTGCGGTTCGCCGCGGTGCTGGCGATTCTGGCCGTGGTGCTGATCGGACTGTCCATCGCACTGCGTACCGACGGCGGTGGGTCGCACGCCGAGGAACTCCGCGAGGAGGTCGACGAGCTGCGGCGGGAGCTGCGCGGTGAGATCGTGGCTGCCGCCCAGCGTGGTAACCAGGCGCTCGACGAGATCCAACGGGTCCAGCAGGCGCTGGCCGGACTGCGTCAACGGGTCGACTCGGGTGGCGTCACCGCGGTCGCGGACGACGAACCGCCCGGCCCGGGCCGGGCCCGGGTGCCGGCACCGGAGGCACCGTCGCGGCAGACCGAACGGCCCGCCGTGCCGGCCGGGGTCTACGGCACGGCCCAGCCCGCCCCCGGCCGGACCGGCGGGTACGGCGCAGCGCGTTCCGGGCCCGGCAACGATCGTCCGGCCAGCGGCTCAGCCGGTGTCTACGGGTCGCCGGTCCGCCCCGAGCAGGACGATCGCCCGGGTGAGTCGGGAGGGCGGCCACTGGGGGTGGTCCGGCACACCGAGACGGTGCATGTGACCACCCGGCACACGATCGTCGGTGAGTCCGGTGGCCGGTACGGCGGTTACCCGGCGGCGTGGTCGGAGTCGCCCGGAGAGCGCGGGCGAGGGCACGGCATCGACGAGGACGACCACTCGTGGTCCGACGGCGATGATCGTTCCCGCCGGGACGACAGTCGTCGCTGGTCCGGTACGGAGCGCTCCGACGAACGTTCCTGGTCCGGGTCGGCCCAGGAGGAGGCGCGCGGGTGGTCCGGCCGTGACGGGGAACGTTCCTGGTCGGGGCGTTCCCGCGAGGAGGACCGCCCGTGGTCGCCAGCGCCGGCGGAGAATCGCTGGTCGACCGGGGAGGACGACTGGTCCGCCGCCCGCGATGGCGGCTCGGGTCATCCGGACGGGCCCGCCGACGGTCGCGACTGGGGCTCACGGGATGACCGGGGCTGGGACGCGGGTGGCCAGCAGTGGGAGGCTCCCGCGGACCCGGCACCGGCGGCTCGGGGACATCGGGCGGACGACACCGGGGCGTACTGGGCGCAGCTGCGGGCCGGAGACCGGTGGGCGGCGGTGCGTGACGACGATCGGGGCCGTGAGGTGCGCGTCGGCGAACGCCGGGCCGAACTGCACGCCGACCCGGTCGGCACCGAGTACCGGGTGGAGGACCGCTGGGCGAGCGTACGCCGCGACGAGCCACGCCGTGCCGCGGGCGACGACGCGTGGCGCGACAGTTGGGGCGAGCCGGAGAGCCGTCCGGCGCTACCCCCCGGTGGGGTGCCGGTGCCGCCCGAGTGGCGCCCGTCCCGCGAGCGCGGCTACCAGCCCGAACCAGCGCGGGGCCACCACCCGGAGTCGGCGTACGGCTACCAGTCCGAGTACCCGCGCGGCGAACGTCCCGGCGGGGAGCCGTACGGCCGCCGGCACCGCGTGGAGGAGCCCGGATACGGTCCGGCGGGGCGCGACGCCGGCGCTGGCCGCTGGCGCTGATCCGGCGACCGTACGCCCCGCCACGGGCCCGCGCCGGATCGCGCCGTCACTTGTCGATGTCGCCCACCACGAAGAACATCGAGCCGAGGATGGCGATCAGGTCCGGCACCAGGCAGCCGGGCAGCAGGGTGGCCAGGGCCTGCACGTTCGCGTACGAGGCGGTGCGCAACTTGAGTCGCCACGGCGTCTTCTCGCCCCGCGAGACCAGGTAGTACCCGTTGATGCCGAGCGGGTTCTCCGTCCAGGCGTACGTGTGTCCCTCCGGCGCCTTGAGCACCTTCGGCAGCCTGGTGTTGATCGGTCCGGTGAGCCGGTCGACCCGGTCCAGGCACTGTTCCGCCAGGTCGAGCGAGGCGTACACCTGGTCGAGCAGCACCTCGAAGCGGGCGTGACAGTCGCCGGCCGTCTTCGTCACCACCGGCACGTCGAGCTGGTCGTAGGCCAGGTACGGCTCGTCCCGGCGCAGGTCCAGGTCGAGCCCGGAGGCCCGGGCTACCGGACCGGACGCCCCGAACGCGGCCGCCTCGGCCGCCGACAGCACCCCCACGCCGACGGTACGGGCCAGGAAGATCTCGTTCCGGCGGATCAGGTTGTCCAGGTCCGGCATCCGGCGGCGTACCTCTCCGATGGCCGCCCGGGCCCGCCCGGTCCAGCCGGCCGGCACCTCCTCCTTCAGGCCGCCGACCCGGTTGAACATGTAGTGGATCCGCCCGCCGGAGACCTCCTCCAGCACCGCCTGGAGCGTCTCCCGTTCCCGGAAGGCGTAGAACATCGGGGTGATCGCCCCGATCTCCAGCGGATACGAACCGAGGAACATCAGGTGGTTGAGCACCCGGTTCAACTCGGCGAGCGCCATCCGCAGCCAGGTGGCCCGCTCGGGCACCTCCATGCCCATCAGCCGTTCCACCGCGAGCACCACGCCCAGCTCGTTGGCGAACGCCGAGAGCCAGTCGTGCCGGTTGGCCAGCACGATGATCTGCCGGTAGTCGCGCACCTCGAACAGCTTCTCGGCACCCCGGTGCATGTAGCCGACGACCGGTTCGGCGGCGAGCACCCGCTCGCCGTCGAGCACCAACTTGAGTCGCAGCACGCCGTGCGTGGAGGGGTGCTGCGGCCCGATGTTGAGCACCATGTCCGCGCCGAGCTGCTCGCCGCCGGTGCCCGCCACCAGCCCGGCGCCGGTGCCGACGGTCAGCTCGCGCAGCTCGCCCGTGGTCATGCCCGCCATCGTGCCATGAACCGCCGGGCCCGGCGGTGGTCGCCCGTCAGCCGTGCTGCCCGTCAGGACGGTCGGTAGGAGACGCGAGGGGTGGCAGCCGGTCGGTCGGCAGGTCGACCGGCTGCCACAGCCACCAGTGGCCGCCGAGGCCGGCCGGGTCGGTCAGCTCGGCCGCCGCCGACGCGGTGGCCAGTGCCCGCAGGTAGCCGGCCGGGTCGCTGCCGGCCAGGCTCAGCGGCGGTCGTCCGCCGTCGGCCCCGAGCGCTCGCAACGCCTCCCGTTGCGAGGTCAGCAGGTACGCACACCGGGCGACCCGCTCACCGGCGGCGGCGACGGAGTCGATGGCGACGTGCGCGGTGACGTCGCAGGAGCCGTCCGGCACCGGCGGCACCTGCCGCCCAGCCCGGTACCCGGTGAGCGTCCCGTCGATCGGCCGCTCCGCGCGCAGGTGGCCGTAGTCCACCGCCAACGCCAGCCCCCGGTCGACCCGCCCCACGGCGTCAGCCCACGCCTCGTCTCTGGTCCGCCCGATCTCCGCCCGCCCCATCGGCGGTATGCGCGTGGGGGTGCGGTCCGTGGGGGTGCGGTCCGTAGGGGTGCGGTCCGTGGGGGTTTCCGGGCAGCCCGGCCGGCTCCGGGCGGTCAGGCTTGATCCCTGCGCCGGCCGGGCTGCCCGGAAACCCGACGTGGTCGGGGCCGACCCGTCCGGTGAGGTCTGCGGGGGGAGGGTGATCGGCTCGTCCGTGCGGTTCTGCGTCCCGCGGGGCTGGTGGGTTGGAAAGGGCCACCAGGTGGTCAGCCAGGTTGTGTCGTCTCGACTGACTGGTTCGCCTGTCGTCTCGGCTCCGGTGGTGGGGTCGACGAGGAGGTAGTGCCATCGGTCGTTGACTTGGGTGGCCAGGTCGAGGGGGATGTTGTCGAGCCACTCGGTGGCCAGGAGCAGGCCGGTGACGGCGGTGGGGATCTCGTCCGTCCAGGTGATCTGGTCGGGAAGGTGCGCGGGGCGCGGGGCGAGTTCGACGGCGGTGAACCGTACCCGCAGCGCCAGCGGAACCGGCGCGGACGGCGACGGACCGACGGACCCCGACGAGACACCACCCGGGCCGGGGCGGACGGCGGCCGTGGTGGTCAGGGTTGCCGGGGAGCCCGCCCGCGCAGGGATCAAGCCTGACCGCCCGGAGCGGGCGGGCTCCCCGGCAACCCCCACGGAGAGTGCGTTGAGCAGTTCGCCACCCCCAGCCCCCACATCCACCACGTCGAAGCGGTCGGGGAAGCCCAGGGCGGCGTCGAGGTGGTGGATCAGGCGGAGCAGCGCCGAGGTGAAGACCGGTGAGGCGTGCACGCTGGTCCGGAAGTGGGCTGCGGGCCCGGCTCCGGAGACGAAGAAGCCCTCGGGCCCGTAGAGGGCCCGCCGCATCGCCTCGCGCCAGCGCATCGACATGGGGCCCTCCTCACACCGGTGAACGATTTCACACAACCTTGTTTCAGATCCGCTTCAGAGACGCATACTTGCCCCGACCGGTACCCCGTCTCGAGGACTGGATCGTGACATGAGCGCACGGCTGCGCACCCACTCGGCCGCCTCCCGGCGGCCCGCGACCTTGGCGTCGGCCAAGGCTGACACTTCTACCCTGCTCACGGTCGGCGTCATCGGCGCCGGGCGGGTGGGCGCCACCCTGGGTGCCGCGTTGGCCGCCGCGGGTCATCGGGTGGTCGCCGCCAGCGGGACGTCCGGTGCTTCCCGGGCCCGACTGGCGCTGCTGCTGCCGACGGTTTCCCGCCGCCCGGCCGCCGAGGTCGCCCGGGCCGCCACCGACCTGCTGCTGATCGCCGTACCGGACGACGCGTTGGCCGAGGTGGTGGCCGGTCTGGCCGCCGACGGTGCGGTGCGTCCCGGCCAGGTGGTCGCGCACACGTCGGGGGCACACGGCCTGGCCGTGCTGGCGCCGGCCAGCGCGGCCGGTGCCCGTCCACTGGCGCTGCATCCCGCGATGACCTTCGCCGGCACGCCCGACGACCTTGGCCGGCTGCCCGGCATCTCCTACGGGGTGACCGCGCCGGCCGACCTGCGCCCGCTGGCCGCCCGGCTGGTGGTCGACCTCGGTGGGGTGCCGGAGTGGATCGCCGAGGCCGACCGACCGCTGTATCACGCGGCGCTGGCGCACGGCGCGAACCACCTGGTGACCCTGGTCAACGAGGCGGCCGACCGGCTGCGCGACGCCGGGGTGGGCCAGCCCGAGAAGGTGCTCGCCCCGCTGCTGCGTGCCGCGCTGGAGAACGCGCTGCGCCTCGGCGACGACGCGTTGACCGGCCCGGTCTCCCGGGGCGACGCCGGTACGGTGCGGCGGCACCTGGCGCGGCTCGCCGGCACCGCACCCGAGTCGGTCGAGCCCTACCTTGTGCTGGCGCGGCGCACCGCCGACCGGGCCGTCGCGGCCGGCCGGCTGCGTCCGGCCGACGCGGCGGCACTGTTCGGCGTCCTGGACGACTACCGGAGCGGGGTGGCGGCGTGACCATCGGCGGGGAACAGGTGTCGAGCGGGGTGGAGCACGTGACGGGGCTGGTGCACACGCGTGCCGACCTGGCCGAGGCGCGAGCCGCCTGCACCGGGACGGTGGGGGTGGTGATGACCATGGGCGCGCTGCACGAGGGGCACGAGACGCTCCTGCGCGAGGCCCGGGCGCGGGCCGACCACGTGATCGTGACGATCTTCGTGAACCCGCTGCAGTTCGGGCCGAACGAGGACTTCGACCGCTACCCGCGTACCCTCGAAGCCGATCTCGACGTGTGTCGGCGGGCCGGGGCGGACCTGGTCTTCGCTCCCTCGGTGGGTGAGATGTATCCCGGCGGTGAGCCGGCGGTCCGGGTCAACCCGGGGCCGCTCGGCGAGGATCTGGAGGGGCTCAGCCGGCCGGGGTTCTTCCACGGCGTACTCACCGTGGTGCTGAAGCTGCTGCAGCTCACCCGCGCGGACCTGACCTTCTTCGGTGAGAAGGACTACCAGCAGCTGACCCTGGTCCGGCGGATGTGTCGGGACCTGGACGTTCCGGTCGAGGTGATCGGGGTGCCCACCGTCCGGGAACCGGACGGTCTCGCCCTTTCCAGCCGCAACCGCTACCTTTCGCCGGCCGAGCGCTCGGGGGCGCTGAGCCTGTCCCGGGCGTTGCGGGCCGGAGCCGAGGCCGCCTCGGCCGGCGGCGACGCCGCAGCGGTCCTGACGGCGGCACACGTCGCCTTCGGGGCCGGCGAGTCCGGCGCGCGGCTCGACTACCTGGTGCTGACCGATCCGGATCTGGAGCCCGGGCCGGTCCGTGGCCCCGCTCGGCTGCTCGTGGCGGCCTGGGTGGGCGACACACGGCTGATCGACAACGCTCCGCTCCGGCTCGACCCGGCTTCCTGACCACACGTACCCGCGAAAGGCGTCCCGATGTTCCGCACGATGCTCAAGTCCAAGATCCACCGGGCCACGGTGACCCAGGCGGACCTGCACTACGTTGGCTCGGTGACCGTCGACGAGGATCTGCTCGACGCCGCGGACCTGCTCCCCGGCGAGCAGGTGGCGATCGTCGACATCACGAACGGGGCCCGCCTGGAGACGTACGTGATCCCGGGCCGGCGGGGCAGCGGTGTGATCGGTATCAACGGTGCCGCCGCCCGCCTGGTCCAGCCGGGCGACCTGGTCATCCTCATCTCGTACGCGCAGATGGACGATGCCGAGGCCCGCGCGTACCGCCCTCGGGTGGTGCACGTGGACGCGGACAACAAGGTCGTCGACCTCGGCGCCGACCCGTCGACCGCCGCGCCCGGCACGGCCGGCGCTCCGGTGCCCAACCCGCTGTCGGTGTAGGGAACACTCGTCGGCCAGGATTCGCTGCTCGCGGGAGCCTTTCGTGCCGGCCGTGAGCATCGCGCCGCGATTCCGGTCTGTCACCGGAAGGTCATTTCTGGTTACCCTGGAGGCGCCGTCGGGGGACGGCCGCTGACTGGGGGAGGCGGCGCCATGCAGCGTGCGACGAGGACCCTGGTTACGGCCTTCATCATGGCGGCGCTGCTGGCCGGTTGTGGGTCGACCGGCGGGCTGGACGGCGACCTGGTCGACGACTGGGCCGCGTTGCCGCCGCCCGGGCCCTTCACCCCGGCGGTTGGGGTCTGTCACGAGGCCGACTTCGCCGAGGTGGTGCCGCTCGGGGCGTACGCGCCGGTGGACTGTGCCGCACCGCACCGGGTGGAGACGGTGCACGTCGGCGCCTTTCCCGCCGTCCGGAAGGAACCGCCGCCCACCGGTTCCGCCGAGCTGCGCACCGCCTTCGCCGACTGTGACAAGCGGGCCAACGGCCACGTCGGTGACAACTGGCGGGCCGGGCGGCTCCGGTTGGCGGTCGCGGTGCCGTCCGGGCCGGGCTGGGCCGCCGGGTCGCGCTGGTACCGCTGCGACCTGATGGAGGTCGACACGGTCGAGGCCGGTGCCAAGGTGGTGCCGCGGACCGGCTCGCTGCGCGACGCGCTCCGGACGGCGTCGGCGTTGCGACTGAGCTGCCAGCAGACGCGTACCGGTGGGAGCGGGGTGGTGCAGACCCTGGTGCCGGTGGCGTGCACCGACCGCCACGACGCCGAGTTCGCCGGGGTCTGGTCGGCTCCGGACCGCCCGTACCCGACCAGCAGTGTGCAGTGGGCACCCTTCTACGCCGGGTGCCGCTCGGTCCTCGCCCGCTTCGCCGGTCTGCCGGACGACAATGCCCTGATCTTCCGGACCGACGTGGTGGTGCGGCCGCCCAGCGCCGGTCGGTGGCGGGTGGGCGACCGGGGGATCCGTTGCTATCTGTGGCTCAGCGACCGTCGGGTGACCGGAACACTCAAGGACGCCGGCCCGGCGGCCCTCCCGGTCCGGACGAAGTAGCCGGAACCACTCGTCCCGCCCCCGCCGCCCGAGTCGAAAGGCATTCGGGTTGACTGAGGGCATGGACCTACCGACCGTCGGCCTGCCGGCGCTGCCGAGCCGGCTGGCCGCCCCGGCACCCGGCTGGGTGGAGACCACCGACGTGATCGTGGTCGGCTCCGGGGTGGCCGGGCTGACCGCCGCGTTGCATCTGCGTGAGGCGGGACTGCACGTCACAGTGGTCACCAAGGTCGACATGGACGAGGGATCGACCCGGTGGGCGCAGGGCGGCATCGCCGCGGTGCTCGACCCGGCCGACACCCCGGCCATGCACGCCTCCGACACCGAGATCGCCGGCGTCGGTCTGTGCGACCCGGCCGCGGTCCGCGTGCTCGTGGAGGAGGGGCCGACCCGGCTGCGGGAACTGATGCGTCTCGGTGCCGAGTTCGACCGCAACGCCGACGGGTCGTTGATGCTCACCCGCGAGGGCGGGCACCGGGCCGACCGCATCGTGCACGCGGGCGGCGACGCGACGGGTGCCGAGGTGCAGCGGGCGTTGCACGAGGCGGTACGCCGCGACCCGTGGATCAGGCTCGTCGAGCACGCGTTGGTGCTGGATCTGCTCCGGGCCCCCGGCGACGGTCCGGGCGGGCTCGGTGCGGCGTGCGGGATCACCCTGCACGTGCTCGGCGAGGGTAGTGAGGACGGCGTCGGTGCGCTGCTGGCCCGCGCGGTGGTGCTGGCCACCGGCGGCATGGGGCAGATCTTCGCGGCCACCACGAACCCGGCGGTCTCCACCGGTGACGGGGTCGCCCTGGCCATGCGGGCCGGTGCCGCGGTCACCGACGTGGAGTTCGTGCAGTTCCACCCGACCGCGCTGATCGTGCCGGAGCACTCCCGGGTGCCCGGTGCCGGGCACGCCCAGCAGCCGCTGGTCTCCGAGGCGCTGCGGGGCGAGGGCGCGTACCTGGTGGACGCCGACGGCAAACGCTTCATGCTCGGCCAGCACGAACTGGCCGAGCTGGCCCCCCGGGACGTGGTCGCCAAGGGCATCCACCGGGTGCTGCTGGCCACCGGCGCCGACCACGTCCACCTCGACGCCCGCCACCTCGGCGGTGACTTCCTGGCCCGCCGGTTTCCCACAATCGTCGCGTCGTGCCTGGCCATCGGGGTCGACCCGGGAACCGGCCTGATTCCGGTGGCGCCGGCCGCGCACTACGCCTCCGGCGGGGTGCGCACCGACCTGCGCGGCCGGACCTCGATCCCCGGTCTGTACGCCTGCGGTGAGGTCGCCTGCACGGGCGTGCACGGCGCGAACCGACTGGCCAGCAACTCGCTGCTGGAAGGGCTGGTCTTCTCCCGGCGGATCGCCGACGACATCGCGTCCGGCCTGCCCGGGCAGGCCCGCCCGGCGGACACCGGGGCGTGGCGGGGTGAGGGCGGCTGGGTGCTGCCGGCCGAGACGACACCGGTGTTGCAGCGGGCGATGACCAGGGGCGCCGGAGTTCTCCGCTCGGCCGCGACGCTCACCGCGACCGCCGCCGAACTGGTCGAGCTGGGCGTCGCTCGCGGCACCCCGCGTACCGCCGACTGGGAGGCGACGAACCTGCTCACGGTGGCCGCCACACTTGTCGCCGCGGCCTACGCCCGCCAGGAGACCCGGGGCTGCCACTGGCGGGAGGACTTCCCGGTGGCCGACGAGCGGTGGCACGGCCACCTGGTCGGTGCCGTCGGCGGAGCGGGACGGTTGACCACCCGGTGGGAGGAGACGCGATGACCAGCGAGACGGAGCGGATGCTGCGCGCGGCCGGGCTGGACCCGGACCAGGTACGCCGGATCATCGAGAACGCGCTCGTCGAGGACCTCGGCCCGGACGGGCTCGACGTGACGAGTACCGCCACCATCCCGGCGGCACAGACCGACACCGCCGACGTGGTGGCCCGCGCCGACGGCGTGGTGGCCGGGCTGGCCGTCGCCGCCGCCGTGTTCGAGTCGGCCGCCGAGGCGACCGGTGTCGGGCGTACCGTCGAGATCTCGCTGGTGGCGCACGACGGCGAGCGGGTGGCCCGGGGAGACGTGCTGGCCACGGTGACCGGACCGACCCGGGTGCTGCTCACCGCCGAGCGGACCGCCCTCAACCTGCTCTGTCGGATGTCCGGGGTGGCCACGCACACCCGGGCCTGGGCGGACGCGTTGGCCGGCAGCAAGGCGATGGTGCTGGACACCCGCAAGACCACGCCGGGGTTGCGCGCCCTGGAGAAGTACGCGGTCCGGGCCGGCGGGGGCACGAACAAGCGGATGGGCCTGCACGACGTCGCCATGGTCAAGGACAACCACAAGTTCGCGGCGGGCGGCGTCGCCGCCGCGTACCGGCGGGTCCGGGAGGCGTTCCCCGACGTACCCGTGCAGGTGGAGGTGGACACCCTCGCCGAGGCCGTGGAGGCGGTCGAGGCCGGAGCCGACTTCCTGCTGCTGGACAACATGCCGCCGGCGGTGCTGGCCGAGGTGGCGGCCACCGTGGGCGATCGGGCCGAGCTGGAGGCGACCGGCGGGCTGACCCTCGCCGACGCCGCGGCGGTGGGTGCCACCGGCGTCGACTACCTCTCCGTCGGCGCGCTCACCCACTCCTCACCGATCCTGGACATCGCCCTGGACCTGCGCATGGAGTGAACCCGTCTAGGCTGCGTGCGTGCTGCTCTGCATCGACATCGGGAACACGAACACCGTGCTGGCGACCTTCGACGGCGACAAGCTGGTGCACTCCTGGCGGATCAAGACCGACGCCCGTTCGACGGCCGACGAGCTGGGTCTGATGTTCCGGGGCCTGCTCGCGGGCGACGCCGTCGAGATCACCGGCGTGGCCGCCTGCTCGACGGTTCCGGCCGCCCTGCGCTCGCTGCGGACCATGCTGACCCGCTACTACGGCGAACTGCCGAGCGTCATCGTCGAGCCCGGGGTGCGTACCGGGGTGCAGCTGGCCATCGACAACCCGAAGGAGGTCGGCGCGGACCGGGTGGTGAACACGCTGGCCGCGTACACCCTCTACGGTGGGCCGTCGATCGTCGTCGACTTCGGGACCACCACGAACTTCGACGTGATCAGTGGTCGGGGCGAGTTCCTCGGTGGTGCGTTCGCCCCGGGCATCGAGATCTCCTTCGACGCGCTCGCCGCCCGCGCCGCCCAGCTGCGCAAGGTCGAGGCGACCCGGCCCCGCTCGGTGATCGGCAAGAACACCGTCGAGTGCCTCCAGGCGGGCCTCTACTTCGGTTTCGCCGGTCAGGTGGACCGGATCGTCGAGCGGATGGCCGCCGAGCTGGGCGAGTTGAAGGCGGTGATCGCGACCGGTGGGTTGGCCTCACTGGTGCTCAACGAGTGCCGGACGATCACGCATCACGAGCCGATGATCACGTTGATCGGGTTGCGCATGGTGTACGAGCGGAACGTCTGACGCTTTCGGTCTTGCGGTGGGGGGTTTCCGGGCAGCCCGACCGGCTCCGGGCGGTCAGGCTTGATCCCTGCGCCGGTCGGGCTGCCCGGAAACCCTCGGTGGGGCAGCGTCATCCGTCCGGTGGGGCGGTGGGTCTGAGGTGGCAGGGCTTGTCGCGCCTGTTGCGGTTGCGGGTCTGTGCGCCGGTGTTCAGGTTCTCCGGGCGCGGGCTACGAGGGTGGTGTACGGGAGGGTGATGGTCTCCTGGGTGGCCAGGTCGGGGTGGGTGTGTAGGAGGGCGCGGACCTGGTGGTCGACCTCGGCTCGGCGGGCGGGGGTGGCGGTCAGGTAGTGGGAGCGGGTGCGGACCAGGCCGAGCAGTTCGTCGGGGGTCAGCGTGCTGGCGTGGGTGAACTCTGCCCACTCGGGGGCGGTGAAGGAGTCGCCGAAGTCGGTCACGCTCTGCCGCAGGTGCTCGACGGTGTCGCCGATCTCGGCGATCCGGCTCAGCTCGGCCACCCAGGCGCACGAGTCGTCCCGCAGGTTCCACAGCGGCGCGAATACCCCGCCGGGCCGCAGCACCCGGGCGATCTCCGCGTGTGCCCGTGGCCGGTCGAACCAGTGGTACGCCTGGCCGGTGAGGACGGCGTCGGCGAACCCGCCGGGCAGCGGCATCGTCTCGGCGCTGCCGGCCAGCGCGCGCACCTCGGTGTCGACCGACGTCAGCTGGGCCCGCATACCGGGGTCGGGCTCGACGGCGGTCACCCGGTGCCCCAGGGCGAGCAGGCCACGGGCCAGGATGCCGGTACCGGCAGCCAGATCGACAAGCCGCGCGGGGGCGTCGATGCCGTCGAGCGCCCACCGCAGTGCGGCCTGCGGATAGCGGGGCCGGTAGCGGTCGTAGTCGGCGGCGGCGGTGCCGAAGGAGAGGGCCTGCGTGGGGTCGGTCATGACCGGCAGGCTATCCAGTAACGGTCGCCGGGGCGGTTGAGTACGCTCGGGCCTGACCCCGCCCGAATTCTCCCGCCGAGGAAGCGTGCCGTGACCCAACAGAGCCCCGTGCCAGTCGACCCCGCCGACGACCTTCCCGAGCAGATGAAGGTCCGCCGGGAGAAGCGGGACCGGATGCTCGCCGAGGGTTTGCAGCCCTACCCGGTCAGCTACCCGCGTACCAGCACCCTGAGCCAGCTGCGCGAGCGTTACGGGGATCTGCCGACGGACACCGCCACCGGCGACCGGGTCTCGGTCACCGGCCGGGTGATCTTCGTACGGAACACCGGCAAGCTCTGCTTCGCCACCCTGCGCGACGGCGACGGCACCGAACTGCAGGCGATGCTGTCGCTGGACCGGGTCGGCGCGGATCGGCTGGAAGCCTGGAAGCGCCTGGTGGACCTGGGCGACCACGTCGGGGTCACCGGTGAGGTGATCACCAGCCGCCGGGGTGAGTTGTCGGTGCTGGCCGAGGAGTGGGCGGTCACCGCCAAGGCGTTGCGCCCGCTGCCGGTGGCGCACAAGCCGCTCAGCGAGGAGGCCCGGGTCCGGCAGCGCTACGTCGACCTGATCGTCCGTCCGCAGGCGCGGCAGATGGTCCGTACCCGGGCGACGGCGTTGCGGAGTCTGCGCGATTCGCTGCACGGCGAGGGTTACCTTGAGGTGGAGACCCCGATGTTGCAGTTGCTGCACGGGGGCGCGGCGGCCCGGCCTTTCGTGACCCACAGCAATGCGCTCAACACGGATCTGTATCTCCGAATCGCGCCGGAACTGTTTTTGAAGCGCGCTGTCGTCGGCGGCGTCGAGCGGGTCTTCGAGATCAACCGCAACTTCCGTAATGAGGGCATCGACTCTTCGCACTCGCCTGAGTTCGCCATGCTGGAGGCGTACGAGGCGTACGGGGACTACAACACGATGGCCGAGTTGACCCGTAATCTCGTCCAGCGGGCGGCGATCGCGGTCTCCGGATCGACGGTGGTCACCCACGCTGACGGTCGGGAGTTCGACCTCGGCGGCGAGTGGCGTTCGGTCACCCTCTTCGGTGTGCTTTCCGAGGCGCTGGGTGAGGAGGTCACGGTCCACACCGAGCAGGCGCGCCTGGTCGAGTACGCCGACAAGGTGGGCCTGGCCGTCGACCCGAAGTGGGGGCCGGGCAAACTGGCCGAGGAGCTGTTCGAGGAACTCGTGGTACCCGGCCTCGAGGCGCCGACCTTCGTGCGGGACTACCCGGAGGAGACGAGCCCGCTGACCCGGGCGCACCGCAGCGAGCCGGGCCTGGCCGAGAAGTGGGACCTGTACGTGCTCGGGTTCGAGCTGGGGACCGCGTACTCCGAGCTGGTCGACCCGGTGGTGCAGCGGGAACGGCTGGTGGCCCAGGCGCAACTGGCCGCCCGGGGTGACGACGAGGCGATGCGACTGGACGAGGACTTTCTCCGGGCGATGGAGTACGGAATGCCGCCGGCCGGTGGCATGGGAATGGGAATCGACCGGCTCCTGATGGCGCTCACCGGCCTGGGAATTCGGGAAACCATCCTCTTCCCGTTGGTCCGCCCTGAGTAGTCGTACGAAAACTTACCGCCTCGTTACCGCATCCTATTGACGCGACAAGCATCTGGCGGGTTATTGTGCTTGTGCAGTTGGCAGGAGCAACCCTGCTCGAAAGGAATGTGGCGTGGCCAAGCAGATCATTCACAAGCTGGTCGATGACCTGGACGGCGGGGACGCGGACGAGACCGTCAAGTTCGCGCTCGACGGTGTTCAGTACGAGATCGACCTGTCAGGTTCGAACGCAGAGAAATTGCGCGAGGTATTCGCCCCGTACATCGCCCACGGCACGAAGGTCGGTCGCGGCGGCGTGGTCGTCGGTGGTCGGGCCGCCCGTGGTCGCGGTGGTGCCACCGCCGACCGTGAGCAGAACAAGGCCATTCGGGCCTGGGCGCGCAAGGCGGGCAAGGACATCTCGGACCGGGGCCGGATCCCGCAGGAGATCGTCGACGAGTACCACTCGAAGGCCGGTCACTGAGACCAGGCACCAGGAGCGGCCATGACGCCGGCCCGGAGAGCTTCTCCGGGCCGGCGTCGGCGTCGGCGGGACTATTCGCGGCATGCCGCACGTTGTCCACAGCCGGTGGATGTCTTGTCCACAACCTGTGGATGGTGCCGTCCCCGGTCGGGGCGCCCCCGTGCGGCGTTCCCGGCGGTCCCGGCGACCGGGCCGAATTTCGCTCTGCGCGTACACAGACCATGCCCGGAACACCCGTTGAGCGTGGATGGTTGTGCAAAACGACGCGTACCGGGCCTACGACGCAGACACACGAGGTCAGCCGAGTCGGCTCGCGGCGATAGAGTAATGAGGCGCGGACGCCCGTCCCGGGCGCTCGCGTATCCGGCCCCGCCGAGAGTCTTGACCACCAAGATCGAGTGCGCACGGCACGTGAGGAGCACGAGGGCATGTTCGAGCGGTTCACCGACCGAGCGCGACGGGTTGTCGTCCTGGCCCAGGAAGAGGCCCGGATGCTCAACCACAACTACATCGGTACGGAACACATCCTGTTGGGCCTGATCCACGAGGGTGAGGGCGTCGCGGCCAAGGCCTTGGAGAGCCTCGGGATCTCCCTGGAGGGCGTCCGCCAGCAGGTGGAGGAGATCATCGGCCAGGGTCAGCAGGCGCCGAGCGGGCACATCCCGTTCACGCCGCGGGCCAAGAAGGTGCTGGAGCTGTCGCTGCGCGAGGCGTTGCAGCTCGGCCACAACTACATCGGCACGGAGCACATCCTGCTCGGGCTGATCCGTGAGGGCGAGGGCGTCGCCGCCCAGGTGCTGGTCAAGCTCGGTGCCGACCTGAACCGGGTCCGCCAGCAGGTGATCCAGTTGCTCTCCGGCTACCAGGGCAAGGAGCCGGCCGCCGCCGGTGCCGCCCCGGGTGAGGCCGCGCCGTCGACCAGCCTGGTGCTGGACCAGTTCGGCCGGAACCTGACCCAGGCGGCCCGGGAGGGCAAGCTCGACCCGGTCATCGGGCGGGAGAAGGAGATCGAGCGGGTGATGCAGGTGCTCTCCCGCCGGACGAAGAACAACCCGGTTCTGATCGGCGAGCCCGGCGTCGGCAAGACCGCCGTCGTGGAGGGCCTGTCCCAGAAGATCATCAAGGGCGAGGTGCCCGAGACGCTCAAGGACAAGCAGCTCTACACGCTCGACCTGGGCGCGCTGGTGGCCGGTTCCCGCTACCGCGGTGACTTCGAGGAGCGCCTGAAGAAGGTGCTCAAGGAGATCCGCACCCGGGGCGACATCATCCTGTTCATCGACGAGATCCACACCCTGGTCGGCGCTGGTGCCGCCGAGGGCGCGATCGACGCGGCGAGCATCCTCAAGCCGATGCTGGCCCGTGGCGAGCTGCAGACCATCGGCGCGACCACGCTCGACGAGTACCGCAAGCACCTGGAGAAGGACGCCGCGTTGGAGCGGCGCTTCCAGCCGATCCAGGTCGGCGAGCCGTCGCTGGCGCACACCATCGAGATCCTGAAGGGTCTGCGGGATCGGTACGAGGCGCACCACCGCGTGTCGATCACCGACGCGGCGTTGGTGGCCGCGGCGACGCTGGCCGACCGGTACATCTCCGACCGGTTCCTGCCGGACAAGGCGATCGACCTGATCGACGAGGCCGGTGCCCGGATGCGGATCCGTCGGATGACCGCGCCGCCGGACCTGCGTGACTTCGACGAGCGGATCGCGCAGGTGCGTCGGGACAAGGAGTCCGCGATCGACGCGCAGGACTTCGAGCGTGCCGCGCAGCTGCGGGACAAGGAGAAGCAGCTGCTGGGTCAGAAGGCGCAGCGGGAGAAGGAGTGGAAGGCCGGTGACCTGGACGTCGTCAGCGAGGTCGACGACGAGCAGATCGCCGAGGTGCTGGGCAACTGGACGGGCATCCCGGTCTACAAGCTGACCGAGGAGGAGACCTCCCGCCTGCTGCGCATGGAGGACGAGCTGCACAAGCGCGTCATCGGCCAGGAGGACGCGGTCAAGGCGGTCTCGAAGGCGATCCGGCGTACCCGGGCCGGCCTGAAGGACCCGAAGCGCCCGTCGGGCTCGTTCATCTTCGCCGGCCCGTCGGGTGTGGGTAAGACCGAGCTGTCCAAGGCGCTCGCGGAGTTCCTGTTCGGCAGCGAGGACGCGCTGATCCAGCTGGACATGTCCGAGTTCCACGACCGGTACACGGTCTCCCGGCTGGTGGGTGCCCCGCCCGGCTACGTCGGCTACGACGAGGGTGGGCAGCTGACCGAGAAGGTGCGGCGTCGGCCGTTCAGCGTGGTGCTGTTCGACGAGATCGAGAAGGCCCACCCGGACGTGTTCAACACGCTCCTGCAGATCCTGGAGGACGGTCGGCTCACCGATGGTCAGGGTCGGATCGTGGACTTCAAGAACACGGTCATCATCCTGACCACCAACCTGGGCACCCGGGACGTCGCGAAGGCGGTCTCCCTGGGCTTCCAGGCGTCGGAGGACTCGGAGTCCAACTACGACCGGATGAAGCAGAAGGTCAACGACGAGCTCAAGCAGCACTTCCGGCCCGAGTTCCTCAACCGGATCGACGACACCATCGTCTTCCACCAGCTGCGTCAGACCGAGATCCTGTCGATCGTCGACATCATGATCTCCCGCATCGAGACCCAGCTGCGGAACAAGGACATGGGCCTGGAGTTGACCGACAACGCCAAGAAGTACCTCGCGGCGAAGGGCTTCGACCCGGTCCTCGGGGCGCGTCCGCTGCGTCGCACCATCCAACGCGACATCGAGGACAACCTGTCCGAGCGGATCCTGTTCAACGAGCTGACCCCGGGTCAGATCGTGTTGGTGGACTGCGAGGGCGACCCGAACGACATCGACAAGTCCAAGCTCGTCTTCAAGGGCTCCGACCGCCCGGTGGAGGTGCCGGACGCCGTACCGGCCGACCTCGGCGGCAGGACGGCCCCCGCGGGCGCGGACGAGTAGGTTCGTCGGCCGAAGCGACGGCGGCCCGGTGGCGAATGCCACCGGGCCGCCGTCGTCTGTTCGGGCGTCGATGCATCCGCCCGACCGAGCCGTTTATCCGTTTTGTGGGTGATTGTCGTGACGGCGGTCACGGTTTGCCCGGGCATGGACCGGTCCGTGAGGCCGTTGTACGCAGGAGTAACCGCGACGACCGGCTGGTAGGGCCGACCCGGAAATGCCGGGCCCGCCCAGGTCGTTGCGAACCCGGAGCAGGCGTACCACGCCGCCTCCATCCGACGCGGTACTCGCAACCTCCCATCTCCTGGTGTCGTGTCGATCCCCCGAGACGGAAGGAAACGATCATGACTGGTCCGATCCGTAAGGCCGCCCTGACCGCCGCCGGTGCCGTCTGCGCCGGTGGGATGATCGCCGGCCCGGTGGGCGCCACCGCCGCCCCGGCGAGTTCCGACCCACTGGCCGCCGTGACCTCGCGAGGGCACGGCAAGGGCGAGCGGCAGCTGACGCTTCGTTACGAGGCCCAGCCGAACTTCTACTACTGCGGTCCGGCCGCGGTGCGTAACACCTTGAGCATCCTGAACAAGGACGTTTCCCAGGACGACCTGGCCCGCGAGATGGGAACCACCGAGCGGGGCACCGACTCGGCCTTCCTGATCACCGAGGCGCTCAACCGGAAGGCCGGCAAGGACGTCTACCGCACGGTGGAGATCCCCGGTCAGGCCGCCGACCGGGCCGAGACCGACCGGTTGCGGGACGACGTCGTCCGCGCCGTCGACAGCGGGCGGGGCGTCGTGGCGAACGTCGTCGGCACCGCCACCGACCTCGACGGGGGCAGCCACACCTTCGACGGCGGCCACTACATCGCGGTGACCGGCTACCGCGACGGCGGCGACCAGATGAAGATCGCCGACTCGGCCGACGCCAGCCGGGCCGAGTACTGGATCAGCACCGACGCGCTTGCCGACTGGATCGCCAGCCGAGGCTATTCCGCCTGATCCGCCAGCCCGACACCGAGGGCCGGCCCCAGCCGGGGCCGGCCCTCGGTGCGCGTACTCAGCCAGTCACCGGTACTGGAGGGCCGTCGCCGACCAACCGGAACGACGTCGCACCGATCGGCTCGACCAGACCGTCGTCGACGAGTCCGGCCAGTGCCCGCGCCCGCTGTACGTCGTCGGCCCACACCTGGTCCAGGCGCTGGTGCGGCACCGGCCCGCTGGCCTCCCGGAGCACGCCGAGCAGCAGGCCGCGTACCTGGCGGTCAGTGCCGGCGTACCGCTGTGGTCGGCGGGTCGGACCGGCTGGCGCGGGGCGCCCCGAAGCCCGCCAGGCACAGGTGGACTCGACCGGGCACACCCCGCAGCGAGGCGCCCGGGCGGTGCAGACGACCGCCCCCAACTCCATGAAGGCGGCGCTGGCCAGGGCGGCGGCGGCCGGTTCGGCGGGCAGCAGTTCCTCGGCGGCGACCAGATCGGCCGGACGGGTGGTCGGGCCGGCATCCGGTTCACCGGCCACCGCCCGGCAGACCACCCGGCGTACGTTGGTGTCGACCACCGGGTGACGCTGGCCGTACGCGAAGGCGGCGACGGCCCGGGCGGTGTACGTGCCGACGCCGGGCAGGGCGAGCAACTGTTCCAGCCGGTCCGGCACCGCGCCGCCGTGCCGCGCCACGATGGCCACCGCGCACTCGTGCAGCCGCACCGCGCGGCGGGGATAACCGAGCCGTCCCCACATGCGGATCGCCTCGGCCGGGCTCGACCCGGCCAGGGCGGCCGGCGTCGGCCAGCGCTCCAGCCACGCCTGCCAGGCGGGCACCACCCGGGCGACCGGGGTCTGCTGAAGCATGACCTCGCTCACCAGGATCGCCCAGGGGTCCGCCTCGGGTCGGCGCCAGGGCAGGTCCCGCGCGTGCTGCTCGTACCACCGGCTCACCCGGCCGGCGAATGTGGGTTCTGTCATCGCGTCGCCGATGATGTCACGCGCCACGGTCCCGCCGTTCGGACGGTCGGGCGGGCCGACAACGACGACGCGTGCCGATCGGGCAGAATGCCCGGATGAACGAGCTTGCGATCACCGTCATCGGCCGAGACCGGCCCGGCATCGTGGCTGACGTCGCCGAGGTGCTCGCCCGGCTCGGAGCCAACCTGACCGACAGCACCATGACCCGGCTGCGGGGACATTTCGCGATGACCCTGATCTGCGTCGGCCCGGCCGCCGCCGAGGTCGAGACCGCGCTGGCGACGCTGGCCGCCGACGGTCAACTGCTGGCGACGGTACGCGAAGTGACGCCGGACGGTGAGACCGCGCCTGCCGGCGAACCGTACGTGATGGCGGTGCACGGCGCCGACCGGATGGGCATCGTGGCCGCGATGACCCGGGCGCTGGCCGAGGCCGGCGGCAACGTCACCGATCTGAGCACCCGACTGGCCGGGACGCTCTACGTGGTGGTGGCCGAGGTGGAACTGCCCCCGGGTGCGGCCGAGGCGCTCACCGGCCGGCTGGCGGAGGTGGCCGCCGGTCTCGGGGTCGAGGTGACCCTCCGACCTGCCGAACCGGACGTGCTGTGAGCGGCACATCGGACGCGCCGGATCGGGACGCGCAGCCCGACGCGTACGTGGGCCTGGGTGACTGGGTTCCCGAGGTGGTCGGCGCCGGCCGCGTCATCCCGGTGGTCTGCGCACCGGACCCGGTGCTCAGCCGGCCCGGAGGCGAGGTCGACCCGACCGCCGATGAGACGGTGCGACTCGCCGCCGACCTGATCGCGACCATGCGGGTGTCGCCGGGCTGTGTGGGCCTGGCCGCCCCACAGGTCGGGGTGAGCGCGCAGATCTTCGCGGTGGACGTCACCGGGCATCCCAAGACGGTCACCGGGCACGGCGTCTTCGTGCTCTGCAACGCCCGGGTGGTCGAGGCCACCCGCTGGAAGGCGGGTCGGGAAGGGTGCATGTCGGTGCCGGACCTGACCGGTGACGTGAAACGTGCGAGCCGGCTGGTGGTGGAGGGTGCGCTGCCCGGCAGCGCTGAGACCGTACGCCTGGTGACGGACGGTTTCGAGGCCCGCGCACTGCAACACGAGATCGACCATTGCGCCGGGCTGCTGTTCCTGGATCGGGTGGCCGGCGCGCACGCGATCTACCAGCGCAAGGTCTATCTCTGAGTCGGGCCGGACGGTGGCCCTGAGTGACCGCCGCCGGTGCGTACCGTCGTGAATGGAGGGTCGGATCCGATGGCGCGGGTGAGCCCCGGCGCGTCGCTGCCGCCCGCCGCACCGGCCGCCGCTACGGTGGGGTCATCATGCGTCTGACGGTCGGCCCTCTGCCTCCCACCGTGTACTGGCGGCGTCGCGCCGTCGTACTCGGTGCGGTGCTGCTCTTCCTGATTGTCCTGTTCTACTCGTGCAACGGGCCCACCGGGGGCAACGACGCGACCGGTGACGGCAAGCCCGACCCGGGCGTGGCGACCGGCACGCCGGATCCGACCGGGTCGGTGCTGACCCCGCAGACCGGTTCGCCGCCGTCCGGTGACGCCGGGGCCGACCCTGCGAATCCAGGGGGCGAGGGCGAGACCGCCGACGCGGGGGACGAGCCGGAGAATGAACCGAGCCTCAGCAATGACCCGCCGGCGGCCGATCCCGTCGTGGACGAGGGCAACTGTGCGGACACCGAACTCTCGGTGACCGCCGTGGCGTCGCCGGCGGAGGCCGCCTCCGGGGCGTCCGTGGACCTGAGTTTGAAGATCCGTAACAGGTCCGACCGGACGTGCAGCCGGGACGTCGGCGCGACCGCTCAGGAGTTGTACATCAAGGCCGGTGCCGAGGTGGTCTGGTCCTCGGACACCTGTGGCACGGCCGCCGGGTCGGACGTGCAGTCCTTCACCCCGGGCTTCGAACGCTCCTACCAGGTCAGCTGGAACGGCAGGGGCAGCAGCCGGTGCGCCAACGGCGTGGCGAACGGGCCGGTGGTGCAGGCCGGAAGGTACGAGGTCTTCGCCCGGGTGGGCACCAAGCTGAGCCAACCCGCGAAACTCGTCATCAGCTAGGCCGCTCTGCCGGGCCACCGGCGCGGCCCCGGCTCGTTCGGGTGCGACCCGGTCAGACGTAGCGTTCCAGGATGGACGCCTCGGCCAGCCGCGACAGCCCTTCGCGTACGCCGCGGGCTCGTGCGTCACCGACGCCGTCGACCGCCTGCAGGTCCTCCACTGTGGCGCCCAGCAACCGTTGCAGGCTGCCGAAGTGCACCACCAGCCGGTCGACCACGGCCACCGGAAGCCGGGGCACCTTGGCCAGCAGCCGGAAGCCGCGCGGGCTGACCGCGGCGTCCAGCGCGTCCGAGGCCGCCGGATAGCCGATCGCCTTGGCGACCGAGACCAGGTCGATCAGCTCGGTGGCACTCAGCAGATCCAGCTCGACGAGCGCCTCGTCGAGGGTCCGGGGCTTGCGGCCGGTGGGCAGGTAGTCCCGGATGACGAGGGTGCGGTCGGCGTCCACGCCGGCCATCAACTCGTCAAGCTGGAGGGCCAGCAACCGCCCGTCGGTGCCCAGCTCGACCACGTAACCGGCGATCTCGTCGGCGATCCGGCGGACCATCTCCAGCCGCTGCACCACGGCCACCGCGTCACGCACGGTGACCAGGTCCTCGATCTCCAGGGCGGAGAGCGTGCCGGACACCTCGTCGAGGCGGAGTTTGTACCGCTCAAGCGTGGCGAGTGCCTGATTCGCCCGGGAGAGGATCGCCGCCGAGTCGTCGAGCACATGCCGCTGACCGTTGACGTAGAGGCTGATGATGCGCATCGACTGGCTGACCGAGATCACCGGGTAGCCGGTCTGCCGGGCGACCCGCTCCGCGGTGCGGTGCCGGGTGCCGGACTCCTCGGTCGGGATGGTGGGATCGGGCATGAGGTGCACGGCCGCCCGCACGATCCTGGTGCCGTCGCTGGAGAGCACGACCGCGCCGTCCATCTTGCAGAGCTCCCGGACCCGGGTCGCGGAGAACTCGACGTCGAGCGGGAAGCCGCCCGTGCAGAGCCCCTCGACCACCTTGTCGTAGCCGAGGACGATCAGCGCACCCGTGCGACCCCGCAGGATCCGCTCCAACCCGTCGCGCAGCGCGGTGCCGGGTGCCATCAGGGCCAGGTTCGCGCGCAGCGGGTCACCGGCGACGCCGCCCCCGGTCACGCTCACGCTGATGGGTCGGGCGGGCGAGCCCACGGCAGCGGTGCGGGCGTGGGGCGTCGCGCCGGCTGGCTTGGTGGTATCGCGGTCGATCGGCACGGGCACAGTCTACGGACTGCCCTGCGGTGGGTGCTCTCGCGGTTACTGTGATGTGTCACGATTCCGCCCGCCCTGCCCGACCCGCCCGGTGGCCGGCTCACTCCGCCGACGCCCGCGCGGCGGCCTGCAACGCCGAGCGGACGTCGGTGACCTCGATCACGCGCATCTGCTCCGGGCCGGCGCCGGTGCTGGTGGGGCCGCAGCCGGGCGGCACGAGGGCCAGCCGGAAACCGAGCCGGGCCGCCTCGGCCAGTCGGCGCGGTACCGCGCCCACCCGCCGCACCTCGCCGGTGAGGCCGACCTCGCCGATCGCCACCAGGTGCGGGGCGATCGCCAGGTTGAGCCCTCCGGAGGCGACGGCGAGGGCGACCGCGAGGTCGGCGGCGGGCTCCACCACCCGGATGCCGCCCACGGTGGCCGCGAAGACCTCCCGGTCGTGCAGGGTGAGTCGTTCGGTACGGCGCTGGAGCACCGCGAGCACCATCGCCAGCCGGGCGGAGTCCAGCCCGGAGACGGTACGCCGGGGCGAGCCGGCCACGGTGGCCCCGATCAGCGCCTGCACCTCGGTGAGCAGCGCCCGACGCCCCTCCATCGCCACCGTCACGCAGGTGCCCGGGACCGGCTCGGAGTAACGGGTCAGGAACAGCCCGGAGGGATCGGCGAGGCTGCTGATGCCGCCCTCGTGCATCTCGAAGCAGCCGACCTCGTCGGCGGCGCCGAACCGGTTCTTGACGCCACGCACCATCCGCAGTGAGGAGTGCTTGTCGCCTTCGAAGTGCAGCACCACGTCGACCAGGTGCTCCAGCACCCGGGGACCGGCGACCTGGCCGTCCTTGGTGACGTGGCCGACCAGCACGGTGGCGACGCCGCGTTCCTTGGCGACCGCGACCAGGGCGGCGGTGACCGCCCGGACCTGGGTCACCCCGCCGGGAACGCCCTCGGTGCCGGTGGTGGAGATGGTCTGCACCGAGTCGAGGACGAGCAGGCCCGGCTTGACCGCGTCGAGGTGACCGAGCACCGCCGCGAGGTCACTCTCGGCCGCCAGGAAGAGCTGATCGTGCAGGGTGCCCATCCGCTCCGCGCGCAGCCGTACCTGGCTGACCGACTCCTCACCGCTGACCACCAGCGAGGGGCTGCCCGCTCCGGCGGCCCACTGTTGGGCGACGTCGAGCAGCAGGGTGGACTTGCCCACCCCCGGCTCCCCGGCGAGCAGCACCACGGCACCGGGCACCAGACCACCACCGAGGACCCGATCCAGCTCGCCGACCCCGGTCGGTCGGGCCCGGGCCGGTGCCGCGCTGATGGTGGCGATGGGCCGGGCCGGCTCGGCGGGCATCCGGGAACTCACCACGCGGCCCGAGACGGTCGGGCCGGTGACCGTGCACTCGACCACGGAGCCCCACTCGCCACACTCGGGACAGCGTCCCACCCACTTCGGTGGCTGATGTCCGCAGGCGTCGCACTCGTACGCGGGCCGGGGCTCGCGAGCGGCGGCCCGGCTTCGCGAACCGGCGCCCGCCCGGGACGGGGTCGATCGGGAGATGCTCACCCGGCGACGCTAACCCCCGGGTACGACGACGGCACCGTCGGCATGGCCGCGGTGCCGTCGGAACTACCTGGATCAGCTCGGTCGGCGTGGCCGGCCCGCCGTGCTCAGTGGCCGCCTTCGCCCTCGTACTCGGTGTGCCGCTCGATGACCGGCGACGGCTGCGGCAGCGGCGTGAGCGGCACGGCGATCGGCGCCGGGCTGGTGACGGTCTCGCCGCCGAAGTCGAAGGTCAGCGTGACGCTCTGGCCGGCGAGCAGGGTCTCGTTCAGCCCGAGCAGCTGAAGCACCTGCTCACCCTCGGTGTTGAGCTGCACGTAGCTCAGCGGGGGGATCTCGATCCGGGCCGGCGCGGACGTGGGCGACCCCGTCGGGCTGGGCGACGGGGAGTCGTCCGGCGAAGGGGAGTCGTCGGGCGAGGGGGAACCCTCGGGAGACTGCTCCGGCGAGGGGGAGGTGGTCGGCGACGGCGAGCCGGTGGGCGACGGGTTGGTCGCGGCGGCGACCGTGGTGAGCACCACCTCCCGGGCGTCCGGCGAGCTGACCGTCACCGTGACCGGATCCGGCGAGTCGTTGTAGAGGACGACGTTGAGCAGCGCGTTTTCGCCGGCCTGATAGCCCTCGGCACCGGGGTAGGCCAGCGCGGCGGCGCGTACGGCGTACCGTCCGTCGCCGGCCTCGAGGTTGACGCCCTGGATCGACGGGACCTTGTTGGCCGTCTCGGAGATCTGGCCGGCGCCGCATCCGGACAGCAGCAGCCCGGCTGCCGCCGCGATCCCGGGCAGCAGCACGGCAGCCCGCCGGGAACCCCTGATCGAGCGCCTCACGTCGGTCCTCCTCGTCACGATCACACCCGGCTCGCCGGCCGGAACCGCTGGCCATGCCCGCGCAGACCGGGCTCCAGGGTAGTTGGCGCTGATCGTGGCCCGCACGCCGACCCGGTGCGGCCAGCCGTCGGGGTGGAACTCAGACCAACCGACCGTTCGTGACCAGCAGGACGACGTCGATCAGGGCGACCAGCAGCACCGCGCGGAAGGCAGCCACCGGCCGGGCTCCGGCGTGCTCGCCGGTGCGGCCCGCGTACCAGGCCACGATGAAGATCACGACGGTGGCGGCGACCGCCGTGAGACCCACGCCGGTCGGCGGTCCGGGCGGCCCGAGCACGAGCGTGACGGTCGCCGCGATCAGCAGCCCGACAGCGGCCGCCCGGCTGCCCGCCGCGCCGAGCCGGTGCGGCAGCCCACGTACCCCGGTCCGGGCGTCGTCGGCGAAGTCGGGCAGCACGTTCGCGAAGTGGGCACCCGCGCCGAGCAGGGCCGCCGCGACGACCAGCCAGGCGGGGGGTGGCGGAGCGCCGGGCAGGGCCAGCACCACGAAGGCGGGCAGCGCACCGAAGGAGACCGAGTACGGCAGCACCGAGATCGGGGTGGACTTCAGCGGCCAGTCGTAGAGCAGCGCCGAGACCAAAGCGACGATGGCGCAGAGCGCCGCCGCCGGGTTCGTGGTCAGGGCCAGTGCCACGGTCGCGGCGGCGGCCACGGCGGCGGCCACCGCGACGGTACGCCGACCGAGCGCGCCGGCGGCCAACGGTTTGTCGGCACGCCCGACCATCGTGTCGCGGTCGGCGTCGAGCAGGTCGTTGGTCCAGCCCACGGTGAACTGGCTGGCCGCCACGGTGAGCACCACCGCGACGACGCCGCCGGGTGGATGCCCGACACCGACGGCGAGCAGACCGGCCACTGTGGTGACCGCCGCGGTCGGCTCCGGATGGCTCGCTCTGACCAGCCCTAACACCGTCGACGACATAACGGAAGTCTGGTCGTTACCGGGGAGTCGTGCCACGCTCGTTGCCATGCGTGACGCCGGCCTCGTGCTGCCCCGCAACGATCCGCGCCAGTACGACGACCTGGCGGACGAATGGTGGCGGCCGGACGGGGTGTTCGCCATGCTGCACTGGCTGGCCCGGGCGCGGGCCGCGCTGGTGCCCCCGGCGGCGCGACCCGGCGCGGTCCTGGTCGATCTCGGCTGCGGGGCCGGGCTGCTCGCCCCACACCTGGCCGGCAAGGGCTACCGGCATGTGGGGGTGGACCTGACCCGCTCGGCGCTGGCCCAGGCGGCCGCGCACGGCGTGACGGTGGTGAACGGCGACGCCACGGCGGTACCGCTGGTGGACGGCTGTGCCGACGTGGTCGCCGCCGGAGAGCTGCTGGAGCACGTCCCGGACTGGCGGGCGGCGGTGGCCGAGGCGTGTCGCCTGCTGCGCCCCGGTGGTCTGCTGGTGCTGGACACCCTCAACGACACCGCGCTGGCCCGGCTGGTCGCGGTCCGCATCGCCGAGCGACTGCCCACCGTGCCGCGCGGCATCCACGACCCTCGGCTGTTCGTCGACGACCGAGAGTTGGTCGCCGAGTGTGCCCGGCACGGCGTCGACCTGCGGATCCGTGGTGTCCGGCCCGGGGTGCCCGGGCTGCTGCGGTGGCTGCTGCGGCAGGTGACGGGCGCGGCGACCCCGGCCGGTCAGGCACCACGCATCGTGTCGACCGGGTCGAGGGCGGTGCTCTACCAGGGTCACGGGGTGCGCGACGGATAGCTGATCCAGGTGAGGGTATGGCAATGGCCGAAGAGGGGGTTCCATCCATGACCGAGCGCAGTGGAGCGTCGGCGGCGGCCCGGCGACTGGCGCCCCGGCTGGCGGCGCGCGCCACCACGCACGACCGGGACGGCTCGTTTCCGGTGGACGACTTCGCCGACCTGCGCGAGGCGGGGCTGTTCGGTCTGATGGTCCCGGCCGAGCTGGGTGGCGCCGGTGCCACCTTCGCCGGGTACGCGGCGGTGGCCACCGAGTTGGCCCGCGGCAACGGTGCCACCGCCCTGGTGTTCAACATGCACGCCTCGGTGACCGGTGCGCTCGGCGCGGTCACCGAGGAACTGGCCGAGGCGCTCGGCGTACCGGCGGAGGCGCTGGCCGCCCGTGACCGCCTGTTACGGGCGGCGGCCGACGGGGCGTGGTACGCGGTCGCGATGAGCGAGCGGGGCGCGGGTGCCCGGCTGTCCCAGCTCGCCACGGTCTACGAACCGGTCGACGGCGGCTGGCGGATCAAGGGCAGCAAGACCTTCTGCTCCGGTGCCGGCCACGCCGACGGCTACCTGGTGGCGGCCCGTAGCGCCGCCGACCCCTCGGTGGTCTCGCAGTTCCTGGTTCCGGCCGGAGCGGGGCTCACCGTCGAGTCGACCTGGGACGCTCTCGGCATGCGCGCCACCGCCTCGCACGACCTGCACCTCGACGTGACCGTCGGGACCGACCGGCTGCTCGGCGGGGTGGAGGGGCTGGCCCTGGTGGTGGCCCAGCTCATGCCGCACTGGCTGGTGGCCAGCTATGCGGCCGTCTACGTGGGGGTGGCCCGGGCGGCGATCGACGCGGCGGCGGAACACCTCAACACCCGCAACCTCGCCGGGCTGCCGGCGGTACGCGCCCGGCTCGGTCGTGCCGACGCCGCTGTGGCGGCGGCGGAGCTGGTGGTCGCCGAGGCGGCCCGACGGGTGGACGAGGCACCGGGTGACGAGGAGACCAACCGGTGGGTGTGGCGGGCCAAGCTGCTGGCCGGCACCACCGCGGCGGAGGTGGCCGCGTCCATGCTGGAGGCGGCCGGCACTTCCGCCACCCGACGGGGTCATCCGCTGGAACGCCTGTACCGCGACGCCCGCTGCGGGTCGCTGCACCCGGCGACCTCCGACGTCTGTGCCGACTGGCTCGGCATCGCCGCGCTCGGTGGTGACCCGGACCGGGACGGATCGAGTCCTCGTTGGTGAGCGTGAGGGAATCAGCTCGCGGGCCTGGCGGTCGTGGATCGGCGCGGGGTCGGCGGGCGTGAGATGTGAGCGTGCGAGAGGAAGGTGGGACCGTGTCCGTACCGGTTATCGCGGGCCTGGGCACGGCCCATCCGCCCTCGGCCGACCAGCGGGAGTTGTGGGAGAAGTTCTTCTCCCGGCACTTCTCCGGCTCCACCCGCGCCCTGGCGGAGCGGATCTTCGCGCATTCCGGGGTGACCCGGCGGCAGGCGGCGGTCAACCCGCTGCTTGAGGACGTCTCCGACTGGCCGACCGAGCGACGGATGCTCCGTTACCAGGTCGAGGCGTTACCGCTGGGCAAGGAGGCGGTCGGCCGGGCGTTGACTGCCGCCGGACTGGATGCCCGGGACGTCGGTCTCTTCGTCGTGTGCTCGTGCACCGGGTACGCCACCCCCGGGCTGGACATCCTGCTCGCCCGGGATCTGGGCATGGCCGCGACGACCCAGCGGATGTTCGTCGGTCACATGGGCTGCTACGCGGCGCTGCCGGGGTTGGGTGCGGTGGGCGACTTCGTCACCGCCCGGGGCCGTCCCGCACTGCTGCTCTGCGCCGAGTTGACCAGCCTGCACCTGCAGCCCTCCTCGGCCCGGATGGACACTCAGCAGATCATCTCCCACGCGCTCTTCTCCGACGCCGCGGTCGCCGCGGTGGTCGTGCCCGGCGGGCGGGGGTACGCCGTACGTGAGGTCGCCTCGGTGACCGACACGTCCACCGCCGACCACATGACCTGGGAGGTGACCGACACCGGTTTCCGGATGGGGCTGTCACCGAAGGTGCCGCAGGTGCTGTCGGCGCACGTCCGGGGGCTGGTCGACGAGGTGCTGGCCCGGCACGGCACCCACCGGTCGGAGGTGGACGGTTGGGCGGTGCACCCGGGCGGCCCGCGCATCCTGAACGTGGTGGAGCGGGAGCTGGGGCTGGCACCGGCGGCGTTGGCGGCGTCCCGGGAGACGCTCGACGAGCACGGCAACTGTTCCTCGCCGACGGTGCTGTTGATCCTCGACCGCCTGTTCCGGTCGGCACCGGCACCGCGCCGCGTGGTGATGCTGGCCTTCGGGCCTGGCCTGACCCTCTACGCCGCCCTGCTGGAACGGCACGCCTGACCAGTCGACAGAGTTACTCTCCAAGGATGGACGTCGATGCCATCCATCAGCTGCGCGGAGCCCTGCTGGCCGCCGTCGGGGTGGGGGTGCTGACCCTCGGCGGCTGGTGGTGGCAGGTGCAGGCACCGCAGGCGCGAAGCGACACGGGTGTCGTGCCGGGCGGGTCGTCGTCCGCCACGTACTGGCGGGAGAACCCGGTCACCGGCGCCGTGGTGCCCGAGCCGACCTCCTCGGTCCTGGTCGACCCGCGTACCGGCGCGGTGGTCGGCACGGACGGCCCACCGGTGGACGGCACCGTCACGAGTTCCGCCGTCGCGGACGGCTGGCGGGGCGCGACCGAAGCGGTCTGGACCGAGTCGGCACGGCTCAGCCCAGGCGGCGCGGTGGTGCGGCAGACCCGGCTGGAGCGCGGCGAGCGGCACCTGCTGTGGCTGCGCTGCACCGGCCCGGGTGAGCTGCTGGTGGCCGTCAGCGGGGCCCGGTCAGCGGCCCCGATGACGGTGGGCTGCGACGGTGGGCAGGTCCTGATGGAACTCACCGGCACCGGCGCGGCGGCCCGGTTGTCGTTCTCGCCGGCCGGGTCGCAGCCGGTCCAGATCGAGGCCCGGCTGGTCGTCCTGACCTGATCAGTCCCGGCGGGCCTGGGCGCAGGGCGGGATCAATCGGCCAGTCGGGACAGTTCGGCGTGGTGGTCGGCGACCGAGGTGACCTCGGGTACCACCAGGGTGATCCGGCCGGAACGGTCGGCGAGCACGGCCGTCACGCCGAGCTGGCCGGCCGGCAGGTGCAGGAACGCGCGGAGGCCGCCGGCCGGGTCGGCGAGTGCCCGCACCGATGTCCCCGGCGGTGCCGCCCGTGGCCGGGCGCCCGCCACGGTGACCACGTTCACCCCCGGCGGCACCGCGCTCGCCGCGTCGGTCACCTGCTCCGGACAGGCACAGCCGTCCACCAGCAGCACCACGACCGGCAGCAGCCCGCGTAGCGGCACCGGTGACTGCCCGCCGTCGACCAGGTCGAGCGCGGGCAGTTGGCGTCCGGTCAGCTGCGCCGGTGCCGGGTCGGGGGTCCCGGTGGCCGCCCCGGTCCGGCCGGCCCGGGGCCAGGTGACTGCGGCCAGGCCGGCGAGGGTGGTCAGGACGGCGACGATCAGCACCAGCACCGGGCCGGTGGGCGGACGCCAGCGGCGGCGGTCCGCAGCCGCCCGCCGCAGCTCGCGACGGACCTGTTCGGCCTCGTCGGCCAGTGCGGCCAGGTCGTCCGGGATGACCACCCGGCCCCACTCCGGCGGCAGGTCGGGCAGCCCGGGACCATCGGCGTCAGCCTTGCCCATTACGACCCCCTGGAACCTCGTGGGTGCGCGGACGCGGCACCCCTCAAGCGTCCCGCACCGGGCCGGGTACCGCTACCGCTGCCCGCGTCCGGCTGCGGCGGGATACCATGGAACGGGTGCGTAGCCCTTGATCTCCAGCGGGTGTGTTGCCGCGCCTCGGCGCTTGTTCTCCCGGATCTCCACGTCGACGACGGCGGTGTCCGGGGGTCATCCCAAGGTTACGCAACGTGTTCGAATCATCGTCTGGATGGTCTGTCAAGCCGAAGAAATACCTCTCACAGGGCCCCTGAGCTGCGCCAACGGTCAGGACAGCGGTGAGACATCGGTGCCTGAGCGTGTTACCCTAGACACAGCGAAAGGGGTTTCGAACCTATGGTTTTCAGTGTCGGCGAGACCGTTGTTTACCCCCACCACGGGGCCGCACTCATCGAGGCAATCGAGACTCGGGTCATCAAGGGCGAGCCCAAGCAGTACCTCGTCCTGAGGGTCGCGCAGGGTGACCTGACGGTCCGGGTACCGGCCGAGAACGCCGAGATCGTGGGTGTGCGCGAGGTGGTTGGCGAAGAGGGCCTCGGCAAGGTCTTCGACGTTCTCCGGGCTCCACACACCGAGGAGCCGACCAACTGGTCGCGGCGTTACAAGGCGAATCTGGAGAAGCTGGCCTCCGGCAACCCGCTGAAGGTCGCCGAGGTCGTCCGCGACCTGTGGCGTCGCGAGCGGGAGCGAGGGCTGTCCGCGGGTGAGAAGCGCATGCTCGCCAAGGCCCGCGACATTCTGGTCGGCGAGGTCGCGCTGGCCGAGAAGAGCACCAAGGACGAGGCGGAGACGTTGCTCGACAAGGTGTTGACGGAGGCCTAGTCCGCACCGCATCGTCGTACCCGATTCGTAGCGAACAAACCGTCGAGGACCGCGACGTGACCGCGCAGCTCAACCCGTGCGGTGACGTCGCGGTCCTCGTGCCTGCGGCCGGTGCCGGCGTACGCCTCGGGCCCGGTCGACCGAAGGCCCTTCGGTTGCTGGCCGGTGAGCCGCTGCTGGTGCACGCGGTCCGTCGGTTGTCCGAAGCCCCCTCGGTGCACAGCATCGTGGTGGCCGCGCCGGCGGCGGAGGTGGCGGCCGTGCGTGAGCTGCTCGCACCGGTCGCGCCGGTGACCGTGGTGCCCGGTGGCGCGGAACGGCAGGCCTCGGTGGCTGCCGCGCTCGCGGCGGTACCCGCCGGTCCCGAGATCGTCCTGGTGCACGACGCGGCCCGAGCGCTCACCCCGCCCGCACTCGTGGAGTCGGTGGCCGCGGCGGTCCGGGCGGGCCACCACGCGGTGATCCCGGTGCTGCCGGTCGTCGACACGATCAAGGAGGTCGACGCGGACGAGATGGTGCTCGGCACCGTCGACCGGGCCGCGTTACGCGCCGTGCAGACTCCCCAGGGATTCCGCCGGGCGGTGCTGACCGCCGCTCACGCCGCCGCCGGCGACGCCCTCACCGACGACGCGGGGCTGGTGGAGAAGCAGGGCGTGGCGGTGCACTGCGTGCCCGGTTCGGAGCACGCTCTGAAGATCACCAGACCGTTCGACCTGGCGCTGGCCGAGCACCTGCTGGCGACCGGGCGGTAGCGCGTACCCTCGGCTCATGATCGTTCCTCGGGTGGCCATCGGGACCGACGTGCACGCCTTCGAGGCCGGTCGGCCCTGCTGGGTGGCCGGTCTGCACTGGCCGGGGCAGGACGGCCTGGCCGGGCACTCGGACGCCGACGTGGCCGCCCACGCCGCCTGCAACGCCCTGCTATCCGCCGCCGGCCTGGGTGATCTCGGCACCAACTTCGGCGTCGGGCAGCCCGAGTGGGCCGGGGTCAGCGGGGTGGCCCTGCTCACCGAGACGGCCCGCCGGGTACGCTCCGCCGGCTTCGCCATCGGCAACGTGTCCGTGCAGGTGGTGGGGGTCCGTCCGAAGATCGGCCCACGTCGGGACGAGGCCCAGCGGGTGCTGTCGGAGGCGGTCGGCGCGCCGGTCACGGTCTCCGCCGCCACCACCGACGGCCTGGGCTTCACCGGGCGCGGTGAGGGACTCGCCGGGATCGCGGTCGCCCTGGTGTACGAGCAGCCGAGCGCCTAGGCTCGCCGCGATGTCCGCCGACCCGCCCGCCGCCGACGGCTACCTCGAACGTGCCACGCTCCTGGCCGAGCTGGGCCGCTACGACGAGGCCGCGGCAGAACTCGGCTTCGCGCTGGCGCTCGACCCGGCCGCCGCCGAGGTGTCGACCATGTTGGCCCGGGTGCACCTGGCGGCCGGCCGGCCGACCGAGGCGCTCGCCGCCGCCGAGGCCGCGGTGGCCGCCGCGCCGGGCCAGGTGCCCCCGCTCGTCGCCCGTGGGCTGGCCCTCGGCGATCTCGAACGGTACGCCGAGGCCGCCCGCACGGCAGACGAGATCCTGGCTCTGGGTCCGCAGGACGCGTACGCCCAGCGCAGCGCGGCGGCGATCCTGGCCGGCTCGCGCAACGGCCAGCCGGCGTTGAACGCGGCCTGGCGCGCGGTGGAGCTGGCCCCCGAGGAACCGCAGGGCCACCTGGTGCTGGGGTTGGTCGCGGCCAACATGCGAATGTACGACTTGGCGGAGCGGGCCTACCGGGAGGCGCTCCGGCTGGACCCGCGCCTGGCGGAGACGGCCGACGACGTCGGGGTACTGCGGCTGGAACAACGCCGGTGGAGCGCCGCGCTGGAGCGACTTGCCGAAGCGGCGGTGGCGAACCTGCCGCCGACCGATCCGCGCCGCGCCGACGAGGTGCCGGACGAATCGACCCGGCCGGACGCGGCCGGCGACGATCCGGACCGGCCCGGACGTGACCCGGACGAGCCGGGGCGTTCGGCTGCTGGCGACGTCGACGCCAGCCGTCCCGCCGGACCGGAGGACCGCCCGAGCCCGCCGGTGCCGGGCGCAGACGTACCCACCGGCGGGCCGGTGACCGGCCGTGCCGCAGACCCGGAGTGGGGGCGTGGCGAAGCCGGGCCGGGCGGGCCGGATCACCTCGGCACCGGGCCGGTCGTGGCACGCCGGCCGGTGCCGGCGGCACTGCGGCAGTTCGTGCTCTGGGGCGCCGGTTGGTCGGCGGTCGCCGCCACCGTGGTCGCCTGTTCGACCGCGACCGGCTCCGGATTCTCCCGGCTGCTGGCGGTGGTGGCGGCCGCTGGCGGCGGCGTCGTGCTCTGGCAGCAGGCGTCCCGGCTGCCCGGACTGACCCGGACCGTGCTGCCCGTGCTGCGGCGCACCGACCGTCCGCTCGTCCTGGTCGTGTACGCCGCCGCAGCGGCACCGGTGCTGATCCTGCTCTACGCCCTGACCGGCAGCCCGTGGCCGCTGGTCCTGGCCATCGCCATCGCCACCGCCGCCCGGTTGGCGATCATCGGCCGGCCGGTGGCCTGACCACCTCAGGGGCGGCGGGTCCAGGTCCAGGCGTACCCGTCGTCCTCGCACTCCGTCGCGGCGTCGCAGAGGTCGAGCGGGCGGAAGGTGTCGACCATGACCGCCAGCTCGTCGAAGAAGTCCACGCCGATGGCGCGTTCCGCCGCGCCGGGCTGCGGTCCGTGGGTGAAGCCGGACGGGTGCAGCGAGATGGAGCCCTGCTCGATGCCGGAGCCGCGCCGCGCCTCGTAGTTGCCTCCGGTGTAGAAGAGCATCTCGTCGGAGTCGACGTTGTGGTGGTGGTACGGCACCGGGATGGCGTCCGGGTGGTAGTCGACCTTGCGGGGCACGAACGAGCAGATCACGAAGTTCGGGCCGGCGAAGGTCTGGTGCACCGGCGGCGGCTGGTGGATCCGGCCGGTGATCGGCTCGAAGTCGTGGATGGAGAACGCCCACGGGTAGAGGTGCCCGTCCCACCCGACCACATCGAACGGGTGGTTGGCGTAGACATGTCGCGTCCACCCGCGCCGGTGGCGCACCAGCACCTCCACGTCGGTGCCGTCGACCAGCAGCGGGGTGTCCGGCCCCCGGACGTCGCGCTCGCAGTACGGCGAGTGTTCCAGGAACTGACCGCGTACGGAGAGGTAGCGCTTGGGTGGGCCGATGTGCCCGGACGCCTCCACGGCGAGCAGGCGGGTGGGGGTGTCACCGGTGGGCACCAGCCGGTGCACCGTCGAGGTCGGGATGATCACGTAGTCGCCGGCCACCGCGTCGAGCACGCCGAACGTGGACTCGACCCGCAGGGTGCCGGCCTCGACGTAGAGGCAATGGTCGCCGGTGGCGTCGCGGAATAGTGGCGAGGGACGGTCGGCCAGGACGTAGGCGATCCGCACGTCGTCGTTGGCGAGCAGGTACCGCCGGCCGAGGACCGGGTCCGCGCCGGTTCCGTCGAGCTTGTGGGTCCGCAGGTGCCGGGGCTTGAGCGGCAGGTTCGGCATCCGCGTCACGGCCGGCGGGGTGAACTCCTCGGCGGCGACGATCGCGGTCGGGGCGTACCGGTGGTAGAGCAGGGACGAGTCGGAGGAGAAGCCCTCCTGCCCCATCAGCTCCTCGGTGTAGAGGCTGCCGTCCGGCTGCCGGAACTGGGTGTGGCGCTTGCGTGGCAGCTCGCCGACGCTGCGGTAGTACGGCATCTCGCCCTCCCGGTCCGCTGTCCGTCCGATAATCGGACGCTGTTGTCCGCTTCTTGAAGCGTCCCGTACATTGTTGTCTCGTGTCAACGCAGCTGCCCACTCTTGTCGCCGGCCTGGTCGACGACGCCGCCGTCTTCCCGCCGGGCAGCGCGCCGCTGCCCGACGCCGTGGCGGCGCACCGGCGGCACCGTGCCGCGTGGTACGCCGACCTGGTCGGCCCGCTGCTGCTGCCCGCCTCGGCGATCACGGCGGGCGAGCTGAGCGGTCTGGTCGACCCCGGGGAGGGCTTCGCCGTCGGGCTGATCGGTGACACCGGTCTCGACCGACTGCCGTTCGCGCTGTCGTTGCTGCCCCCGCTCGGGGTGACGGCCCGACAGGTCGAGGTGCCCGTCGCGCGGCGGGGCGAGGATCCGCAACCTGGACTGACCGAGCTGGTGAAGCTGGCCGAGCGGCTGGACGGCGTCCCCGTCTACGCGGAGGTGCCGCTCACCTTCGGTTTGATGGGTGCCCTGGACTCGCTCGCCGACGCCCGTGCCCGGGGGATGTCGGTCGCCGCCAAGTTCCGCACCGGCGGACTGGCCGCCGAGCTGTTCTCGACGCCCGCCGAGCTGGCCGCCGTGATCTGCGCCTGCCGGGACCGGGAGCTGCCGTTCAAGCTGACCGCCGGGCTGCACCACGCGGTGCGGCACGTCGACCCGGAGACCGGCTTCACCCACCACGGGTTCGGCAACGTGCTCGCCGCGACCCTGGCCGCCGCCGAGGGCGCGACCGTCGCTGCCGTCGCCGAGCTGCTCACCGTGCGCGACGAGCGCCCGCTGGTGCAGGCGGTCGACGGCCGGCACGACGCGGCGCGCCCGCTGTGGGTGGGGTTCGGCTCGTGCAGCATCGTGGAACCACTTACCGATCTGATCCGGCTCGGGCTGGTGAACGGAGGCTTCGAGGCATGAGCGAGAGTCAGCCAGCGAGCTGGGTGCCGGGCGCGGCGGGTTCCGGGTACGGGGTACACCACCTGCCGTACGGGGTGTTCCGGGTGGGCGACGACGAGCCGCGCATCGGCGTACGCGTCGGAGATCTCGTCCTGGACCTGGCCGGCGCGGAGGCCGCGGACCTGGTGCTGGCCGGCGGCGCGCTGGGCCTTCCGACGCTCAACGCGTTCCTGGCGCTCGGTCGTCCGCAGTGGACCTCGGTGCGGGATCGGATCACCGAGCTGCTGACCGACCCGGCGCACCGGGCGGCGGTAGAGCCGCTGCTGGTGCCGGTGGACGAGGTGCGGATGGAGCTGCCCTTCGAGGTGGCCGACTACGTCGACTTCTACTCCTCGGAACACCACGCGTCCAACGTCGGCCTCATCTTCCGTCCCGGCCAGCCGCCGCTGCTGCCGAACTGGAAGCATCTGCCGATCGGCTACCACGGCCGGGCCGGCACGGTCGTGGTCTCCGGCACCCCCGTGGTGCGTCCACAGGGACAGCGACCCAGCTCGGACGGTCCGACGTTCGGCCCGTCCGCGCGGCTGGACATCGAGGCCGAGGTCGGGTTCGTGGTCGGGGTGCCGAGCCCGCTCGGCCGCCGGGTGGCCGCCGCCGACTTCGCCGACCACGTCTTCGGCGTGGTGCTCGTCAACGACTGGTCGGCACGGGACATCCAGGCGTGGGAATACCAGCCGCTTGGGCCGTTCCTGGGCAAGTCGTTCGCCACCTCGGTCGCCGCCTGGGTCACTCCGCTGGACGCGCTACGGGACGCGTTCGTCGCCGGCCCGACGCAGGACCCGCCGGTGGCCGACTACCTGCGCGACGAACCGCACCAAGGGCTGGATCTGCGGCTGAAGGTGCTCTGGAACGGGGAGCCGGTCAGCGAGCCGCCCTTCGCCGACATGTACTGGACCCCCGCCCAGCAGTTGGCGCACCTGACCGTCAACGGCGCCTCGCTGCGCACCGGCGACCTCTACGCCTCCGGTACCGTCTCCGGCCCTCGACGCGACCAGGTCGGCTCGTTCCTGGAACTCAGCTGGGGCGGCACCGAACCGGTCTCCGTGGGCGGGACGGAGCGCACCTTCCTGGCCGACGGCGACACGGTGACGATCACCGCCACCGCACCGGGCCCGGACGGCACCACCCTCACGTTGGGCGAGGTCACGGGCACCGTCCTGCCAGCGAACTGACCTGAACCCGACAGCTGTCCTTGATCGCACAGCGGGTGCGATCAAGGACCGTCACCGTCTTCGTTGATCGCCTCGGAATTCCGTCGCCATGCCGCGCCGGGCCGGCCGGTGCCCCCCTTTTCCGGTCGGCCCGGTCCCGGGTGGCGCAACGTCGAGACTGAGGGAGATGACGACGATGCACGATCTCGTGGACGCGGTCTGGCGGACCAGCAGCCGCTCCAACGACCAGGGTCTCTGCGTGGAGGTGGCCGACAACCTGGCCGCCGTCCGCGGTGTGGTGGGCATCCGCGACTCGAAGGACCAGACCGGGCCGGTGCTCGTGGTGAGCCCGCCGGGCTGGACCGCGTTCGTCGACGCGATCCGGGACGGCCGGTTCGTCGGCTGATGCCAGCAGCAGGGGGTCTCCGGCGGAGGATTCTCCGTACGGGGACCCCGAGCCACGCTCACGCCGCGTACCGTCGGTGCCACGGGAGGTGGCATGTCGACCGTTGCGGTCAACGGCGTGGTCGCGGCATCCGCGGCCGATCTGTGGCGGGTGCTCACCGACCTGTCCCGCCCCAGGTACGGTGACCGGCCCGTGCGACTGCTGACACCGGGTACGTTCGGCCCGGGTACGTCCTGGCGGGAGATCCGCAGTCGACCGGGCGGCGGCACGATGGCCGAGGAGTACGTCGTGCTGGCCGCCGAGCCGCCCCGGCGGCTGGTGCTCGGCTCGGCCGGTGACGGCGTCGACTACCGGATCACCTGGACGCTACGGGACATCCACCGTCGCGGGCGTCGCTACGCCTCCGTGACGGTGACGGTGCGGGCTCAGCCGGCCGCGGTTACCGGCCGCGCGCTGGCACTGTTGCTCGGCGGGTTGGCGGTGCGAGCCGCGGAGCGGGTGCTGCGGCAGGACATCGCCGCCCTGGCCGCCGCAGCCAGTGCCCGCCACGCCGACGTCGCCTGACCCGGCGCGCCGCGCGCCTCCGTAACGCCCGGACCCGCGCGGGCGGGGCGGCTCGGGGGCGGGGGCGAGCCCGGAGGCGGCTGGGTAGGGTGCCGTGCGGAGGTGCGGCATGGGGTGGGCGGCGGGTCGTCGGCGGGTCGTGGCGGCGGTGGCGGCGGTGGCTGTCGCCGCGGCGACCGGGGTCATCGCGTACCGGGTCCTGGCGCCGGCGGAGGTGAGCACCCCTGCTCGGGACGACTACCCGGCGCGGAGCATGCCTGACCCGGGGGTGACCGGTCGCCTGCCGGTCGCTCCGCTGATCGTCGACGGTCGGCTCCGGGTGTACGCCGCCCCTCGGCAGGTGTACGCCGACCAACCGGTCGACAGCCGCAGCCGACGTACGCCGTACTGGTCCTTCCGACGCTGGCCGGCGAGCCTGGACGCGGTGGTGGCGAGCGGGACGACCGTGGTGAGCCGGTGGTCGGACGGGCAACTCGTGGCGATCGACGCGCGTACCGGTCGGGTCGCCTGGCGGGCGGCGGGGCCGGAGCCGGCGGCGGAGCGGGTGGCCCGACGCACCGGCACGGCCGTGGTCTGGCGGCCGAGCGGGTTAGCGGTGAGCCGGACCACCGAGGGCCGTCACGTGGTCGTCAGCTCCGGCGACGGTGCGGTCCAGGCGGTCGACCTGGCCGATGGCGGACAGCTGTGGCGGGCGGCGGTGCGCTCCGGCTGCCGGGAGCCGGTGGGTGCCGGCTCGGGTGGTCGGCTGCTGACCGTGGACGACTGCGACGGGCCGGCGGTGGTCGAGTTCCGGGACACCGCGACCGGCGTGGTGACGGCCAGGTGGCGACCGCCGGACGCCGGTGACGAGCTGACCGCCGGGCTGCTCGGCTGCCGGCCGGACGGTGACGGCTGTGCCGCGCTGCGCACCGCCCGCCCCGGCGACGGGCCCGCCCAGGGTTGGTTGCTCGGCCCGGACGATCCGGTCCAGGTGCCGGCGCTCGACGGCCCGGGCACCGAACTGGTCGACGGGACGGCGGTGAGCCTGGTCGACGGGGTGCTCGTCGGCGAGGCCGTGCCCGGTGGCGTGGAACGCTGGCGGGTCGAGGTCGGCCCGGGGCGGTTGATCGCGGTCCAGCCCGGCCGGGTGCACGTGCTGACCGAGGCGAACGAGCTCGTCACGCTGGACCCGGCCACCGGTGCGCGGCTGTCCGGCTTCGTCCTCGACATCGGTTCCGACGGCACCGGCTGGGTGCCAGGCGACGCGTACGCGGCCGACGGCTTCGTGGTGGTGGAGCGGCTGCGCCAGCCGGTGGACCCCGACGCCGACGACCAGCGGTACTACCTCACCGCCGAATCGTTGATCGTCGCCGCGACGTGAGCGACAGCGACAACCATCAGCTCGACAAAACGGACATAAGTTACTTATAGTCTCACCGTGCGTCTTTTGGCAGCCCTGGTGGGCGTGATCGTCGTCCTCGTCGCCGCCGCTCCGGCGGAGGCCGCCGCCCCGTCCGGGCGGAGTGTCCAGTTGGCCAGGACCGAGGGAGTGGACATCACTGTGCCGGCCGCGGTCAACCTCGGCACTGCCTTCACCGGCGGGGTGTTGATCGGGCCGATGGGACGGGTCGAGGTGAGGGATTCCCGCGGCCCGGTCAACCCGAACACCTGGGTGGCGACGGTCTCCGCCACGATCTTCACCACCGGTG
Organism: Verrucosispora sp. WMMA2121; assembly: GCF_027460185.1. Classification (NCBI taxonomy): domain Bacteria; kingdom Bacillati; phylum Actinomycetota; class Actinomycetes; order Micromonosporales; family Micromonosporaceae; genus Micromonospora; species Verrucosispora sp. WMMA2121. Next base: position 1,504,025 of record NZ_JAPZBH010000004.1, on the reverse strand, counting down.
GGGGTGGGGCGCAGCGGACCATCTCCAACGCCTCGGTCTTCTACTGGTCCGGGCCGGCGGTGCAGAGCACCGGTGGCGGCACGCTGGTGCCCGGGCAGCTCACCCAGGCGCAGGCGGTGGCGCTGAACGTGACCCGGGAGGCGTTCCGCAAGACCTCCGGCAACGGCAACAACCGGGTCGCCTGGAACCCGAGCCTGCGGATCGTCGTGCCGACCGGCATCGTCGCCGGCACCTACACGGGCACGATCACCCACTCTGTCGCCTGATGGGTTATTTGTCCAAAATCTCCCTCTGCGTGCCGACCGCGCGCTCTAGCTTCGTCGACATGAGGAAGCCACTTCTTACCCTGACTGCCGCCGCGGCCGCCGTGGTGGCCCTGGCGGCACCCGCCGCCGCCGCACCGTCCGGCGACACCATCGTGACCTTCACGGTCTCCACCGCCAACCTGGACATCACCGTCCCACCGGCGGTGAACCTGGGGGCCGCCTTCGCCGGCTCCACCATCACCGGCGAACTCGGCAACGTCACGGTCACCGACAGCCGGTCGGCGCTGACCGCCACCTGGACGGCGACGGTGAGCACGACCGCCTTCACCACCGGCGGCGGCACACCGGAGGAGACGATCCTGCCGAACCTGGTCGAGTACTGGTCCGGCGGTGCCATCGCGACGACCGGTACCGGCACCTTCGTGCCCGGCCAGCCCACCCAGGCCGACGCGGTGGTCCTGAACGTGCCGAGGGTCGCCTTCTCGAAGACCTCCGGCTCCGGCAACAACTCCGCGACCTGGGCACCGGACATCCGGATCACCATTCCGGGTGGCGCGGTCGGCGGCACCTACACGGGGGTGATCACCCATTCGGTGGCATGACCGCGTCAGCGCCCTAGCCCTGGCCGTGACCGTCCTGGTCACGGCCGGGGTGCCGGCGTCGACCGCAGCCGGGGCGGTGCCGGTGCCCCGGGCGGTGACGCGCGCCGAACCGGCCCCGCCCGATGTCGTCGACCTGCCGGCGGCCGATCGCCGGGACGGCCGATCCAAGCCGCCGCAGCCGAGCGGCAGTGCCTCGCCGAGTCCCAGCGGCCCTGACGTGTCGGTCGGGGTGCGCCTGCTCGACGCACCGGTGAACCGCCGCGACGACTCCCGGGCGCACAAGTACATCGTCGACCACGTCAAGCCCGGCACCACGATCAAGCGGCGCATCATGGTCAAGAACTCCTCGGAGATCCACCGCAAGGTCGCGCTCTACGCCGCCGCGGCGGCGGTGACGAAGAAGGGCTTCGTCATCGCGCCGGACCGGACCGAGAACGAGCTGAGCAGCTGGATCCGGGTCGAGCCCGGCGAGGAGGCGCTGGCCGCCGGCGAGGAGGTGGAGGCGCTGGTCACCATCCGGGTGCCGCGCGCCGCCGAGGCCGGCGAGCGGTACGCGGTGGTCTGGGCCGAGATCTCGGGCACGGACGGCCAGCAGATCCGCAATGTCGGTCGCGCCGGCATCCGGGTCTACCTGTCGGTGGGTCCGGGCGGGGAGCCGCCGTCCGGCTTCGAGATCGGGCCGCTGAGCGGCCTGCGCGAGCCCGACGGCACGCCGATCGTCACCGCCGACGTGCGCAACACCGGCAAGCGGGCGCTCGACCTGGCCGGCGAACTCCGGCTCGCCGACGGGCCGGGCGGACTGTCCACCGATCCGGTCCGGGTCGAGGCCGCGACGCTGCCCCTGGGTGGCAGCACCACCGTCCGCGTCGCGCTGGACTCCCGCCTGCCCGACGGGCCCTGGTCGGCCAAGCTCGACCTGGCCAGCGGCTGGACCAAGCGCAGCGCCAGCGGCACGGTCAGCTTCGGCGGCGTGACCGTCCCGGCGGCGGCGAGCGCCGACCGGTCGAGCGCGGTGCTGGCCGGCGGACTTGTCGCCTCCGGGCTGGTGCTGGCGCTGCTGTTCGGCCTCGCCTACCGGCGGCGGTCGCACCAGCGGGAGCCGGTGCCGCAGGGGTAGGAGACTCCGGGCCGGTCCGCTGGGGGATGGCGGACCGGCCCGGTACGGCTCTCGGCGGGCCGGTCCGGTGGCCACCTCCGGCTCTCCGGTGCGCCCAGCGGCGGGCCCGGCTCAGCCCAGGGCGGCCTCGGCGGCCGCCAGGAAGGCGTCGTTCTCGGTCGGGGTGCCGATGGTGACCCGCACCCCGTCACCGGGGAACGGACGGACGATCACACCCCGCGACTCGCACGCCTTGCCGAACTCCACCGCCCGGTCACCGAGTGGCAGCCAGACGAAGTTGGCCTGGCTGGCCGGCACGCCGGGGACGAGCTTGGCCAACGCCTCGCCGACGCGCTCGCGTTCGGCCACCACCAGCGCGCACCGCCGGCGTACCTCGTCGGCCTGGGCCAACGCCGCCAGCGCGCCCGCCTGGGCGGCCATGCTCGTGGAGAACGGCGTGACGACCTTGCGGACCGCCGCCGCCACCTGCGGCTGGGCGACCAGGAAGCCGATCCGCAGACCGGCCAGGCCCCACGCCTTGGACAGGGTCCGCAGCACCGCGACGTTCGGCCGGTCGGCGTAGTCCAGGCCGTCCGGCACCTCCGGGTCGGTGACGAACTCGCGGTACGCCTCGTCGATCACCACCAGCACGTCGTCGGGTACGGCGTCGAGGAAGCGGTCCAGCTCCGCTCGGCGTACCGCGGTGCCGGTCGGATTGTTGGGATTGCAGACCAGGATCATCCGGGTGCGGTCGGTCACCGCCGCGGCCATCGCCGCCAGGTCGTGCCCGTGCCCGGCGTCGTTGGGCACCTGCACGCTTGTCGCGCCGCTGGTCGCCGCGATGATCGGGTACGCCTCGAACGAGCGCCACGAGTAGACGAGCTCGTCGCCGGGCAGGCAGGTGGCGCGGACCAGGTGCTCGGCCAGCGCCACCGAACCGCAGCCGGTCGCCACCCGGTCGACGTCCACCCCGTACCGCTCGGCGAGCGCCTGGCGGAGCGCGACCACGCCCATGTCCGGGTAGCGGTGCACGCCGGCGACCGCCTCGGCCACCGCCTCCACCACCCCGGGCAGCGGGCCGTACGGCACCTCGTTGCTGGCCAGCTTGATCGCCTCGGGCAGGCCCAGCTCGCGGGCCAGGTCGGCCGGGCTGCGGCCGGGCACGTAGTTGGGCAGCGCGTCCAGGTCGGCGCGGGTCAGCCGCACCGCCGCCTGGTCTCGTCCGTCGGTCATGAGGTCTCTCCCGGGGGGTTGGCGCGGTCGTCGGGGGTACGCGGAAGCTGAACCACCACGGTCTGCGCCCGCTTGTCGTGCAGCGCCTGCCGTAGCGGATGGTCGAACAGCGGTGAGAGCGCGTCGATCAGTTGGAGCAGCAGGCCGAGGCCGCAGCAGTACCAGAGCAGCGTGGGCAGGCCGAGAGTGTTCCAACGGCGCAGCGCCCGGCCGAAGCCCAGCGGCGCGTCCGCCTCGACCGGCACCGCCCGGACCCGTAGCAGCCGCTTGCCGAAGGTCTGCCCGCTGGCGGCCATCGACGGCACCTCGTACGCCAGCCAGAGCGCGGTGGCGATGAGCAGGATCGTCACCACCAGCGCGCCGGCCTGATCGCCGGCGGCGGGCAGCGGGTCGGTGGTGCGGTCCTGGGACTGCACCCGGCGCCAGAACTCGTCCAGCGGTGCGGAGAGTTCCTGCAGGTAGCGCCAGACGAACCAGCCGTTGACCAGGGCGTTGAGCAGGACGACGACGCCGAAGTCGATCAGCCGGGCCGCCAGCCGGGCGCCGAACGAGGCCAGCGGCAGGCCGTGCGGGCGAGGGGCCGGCGGACGTCCCGGCCAGGTCGGGTACGGCCAGCCGGGCGGTGGCCCCTGCGGCGGGTTCCCGCTCGGCCAGGTCGGTGGCGTGCCCGGCTGCCCCTGCCCGCCGGACCAACCCGGCGTCCCGTCAGCCGGCCGGCCGGTCGACGGGCCGGGCGGCCAGGTGGTCGGCGGGGTGCCGGCGGAGGGCAGGTCGGGTGCCGACGGCACCGTGACGGACGCCGGGGAGGTCGGCTCCGGTGTCGGCTCGGGCTCGGGCGGGGGTGGGCCCTCGGGTGGCGTGGCGTCCACGGGGATGGGCGCGCCGATCCAGCCCTCGCCGTCCCAGTACCTGCGGGTCTCCGGGTCGGCGGGGTCGACGTACCAACCGGGTGCCACGCTCACGGCGCGGCCTCACTGCGCTCAGTCACCTCGACACCTTAACGACGACGGTCCCGGCGAATTTGTCGTGGAGGCACTGCTGCCAGGGCTTGTCCCACAACTGCCAGAGGCCGTCGACGTAACTGCCACCCGGCACCAGGGATCCGCCGACGAACTGCACGAGGTACCGCTTGCCGGCCATCCGACGGTCGAGGGTGCGGGTCGGGTCGAGGGAGACCACCCGCAGCTTCATCACCTTCTTGCCGACGGTCTGCCCGGTGCGCTTCAGGTACTCGACGTGGTAGAGCCAGTAGATCGCCAGCATCAGCACGAACAGCCCGGCCTGGAGCAGCAGCATCGGCAACACGAGGTTGGTGAACACCGTGACGGAATCCGGTTCGACGAGTGTGCCGTCCGGGTTGGTCTGGCTGACGGTGGCGACCAGCCCAAGCCAGATGATCACGAAGACCGGCACGAAGAACACGATGAGGACCCCGGTCGCGATGGCCGTGTCGATCAGGTACGCCAGCAGTCGGTCACCGAAGTTCGCCAGCGGCTGCCCGCCCGGACCCAGCACCGGCGGTGGCGGCCCGGCAGCCCAGCCGGGCGGTGGCGGCCCGGCCACCCAGGGCGGCTGGGGTGCGTACCCCTGCGGACCCGGCTGTCCCGGCGGCGGCTGGGTGGGCGGGGTCCATTGAGCCGGAACCGGGGGTGGGTTGGTGGACGGCGTGACACCGCCGGCCGGTGGTTCGCCGGCCGGCGGTGTCGGGGGCGGGGGAGGCTGGGTCACGCTCGACAGTGTTACAGGTTGCCGCGCTTCTCCTGCTCCCGCTCGATGGCCTCGAAGAGTGCCTTGAAGTTGCCCTTGCCGAAGCCGAGCGAGCCGTGCCGCTCGATCAGCTCGAAGAAGACGGTCGGCCGGTCCTGGACCGGCTTGGTGAAGATCTGCAGCAGGTAGCCGTCCTCGTCCCGGTCGACCAGGATCTTGCGCGACTTGAGTTCCTCGATGGGTACGCGTACCTCGCCGATGCGGGCGCGCAGCTCCGGGTCGTCGTAGTACGAGTCCGGGGTCTCCAGGAAGTCGACGCCGGCCGCCCGCATCGCGTCCACGCTGGCCAGGATGTCGTTGGTGGCCACGGCGATGTGCTGGGCACCGGGGCCCCGGTAGAACTCCAGGTACTCGTCGATCTGCGACTTCTTCTTGGCGATGGCCGGCTCGTTGAGCGGGAACTTCACCTTGCGGGTGCCGTTCGCGACGACCTTGCTCATCAGCGCCGAGTAGTCGGTGGCGATGTCGTCACCGATGAACTCGGCCATGTTGGTGAAGCCCATGACGCGGCGGTAGAACTCGACCCACTCGTCCATCCGGCCCAGCTCGACGTTGCCGACCACGTGGTCGACGGCCTGGAAGAAGCGCTTCGGCTGGATACCGGCGTCGATCATCGGCTGCCGGTCCACGATCGGGCCGCGGGCGACGAAGCCGGGCAGGAACGGACCGGTGTAGCGGGACCGGTCGACGAGCGTGTGCCGGGTGTCGCCGTACGCGTCGATGACCGCGAAGCGGACCGTGCCGTGCTCGTCGGTCAGGTCGGTCGGCTCGGTCCGGCCGTTGGCGCCCTGCTGGACGGCGTGCGAGTAGGCCGCGTCGACGTCCGGCACCTCCAGCGCGATGTCGATCACGCCGTCGCTGTGCTTCGTCACGTGTTCGGCGCCGGGCGCGTCGGGGCGTACCGCGCCGGTCAGGACGAAACGGGCGGAACCGCTGGTCAGCACGTACTCGGCGTAGTCCCGGTAACCCTGCTCCGGCCCCCGGTACGCCACGCAGGTCATGCCGAACGCCGTGGAGTAGTAGTGCGCCGCCTGCTTGGCGTTGCCCACCATGAAGTGCACGTAGTCGAGGCCCTTGACCGGGAACGGGTCCTTGCTGGTGTCGTGGTCGACGGCGCCGACGAGAGCGTCGACGTCCACCTCCTCGGTCGGCTGGGGTCGGTCGATCGCCTGGGTCATGGTGGCCTCCCTCGCGTACCGGCCGGCCTGGTGGGCCGACGGGATCGTGTGCTGTGTGCCGAGCATCGCGGGGACCGGCCGCACTGGGCAACCCTCACGACGTACGCTGGTCAGGTTGCACAAACGGTATGGTCCTCACGCATGAACACTGGTCAGATTGCTCAGCTTGACGAACTGGACGTGCGACTCATCGAACTGCTCGCCGAGGAACCCCGGATCGGCGTGCTGGAGTGCTCGCGCCGGCTCCGGGTCGCCCGGGGGACCGTCCAGGCGCGGCTCGACAAGCTGGTCGGTCGGGGGGTCATCGCCGGGTTCGGACCGGACCTCGGCCCGGCCGCGCTGGGCTTCACGGTGACCAGCTTCGTCACCCTGGAGATCAGCCAGCGGCACGGGCACGACCCGGTCACCCGGCACCTGGCGGCGATCCCCGAGGTGCTGGAGGCACACACCATCACCGGCTCGGGCGACCTGCTCTGCCGGATCGTGGCCCGCTCGAACACCGACCTCCAGCGGGTGATCGACCAGATCGTGGCGTACGAGGGGATCACCCGCGCCTCCACGATCATCGCGCTCGCCGAGCAGATCCCCTACCGGGTCCTGCCACTGCTGCGCTCGGCGGTGCGGTGAGCCCGGTCAGTTCTCCGCGAGCGTGTCGCCGAGGGGAGTGCGGCGGTAGCGGACGGACCGGCCGGAGCGGACCCGGGTGATCAGGCCCGCGTCGCGCAGCACCGACAGGTGGTCGCCGACGCCGCCCAGGCTCATCCCGAGCTGCCCGACGAGCTGGCTGGTGGTGGCGGGCACGGCGAGCGCCCGTAGCACCGCCGCGCGGGACCGCCCGACCAGCCGGTCCAGCGCGTCCTCGGGCCGGCCCGGGTCGGGCGGGCCGAGCAGCTCGGCCACTCCGGAGGCCCGGTAGACGATCGCGAACGGCCATGGCGGCTCGACGTAGTTGATCATCATGCCGAAGACCGTGGGGATGAAGAGCAGGCCCCGGCCGTCCAGCGAGTAGCTGCGGGGGTCGCGGTCGGCCACCTCGATCGCGCCGAGGCCGCCGCCGGAGACCCAGCGCAGCCGCGGGTCCAGGTCCGCCACGGCGGCCCCCCAGCCGTACGCGAGCAGGCGGCCCGCGCGATGTACCAGGTCCCGTTCCAGCACCGCCCGCAGTCGCGGCCAGTCCGGCTGCACCAGGGCGGTCCAGGACGCCTCGATCGCGTCGGCCACCCGGTCCACGACGTCCGGCGCGTCGTAGATGCGGCGGGCGTACGCCGGTGGGGTGGGCAGTCCGACGAGATTGCGGGACAACTCGGCACGGGCCTGCCCGAGCGGCGTGGCCCGGACCACGGCCAGCTCGTCGGCGAAGGTGCGACCGGTGCCGGCGGGCGGCGGCTGGATGAAGTCGGCGTTGTAGCCGCCCCGGCGCAGCAGCGCCATCAGCGCGCCCACCGCCGGGCAGTCCCGGCGCAGCCGCTCGAACACCGGTCGGGTACGGGCCACCCAGGGCGCCAGCCCCGGCACGGCGTGTTGGCCGGTGTGCAGCCGCAGCGCCCAGACCGCCTCGCCCAGCGGCGAGATGGCGTACCGGCTGGCCGCCACGTCCGCCGGGGTGACCTCGATCCGCATCGTCCGACCTTTCGTTCTCCAGCGAAAGGATAGTGGGCTCCGGTGCGGGCCCACGAGGCTGGCTGGCGTGAACGACACACGCACGGGCGGGCCGGCCCTGGCCGACCGGCCAGCCACGTTCCGGGACGTCTTCGCCGTCGCCGAGTTCCGGGTGATCTTCGCCAGCTACGGGATCTTCATGATCGGCGAGACGGTGAAGATGCTCGCCCTCTCCGTGCTGGTGTACGAGCGCACCGGCTCCGGTCTGCTGGCCGCGCTCGCGTACGTCACCGGGTTCCTGCCGCACGCGCTGGGTGGGCTGTTCCTGCTGGCCCTGGCCGACCGGTGGCCCGCCCGCGCGGTGATCGTCGGCTACGACCTGGTGCGGCTGGCCACGGTGGCGGTGCTCGCCACCGGTGTGCTCGCCCCGTCGGCGATGCTCGGCCTGGTCGCCGTCGTGGCCCTCTTCGGTCCGGTCAGCAGCGCGTCCCGCACCGCGTTGTTGCCCGATATGCTGCATGGCGACCGGTACGTGCTGGGTCGTTCGCTGCTCACCGTGGCCGCCGGGGGTACGCAGGTGGCCGGTTTCGCCGTCGGTGGTCTGCTGCTCGGGCTGGTCGGCCCGTACGGCGCGCTCTGGTTGACCGCGGTGACCTGTGGTTTCTCCGCCCTGCTGGTGCGGTTCGGGTTGACTCCTCGTCCCGCCCGCGTCGGCCGGACGGGCGGCGGCCCGAGAACCGGCGCGTTCCGGGAGACCCTGCGGGTAAACCGGCAGCTCCTGGCGGATCGTCGGATCCGTGGCCTGCTGCTCGCCCAGTGGCTGCCCGGCTCGCTGCTGGTCGGCGCCGAGGGAGTGGCGGTGCCGTACGCGGCCGACCTCGGCCCGGGCGCCAGCGCCGGCGTCCTGCTGATGGCCGGTGCGGGCGGCATGCTCGTCGGTGACCTGCTGGTGGGGCGGTTCGTGGCACCGGCCCGGCGGGAACGTCTGACGCCGTGGCTCGCGCTGCTGCTGGGCGTACCCATGCTGGTGTTTCTGGCCCGGCCGGCGCTGCTGCCGGCGGCGGCCCTGTTCGCGGTGGCGACCGCGGGGTTCGCCTACCAGCTCGGGCTGGCCCGGCGGTTCCTCGACGCGGTACCCGAGGCGCGTCGGGGGCAGGCGTTCGGACTGGTCAACACCGGCATGATGGCGGCGCAGGGGTTGGCCGCCGCCGGGGCCGGCGCGCTCAGCGAGGTGCTCTCCCCGGGGGTGGTGATGGCCGGCGCGGGGGCCGCCTCGGCGATCGCGACGCTGCTCCTGTGGCCGATCCTCGCGGTGCCGGCGGTGCGGCCAACGCGATCTTCCCGGCGCGACACGCGGGGTGGTGCGGGCGGTGGCGAGCATGGCTGGCTACCGTGTCCCGGTGGCGAAGGGGAGCGGCCTCGGCGTACGTAGCTGGCTGCTGCTCGGCCTGATCACGGTGGTGGTGCTCGCCGCTACCGGAGTCTGGAACCCGTTCCCCACCATGTGGGACTGGGTCAACCGTCCCCAACCGATCTCCCAGCCGGACGTGGTCTGGCAGCAACGTATCGGTGGCACCCCGCGCAGCGTCACCATCGCCGGGCAGAGCGTCGTGATCGAGCAGCGCACCCGGGTGGAGGCCCGCAGCCTTGCCGCCGGCACGCAGCTGTGGGAGCGCAAGGCCGACTGGAGCGCGGTCACCGGCGCCGGGCAGGAAGCCGTCGTCGTCGTGGGCAAGCTACTGGTCAAGGGGTACGAGGTGCTCGACCCCGGCACCGGGGTGACCCGCCGCCGCGACGACGACGCGGTGGCCGTCTGGACCTACCGCAACCTGCTGCTGGACGCCCGCTGCGTGGCGGCCACCGACTGCACGCTGAGTGCCTGGGACCCGCGCGGCACGACTCCGCTGTGGACCGCCTTCCTGCCCGGAGTCAGCACCGGCCTGCTCGCCGACAACCCGAATCTGCTCGACACCCGGCGACTCGGCGGCAACCGGATCGACGGCGAGGTGGCCGGCCCGGAGGCGGTGCCGCCGCTGCTCGGCTTCCCGGTCGACGGCCGGGTGCACGTGGTGGACACCGCCACCGGCCGGGTGCTCCAGAACGTCGAACCCGGTCGGGAGGAGCGGCTCGCCGTGGTCGGCGGGCGCCTGCTGCGGATCACCGCCCGGTCGCAGGACGGTAGCTGCTACTACGCCATCTCCGGTCGGGACTCGGCCACCGGCCAGGAGGCGTGGCAGCAGTCGGGACTCAACCTCCGCACCGCCGACAGCGCCGGTTGCGTGCAGCGGGAGGACCCGTACGGCGCCCGCAACGTGCTGCTCGGCGTGTCACCCGACGGCCGGGAGGCGGTCCTCGACGCGTACGACGGTCGGTTGTTGCTGGTCACCGCGAACGGCGAACGGGTGCTCGCCGTCGACGACCGGTACGCGCTGGTCCGCACCGCCGACGGTGGCGCCGTCTCCGCCCGTGAACTCGGCGCCGAGCGCACCCGGTGGCAGCGGCCGGCGGGAAAGAAGGCGGATGCCGCCCTCACCCCGTACGCGGCGATCGTCGCCGACGAGAAGCCGAACCGGCTGGTCGCGCTCGATCCGCGTACCGGGCGGGAACTGGCCGTGCTGCGTACCTCGGCGAACGCCCTCGCCGTGGGCCCCGCCGGCATGGTGATCGGGGAGGGCCGGGAGATCGGGTACGTCCGCTTCGGCGCGACAGCCGGCGGCACGCCGGGCGAGGCCGACGGGGCCGACCCGGGGCCCGCCGGCAGCGGTTCGGTGCCGCAGCCGCAGGACAGTTGCGGTCCGAAGAACGAGCTGTGCGCCGCACCTGACCCCGGCAAATGATCCGGCCCCCCGGTGGGTGGGAAGGACCAGACCCTCTGCCCTAGGCTTTGCCGTCATGAGCGAGCGGCAGCGAGCGAATCATCGGTGCGGTGCGATGGTGCCGCACGGCGGCACGGAGCGAAGCGGAGTGCCGTCGTGAGCGGTGCCGACTTCGCGTACGCCCCGCTGCTGCCGACCGGTCCGGACCAGACGGACTACCGTTTGGTCACCGACGAGGGCGTCGATGTGGTCAACGGCCCGGGCGGGCGCCGGTTCCTGACCGTCGAACCGGCCGCGCTGACCGCGCTGACCGCCGAGGCGATGCACGACATCGCGCACTTCCTGCGTCCCGCCCACCTCGCCCAGCTACGGTCGATCATCGATGACCCGGCGGCCTCCCCGAACGACCGGTTCGTCGCGCTGGACCTGCTGCGTAACGCCAACATCGCCGCTGGTGGGGTGTTGCCGATGTGCCAGGACACCGGCACCGCGATCGTGATGGGTAAGCGGGGCCGGCACGTGCTCACCGACGGCACCGACGCGGAGGCGATCTCGCGGGGCGTGTGGCAGGCGTACACCCGGTTGAACCTGCGCTACTCACAACTCGCCCCGCTGACCATGTGGGAGGAGCGCAACACCGGCAGCAACCTGCCCGCGCAGGTCGAGTTGTACGCCGAGGACCCGGACGGCCACCCGGACGCGTACAAGTTCCTCTTCATGGCCAAGGGCGGTGGCTCGGCCAACAAGTCGTACCTCTACCAGGAGACGAAGGCGCTGCTTAACCCGACGCGGATGATGCAGTTCCTGGAGGAGAAGCTGCGGCTGATCGGCACCTCCGCCTGCCCGCCGTACCACCTGGCGGTGGTGATCGGCGGCACCAGCGCCGAGTACGCCCTCAAGACCGCCAAGTACGCCTCCGCGAAGTATCTCGACGCCCTGCCCACCGCCGGCTCGATGACCGCGCACGGCTTCCGGGACCTGGAGCTGGAGGCGGAGGTGCTGGAGTTGACCCGCAACTTCGGTATCGGCGCGCAGTTCGGCGGGCGCTACTTCTGCCACGACGTGCGGGTGGTGCGGCTGCCCCGGCACGGCGCGTCCTGCCCGGTGGCCATCGCCGTGTCCTGCTCGGCCGACCGGCAGGCGGTCGCCAAGATCACGCCGTCGGGGGTGTGGCTGGAGCGACTCGAAACCGACCCGGCCCGCTTCCTGCCCGAGGTCACCGAGGCGCAGCTGGACGCGACCGAGGTGGTTCGCGTCGACCTCAACCGGCCGATGGACGAGATCCGCGCCGAGTTGTCCAAGTACCCGGTGAAGACCCGGCTGTCGCTGACCGGCCCGCTGGTGGTGGCCCGGGACATCGCGCACGCGAAGATCGCCGAGCGGCTGGACGCGGGCGAGCCGATGCCGCAGTACCTGCGCGAGCACGCCGTCTACTACGCCGGCCCCGCCAAGACCCCGGAGGGCTACGCCTCCGGTTCGTTCGGCCCGACCACCGCCGGCCGGATGGACGCGTACGTGGCGAAGTTCCAGGCCGCCGGTGGCTCGATGGTGATGCTGGCCAAGGGCAACCGGTCGGCGCAGGTGACCCGCTCCTGCGAGCAGCACGGCGGGTTCTATCTCGGCTCGATCGGCGGCCCGGCGGCCCGGCTCGCCCAGGACTGCATCAAGCACGTCGAGGTCCTGGAGTACGCGGAACTCGGCATGGAGGCGGTCTGGAAGATCGAGGTGGTGGACTTCCCCGCCTTCATCGTGGTCGACGACAAGGGCAACGATTTCTTCGCCGAGGTCACCAAGCCGGTTCTCACCATCGGCCGCCACTAGGCCGGACCGCGTCCGAGACGCTGCCGCCACTGCTCGGCTGCGGCTGTCCGGCGGCTTCGTCGCATCCGACGGAACCACGTTCGACATCGGTGCGCCCGGCCCGGGACGGCCGGGCGCACCGCCCCCGTCGATCGCACCAGTAGATGCAACCAACGAGATTGTGCGGCCCGCCACTGTCGATCCACTCTCAGATCGCTATCAGGCAGGTACGCCGCTCGGTATCGATGGGGTTACTCTGCTGAAAGTTGCCACCATCACGGGGTGGGAGAGTGATGCGTTTTCAGATCCTGGGGCCACTGCGGGTCGGCGGCGGCGAAGCCACCGTCACGGCAGGTCGGGATCGGGTGGTGCTCGCCGTTCTGTTGCTGCGGGCCAATCGCATCGTCCCCGTCGGGGAACTGGTCGACGCGATCTGGGAGGAGAACCCGCCAGTCACCGCCCGGGCCCAGCTGCAGACCTGTGTGTCCCGGCTGCGGCAGCGTTTCGCGAGGCTCGGTCTGCCGGCCGACACCATCGTCACCGATCCGGTCGGCTACGGCATTCGGACCGACGCTGGTGAGCTGGACACGGAGGTCTTCGCCCGGGGGGTCGAGGCGGCTCGGGCCGCGGTGGCCGGCGGGGCGTTGAGCGACGCGCGCCGGCGGTTCCGAGCGGCGCTGGGGCTGTGGCGCGGGCCGGCACTGAGCGGTATCCCCAACTCATCGGTGCGACGTCGGGCGCAGGCCCTCGACGAGCAGCGGCTGGCGGTGCTGGAAGAGTGCGTGGACGTAGAGCTGCGGCTCGGGCATGCGGCGACCCTGGTCGACGAGTTGACCGAGGAACTGGAGCGGCATCCGCTGCGGGAGCGGCTGCGCGGCCAGCTCATGCTGGCCCTCTCCGCCGTCGGCCGGCAGGCCGACGCGCTCGGCCGGTACCGGGAGGGCCGACGCCTGTACGCCGAGGAACTCGGCATCGAGCCGGGTGCGGCGCTGCAGGATCTGCACCAGCGGGTGCTCGCCGGAGACCTCGCCGTTGCCGGGTCCGAACGCCGTGCCACCACCGCGGTCCGCGCGCTGCCCCGGGCGATCGACGATTTCACCGGGCGCGCGGAGACGGTGGCTCGGCTGATCAAGGAGATCGAGGATGGCGAGACCCGGATCCAGCTGATCGACGGGATGGCGGGCAGCGGAAAGACCACGCTGGCCGTGCATGTGGCGACCCGGGTGGCCGAGCGCTATCCGGACGCCCAGCTCTTCATCGATCTGCACGGGCACAGCGAGCGGGCGCCCTTGAGCCCGTCCGCGGCCCTGACCACACTGCTGCGACAGCTCGGCGTACCCGCCGAACGCATCCCGGTCGACCCGGACGACCGGCTGGCCATCTGGCGTACCGAACTGGCCGATCGGCGAGCGCTGGTGCTGCTCGACAATGCCGCCAGCGCGGCGCAGGTGGCGCCGCTGTTGCCCAGCGGTGCCGGCTGCCTGACCCTGATCACCAGCCGCCGTCGGCTGGTCGGTCTCGACGAGGGTCGGCCCTCGTCCCTGCCGGTGCTCGACATCGACGAGGCGATCGAGCTGCTCGGTCGGGTCGCCGGTGACGACCGCGTCGCGGCGGAACCGGCCGCCGCCGTCGAGGTGGTGCGCCGCTGCGGTCATCTCCCACTGGCGATCAGGCTGGCCGGCACCCGGCTCGTCCACCGGTCCAGGTGGCGGATCGCCGACCTGGCCGAGCGACTCGGCGGCAACCGTGACGCGTTGGCCGAGCTGGCCCTCGGGCACCGCTCCGTCGGCGATGCCTTCGCCCTGTCGTACGCACAGGTGTCAACGGCGGCCCAGCGCACCTTCCGGCTGCTGGGACTGCATCCGGGTGTACGGGTCGACAACACCACCGCTGCTGCGCTGGCCGACGTGCCGTTGGCCTAGGCACAGGACCTGCTGGACGAACTGGTTGACGCCCACCTGATCGACGAGCCGGTGCCGGGCCGCTACCGGTTGCACGACCTGGTCCGCGAGTACGCCCGGACGCTGTTGGCCGATCCGGCCAACGGGGCGGAGCGGCGGGATGCGCTGCGGCGTCTACTGGATCATCACCTGCACGTGGCGGCGGCCATCGGCCGGGAGAGCGAGTCGCCCGGCAGCCGCACCACCCTCAGCCTGCCCGACCCACCGCGACCCGATCTGGTGGCGATCTGTGTCGAGCAGGGCCTGGCCTGGTTCGACGAGAACCGATCCGCGCTGGTGGCCCTGCCCGGTCTGGCGGAAGTGGAGTTTCCCGAGCGCGCCTGGCAGCTGGCCCGGGCCAGCTGGCGGCTTCTCTACAACGGCGGGCACCTCGACGAACTGGTCGAGACGCACACGGTGGGGCTCCGGGCGGCCGAGACAGTCGGTGACGAGTCGGCGCAGGCGCTGATGCTCAACTACCTGGCCTCCGCCTACTTCCGCCGGGCCGACTTCCGGCAGGCCGTCCAACTGTTGGAGCGGGGCGTCGAGCTGTGCCGGCACAGCGGCGCGGGGCACCTGCTACGCAGCCTGATCTGGAATCTCGGCATCAACAGTTGGGCCGGCGGTGACACGCGTCGCGGGATCGAGTACTTCCGGGAGGCGGCGACACTGCTGCGCGGTGTCGACCGGTTGGCCGAGCTGAGTGCCCTGCTCAACAACATGACCTACGTGCTGTGCATGTGGGGACGCTACGACGAGGCCCTGCGGACCGGCCGAACTCATCTGACGCTGGCCCGCGAGATCGGCGACCGCCGGCAGTTGGCCAACGCGATCGGGCATGTCGGCATGGTCCGGCACCGGCTCGGCCACACCGGACCGGCACGCCGGCTGTTGCGGACGGCGTTGCGCCTGCAGCGGGCCGGAAAGAACCGCTTCGACGAGGGCGAGATGCTCAACGAACTCGGCGTGATGGAGCGTGAAGCAGGGCGTCCGGACGAGGCGGCGGCGCTGCACCGGCAGGCGTTCATCGCCATCAGCGAGGCCGGTGACCTGGCTGGCCAGTGCGCGTCCCGAAATCTGTTGGCCCGCGCCATCCTGGACCAGGACGACGTACGCACTGCCCAGGATCTGTTCGGTCGCGTCCTGGTGGACGCCACCCGAATCGGTCACCGGTTCGAGCAGGCCCGGGCGCTGGACGGCCTCGCCCGGTGTCTGCGGAACAGTGACCCGGCGGCCGCCCGCTCA
This sequence comes from Verrucosispora sp. WMMA2121, assembly GCF_027460185.1. NCBI lineage: Bacteria > Bacillati > Actinomycetota > Actinomycetes > Micromonosporales > Micromonosporaceae > Micromonospora > Verrucosispora sp. WMMA2121. Next base: position 1,488,483 of record NZ_JAPZBH010000004.1, on the reverse strand, counting down.
CACTGGGTTCGGGCCCTGGCGCTGCTACGTCAGGTCGAGTCGCCCGACGCGGACGAGGTGCAGCGGCTGCTCGCCGAGCTGGAGTGAGCTGGCTGCCGCGAACATCTGCACGTCGTCGCGGTGCGCGGCAGGATGGTACGCGTGACGACTCCAGAGAGCACCGGCTACCGGATCGAACGCGACTCGATGGGCGAGGTGGAGGTGCCCGCCGAGGCGCTGTGGCGGGCACAGACACAGCGGGCGGTGCAGAACTTCCCGATCTCCGGCCGGGGCATCGAGCCGGCCCAGATCCGCGCCCTGGCCCAGATCAAGGGCGCGGCGGCCGAGGTCAACGGCGACCTGGGCGTGATCGACGCGAATGTGGCCGCGGCGATCGCCGCCGCCGCCGCGCACGTGGCCGATGGCGGTTACGACGACCAGTTCCCGGTGGACGTGTTCCAGACCGGCAGCGGCACGTCGTCCAACATGAACACCAACGAGGTGATCGCCACCCTGGCCGGGCGGGAGCTGGGCAGCGGCGTCCATCCCAACGACGACGTCAACGCGTCGCAGTCCAGCAACGACGTCTTCCCGTCCTCGATCCACCTGGCCGCCACCGAGGCCGTCGTTCGGGATCTGCTGCCGGCGCTGACCCACCTGGCGGGTGCGTTGGAGGCGAAGGCAGAGGAGTTCGAGACCGTCGTCAAGGCCGGGCGCACCCACCTGATGGACGCCACCCCGGTGACGCTCGGGCAGGAGTTCGGCGGGTACGCCGCCCAGGTCCGCTACGGCATCGAACGGTTGGAGGGGGTACTGCCGCGCCTGGCGGAGCTGCCGCTGGGCGGCACGGCGGTCGGCACCGGCATCAACACTCCGCTTGGTTTCGCCGCCCGGGTGATCGAGAAGCTGCGGGCCTCGACCGGGCTGCCGCTGACCGAGGCGCGCAACCATTTCGAGGCGCAGGGTGCCCGGGACGCACTGGTCGAGACGTCGGGGCAGTTGCGTACCGTCGCCGTCGGGCTTTACAAGATCGCCAACGACATCCGCTGGATGGGTTCCGGTCCGCGCGCCGGCCTGCGTGAGCTGCGTATCCCGGACCTCCAGCCGGGTTCGTCGATCATGCCCGGCAAGGTCAACCCGGTGGTCTGCGAGGCCGTCCGGCAGGTCTGCGCGCAGGTGGTCGGCAACGACGCGACCGTGGCCTTCGCCGGCTCGCAGGGCGACTTCGAGTTGAACGTCATGCTGCCGGTGATGGGCCGCAACATCCTGGAGTCGATCCGGCTGATCGCCGCGTCGAGCCGCCTGCTCGCCGACCGGTGCGTGGTCGGCCTGGTCGCGGACGCCGAGGTCTGCCTGTCGTACGCCGAGGGTTCGCCGTCGATCGTCACCCCGCTCAACCGTCACCTCGGCTACGACGAGGCCGCCTCGATCGCCAAGGAGGCGTTGGCGAAGCAGATCTCCATCAAGGAGGTGGTGATCTCGCGCGGTCACCTCGACTCCGGCAAGCTCTCCGAGACCCAGTTGGAGGAGGCGCTCGACCTGCTCCGCATGACCCACCCCTGAGCCCGGCCTGTGCCTGCGCCGCCGCCCTGCGCCTGCCCTCTCGGCCCGCTTGATCGACTCCGATTGCGGTATCTCGGCCTATCCGGGCGGCCGATGACCGCAAGGTGCCGCAACCGGAGTCGATCATTCGTCGGCGAAGCGACGCCGGGGTGCCCAGGCGAGGAAGCGGGCGAACAGCGCCGCCGGATCCGGACCGTCCTGCGGGTTCAGGCGGTACAGGTCGGCGACCGCCTCGTGCAGCACCGCGCAGAGGTAGACGCTGAGCGAGATCCGGTCGTCGGCGTACTCGGCGACGAGATCGAGCCGCGCGGCGGCGCACGGCCAGGGCGCCGCGCAGACCCGGCAGAGCCAGAGCGGCCGCAACGGCAGGTGTGCCCGGCGCGGCGGGGCCGTCATCCTCGGCCACCAACACCCGGACGAGCCGCCCCGAACGCGGCGCGAGGTCCGGTCCGGGGTGCGGTCCGAGTCCGGTCGGGGAAGCGTTCCGGGGCGCTGCGGGGTGCGGTCCGGGGGGTAACGGGCGTGGTCCGGGACATGGCGCGGCCTTCCTGTCGAGCTGAGTCGTGCGCGTCATCGCCCCGGCGGTGGGACCGCCCGGCCGGGGGAGCGGACGGTCCCACCTCGACGCCGCACTCGGGGGAATGAGCGGCGAGCGTCGCTGCGCACAGTCTGCTGAGCACACCGTTACGGTCGGAAGGGTTTGGCCGTACTGTCCGAGGCCCACTGTGACCGGGCCGGGTTGCCGGTGGCGGTGCGCTGTAGTCGATCGACCGATTGTTGGAGGGCGGCTGGAAATGGCGGGTGGGCAGCTGACAGCAGCGGCGTTCCTGGTCTCGGAGCTACGTCGGGCGCGAGCCAGGCGAGGCTGGAGTCAGGAAGAACTGGCCAGGGCGGTCAACTACTCGCCGTCGATGGTCAGTGCGGTCGAGCTGGGTCAACAGCCGCCCACCCCGAAGTACCTGCAACAGTTCGACAAGGCCCTGGACACCGGTGGCCTATACGGCCGAATGCTCACCCACCTGGTAGCCCTCGACAAAGCCCAGGTCTGGTTACGCGGCTGGCGCGCCATCCTGGAAGAGGCGCAGGCGTTGCGATGGTTCGAACCGGTGCGGGTGCCGGGTCTGCTCCAGACCGAGCCCTACGCCCGCGCGATCTTCGAGGCTGATGACTCGCTGAGCCGTCTCGAGCGCGAGGAGCGCCTGGCCGACCGGATGGCCAGCCAGGCTGTCCTATGTCAGGAGCATCCGCCGCGAGCGGTGTTCGTGCTCGACGAGTCCGCGCTGCGGCGGCGGGTCGGTGGTCGGAAGGTGATGCTCGACCAGACGAAACATCTGATCACAATCGGCAGCGACCACCCCTCGGTTCGACTGCACGTTGTGCCGCTGTCGGCCGATGAGTACCCGGGGCTCAACGGTCCGTTCATCCTCGCCAGGTTCCGCGACGGGACCGATGTTGCGTATCTCGGTGGTCAAATCGGTGGCCGAGAACTGGATCAGGCGTCGGATCTGTCGATGCTCCAACGGGTCTGGGAGGCTACTCTCGGCGCGGCGTTGCCGCCGCAGGAGTCGACAGAATTGCTGAAGGAGATCGCGGAGTCGTGGAACTGATCGGTGCGCAGTGGCGTAAGAGTAGCCGCAGCGGCTCCAGCGACCAGTGTGTTGAGGTGGCGACCAGTCTTCGGGTGGTGGGGGTGCGGGACAGCAAGGATCCGGCTGGGCCGGTGCTGAGCTTTGACGCGTACACCTGGCGGGCCTTTGTCGCGGCGCCGCCGCGCCGCACGTGACCGCCGTGCCCGACACGGAGGTGCTGGAGCGGCTGGCGCGGGAGCGGGTGGTCTGGTTCTGCACGCTGCGGCCGGACGGCTCGCCGCATCTGACGCCGGTCTGGTTCCACTATGTCGAGGGTGAATGGTGGATCGGCACCGGCGAGCGCAACCGGAAGGTACGCAACGTCGCCGCCGACCCTCGGGTGTCGCTGGCGCTGCCCGACGGGGATGCGCCGGTCGTGGCCGAGGGTGTGGCGAGCATCGTCCGCCGGCCGTTCCCATCCGAGGTGGTCGAGGCGCTTCGTGACCGGTACGGCGGCTGGGACGTCACGGTGGACGGCCCGGACGGCCGCTACGTGCTGCTCCGGGTCGTGGTGACCCGCTGGCTGATGGCCGGCCGCGCTCGCTGACTGGCGTCGGTCGTTCGAAACGAAGACGTGGGTACATCTGTTGTCGTTCCAGCGACAAGAAATGTACCCACAGTCGGCTTCCGCAGGCAGGCGCTTCGCGCCCGGCCTTGCCGCACACCGGCGTTCAGGAGCGGGCGGCGGCCCGGCGGGCCCGGTAGGCGCTGACGGCGGCCCGGTTGCCGCAGCCGGCCTCGCAGAACCGGCGGGAGCGGTTCTTGGACAGGTCGACAAGCACGTTGTCGCAGTCCGGGTGCTCGCAGATGCGCAGCCGGCGCAGCTCGCCACCGCGTACCACGTCCGCGATCGCCATCGCCGCCTCGACCGCGATCCGGGTGGCCAGCGGGGCGTCCCGGGGTACGGCGTGCAGGTGGTACGGCTCGGCGTCGTGCGTGATGAGCTGGGGCAGCGCCCGGTGCTCGCGGAGCAGGGCGTTGACGATCGACACGATCTCGTCGACCTCGGCGCGCCAGATCCGGCGGAGGCGGGGGCGCAGCGCGCGTACCGCACGGAGCTCGGCCTCGGTGTGCTCGTGCCGGCCGCTGTAGGAGTGGCGGGTGTAGAAGGCGTCCAGGGCGGCGACGTCCGGTAGCCCTTCGCCGTCGGAGCCAGCGGTGTTCACCAGCGCGGCGGCGGCGATCAGCGAACACTCGGTGTCATGGGCGAAAAGCAACTTGACTCCTGTCGTGGCCCCGTCTAGCGTCATCGGCATAATCTATTTTGCCCATGGCGGGCGGTCGTGCCAAGGAGAGCCACATGCGTCAACCGCCCGCCGCGGGTGCCGGTCTCGCACTCGCGCTGCTCTCCGCGATCACCTTCGCCACCTCAGGCACCTTCGCCCGATCTCTGATCGACGCCGGCTGGTCGGCCGAGGCGGTCGTCATCGCCCGGGTCGGCATCGCCGCGCTGATCCTGATGGTGCCGGCCGTGCTCGTGCTGCGGGGACGATGGCCGGTGCTGCGTCGCAACCTCACCTCGATCGGCGTCTTCGGGCTACTCGGGGTAGCGGTCGCCCAGGCGTGCTTCTTCAACGCCGTGCGTTACCTGCCGGTCGGCGTCGCCCTGCTGCTGGAATACCTCGGCATCGTCCTCGTCGTCGGATGGACCTGGCTGGTGCAGGGGCAGCGCCCTCGGCGGCTGACCGTCGCCGGTTCGGTGGCGGCCGTGGCCGGGCTGGTCTTCGTGCTGGACCTGACCGGGGCGGGTCGGCTCGACGTGGTCGGCGTCCTCTGGGGACTGGGTGCGGCGGTCGGGCTGGCCGGGTACTTCGTGCTCGCCGGCCGGGTCGACCCGGCCCTGCCGTCGATGGTCATGGCCAGCGGCGGGATGGCCGCCGGTGCCGGAGTGCTGCTGCTGCTCGGCCTGACCGGCGCGCTGCCGCTGCGGGCCACCTTCGACACCGTGCAGTTCGCCGGCGCGCAGACCAGTTGGCTGGTGCCGATCGTCGGTCTGACGCTGGTGGCCGCGGTCGTCGCCTACCTGGCCGGGATCGCCGCGGTGCGGGTGCTCGGTTCCCGGCTGGCCTCGTTCGTCGGGCTGACCGAGGTGATGTTCGCGGTCCTGATCGCCTGGCTGGTCCTGGGGGAGCTGCCGACGATCGTGCAACTGCTCGGCGGGTTGCTGATCGTCGCGGGTGTGGCGCTGGTCCGCCTCGACGAGATGCGGGCGGCCGCCGCGCCGCCCGTGGTCGGCGAACCATTGCTGGCCGTCGACAGGTGACATCCCGGCTCCGCACGCGATGTGTCGTCGCCGGCCGCTACCGCTGCTTCTGCAGTGCGGTAGCGGCGGCGTAGTGGTGCCGTAGCCGCCCCACCGAGGATCTCGGTGGCCGTGGATCGCCACGGCCGATCAGTTCGCTGACCGAGGAGTCTCATTGGGCTGGCTGCGTACGTCCTCCCGCCGGTGGAGCGCAATGGCGCTCACGGCCGTCAGTCTCGGCACCGTCGCCGCGGTGGCACCCGCCGTGCCCGCGTCGGCCGCCGGTCCCGCCGACCACGTCCTCTACTGGAACGACGTCCTGCTCCGGACCTACCGGCAGGAGGGCGGGGCACCCGGGCCGCTGGCCAGGGCCGGCGCGATGGTGCACGGCGCGATCTACGATGCCGCCAACTCGGCGCTGTGTGCGACGGGTGCCGACCGGTGCCTGGGCCAGCAGTACCGGATCAAGGTCACTCCCACGCCTGGCGTGACGCCGGATCTGGCCACCGCGATCGACTACGCGGCGTACGACGTGCTGCGCAGCGTTTATCCGCAGCGGAACTTCAGCGCCGACCTTGCCGCGGCACAGGAGGGCATCGCCAGCTCTCCCGCCCGGACCGACGGGCAGCGTATCGGCTCAGCCAGCGCCCAGGCGATGATCAGTTTCCGCGTCGACGACGGTGCCCCGGACTTCTCGACCTATACGGACGGCACCGTTCCGGGACAGTGGCGTCGCACCGGCTCCGGCGCGCCGGCCACGCCGAGTTGGGGACTGGTCAGGCCGTTCGCCATGACCTCGAACACCCAGTTCCGGCCCGGCCCGCCGGCCGGTCACTCCAGCTACGCGACGCTGCTGGCGAGCCAGGCGTACGCGGATCAGCTCAACGAGGTGAAGGGACTGGGCCGCTACGACAGCTCGACCCGGACCAACGACCAGACCCAGGCCGCCTGGTTCTGGGCCAACGACCTGGACGGCACCTACAAGCCGCCGGGTCAGTTGTTCGCCCACACCCAGATCGTCGCGAAGGCGGCCAAGCTCACGCAGGCCGGTAACGCGCGGCTCTTCGGTCTGGTCGGCATCGCCATGGGAGACGCGGCGATCGTGGCCTGGGACGCGAAGTACCAGACCGACGTGGACCTGTGGCGACCGGAGACCGCGATCCAGCGGGCCAACGAGGACGCTCGCAGCGACACGGTCGCCGACCCGGCCTGGCTGCCCCTGTCGGCCGACCGGAACAACGTGCGCTTCTCTCCGGCATTCCCCGCCTACACGTCCGGACACGCCACCTTCGGCGCCGCGTGGGCCGGGGCGATGAGGGGCTTCTTCGGCGCGGATGCCTTCTCGTTCGCCGCCACCACCGAGGATCCGCACGCGGTCGGGGTCGTCCGCAACTTCTCCACCTTCAGCGCCGCGGCGACGGAGAACGCCCGCAGTCGCATCTGGCTCGGCGTCCACTACCAGTTCGACGCGGACAGCGGAATCTCGTCCGGTACCGCCCTGGCGAATCACGTCACCGCCAGCGTCCTTCGCCCGACCGCCTCCTACACGTTCGACGGCTTCTACGAAAACGGTGCGAAGGTGGGTACCTCGATCCCGGACGCCGCCGCGCCGTCGTCCTTCACGGTCGGCTTCAAGCTGACCGCGGGCAGTACTCCGGTCACCGATCCGGGGGCCGTCGTCGGTGCCTCCTGGAACGGACAGCCCGCCACGGCGGGCGCGGTCACCTTTGCCAACGGCCGGTACGACATCGCCGTCTCGGTGCCGAAATCCTGTGCCGGGCGGACCTGGACCTTCACGGTGCTGCTCCGCGACGGCTCACGCCGCGATCTCGGGGTTCGGTGCTCCACCGTCTGACCTGAGGTGGGTGATCGGCGGCGCGGTCGAAGGATCCGACCACGCCGCCGATGGCGCCCACCCCAGCAGCAGTCGGCGGATGTCCCCGAGCGCCTGTTCGACCTCGTTGAGTCGGACCAGAGCGTCCGAGAGGTCGACGTCCTGCCCGCCCGTCACCGGGTCGGCGTGGAGCAGGTTCCGGTACGCGGAGGTGAGTTCCGCACCTGGGTCCAACCCCAACTCTTCGCGGAGGAGCATCCGGGCGCGGTGAAAGGCCGCCATCGCCTCGCTGCGTCGGCCGGCACCGTGCAGGGCGATCACCAGATGCCGCCACATCGACTCGCGTAGCGGGTGCTCCTCCACAAGTGCGGTGAGCTTCGGGATCAGCTCCTGGTGCCGTCCCTCATGCAGCTCGAGCCCGATCAACTCGGTCAGCACGGTGAGCCGCTCCTCCTCGAGCCGGGCGACCGCCGCCGGGACGAACGGTGCGTCGACGTCACCGAGAGGTGGGCCGGTGTGCAGTCGAAGCGCTTCCCGGAAGGCCTCCGCCGCTGCCTGCGGCCGTCCGAGAGCGACCAGGGCCCGTCCTCGTTGGGCCCGGTGCCGGAACTCGGTGACGTCGATGTCGTTCACGTCGGCCCGGAGCAGGTAGCCGGTCGCGAGCGTGTGCAACTCGACGTCGGGTACCCCCCGGAGGAAGCGTCGCAGCAGCGAGATCTGCCCGTGCACCTGGGTACGGACCGTCCGTGGCGGGTCCATACCCCAAACCTCGTCCACGATCTGGTTCATCGGAACCAGCGCGTTGGCATGCAGCAGGAGCAGTGCCAGCAGTGACCGCGCCCGCTTACCGTCGGGCCGTCTCGCACCCGTCTCGCCGCGCACGGTGAGCGGGCCGAGCAGGTAGATCTTCACAGTGCCCGCCAGGCGTCCGGGCATCCGAACGGAACAGCTCCCACATGTCCTCCAGCCCCCGTGTCGAGGAGAACGTCAAGCTGCTGCAACCATAGAAGTTGCATGATGCAGTGGCAATGACACGTTCAGTCAGTACGCGCCGGTGAACCCTGGCTGGGGGGCGGCAGCGCCGAAGGGCGGCTGGGACAATGCCCCGGTGGTGACCACTGTGGTGTTCGACGCCGACGAGACCCTGGTCGACCTGCGCCCCGCGGTGACCGGTGGGCTGATCGCCGTACTCGAGGAGATGCGCAGACTGAACCCGGCGGCCCGGATCTCGCTCGCCGACCTGGAGTCGGACTGGCACCTGGCCCTCGGCGCGAACGCCGCAGCACCGGTGTGGGAAGTCCGTAAGGCCGCGCTGGCCCGGTCGTTGGATCGGGCAGGGCTCGGTGCCCACCTCGACGAGATCAGCGCGCTCTTCTTCGCCCGCCGCTTCGCGCTGACCCGGCCGTTCGCCGACACGCTGCCGGCGCTGGCCGTGCTGCGCCAACGCTGGACGCTGGGCTTCGCCACCAACGGCAACAGCCGCGCCGAACGCTGCGGCCTCGTCGGCGAGTTCGCCTTCGCGGTGTACGCGCACTGCGACGGCGTGCCGAAGAAACCGGCCCCGGATTTCTACGCGGCGGTGTGTGCTGCCGCCGGAGCGGACCCGGCACAGGTGGTGCACGTCGGCGACAACCCGGCTCACGACGTGGTCGGGGCACAGCGGGCCGGCCTGCGGACCGTGTGGCTGAATCGCCGAGGCGAGCGGTTGCCGGCGAATGTGGTGCCGGACGCCGTGATCACCACGTTGACCGAGCTGCCCAGCGTGCTGGCTGATCTTTCCGGCGAAGCGGATCTTCCGCCGTTTATCCGGCAGTGCTCTGGCGGAACCTCAAGCATTGATGTCTGATGACGCCACGTCCCTCAACGAGAGGATTCGATGTGGTGAGCAAGCGCTTCACCGTCGGTGCCGTCGCGACCGCGACGGCACTGACACTCACGGTCACGGGTCTGGGAGTGCCCGCCAGCGCCGAACCGGCGGACCTGCGGACCTTCACCGTGGTCGCCGAGGACGGCGTCTCCACCGACGCGGCGCTCGCCGCGATCCGCGCCGCGGGCGGCACGGTGGTTGACCGAGCCGACGAGGTCGGCATCTACCGGGTGGTCAGCGATCGGACCGACTTCCCGCGCCAGGTCCTCGCCGCCGGAACACTTGTCGGTGCCACCGAGCAGCGGGCCATCGGCCGCAAGCCGAAGGCGGACCCGGTCGAGCAGGAAGGCCCGGCCCCGGCCGCTGCGGCCCGTGCCTCCGCCGCCAAGGCTGGTGGCGCCGCGACGAGCCGGGCGCGGGGGAAGAAGATGGACCCCCTCGACGAGAAGCTGTGGGGCCTGGACATGATCCGGGCCGACGACTCCCGCAAGGTCGAACCCGGCGACCGGCGAGTGCTCGTCGGTGTGTTGGACACCGGCGTCGACGCCAGTCACCCGGACCTCGCACCGAACTTCGACTGGCGCCTGTCCCGCAACTTCGCACCGGACATGACCGACGTCGACGGTCCCTGCGAGGTACCCAGCTGCCTCGACCCGGTGGGCACCGACGACAACGGACACGGCACCCACGTCGCGGGCACGATCGGCGCGGCGGCGAACGGCATGGGTGTGTCGGGTGTCGCTCCCAAGGTCTCGATCGTCCAGCTCAAGGGTGGGCAGGACTCCGGGTACTTCTTCCTGGAGCCGGTCGTCAGGTCGCTGGTGCACGCCGGCAAGTCGGGCCTCGACGTGGTGAACATGTCCTTCTACGTCGATCCGTGGCTCTACAACTGCCGGGCCAACCCGGCCGACTCGCCCGAGGCCCAGGCCGAGCAGCGGGCCATCATCAAGGCGATGAAGCGAGCGTTGACCTTCGCGCACAACCGGGGCGTCACGTTGGTCGGCGCACTTGGCAACAACCACGAGGATCTCGGAGCGCCGCGGACCGACACGTCCAGCCCTGACTACGGGCCGATCCCCGCGTATCCACGGGAGATCGACAATGACAGCTGCTGGGACCTGCCGGTCGAGGGCCCACACGTCATCGGGGTGTCCTCCGTCGGCCCGTCGGAGCGCAAGGCGCACTTCTCGAACTACGGCACGGAGCAGATCTCGGTGGCCGCGCCGGGCGGTTTCTCGCTGGACGGATTCGGCACGCCGACCTTCGGCGCCCAGGCCAATCGGATCCTCTCGACCTACCCCAAGCACGTTCTCCAGCAGCAGCCGATCTCGGCGACGATCCCGGACCCGATCGTCGACGCAGACGGCAACATCGACGCGCGGGTGGCGGACCGGGTCTTCAAGGACTGCAAGAGCAACGGTGACTGCGGCTACTACCGCTACCTGCAGGGCACCTCGATGGCGGCGCCGCACGCGTCGGGCGTCGCCGCGCTGATCGTCAGCCGCTACGGCAAGCAGCAGGGTCGGGCCGGCTACGGCATGCACCCGGACCTGGTCGAGCAGCACCTGTACCGGACGGCCGCGGAGCGTCCCTGCCCGCAGCCGAGGCTCCAGCAGTACCGCGACGAGGGCCTCGACGAGACCTACGACGCGTTCTGCGCGGGTGGGCTCAACTTCAACGGCTTCTACGGGTACGGCATCGTCGACGCGTACGCGGCGGTGACCACTCCGCTCAAGCCGAACGCCCGGCCGTAAGGGCCCGGGCGAGCGGTAGGGCCCCGTCGACCGTCGGGTCGGCGGGGCCCTCGCCGATCACCGGGCCGACCCTGGATCAGCGGAGGGCGACCGCGACAGCCGTCGCCGCCGCGAGGACCTCGGCGCCGACGGCGTCGGCGTCCAGCGGGGCCAGGGCCACCACCCCGACGCTCGCTTCCAGGCCGGGTACCCCGAGCACCGGGGCGGCCACCCCGTACGCGCCCGGTTGCAGCTCACCCTCGGTGCTCACCGGCCCGGCGTCGCCTGACCGGCCGGCCAGGATCGCCCGTCCGGCGGCACCCCGCTCCAGCGGGTGCCGAGCCCCGGTCCGGTACGCGACGTGGAACGACGTCCAACTCGGCTCGACCACCGCCAGCGCGACCCCCTCGCCACCCTCCACCACCGTGAGGTGCGCGGTGGCTCCGGCCTGTTCGGCCAGCCGCCGCAGCGCGGGCAACGCACCCTCGGCGAGCAGCGGCTGGGCACGCCGAGCCAGGTGCAGCACCCCGGCACCCAGGCGCAGCCGGCCGGCGGCGTCACGCCGCAGCATGCCGTGCCCGGCCAGTGGCCCGACCAGCCGGTAGACGGCGGCCCGACCGATGCCCAACCGGCTCGCGGCCTCGCTGACGGTCAAGCCGCCCGGAACCTCCGCCACCAGGTGCAGCAGCCGCAGCCCCCGATCCAGAGTCTGGGAGGTCTCGCCGCCCGCCGCCGATCCGCCCGGCACCGACCCGGCTGGCATCGACCCGGCTGGCACCGAACCGTCCGGCACCGCCGGCCGTGGGGCCGGACCGGGCGTCGCTGGAGTGCTCACGACCAGCAGCGTACGGCCAGCGGGGGCGGCATCGGCAGGCGTGCAGCGGCCGGGCGCTACCAGGCTCGGGCCGAGCGGGCAACAGCGGACGGCTACCCTTGTACGGTGACGCTACGCCTGTATGACACCGCCACCCGATCGGTGCGGGACTTCGTCCCGCGGGAAGCCGGCAAGGTGGGGGTCTACCTGTGTGGTCTCACCCTCCAGGCACCGCCGCACATCGGTCATCTTCGCTCCGGCGTCAACTACGACGTGTTGCGTCGCTGGCTGTCGGCGGCCGGTTTCCAGGTCACCTTCATCCGCAACGTGACCGACATCGACGACAAGGTCCTGGTCAAGGCGCAGGAGCAGGAGCGCCCGTTCTGGTCGATCGCGTACGCCAACGAGTTGAAGCTCGCCGAGGCGTACCGGGCGTTGAACGTGCTGCCGCCCACCTACGAGCCACGCGCCACCGGTCACATCCCCGAGATGCACGATCTGATCGCGTTGCTGATCGAGCGGGGGCACGCCTACCCGGCCACCGACGGCTCGGGCGACGTGTACTTCGACGTGTGCTCGTGGCCGTCGTACGGTGCGTTGTCAAACCAGTCGCCCGACGACATGCAGTCCGCCGGTGACGCACCGGACCGGGGCAAGCGCGACCCGCGCGACTTCGCGCTCTGGAAGGGCGCCAAGCCGGACGAGCCGGCGGACGCCTACTGGCCGTCGCCGTGGGGGCGGGGCCGACCCGGCTGGCACATCGAGTGCTCGGCGATGTGCTGGCGCTACCTGGGCGCGGAGTTCGACATCCACGGTGGCGGGCTCGACCTGACCTTCCCGCACCACGAGAACGAGCTGGCCCAGTCCCAGGCCGCCGGCCTGCCCTTCGCCCGGTACTGGGTGCACCACGGCCTGCTCGGCATCGGCGGGACCAAGATGGGCAAGTCACTGGGCAACGCCCTCGACCTCGACTACGTCGCCACCCTCGGGGTCCGCCCGGTCGAGCTGCGCTACTACTACGTGGCCGCCCACTACCGTTCGCGGATCGACTACTCGGAGGAGGCGCTGCGCGAGGCTGCCGTCGCGTACCGGCGGATCGAGGGCTTCGTGACGCGGGCCGTGGAACGGGTCGGCGCGGGTGCGCCGGGCGAGTTGCCGGCCGCGTTCGCCGCGGCGATGGACGACGACCTGAACACCTCGGCCGCGCTGGCGGCGCTGCACGAGGTACTGCGGGACGGCAACAACGCGCTGGCCGGTGGGGACGATGTGACCGTGCGCACCACACTCGCCAGCGTGCGCGCGATGCTGGATATCCTCGGGGTCGACCCCCTCGACCCGGCCTGGACCGGCGGAGCCCGGGCGAGCGACCTCCGTGGTGTGGTGGACTCCCTGATCGCCCTGGCTCTGGAACAGCGCGCGCAGGCCCGGGTCCGCAAGGACTGGGCCGCCGCCGACGCGCTGCGGGATCAACTCAAGCAGGCCGGAGTGGTGGTCGAGGACACCCCGCAGGGGCCGCGTTGGACTATTGGAGAGCAGGACTGATGGCCGGCAATTCGCAGCGCCGTGGTCGACGGGTGGCGTCGAAGGCCAGTGCCCCGAAGGGGTCCGGCGGCAAGAACCGGGACTCCCTCGCCGGGCGTGGCCGGACGTTGCCGGCCGACGAGCGTCCCTGGCACAAGGCGTACTCGGGCACCGAGAAGCTGCCGCAGCGCACCGCGTGGAAGCAGGAGAAGGAGCGCCGGGCGGCGGCCGAGGAGGGGCGGGCCCCGAAGATCGGCCAGCCCGGCAGCAAGGACACCACCTGGGGCAAGGGTGGTGGCCGGGGCACGGCCAACGCCAAGCCGGCGCGCGGTAAGCAGCCCGCTGGGCGCAGCGGCCCCCGGGTCGCGCCGGGGCGCAAGTCCAACCCGGCGAAGGACTCCCCGGAACTGTTGGTGGGCCGCAACCCGGTGCTGGAGGCGCTGCGTACCCAGGTGCCGGCGACCGCGCTCTACACCGCGCTGGGCATCGACCTCGACGACCGGGTCAAGGAGATCGTCCGGACCGCTGCCGACCGGGGCATCGCGATCCTGGAGGTCAGCCGGGCCGAGCTGGACCGGATGACCGGGGGCGTGCTGCACCAGGGCGTCGGTCTCCAGGTGCCGCCGTTCGCGTACGAGCCGTTCGAGGACCTGGTCGCCGCCGCGCTGGAACAGCCGGCACCGCTGCTGGTGGCGCTGGACGGGGTGACCGATCCGCGTAACCTCGGCGCGGTCATCCGCTCCGCCGCCGCGTTCGGCGCGCAGGGTGTCTTCGTACCCGAGCGGCGGGCGGCCGGCATCACCGCGACCGCCTGGCGGACCAGCGCGGGCGCGGCGGCCCGGGTGCCGGTGGCCCAGGTGACCAACCTCACCCGGTCGCTGAAGGCCTGCCGGGACGCCGGGTTCGTGGTGGTCGGCCTGGACGCCGACGGGGAGACGGACCTGTACGACCTGGAGGCCGCCGTCGGCCCGCTGGTCGTGGTGGTCGGCTCGGAGGGACGGGGGCTGTCCCGCCTGGTCGGGCAGACCTGCGACCTCACCGTCAGCATTCCGATGATCTCCGAGGTGGAGTCGCTGAACGCCAGCGTGGCCGCCGCGGTCACGCTGGCCGAGGTGGCGCGCCGCCGGGCCGTCGAGGGCTGAGAACCGCAGCGCGTACGCGAAAGGGGCGGCCCGCCATCGGCGGACCGCCCCTTCGCTGTTGCTACGTCAGATGCGCTTCCCGGTGGCGGAGTGGAAGACGTGGCTCTGGCCGGTACGCGGCCTCACGAAGATCGTGTCGCCGAGCTTCGGCATCTGCCGACGGTCGGTGCGGACCACGAACCGCTCGGAGGCGCCGTCGAGCGCGGCGTGGCCGTAGACGTTGGCGTCGGAGCCCAGGTCCTCGACCAGCTCGACCACGACCGGCATGCCGCCCTCGGTCGGGCTGACGATGTCGCAGTCCTCCGGGCGGAAGCCCACGGTCACCTTGCCGTTGCCGCCCTCGGCGCTCGCCGCCTCGACCTGCTCGCGGGTCAGCGGCACGGACATCTCCGCGAACGACGCGCCCTGCTCGCTGAACGGGACGGTCTTGATGTTCATGGCGGGCGAGCCGATGAAGCCGGCGACGAAGACGTTGGCCGGGGTGTCGTAGAGCGTCCGCGGGGTGTCGACCTGCTGGAGCACGCCGTCGAGCATGACCGCGACCCGGTGGCCCATGGTCATGGCCTCGACCTGGTCGTGGGTCACGTAGACGGTGGTGATGCCGAGCTTGGCCTGCAGCGACGCGATCTGCGTACGGGTCTGCACCCGCAGCTTGGCGTCGAGGTTCGACAGCGGCTCGTCCATCAGGAAGACCTGCGGCTCCCGGACGATGGCCCGGCCCATCGCGACCCGCTGGCGCTGACCGCCGGAGAGCGCCTTCGGCTTGCGGCTGAGGTACTCCTCCAGCTGGAGCAGCGCCGCCGCCTCCTTGACCCGCCGGTCGATCTCGGACTTGGAGGTCTTGCGCAGCTTGAGCGCGAACGCCATGTTCTCGTACACCGTCATGTGCGGGTAGAGGGCGTAGTTCTGGAAGACCATCGCGATGTCGCGGGCCTTCGGCGGCAGGTGGGTGACGTCCCGGTCGTCGATGTAGATCGCGCCGTCGTCGACGTCCTCCAGGCCGGCGAGCATGCGCAGGCTGGTGGACTTACCACAGCCGGAGGGGCCGACGAGGACGAGGAACTCGCCGTCGCCGATCTGGAGGTCGAGCTGGTTGACCGCGGGGCGTTCGGTGCCCGGGTAGATCCGGGACGCCTTCGCGTAGGTGACCGTAGCCATGAGGGGGGACGCTTCCTTTCACCGGCAGGAACGTGCCGGACGATCCGAGTGAAGGAGCGACCGGCACGGGTGCCCGTACCGGCGCCACGGCCAGCGCGGGGTGAACCCGTGTCGGCCGTGTCACTGCACGGTAAACGGCTTTCGCCGCAATGCCAAGGTCCACCGTCGACCGGTACTTCCGAAGCATTCGCATTCCGGTCACTCGGGCACGGTCGGACACGAATCGACGTCCACGGGTCGGGATGTTGACGTTTCCCATGCTCGGGACCCCTGCCGAGCAGGAAAACCGGACGTCGGTCGCTATGCTGGCCACGACACAACGCCCCTGTAGCTCAGCTGGCCAGAGCACCCGCCTTGTAAGCGGGATGTCGCCGGTTCGATCCCGGCCGGGGGCTCCATCCGTATCACGCATGGCACACCGGGCGGACATCTCGGCGTGGCCGGGTGTTCAGACGGGCCGGTTAGGCTCCGCCTCCACCCGTCACGCCGTGACCCGTCACCACGACCAGGGGCGCCCGCCACCGTGCACCATGCCAACCACTACTACGGGCACTCCCACGTGCTGGCCCGCTACTGCGGGCTCGACGACCGGGATCCGCCCCGCGTCCACGGCTACCTCCAGCACGGCTGGAACATCGGCGACGGCATGGCGTACGACCACGAGTTCGTACCCGGCGTACCGCTGTTCCTGTGGTCGGAGCGGACCCGGCGGCGGGCCTGGTCCCTGGGGCGCCGACAGACGTACGTGGTCGGCGCTCCGTGGGCGTACCTGCTGGCGATGGAGCCGGACGACCCGCGACGGCGGGAGGGCACCATCTGGTACCCCTTCCACGGCTGGGAGGGGCAGCGGGTCGTCGGTGACCACGACCGGCTGGTCGACGAGATCCGGGCCGTCGAACCGGGGCCGGTGACGGTCTGCCTCTACTGGCAGGAGTACCGATCCACCCGGGTACGCCAGCACTACGAGCGGGCCGGCTTCCGGGTGATCTGCCACGGCTACCGGGGTGGTCGGTGGCGTGACCTCGACCCGGGTTTCCTGCACCGGCAACTGGCCGAGCTGCGCCGGCATCGTCGGGTCGCCTCGAACCGGCTGTGCAGCGCGGTCTTCTACGGCATCCTGGCCGGCTGTGAGCCGGCCGTCTACGGCGATCCGATGCAGCTGGCCGGTGAGGTGCCGATCTGGGGTGGTCAGCCGCGGATCCGGCGCCAGTGGGCGAGCCTGCACGGCCCGCAGGTCGACCCGGACGCCGCCCGTGCCCTGGCCGTCGCCGAGTTGGGAGCCGACCGGCTGCTGACACCGGCCGAGCTGCGCCGGCTGTTCCGCTGGCCCGAGCCCACCGGGCGGCACCAGGCCCCCACGGTCCGATCCGTCGACGAGCACCAGGGCACGGAGGTTGGCCGATGAGCGAGCGCAGCGAGCGAATCATTCAGCGCAGTGGGGTGGCTCGTCGTGACGCCGAGCGCAGCGAGGTGGCGCGATGAGTGAGGTGCACCTGCTCGGTGGCGAGATGCTCGGCTGGTCTGATCTCGACGGCGCGCACGGCTCGGGCCCGGTACGCGGTCCGGGGCTGGCGGCCCTGTTGTCCGTCGCGTCCGGCCGCACGCTGGTGGTGGGGCCACACGATCCCCAACTGCTCGACGCGCTGCCCTCGGCCGACCTGACCGTGCTGGTCCGCGGACTGCCCGACGCCGAGGCGCTGGCTGCCCGCTACGCCGGATCGACCGGGGTGCGGGTGTGCTGTGGCGGCCCGGAGAAGCTCGCCGGCACCGCCGCGTACGACAGCGTGGTCGCCCTGGACGGGCTGGCGCGCCTCGGTTCGGTCGAGGGGACGCAGCTGTCCTGGGGCGAGGCGTTCGACCTGCTGGTATCGGTGCTGCGGCCCGGCGGTCGGCTGCTGCTCGGGGCCGAGAACCCGCTCGGGCTGCACCGGTTGCTGGCGTCGCCACCGCCGAGCACCGACTCCGACTGGGGGTCGTTCGACGAGTACGACGACACCCGCCCGGCCGGCCCGGCCCGGCTGCGGGCCCGGCTGACGGCGTCGGGGCTGCGGATCGGCGGTGCCTGGGCGGCCTTCCCGTCGCCGGTCGCGCCGGCCGCTCTGCTCGACCCGGAACTGCTGGCCGACCCGGACCTGACCGGCTTCCTCCAGGCCGTGTTCGGTGACCCGGCCGTGTTCGGTGACCCGGCCGTGTTCGGTGACCCGGCCGTGTTCGGTGACCCGGCCGTGCTCGGCAATCGGGCCGTCCCCGGCGACCAGCCCCTGCTCGGCAATCAGGCCGTCCCCGGCGACCTGGCCGAACTCGGCGACGGCGACGGCGGAACGCGTGACCGCGGCACCGGAGGTGGTGGCCCGGTGCCGGCCGCACCGCCGCTGGCCGACCCGGCTCGGCTGGCCGGATCCGCCGTCCGGAACGGGATCGCCGTCGAACTCGCGCCGGCCTGGGTGCTGCTCGGCGAACGCCTGCCGGGTCCGTCGACCCCGGCGGATCAGCCCGCCGCGCGCGCCCAACCTGAGGCTGACCGGGCCGGGGCGGTGCCGCCCGCGGCGCTGCTGGTGCTGGACGGTCGGCTCCGGGAGGTGCGCCGCGATCCGGCGGGCGGGTGGCGGTTCGCCGACGGCGGGACCGTCCCGTCGGGACGTACCGTCGAGGATCTGGTGGTGGCCGCGACGTTGCGCCGGGACCTGCCGGCGGTGCGGGCGCTGCTCACCGCCTGGCAGGGCGGTGCGGCGGCGGGGATGCCCGCGGACGCCGTGGTCGTCACCCCGGCCGGCACCTGGCACCGATCTACCGAGGCCGCCGATCCGATGGTGGTGCTGCGGCGGCTGGCGTCCCGGCTGGTCGACGCCGGACTGGCGGACCTCTGGCCGGCCGGTGAGCTGGCCGCCATGCTGACCACGATGTCCGGTCGGGAGCCGGGGACGTCGGTGGACCAGGTGGTGGGCGCGGCTGCCGGCGGCTGGCGGGAACTGCTGACGGACCGGGACCGGCTGGCCCGCGAGCTGTCCGAGGCGCGCGCGCTTCAGGACTGGTACGAACGGACCTTGACCGAGCGCGACGACGAGGTGAAACGGCTGCGCCGGATCGTCGCACTGCTGCACGGCACCCCCACCGCGCGGGCCGGACGGCTCCTGCTGGCCGGTGCCCGCACCGCCCGGTCCGCCGTCCGCCGCCTCCGACCCACCGACTGACGGTCCTACCCCTGACCGCGATCATGCAGTTGTGGCAGCGACAAATGGGGGCGAGAGTGGTGAAAAGACGACCACAACTGCATGATCGGCGGGGCTAGGTCAGGGTGGGGGCAGCAGGGAGTCGTAGAGGGATTCGAGGCGGCGGGTCTGCTGGTGCAGGTCGAAGTCGGTCTCGGCGCGGTGGCGGGCGGCCTTGCCGAGGTGGTCGCGCAGTGGAGCGTCGGTGAGCAGGCGGCGGAGGTTGGCGGCGAGGGCCGGCCGGTCGCCTTCCGCGCAGAGCAGGCCGTTGGCCTCGTGGGTGACCGCCTCGGGGATACCACTGTGGTAGGTCGAGACGACCGGCACGCCGAGACTGAACGCCTCCAGGATGGTGGTGGGCAGACCCTCGGTGTCGCCGTCCGACGCGGTGCGCGACGGTGCCGCGAGCAGCCGGGCCTCGGCGATGTGCCGCATCACCTCGGGCGGTGGCAGCGCGCCGGGAAACGTCGCGTCCACGCCCAACTGTGCGGCGCGGGCGCTTACCCGCTCGTGCAGCGGCCCGGTGCCGACCAGCAGCACCCGGGGCCGCAGTTCGGAGAGCATGCCCAGCGCCTCGACGAGATCCTCGACCCCCTTCTTCTCCACGAACCGGCCGACGAACACGACGTCCCACCGCTTCGGTCCGGCGGCCGGCTCCGGTGGCACCGGCACCCCGGTGTGGTGCACGCGGATCTTCTGCGGATCCGCTCCCAGCGCCACCGCCCGGTCCCGGATCGCCCCGGAGACGGCCAGGATCAGCGCGGCCCGACCGAACATGGTCCGCAGGTTCCGCCGGTGCCGGGCGCCGCGCGGACCGGGCGCCGCCGCCTGCCGGGTGACGTCGAGGCCGTGCAGGGTGACGACCAGCGGAATGCCCAGCTGTTCGGCGGCCCGGCTGACCAACCAGCCGTCGCCGCCGAAGTGCGCGTGCACCACCCCGGGGCGCAGCCGGGCCAGCAGCCGCCGTAGCCGGGGTGACCCGCCGGTCAACCGCAACCGCAGCCACTCGCGGCGGCCACGCGGCGTGTCCGGGCACAGCACCACGTCGCTGTCCCGGGACAGCGGTGAGACCACCCGGACGGCACCCAGGTAGACCGGACGCCAGATGGGCAGCGCGTCGGCCTGGTTGCGGACGAACGTCTCCGAGCCCGGTAGCAGGCAGCTGCGCCAGATCACGGCGACCCTATCGCCGGACATCGGCCCCGATCCCCGGCGTCCCAGCCGTTCCCGTCGACGTGCCGGCGGCGGTCCCCGCCGCGTCGGTCGCCGCGCCACCTGGCGCTCGCCGGCCGGCATCGGGCTCGGTGCTCGCGGACTGGCCCGGGGAGGGCGGACCGCCGCGCCGGCCACGGCCGAGGATCCGGTCGCGTACCCGGTGCCGCAGCTGCGGCGGAAGCACCCAGATCTGCAGGAACGTCAGGTAGTCGACGAGGCCGGGCCGCCCGTGCCGGCGCGCCTCGGCGAGCAGCAGCCGGAAGACCCGGACGCTGCGGGTGGGCGCGGCCATCGAGCTGATGATGCTCATCGTGATCGCCGCGTACGCCCGTGGGGTGATCAGTGATCGGATCCCGCGGAGCCACTCGAGCTGGGCCTCCCACGGCGAGCTGAGACTGATCCGTGGCCGGTCCTCGTCCTGGTGCCAGAGCACCAGCGGCTCGGCGGCGACCAGCAGCTCGACGTCCGGGTGGCTCATCGCGCGTACGGTCCAGTCCAGTTCCTGCTGCCGGCGCAGCCCGACGGTGAACGGCACCCGGCGCAGCAGCTCGGTCGGCGCCATGATGGTCGAGGTCTGGATGAACCCGTCGCCGTGGAACAGTCCGCGCCGCAGCGTGAGGTACTCGCAGATCGGCTCGTCCGGTTCCGGCAGCCGCCGGGGCATCACGAACTGCGCCCGGGGCGTTTTGTTGATCAGCCGGCTGGCGATGATCGGGCTGCCCACTGTGGCGCTGCGGGCCAGCTTCAGCTGCGCGGCGAGCTTGGTGGGCAGCCACTCGTCGTCGTCGTCGAGCAGGGCGGTCCAGGGGGCACGCGCCTCACGTACGCCGGTGTTGCGGGCGTTGGGCGCACCGCCCTTGCCGGGCAGGTCGACCACCCGCAGCCGGGGGTCGCCGATCTCGGCGAGGGCCTTGCCGGTGTCCTCGTCCGGACCGTCGACCACGACGATCACCTCGATGTCGGTGACGGTCTGCGCGAGCGCGCTGCGTACCGCGCGGCTCACCAACGCCGGGCGGGCGAAGGTGGGGATGACCACGCTGACCGTGGGTGTGGATGGCATGACCACCTGCTCACTCGGGCCGGCTACGACGTGCGCGCACGGTGACGTTAGGTGGCGCGGGCGGCCCCGAGGTGAATGCCGGGCTGCGCTCAGGCGTACAGCGGTGGTCGTCGGCCGGACCGACCCATCCGGCCCGGCGGGGAGCAGACGTCGCTAAGGTCGCCGCAGGTGGCGTACGGCGTGGTGCGGCGAGGGGATGGTGGGCGGTGACGGACGCGAACCTGGTGGTCGAGGTCGCGGATGCGGTGGCCACGGTGGTGATCCGCAATCCGGGCCGGCGTAACGCGATGACCCCCGCCATGTGGCGACGGCTGCCGACGCTGCTCGACGGACTGGAGGCCGACCCGGCGGTCCGCGTCGTGGTGCTCACCGGTGCCGACGGCACCTTCTGCGCCGGTGCGGATCTCAGCGACCTGGACGAGCTGCTGGCGGCCGGCGACGGCAGCATCGCCGTGGTGGCCGAGGAACGGCTGGCCAGCTTCGCCAAGCCGACGGTGGCCGCCGTCCACGGTGCCTGCGTCGGTGGCGGCTGCCAGTTGGCGGTCGCCTGTGACCTGCGGATAGCCGCGGCCGACGCCCGTTTCGGCGTACCGCCGGCCCGGCTGGGGCTGGTCTACCCGGCGCCCACCACCCACCGGCTGGCCCGGCTGATCGGTCCGGCGGCGGCAAAGTACCTGCTGTTCACCGGCGAGTTGGTGGACGCCGACCGGGCGCTGCGGATCGGGCTGGTCGACGAGGTGCTGCCCGGCGTCGACCTGGCCGCCCGGGTCGACAGCCTCACCGGCGTGATCGCCGAGCGTTCGCAGCTCAGCGTCGCCGCCGCCAAGGAGATCGTCGACGGGCGGGCGGACGAGGATCGGATGGCCTGGTGGCACGGGCAGGTGCGGGCCAGTGACGAGGCTCGGGAGGGCGTGGCGGCCTTCCACGAGCGCCGCGGACCGCGATTCGGTTGGACACCGCCGGCCTGAGACCGGGCCACCCGGACCGACAGGCCGGGGGCCGGCGGGCGCCGCGCCGGGCGAAACCCGACGCCGCCCCCTGTGCCCGCCGGCCGGCCCGTCACCGCCCGGCCAGCGCCGTCCAGCTCGGTACGACAGGTACGCGCCGCAGCGGCATGCCCGCCTTGGCCGGCGTACGGTCCCCCTTGCGCTGGTTGCAGGCGTAGCAGGCGGCCGTCGTGTTCTTCCAGGTGTTCCGGCCGCCGCGCGAGCGGGGCAGCACGTGGTCGATGGTGTCGGCCGGCCCGTCGCAGTACGCGCAGCACCTGCCGTCGCGGCGTAACACCCCGGCCCGGGACCATGCCGGGCCGGCGCGCATCCGCCAGCGGGTCACCACGTAACGCACCAGCCGGACCACCCGGGGCACCGGGAACACCCCGATGACCCGGTCCGGTACGGCCTCGTGGATCTCGGCGACCCGGCGGCAGAGCATCCGGATCGCGTGCTGGACGGTGACCCGGTGCAGCGGGCCGAGGTCGGCGTTGATGACGAGGACGGCGTCCACCGGTGTCTCCCTCCACGAACGGTGACGGACGTAGGGGCGGACGGCGGCGAGCGCCCGACCCCGGGCACGGGTTGGGCGGCTCGGCGGGCGGCGGTATGCGTCAGCCGGAGCGGTCACCCTGGGGGCGTTCGGTGCGCCAACCGCCGGGCATCCGCGAGCCCGGCCGTCCCGCCGACACGGCGGTGGTGGCGTACGGCCTCGACATGAGGTACTCCCGGATCGGCGGTTGACCTTGCGCGATCACGGTAGGTGCGGCCGAGGTGAGGCGGCAACGCATTTCGATGGCCCGGTCGGCGGTGAGCGCCGCTCCTGGAGGTCAGCGTCGGGCGAGCAGACCACGCGGCCGGATCGAGTGCAGCGGTTCGGCGGCACCACCCTCGGCGCGCAGGATGTGGTTCGCCGCGAGGATGCCGGTGGCCGCCGCCCGCTCCATCAGGGCGCTGGGAAAGTCGGTGCTGATGCCGTCGCCGGCCAGGTAGAGGCCGGTCGCGTCGGTGCGGACCCCCGGACGCCAGGAGTGGCTGCCCGGCGTGAAGGCGGGCGCCTTCGCCTCGACCCGGGCCCGCACTTCGCGTACCCGCAGCCGGGCCGTCTCCGGCCAGAGCACCGCCAGTTCGGCACGCATCCGCTCGGCCAGCTCGGTGGCGGGCACGTCCGGCTCGCAGGCGTACGCGTGCAGCTCGATCACCGAGCCGCCGGCGCGCTCGGCCCAGCGGCGGGACTCGCGCTCCAGCCGGTGGTACAGCGTGACCGAGTCCAACGTGGCCTGTCGGGACACCCCGCTGAAGATCGCCCGATGGGGATCGACGTCGCCGTCGCACCAGTAGCGGGCGACCGCGTACGGCGGGCCGGGCCGACCGTACGCGGGCATCGCCGCCGCCAGCGCCGGGGCCTGCTCGACAAGCGACGGCGAGTCCGCGACCAGGGCGGCGAGTGCGGGCGGGTCGACGGCGAGCACGACGTGCCCGGCCCGGTACGTGCCGTGCGTGCTGTGCACCTGCCAGCCGTCGGGATCGCGATGCAGACCGGTGACCGGCTCGCCGGTCCGGATCCGGCCGCCGTGCCGCTCGACGTGCCGGGTCAGCGGCTCCCAGATCGACCTGGCGTAGTCCTCGTCGGGGCAGTCGAAGGCGAGCCCTTCCGGGTTGCCGAGCAGGTAGAAGTGGAACTGCGCGATCATCTCGGCGGCCGACATCTCCGCCTCGTGATTGAAGAACGAGTGGGAGAAGACCTCGAAGAGCATCGCCCGGGCCCGGTCGGGCAGCCGCAGCGAGTCGAGCAGGTCGTCGGCGGTGGCGTGATCGAACTCGGCGTAGGTGCGTACCGGGTCGTACGTCAGCAGCGGCAGGGCCGCGTCCCGATCCATCCGGCGCAGGTCGCGCAGGCGCAGGCTGGGGCTACGGGCGAGCAGGGTGAGCAGGTTCGCCGGCGGCGCGGGGGGTAGCCGGCCGAACTCCTCGGTCGGCCACTCGGCGCTGAGCACCGGATAGCCGGGGACGGCCCGCAGGAACCGCAGCGCCGGATCGACCCGGCGCAGGATGTTGCGCCAGTTGTAGTACTGCCGGAAGAAGGCGTGGAAGCCGTGCTCGTTGACCTGATCGGTCCCGTCGGCGAGGGTTTCCGGCCAGGCACCGAGCCGGCCGCCCAGGGTGGGCGCGGCCTCCAGCACGGTCACCTCGACGCCGCGTTCGGCGAGCACCACCGCCGCGGACATGCCGGCGATGCCACCGCCGACGACCACGGCGTCGACCGGACCCGGCACGCGGGGGGCGCCACCCCCGCCGGGGTCGACCCGGTGCCGACGTACGCCGATGAACCGTCCGGCCAACTGCGACAGCGTCATCTGACCTCCCGGCCCAGTGTGCTCCTCAGGTCAGGACAGGCAGCGGCGGGGGCGGTCGGAGGTCGGCCAGACGTACTCCAGGTCGTCGGGAACGTCGTCGCCGAAGATGGGCCGGTAGTGCGTCGGGTCCTTGCGCAGCAGCGACGAGCGGTGGCTCAGGTGCACCTCGGTTCGGCCGAGCCACGGCGGCAGTTCCCCGGCGACGGCGAGTTCCTGCTGGGTGCGGACCTGCTCGACGCCGCACGCGGCGGCCAGGTCGACCGTCAACGTGGTGGCGCAGGTGTCGGCCCGGCCGGCCGCGCACCAGACCGAGCAGATGTCCAGCCCGTACCGGGTCAGGGCCTCCTCGTACCCGGCCCACATCTTCACCGCCGGGTGGTTGCGCCAGCCGTACGTCGGCCAGGTCAGCCCGCGTAGCACCTGGATCGCCTCCACCCGCTGCTTGCCGAGCCGTCGTTGGTCCAGCGCCCGGGCGCTGGCCAGAAAGTCCGGGTACGGCAGGAAGGTCTGCATGCCGCTGCCCTACCCGTCGCCGACCGGGACATGCCGCGACGCGGCGGCCACGATCATGACGGACTGCGCGGGCCGCGACCGACTGACTACCATGCGGGGCATGGCGGAGCCGCTGCTCGATCGGGCCCTGCGGGCCAGCCGCCGGTTGCGGGTCAACGGGGAGTCCCGGGCGCACTACGTGATCTGCGGGCAGGACCCGCTCGCCTACTGGGTGGTGCGGACCATGCTGGCCGGCGAGACACAGTCCGGCCGGGTGAGGATCACCCTGATCGTGCCGGAGCGTCGGCGTTCTCCCGGCCCGGACGGCCGTGACCTGCCGGGCATCGAGGTGATCCGGGCCGACCGGCTGGACGAGGTCACGTTCCGCCGGGCCGGGCTGGTCGACGCCGCCGGGCTGGCCCTGCTGCACCAGGACGACGTGGGAAACATGCACGCGGCGCTCTGCGCGCAGGAGGTGGAGCCCCGGCTGCGCCTGGTGGTGCGGATGTTCAACACCGGCCTGGCCAACGGTGTCCGGCAGATCTTCCCCGACTCGGCGGTGCTCTCCGACGCCTCGATGGCCGCGCCGGCCTTCGTGGCCGCCGCGCTCGGCGAGGTCGCGCCGACGCACTTCCGGCACGGCGGACGCACCCTCTACGTGGCTCGGCGCGACGACGTACGCCCCAGTGAGATCGTCTGCGGGGTGGCCGACACCCGCGACGCCCAGCAGGACCTGGTGCTCCCGGCCGACGACCGGGCCGCCGACGTGGTGCTCGCCGAGGCGGTCGGTCGGCCCGCCGGGACCGAGCTGGCCGCGCGGCGGCTGGTCCGGGCGCGGCGTCGGCGGCGGCCGGTGGCGGTGGTGCTCCGGGCGATCCGCAGCTTCGCCACCCGGAAGATCGGGATCGCGGTGCTGGTGCTGCTCGCCATGGTGGCCGCCCTGGGCGGGCTGTACGCCAACGCGGCGCACGTCGGCTGGGGCGACGCGCTCTACCTGACGCTCGTCACCACCCTCACCGGGCAGGATCCGGACCCCGCCAAGTCGGCCGCCGAGCAGGTCATGCAGGTGGTGCTCAATCTCGCCGGGCTGGCGCTGATCCCGCTGATCACGGCGGTGGTGGTGGACGGGGTGGTGAACGCCCGACTGGCCCTGCACACCGGTCGGATCCTGCCGGAGCGTTCCGGGCATGTCGTGGTGGTCGGGCTCGGCAACATCGGCACCCGGGTGATGGCCCAGCTCAACGACTTCGGCGTCGAGGTGGTGGCGATCGACAAGAGCGCGGACGCGCGCGGTGCCGGGCTGGCCCGGCGGCTCGGCGTACCGCTGGTGGTGGGTGACGCCGCGCAGGAGGAGACGCTGCGGGCCGCCTCGGTGGCGACCTGCCAGGCGTTGGTGGTGGTCTCCACGGATGACGGGGCGAACCTCCGCGCCGCGCTCAACGCCCGGGCCCTCGACGACCAGCTCCGGGTGGTGCTGCGGCTGTTCGACGGCGATTTCGCCGAACGGGTGCAGCGGGCCTTCGGCATCGGCACCTCGCGCAGCGTCTCCTACCTGGCGGCACCGTCGTTCGCCGCCGCCCTGCTGGACCGGGCGGTGATCGCCACCATCCCGGTGGGCCGGCACGCGTTGCTGGTCACCGAGGTCCCGGTGGCCGCCGGCTCGGACCTCGACGGTCGTACGCTCGCCACCGTCGGCCGGGCCGGCAGCGTCCGCCTGCTCGCCCACGCCCGGGCGGGGCAGCGCCTGGACTGGTCGCCGGACCCGCGCATGGTGATCGTGGCCGGTGACCGGCTGACCGTGGTGGCCCGCCGGGCCGGCCTGAACGCGTTGCTGCGTGA
Source organism: Verrucosispora sp. WMMA2121 (assembly GCF_027460185.1). Lineage (NCBI taxonomy): Bacteria > Bacillati > Actinomycetota > Actinomycetes > Micromonosporales > Micromonosporaceae > Micromonospora > Verrucosispora sp. WMMA2121. The sequence goes on along the minus strand of NZ_JAPZBH010000004.1, from coordinate 1,461,841 downwards.
GGTCGCACCACCGGAGCCGGCACCGCCGTCCGGCGCGCCGGTACCGCGCGAGGCGACGGAATGACGATCAGCCGACCTCCACGGTAGTGTGGAAGTCGTGGCCGCAGTCTACGAAGAGCTTCCGTTCAGCGAGTTCCTGCACCGTCCCGCCGCCGCCGCCGAGCGGCTCGGTGAGGTGCGGGCGCTACGGCTGCGCCGACGGGGCGCGGATGATCTGGCCCTGACGTCCGCCGATCAGATGGAACGGGACGCCGTGGTCATCGACTTCACCGCCCGACTGCTGGCCGGCCTCGTCCGGTCGGAGTCGACCGAGGTCGTACGGCGGGTGCTCGGCGAGGCACTGCCGTGGGTCGCCTTCCTGCCGCCCGAGGACGTCACGGAGCTGCTGAACGACCTGATCACGGTTGCCCAGGGCGCGGCATCGCTGGAGAATCTGTCGCCGGTCGCCGTCCTGTTGACGCAGTGGCGGCACACCGCGGAAATCTACGCCGACCCGGTCCTGCTGGAGCGGGTGACCCGGGAACCGGCCGGTGACCTCGGGCCGGTGCCGGCCCCAGAGTCGGTCCGGTGAGCCCGAAGCGAGGCGACCGCTCCGCACCTCCCGCCCTGGCGGGTGAGTTCGACCTCCGCTTCGCGGATTCGGCGGCGGCCGACGGTTGGAAACACCTTGCTCGACAGGCACCAGGAAATCTGCGGCGGGCCTTCGAGACCCTCCGGGGCGCGCCACGTTCGCGTACCGCACCGGAACGTCAGCACCGCCTCAAGGGGACGCTCGCTTCGGCCAGCTGGAAGGGTCAAGAGCTGGAGCGCTGGCAGTACGAGGTGACCGGCGGGGGCCGCATCTGGTACCTCGTCGACGACGAGCGCCGCACGATCTGGTTGACCTACGTCGGCACCGGTCACCCCCGGGAGACAGAGTGACCCGGTCAGCGGTGGGCTGACCGGATCGCGTACCAGGCGGCGCCGAGGGCGAGCACGCCGAAGCCGGCGAGCACGCTGGACAGCGGCAGGTTGACGGCGAGCAGCACGCAGCCGACCAGTCCCGCCACGGCGAGTGCCTGCACCGGCAGCTTCCGCTCCGGCTCCCGTCCCAGGGTCAACGCCGCGGCGTTGGTGATGGCGTAGTAGACGAGCACCGTGCAGGCGGAGAAGCCGATCGCCCCGCGCACGTCGCCGAGCACCACGACCAGGATCACCACGGCGGCCACCGCCAGCTCGGCCCGGTGCGGCACCCGGTGCCGGGGGTGCACCGCGGCCAGCCCGGCCGGCAGGTCCCGCCGACGGGCCATTGCCAGCGCGGTGCGGCCCACCCCGGCCAGCAGGGAGAGCAGCACCCCGGTCACCGCGACGGTCGCGCCGGCCCGGACCACCCACTCCAGGCCGGGCAGTCCGGCCGCGCCCACCACGTCGGCCAGGGGAGCGGCGGAGGCGGCCAGCCGGTCCGCGCCGAGCACGCCGACGGCGACCACCCCCAGGATCAGGTAGATCACCAGCACCAGACCGAGCGCCAACGGCACCGCCCGGGGAATGGTGCGCTGCGGATCGCGTACCTCCTCGCCGAGGGTGGCGATCCGGGCGTATCCGGCGAAGGCGAAGAAGAGCAGCCCGGCAGCGGTCAACACACCCCGGACGGTGCCGCCGGGCTGGTCGATCCGGTCGACGGAGATGCTCGTCGCGCCGGCCACCGCGACGAGCGCGAGCACGGCGAGCACCAGGACCACCAGGATCCGGGTGGCGGCGGCGGTCTTGCCGATGCCGCGCAGGTTCACCGCCGTCACCGCGACCACCGCCAGCACCGCGACGAGCCGGGCCTGCCCCGGCCAGAGGTACGCCCCGATGGTCAGTGCCATCGCCGCGCAGCTGGCCGTCTTGCCGATCACGAAACCCCAGCCGGCGAGAAACCCGGCGAACGGGTTCAACCGCTCCCGACCGTAGACGTAGGTGCCGCCGGACTCGGGATAGCGGGCGGCCAGCCGGGCGGAGCTTGTCGCGTTGCAGAACGCGATGAACCCGGCCAGGGCCAGGGCGACAAGCAGGCCGGTGCCACCGGCCGCCGCCGCGGCGGGAGCGAAGACCACGAAGATGCCCGCGCCGAGCATCGAACCGAGACCGATGACGACGGCGTCCGGCACGCCCAGCCGGCGCGTGAGTCGGTCCACGGCGGCACCCTACCGGTACCGGATGAACGGCCCGTCCCACTGCCGGAGGCGGCCGGGTAGCGGCAGGTCGTCCCAGGGCACCCGGTGCAGCAGCCGGTCCAGCAGCAGCCCCAGCAGCAGGGCGGCCAGCCCGTCGGTGAGCCAGTGGAAGTTGAGGTAGGTGGTGGTGACCAGCAGGATCCCCGGCGGCGCGTACCGCACCAGCCGGTACAGGCCGGCCGGCAGCCGACCGACGGTCAGCGACACCAGCAGCAGGGCGATCACGCCGTACCAGACGATCGCGTTGGCCACGTGTCCGGACGGGTAGGACATCGAGTAGGCGCCGGCCGGCAGGTGGTTGAAGACCTGCACGGCCTCCTCGGGAGGCAGGAACGGTTCCTTGACCGAGGCGGTGGGTGCCGCCCGGTCGGTCCAGAGCTTGAGCGGACCGATGGTCACCATGGTGACCAGGAGGGCACCCGCGACCAGCAGGAACGGCCGGATCGTCCGTCGCCGCCAGGCCACCGCCACCGCCAGCGCGCCGGAGAGCGGCAGCAGCAGGCCGCCGCCCTGACCGAGCAGGTTGAACGCCCGGGCGGTCCAGTACAGCGGGGCCGGGTCGTGGGTGAAGGCCCACTCGCTGACGGCGAGGTCGAGATCGAGCAGTTGGCCGCGGGCGAGCGCGGCGGTCAGCGCCCCGAACCCCGCCAGCAGGACGGCGTCGAACCACCAGCCGGCCGGGCGTACCGGTGCCAGGCCGATGCTCCGGCGTACCGGTGTCGTCTCCCGCACCCCGATCACGCTACCGGCCCGCACGGTGCTCCCGACGGCCGGCGACTGTGGGCCGAGCCACGAAGGGAGGCGTTCCGGCGGCGGAAACGTCAAACTTGACGCCGTGCGGATCACCTCGGCCCTCGTCGACCCGGCGTTGCTCGACCTGCCCTGGTCGACCCCGTTGGAGCAGTGGCCGGCCGAGCACCTGGTCGCGCTGCCCCAGGGCATCTCTCGGCACGTGGTGCGGTTCGTGCAGTTGGGCGGGCACGTCTACGCGGTCAAGGAGACCGGCGAGCGGGTGGCCGAGCGGGAGTACGACCTGCTGCGTGCCCTGGAACGGATCGACTTCCCGTCGGTCAAGGCGGTGGCGATCGTCGCCGACCGGGAGTCCGACGCGGGTGAGCCGCTGGACCCGGTGCTGATCACCCGCCACCTCCAGTTCTCCCTGCCGTACCGCGCGCTGTTCTCCCACACGCTGCGGCCACCGACGATGGGGCGGCTGCTCGACGCGCTCGCCGCGCTGCTGGTCCGGATGCATCTGACCGGCTTCTTCTGGGGCGACTGCTCGCTGTCGAACACGCTGTTCCGGCGGGACGCGGGTGCCTTCGCCGCGTACCTGGTCGACGCCGAGACCGGCGCGCTGCGCAGCGTGCTCTCCAACGGTCAGCGTGGCGAGGACCTGGAGATCGCCCGGGTCAACATCTTCGGCGAGGCGCTCGACCTTCAGGCGGCCGGCCTGCTGCACGACTCGATCGACCCGGAGGTGGTCTGCGAGGAGGTGGTGCAGCGCTACGAGCGGCTCTGGCACGAGATCACCTATGAGCAGCAGGTCGAGCGCGCGGCCCGGCACGACATAGAGGGGCGCATCCGCCGGCTCAACGAGCTGGGCTTCGATGTGGCGGAGGTGGCCATGTCGAGCATCGACAACGGTCGTTACCTCATCCGGCCGAAGGTCGTCGACGCCGGGTACCACCACCGTCGGCTGCTCCGCCTCACCGGGCTGGACGCCGAGGAGAACCAGGCCCGCAAGCTGCTCAACGACCTCGACGCGTACCGGGCGGAGAGCGACCTGACCGACGAGCAGCAGGCCGCGCACCGTTGGCTGACCGAGGTCTTCGAGCCGGTGGTCCGGGCGGTACCCGCGCACCTGCGGCGCAAGCTGGAGCCGCAGGAGCTGTTCGCCCAGATCATCGAGCACAAGTGGCTGCTCTCCGAGCAGGCCGGCCGGGACGTGGGGATGCGCCACGCGGTGCAGTCGTTCCTGTCGGACGTGCTGGTGCACCGCCCCGACGAACAGGCCGTTCTCGGCGTGGAGATCTCGACGGGCTGACCCGGCGGCTGCCGGGTCACTCCACCCAGGTGCCGGCCCGCATCACCCGGACGATCTCCAGGTCGTCGTTGAGCACCACCAGGTCGGCGCGGAGCCCGGCCTGGAGGGTGCCCACCTGGTCGCCGAGGCCGAGGGCCAGGGCCGGCGTGGTGGACGCCATGCGCACCGCGTCGGGAACCGAGGCACCCGCGGCGACCGCGCTGCGCAGCGCCACGTCCATGGTCAGCGTGCTCCCCGCGATCGCCCCGTCCCGGGCGAGCCGGGCCACCCCGTCGGCCACGGTGACCGCCTGGCCGCCCAGCTCGTACTCGCCGTCCGGCATGCCGGCGGCGGCCATCGCGTCGGTGACCAGGGCGCAGCGTTCCGGTCCGGCGTTCGAGGTGGCGAAGGTGAGCGTTCCCTCGTGCAGGTGCACCCCGTCGGCGATCAGCTCGCAGATCACGTTCGGCGCGGTCAGCAGCGCCACCACGGGACCGGGCTCGCGGTGGTGCACCGGTCGCATCCCGTTGAACAGGTGGGTGCCGACTGTCGCGCCTGCCGCCACGGCGGCGCGGGTCTGCTCGTACGTGCCGTCGGTGTGTCCGACGGCGACGACCACCCCGTGCCGGGTGAGCAGTTCCACCGCCTCCAGCGCGCCCGGCCGCTCGGGGGCGAGGGTGACCATCCGGAGCGCGCCGTCACCGATCTTGATGAGCTCGGTCAGCTCGTCGGTGGCGGGATCCCGCAGGAACTCCGGGTTCTGTGCGCCGCACCGGGCGGCGGACAGGTACGGTCCCTCGAAGTGGATGCCGGCCAGCACGCCCTCGCGCACCAGCGGCGCGAAGGCGGCGGTGGCCGAGCGCATCAGCTCGAACGGTGAGCTGACCAGGCTGGCCACCAGGCTGGTGGTGCCGTGCCCCAGGTGGAACGCGGCCGCGGCCCGGGCCTGATCGGCGTCGCCGGTGGTGAAGGTGTGCCCGCCGCCGCCATGACTGTGGATGTCCACGAAGCCGGGCACGATCCAGTGCCCGTCGCGCACCGACGGGTACTCCGCGACCGCACTGATCCGGTCGCCCTTGACCTCGACGCAGCCCTGCGAGATCACCCCGCCGGGGGTCACCACCTTGCCGTTCACCCGTACGGTCATGGCGTCTCCATCTGGTCGAGGGCGAGCAGGGCGGCACCGAGGCAGCCCGCCTCGTCGCCGAGGACGGCCGGGACCAGTCGCGGCTCCCGGTGGAAGGTGAGCCGGTCCCGCAGCGCGGCACGCAGCGGGTCGAACAGCCCGGCGCCGGCCTGGGCGAGGCCGCCGCCCAGGACGATGGTCGCCACGTCGAACAGGGCCTGGGCGGTGGCGAGGCCGTCGGCCAGTGCCTCGACCGTCTCCCGCCAGACCTGGGCGGCCACCTTCTCGCCGGCGTCCGCCCGGGCGGCCACCTCGGCGGCGGTCACCATGGTCCGTCCCCGGCCCGACCCGGCGGCGGACCCGTCGTCCGACGCGCTGCCGGTGCGCCGGGTCGTGGCCGTGCCGGTGTCGCCGGCCGTGCCGGTCCCGGTGAGTTCGGCGTAGCGACGGGCGACAGCCGACGCGGAGGCGACGGCCTCCAGGCAGCCTGGCCGTCCGCAGCCGCAGACCGGTCCGTCGGGACGGACCAGGATGTGACCGAGTTCCCCGGCGGCGCCGTGCGCACCGGTGACGGCCCGGCCGGCCACCACGTGCGCGGCGGCGATACCGGTGCCGATCGCGACGAAGAGCACGTGCCCGGTGTCCCGGCCGGCGCCCAACCGGGCCTCGGCGAGGCCGCCGGCACGTACGTCGTGGCCGAGCGCCGTGGGCAGGCCGAGCCGCGCGGCCGCCAGGTCGCGCAGGGGTACGTCCCGGAAGCCGACGTTGGCTGACCAGACCGCCACGCCGCGTGCCTCGTCCACGACCCCCGGCACCACGATGCCGAGCGCGGTCGGCGTGAGCCCGTCCGCGTACGCCTTGCCGGCGAGTCCCTCGGCCACCGACAGGATCGTCTCGACCACGGCGTCGGGACCGCGCCCGGCGTCGGTGGGGTGTCGTTCGGCGTGCCGCACGACCCCGTCCACGCCGACCAACGCGCACTTCATCCCGGTGCCACCCACGTCGAGCGCGACGGCAACCTCTTCGGTCACGTGAGTACCACGGAGCGACTCAGGTGCCGGGGCGCGTCGGGGTCGAGGCCGCGACTGGTGGCCAGCGCGACGGCGAAGCGCTGCGCCAGGATCAGGTCGGCCATCGGGTCGACCGGGGTACGCCCGGCGGCCCACCGGCCGAGCACCGTGCGGTAGCCGTGGGTGCGGCTGTGTGCGAAGGACGCGCCGGTGGCGGCGACGTCCTCCGGCAGCCCGTCGGGCAGCTCGCCGAAGGCCCAGACCAGCCGGCCGGGGGCGGCCACCGAGATGGGGCCGTGCCGGTAGTCCATCGCGGGGTACGCCTCGGCCCAGAAGGTGGCCGCCTCGCGGCACTTCAACGCGGCCTCCTGGGCCAGCCCGATGGTCCAGCCGCGACCGAGGAAGGTGACCTGTTCGATCAGGCTCGGATCGATCGGCAGCGGGGCCCGGACGGCGACCTCCGCGTCGGCGGCGAGGGCGTCCATGTTGTCGCCGAGGTGGGCGCGGAGCAGCGCCAACGCGGTGGTGGCGAAGCGGGTCTGCACCACTGAGCGTTCGTCGGCGAACGGCATGGTGACGGCGGCGTCGGCGGTCTCCACCACCGGTGAGTCGGGGTCGCCCACCAGCACCGTGGTCGGGATCCGGCCGTGCAGTGCGGCGATCAGCTCCAGCACCTCGGTGGTGGTGCCGGAGCGGGTGATCGCCAACAACCGGTCGTAGTGGCGGCCGACGGGGAACTCGCTGGCCTGGAAGGCGTCGGTCTCGCCCTGGCCGGCGGCCTCGCGGCGGGCCGCGTACGCCATGGCCATGAACCAGGACGTGCCGCAACCGACGACGGCGACCCGCTCACCGGGGCGCGGGAGGCGGTCGAGCATCGCCGGAGCCAGTTCGCTCGCCTGGCGCCAGCAGTCCGGCTGGCTCGCGATCTCCGCGTGGACGTACGCCATGAGAACTCCTCGCAGGCCGGAGCCTTGCGCATTACGGCTCGCTAATCCCGTCTTTCGCGCGTCATTCTGCGTGAAACCCATCGGAAATGGCAACCGGGGACGCGATCGAGCAGAGCTGGTTTTTGCGTCTTCGTAGTTTCGAGCACTAGTGTGCACGCAACCAAGCACCGATCGTGCAGACACGGGAGGCCCGGGGTGGACCGCTACGCGAGATGGAACGCCCTGCTCGAAATGCTCACCGACTCGGGCCGGGTCACCGTGGAGGAGGCCGCCGAGCGGCTGGACGTCTCCCAGGCGACCATCCGCCGGGACTTCGACCAACTCGCGCAGCAGCAGATGATCACGCGTACCCGGGGTGGTGCGGTCGCCAACGGCGTCTCGTACGACCTGCCACTGCGCTACAAGACGGCCAAGCACTCGGCGGAGAAGCAGCGGATCGGCGCGGCGGCGGCGGCGCTGGTCTCCCCGGGCACGGTGGTCGGCCTCAACGGCGGCACCACGAGTACCGAGGTGGCCCGGGCGCTGGCGGTGCGCCCGGATCTCAACACCAACGCCGACGGTGCCCAGTTGACCGTGGTCACCAACGCGCTGAACATCGCCAACGAGTTGCTCGTCCGGTCCCGGATGAAGGTCGTGGTGGCCGGCGGCGTGGTGCGGCCGAAGTCCTTCGAACTGGTCGGCCCGCTCGGCGGGGCGCTGCTGCGTGAGGTCACGCTGGACGTGGCGCTGCTCGGGGTGGACGCCATCGATCCGCTCCTCGGTGCCGCCGCCCACCACGAGGGCGAGGCGGCGATGAACAACCTCATGGTGGCGCGGGCCAAGCGGGTGGTGATCATCGCGGACTCGTCCAAGCTCGGCGGTCACGCCTTCGCCCGGATCTGCCCGGTCGACCGGGTCGAGACGCTGGTCACCGACTCCGGGGCCGCCGCCGAGGTGGTCGACGCCTTCCGGGCGGCCGGGGTGCACGTCATCTGCGCCTGAGCGTCCCGGACGGCTGACGTCGCGTCGCGCCGTCGACGCTCACGGTATCGAAATCCCTGTTCTCGGCGTGGCGCTGCATACCGGGTATTGCCTGCGGCTGCATACCGCGTATGGTGTCGTCGTCGCCCACACACCAACGGGGGAGGTGCAGCTTGCCAGCTGTCCTGGAAATCGAAGGTCTACGAAAGACGTACCGAAGTCGACGCCGTGGCACCCGCAACGCCCTGGACGGCTTCGACATGCGGGTCGAGGCGGGCCAGGTACACGGCTTCCTCGGCCCCAACGGGTCGGGCAAGACCACCACGCTGCGTACGCTGCTCGGCCTGATCCGGCCGGACGGCGGCCGGATGGCGATCCTCGGTCACGAGGTGCCCGACCGGCTGGACCAGGTCGCACCGCAGGTCGGCGCGATCGTGGAGAGCCCGCAGTTCTTTCCGCACTTCACCGCACGGGACACGCTGTCGCTGCTGGCCGGCGCCGGTGACCTGCCCGAGCAGCGGGTGGACGAGGTGCTGGAGCTGGTCGGCCTGCGCGACCGGGCCGGTGAGCGGGTCAAGACGTACTCGCTCGGCATGAAGCAGCGGTTGGCGGTCGCCTCGGCGCTGCTCAAGAACCCGCGACTGCTGATCCTGGACGAGCCCGCCAACGGCCTCGACCCGGGCGGCATCCGGGAGATGCGCACGCTCATGCGCAACCTCTCCGAGGCCGGCATGACGGTGGTCCTGTCCAGCCACATCCTCGGCGAGATCCAACTGATCTGCGACTCGGTCACCATCATCTCGTTGGGTCGGCGGGTCGCCTTCGGCCCGGTCGACGAGGTGCTGGCCCAGCACTCGTCCGGCGCGGTCCGGGTGCGGCTGGAGGCGGTCACCGACCTTCCGGTCGCCGCCACCGCACTGACCCGGGCCGGGGTACGGGTCACCGCCAACGACGATCATCTGATGCTCGCCGGGGTGGACAAGCCCGCCACGGTCACCCGACTTCTGGCCGAGCAGGGCCTCTACGTCAGCGAACTCGCGCCGATCGCGGTCGATCTGGAGAGCGTCTTCCTCGAACTGACCGCCACCGCGCCGGTACCCGGCCAGCACCGGCAGGTCGACCAGTCCGTACGAGTCGACGGGACGGCGCCGTCCGCACCCGCCGGAGGAGGTTGGGGCGCGTGAGTCTCTTCCGTACCGAACTACGCCGGCTGGCCAAGCGGCGCTTCGCCCGCTGGATGACCGCCGGTGGCCTGCTGGTGCTGGTCCTGGTGGCGGTGGGCATGTTCCTGAGCAACCAGAAGATCGGCCCGGACCAGTTCGCCGAGGCGCGGCAGGCCGCCGACCGGCAGCATCAGGAGCAGGTGCGCTGGGCCGAGCAGGAACGTGCGAACTGCGAGCGGGCGAAGGCGGCGGGTGAGAACGTCGACTACTACCCGGCCGACTGTGCCGAGATCACGCCACCGCCTCGGGAGTCGATCGAGGAACAGTGGTTCCTGCCCTCGACCTTCGACTTCCGGAAGAGCTTCGGCGAGATGCTGATCCCGCTCGCCGGGATCCTGGGAATGGTCGGGTTCGTGGTCGGTGCCTCGTTCGTGGGCGCCGAGTGGAACACCGGCGGGATGATGAACCTGTTGCTCTGGCGGCCGAAGCGGCTGACCGTCCTGCTGACCAAGTTGGGCGCACTGCTCACCGGGCTGCTTGCGCTGGCGCTGCCCGCCACGGCGGCCTGGTTCGGCAGCATGTGGCTGGTCGCCAACCTGCGCGGCACCACCGAGGGGATGACCTCGGGGACCTGGCAGTCGTTCCTCATCGGTGGTTTGCGCGGCATCGTGCTGGCACTGGTCGCGGCGACGGTGGGCTTCGCCCTGGCCTCGCTCGGCCGGCACACCGCGATGGCGCTCGGCGGGGCGATCGCGGTCATGGTGGTCGGCCAGATCGGGCTCGGCATCCTGCTCTCCATGGCGCAGGTGCGTTTCCCCGAGGCCTGGCTGCTGCCCACCTACGCCATCGCCTGGATGACCAAGAAGGTCACGCTCCAGGACTGGCAGGCGTGCAACGCCACCTACACCGGCGAGTGCCAGCCGGCCACGCTGGACATCACCTGGCAGCACTCGTCGGTGCTTTTCACCGTCGGGATCGTGCTGTTCCTCGGCGCGGCGCTGTGGACGATGCGGCGACGCGACATCACCTGAGTCGGCCGGTGGCGGACCGACCTCGCCGGGGGCGGTCCGCCACTGCCCCTCCTTGTCGCGATGGCCCACCGGTCGGCGGGATGCGGCAGGTGGTGGCCCTCGTTAGGCTGATGGGCCAGGTTGGCCCAGCCGTGCCGGCCGCCCCCGGATGAGGAGCACGATGCAGCCCGCCGACGCCACCCCGGCAGCGCAGACCGGTCCGGACGCCGTCACGGTGCCACCGCCGAGGTCCGCCCCCGAGGTCGAGTCGACGTCGCAGGACCACCCCTGCGACCCCGCGTCGTCCCAGGCCGCCGTGTCGACGGACGCCGAGGAACCACCGACGAGGTCGGATGCGGATGCGGGCGGAGCAGCGTCCCCGGCTGGCGGGCTCGACGAACGCGAACTGGAGATGCTCGCCTTCGAGCGGCAGTGGTGGCGGCACGCCGGTGCCAAGGAGCAGGCCATCCGGGACCGGTTCGGGCTCTCGGCCACCCGCTACTACCAGCTGTTGAACGCGCTGCTGGACAACCCGGCGGCGCTGGCCGCCGACCCGGTGCTGGTGGGCCGGCTGGTGCGGTTGCGCGCCTCCCGGGCCCGCAACCGCCGCCGTTAGGCCTGCGATCTCGACGTGTCGTCCGGTGCTCGATGGGTAGCCGGGGCGCGGGGGTGGCGAATGAGCGGCGGGGGGCCTAGGCAGCCGGGACGAACGGCGCATCCGGAGACCGGCGTGCCCGAAGCGGCCTCGGACGAGCGCCGCCGGGGTGCGGTGGTCGGTACCGCCCCCGACATGCGGGTGCGATCCGCGTCCGCCCCGCCACCCGGCCGGGCGGTCAACGAGGACCTGGTGTTCCGGTTCGGGCCGCTGGTGGGGGTGCTCGACGGGGCCACCGTGCCGGAGGGCTTCGACACCGGCTGCGTGCACGGGCCGCAGTGGTACGTCCGGCACCTGGCCGCCCGGCTCGGCCTGGCGGAGGCCGCCCGTCCGGCCGCGACGCTGGTGAGCAACCTGGCGGCGGCGATCCTCGCGGTCCGTGCCGACCATGGCGAGCAGTGCGACCTCGACCACCCCGGCACCCCGTCGAGCACGGTGTGCCTGCTCCGCGACGGCGGCGACCAGGTCGACTACCTGGTGCTCTGTGACAGTCCGCTGGTGCTCGACACCGGCGGTCGCGTCGACGTGGTGGTCGACGACCGACTGGCCAGCTCGGCGGCCGACCTACGGAAAAACGCCGACCTGCTGCCCGATTCGACCGACTGGGCCACCCGCTTCCGGCGTGCCGTCATCGCGCAGCGGGAGCGGATGAACCGCACCCACGGCTACTGGGTCGCCGCCGCCGATCCCGACGCCGCCTATCACGCGGTGGTGGGCACGGTGCCCCGGTACGGGCCCGAGGTGTTGCGTCGCGCCGTGCTGCTCTCCGACGGTGCCTCCGCCGTCGTCGAGGAATTCGGGCTGCTCGACTGGTCCGGCCTGTTGGACGTGGTGGCGGCGGAGGGCCCGGACGGGCTGATCGACCGGGTCCGTGCCGCCGAACGGGACCATCCCGACCGACGGCGCCGGCACAAGGCCGCCGACGACGCCTCCGCCGTGTACTGCGAGTTCGCCCGGCCGGACGATCGCGGAGCGTGACCCGGGAGGTGATTCGACCCGACCGGTCGGTCCGCTCCGCCAGAGGGACCGGTCGTCTCCGAACCGGGTGGACGCGCGGCGCCGGGCGCGGAAGACTGCGGCACGTGACTGGTGCGGTCCGGTTGGAGCCGGTGGACGAGCGGAACCTCGAACCGTTGCTCTCGGTGGCGGTGGCCGAGGCGGAGCCGGCCGACGTGATGCCGCCGGTGGAGGCGCCGGCCGGCTGGTCGAACGCGCGACGGGAGGCGTTCCGGGAGTTCCACCGGGCCAGCTTCGGCGGGCTGGACGCGCCCACCCGTAGCGCGATGTACGCGATCGTGGCGGGTGGCGAGGTGGTCGGCATGATCCGGATGAGCCGACGGGACGAGCCCGGTGTCGCCGAGGTCGGCATGTGGCTCGGCCGGTCGGCCCGTGGCCAGGGCATCGGCGCGGCAGCGTTGCGGGAACTGCTGCACCTTGCCGCGGCGGCCGGCATGCGGACCGTGGTGGCGGACACCGCGCCGGAGAACCGTGGCGCGCTGTCCGTGCTGGAGAAGTGTGGCGCGAAGCTGCGCGAGGCCGACGACCGGGTGTACGCCGAGATCTCGCTGGACGACGCCGCCGCCTGCTGACCGACGTGCTCAGCCGCGCTGTTCGGCGTAAGCGGCGAGCCAGGCGACCTGGGCCGGGTCCAAAGACGGGCGGACCCGCGACCGGGCCGCCGCGACGTGCTCGGCGGTGACCGTGGAGGCGGTCAGCGACTCCCGCATCGCGGCCAGCGCGGCCTCGCGGACCAGCGCCGCGCAGTCGGCGGCCGAGAACCCGTCCAGCTCCGTGCCGAGGGCGGGCAGGTCGACGCCCTCGGCGAGCGGCACGTTGCGCGCGGCGGCCCGCAGGATCTCCGCCCGCGCCTCGGCGTCCGGCGGCGGCACGTACACCAGCCGTTCCAGCCGACCCGGACGCAACAGCGCCGGGTCGACCAGGTCGGGACGGTTCGTCGCACCGACCACCACGACGTTGCGCAGCGCCTCCACCCCGTCCAGCTCGGTGAGCAGGGCGGCCACCACCCGGTCGGCGGTTCCACCGTCGGTGGCCTGGCCGCGTACCGGGGCGAGGGCGTCCACCTCGTCGAGGAAGACCAGCGTCGGGGCGGCCTCCCGGGCCCGGCGGAACAGCTCCCGTACCGCGCGTTCGCTCTCCCCGACCCACTTGGACAGCAGCTCCGCGCCCTTGACCGACAGCACGTTCGCCCGGCCGGTCCCGGCCAGCGCGGTCACCAGATAGGTCTTGCCACAGCCCGGCGGACCGTAGAGCAGCACCCCACGTGGCGGTTGCACGCCGAGCCGGGCGAAGGTGTCCGGGTAGGTCAACGGCCACAGCACCGACTCGGTGAGCGTCTGCTTGACCTCCGCCAGATCACCGACGTCGTCCAGGGTGACCCGGGCCAGTTCGAGGGTGGCGGCGGCCATGCTGGTCGGCCGCACCACCTCCAGGGCGGCGGTGAAGTCCGCCATCAGCACCGTGGGCGTCTGCGCCGACTTCTGCCGCAGCGCCGCGCGTACGCCGGCCTCACGGACCAGCGCGGCCAGGTCGGCGGCGACGAAACCGGGGGTACGCGCGGCGACCTCGTCCAGCCGTACGTCGTCGGCGAGCGGCACCGGGCGGGTCAGCACGGTCAGCTGCTCCCGGCGCAGGGCGGCGTCGGGCAGCGGCACGTCGATCCGCAACGAGAGCAGGTCGGGCGAGCGCAGGGCCGGGTCGACCGCCTCCGGCCGGCTGCTGGTGCCGACCACCGCCGCGCCGGCTTGTACGAGCTGGGCCACGCATCGCCGGAACACGGTCGCCACCGGTCCGGGCGCCTCCGCCGGGGCCAGCGCCTCCACGTCGGTGACCAGCAGCACGGCCGGCCCGCCGGCCAGCGCCTTGGCCGTCAGCGCCCGCAGCCGGGCCGCCGCCGAGTCGTTCGTCAACGCCGCGACCTCCGGTGCCCAGAGCGGATGCACCCGGGCACCGACCTGGGCGGCCACCGCCCGGACCAGGGCCGCCTTGCCGGAGCCGGCCGGACCACTCACCAGCACCCCGAGCGACACGGTGGTGCCCAGCCGGCTGAGCACCTCCCGATGGTGGAAACCGAGGTCGAGCAGCTCGGTCAGTTCCTCGGCCTGGGCGCGCAGGCCCGGCAGCTCGTCCACCGACGGCACGTCCAGGTCGTCCGTCCGGGCGGTCCCGGCTCGCCCGCCGCTGTCGGTCTGCCGTCCGGCCTCGCCGGCACGCCCGGCGGTCCACGCACTGCTGCCGTCGGGACCGGCCGCGCTCCCGCCGCCGGCCACCGTCCCGGTGCCCGTCGGCCGGCCGCCCGCGGTCCCGGTGACCCCGGTCCCGCCGAAGCCCGGTCGGTTCGTTCCGGCCGGGCTGGGAGCGACCGAGCCGGTACCGGCGCCACCGTGGGTCTGCGGGCCGTGCTCCCAGCCGACGAGGGTGTCCATGGTGACCAGCGCGCCCGGATCCGGCTCGGCGGCCAGCACCCGCAGCAGGGTGCTGGTCCAGGCGTAGCCGACCCGGGTGGCGAGACTGCGCCGGGCCGCCTCGACCAGGGTGCGGGTCGAGGCGTCCGGCAGCACGTCCTGCGGCAGCAGGGAGACGTCGTCGCCGGTGGTCAGCACCTTGCCGAGCAGCGCCAGCCGCAGCATCTCCGGGGAGACCACCGCGACGACCTCGGCCGGCCCGGTGAGCAGCACCCGGCGGGCCGGGGCGACCGGAGCCGGGCTGAGTCGCACCTGACCGCCGTCACGTACGCCGAGGTTGCCCAGCATCAGGTCGTCGGCGAGCAGCAGCGCCGCGCTGGCCGTGCCGTCGGCCGCCGCGACCAGGCCGGCGGTGACCCGTCGGCCGGCCAGCCGGACCGGGTCACCCGGGCGCAGCGCGAGGGCGGTGAGCGCCTCCGGGTGCAGCCGGACGATGCCCCGCCGGGCGTCCAGTGCGGCCGGCCGCAGGCTCGCGATCAGGGTCAGCTCGGGTTCGCCCACCGCCCGACCCTAGCGCCTGCTCACCCGTCGTCCGGTCAGCCCGCCGGCTCCTCCCCGGTGAGCAGGGACGGATCCCGGCGGATCAGCTCGGCCAGCCGGGCCGCCGGGTCGTCGCTGAGCCCGTCCTGCGCGGCGGACCAGCCGGGCACGGTCTTCACCGACAGCGGCCAGGACGGTGGCGGCGCGGCGGGCTGTCCGCTGACCGTGACCTCCCGGTCGACCCAGGACACCCGCAGGTCGTACGCCTGCCCGTCGTGCTCGACCCGAGCGGCGACGGACGCCCCCGGGTGCGCGGCGACGGCCGCGCGCAGCGCCTCGGCCACGTCCTCCACCGGATGCCGTGGCGGTGCCTCGTGGGCCGGTTCGTGCAGACCCGCCCAGCCGGGCCCCGCGTTGCGGCTGTCGGTCCGGCCCCAACCGGGGCCGGAATCGTGGCCCGGCTCCGGGCCGGGCTGTTCGTCGGCCGGCACGGTCGGATCCGCGGCCCGTCGGCGCAGCGCCTCCTCACGTCGACGCATCCGGGCCAGAGTCTCGTCCAGTCCGCCTCTCATCCGCCTCACCCCTTCCCACGAGGGGCCTGCGAGCCGGTCGGCTCAGGCCCGTTTCTCCCGGGTGGCCCGGTCCAGCGCGCGGTCCAGGACGACCAGCAGGGCGTCCCGGACCGAGAGCCGGTCCCGCGCGTCGAACTGCACCAGGGGTACATGTTCGCCGATCGCCAGGGCCCACCGGATCGCACCGAGGTCGTGCGCCAACCGCCCGTCGAAGGCGTTCACCCCGACCACGAACGGCAGTCCCGCCCGCTCGAAGAAGTCGACCGCCGGGTAGCAGTCGTCGAGCCGGGCACTGTCGACCACCACCAGCGCACCGAGCGCACCCCGGGCCAGGTCGTCCCACATGAAGCCGAAACGGGTCTGGCCCGGCGTACCGAACAGGTAGAGCTTCAGGCTTCGATCGATGGTGACACAACCGAAGTCCATCGCCACCGTGGTGGTGGTCTTCCCGGAGCGCTGACCAGGGTCGTCGACCCCGATCCCGGCGGTGGTCATCTCCGCCTCGGTGGTCAGCGGGGCGATCTCCGAGATCGAACCCACGGTGGTGGTCTTGCCGACCCCGAAACCGCCGGCCACCAGGATCTTCACCGGGATCGGCGGGGTCGCCCGGTGAGTACCCGGTGCGGCGGGCGTCGCGGCGGGCGGCCGGTACGGCGGCGGTGCCGTGGCGGCGTGCGGCGGTGGCGGTGGCGCGGTGGCCCGGCCGATCGGCGGCGGGGTCGGTACGGCACCGCCGTAGCGGGCCGCGGCGCTGTTGGCGGCGAGCGCGCCCGGCGGTGCGGCGGGCCAGTCAGGAGATTGCACGGAGTCCATCAATCACTCGCAGGATGACGTCGGGGTCGAGGGCGTCGTCGGCGTCGGTCACGTGTACGTCCAGGTGGCCGGCGGCGCGCAGGTCGCCCACCAGCACCCGGGTCACGCCGAAGTGCAACCGGGTCTTGGCGGAGATCTCGGCCACCGAGATCGGTTCACCGCAGAGCGCCACGATCGCCTGGAGTTCCGGGCTGAGCCGGGCGGCCGTGACGCTCCAGGGTTCGGTTGTCGGTCGGGCGGTCACCTGGGTCTCCAGGCCGATCGTGGGGTCGGCGCCGGCGACCCGGCCAGCGGTCAGCACGAAGGGGCGCGGGCCGCTCGGCCCGACCTCCTCCGCCTCCGGTCCGATCGCCGCCGGTGCGCCCGCCGGGCCGGCGGGGCCGGCCGGGGAGGACTCGCGCAGGTATGGCCGGATGCGTATCACCGGCTCCTGTTCGGCACCGGCGGCGTCGGGATTCATTGCTGTACGGAGTTCTTCAGTTCGGCGATCAGACGCGGGGTGAGCGCCCCGCCGGCCCGACCGGCGAAGAGGGTCATCTCGTAGGCGACGGTGCCCAGGTTCGCCGACCGGTCGGCGACCACGCCGAGCACCGAACCACTGCTGATCGCGCTGATCAGCAGATAGCCCTCGGCCATGTCCACCACGACCCGGTTCAGGCCGCCCAACGCGTACCAGCTGGCGGCACCGCCGGCCAGGCTGGTCATGCCGGAGACGACCGCGGCGAGACGCTCCGCGTTGGACCGGTCCTTGATCGCGGACATGGCCATCAGCAGGCCGTCGGACGACACGGCGATCGCCTCCAGCACCCCCGCCGTTCCGGAGGTGAAGGAATCCAGCAGCCAGTTGAAGGTGCGGGCCTCGGGGCTGAGGTCGCCGTGGCTCTGGTGGTCGAGGTTCTCGTGCACGTGCGGGCTGGTCAACGTGGCGTTCCTTCGTCGTCGCTGCGGTGGTTACGGACATCGCGCAGAGCCCGGGCGACGCCCGTCTCGAACGCGGTCATGCGATCGCGGACCTCGGCCGGGTCGCCCGGGTCCTGAGTGAGCGGTTGCTGTGGCAGTTGCTCGATCAGGTTGGCGCCGGGCACCCTGCGGGACAGCTGGGATAGCCCGGGGGGAGCCGGCGGCGCGACCGGCTGTGGCAGGGCGTCGGCCTGGCTCTGCTCGGCCCGGCGTACCCCCGACTCGAACGCCTCGACGGCGGCGCGGGCGGCGCTCGGATCGACGCCACCGGCGTCGATCGGGCCCACCCTCGGTGCCGTCCTGGGCAGGCTGGCACCCGGTACCCGCTGCCGGACGCCGGGCATCGGGGTCGGCGGAGCCGCCGACACCGGTGCGACCTGCGGCACCGTCACGGTCTCCGGGTCGAGCTCGGCCGGCTCCGCGCCGGACTTGCCGGCGGACTCCGGGCCGGTGGCGAACGCGTCCCAGGACTCGGACAGCTCCATGCTCTCGGACGCCCGGCTCAACAGCGTGGGGTTGAACCCGGACGGAGCCGCCGCCGGTTCCGTCGATGCGCCGACCAGGTCCACCGCCGCCGGGGCGTCCCGGTGTGGTGGCACCGGTTCGAGCTGGTGGCGGGCCGGCAGTGCGGCCACCGGGGCGGCCCGGCCGATCGGCGGGGTGGGAAGGCCGGCCGGCTCGGGCGTCCCGACGACAAGCGACGTACGCGGAATCTGGAGGGTGGCGGTGACACCGCCGCCCGGGGTGGCGGACAGACCGACCGCCCAGTGGTGCCGGCGGGCCAACCGACCCACCACGAACAGCCCGAGCACCTCGGTCGGCGCGAGGTCCAGCCGCTCCCGGCGGGTGAGCCGGGCGTTCTCGGCGGCCAGCCGTGCCTCGGTCATGCCGATGCCGTGGTCCACCACGGTGAGCTGTACGCCGTTCTCGGTGAGTTCGCCGCTGACCAGCACCCTGGTGTGCGGTGGCGAGAAGACCGTGGCGTTCTCCATCAGTTCGGCGAGCGCCAGCACCAGGTCACCGACGATCGCCGGTGCCGCCGCGGCCTCCGTCGGCACCTGGACGTCCACCCGGGTGTAGTCCTCGATCTCACCGAGGGCGAGGCGGGCCACGTTGGCCAGCGGAACCGGCGCGACGTGCGCGACGTCGCCCACCGCACCGGAGAGCACCACCAGGTTGCCCGCGTTGCGCCGCAGCCGGCTGGAGATGTGGTCGAGCCGGTACAGGTTCTCCAGCCGTCCCGGATCGGTCTCCTGCTGCTCCAACCGGTCGATCAGGGCGATCTGCCGACCGACCAGGTTCTGGGTACGGCGGCCGACGTGACCGAACATCTGGGCGACGTTGCGCCGGCTCGCCGCCTGCCGCTCCACCAGCCTGGCGGCGGTGTTCTGCACCCGTTCGAAGGCGCGGGCCAGGTCGCCGACCTCGTCCCGGGCGCGGACGTCGACGGGATCGAGGCGGACGGGTTGGGCGTTGTCGGTCTCGTCGTCGGCCACCCGGACCAGTTCGGACTCGGCGACCCGGGCGACCCGGTCGGCGGAGCGGGTCAGCCGGGTCAGCGGCCCGGTCACCGTGCGGCCGATGGCCAGGGCGAGCAGCACCACGCCGACCAGGATCACCGCGACCAGCGCGGTCACCCAGTACGCGCCGGCAAGCGCCGCCTGCCGTTGGGCGCGTACCTCGGCGGTCACGTCGGCGACCAGCTTCTTCTCGACGAACTGACCCAACGTGATCAGTGAGGAGACCGTCGGGAAGAGGGCCTGGATGGGGATGCCCGCCACCGCTGCCACCGGGTCGAGCGCGCTCTGTTGCAGGAACTCCGGACTGGTCCGGGCGTCCACGGCGGTCTGCTCGATGTTCACGAGCGCCTGCTGTTCCGGGGTGAGCAGGCCGAGCATCTTGTTGCTCTCCGACTGGAGCGTGGCCATGTTGGCCACGAACGCGGTGGCGAACCGTGGGTCCGGTGCGGCGGCGACCAGGACGATCAGGGCGCCACCGCCGCTGAGTCCCTCGCTCTTGCGCAGGATGCTGTCCAGCGCCAGCGTCTGCCGTCCGGCCGAGGTCCGGGTGTCCACGTCGTGCGGCAGCCGCAACGAGTCGATCAGGGCCACGTGGACCGGCCCGTACGCGCCGACCACCTGTGGCGGTGCCGCCTCGCCGGCCAGTACGGCAGTGCGTATCCCGGCCAGTTGCGCGACGCCGTCGAGCGCCCGACCCACCTCGGCCGGAAGCTCGTCGTCGAAGTCGACCCGGAGGTCGACGATTCGGTCGTCCACCTCCGCGATCTCCTGCACCAGCGTGCTGCGCTCGACCTGCCCGAGCAGGAGGCCGATGGCGAGCATGCGTTCCCGCTGCAGGTGCTGGAGCACGGTGCCGACCCGGCCGGCAAGCTGGACGGTCTGGTCGATCTCGCCGGCGCGCTGGGCCACCCCGGCTCGTTCCAGGACCACCGGCAGGGTCAGCCCCAGCATGCAGAGCAGGGGAATGGTCACCAGCAGGCTGAGCTTGCCCCGGATCCGGAGCCTACCGAGCAGCATCGAAGGGCCTCCACCGATCCGGCTCGTGGACCTGGCCGACCGGCTGCAGCGCCGGTGGCGGTTCGACGGGGCGGGCCCCGGCGGTGTCCCACCGGACACCGGGCGGCGGTGCCGGCGCGTCGCCGGCCGCCGGCGCGGCGGAAGTGTCTCGCGGACGGGACATCCAGGTATTGACCGCGAGCCCGACCAGCAGCAGTGCGGCAAGGCCGCCCGCGCCGAGAATCAGCAGGCGGTCCCGGTCCAGCCCGTCGAGCCGCTCCACCAGCAACCGGTCGATCTCGTCGAGCAGGACCGGTTGGAGCTGCTTCGCGGCCTGTTGGGCCTCGTTGCGGGCCGCGAGGAGCCGGGTCGTGTCCACCGTGCCGGCCCGGTCGACCGGCTGGGAGTGCAGGGCCATCGTCTCGACGGCCCGCTGGTACGCGTCGAAGGGGGTGAGCACGTTCGCGCCCAGGTCGGCGCTCTCCGTGTTCTCCACCACCGCCCGCAGGTTGTTGGCCAGGTCGTTGGCGGGTTGCAGGGCGGCGGCCCGGAGGGTGGCCAGCTGGCTGAGCGACTGGAGCCGTTCGGCCTCGGACCGTCGGTTCATCAGCACGGCCAGGTCGGTGAGGCGGCCGGCGGCGACCATCGCCTCCGGCATCTCCTCCGCGACGCCGTCCTGGAGGAAGTACGCGTCGACGCCGGTGTCCCGGATCAGGCCGGAGGTCTCCCGGACCTTGTTGTGCAGGGCCAGCAACAGGTCGGTCACCTCGCCGTACACGGTGAAGGCGGCCTCCCGGTCGGTCAGCGCGCGTTCGGGTAGCGCCTCCAACTTCGCGCGGAGTCCGGCCCACCGCTCGCTGGTGCTCAACTCGCCGCCGATCCGCGCGTCGACCGTGGCGGCCCGCTCGACCGCCTGGTCGAGGGTGTCCCGCCGCAGTGGCCGGCCGGTGACGGCGGCGCTCTGCGCGTCGACGAGCGCGTCGGTCACCGGCCCCAGGGCGCGGAGGTACTCGACGCCGAGCCGCTCCCGGGCGACGACGTCGCGGTCGGTGTCGACGAGTTCGTGTGCCTGTCCGACCAGGAACGCCACCGGCAGCAGCAGCGCGGTGGTGATTAGCAGCGGCAACAGCCGGCCCGGTGTCCGGGGCCGGCGACGGACCCGCGGAGCGGGAACGGTCATGGTTGTCTCCTCCGGCGTGGCGCAGGTTGTCCGACGGCGTCGACGAGCCGGTCCCGTGCGCCGGACCGGAAAACTAATCGAAGCGTGCTGACTTGGCCCCGGTCGGCGAGGGTCAGCTTTGCGTCACTTCGAGCGATGTGACTCACGGCGATCATTTCGCTCACGGTGGGTGCCGTTCCGCTGGAGATAGGCGTACTTGAGTATAGATTCGAGTGAAAGGCAGGAATTTCCGCGATGCGAAGTCGTCCCAAAGGTTCGCCGACTGGACGGTGTGCGGATGACCTTCGTCGGATGACGAACGGGCTACCAGAACGGACGTACGGCGGATCTCAGCTAATACTCAGGTTTCGGGCCGTACCGTGTGCCCAATGAGATCGCCGTTCTCGGCCGCGCGGCTCCGACGTGCCCTGCCCACCGGCCGCCGGGCCGTCGCCGCCACGGCTGCTGTCGTCCTGCTGGCGGTGGCCGTGCTCTGGGCGGTCCGGCCGGACCGGCCGGGCTTCCGTACCGAGTCCGCGATGCTCACCGTCCGGTCCGGACCGAGCGGTGACGAGCCGGTCGACCTGGACACCACGTTGTACCTTCCGCGAGACGCCGCGGCCGGCCGCACGGTGCCCGCGGTACTGCTCGCCCACGGCTTCGGCGGCACCAAGGAGTCGGTCCGCACCGACGCCGAGGAGCTGGCCGACCGCGGCTACGCCGTACTGACCTGGACCGCGCGTGGCTTCGGTCGCAGTGGCGGGCAGATTCACCTGGACAGTCCCGACCACGAGGTACGCGACGCCCAACGGCTGCTGGACTGGCTCGCCGCGCGCCCCGAGATCCGTACCGACGCCGCCGGTGACCCCCGGGTGGGCGTGGTCGGCGGCTCCTACGGAGGGGCGCTGTCCCTGCTGCTCGCCGCCCAGGACCAGCGGGTCGACGCGATCGTTCCCATGATCACCTGGAATGACCTGTCCCGGGCCTTCCTGCCGGAGAGCACCGGCGGCGAGCCGACCGAGGGCGTGTTCAAGTCGGGCTGGGCCGGCATCTTCTTCGGCGGCGGCGGAAACGTCGGCTCCGGCCCGGCCGGGATCTCCGGCACCGGCGCCGAGACGCCGGAGGGCGCGCCGGGTGCCGGGCCGCCCAGCCCCGCCCCGGGCCAGGGGCCCGGTACCGCACCTGGCGCGCCGACCGTCGGCGCTCTGCCCGATCCCTCCTGCGGACGGTTCGCCGCCGACGTCTGCGCCGCGTACCTGCGCATCGCCGCCACCGGCCGGGCCGACCAGGCCGCCGTCGACCTGCTGCGACGGTCCAGTCCGGCGGGGGTGCTGAACCGCGTCACGGCGCCCACCCTGCTGGTGCAGGGCGCGGCGGACACCCTCTTCCCGCTGGCCGAGGCCGACGCCAACGCCCGGGGGATCGCCGCGAACGGGACCCCGGTCCGGGTCGCCTGGTTCACCGGCGGCCACGATGGCGGCGCGGGACCACAGACCGACTCCGACCGGGTCAAGTTCCTCACCGCGCAGTGGCTCGACCACTATGTCGCCGGCGACGGTGCGGCACCGGGCGACACCTTCACCTTCTCCCGGATCGCCGGCTTCGACGCGATGGACCGTGGGCTGGTCGCCACCGGCTACCGCACCGACGACTACCCCGGTCTCGGTGGCGACTCCCGCGTCGAGGTGGCCGTGGCCGGCCCGGCCCAGCCGGTGGCCAATCCGCCCCGCGGCAACCCCGCCGCGATCTCCTCGGTGCCGTTCGCCGGCTCGTTGAGCTCGCTGCTCAGCGGGGTGGCCGGCGACATACCCGGGCAGCACGCCCGGTTCGAGTCCGAGCCGCTGACCGAGGCGGTCGACATCGTCGGTGCGCCGACCGTGTCGCTGCGCGCCGCGTCGAGCAGCGGCGAGGCCGTTCTCTTCGCCAAGCTCTACGTGGTCGACCCGGAAGGGGCGGCCACCCTGCCCAGCGGGCTGATCGCGCCGATCCGGCTCACCGGCCTGCCGGCGAGCGTCGATGCCGCCACGCCGGTCACCGTGACCCTGCCCGCGATCGTGCACCGGGTGGCGGCCGGTCACCGGCTCCGGCTGGTGGTGGCCACCTCGGACCAGGCCTACACGACCCCGATCGAGCCGGCCGTCCACGCGGTCGCGCTCGGCGACACCCCGGTCAGCCTGCCGACGGTCGACGCCGACCCGATCCCCACCGAGGCGGCGATCTGGCGCTGGATCCTGGTCGGGCTGCTCACCGCGATCGTGGTCGGGCTCGTCGTGCTCGTGGCCGTGCTACGCCGCCGGCACCGCCGTCAGGACACCTCGGTGCACCCGGAGTACGCGGACACCCCGTTGGCGGTACGCCGGCTGCGCAAGGAGTACGCCGACGGCTTCGTCGCGGTCTCCGAGGTGGACTTCGAGGTGCACCCCGGTCAGGTGGTCGGCCTGCTCGGACCCAACGGTGCCGGCAAGACGACCACGCTGCGGGTGCTGATGGGGCTGACCCAGCCGACCGCGGGTGAGATCTACGTCTTCGGGCACCGGCTGGTGCCCGGCTCGCCCGTGTTGTCGCGGATCGGTGCGCTGGTGGAAGGGCCGGGGTTCCTGCCGCACCTGTCCGGCCTGGAGAACCTGAGGGCGTACTGGCGGGCGACCGGCCGGCCGGAGACCGACGCCCACTTCGAACAGGCCCTGGAGATCGCCGGCCTGGGCTCCTCGGTGCACCGGCGGGTGCGCAAGTACAGCCACGGCATGCGGCAGCGCCTCGCCATCGCCCAGGCCATGCTCGGGCTGCCGGAACTGCTGGTGCTCGACGAACCGACGGACGGGCTGGACCCACCGCAGATCGCCGAGATGCGCCGGGTGCTCCAGCGCTACGCCACCGACGGCCGGGCGGTGCTGGTCTCCAGCCACCTGCTCGCCGAGGTGGAGCAGACCTGCACCCACGCGGTGGTGGTGAACAAGGGCCGGATCGTGGCCTCCGGCCCGGTCGAGGAGATCGTCGGCGACTCGCCGAGCGTGCTGTTCGAGGTGAGTGACCCGAGCGCGGCCCGGACCGTACTCGACGGCCTCGGTGGCGTACGGATCCTCGACGACGCCGACGGGCAGTTGGTGGTCGACACCAACGGCACCGCCCGCAGCGAGGTGGTCGCGGAGCTGGTCCGGGCCGGGATCGCGGTGGACCGGGTGGTGCCCCGGCGTCGCCTGGAGGATGCCTTCCTCGCCCTGGTGGGCGAGAACTCTCGGGGAAGCGGGGACCGGTGATGGCGGGATCGACTGTCGAGCCGACGCGGGACACGACGACCGTTGCCGCCTCGGGTGCGGCGGCCGGTTACCGGCCCGCCCGGACGCTGCCGTTCGGCGCGGAGTTCCGCCGGCAGGCGTCGCGCCGGCGTACCCAGTTGGCGCTGGGCTTCATGGTGCTGTTGCCACTGATCATCCTGATCGCGTTCCAGTTCGACTCGAACGACGACGACAACGGCGGCGGAGAGTTCGGCAGCCTGATCGATCTCGCCACCTCCGGCGGGCTGAACTTCACCCTCTTCACCATCTTCGTGTCGGCCTCGTTCCTGCTGGTCGTGGTGGTCGCGTTGTTCTGCGGTGACACGGTGGCGAGCGAGGCGAGCTGGGGCAGCCTGCGCTATCTGCTGGCGATTCCGGTGCCCCGGGCCCGGCTGCTCACGGTGAAGCTGCTGGTCGCGCTCGCGTACTCGGCGCTGGCGCTGGTGCTGCTCGCCGGCACGGCACTGGCCATCGGCACCCTGCGCTACGGCTGGTCGCCGCTGCGCAGCACGGTCGCCGCCCAACTGGAGCCGGGCGAGGGGCTGCTGCGGCTGCTCGCGGTGCTCGGCTACCTGGCGATCGTCCTGCTGGTGGTCGCGGGGCTGGCGTTCCTGCTGTCGGTGACCACCGACGCGGCGCTGGGCGCGGTCGGTGGTGCGGTGCTGCTGTGGATCCTCTCCAGCATCCTGGACCAGATCACCGCGCTCGGCGTCATCCGGTCGTTCCTGCCGACGCACTACAGCACCGCGTGGTTGGGGCTGCTCTCCACGCCCGTGCAGACCGACGACATCGTGCGGGGCACGGTCTCGGCGATCTGCTATGCCACCGTGTTCTGGGGTCTGGCCTTCTGGCGCTTCACCCGCAAGGACATCACCAGCTGAGCGCGCTGCCCGCGACCGCTCGGCCACAGCCGGGACAGCTCAGAGCAGCGGGACCGGTGTGGTGGGTGGCGGGTTCGGGGTCGACGGCGTCGGGTCCGGCGTGCTCCGCGTCCGCTTCCGCCAGGCGCTGACCCCGACCCGGTCGGTGTTGCCCAGGTCGATCCGCCCCTCCATGACGACCTGTTGGGCGGGTCGGCCGCGCAGCGGGGCGACCTCGAGGTGCTCGGCGTTCGTCGCCACCACGGTCGGGTTGTCGACCAGGTTGCGCCAGAGCAGGGCGGCGCCGGCCGCCTCACCGGGGGCCAGCACCAACGACCGGGGTGGATCGTCGAAGCCGGAGGTGATCCCTTTCGCGCCCCGGATCACCCTGACCGGGATGACCTTGCCGTCGGCGTCCCGCAGGCTCGGCTCCGGATACCCACGCAGCCGGTAGGTGCGGTCGCCGCAGTTGACCAGTTCCAGGCCCATCGCCCGTAGCCCCATCGCGGCGCTGACGCCGCGGTAGGTGATCCGGACGCCGGAGTCGGGGCATTC
Source organism: Verrucosispora sp. WMMA2121 (assembly GCF_027460185.1). Taxonomy (NCBI): domain Bacteria; kingdom Bacillati; phylum Actinomycetota; class Actinomycetes; order Micromonosporales; family Micromonosporaceae; genus Micromonospora; species Verrucosispora sp. WMMA2121. The sequence continues at coordinate 1,436,077 of NZ_JAPZBH010000004.1, read as the reverse complement.
GGACGTCGGGGCGGTGCTCCCCCCGAGATCGCCGTCGCGGGCGGGCAGGCGGTCGAGACCGCCGTCGCTGGGCGGCGTGGTGCCGGAGCTATTGGCGTCCGGCCCACTGGAGCCCGGGACCGGACCGGGTGGCGCCGCCACGATGTCGCCGGCCGGTGCACACCCGGCAAGCAGGCCGAACGCCGCCGCGATCGAGATCGGCACGATGCTGAGCCGACGACCACCGGGAGCCGACCCGCGGACCGTTGTGCGTGGCATCGGAGCATCGTCGCACCCGGCAGCGGCGGCCGGTGGTCCCGCCCCTCGCGTAAGCGGGCGGTAAGGAATTCCTCGTGGTGCTGCTCGCCGAAAGTTTCGGCCGCTAGACTGATTTTGGGAGCGTTCCCACCAAGAGAGATTGCATCGACAACTATCTATCAAGTCCGCATGCTGGTACCACCACCCCATTCGTAGGAGGTACCAATGCGCACTGACCGGTTCGGCGGGCCGGCCCTGTCCCTGTTCCGCATCGTCATCGGGTTGTTGTTCCTCATTCACGGCATGTCATCGGTCTTCGGCGTCTTCGGCGGCAACCGGGGTAGCGGCGAGGCGGTGCCGCTCGGCCAGTGGCCGGGCTGGTACGCCGCGGTGATCCAGCTGGTCTGCGGCGCCCTCGTGCTCCTCGGCCTGTTCACCCGGCCGGCGGCCCTGCTGGCATCGGGCTCGATGGCCTACGCGTACTTCGTGGTCCACCAGCCCGATGCGCTGCTGCCGCTGCGGAACAACGGCGAACTGTCCGTCCTCTTCTGCTGGGCGTTCTTCCTGGTGGCGGTGCTCGGCCCGGGCACCTGGGCGGTGGACAACCTGTGGCGCCGGGAGGCGGCGACGGTGGCCGTGGATCAGGCTGAACCGCGGTCCGTGCCGGCCTGACGGCGAGGCTCAGCGGCGCCGGAGGGTGCGGCAACGGCGCCGCTGAGGTTTCGCTCACAGGCTGGGATTGACAGGCGACGGCCGCGTCCGGATTGCCTAGACTCGGCGACACAACTGCATACCTCATCCAGAGGGGCTGAGGGATACGGCCCGACGACGCCCCGGCAACCACCTCGCGCGCTCACCGGTGAGCGTCCGGCGGGGCAGGTGCCAATTCCGTCCCCGCCGCAGGGTGCGATGCGGGGAAAGATGAGAGGACTTCGACATGACGTCGACGCTCGCCCCGTCCGGCATCGACACCGCCGCCAGCCCCGCTCGTGCCCTGGTCTGCCGGGCCTGTTCGGCCCGCTACCCGCTCGCCGCCCAGCACGCCTGTTACGAGTGTTTCGGCCCGCTGGAGGTCGACTACGATCCGGCCGTCCTCGCCACCGTCACCCGCGAGCAGATCGAGGCCGGGCCCCGCAACCTCTGGCGGTACGCCGCCCTGCTGCCCGCCGGCCAGGACCCGGCCACCAGGGTCACCCTGGACCCCGGGTTCACCCCGCTGGTGGCCGCCGACCGGCTCGCCGCCGAGTTGGGCATCACCGCTGCACTGTGGGTCAAGGACGACAGCGCCAATCCCACCCACTCGTTCAAGGACCGGGTGGTCTCGGTGGCGCTCACCGCCGCCCGCGCGCTTGGCTTCTCCCGGTTCGCCTGCGCCTCCACCGGCAACCTGGCCAACTCCGTCGCCGCGCACGCCGCCCGGGTGGGTACGCCGTCCGTGGTCTTCATCCCGGGCGACCTGGAGCAGGGCAAGGTCGTCACGACCGCCGTCTACGGCGGTGACCTCGTCGCCATCGACGGGTCGTACGACGACGTGAACCGGCTCTGCGGTGAGCTGGTCGAGACCGACGAGTTCGAGGACACCGCCTTCGTCAACGTCAACGTGCGGCCGTACTACGCGGAGGGGTCCAAGACGCTCGGCTACGAGGTGGCCGAGCAACTCGGTTGGCGGATCCCCGCCCAGGTGGTCATCCCGATGGCCTCCGGTGAGCTGCTCACCAAAATCGACAAGGCGTTCAGTGAGCTGGTCGAGATCGGGCTGGTCGAGGCCCCGGCCGGCGGCTGGAAGGTCTTCGGCGCGCAGTCGGCCGGCTGCAACCCGATCGCCACCGCACTGCACGCGGGCACCGACACCATCACCCCGGTCAAGCCGACCGGGATCGCCAAGTCGCTGAACATCGGCGACCCGGCGGCCGGGCTGTACGCCCTGGAGGCGGTGCGCCGCACCGGTGGCTGGATGGACCACGCCGACGACGACGAGATCCGGGCGGCGGTACGCCTGCTGGCGCGCACCACCGGGGTCTTCGCCGAGACGGCCGGCGGGGTGACCGTGGCGGTGCTGCGCAAGCTCGTCGAGTCGGGCCGGCTGGACCCGACCGCCGAGACGGTCGTGTTCAACACCGGCGAGGGGCTGAAGACCCTCGACGCGGTCGCCGGTGAGGTCGGTCCCACCCACCGGATCAAGCCTTCGTTGCGGGCCGCCCGGGACGCGGGCCTGTTGAGCTGACGAACGGATGAGTGAGCGGCATTTCGCAGGGAGTGAGCGAAACACGCCGCCAGGGACTTGACGACCGCAAACGGACGGCGCAAGATGCTCCGTGCGGGAGGGCGCTTCGCCGTAGACTTTCAGTCTTTACGACCCAGCGCCGGAGGCGTTGTGCGATCGTCCCTCCCGACCAACGTTCCGAGCGGGCCAGCGAAATTCGCTGGCCCGCTCGTCTGTCGCTGGCGCAGTCTGCCGGCATGACCATCACCATCACCTCGGTCGAGGCCGCCGACGAGGCGGCCGTCGAGCAGGCGTACCAGATCGGTGCCGCACAGGTGGCCGCCGATGAGCCGGACTTCCCACCCATGTGCCGGCGACGATTCACCGCCCTGCTCCGCCATCCGATGCCGGGCTGCGAGACCATCATGCTGCTGGCGCGGATCGACGGTACGCCGGCCGGTTTTCTCCGGCTGGACCTGCCGCAGCTGGACAACACCGAGAACGCCTCCGCTGAGCTGATCGTGCATCCGGCGCTACGTCGCCGGGGCGTGGGCCGAGCGTTGGCCGAACACGGGCTCGGCCTGCTGCGCGAGCGCGGGCGTAAACGGGTGAGTGCGATGAGCCGGGCGGAGGTTGCCGGCGAGCCCGGTCGCCGGTCGCCGGGTAACGCGTTCGCTGCGGCCTTCGGCGCGGTCGACGCCCTGACCGACGTCCGGCGGCGCCTGACCGTCGCCGACCTGGACCAGGCGCGGCTGGACACGCTGCTGGCCGACGCCCGGATTCGGGCGGCCGGCTACGCGGTGTTGCGCTGGCGCGGGCGTACTCCCGACGACCTGGCGGCCGACGTGGCGTACCTCGACGGACGGCTGCTGGCCGACGCGCCAATGGGCGACCTGGCCTGGGAGCCGGAGCGGGTCGACGCCGAGCGGCTACGCGGCACCGAGTCGGCGCTGGATGCGCGCGGCCGGCGGCGCTACCACGTCGGCCTGCGCCACGAGGCGTCCGGTCGACTGGTCGCGTGGACGATGCTGGACGTCGGGGCGTCCGCGGACTGGCACTCGTTCCAGCAGATCACCATCGTCGACCCGGAGCACCGGGGCCATCGGCTCGGCCTGCTGTCCAAGATCGAAAATCTGCGGCACCTCCTTGCTCACGAGCCCGCCGTGCGGGTCATCGACACGTTCAACGCGGCCAGCAACGACCACATGATCACCATCAACGAACAGCTCGGGTTCCGGGTGCGGGACCGGTGGAGCAACTGGCAACTCGACGTGTGACCGGCGGGAAATCCGGTGGCGGTGCCCGCCGGCCGGCGGGCAGGCTCGCGCCATGGCCGTCACCGTCACGCCGTACGACTCCACCGACGCGGCCGCGCTCGACGCGGCGCACCGCGTCGTCGCGGCGGCGCAGGCCGTCGACCTGCCCGACCTGCCGGTGGGGGACCGGGCCGAGTTCGGGCTCCTGGTCGCCCATCCGCCGCACGGCAACGTGATCCACCAGGCGCTGGCCCGGCGGGACGGCGAGGTGGCCGGCCACCTGCGGATGCGGCTGCCGCAATTGGAGAACACCGGCATCGCCACCGTCGAGCTGACGGTGGACCCGGCGCGGCGGCGGCAGGGGGTGGGGCGGGCGCTGCTGGCGTACGCCCGGAAGGTGGCCGCCGAGCACGGCCGGCAGCGATTGATCGGTGAGACCCCGGGGCCACTGCCCGGCGGACCGGAGCGGGCGGCGCCCGGTGCGGCCTTCGCGGCGGCGGCCGGAGCGCAGGCCGCGCTGGCCGAGGTACGGCGTCGGCTGGACACCACGCGGCTCGACCAGGCGGCCCTGGCCGCGCTGCACGATTCTGCCCGCGCCCGCGCCGCCGGCTACCGGACGGTGGCCTGGCGAGGACCGGTGGCCGAGGAGTACGTGGTCGACGTCGCGCGGCTGGAGAGCCGGCTGCTCATCGACGCGCCGACGGGCGACCTCGCGATCGAGGCGGAGCGGGTGGACGCCGCGCGGTTCCGGGAGATCGAGCGGATCCAGCGGCTGCGGGGCCGACGGCGCTACCACGTCGGCGCGGTGCACGAGGCGACCGGCCGGATGGTCGCCTGGACGATGATCGACAGGGGTCCGTCCACGCCATGGCACGCCTGGCAGGAGATCACCATCGTCGACCCCGCACACCGGGGACACCGTCTGGGCCTGCTCGTCAAGGTGGAGAACCTTCGGCACGCGCTTGCCCACGAGCCGGACCTGGCCGCGATCGACACCTGGAACGCGGCGGTCAACGATCACATGATCGGCATCAACGAGCAGCTCGGCTTCCGCCCGGTCGACGCCTGGACCGACTGGCAGCTGACCATCTGAAGTTGTGACACGCCCCTACTGATCTGAGGGCTTCGTGTTGCATGATGGCGGGCATGACGGAGACCCCGCACCCCCTCTACGCCAGGCACGCCGAGACCCTCAACCGCGCGCTGACCGCGATCGCGGAGCGGGGGTACTGGTCCGCCTACCCGGAATCACCGAGCCCACGGGTGTACGGCGAGACCGCCGCCGCCGACGGCAAGGCCGCCTTCGAGGCGTACCTGGGTGCGGACTTCCCGCTCGACCAGCCGAGCGACGGCGACCGGGTCGCCACCGAGCACAGCCCGTTCGGCGTCCCGCTGGACGTGCGGTACCCGCACGCCGACGCCGACCAGCTGGTCGCCGCCGCGTCCGCCGCGCTGCCGGCCTGGCGGGACGCCGGCCCGCAGGCCCGGGTGGGTGTCTGCCTGGAGATCCTCGACCGGCTGCACCGGAACGTCTTCGAACTGGCCAACGCGGTGCAGTTCACCAGCGGTCAGGCGTTCGTGATGGCCTTCCAGGCCGGTGGCGCGCACGCCCTGGACCGCGCGCTCGAGGCGCTGGCCTACGCGTACGCGGAGATGACCCGGCACCCGGGCACCGCCGGCTGGGAGAAGGCCGCCGGCAAGGGCGACCCGCTGCGGATGTCCAAGACCTTCCACGTGGTGCCCCGGGGCGTGGCCCTGGTCATCGGCTGCAACACCTTCCCGACCTGGAACTCGTACCCGGGTCTGTTCGCCTCGCTGGTCACCGGCAACCCGGTCGTGGTCAAGCCGCACCCGCGCGCCGTGCTGCCGCTGGCCGTCACCGTCCGGTACGCCCGCGAGGTGCTCGCCGAGGCCGGCTTCGACCCGAACCTGGTGCTGCTGGCGCCCGAGGCCCCGGACGAGAAGCTCGCCTCGACGCTGGCCCTGCACCCGGCGGTCCGGATCGTCGACTTCACCGGCTCCACCGAGTACGGCGACTGGCTGGAGGCCAACGCCCGCCAGGCGGCGGTGTACACCGAGAAGGCGGGGCTCAACACGGTGGTGATCGACTCCACCGACGACTTCGCCGGGATGTGCCGCAACCTGGGCTTCACGCTGACGCTCTACAGCGGGCAGATGTGCACCACCTCGCAGAACATCCTCATCCCGCGGAACGGCATCGACACCGACCAGGGCCACAAGAGCTTCGACGAGGTGGCCGGCGGAATCGCCGCGGCGGTCGGCAAGCTCACCGGCGATCCGGCCCGGGGAGTGGAGCTGACCGGGGCGATCGTCAACGACGGGGTGCTGGAGCGGCTGGACGAGGTCGCCAAGGTGGGTTCGCCGGTGCTGGAGTCGCGTACCGTCGAGCACCCGTCGTTCCCGGACGCCGTGGTGCGTACGCCGACGATCGTGAAGCTGGACGCGGGTGACACCGCGACCTACTCGCGCGAGTGGTTCGGGCCGATCTCCTTCGCGATCGCCACCGACTCCACCGCGCACAGCCTGGAGATCCTGCGCTCGACCGTGGGTGAGCAGGGTGCGCTCACCGCGGCGGTCTACTCCACCGACGACGCGGTGCTGGACGCCACCGAGGCGGCGGCGATCGAGGTCGGGGTGCACCTGTCGGCCAACCTGACCGGCGGCGTGTTCGTGAACCAGTCGGCGGCGTTCTCCGACTTCCACGGCAGCGGCGCGAACGCGGCGGCCAACTCGGCGTTGACCGACGGGGCGTACGTGGCGAACCGGTTCCGGATCGTGCAGAGCCGCCGGCACGTCTGAGGTGTTGCGACGGTGGCTCCGGGGGTGCCTCGGAGCCACCAGGCGGACGACCGACCTCGGGGCTACGCGGCCCGGCGCATCTGGAGTTCGCGCAGGGCGGGGATGGTCGGGTGCGGTACGCGGACACCGGTGTCGACGAATCCCAGCCGCTGGTAGGCCCGGTAGGCGCGGTCGTTGCCGACCACCACCTCGAGCATCAGCTCGGGGCGTCCGCAGGCCCGGGACCAGCCCGCCACCCCACTCACCAACTCCGCCAGCAGGCCGGTGCGCCGCCAGCCCGGAGTGACGTAGACGGCGTAGAGCACGGTCAACCCCGGCTCGGTCGGGTGCGCCATCCCGCCGGCGTGCCCGACCAGCCGGCCACCCGGATCCGCCACGAACTGCGCCGTGTCCGGGCCGGTGGAGACCCGGGCGACCCGGGCGGCGTACTCGGCGTGCGGTCGGGCCGCGGCCTCGGCGATCGTCTCCAGGAACGCCAGCGGCGCGTCCGCGAGCATCTCCAGCCGCAGCGCGCGCATCCGAGCGGCGTCCGCTGGTTCGACCCGGCGGATGACGGCCCGGCGCACTCCGGTTCCGTCGGTGACGTTCGTCATGCCCGCATGCTTATCACAATGACGTACGACGATACGGGTGACTGTAATACGCCCGATTTGTGGTCGTGCGCCGTCGTCACTCCTCGTGTAGCGTGCGATTTCGGTCACCCGTTTCAGTGGTCGTCGCGGATTGCCGAAACCGGTGGTTTCCGGGTGCCGGTGCGCCGGTGACCCGAGGTAGTGGAACGCCGTGCAGAGTGAGGAAAACACCGTGGCACAAGGCACCGTGAAGTGGTTCAACGCCGAGAAGGGCTACGGCTTCATCGCCGTCGACGGCGGGCAGGACGTCTTCGTCCACTTCTCCGCGATCGAGATGGACGGCTACAAGGCGCTGGACGACGGTCAGCGAGTGGAGTTCGAGATCGCCCAGGGCCAGAAGGGCCCGCAGGCCGAGCGGGTACGCCTCATCGCCTGAGCGCGGACGACCCACCCCAGGCGACCGATCGTCGTCGAAGGTGGCGTGACCATCGCCGGAGGGGGCTGCGGTGCCGGTGCCCCACAAGGAAAGATCATGGGCCGAACCAGCCGTCGCTGAGGAGGTTCCATGTCCGACCAGCCGCCCCCGACAGGTCCCACCTCCTCGCCCGCGGACCAACCGCCGCCGCCCGGGCCGCTCGATCCGCCGCCCGGGTTCGGCCCGCCGCCGTACGGCGCGCAACCGGGTCATCCCGCGCAGCCGCCGCACGTCGGCATGACGCCGTATCCCGGTCAACCGCTGTACCCGGGACAGCCGCCCTATGGCTGGTACCACCCCGCAGGCTACGGTCTCGATCCCACTGACGCCCTGGTCACCCCGCCCGGGGCCGGGCTGGGCGGCTGGTTCGCGCGCTGCGTGGGCGCCGCCCGCCGGGGCTGGCGACAACTGCTACCGATTCTCGTCCTCACCCAGGTGCTGCCGGCCGCGGTGCTGTCGGTGCTCACGCTGGCCGTGGACCCCTCGGCGCGCTGGGACAGTCAACTCGCCAGCGACTCCGCCGCGCTGCCGGCGAACTTCTGGACGGATCTCGGCACGCTCCTGCTCGTGCTGCTCGGTGGCAGCGTGCTCCTCGGTCTGGTGCAGTCGGTCGGCTGGGCCGCCGGCACCTGGTTGATCACCCGCCAGGCGGTCGGCGAGCAGGTCGGCGCCGCCGCCGCGCTGCGCTACGGGATGCGCCGCGCGCTCGGTCTGTGGGGCTGGACGCTGCTCGTCACCCTGATCGTCGTCTTCGGGTTCTGCCTGTGCTTCCTGCCCGGCGTGTACGCGGTGTTCGCGTTGGCCCTGGCCGGCCCGGTCTACCTGTTCGAGCGGCACGACCCGCTCAGCAGGTCGCATCGCATGCTGCGTGACCGGCCGGGCCTGCTGCTCGGCCGGGTGGCCCTGGTGGGTGCCGCGGTGATCGGTCTCTCACTGGTGGTGAGCCTGATCGAGTCGCTGGCGATCCTGCCGTTCGGTGCCACTCCACTGGACTCGCCGGGTACGACGGTGGGTGTGGTGCTGACCATCGCGGTGGTCGCGGTGCTGACGCTGCCGGCGTACCTCGCGCAGCAGGTCGGGCTGGTGGTCACCTACGCCGAGCAGCGGGCGCACGAGGGCCCGGTGAACGCCGGTCAACTGGCGGCCGAACTCGGCTGACCCGGGCCATCGTGCTTGCACTCGGCAGGGCAGAGTGCTAAACAAGTCATTGGCACTCGCATGGCGTGAGTGCCAGCTGGTCGGGACGGTGGGGCTGCGGTCGCGCCCGTGACATAACCACGGGTGGGGCACGTGGCCGGTCGTCGCGGGCTATCCGGCCCGGCCGAGGAGACGTCGCCGTCGCCAGGTGGCGACGTCCCAAGGTGCGTACACCAGACGGCCCATCCGGGGCACACACTCGGGTGGCCCGTGAGTGTCCAGGAGGACAACGCCGTATGGCCAAGATGATCGCGTTCGACGAAGAGGCGCGCCGCGGCCTCGAGCGGGGCATGAACCAGCTCGCCGACGCCGTGAAGGTGACCCTCGGCCCCAAGGGCCGCAACGTCGTGCTCGAGAAGAAGTGGGGTGCCCCCACCATCACCAACGATGGTGTGAGCATCGCCAAGGAGATCGAGCTCGAGGACCCGTACGAGAAGATCGGCGCCGAGCTGGTCAAGGAGGTCGCCAAGAAGACCGACGACGTCGCCGGTGACGGCACGACGACGGCGACCGTCCTGGCCCAGGCACTCGTTCGCGAGGGCCTGCGCAACGTGGCCGCCGGTGCCAACCCGATGGCCCTGAAGCGGGGCATCGAGGCTGCGGTCGCCAACGTCTCGGAGGAGCTGCTGAAGCTCGCCAAGGACGTGGAGACCAAGGAGCAGATCGCCTCCACCGCCTCCATCTCCGCCGGTGACACCAGCGTCGGCGAGATCATCGCCGAGGCGATGGACAAGGTCGGCAAGGAAGGCGTCATCACCGTCGAGGAGAGCAACACCTTCGGGCTGGAGCTGGAGCTCACCGAGGGCATGCGCTTCGACAAGGGCTACATCTCGGCCTACTTCATGACCGACCCGGAGCGTATGGAGGCCGTCTTCGACGACCCGTACATCCTGATCGCGAACAGCAAGATCTCGTCGGTCAAGGACCTGCTGCCGATCCTGGAGAAGGTCATGCAGGGCGGCAAGCCGCTGCTGATCATCGCCGAGGACCTGGAGGGCGAGGCCCTGGCCACGCTGGTGGTCAACAAGGTCCGTGGCACCTTCAAGTCGGTCGCCGTCAAGGCGCCGGGCTTCGGTGACCGCCGCAAGGCCATGCTGACCGACATCGCCATCCTCACCGGTGGCCAGGTCATCAGCGAGGAGGTCGGCCTCAAGCTGGACGCCGTCAGCCTCGACATGCTGGGCCGCGCCCGCAAGGTCGTGGTGACCAAGGACGAGACCACCATCGTCGACGGCGCCGGCGACGCCGAGCAGATCCAGGGCCGGGTCAACCAGATCCGGGCCGAGATCGACAAGAGCGACTCCGACTACGACCGGGAGAAGCTGCAGGAGCGGCTGGCCAAGCTGGCCGGTGGCGTTGCGGTGATCAAGGTCGGCGCGGCCACCGAGGTCGAGCTCAAGGAGCGCAAGCACCGCATCGAGGACGCGGTCCGCAACGCCAAGGCCGCCGTCGAGGAGGGCATCGTCCCGGGTGGTGGTGTCGCGCTGGTGCAGGCCGGCAAGACCGCCTTCGACAAGCTCGACCTGGCCGGCGACGAGGCGACCGGCGCGCAGATCGTGAAGATCGCGCTGGACGCCCCGCTGCGGCAGATCGCCGTGAACGCCGGCCTGGAGGGTGGCGTCGTGGTGGAGCGGGTTCGCAACCTCGACTCGGGTCACGGCCTCAACGCCGCGACCGGCGAGTACGTCGACCTGCTGGCCGCGGGCATCATCGACCCGGCCAAGGTGACCCGTTCCGCGCTGCAGAACGCCTCGTCGATCGCCGCGCTGTTCCTGACCACCGAGGCCGTCGTGGCGGACAAGCCGGAGAAGACCCCGGCCGCCCCGGCTGGCCCGGGCGGCGGGGACATGGACTTCTGAGTCCAGCTCCAACGCCGGAAGGGGCGGGCCGCGTCAGCGGTCCGCCCCTTCCGCTGTGTCGGTGGCCACTCGTCGGCTACGTCGGCAGCGGTCGCTGGTTTCGGCGCTTCCGCGCCCGGTCGTACGGCGGGCGGTGCTGAACCGGCTCGTCCACCAGGATGAGGGGCTCCTCGGGTGGCTCGTCCACCCCGGTCATCTCGGCCAGTTGCTCGGCGTCGCCGTGGTCGAGCCGGTCGATCGGCAGTTGGCCGGGGAGTCCGTGGACCGTGGCCCGGGTGGTCGGTGGGGCTTCCCGGGCCTGATCGTCGTCCATGCTCATGGCTGCCTCCTCTACCGAAACGGTAGGGCGCGCCGAGCGGCGGGAAGGGTGAATGGCGTTATCGGGATCTATTTGCCGTTACGCCCTTTTCGGCCGGTTCGGCTCGGGAGACACCAGCGACCCGCTCCGCCGTGGATGCGGCCCGGATCAGGGCGGTCCGGTGACGCCACCGCGTTGGCCGAACGGGTCGTCGGTGGCGGACCTGGTGACCACATGGACCACCCCGCAGCAGAGCGCCACGACGAGCGCCGGTACCCCCAGCAGGATCAGCAGGGCCATGCCCCGCCACCGGGCTGTCGACGATGCCCGGAGCGGAGCTGCCGACCCGGACGAATGACCATGCATGAACCCGCAAGATAGCAGGTCCGCAGGGGTCAGATAACCCTCGGGCGAGTACTGCTCACGTCGGTTCCAATCGAACGTGGGCGATCAACCACGAGCCGCCGAGACGGCCGCGTACGCGTCGACCAGGCCGGCGCCGACGATGTTCGCCGGGCCGCCGCACTCGTCGGACCGGTCCCGGGCCGAGTCGCTGGTCTCGATCGGTTCGGCCGTCTCGCGCAGGATCCGCCGCGTCCGATCCAGGTCGCCGACGAGTTCCGGATTGGCCGACCACATCAACGCGGCCACCCCCGCCACCTGCGGGGTGGCCATCGAGGTGCCGTCGAGCACGGCGTACCCGCCGCCGGGCATCGCGGAGATGACCTCCGCCCCCGGCGCCATCAGATCCGGTTTCGCCGTCCCGGTGGCCGTCGGGCCACGGGAGGAGAAGGCGGTGACCCGCCGCCGATCGTCCACCGCGCCGACGGTCAGCACGTCCGGGTACGGTGCCGGCGGATCCTGCACGGAGCCGCAGAACGGGCCGGTGTTGCCGGCCGCCGCGACGACGAGAATCCCGGCGGCCTCCAGCGCCGCGGTGGCCGGCTGTAGCGCCCGAGGATCGCACCCCTCGATCGGTGGGCAGCCCCACGAGTTGGTCAGGATCTCCGGTGCCCGGGCGGGCCGGCCCTGCCGGAACGGGTCACCGCCGGGCGGGAAGGGCGCCAACATGAACTGGAGGCAGTCGAGGTAGGCGGCGGGGTTCCCCAGATTGCGGTCGAGGTTGACGCAGCCGACCCACTGGGCGCCGGGAGCCACGCCGATGCCGTCCCGCCCGACGGCGCTGCCCATCGTGTGGGTGCCGTGTCCGCTGCGGTCGGTCGGTGCGCCAGTGCCGTTCCACGGGTCGAACCATGAGTCGTCGCCGCCTCGGAAGCCCTGGGCCAGGGTCGGGTGCCGTCCGTCCACCCCCGAGTCGGAACTACCCACGGTCACCCCGGCGCCGGTGACGCCGAGTTCGGACCAGACCCGGTCCGCGCCGATCATGGTGAGGTGCCACGGTGGGCCGGACGGGGCCGGCGCGTTGCCGGTGGCGCTGTCGGCGGGTGCCGGCAACGGGCGCAGGCGTTGGCTGACCAGTACCCGGGCCACCTCGGGTCGGCTGGACAGCCAGGCCCGTACCGCCGGCCCACCGGCCACCTCGATCGCGTTCACCAGGTAGTAGGGGGTGTACGGCAGTCGGGCCCGGCGCAGGTCCCGCCGCAGGTCGGCCTGGGTCCGGTCGGCGGTGTCGACCAGCCGCCGGTAGACCTCCCGGGCGCGCGCGTCCCGGCCGATCCGACCTGGCCCGCCGCTCACCCCGCGCAGGTCCGCCTGTTCCCGCAGCAGTACGAAGAGTCGCTCCCCGTGCAGCCCCGGCTGGCCGGCGACCGAGCCGACCAGGCCGACCGTGACCAGCAGCGTCAGCGCGCTCGCCGCGGCCAGCGCGCGGCTCGGCGTACGGGCCGAGCGTCGCGCCAGCAGCAGGCCGTATCCGACCGCCAGCACCAGTGCGACGGCGAGGCCGGCACCGGTCGCGGCGGCGACCCAGAAGGGCACGTCGCGGGTGCCGACCAGGAGCAGGCTGACCTCCTCCGAATCGGCGAACGCCAGCGGGCCGAACACACCGAGCCCGACCAGCCAGGCCGCCGGTGCCCGGCCACCCGCCCCGGCCGGATGGCGGGCCACGACGGCTCCGGTTGCCGGCTGGTCCGGCACACCGGGCCAGGTGCCCGGCTGGGTGACGCCGCGGCCGGCCGCCGCCCGGCGGCTCATGGCCCGCAGCGCGGCCAGCGCGAACCCGGCCGGCGGCAGCGTCACCAGCAGCGGCAACTGCGCGCCGGAGTGGCCGGTGCCGGCACCCACCAGCAGCAGCACCACCCCGGCCACGAGCCCGCCCAGCAGCACCAGCCGGGCCGGTCGAGGCGGATCGTCCGCGTCGAAACGACCCCAGAACCGAGCGTCGAGCAGCGTCGCGGCCAGCGCGCCGACGGCCGCCGCGGCCAGCCCGGCGAGAATGGTCTCCGACAGCCCGCCGAGCGCGCCCCACCAGACCCAGGGCAGCAGCAGGGCGAGCCCGGCGGCCATCGCGAGCAGGGCCGCCACCGACGGACGTGCGTCCAGTCGTGCCGTTCGCCCGACCGGCATCGCCTCCGGCCCGGTCCGGTGCCCCGGACCGCCGGGCGGCATCCGGTCCGGCTGGTCCGTAAGGCCGCCATGCTGTCCGGCCGCGCCGACGGGATGGTCGTGACGGCCACGGGCGGGGTCGGCCAGCCGTGCCTCGTCGGCCCGGCGGCCGGGGCCGAGGACGTGGGACGGCAGCCGGGCCGTCACCACCGCCAGCAGCATTGCCACCAGCGCCAGCCCGGCGAGGTACGCCTCGTGGTGCACCGGGGGGATCGTCCGCAGTAGCCCGAGCAGGCCGAGCACGAGCGCGCCGGCAAACCACACCCGACCGGTGACGCGGACCGCCGACGAGCGGGGTATGAGGGCCAACGGCAGCGCCGCGGCGGCGATCAGCAGCACGGTGAGCAGGCAGACCACCGGCCAGAGCGGCACCAGCCGGTCCAGGCCGCCGATCAGGACCACCTGGTCGACGGTCCAGCCGCCGGTCTGCGCCAGGACCGTGACCGTGACCGTCCAGCAGCCGGCGAACACCGCCGCGACGATCGCCCAGGGGCTGCCGGCCGCGCCGGGTGTGGTGGGTTCCGCCCGCATCCGCACACAGTACGTCGCAGCCGCCCGGTCGTCGGGACGGATCTGCCGGGCGACTGATCGGGGTGCCCGGGTCGGCACCTGCCGGTGGCGGGTGGGGGCGGTTAACGTGGACGGGTGCGTGATCCGAACGTTCTGCGGTCCGTTGCCGGGCAGCTCTCGCCCGCTCGCCGCGCCGCCGACCTGCGTCGGCTGCGTGCCGAGCGGTTCGACGTGCTGGTGATCGGGGGCGGGGTGACCGGCGCCGGAGCGGCTGTCGACGCCGCGTCCCGGGGCCTCAAGGTGGCCCTGGTGGAGGCCCGCGACTTCGCCGCCGGCACCTCCAGCCGGTCCAGCAAGCTGATCCACGGTGGCCTGCGCTACCTGGAGCAGTTGGAGTTCGGCCTGGTGCACGAGGCGCTGACCGAGCGCGGGCTGCTGGCCACCCGGCTGGCGCCGCACCTGGTGCGGCCGGTGCCGTTCCTGGTGCCGCTCCCCGCTGGTCAGGGCGTCCGCGATCTGCCCGCCCGGCTGCTGCGGCGGGCCTACTACGGCGCCGGGGTGGCCGCGTACGACGCCTTCGCCGGCCTCTTCGGCGGCGGCCGGGGCATGCCGTTGCACCGGCACCTGAGCCGGGAGGGCGCCCGCCGCGTCTTCCCGAGCCTGCGCTCCGACGGCCTGGCCGGCGCGATCCGCTACCACGACGGGCAGGTCGACGACGCCCGCCTGGTGATCACCCTGGCCCGCACCGCCGCCAGCCTGGGCGTGACCGTGGTCAGCAGCGCGCGGGCGGTCGGACTGATCCGACAGGCTCGGGAGGTGACCGGGGTCCGGGTCCGCGACCTGGAGGCACCCCCCGGTGCGCCCGAGGCCGAGTTCGAGGTGCGCGCCCGCACGGTCATCGCCGCCACCGGTGTCTGGACCGACGACATGTCCCGGATGCTCAACGACGTCGGCCTGCGGCCCGGTGTCCGGGTGCGGGCGTCCAAGGGGGTGCACCTGGTGGTGCCCCGCTCGGCGATCACCGGCGAGACCGGACTGATCCTGCGTACGGCCACGAGTGTCCTGTTCGTCATCCCGTGGGGTGGGCACTGGATCATCGGCACCACGGACACCGACTGGCGGCTGGACCGCTCCCACCCGGCGGCCTCGGCCAGCGACATCGACTACCTGCTCCGGCAGGTCAACACGGTGCTGGACCGCCCGCTGACCACGGCCGACATCGAAGGTGTCTACGCCGGACTGCGTCCGCTGCTGGCCGGGGAGGCGGACTCCACCTCGAAGCTCTCCCGGGAGCACGCCGTGATCGAGCCGATGCTCGGGCTGCTGCTGGTGGCCGGTGGCAAGTACACGACGTACCGGGTGATGGCCGCCGACGTGGTCGACCGGGCGGTACGCCGGCTCGGTGGCCAGCGGGTGTCGCGTACGGCCGACCTGCCGCTGCTCGGCGCGGACGGGTACGCGGCCATGTGGCGGGACCGGGCGGATCTGGCTCGCCGCCACGGGTTGCCGGTGGGCGTGGTGGAGCACCTGCTGGAACGCTACGGCAGCCTGACCCTCGACCTGCTCGCCCTGATCGACGCCGATCCGCTGCTGTCCTCCCCGCTGGCCGGTGCGCCGGAGTACCTCGCCGCCGAGGTGACGTACGCGGCCCGCGCCGAGGGGGCGTTGCACCTGGAGGACGTGCTGACCCGGCGTACCCGGATCTCGATCGAGACCACCCACCGGGGCCTGGAGTCGGCCGAACACGCGGCCGAGCTGATGGGCGCGGTGCTGGGCTGGGACGCGGCGCGCCGGGCCCGGGAGGTGACCCACTACCGGGCCCGGGTGGAGGCCGAGCGGCAGTCCCAGCTGATGCCGGACGACGCCACCGCGGACGCCGCTCGGCTCGGCGCTCCGGACGTGCGCGGCTACCCGGCGGATCGGGGTGCCGACGACGGCGCGGCGGGCCTGGCCCGCTGACGGTTCCACTCTGGAGATCGCCCGGCATGTATATCCATCCGATGGGGTTACGCTCGCTACCTACGGTGGGGTAAGTTCCGCGAGTGATGGCGCTTTCCCGATCACGACTGGTCTTCCTGCCCGGCATCGTCCTGCTGGCGGTCGCTCTCGGCGGCTGTGCGCCGTTCGGCGACAACTCCGAACCGCCCGTGGCGCCGAGCGCGCCGGCCGCCGGGCAACCCGGCGGGGCGGGGGCCACCACCGCCGGAAAGGGCCGGGTCAGCCTGCTGCAGAACGACGGGGCCGACGGTCCGCTACGCACCCTGAACGTGGAGCCGGACGGGCGCTGGGAGTGCGTCGACTGTGCCGGTGACGGGGTCACCTCGACCGGTGAGTTGAGTGCGGAGCATCGGGAGCGTCTCCAGCAACTGCTGGCCGAGCCGGACCTGGCCCTGGAGACCGACGAGGCCCGGGGCTATCGGGTCAGTTGCGTCGGCGCGCTCACCTCCACCCTGCTGACCGCGGCCGGCCTGATCACCTCGCAGGACTGCCCGGGGGAGGAACGGCCGCCGGTGGCCGAGGAGATCCTGCTGCTGCTCACCCAGAACACGCCCGCCGAGATGGTGGGCTAGCGGCAGCGCCGACGCGGCGTCGTCAGAGCACCTTTCCGGGGTTGAGCAGGCCGGTCGGGTCGAGCGCCGTCTTGATCGCCTGGTGCACCCGGACGCCCACCGGACCGATCTCCCGGGCCAACCAGTCCCGCTTGAGCAGGCCGACGCCGTGCTCACCGGTGCAGGTGCCACCCAGGTCCAGCCCCAACCGCATGATCTCGTCGAAGGCTCGCCGGCCGCGCTCCAGGCTCGTCGGATCGGCCCGGTCGACGACGATGTTGGGGTGCATGTTGCCGTCGCCGGCGTGACCGACCACCCCGATCGGCACCTGACACTCCGCCGCGATCCGGGCCACCCCGTCGAGCAGTGCGGCGAGCGCACCCCGGGGCACCGCCAGGTCGTCGATGATCAGGCCACCGTTGCCGCCCGGGTACGTGTCCACGGCGTACTTCTCCATCGCCGGGTGGGCCAGCCGGCGGGCCTGCAACAGCGCGGCGGCCTCGACGGCGTCACTTGCCGCGTACACCTCCTCGGCGCCGGCCGCGTCGCAAACGGCGGCCAACTCGGCGAGGTCCGCCGCCGCCCGGGGACCGGTGTCGGCCGCGGCCAGCAGCAGCGCCTCCGCATCGGTGCGCAACCCCATCGGCCGGTACGCCTCGATCGCCGTCAGGTGGGTGCGGTCGAGCAGTTCCAGCAGGCTGGGGGAGAGTCCCTGGGCGGCGATCCGGGCCACCGCCGCGCCGGCGTTCGCGGTGGAGCCGAACACGGCCACCAGGGTCAGCGACTCCGCCGGCACGGGCCGCAGCGCCACCGTCACCTCGGTGATCACGCCGAGGGTGCCCTCCGAGCCGACGAAGAGCCGGGTCAGGTCGTAGCCGGCCACCCCCTTGGCGGTCCGGCGTCCGGTGCGCAGCACCTCGCCGGAGGCGAGCACCACCTCCAGGCCGAGCACGTACTCGGTGGTCACGCCGTACTTGACGCAGCACATCCCGCCCGCGTTGGTGGCGACGTTGCCGCCGATGGTGGACGACTCCCAGGAGCCCGGGTCGGGCGGGTACCACAGGCCGCGCTCACCCACGGCCGCGGTGAGCGCGGCGTTGACCACTCCCGGCTGCACGACCGCGATCCGGCTCACGGGATCGATCTCCAGGATGGCGTTCAGCGCGGTGGTGCTGACCACCACCGCGCCGTCGACGGCGTTCGCCGCGCCCGCCAACCCGGTACGCGCACCCTGCGGCACCACCGGTACGCCGTGCCGCCCGGCCGCCCGGATCACCGCGACGACCTCCTCGGTGCTGCGCGGCCGGGTCACCACCAGTGGTGTCGCCGACGCACACAGGTCGGCCTCGTCCCGCTCGTGCCCGCGCAGCAGGTCAGGATCGGTGAGCACCGCGTCCGGCCCGAGAGCGGCGCGGAGGTCGTCGAGGAACGGGGAGGTGGCCATGCGGCCGAGGCTACGACCGGCCAATGGTGATCATCAACCTGGGTCGAGGCCCCGGTACCGTGGCCGCGTGATCTACGTGGACCGGCCGTCCTGGCCGGGGCGCGGCCGGCTCTGGTCGCACCTGATCAGCGACGTGTCCCTGGCAGAACTGCACGCCTTCGCGGAGATGCTGGGTGCTCCCCGGCGGGGCTTCGACCGGGACCACTACGACGTGCCCGCCGAGCGCTTCGCGATGGCCGTCTGGCTCGGCGCGCAGGTAGTACCCAGCCGCGACATCGTCCGTCTCCTCCGCGACGCCAACCTCCGCCGCCCCAAACACCTCTCCCGCCCCCGCCCAGACCTTTCCACCGCCGATCATGCAGTTGTGGCACGTGTCGAAGCGGATAAAAAGCCCATGAAGCCCGCCACAACTGCATGATCGACGAGGCGGGCGGGGTGGGGTCAGGGGTGGCGGTGGTCAGGTGGTCAGGTGGGTCAGTTCGCGGGTGAGGTTGGCGTGGGCGGGTTGGGTCCAGCGGGTTGCCAGCGCGGGGACGCGGTAGAGGGTGGGTAGGGAGAGCAGGGAGGCGAGCACCCTTGTCCGGCCCGCCCGGTAGTCCGGCTCGGGGACGTGGGCGTACTCCTGGCGGATCGCGGTGGCGTACCGGTCGTACTCCGGTGGTGGGGCGGCGAGCACGGCCAGGTCGGCGTCGCAGAGCAGCGCGCCGTCGGCGTCCGCCGGATCGACCACGTGGCCGGCGGTGAGCAGGACCAGCCGACGCACCTCGGCCACCCCGTCCGACGGCAGCCCTGACCGGGTGAGCAGGGCGTCGGCGAGCGCCGCGCTGGCGCGCTCGTTCCGATCGCCGAGCGCGCGAGGGTCGTACACCGCGTCGTGGCACCAGGCGGCGAGCCGGACCAGATCGGGTCGCGGCGCGGTCGAGGCGTGGCGGTCGATCACGTCGAGCACGGCGGTCAGGTGCGTGACCGAGTGGTAGTGCCGGTGCGGCTCCCGCCACCGTTCGAGCAGTTCCGCCCCGGCGGCGTCGACCGACGCGGGGTCAGCCGCTCCGGCCGCCCGGGCGGCGGTACGCCACCGTGCCAGCAACTCCGTCACCGGCCCGAGTCTGCCCGACGCGGCGACCGGCCGCCGGTCCGGAGCGCGATGTGCCGCTTCGGCGGGAATGTCCGGGCGTCCGGCGGGTAGTCCCGGCCATGGCGGTGGCCCGGAGCGGACTTTCCCGGCTGCTGCGCCGGGACCGAGCAAACGACGGCCGTTCCGACGTGGACACGGCCCGGATCGCCGGGACCATGGCGCAGCTGCACCACCGTGGCAAGGCCACCCTGCGCGACCGGCTGCACCGGGTGCGCCTGTCGCTCGGCCTGGCCGCCCAGGCGGGTCTGGCGGCCGGGCTGTCCTGGGTGGCCGCGCACGAGCTGCTGGGCAACCCGCAGCCGGTCTTCGCCCCGATCTCCGCCGTCGGCACCCTGGCCGTCTCGGTGGGGCAGCGGTTCCGCCGGACCGTCGAGCTGATCCTCGGGGTGGGCGTCGGGGTGTTCGTCGGCGACCTGCTGATCTACTTCCTCGGCACCGGGCCGTGGCAACTCGGCCTGGTGGTCACCTCCGCCATCGTGCTCACCGTCTTCGCCGGGGGCAGCGTCGCGATCGTCATCCAGGCCGCGGCAACCGCGGTGCTGATCGTGACGCTCAGCCCGTCGGTGGAGGACCTGGAGCTGCCCCGGTTCATCGACGCGATCGTCGGCGGCAGCATCGCGCTGCTGGTCACCGCGATTCTGCTGCCGCTCAACCCGCTGCGGGTGCTCAACCGGGCGGCCCGGCCGGCGCTTGATCTGCTCGCCGAGCAGCTCGACGCCGCCGCCGACGGGTTGCGGGAGCGCGATCGGGAGAAGATCCAGAACGCGCTGGACCGGCTGCGCGACAACAAGGAGGAACTGGCCACCTTCACCGAGGCGATCGAGGGAGCCAAGGAGACCGCGCTGCTCTCCCCGGCGCGGTGGCACCGGCGCAGCGAACTCACCCACTACGCGGAGGCGGCCGACCCGATCGACCGGGCGATGCGCAACAGCGGCACCCTGATCCGGCGCGCGGTGACCCTGGTGGAGGACGACGAGCCGGTCCCGGAGCCGATGCCGGACGCGCTTCGCCACCTGGCCGAGTCGGTCCGCCTGCTGCAGAAGGAGTTCGCTCAGGGCGAGGAGCCCGAGCAGGCCCGGGAGCGGTCGCTGCGCGCGGTCAGCGAGGCCGGTCGGGCGTACGGCGACGGGGTGGGTTTCTCCGGCAGCGTGGTGGTGGCGCAGGTGCGTACCACCGCCAGTGACCTGCTGGTGGCCTCCGGCATCAGCCAGGAGGAGGCGAACCGGTTGGTTCGCCGCTCCTTCGGTGAGCTGGACCGGCCGGGGGCGCCGGCCGGGCCGGAGCCCGCCGCGCGGCGGCCCACCGCGCCCCCGGTCGGCTGAGCCGCCAGGCGGCCATGCGCCCGGCCGGACGGGCCGGGCATGACTACGCTGACCGCATGGCCGTCACCCCGTCCGGCGGATCGCTGCCGCCGTCGCCGTCCGTGCCCGTCGCGCCAGGCGCGGGTGGCGGCGTACCCGGAATGCCGCGGCGTCGCCTCAGTTGGCGGCGGGCGCTGGTACTGATCGGGGTGATCATCCTGATCGCGGCCTGTGCGATCTTCATGCTCTTCACGCTCGGCACCAGTCTCGGCACGGAGGCGCTGCTGGTCGGTACCGCCGCGGCGGTCCTTCCGGTACCGGTGCTGGTGGCCTGCTTCCTCTGGCTCGACCGCTACGAACCCGAGCCGTTGAAGTACCTGGTCTTCTGCTTCGCCTGGGGTGCCTTCGTCTCCACCGCGGCGTCGTTGACGGTCAACGAGACGGCGGCCGGTTGGTTCGAGGACCAGGGCCTGCCCGTCGCCCTCACCGCCGTCCTGGTGGCGCCCTTCATCGAGGAGCTGACCAAGACCCTCGGCCCGATCCTGCTGCTGATCTTCCGGCGACGGGAATGGTCGGGCATCACCGACGGGCTCGTCTACTGCGGGCTGTCCGCGATCGGCTTCGCGATGGTGGAGAACATCCTCTACCTGGGTGGGTACGGATACGCCACGGGAGTCGAGCAGTACGGGCCGGCGACCGGGGCGCAACAGGTGATCGCCATCTTCATCGTCCGGATCCTGCTGTTCGGGTTCGCCCATCCGTTGTTCACCTCGATGGCCGGTATCGGGCTCGGTATCGCCGCCCGGTCGGCGGACCGTCGGGTGCGGTTCTTCGCTCCGCTCGCGGGGCTGTTGCTGGCCATGATGCTGCACGGCACGTGGAACCTGCTGCCGACGCTCACCCAGGCCACCGGACAGGTGCTGATCTCGCTCTTCGGTTTCGTCGGCGTGATGGTGCCGATCTTCTTCGGCATGGTCGGCCTGGCCGTGTGGCTGCGGGCCTGGGAGGGGCGGCTGACCGAGCGGGTACTGCCGGACTATGTCCGGGCCGGTTGGCTCACCCCACCGGAGGTGGCCGCGTTGAGCAGCCTCGGCCGACGACACGCGGCCCGGGTGTGGGCCCGGCGGGTGGCCGGTGACGCCGGTCTACGGGCGATGCGCGGCTACCAGTTCGCGGCCACCCGGCTGGCCCTGCTGCGGGACGGTGCCACCCGGGGGCTGGACCGCCGGCCCGTCGACCGGGACCGGACGGCCCGGGAGGAACAGGAACTGCTGCACTCCATCGCCGCGTACCGGTCGTACTTCGTGGGCCGGGATCCGCAGTCGCCCGTCGGTGTCTGGGACGGACACCGTTACCACCTGCGTTTTCCGGACGGCTCGCAGCGGGCGGTGGAGGCCCCCGAGGAGCCGGTGGTGCCGATCCCGGTGGTGCTCATCCCGCCGCCGCCCCCGCCACCCGCGTTCCCCGCCGGCTACGGCGGGCCCGGCTGGTACGGTCCACGTCCGGCCGCCCCCTGGCCACCGGGGCACCGCTGACCGCCGACGCCGGCCGGTCGCGAACTGACCGGCCGGCGGGTGGTGCTCAGGTCATCAGGCTGGTGAGGAAGTCTCCGAGCCCCTGGGCCATCATCATCAGGGCCGCACCGATGGCCTTGAACATCTGTGCCGCGCCCTCCGGCCGGAACGCCATGAAGTAGATCAGAAACGCGAGGCTTCCCCAGGCCAGCACCTTCTTCACGAATACCGGCATCGTCCCTCCCCAGGCCGGTGGTGCGGCTGGCTTCCCGCCGGGGAGCGCGGCAAACGACGCGAGGACGGTCGAGGGGCCGAGGCCGGTCAGAGGTACAGGCCGGTCGCGTTCTCCTCGACCCGTTCGGCGGCCACCGCGTGCACGTCGCGTTCCCGCAGCAGCACGTAGCCCCGGCCGTGCAACTCGACCTCCGAGCGGTCGTCGGGGTCGAAGAGCACCCGGTCGCCGGAGACGATGGAGCGTACGTTGGGGCCGACCCCGACCGCGGTGGCCCACGCCAGGCGTTTGCCGACCGCCGCGGTGGCCGGGATGACGATGCCGGCGCTGGAGCGCCGCTCGCCGTCGCTGCCCTCCATCCGCACCAGCACGCGGTCGTGCAGCAGCCGGATGGGCAGGCCGGAGTCGAGGTTGTCGGCGGTCACGCCGCAGACGCTACCGTGTCGTCCCGCGCCGGCCGCTGGTGGTCGCCGGGTTAGCGGACCGGTCGGACGGGGCACTGTGGGTGGCGAATCCGTCCTACCGTTGCCGGGTCGGGCGTATCCTGTCCGACCTGACGCAGTGCGCAGGCGAAGATCTGCCAGGAGGTGCGCTTGAGCCGCTTCGAGCGGATACGCGGACGGCTGCGTCGCGCGTACGAGTCGGGCCGGGAATCGGTCCGCGCGGGTCGCCAGACGCCGTCCGACGTCCCGGAGTCGGCCGCCGTGGCCTCGCCCTCCAGTCCCGGGCCGGCGGCACCGGCCGCGGCGACCGTGGTCGGTGCCGAACCGACCGCGCCGGTGCACAACTCCACCTCCAGTCGCGACGACGCCGACGTGCCGCACGCGCTGCGGATCGCCGCCGCCTGGTGCTGGCGGCTGATCGTGATCGGCATCGTCTTCTGGGCGCTGCTGAAGCTCGTGGGCACGATCAGCATCGTGATCATTCCCCTGGCGGTGGCGCTGCTGCTGTCGGCGTTGCTGGCACCCGCGGTCGGTTGGCTGCTGCGGGCCCGCCTGCCGCGATCACTGGCGACGGCGGTGGTCCTGGTCACCGGGCTGGCCGCGGTGATCGGCACGCTCACGTTGGTGGTCAACGAGTTCATCAAGGGCGTTCCGGAGCTGACCGCGAAGTCGACCCAGGGTCTGCAACAGATCCAGGACTGGCTCAAGACCGGGCCGCTGCACCTGTCGGACAACGACCTCGACCGGTACATCGAGGAGACCCAGCGGTGGGTCGACAACAACACCGAGCGGTTCACCAGCGGCGCCCTCTCCACCGCGGCCACCCTGGCCGAGGTGTTGACCGGCACGGTGCTCGTCCTCTTCGCCACCTTCTTCTTCCTGCGCGACGGCAACATCATCTGGCGGTTCCTGGTCCGGCTGCTGCCCGTCGCCGCCCGCTGGAAGGTCGACGACGCCGGTCGGGCCGCCTGGGCGACGCTTGTCGCCTACGTGCGGGCGACCGTGCTTGTCGCCTTCATCGACGCCGTCGGTATCGGCATCTTCCTGGTCATCTTCGACATCCCGTTCGCCTTCCCCCTGGCCGCCCTGGTCTTCCTCGGCGCGTTCATCCCGATCGTCGGTGCGACTCTGTCCGGAGGCGTCGCGGTACTGGTGGCGCTGGTCGACAGCGGCCCGGTGACCGCATTGATCATCCTGGGTGTGGTGATCGGGGTGCAGCAGGTGGAAGGCCACATCCTCCAGCCGTTGATCATGGGAAGGGCGGTCGCCATCCACCCGCTCGCAGTGATCATCGGTCTGGCGGCCGGCGTGGTGCTCGCCGGGATCACCGGCGCGCTGGTCGCGGTGCCCATCATCGCGGTGCTCAACACGGCGGTACGCCGCCTCGCCGCGCGGCGCGTCCCCGACACCCCACCCGACGCGGTCGTCGTCGCCTCCCGGGCGCCCTGACCGCCGTCCCACGCCTCGGCTGGAGGTGGCTCGGCGCGACGGACGCGGCGGCCGGCAGGCGGGTGGACGCCCTGCCCGCCCACCGGTAACGCCGCCCGGCTCAGCTCGCGGCGAGGCGGGCCAGGGCGCCCCGGGCCACCTCGGGACGGGTCGTGTACCAGAACGGGGGCAGGGAGCGGCGCAGGAACGAGCCGTAGCCGCGGGCCGTCTCCAGTCGGGAGTCCAGCACCGCCACCACGCCCCGGTCGCCGTTGGCCCGGATCAGCCGGCCCACGCCCTGGGCGAGCCGGACCGCCGCGATCGGGACGCTCACCGCGGCGAAGCCGGAGCCGCCCTGGGCGTCGACCGCCGCCGCCCGGGCCGCGGCGAGCGGTTCGTCGGGGCGCGGGAAGGGCAGCCGGTCGATCACCACGAGTTGGCACGAATCACCCGGAACGTCGACCCCCTGCCACAGCGACATCACCCCGAACAGGCAACTCGCCCGCTCCTCGCGGAAGCGCCGGACCAGCAGCGGCAACGCCTCCTCGCCCTGGAGCAGCACCGGCAGGTCGGTCTTGGCGCGCAGCAGCTCCGCCGCCTGCTGCGCGGCCCGCCGCGAGGAGAAGAGGCCGAGCGTACGCCCGCCGAGCGCGGTGACCAGCGCGAGCAGTTCCTCCCCGGCGGCCTCGGGCAACCCGGACGCCCCCGGTCGGGGCAGGTGGGCGGCCACGTAGAGGATGCCCTGCCGGGGATAGTCGAACGGCGAGCCGACGTCGAGCGAACGCCACCCGAGCCCGGAGTCGGTCGCCGCGTCCGGGTCCTCCGCCCGGGCTGGCGCGGTACCGCCCGCCGCCTCGCCCGACCCGGCCGGTCGCCGCGTGTCCTCGCCCGGCCCGGCCGGTCGCCGAGCGGCCTCGGCCAGGGCGGCGGCGGCCGCTGACGGTGGGCCGGGCGGGGGAGAGTCGAGGCCCAGCGCCCGGGCGACCGTGTCGAACCGCCCGCCCAGCGCGAGCGTGGCCGAGGTGGCCACCACGGTCCGCTCGTCGTAGAGGTGGGTGGCGAGGGTGCCGGCGACCGAGAGCGGCGCCACCACAAGTGCCCGGCGTCCGGTCACGTCGTTGCGTTCCACCCAGGCCACGTCGTGGTCGGCCTCCTCCAGCAGCCGCTGGGCCGTGGTGGACAACTCGTCGAGGACGGCCTTCGCCTGTTGCTTGCGTACCGGGTCGGGGTCGTCGGCCTTGACGTCGCCGATGCTGTCGAGCGCGGATCGGGTGGCGGCGTCCAGCAGCGTGCAGGCCTCCCGCAGCGGGCCGGGCAGCCCGCTGGTGATGCGTCCGACCGGTGCCTCGGCCAGCCCGACGGCGAGGGCGTCACCCGACGCGGTCAACGCCTCGGCCGTCTCCGGGCGCAGTAGCGGACGGGCCCGCCGGGCGGACCGGTCGATCAGCTCCGGGGTCAGCTCCGCCTGGGCCGCCGAGGAGACCCGGTCGGCCAGCTCGTGGGCCTCGTCGACGACCAACAGGCGGTGGGGCGGGACGATGTGCCGACCGGCGAGCATGTCGACCGCGAGCAGGCTGTGGTTGGTCACCACGATGTCCGCCTCCCGGGCTCGGGCCCGGGACGCCTCGGCGAAGCACTCCGCGCCGTACGGGCAGCGGGAGGCGCCCACACACTCGCGGGCGGGCATCGAGACCAGCCGCCACGTCTGGTCGTCGACTCCCGGATCCAGCTCGTCGCGGTCACCGGTGTCGGTCTCCAGGGCCCAGTCCCGCAGGCGCTGGATCTGCTTGCCCAGCCGGCCGGCCTCACCGAGCCAGCGCGTGCCGCCGGGACGCTCGCCCGGAGCGTCGAAGAGGGTGTCCTCCGGTTCGTCCGCCGTGGAGTTCTCCAGCCGGGCCAGACAGAGGTAGTGGTGGCGGCCCTTCAGCACGGCGAACGTGGGTCGGCGCCGGAGCAACGGCTCGACGGCGTCGGCCAACCGGGGCAGGTCGTGCTCCACCAGTTGGGACTGCAACGCCAGGGTGGCGGTGGAGACCACCACGGGTCCGTCCACCGTCAGGGCCGGCGCGAGGTACGCCAGGGACTTGCCGGTACCCGTGCCGGCCTGCACCAGCAGATGGTCACCGCTGGCGACGCACTCCTCGATCGCCGCGGCCATCCGTTGCTGGCCTGGACGGGCCGTGCCGCCGGGCACCGCCCCGACCGCGGCGGACAACAGCTCGGCCCCGCCCGGGCGGTCGCCCCGGCGGCGGGCCTTGTCGCGGGTGGTGTTGGTGCCGGTGGCGGTGCGGGGCGGAGTCACCGTGGCACGGTACCCGCCGGGTCGGACGTGGTCGGTACCGAAGAGCCGTGTGTTGCGGGCGCAGATAACGGAAAACACCGCCCGGTCGTCCGGTAACTTCCCGACGGCGACGCGTGGGCGGAATCGGTTAGGGTGCGACTCATGCCGAGCGACGTGATCCGGGTGATCTACCGCAAGTTCGACGGCAGCGCCCACCGCGACTACCCGGCCCGTCGGTTGGCCGAGGACGACCTCGGCATCTGGCTCGGCGTGTCGGCCGGCACCAGCTCGGTCTACCACGGCCGGCCGTCGGTCGAGCAGATTCCCTTCGTGCTGCTGGTGCCCCACCACGCCTGGTGGACCGGCATGTTCAACCCGCCGCCCCGCACCAGCGAGGTCTACTGCGACATCGCCAGTCCGGCCCGCTGGGAGGGCGAGGACACCGTTCACCTGATCGACCTCGACCTGGACGTGGTCCGGCGCCGGGAGACCGGCCTGGTCGAGTTGCGCGACGAGGACGAGTTCGCCGAGCACCGGGTCCGCTTCGGGTACCCCGACGACCTTGTGGTGGCGGCCGAGGCGGCGGCGCGTTGGCTGTTCGGCGCGCTCGGCGACGGCACGGAGCCCTTCGCCACCTCGTACCGCAAGTGGTTGGCCCTGGTCGTCTGATCGCCGCGGCCACCTCCGTCGCGCAAACCGGCGGCGGGCGGGTGATGATGCTCCGATGGTGGACGACGGTGACTTCGACGTGGTGGCGCCGACCGGCGGCGCGGTACGCGACCTGCTCCGGGTGCGGCCCGGTGGCCCGGTGGATCTCGCGGAGATCGACCCCCGCTCGACCCCGGGGCTGCCCGGCCCCGAGGTGACCTGGCCGGACCGCAAGTCCTGGGCCCGCCGGCAGGTCGCCCGGCTGGGTGCGGAGCTGGCCGACCAGCAGGAGATGCTGTTCGCCGGTGCGAAGGCCGACCCGGGCGCCGGGCGGCGGGTGCTGCTGGTCCTGCAGGCGATGGACTGTGGTGGCAAGGACGGCACGGTCAAGCGGGTGGTCGGGGCGATGAACCCGCTCGGCGTGCACATCCGGGCGTTCGGCCCACCGACCGCGGAGGAACTGCGGCACCACTTCCTGTGGCGGATCCGCCGGGCCCTGCCGCCTCCGGGCAGCCTCGGAGTCTTCAACCGTTCGCACTACGAGGACGTGCTGGTCCCCCGGGTCCAGGAGCGGGCTCCGGAGGACGTCTGGCGGCCCCGGTACGCGGAGATCGACGAGTTCGAGCGGGAGTTGACCGACGCCGGAGTGGTCGTGGTCAAGGTCTTCCTGCACATCTCCAACGCCGAACAGGCGAAGCGGCTGTTGGCCCGGCTCGACGATCCGACGAAGCACTGGAAGTACCACCCGTCCGACGTCGACGCCCGGTCCCGGTGGGACGACTACCAGGCCGCGTACGCCGAGGTGCTCGCCCGGTGCGGCACCGACGTCGCGCCGTGGTACGTGGTGCCGGCGGACCGCAAGTGGTACCGGGACTGGGCGGTGGCGCACCTGCTGCGTGAGACGTTCAACACTCTTGATCTGGGGTATCCGCCAGCCGACTTCGACATCGCGCGGGAACGGGAGCGACTGCTGGGAACCGCGGGGCCGGTGAAGGTGAACGGAAGTTGAACGAGCGGTGAATGCGATCTGGCCAGGGGTGGGCCGAATAATCGCCGATCTGACGGTTCCCTAGCATTCCCTCAGCAGGGCGCCGGAGCGACGGCCGCCACCCCTTCCACCCGACACGACGAGGTCCGTGCTGTGAGGTTTTCCTTCCGCCCAAACGAGGGCGCTTTCTACGAGCTCTTCACCAGGGCCGCGCAGAATCTGGTCCGGGGTACCGAGCTGCTCAACGAGCTGGCCCTGCCCGATGTCGAGGTGCAGTCGGTGAGCGAGCGGCTCACCGAGGTGGAGCACGACAGCGACCAGATCACCCACGATCTGTACAAGAAGATCAACTCCACCTTCGTCACCCCCTTCGACCGGGAGGACATCTACCGGCTCGGCTCGCTGCTGGACGACGTGATGGACCACCTGGAGGCGGTGGGCAACCTGCTCTACCTCTACGGGCTGACCAAGCTGCCGTCGTTGCCCCGGGAGATGCACGAGCTGGTGCACGTGCTCGACCAGCAGGCGAAGCTGACCGCCGACGCGATGCCCCGGCTCAAGTCGATGAAGGATCTCGAGGACTACTGGATCGAGATCAACCGACTGGAGAACGACGGCGACCAGGCCTACCGGATGCTGCTGGTGCGGCTGTTCTCCGGGGAGTACGACGCGTTGACCGTGCTGAAGATGAAGGAGGTCGCCGACGAGCTGGAGGCCGCCTGCGACGCCTTCGAGCACGTCGCCAACACGGTCGAGACCATCGCGGTCAAGGAGTCCTGATCCTGTGAGTCCCGAGCTCATCGCCGTGCTGGCGGTGATCGGGGTGGCCCTGGTGTTCGACTACACCAACGGCTTCCACGACGCCGCCAACGCGATCGCGACAAGCATCTCCACCCGGGCGCTGACCCCCCGGGTCGCCCTGGCCATGGCGGCGGTCGGCAACTTCATCGGCGCCCATTTCGGCGCCGAGGTCGCCAAGACCGTCGGCAGCGGCCTGGTCGAGCTGCCCACCGGTGTCTCCAGCCTCGGCATCGTCTTCGCCGGTGTGATCGGCGCGATCACCTGGAACATCATCACCTGGTACTTCGGCCTGCCCTCGTCGTCCTCGCACGCCCTGATCGGTGGCCTGGTCGGCTCGACCGTCGCCGCCTCCGGCACCGTGCTCTGGACCGGCATCGGCGAGAGCGTGATCATTCCGATGATCCTGTCGCCGATGGTCGGCTTCATCCTCGGCTACATCGTGATGATCGCGGTGCAGTGGGTCTTCCGGAACGGGCACCCGGGCAAGCTCAACCGCGGTTTCCGCTGGGCACAGACCGCCTCGGCGGCGGCCATGTCGGTCGGCCACGGCATGCAGGACGCCGCCAAGACCATCGGCATCGTGGTGCTCGCCCTCTTCGTCGGCGGCTACCAGGAGGACGCCACCTACATCCCGGAGTGGGCGTTCTGGACCTCGGCGGCAGTGCTGGCGGCGGGCACCTACGCCGGTGGCTGGCGGATCATCCGGACCCTGGGTCGGAAGATCATCGACCTGCGCCCGCCGGAGGGTTTCGCGGCCGAGACCGTGGCCAGCAGCGTGCTCTACTTCAACGCGCTGGTGCTCGGTGCCCCGATCTCGACCACGCACACGATCACCTCGGCGATCATGGGCGTCGGTGCCACCAAGCGGCTCTCCGCCGTGCGCTGGGGCGTGGCCGGCAACATCATCGGTGCCTGGATCCTGACCTTCCCGGCGGCCGGCTCGATCGGTGCCCTGATGTACTTCCTGGTCCGTCCGATCTTCAGCTGACCTGTGTCGAAGGGCCCCCGTCGTCCCCGGGGGCCCTTCGACACATCAGAGGTAGGAGACGCCGATCTGGGCGCGGATCTCGTCCAGCAGGCCCATGATCTCCAGCGTGGCCGAGTGCGGTACCAACGGGCTCTCGGTCAGACCCTCGGCCAGGCACCGCTGCACCTCCATGGCCTCGTACTGGTAGCCCGAGCCGACCAGCTCCTCGGTGATCGTCTCCGGTGCCGCGTCGGCCCGGTGCAGGGTGAACCCTCCGGGCCGGAAGAACGGCTCGGGTAGGTCGATCCGTCCGGTGCTGCCGGTGATCGAGGCGGTGAGTCCGGTGGCGCCCACCATGCCGCAGCTCAACGTGGCCACCGCACCGGTGTCATAGCCGAGGACCAGGCCGGTGTTCTCGTCCGTGCCCTCCGGACCCAGCTTCGCCCAGGACCGTACGTGCTGCGGTCGGCCCAGCAGCAGATGGGCCAGGCTGATCGGGTAGACACCGAGATCCAGCAGCGCGCCGCCGCCCAGCGCCCGGGCGCGCATCCGGTGTTCGGGTGGGAACGGCCCGGCCACGCCGAAGTCGGCCCGGACCCCGGTCAGGGTGCCGATCGCGCCGTCGGCGATCAGCTGGCAGACCCGCCGGATCAGCGGGTTGCACCGCATCCACATCGCCTCCATGAGGAAGACCCCGGCGGCGCGGGCGGTGTCGACGAGTTCGGTGCTGGTGGCCAGGTCGAGGGTGATCGGCTTCTCGACAAGCACCGGCCGGCCGGCGGTGAGGCAGGTCAGGGCCGCCTCGTGGTGGGCGGCGTGCGGGGTGGCGACGTAGATCACGTCGACGTCGGCGTCCGCGGCCAGTTCCGCCCAGGAGGCGTACGCCCGTGGTGCGCCGTGCCGTTCCGCGAAACGTTCCGCGGTCTCGGCGGTGCGTGAACCGACCGCGACGAGTTCGGCCCCCGGCACCAGCCGGAGATCCTCGGCGAAGCGGGCGGCGATGTGGCCGGTGGCCAGGATGCCCCAACGAGTCATGGCGCGACGCTACCGAAGATCAGCAGAGCGCTGTACTGGGCATCCACGGGTCGGGACTAGTCTCGGCGCATGACGATCGACCGTGGCTTCCCGGCGCCGCCCGCGCTCGTGGAACACGCCCGCCGGTTCCGGGCCTCCGGTGCGGTGCCGACGGTGCCCCGGGTGGCCGCCACCGTGCTGCTGCTCCGCCCGGCCGACGCCGGCTTCGAGGTCTACCTGATCCGTCGGGTCGCGGCGATGGCGTTCGGCGGCATGTACGCCTTCCCGGGCGGTGGAGTGGACCCGTCGGACTCCACGACCCATCTGGACTGGGCCGGCCCGACACCGGCGGACTGGGGCGGGCGCCTCGGGCTGGCCCCGAGCGCGGCCCAGGCGGTGGTCTGCGCGGCGGCCCGCGAGGTCTTCGAGGAGGCGGGGGTGCTGCTCGCCGGGCCGGACGCGACCCGGGTCGTCGGCGACGTCAGCGACGACGGCTGGGAGGCCGTCCGGGCCGACCTGGAGCAGCGGCGGACCGGCTTCGCCGACCTGCTCGCCGGGCGCGGCCTCACCATCCGGTCGGACCTGCTGCTGCCGTGGAGCCGGTGGGTGACCCCGGAGTTCGAGCCGCGTCGCTTCGACACCTACTTCTTCGTTGCGCTGCTGCCCGAGGGGCAGCGCACCCGCGACGTCTCCGGTGAGGCCGACCACACGCTGTGGATCCGGCCCGGAGAGGCGGGGCGGCGGGTCGCCGCCGGCGAGCTGACCATGCTCCCGCCGACCCTGGTCACCCTCCGGGAGGTGGCGGCCTGCACCGACCTCGCCGCGGTGGCAGCGGCGGCGGCGGACCGCGACGCGGTCACCCCGATCACGCCCCGGCTGGATCTGTCCGATCCCGACCGGCCCCGGTTCCACCTGCCATGACCCGGAGGGATCAGCCGAGCTGGTAGTTCACGTGGGCGGACCAGCGGGCGAAACCGAGCCGCTCGTAGAGCGCCACCGCACCGGTGTTCGACTCGTCGACGTAGAGCATCACCCGGTCCAGCCCGCGTCGATCACGCAGGTACGCCAGCCCGGCGGTGGTCAGAGCCCGGCCCAGCCCGCCACCGTGCGCGGAGGGCTCCACCCCGAGCACGTACACCTCACCGATGCGCGCGGAGCCGGTGCGCTCGTGCACCTTCGTCCAGTGGAAGCCGACCAGCCGGCCGGTCGCCGACTCGACGGCGAGCAGGAAGCCGGCCGGGTCGAACCACGGCTCGTCGAGCCGTACCCGCAGGTCCTGCGCGGTCCACCGGCCCTGCTCGGGATGGTCGGCGAAGGCACGCGCGTTGAGCGTCAACCAGGCCTCGTCGTCGCTGCCGGGGCGGAACGTGCGCAGCGTCACCCCGTCGGGCAGGCGCGGTTCGGACAGCGGGGCGGCGAGCGGTCGACGCAGCTGCCAGAGGACCCGGGCGCGGTGGCAGCCGAGGTCGACGGCGAGGGCGGCGGCCGAGGGGTGGTCGCCGTGCGCCCACGCCCGCAGCGGCCCGGTGGCGGCGGCCAGCACCGCCCGGGCCAGCGCCCGTCCGGTGCCCCGCCGCCGGTGCGCCGGGTGCACCACCAGGTCCACGCCGACGCCGCGGTCCGGATCGGTCGTGTCGAGGTGTGCGTACCCGGTCAGCGTGCCGTCGGCGGAGCGGGCGACCAGGTGGGTGGCCGCGGCGTGTGCGTCGCGGAGGCGGAGCAGCACGTGTTCGTCCATCGGGTCGGCGCCGTCGGCGTCGCCGGCCGCGCCGGCCAGCGCCAGCACGTCGGTGACCTCCGCGGGGCCGAGCCGGTCGAGGCGGCTGACCTGGTCGACGTCCGACTGGGTGCTGCTCATCGCATCACCGTAGCCGCACCGTGGACCGGCCGCCCGACCGACGGTGGGTACCCGCCTCACAGTCCGCGTGGTGGCAACGCCTGAACCTCGAACCTGCCGGCCAGTTCGGGCAGGATCCGGTACAGCGCGTTCACGGTGCCCTGGCGGTCGCCGCCCGCGTCGTGCAGCAGGACGATCGAGCCGGGTCGTGCCTGGTTGATCACGGAGGCGGCGATCCGGCTCGCGCCGGGCGCCCGCCAGTCGGACGGGTCCAGCGTCCAGTGCAGCGGCGCCATGCCGAGGTCCCGGGAGACGGAGATGACCGAGTAGGTCCAGGCCCCGCCGGGCTGTCGGTACCAGGCGATCGGCGCGTCGGGCACCGCGGCGCGGATCGCCTCGCTGGTCCGCATGAGGTCGGCGCGGATCCAGTCGGCGGACCGGGCGCCCAGGGCGACGTCGTGGTCCCAGCTGTGGTTGCAGAGCGTGTGTCCCTCGGCGACGATCTGTTCGACGAGCCACGGGTACGCCTGGGCGTTCTTGCCCACCACGCAGAAGGTGGCCGTGACGTGGTAGTCCCGCAGGATCGCGAGCACCTGAGGGGTGTAGTCGGGGTGCGGTCCGTCGTCGAAGGTGAGCGCGACACCGGCGGTGCCGGTGCTCACCCGGGTACCCATCGGGCCGATGTTCGGGTCCTGCTCCTGCGGGTCGGCGGGCCCCGACCGGTCCGGCTCGGCGTCCGGCGCACGGGTGTGCTCGGGCTCGGCGTCGATGGCGGACTGGTCCGCGTACTCGGGGTGCTCGGCGCCGGTCGCGGTGACGGCGGCGTCGGTCCGGGACGCGTCGGGCACCAGACCCCGTCCGAGCAGGTACGCCGAGCCGAGCACCGCTGTCACCGCGAGCGTGATGATTCCGACGGCCCGCGCCGCCCCCACCTGGTTAGCGCCCACCAATGCCCCCCGCTGGTCAACTGGCAGTCACGATATGACTCGCGGGTCGACCAAAAGGGGCATATAGGAATTTTTACCCTTCGACGGTGAGGGCTCGCATCGGCAGCGGAGTGTGCTCGGTGGTCTCCGGCAGGTTCCGCGACGACGGGACGACGAACTTGTAGCCCACCTGCCGGACGGTGCCGATCATCGACTCGTACTCGGAGCCGAGCTTGGCGCGCAGGCGACGCACGTGCACGTCGACCGTCCGGGTGCCGCCGAAGTAGTCGTAGCCCCACACCTCGCGCAGCAGTTGGTCGCGGGTGAACACCCGACCCGGGTGCTGGGCGAGGAACTTCAGCAGCTCGAACTCCTTGTAGGTGAGGTCGAGCGGGCGACCCTTGAGCTTCGCCGCGTAGGTGTCCGGATCGATCATCAGCTCGCCGGCCCGGATGGAGCCGCCCGCCCCGGCGGTCGCGTTGCTCAGCCTGCCGACCGCGAGCCGCAGCCGGGCCTCCACCTCGGCCGGGCCGGCGGAGGCGAGGATGACGTCGTCGACGCCCCAGTCGGCGTTCAGCGCGATCAGGCCAGCCTCGGTGACCACCGCGACCAGCGGCACGCCGAGCCCGGTGGCGTGCAGCATCCGGCAGGTGGCCCGGGCCTCGCTCAGTTCGGAGCGGGCGTCGACCAGCACGGCGTCCGGGCTCGGGCCGGCGACCAGGGTGCGGACGTCGCGAGGCGCGGTGCGCACCGAGTGCGGCAGCAGGTCCAGTGCCGGTAGCACTGCGGATGGTTCGCCTGCCCGTGCGGTCACCAACAGCAGGATCTCCACGATCACCTCCGTCCCGGCGGCCGTTGCGGCCGCGCGCGACCAGCGGCACTCCTGCGGGGTGTGGCGCTGGGAACTTCCGTGGGTCCCGGCGTCGCTGACGGGCGGGTTTCGCCGTTGAGCGTAACCGATTCCTCGCGGACGACCTTGACGCGGTTTCCTCTTTGCCCTATCTGCCCCTGATCGCGGCGCAGGTTTTAACGTGGTGGAAACGCTGGCACCCGCGATGTGAGGTTGGTCTGGCACGATCGGTGGGTGTTTCCCGCCAACTCGCCCGAGCCCGGCCGTGACCCGTGGGCCGAGGACCCCTCCGCCCCGGGAGGCTCGGCGCCGCGTACCGGTCCGGCTGTGGAGGTCGACGAGCGGCGCTCGCGCGGCCCGCGCCGCCTGCGCCGCGGCGGTTCGGCTCGCCGCCCCGACGACGAGACCGACGCCGACGACGAGGAGGAGGAGGAGGCGGAACCGCCGGTCGAGGTACGCCGACAGATCTCGCTCGCCATCGGTGGTTTCGCCGCGCTGCTCGGCCTCGGGCTGGTGGTCGCGGCGCAGACCTCCAGTCCCGGGCACCGGCTGCCGTTCACCCTCGTGGTGCTCGCCGTGCAGGTGATGTTCCTGCTCGCCTGGACCATGGTCACCCGGCCACCGGCACTGGCGGTCGTGCTCGGCGTCGGCACCGTCACGGCGGTGGCGGCCGACGTGGTGGCCGTACGGCCGGCCGAGGCCCGGTTGGTGCCACTGCTCTACGTCGCGGTGGGCGGGGTGCTCGCGGCCGTGCTCGGGCAACTGGTCCGACGGGTGGACCGGGTCCGGGTGACCGACTCGCTGCGGAGCACCGCCACCAGCGTGTTCGGAGTGGTCGCCTTCGCCACGCTCATCGTGCTCAGCCGGATCCCGGCCGGCACCCAGGCGATCACCGTCTGCCTGACCGCGGCCGGGGTGGCGCTCGTCGTCGCCCGGGTGACCGACGCCCTCGCCGCCTGGCCACGACTGGCGCCCCAGGTGCCCAGGGGAGCGGCGGGAGTGGTCGGCGGCGCGATGGTCGGCACGCTCATCAGCGCGCTGCTCGGTGGCTACCTGGTCACGCCGTTCACCCCCACCCGGGCCGCGATCATCGGCCTGGCGGCGGCCGTTGTCGCCGTGCTGGCCGATCTCGCCGTCAGCTACGCCGAGGCGGGGCGGCTGATGGCCGGCGAGATGCCGCCGGCCTGGGCCGCGCGGCACGTGCAGGGCCCACTCGGCGGTTTCGCGATGGCGGCGCCGGCCGCGTACCTGATGTGCCGGTTGCTGCTCTGACAGCCCGGGGCGGGCCGGCGCGATCCGGGCCGGCGCGATTGAGAAATCCGGACCACGGGTAACACCGGTCCACCGCTGGCGGCATCGAGGTACGACGAAACAGGAGGCGGCGTGGAGCAGGCGTACGAACGGCGACCGCGGCGACGTGGGCGCAAGGTGTTGATCGGGTTCGTCGTCCTGTTGATCGTGCTCGCCGGACTGATCGCCATCGCCGACCGGGTGGCGGCGTCCGTGGCCGAGCGCACCATCGCCGACGAGGTGCGCCAGCAGGTCGCCCAGCAGAACGCCCAGTCCTCGCCACCCGAGGTCGAGGTGGGTGGTTTCCCGTTCCTCACCCAGGTGCTCGACGGCCGCTACGAACGCATCTCGATCAAGCTGCGGGACGTGCGGGCCTCGGTGCAGGGCGACGCGGTCGCGCTGCCCAGTCTGGACGTGGACGCGCGAAACGTACGGGCCTCGCTGGACACCCTGCGCACCGGGCAGGGTGAGGTCGTGGCGGAGACGGTGAACGGCACCGGCACCATCAGCTACCAGAGCCTGTCCGCCCTGCTCGACCGGGAAGGGCTGACCCTCGGTGAACGGGACGGGCAACTCGCCGTCACCGCCCCGGTGGACGTCCTCGGCCAACGACTGACCGTCACCGGCACCGCCGACATCATCGTCGGTGAGCAGGGGCAGGTGTCCCTGAAGTTCGACGACCTGGACGCCGAAGGGCTGCCGGACGTGCCGTTGGCCCGCGCCCTGGTGAGCAACTTCGCCCGCAGCATCTCGGTCGACGTACCCCTGCCGGAGTTGCCGTTCCAGCTCACCGTGCGCGAGGTCCGACCGCAGCCGCAGGGGCTGACGGTGACCGCCGACGCACGGGACGTGCCGATCAACTCGGCCGGCTGACCAGCGGCCCGGCGTCCCGGATGCTGGTCGGTCCGATAGAGAATTCTGGGATCGCTGGTAGGCTCCCTGCTCATGGGGACGCTCCTCACCAAACGGCGCGCGGTCGACCTGTGCCGCGTGGCCACCTGCCTGTGTCGCCCCGTCATCTGACGGCGGGGCTGTCTCGGGCCGCCTAGCGGCCAAGGCACTCGGGGCATGCGTACCTAGTTCCCGGTGCACCCCACCGGACGCCCGGCAGCGGCGCCGTCGCACGAACCCGTGATCCGTTCCGAGCTATGGGTCCCGCGCGTGGTGCGACACCATCACATCCGACAACCTCCGCGCGCTGGCTCACCATCCATCCTCACCAGGGAGTGATCTGATGAGTCGCGACACCGCACTCGTCTCGGCCGAGTGGGCCGAGAAGAACCTCGACGCCCCGGGCGTCGTCTTCGTCGAGGTCGACGAGGACACCTCGGCCTACGACTCCGGCCACATCGCCGGCGCCATCAAGCTGGACTGGAAGACCGACCTCCAGGACCCGGTCCGCCGGGACTTCGTCAACAAGACCCAGTTCGAGGCGCTGCTGTCCGAGCGGGGCATCAGCAACGACGACGTGGTCGTGCTCTACGGCGGCAACAACAATTGGTTCGCCGCGTACGCCTACTGGTACTTCAAGCTCTACGGCCACCGCGACGTCAAGCTGCTCGACGGTGGTCGCAAGAAGTGGGAGCTGGACGCCCGCCCGCTGGTCACCGACACCGTGTCCCGCCCGGCGACGCAGTACGTCGCCGGCGAGCCGGACACCGGCATCCGGGCCTTCCGGGACGAGGTCGTCGACGCGATCGGCACCAAGAACCTGGTCGACGTACGCAGCCCCGACGAGTACGCCGGCCGCCTGCTCGCCCCCGCTCACCTGCCGCAGGAGCAGGCGCAGCGCGGCGGCCACATCCCGACCGCGATCAGCGTGCCGTGGTCGAAGGCGGCCAACGAGGACGGCACCTTCAAGTCCGACGACGAGCTGCGCCGGATCTACGGCGAGGCCGGGCTGGACGACAGCAAGGAGACCATCGCCTACTGCCGCATCGGCGAGCGCTCCTCGCACACCTGGTTCGTGCTCCAGGAGCTGCTGGGCCACCGCAACGTGAAGAACTACGACGGATCGTGGACCGAGTACGGCTCGCTGGTCGGGGTGCCGGTGGCGCTCGGCGACGAGCCGGGGGAGGCCTGAGATGACCGCACCCACCGCAGCAAGCACCGCCGCCGGTTGCGCGGCCCCCGACCAGGCGGCCCCGCTGCCCGCCGGCCTCGACCTGGAGCGGGAGACCGTCATCACCGGTGTCGTCCGCTCCGGGGAGGGCGAGGCGGTGGCCGGCGCGTACGTCCGGCTGCTCGACTCGACCGGTGAGTTCACCGCCGAGGTGGTGACCTCGCCGGCCGGTCAGTTCCGGTTCTTCGCCGCGCCGGGCGCCTGGACCTTGCGCGCGCTGTCCCGCCAGGGCAACGGAGACACCACCGTGACCGCCGGTCGCGGCATCAACGAGGTGACGGTGACGGTCACCGTCTGACCCCACAGCAAACGGCCGGGTGGCCCGCATCCCTCCCCGAGAGGAATGCGGGCCGCCCGCCGTACTGCGTACCGCCGGTCAGATGCCGGTGGCTCTGGTGCAGGTGGAGGCGGGTTCCAGGGCGAAGTCGAGGGTGCCGACGATGCCCGCCTCGATGCGGTGGCGCTGCACCTGCGGCACCCAGCCGTCCTTGGCCACGATCACCTCGTAGCGGCCCTTCGGCAGCCACCAGGCGTAGCGGCCGTCGGCGCCGGCCGTGAGGGTCGTCCCGGTACCGGCCGAGATCAGATTCACCCGTACCGTCGCCGGGATACCGACCGTGACTCCGCCGCAGGTGGTGCCGGTGACGGTGCCTCGGATCTTGCCCCAACTGGCGGGCGGTGACACGTTCATCTCCACCGCCACCGGAGTCACCGGGTAGGGGCTGTCCGAGGCGATGGCGATCTCGCCCGCGTACCGGCCGGGTTGGGCGACGCCCGCCGCCTCGGTGGCGGTGAGGGTGACGGTCACCGTCCTCGACTGGCCCGGCGCGAGGGTGAAGGTGGTCGGGGACGTGTCCAGCCAGGGCAGGTCCGCCTCGGCCGCGCAGAGTTCCAGACCACCGAGCCGCTCACTGTCCGCGCTGCCCACGAAGGAGGTGGGCGAACCACCGATCTTGTACGCGCCGCAGGTGGCGGCCCCTCGGTACCGGCTGAACCGGACGTTGGGCAGGTCCCGCCAGGCCCCGGCGACCGGGTCGAAGCCGACGGTACGGTTGGTGACCGCCGTCGAGCCGTCGGTCACCCCGCCGGCCAGCACCAGCAGCCCGCCGGCGGCCGCGTACTGCGAACCCCACAGCTCGAGCGGCA
Source organism: Verrucosispora sp. WMMA2121 (assembly GCF_027460185.1). NCBI lineage: Bacteria > Bacillati > Actinomycetota > Actinomycetes > Micromonosporales > Micromonosporaceae > Micromonospora > Verrucosispora sp. WMMA2121. The sequence goes on along the minus strand of NZ_JAPZBH010000004.1, from coordinate 1,397,169 downwards.
GCTCCGGCAGCGGACTCCAGCTGTCGGCAGCGGGGTCGTACCGGTAGGCGTCGGTGTACTCGGTGCTGCCCGTGCCACCGGCGCAGTAGACCGAGGCGCCGATGCCACCGCAGGCCAGCCACGACACCGGGTGCGGGTAGGCGGCACCGGTGCTGAACGAGCCCGCCGCCGGGTCGAACACCACGAGTCCGTCACTGTCGGTGCAGGTGGCGTCGGCGCAGCCGCCCACCAGGTACACCTTCCCGCCGACCACGGCCGAGCCGGCCGCCGCGACCGGTGCCGGGTTGGTCACTCCCGGCAGGGTGCTCCACGTCCCGGCGGCCGGGTCGAAGACGTCGACCGTGGCCACGGTGGCGTCGTCCGCACCCCAACCGCCGATCACGTAGAGCTTGCCGCCGACCGCCACCGCGGCGGGCTTGGAGCGCACCGTCGGCAGGTCGGGCAGCGCGGTCCAGGCGCCGGCGCCTGGGTCGTACACCCATGCCTTGCGCTCGGTGCCGGTGCCACCGCCACCACCGACCGAGTAGATCTTCCCCTCCAGCCAGGCGGCGGCATTGTCGAAGATCGCCGCCGGCAGCTTGGCGATCTCGGTCCACGCCTCGTCCTCGGCGACCGCGGCCTGCGGTGCCGCCCCGCCGTACGCGGTGCCGGTGCGCGCCTTGCTGATCCCCTTCACCTTCTGTTCCCGCAGTGGCGCGCCGTCGCGCCGGAGCAGGTCGAACTGGCCGGCGCGTTCCAGCAGGTCGACGCTTGCCGGCGCGGTACCGGTGTTGCTGACCGTCACCCGGGTGGTGCGGGTGCTGCCGTACGGCTGGTGTGACTCGATCGATGTGGGGCTGACCGTCAGCCGGCCGGCGGCGAGGGCGAAGTTGGCCCGCTTCACCCGGTCGGCGGTGACCGCCACCTGCTTGGTGACCGGTGCGTACGGGGTGCGCTCGGCGGTGAACGGATGGGTGCCGGTGAGCCCGGAGAACAGCCAGTAGAAGCCGTCCGGCTCGGCCGGATCCTGCGGCGTGGCCGCCGAGACCGCCCGGTCCTCGGGACGGTGGTCGCTGGTCACCGTCACGCCGTTGAGCGGGTCACCGGTGTTGCGGTCGGTGGTGGTGCCGACCACCAGCCCACCAGGCACGGGCGAGCACTCCCGGTTGACCACCGCCACGTCGTCGACCTGCCACCACCAGGCGAAGGTGCCCTTGAAACGGAAGCGGACAAGTGCGGACGCGGCGTTCGCGGCCGGGTCGAGCGGTACCTCCTCGACCCGGGGGCCACGGCGGCTGGCGGTCTGGTGCCAGACGTTGGTCCAGGTCTCGCCGCCGTCGGTGGAGACGTCGATGTCGGCGGTGTCGCTGATGCCGACGGCGCGCCAGTCGCTGCGGAACCGCAGCACCGGTGCGGCGGTCGTGGACAGGTCGATCGGCGGGGCGATCAGGTCGGTGTCCTGGGTGTTGCCGGAACCGAGGGCGTCGCTGTCGATGATGGCGAAGCCGCCGGTGCCGCCGGTGAGGTTGCCCCGGGAGCGGGGATCGTCGAAGACCCAGCCACCGGAGGCGGTGCGGTTCTCCACGCGCCAGCCGGGCGGTGCGCTCGTCGAGTCGAAGCTCTCGGTGAGCAGCGGCGTGCCGAACTGCGCCGTGTAGCCGGCGGCGGTGCAGGCGGCGTCCACGGGCACCGCCACGTTGACCGTGGCGGCGTCGCCGCCCACGGCCACCTCGCGGGTGACGACGCGGTAGCCCGGATACTGGGCGGTCACGGTCAGCCGGTACCCGGTGTTGCCGGGCAGGGTGACGGAGTAGCGGCCGGTCACCGGGTCGGTGAAGACCGGATCGCCGGGCCGGCCCGCCACCTCGATCTTGGCGTACAACGGCCAGCCGTGCCCGGAACCGTCGGTGACCTTTCCGCTCACCGTGACCGCCGGGGTGGCCAGCAGGGCGAAGTCCCGGTCGACGGTGCCGCCGTCGGGCACCGTGACGGTCGCCGACTGGCTGGCGTAACCGAAGGCGCTCACCGAGAGGGTGATCTCGCCGGCCGGGACGGTGAGGGTGTACCGGCCGTCGGAGCCGGTGGTGGTGCTGCGGGTGCCGTCGGTCACCGTCGCGCCGGACACCGGGTCGTCGTCGCCCGAGTCGGTGACCACCCCGGTGACCCGGCCCACCGCGCCACGGGGTGCGTCCCGCACCGCCGCGTACGCGTCGAGCCGCCCCTCACCGAAGACGTTGTTGTCCGCCGGCGTGCCTCCGCAGGTGGTGGCGTCGACATCGCGGGCCGTACGGTCCAGCAGCTCCTCGGTCGCGGCGAGGTCCCCGCGCAGACCGGGTGCCGCCGCCCAGAGCAGTGCCACCGTGCCGGACACGTGTGGCGCGGCCATCGACGTGCCGTTGAACGAGGCGTATCCGCCGTTGCGGACGCTGGACCGGACGTTGCTGCCGGGCGCGGCGATGTTCGGCTTCAGCGGGTCGGTGCCGGAGCCGCGCCCGGAGAACCCGGCGATGACGTTGTTCACGTCGTACGCGCCGACGGCGTACGCGTCGGTGTAGTCGCCGGGTGAGCCGGCGCTGCCACAGGCCGGTCCGTCGTTGCCGGAGGAGAAGACCGGGAACATGCCGGCGGCCCGCCAGGCGGCCACGGTCTGCTGGTACCAGGGGTCGCCCCCGTCGCCGCCCCAGGAGTTGTTCACGATGTCGGGCCGCAGGTCTGGCCGGGGGTTCTGGCCGTTGGCGTCGGTGGGGGCGAGCACCCACTGGCCGGCGGCCAGCAGCGAGGCGTCGGAGCAGTTGTTCGACTCACAGCCCTTGGCGGCGATCCACTTCGCACCGGGGGCGACGCCGATCTGGTTGCCCGCACCGTCGTCGCCGACCATGGTGCCCATGGTGTGCGTGCCGTGGTCGTTGTTGTCGCAGGGCGCGGTGCCGGGGCACACGCCGGCCGGGTCGAACCAGTTGTACGCGTGCTCGAAGCTGCCGCCGCCGAGGTTGCCCCGGTAGGAGGCGACGAGCGCGGCGTGGTCGTAGCGCACGCCACTGTCGATGTTCGCCACCACGACGCCCTCGCCGCGGGTACCGAATTCGTCCCACACCCGAGGTGCGCCGATGTTGGTGAGGCCCCATTCGACCGCGGCGGTGCGCGCCCGAGCGGTCTCGGTCTCGGTGGGCAGGATCAGGGGGTAGCTGCGGCTCGGCTCGATCCGGGCCACCTCGGGTCGGCGGGCGATCTCGTCGAGCAGCGCCTTGTCGCCCTCCACCCGCACCGCGTTGGCGATCCAGTACGCGGTGTGCGGCACCTTGCGCTCGTCGAGCAGCGTCCGCAGGTCGCGTTGGGTGCGGCTGGCCGTGGTGGTGAGCAGGCGGTGCACCTCGCCGGCCCGGGCGTCGGGGTCAGGCAACCGGGCGGCCTGCGCCAACGGCGCGGTGTCGGCCAGATAGACCAGGAACGGTGCGGTTGACGTGGTGCCGAGCTGGTCGAGCAGCGCCGGGTCGACGGCGGCTCGGTGCGGTGCCGTCGGTTGGGCCGGCGCGGCGAGCGCCGGCTGACCGGTGACGCCCAGCACGGCGGCGGTCAGCACCGCCACCGCCCGCCAGCGTGGCGACCGGGTGGATGGTCGTGTGAACAATGGTCCTCCCCACGTCGTCGGTCCCGATCCGTTCGGGCCCGCACACCCGCACGCCGCGACGCGGCGGCGCGGAGCGGCCGGGGCGATGTGGGTGGCCGGTGGTGGTGCCTCCGCCCGCTGAGAGTCATGCTCTTGCCCCGACCGTCGGTGATCAATGGAACGCGTCGGTCAGTACTCGGTCAGTGACGAGGCGCGATCCTGACCGTTAGGCTGAAACCGGGTGCCATCGGTGACCGTCACTGGCGATCGGTGGGAGTCGCAGGTCCCGGGGTGCCCTGGGGGAGGCGTCGTGTCCGGTACAGAATTTCCGATCCTGGTCTGCGTCAGCTCCGACGCCACCGTCCGGCAGCGGGTGGTGCAGCGGCTGGAGGGTGTCGGGCCGGTGGTGATCTGTGCGGACCTCGCCCAACTGCGGGCGGTGTTCCCCGCTCCACCGACGGAGCCGGGCGGGTCGGCCGACGAGCCTGCCGAGCGCCCCCCGGAACGTGCGGCGACCTGGGGAGACCTGGTGGTCGATCGGGCCGGGCACCTGGTCACCTGGCGCGGCGCACCGCTGGGGCTGACCCGCACCGAGCGGGAACTGCTGGCCCGGCTGGTGAGCCCGCCGATCACCTTGTGGAGCTACGAACGGCTCTTCGCCTCTGTCTGGGGCGGCGCCTACCTCGGCGACACCGCGATTCTGCACTCGGCGGTGAAGCGGCTGCGCCGCAAACTGCGGACGCTGTCCGACGGCCCACAGGTGCAGACCGTACGCGGCGTCGGCTACCGGTTGAGCATGCCGCCGGAGGCCGGCGACGGGCGTCCCAACGGACGGTCGCACCAGGCGTGACACGATGACCGGGTGAGCAGCGCCGTCCATGCCGAGTACCCGTCGCCGACCGGCCCCCGACCACCGGCCGCCGGCTCCCGGTTGCCGCGTTGGCTGATCGCGGCGACCGCGCTCTGGGCGGTGCTGCTGGCCGGCCTCACCTGGAGGTCCGCGGCCGAGGATCCGCCGACCGTCCGTGAGCAGCGCACCCTCTCGCAGGCCGGGCCGGTGGTCGACGGCGCGATAGGTGAACTGGTCGCGGCGGCCGGCGGCGGGGTGCCGGCGCTGAGCCCACCCGAGGTCGACCGGGGCTGCCGGGTCAGCCCGTTCGCGGACGGTGCCACGCTGACCCGCGCGGTCGATCTGGCCGCGCCGGTGGGCGAGGAGCGGGCCCTGCTGGAGCAGATCGCCGAGCGGCTGCCCGAGCGGTGGCGGGCCGGTGTCCGGCTCACCCCGGAGGGTCCCCGCCTGCGCGGCGACGCGGGCGAGTTCGTCACCGTGACGGGACGGCCGGCGACCGACGGCCGGATCCGGTTCACCGTCGACACCGGGTGCCGGCCGGTGGGCGACGACTACGACAGCGCCGGGTCCGCCGCGGCCGGCCCGGAGGCCGCCGCACTGGCCGAGGCGGTGCGGGCGCTGAACGGCCGGCCCGACGGCCCCGGGTCGGTGACGAGCGCTCCCTGTCCCGGCGGCGCGACGGCCCGTACCGTCCGCACCGTCGTCGACCCGGTGGCCGCGGCGCCGCAGGCCGCGCTCGCGCCGCTGGCCGGCGGCACACCGGTGGTGGATACCCCCGAGGTGTACGCCTACCGGCGCGACGGTGTGGCGGTGCTCGCCGATCTCCAGCCGGACCGGGTCGTGGTCTCCGCGACGACGGGCTGCGCCGGCTGAGCCGCGACGCTCGCCGCCGGTCATCCAGGTCGGGCCGGCCCCTCGTCGCGACTGCGGCCCAGCGCGTCGACCCGGCCCCACCGGCCGGGGATGTCCAGCAGTTCCACCCGGCCCATCCCGGCCGGCACGTACGGGTCGATGATCAGGTGCTCGCCCTGCGGTTCGAGGCCGAGCATCACCCGCAGCAGCAGCAGTGGCGTGCCCGCCGACCAGGCCTGCGGGCTGCACGCGGTCGGGTACTCCACCGGGTAGTCGGTCAGGTCACGTTCGTAGCCGGCGAAGGCCTCCGGCAGCCGGCCGAAGAAGTAGCGGGACGCCGCGAACATCGACTCGCAGATCCGTCCCGCCTCCTCCCGGAGACCGTACTTCCACAGACCCCAGGCGATGATCGAGTTGTCGAACGGCCAGACGGTGCCGACGTGGTAGCCGATCGGGTTGTACCGGCCCTGGTCGTCGGCGAGGGTACGGACGCCCCAACCGGAGAAGAGCCGGGGACCGAGCAGGTGTTCGGCGACCCGTCGGGCCCGGGACTCGTCGACGATGCCGCTCCAGAGCAGGTGCCCGATGTTGGAGGTGAGCGCGTCGACCTGGCTGCCGTCGGAGTCCAGGGCCAGCGCGTAGTACTCCTTGTCCGGCAGCCAGAAGTCCCGGTTGAAGCGTTCCTTCAACTCCGCGGCCTCACGTTCCAGCCGGTCGGCGTAGACCGGGTCGTTCCAGCACAGTCGGGCCAGCCGGGCACCGCGCAGCTTGGCGTCGTAGGCGTAACCCTGCAACTCGCAGGTCGCCCGGGGAAAGCTCGGCAGCCGACCGTCGGAGTAGCAGATCGCGTCCCAGGAGTCCTTCCAGCACTGGTTCTCCAGGCCGACCTGAGGGCTGCGGGTCTGGTACCAGACGTACCCGGTGCCGAGCAGGTCGCCGTAGGTGTCGATCCAGGTCAGCGCGGCCCGCGCCGAGAACTCCAACCGTTTGACCAGCTGCACGTCGCCGGTCCACCGCTCGTACTCGTCGAGCAGGATCACGAACAGGGCGGTCGAGTCGGCCGAACCGTAGTACGGCGAGTGCGGCTGCTCCTCGAAACCGGCGGACTCGCCGTAGCGCAACTCGTGCAGGATCTTGCCCGGCTCCTCGTCGCGGAAGTCGTCGACCCGTTGGCCCTGCAGCCCGGCCAGCATGGTCAACGTCGGCGGGATCAGCTCCGGCACGAACGGCAGCACCTGGAGTGAGGTGAAGATGCTGTCCCGGCCGAACAGTGTCATGAACCACGGCAGGCCGGCGGCCATCAGCCGGACGCCGAGCGCGATCGACTCGTACCGCAGCGCGGCCAGGTCGGTCAGGCTGCGCCGGTACGCCCCGGCCATCGGTTCGCAGTCGCAACCCAGCTTGGGTGCCCGAGCGACGAACTCGGCGTGTTCCGCCTCGATCGCCGACGTCGTCCGGCTGCCCGCGAAGGGCAGCAGGGAGCGGACGTCCTGGCCGCGGGCGCCGTAGATGACGACGTTGACCGTCAACCGGGTGGTCCACTCGCCGTGCGGCCCGATCCGGATCGGGAAGGTCATGCCCCGGCGGTCGACCTGGGCGGCGGCGCTGCTCTCGATCATCGTCTCGCGGTGGAACGCGTCCCGCCGGTAGGTCAGCCGTAGCGAGTTCTCCCCGGGTGCGGCGGTGTTGTGTCCCTTCTTGCGCTGGGTGTCCTTGATCTCGAAGATGTCCGCGAAGTCGGAGGCCATCTCCATCCGGACGGTGAAGTTCATCTCCTGCCCGGAGTGGTTGAGCACGGTCAGCTCCTCGGACAGGTCACCGCTGATCGCCCGACTCCTGATCACCGAGACCTTCGCGTCCAGGAAGTGGGTCGGCTCGCCGGGCACCAGGAAGTAGCGGGTCCGGTGCGACTCGGCGTCGTCGATGGAGAGCGCGTGCAGCCGCTCGCCGTCGATCAGCAGCAGCCAGGTGGACAGGAACCGGGTGTCGAAGGCGAACAGCCCGGTGGGAAAGTCCAGTGAGGGCTCGACATCCCCCCGGCGGTCGCTGACCAGGAACGTGTTGCCGTCGAGGATGCTGACCAGTTCCTTCACCGGGTCCACCTGGCGTGCTCGCGGGCTACCTCGCGCGGATCGCGGGTGCCGGGTGCGGTCGGGAAGAACAGGCGGAAGGCGAGAAACAGCACCACGTCGCCGCGAAAGGTGCTCTCGTTTCTGAGCACCGCGGAGATCGCATGCGCGCGTCCGGTGACCAGCCGGTCGAAGAGATCGACCCCGCAGTACCAGGTCGCGTCGCCCGGCTCCGACCCCTGGTCGACCTCCGCCGCGCCGGGCCGCATCCGGACCAGCCAGTGTTCGGTGCGGTGTCCCTCGGACAGGTCGATGCGCAGCGTCCCCGCGACCGGAGTGCGGAGGACTTCCGGGGCGCGGGCCGGCAGGGTCGCGAAGAACTGCTGGGTGGCCTCGGTCACACCCGAATCGTAGGCATTCGCCCGCCTTGTCGGGCGGGTTCCGTCGCCTTCCCAGGCAGCGCCCGGTGAGCCCTCCCGAACACTGACCGGTGAGTCAGTAGACGAGCGCCTGCGCGCCCTCGGCCATGGTCTCCTCGACGAAGACAGCCGCCCCGGCGATCCGTACCCCGGGGATCACGTCCCCGGAGTCGATGTCCCGGCGTGCGGCGCACTGGGTGCAGGCCGTCACCGTGCCGGTGGCGAGGATCACATGCAGCAGCTCGGCCAGCGGGGCCGAGTGCGGCAGCTCGAAGCTCTGCGCCCGACCGGGCAGCGCGAACCAGGTCGACTCCCCGGTCAGCCAGAGGGAGACGGACACCCCGGCGGCGGCCGCGGTGGCCGCCACGGTGAACGCCTGGGCACACCGTTCCGGTGCGTCGGCACCGGCGGTGGCCTTGACGACGAGAGTGCGGGCCATGCCCGCCAGCATAGGATGACCCGGATGGTCACCGAGATCGGGTTCGTCAGCCTGCTGGTCGCCGGCCTGGGGGCGCTCGCCGGTGGCCTGGTCTACCTGGCGGTACGGATATCGAGAGGCAAGTGGTGATCCGGTGAGTGCGAGGAGTGAGCCGGTTTTGCGAGCCCCGCAGTCGCGAACGAAGGTGATCCGGTGAGTGCGAGGAGTGAGCCGGTTTTGCGAGCCCCGCAGTCGCGAACGAAGGTGATCCGGTGAGTGCGAGGAGTGAGCCGGTTTTGCGAGCCCCGCAGTCGCGAACGAAGGTGATCCGGTGAGTGCGGTGGGTGCGAGCAGTGACGACAATCCGTTGGCGCCGCCGCCCTGGCTGAACGCGCCACCGGTGGAGGCGTACCCCTTCGAGGAGAGTCACGATCTGCGGGTCGGCCCGAAGCTGCATCCCGCGCTCGACGGCCTGCTGCCGTACATCGGGGTGTGGCGGGGTCGGGGGCGGGGCGGCTTCCCCACCATCGAGGACTTCGACTTCGCCCAGGAGATCCGGATCAGCCACGACGGGCGACCGTTCCTGCACTACGAGTCGCGGGCGTGGATCCTCGACGAGCAGAGCCGGCCGGTGCGGCCGGCCGGCCGGGAGGTCGGCTGGTGGCGTCCGGTGCTGGACGGTGACCGGGCCACCGACGAGTTGGAGGCCCTGTTGACCACCCCGACCGGGGTGATGGAACTGCACCTCGGCCGGCGCAAGGGCACCCAGGTGGAGTTCGTCACCGACGCGGTGGTGCGCACCTCCACCGCCAAGGAGGTGACCGCCGGGCACCGCCTGTTCGGCATCGTCGAGGGGGCCCTGCTCTACGCGCAGGACATGGCCGCTGTCGGTCAGCCGCTGTCTCCGCATCTGTCCGCCCGTCTCATCCGGGTGGCCGGCTGACCCGCCCCGCAGCGGGCCTGCCCGGCCGCCCTACGGGAGGCGGCGGGTGAGGCCGTGGCCTACGGCAGCGGGAAGCCGAGCAGTTCCTGCAACGGGCGGGTCAGCGGGCTGAGCGGCAGTGGTTCGGCGTCGAGGGCGCGCACCGCGACCAGGCCGCGTACCGACGAGGTGAGCCATACCCCGTCGGAGCCCCGCAGGTCCGTCGGGGTGACCATGCGTTCGTCGGCTCCGCAGCCGACGTCGGCGCAGTGGGCGAGCAGCCAGGCGACCGTGGTGCCGGGCAGGATGCCGGTGCGTCGGGCGGGAACCGTGCACAGCGTCTCCCCGGCCAGCCAGACGAGGTTGGCGGTCGGGCCTTCCAGGGCGTACCCGTCGGAGGAGATCCAGAGCACGTCGTCCACGCCGGCCCGGGCGGCCCAGCGCCGGGCGGCGCTGCTGGCCCCGTACGACGTGGACTTGATGCCCGCCGGCAGCCAGTCCAGTTCCGGACGGGCCTCGGCGGGCACGCCCAGCGAGAGGGTGGCCACCCGCACGCCGTCGTGTCGGGCCTGCCGGGCCGTGGCGGGCACCTCGGAGAGGGTGGCGTACACCGTGGGTGGGCCGCCGCTCTCCGGTCCCCGGGTGCAGACCAGCCGCAGCGCGCCCTCCACCTCCGCGGGCCAACCGGCGGCCACCTGGTCCAGCAGCTCGACCAGGACGTCGTCCGCCGGCAGGGTCAGTTCCACGGCCGCCGCGCCGGCCCGCAGCCGGGTCAGGTGCTCCTGGCGCAGCCAGGGCCGCCCGTCGCGCAGGTGCATGGTCTCGAACAGTCCGTCACCGCGCAGCACGCCGAGATCGTCGCCGCGCAGCATCGGCTCGCCGGCCGGCAGCCGCCCGCGACCCAGCACGCCGATCCGCGAGGTCACCACGGGGGCCGAGCATAGTGCGGCGCCGGTCACGTCGGGAGGTGCGCGCCGGCCCGAACTATGATCGGGGGGTGTCCGAATCCTCCCTCGCGGAACTGCTCCGCGCCCGTGGGCTGCGGCTGACGGCGCAGCGACAGCTGATCCTCCAGGCGGTGCTGGACCTGGGGCACGCCACCCCTGAGCAGGTGCACACCGCCGTACGCGAGGTCGCCGCCGGGGTCAACATCACCACCATCTACCGCACGCTGGAGCTGCTGGAGCGGCTCGGCCTGGTCACCCACACCCACCTCTCGCACGGGTCGCCGACCTACCACGCCGCCGGTGAGGACCAGCACGTGCACCTGGTCTGCCGCGAGTGCGGCGCGATCGACGAGATGGATCCGGAACTGATGCGCCCGCTCTCCGACCAGCTGGCCGGGGAGCGGGGCTTCCGGGTGGACATCGGGCACGTCTCCTTCTTCGGCCTGTGCGCGCGGTGCGGAAACGGGGAGCAGTCATGATCGACATCGCGGGCGCGGTGGCCGTGGAGAGCATCGACGAGGCCAGCCGGGACCAGCCGGAGCCGGTGCACGCCGCGGCCGGGGTACGGGGCGTGGCGGCGCACTACGGCGACCCGATGCGTGAGCAGCGCCAACTGGACACCGCGGTCGGCCTGGTGGACCGGTCGCACCGGGGAGTCGTCGCGGTGCCGGGTGCGGAGCGCATCTCCTGGCTGCACAGCCTCACCACCCAGCACCTCGCCGAGCTGGGGCCGTGGCAGGGCACCGAACTGCTCGTACTCTCACCGCACGGCCATGTCGAGCAGCACGCCATGGTGGCCGAGGACGGCGACACCACCTGGCTCGACACCGAGCCGGGGGCGACCGGCGCGCTGCTGACGTACCTGGAGAAGATGCGTTTCTTCAGCCAGGTCGACCCCCGTGACGCCACTGCCGAGCACGCACTGCTGTCGTTGGTCGGGCCGAAGGCCGTCGAGGCGCTGGCGTTGCTGGACGTGCCGCCGCTCGCCGAGCCGGACGTGGTGGCGCTGCCCGGCCCGAAGTTCCGGTCGGGCGAACTGCCGTCCCGCCCGACCGCCCGCTACCACGTGGGGCCGCTGCCGCAGGGTGGCTGGGCCCGACGCGGCCCGCTCGGCGTGGACCTGCTGGTTCCCCGGCCCGCGATGGACCGGGTGGTCGCGCGGCTGCGCGACAACGGGGTGCCCCCGGTCGGGCTGTGGGCGTACGAGGCGGTGCGGGTGGCCGCCCGGCGGGCCCGGGTCGGGGTCGACACCGACCACCGGACGATTCCCGCCGAGGTGGACCTGATCGCCCCGGCCGTGCACCTGGACAAGGGCTGCTACCGGGGGCAGGAGACGGTCGCCCGGGTGCACAACATGGGCCGCCCGCCGCGCCGACTGGTGCTGCTGCACCTCGACGGGGTGGCCTCGGACCAGCTGCCGGTCGCCGGTTCCCCGGTGACCCTGGACGGTCGTACGGTCGGCTTCGTCGGCACCGCGGTGCTTCATCACGAGCTGGGCCAGGTCGCGCTCGCGGTGGTCAAGCGCTCGGTGCCCGACGACGCCGCGCTCCGCGTCGCCGACAGCGCCGCCGCCATCGACCGGATGTGAGGGCGGGCACCCTCACCACACCTGCACCGGCGTGGGGTACCGCTCGACGCCGGTGGCCGCACCAGGCGCTCTAGGATCGCCGGCATGACGACAGGGACGTTGATCACGGTTGCCCCCACCGGCGCGGAGTCGGCGAAGACGGAGGTGCCGGCGCTGCCGGTGACCCTCGACGAGCTGCTGCTCACCGCCAAGGAGTGCGAGGCGCTGGGTGCCTCCGTGATCCACGTGCACATCCGGGACGACGAGGCCCGGCCGACCCTGGACCCGGGCCGGCTCCGCGCGACCGTCGCGGCGCTGCGGGAGAGCACCGATCTCATCGTGCAGCTGTCCACCGGAGGCGCGGTCACCGATCCCGAGGCCGACCGGCTCGCCGTGCTGGACGCCGCACCGGACATGGCCTCCTGCACCATGGGTACGGTCAACTTCGGCGACGAGGTCTTCCTCAACCGGTGGGAGTTCGTCGTCGAGCTGCACACCCGGATGCAGGAGCGCGGCATCGTGCCGGAGTACGAGATCTTCGACCTCGGTCACCTCGGCGCCCTGCAGCGCCTGTTGGGCAAGTACGGCCTGCCGCACGGCGGCCACGTCCACGTCGACTTCGTGATGGGGGTGCCGGGCGGCATGCCGGGCACCACCGCGACGCTCGTGGCGGCCCAGCAGATGCTCCGGGACCTGCCGGAGGGCACCACGTTCTCGGCGACCGGCATCGGCCGTACCACTCTTCCCGTGCTGCTCGCCGCGCTCTCGGCCGGCGGTCACCTGCGGGTCGGGATGGAGGACACGGTCACGTACGCGAAGGGCCGTCCGGTGGAGTCGAACATGCAACTGGTCGCGCGGGCGGTCGGCTTCGCCCAGCTCGCGCAGCGTCCACCGCTGAACACCGCCGAGGCCCGGGAACTGCTCGGTCTGTAAGGCACGGGTCGCCCGGCGTTCTTTACCCCCGGAGGTGGAGTACCAGTTCACCCCGGGGTGAGCGCGGCCGGACACCTCGGTACCGTCCACGTCGTGGGAAAGACGTACGAGGGCGGCGTGCCGCTCGCCGAGGTGGTCCGGTCCGGGTTCGTGGAGGGCGTGCACCGCGGTTCGGTGGTGGTGCTCGACAGCACCGGCGCGCCGCTGGCCGCCGCAGGTGACGTCACCTCACCGATCTTCCCGCGCTCGTCGAACAAGCCGATGCAGGCGGTCGGCATGCTCCGCGCCGGGCTGTCGCTCGCCGAACCCGCCGACCTGGCCATCGTCGCGGCCAGCCACGCCGGCGAGGAGTTCCACCTGGCCCGGGTCGCCGGGCTGCTCGCGGGTGCCGGGCTCGACGCGGACGCGCTGCACTGCCCGCCGGAGTTGCCGGTCGGTGATCTCGCGCGAACGGTCGTGCTGCGCGCCGGCGGCGGCCCGAGCCGGATCCAGATGAACTGCTCCGGCAAGCACGCCGGGATGCTGTTGACCTGCCGGTCCGCCGGTTGGCCGATGGAGGGCTACTGGCGTGCCGACCACCCGCTGCAGCGCCGGCTGCGCGACACGGTGGAGGAGTTCACCGGCGAGGAGGCGGTGGCCGTCGGCGTCGACGGCTGTGGCGCTCCGGTGCTGTCCGCGTCGTTGACCGGACTGGCCACGGCGTACCTGCGGATGGTCACCGCCGAGGGCGACAGCGGAGCGGGTCTGGTGGCCCACGCGATGCGGGCCCACCCGGAGGTGGTCGGCGGTACGCAGGCGGACGACACCCGGCTGATGCGTGGCGTACCCGGACTGCTGGCGAAGATCGGCGCGGAGGGTGTCATCGCCGCGGCGCTGCCCGACGTCGGTGCCGTGGCGCTGAAGATCGACGACGGCGCCGGCCGCGCCCGGATGCCGGTCCTGGTCTCGGCCCTGCGCCGACTCGGCGTCGACGCTCCGGTCCTCACGGAGTTCGCCGAAGTACCGATCTTCGGCGGCGCCCTCCCCGTAGGCGCCACCCGCCCCCTCTGGTAACCACCCCACCCCACCCCACGCCACCCCACGACGCGTTGATCAAGAAGTTTCGGTCGGGAGCGGCACGAATCCTGACCAAAACTTCTTGATCGACCGAGCAGGGTCGAGGGGGTGGGGTGGTGGGTGGCTGTTAGGGGAGGAAGGGGAGGAGCTGCTGGTTGATCTGGGTGGGGCGTTCGAGGGGGAGCAGGTGGGCGGCGTCGGGTATGTCGGGTAGGCGCACCGCCTGCGGTGCCTCGGCGGCGATGCGGTCGGCCAGGTGCCGGATGTCGGGCACGTCCGCCGCGCCGGCCGCGACCAGCACGGGCATGGTCAGCTCGGCGAGTCGCCCGATGGCCGGTGGGTCGAGTTCGGCCACGTCCACGGCGCTGAGTGCCAGCTCGGCGGCGAGCGCCCGTTCGTCCATCGTGGTGGCGAAGGCGATCAGCTCGGGGTCGACGTCCGCGGGTTCGCGGTCCGGACCGACCACCCAGAAGCGCACCTCGCCTGCGGCCGTCGCGGCGAAGTCCTCCGAATCGATGTCACCGACCAGGTCTTCCCACAGTTCGTTCGTCTGCTCCGACCAGTCATGGCCGGACACCGCGGTACCGAGCAGGGCGAGGGCGCTCACCCGGTGCGGGTGGGCGAGTGCCGTGTCGATCGCCACCGCCCCGCCGAAGGAGCAGCCGACCAGCGCCGCGGAGGCGAGTCCGAGGGCGTCGAGCAACCCGACCACGTCGTCGTGGTGGGCGAAGGCGGTCGGCGGAAGTTCGGACTCGCCGTACCCGCGCAGGTCGAGGTTGATCACCCGGTGTCGGGTCGCGAGTGGGCCGAGCTGGTCCCGCCACATCCGGCGGTCGGCGATGCCGGCGTGCAGCAGGACGACCGGCGATCCGGTGCCGGCCTCGTCGTACGCCAGCCGGGCCCCGTTTACTTCGATCTTGGTCACACCGCAGGACGGTACGACCGGGTGTGGCGGCTCCGCAAGCCGGCGATGAGACATCGCTAACTCCGGCTAGCACTTTGCTTGCAGCTGTTAGCAGGGCGGGCTAGCGTTGAGTCATGGCCACTCCCAAGGACCTTCCCGACGTCGGCGGGTTCATTCGTGACCTGCGGCGGAACGCGAAGATTTCGCTCCGGCAACTGGCCGAGCAGGCGGGGGTCAGCAACCCCTACCTCAGCCAGATCGAGCGCGGCCTGCGCCGGCCCAGTGCCGAGGTGCTCCAGCAGCTCGCCAGCGCGTTGCGGGTCTCCACCCCGGCGATGTACCTGCGGGCCGGTCTGCTCGACGACAAGGAGGGCCAGGGTGTGCTGGCCGCCATCGCCGTCGACCCGGACCTGACGATGGCCCAGAAACAGTCCCTTACCCAGATATACGAGACATTCCGCCGGGAGAACTCGCGGCTGGCCGAGGCGACCGCGACGATGACCGGCGAGGGCGACGCTCCCACGACGGGCGGCCGGGCCGGCAGCTCCACCGCGAGCGGCGAGGCCGGCGTCTCCGACGCGGCTGACGTCACCGCCCCCGACGTGGCGAATCTGGCCGCGACCGGGCCCACCACCGCGGCGGGCACCCCGACCGAGGCGGTGCTCGAATCGGTCGCCGTGACCGAGGCGGGTTCCGCGCCCGCTCCGAACAGCACCCCAGCCAGGAAGGCCGCCCGCAAGGTGGTCCGCAAGGCCGCGACCGCGGTCCAGGAGGAGAAGTAGTCATGACCCAGCCGAAGACCAACCGCATCCCTGCCCCGATCTACGCCGCGGCCGGCGCCGGTGAACTGGCCCTGCAGCAGCTGCGCAGGCTGCCCACCGTGGTCGGTGAGCTGCGTGACCGGGCCGTCGCCGACGGTGGCCGGGTCGTCAGCGAACTCGGCGGCAAGGCCGTCGTCACCGGCTTCGAGCTGCGCCAGAAGGCCAACGAGACGCTGCGCAACGCCAACCGGACGGCCGAGTCACTGCGGCAGAAGGCCGCGCCGGCGGCCGACCTGAACCGGCTGCGTGAGCACGCCGACCTGGCCAAGCTCCGCGAGGCGGCGGATCTGAACAAGCTGCGGGAGACGGCCGATCTGAACAAGCTGCGTGGGGCGGCCGACCTGGACCGGCTCCGCGAGCTGGCCACCCGTAACGCCGCGGTCGTCGTCGCCGGCGCCCAGGCCGCCCAGGAGCGGGCGCTGGCCGCGTACGGGGCGCTGGTGGCGCGGGGTGAGCGGGTCGTCGGCACCGGTGTGCTGGAGGTCGCCGAAACGGTGAACACCGACATCGAGGCGACCGAGGCCAGCGTTGCCGCCGCGCCTGCCGCGCCCGCCGAGGAGACCGCACCGGCCGCTGTCGAGCAGCCCGACGTCGCACCGGCCGCCGTCAAGCAGGCCGACGCCGCACCGGCCGAGGTGCCGAGCCCGGCCGAGGTGGCCGAGATCGTGGAGGCCAAGCCGGCAGCCGCGAAGAAGACCACCCGGGCGAAGTCGACCACCCGGCAGACCGCCACCAAGCGGACCGACAGCCCGTCGGCGAAGCTTCCCCGGGGTGCCAAGCGGAGCCAGTGAGTCGGCAGCCGGTGACCCCGGGACCGTCCTGTCGCCACGGACCCGGGGTCGCCGGCATAAGCTTGCCGTCATGGCCAACGCCGCGCCGATCTTCGTCTTCGACGTCCGCTACGTGATCGAGCTGATCCTGTTCGTCTTCGCGCTTGTCGTGCAGGGGGTGGCTCTCGTGCACGCCGTGACGCAACGTTCCGATGCGTTCCCGGCCATCGGGACCCTGCCGAAGGGCGGCTGGATCGCGATCCTGGCGGTCACTCTCCTGCTCACCCTGCTCACCCGCTCCACCCTCAGCATCTTCGGGCTGATCGGGGTGGCGGCGGCGCTGATCTACCTGCTCGACGTCCGGGTCGGGCTACGCGACCTGGGCGACAACAGAGGGTCCTGGTGAGAGCTTTCCGCTGGCCACCACCACCGGACGGTGGACCGCGCACCTGGGGGCCCGGACCGGGTGCCCCGCGCAGCGGCCGGCCGCCGTTGCCCGATCCGGAGACCGAACTGGTCGCCACCCCGCACGGCGTACGACTGGAGCGGCTGGTCACCGGCGTCGGTGACCCGGTCACCGTCTTCGCGCACGGGCTGGCCAACGGCATCGCCACCACCCGACCCTTCGGCAGCGGTGTCACCGGTCGCCGGGTCTTCTTCCAGTTCCGTGGCCATGGCCGTTCCGACGCGCCCGACGGGCCGTGGAGCTATCTGGACCTGGCCCGCGATCTGCGGGCGATCGCCGACCTCAGCGGCGCCACCCGCGCCTTCGGGGCCAGCCTGGGGGCCGGTGCGCTGTGCCGGCTGCTCGCCGAGAGCCCGGAACGGTTCGAGCGGCTGGTCTTCTTCCTGCCCGCCGCGCTGGACCGGCCACGCGGACCGCTCGCCCGTGCGCGGCTGAGCGAGCTGTTGGCGGCGGTGGAGAGCGGGGACGCCTCGGCGGCGGCGGAAGTTGTCGCCACCGAGCTGCCGCCGGCCGTACGCAACACTCCGGCCGGCTGGGCCTACCTGCGGCAACGGTTGGACCATCTGCTGCGCGACGGCCTCGCCGCCGGGCTTGTCGAACTGCCGGAGCAGGCCCCGCTGCCCGACGCCGGCGTGCTCGCCCGGGTGTCCGCGCCGGCACTTGTCATCGCCGCCGAGGGCGATGAGCTGCACCCGGTGGAGGTGGCCGAACAACTCGCCGCCGTGCTGCCCCGGGCCACCCTGCACCGCTACGACCGTCCCGGGGTGCTCTGGACGGAACGCGCCGACCTGCGCCGCCGCATCGGCGACTTCCTCAACGGCTGACCGCCGCCGGTCGCCCCGCCGTGGGCGCCCGCGAGACGCGGCATGTCGCGGCATCCGGCGCGCGGGAGGCGCGCCATGCGGCAGGTCCTGACGTCTGGCGCGCGGAAGGCCCGACATGCCGCGTCTCGTGGGTCACAATCGTCGGCGCGAATACCTGCCACCAGGTGGCAGGTATTGCTGGCAGCGTGGGACGCATGACGAAACCGCTGATCGGAAAGGTGGCGCTGGTCGCCGGGGCCACCCGCGGTGCCGGCCGGCAGATCGCCGTGCAACTCGGCGCCGCCGGGGCCACCGTGTACGCGACCGGCCGCAGCAGCCGCGCGGGCCGCTCCGAACTGGACCGCCCGGAAACCATCGAGGAGACCGCCGAACTGGTCGCCGCGGCCGGGGGCACCGGCATCCCGGTGCGGGTCGACCACCTGGTGCCTGACGAGGTGCGGGACCTGGTCGCCCGGATCGACGCCGAACAGGGCCGGCTCGACGTGCTGGTCAACGACGTGTGGGGGGCCGATCCGCTGATCACCTGGGAGAAGCCGGTGTGGGAGCAGCCACTCGACGCCGGCTTCCGGACCCTGCGGCTGGCCGTCGACACGCACGTGATCACCAGTCACTTCGCGTTGCCGCTGCTGATCCGCCACCGCGGCGGACTGGTGGTCGAGATTGGTGACGGCACGAAGGCGTACAACGACGAGAACTACCGGCTCTCGGTCTTCTACGACCTGGCCAAGACCTCGGTCAACCGGCTCGCCTTCGACTGGGCCCACGAACTCAGGCCGTACGGAGCCACGGCGGTCGCGCTCACCCCGGGCTGGATCCGCTCCGAGGCGATGCTCGAGCACTTCGGCGTCACCGAGGCCAACTGGCGCGACGGCGCGGCCAAGGACCCGCATTTCCTCATCTCGGAGACCCCGGCGTTCGTCGGCCGGGCGGTCGCCGCGCTCGCCGCCGACCCGGACCGGGCGCGCTGGAGCGGCCGGTCCGTCTCCGCCGGGGAACTGGCCCAGGTGTACGGCTTCACCGACGTCGACGGCTCCCAGCCGGACGCCTTCCGCTACATCAGCGAGGTGGTCGACGCCGGCAGACCCGCCGACGTCACGGGCTATCGCTGATCCTCCCGCCCCGGCGTCCGCCCGGCCGAGCGGCCCGGTCGGCATTCACCCGGCCGGCGCCGCCCGGTCGGGAGACCCGTCGTCGCCGGGATGGTACAGCGCGGCGGCTCGCCTCGCCGCCTCGGCCAGCCGCGACCGTAGCTCCGGCGGCTCGATCACCTCCACCTCCGGACCGAGCGCCAGGAGTTGGGTGTAGGCCACGTCGACGGACTCGACGGGCAGGCGGGTCCGTACCCAGCCCTGCCCGTCGGGTTCGTCCGCGGCGGCGACCGCCGCCTCGTACCCGAACGGAATCTCGGCGAGCTGACGGAGTCGGCGCAGGCCGGCGGGGCTCAGCCGGATCGTCACCTCGGCCCGCAGCATGCCGCGCAGGAACGCCTCGGCCTGCGCCCGCCAGTGGCTGGCCAGGTCGAACCCGGGCTCCCGGTCGAAGCCCTCCTCGTGCGGCTCCACCGCGGTGACCCGGTCCACCCGGTACGTGCGCACCTCGTCGCCGACCCGACCGACGAGATACCAGGTACCGCTCTTGAGAACCAGGCCGTAGGGGCAGACCCGGCGGGTGACCTCGTGCTCCCCGCGCCGGTAGCGCAGGGTCACCACCCGGTCCCGCCAGACCGCGCCGGCCAGCTCGGCCAACCACCGTGGCGGTGCGGTCTCGCGGTACCAGCCCGGCACGTCCAGGTGGAACCGCTGGCCGGTGCGTGCGGGGGCGTCGCGCAGGCTCGGCGGTAGCGCCGCGAGGAGCTTCAGTTCCGCCGCCGCCACCGCGTCGGCCAACCCCATGTCACCGGCCGGACCGGGCAGTCCGGCCAGGAACAGGGCCTCGGCCTCGTCCCGGGTCATGCCGGTCAGCCGGGTCCGGTAGCCGCCGAGCAGCCGGTAACCGCCGGTCCGCCCCCGGTCGGCGTAGATCGGCACGCCGGCGGCGGAGAGCGCCAGTACGTCCCGGTAGACCGTCCGCTCGGACACCTCCAGCTCGCGGGCCAGCTCCGCCGCCGTCAGCACCTCACGGGCCTGCAGCAACAGCAGCAGGGAGAGCAACCGGGACGCCCGCACCGACGCTCACCGTCCGCCGGGGGTCAACAACCCCCGGTCGTACGCGACCGCGACGGCGGCGGCCCGGTCGTTGACCCCGAGCTTGGCGTAGACGTGCAGCAGGTGGGTCTTCACCGTGGCCTCGCTGATGAACAGGCGCGCGGCGGCCTCGCGGTTCGACGAGCCCCGGGCCACCAGGGTGAGCACCTCCAACTCGCGCTGGCTCAGCGGTTCCCCGGCCGGCTGGCGTGGCGTGCGCAGGCGACCCATCAGCCGGCCGGCCACGCTCGGCGAGAGCACCGACTCCCCTCGGGCGGCGGCGCGTACCGCCCGGACCAGTTCGTCGCGGGGCGCGTCCTTGAGCAGGTAGCCGGTGGCGCCCGCCTCGATTGCCGGCAGCACGTCCGCGTCGGTGTCGTAGGTGGTGAGTACCAGCACCTTCGCCGGGCTGTCCGTCGCGACGAGGCGGCCGATCGCGGTCACCCCGTCCATCCCCGGCATCCGCAGGTCCATCAGCACCACGTCGGGGCGGCTGCGGGCGGCCACCGTCAGCGCTTCGGCGCCGTCCGCCGCCTCGCCGACCACCTCGAACCCGGGGTCGCCGGCGAACATGCCGCGCAGCCCGTCACGCACCACCGGGTGATCGTCGACGATGAGCAGGCGTACCGGTTCGGTCATGCGGCCGCTCCCGGCAGGGCCGGTACCGAGGCCGAGACGGCGGTGCCGCCACCCGGCTCGGACTCGACCGCCAGTTGGCCACCGACCCGGGTCACCCGCTGCCGCATCGCGGTCAGACCGTAGCTTCCGTCCTGGTCCGGCGTCGCCGGCCCGTCGGCCACGTCGAATCCCGATCCGTCGTCCCGGACGTCCAGGGTCACGACGTCCGACATGTACGACAGGGTCAGCCCGACCCGGGACGCGGCGGCGTGCCGGGCCACGTTGCTCAACGCCTCCTGCGCCGCCCGCAGCAATGTCACCTCGATCTCCGGGTGCAGCGGCCGGGGTGTCCCTGTCGTGTTGACGTCGGCCGCCACCCCGTGCAGGGCCGACCAGCGCTCACCCAGCTCGGAGAGCGCGTCGGGAAGGCGGGCCGTCTCCAGTGGCTCGGGGCGCAACGCCCGGACCGACCGGCGGGCTTCGGTGAGGCTGTCCCGGGCCAGTGCCAGGGCATTGTCGATGTGCCGACGCCAGTCTGCCGAGTGGTCGCGGGTCTGCTCGGCCGCCTCCAGTTGGGTGATGATGCCGGTCAGCCCCTGCGCCAGCGTGTCGTGGATCTCCTGTGCCATCCGCTGCCGCTCGTCCAGCACACCCGCCTCGCGGGCCTGGGTGATGAGCTGGGCGTGCAGCCCCTCGTTCTCCCGTACCGTCTCGGCGAGTTGCCGGTTGGCCGCGGCGAGCTCCGCCACCAGCCGCTTGCGCTTCGCCTCCTCCCGTTCGCCGACGAGGTTGAACCAGCTCACCGCGCCGGCCAGACCCAGGTTGACAAGCACCAACACCAGCCACAGCGACCAGTGTGACCGGGAGGACGGCAGGCCGCCGCCCTGCGCGGTGGCGACCAGCACGGCGGTCGCGGCCATGCCGACGAATCGCCACCGCCCGTGCAGCACGAGGAAGGCGTGCAGAAATCCAACCCAGGCGAAGAAGCCGTACCACGGGCTCGCGACCACCAGGACGGCGGCGAAGGCGAGCAGCCCGACATAGTAGAAGGACATTGACACCCGTCGTTCCGGCAACTGCGGAGACAGGATGACGAACCAGGTGACCCAGCAGGCGGTCAACCCGGCGACGACCAGGGTGGGCAGCATCGGCAGCCCGCGCGGTGCCGGTGCGAAGGCGGCGAGCAGCGAACCGACGAGCAGCCCGCCGTAGGGCAGGAGGCGGTGCAGCCGCGCCTCGCGTGCCCGCCAGCTGGTCAGTCGGTCGTCGTGGGCGGGCAGGGCGTCGTCGCGGCTGGCCGTCAGGTCCCCGCCGCCGCAGCTCGTCCCGTCCCCACTCACCATGCGTTCACTCCCAGCGGAACAGCTTCGCCGCGGCGGCGCCGGCCGCCACGGCGATGACCGCCATTATCCCCAGGTGCAGCGGGTGCGGTGCGGTGCCGGTCCAGGCGTCGAGCAGCGCCTGGACCCCGGGTGGCGTGTAGGCGCCGACGTCCGCGAGGAAGCCGGGCAGCAGGAACCGGGGCAGGTACACGCCGCCGAAGAACATGATCAGCATGAACACCGGTACCGCCAGGGCCTGGGCCGACTTGGCGGTGGGCGCGACCGCCGCCACCAGCAGCCCCACCGCGAGCAGTGCGCCCGTACCCAGGACGAGCGCCGCCGCGAACCCGAGCGGATGCTGCGGCAGCGGGATGCCGAACGCGACTCGGGCGACCACTGCCAGGAGCACCGCGCTGGCCAGGATGCCCACCAGGGCCAGCACGAGCTGAGCGGCCAGCAGCGCCAGCGGACTCGCCGGTGTGGTGGCCAGCCGGCGGAGGATGCCGCGCTCCCGGTAGGTGGCCAGCACTGCGGGCAACGCGTTCACCGCGACCATCGCCAGCGTGACCACGAGCAGCGACGGAGTGAAGTACGCGATGAAGGACTTGTTGTCGAGGTCTGGACTGGGTTCGCGCAGCGTGGGTATCAGCCCGAGCACCACCAGGATCAGAGTGGGCAGGGCGACGGTCAGCACCAGCGTCGGGATGTCCCGCAGGTGCAGCTTCGCCTCAGTCTTGAGGATCTGGCCGAAGGCGTGCATCGAGTTCTCCTCAGTCGTCGAGCCGGCGCCCGGTCAGCTCGACGAACGCGTCGTCGAGCGTGGCCTGCTCCAGCCGTAGGTCGGCGGCGATGATCTGGTGGCGGGCGAGCACCGAGGTGACCGCGTGCAGCATGCCGTCGGTACCCGTCACCACTGTCTGACTGCCGGTGCGGGTCACCGCGGAGACCTCCGGCAGGTCGGTCAGCAGCCGGTCGTCGAGTGGTGCGGACGGCCGGAACCGGATGCGTTGCTCGGGTACCGCTGCCGAGACCAGACCGGCCGGGGTGTCCAGGGCCACCACCCGCCCCTTGTCGATCACGGCCAGGCGGTCGCAGAGCCGCTCGGCCTCCTCCATGAAATGGGTGACCAGCAGGATGGTCACGCCGCGGTCCCGGACCCGCTCGATCAGATCCCAGGTGTCCCGGCGGGCCTGCGGATCCAGCCCGGTGGTCAGCTCGTCCAGGATCGCGATCCGCGGGTTGCCGACGAGCGCCAGCGCGATGGACAGCCGCTGCTTCTGGCCGCCGGAGAGCTTGTCGTACGGGGTGTTCCGCTTACTGTCGAGGCCCAGCTCGTCGATGAGCTGCGCCGGGTCTGCGGGGTCGCGGTAGAACGAGGCGTAGAGCGCCAACGCCTCAGCGACCCGGAGCCGGTCGGGCAGTTGGCTCTCCTGAAGCTGCACCCCTACCTGCTGGCGCAGCCGGGTCGCGTCCCGGCGGGGGTCGAGCCCGAGGACCGACACCCCGCCCCCGTCTGGGACGCGTAACCCGGCGACGCACTCCACAGTGGTGGTCTTGCCGGCGCCGTTCGGTCCGAGTACGCCGAAGATCTCGCCGGCCTCGACGTCGAAGGACACGCCCGCCACCGCCACCGTCTCGCCGTACCGCTTGTGCAGGTCCGTCACCTCGATGACCGGCATGGTCACCGCCTCTCGCCGTCGGGTTCTCGGGTACGACTCAAGGGTCGCGAGAGCAGGCCGGCGACGAATCGACCGGCTGGAGGTGATCTTGATCGGCTCCGGTTGATACCGGCGGTCCGTCAACCGGTGGATGCGCCGACGAGTGACTACGCTCCTGGGCGTGCACGCATCCGAGCTTCCCTCCACCGCCGTTGGCGCCGGTCGCCGCTTCCTCGGCGGGGCCACGCTGCTGCTGCGAGGCGTCGGCCTGTACGTACGCAGCCCAGGTCTGATGCTGCTCGGCGTCGTCCCGGCGCTGATCTCCGGGGCGGTCTTCCTGTCCGCGTACGCTCTCCTGGTCTTCTTCGTCGACGACCTGGCCGCCGCGGCCACTCCGTTCGCCGACGACTGGGCGACGACGCCGCGTAGCGCGGTCCGGGTGGTCGCCGGGCTGGCCTTCCTCGGTCTCGGTGGCCTGCTCACCGTCCTCACCTTCACGGCGGTCACCCTGGTCATCGGCGATCCGTTCTACGAGAAGATCTCGGAGCGGGTGGAGCGACGCTACGGAGGCACGCCGGACGCGGTCGAGGTGCCGTTCTGGCCGTCGCTGCGGCGTAGCGCCGTCGACTCGCTCCGCCTGGTCGCCCTGGCGGCGCTGTTCGGGGTGCCGTTGTTCGCCGCCGGCTTCATTCCGCTTGTCGGCCAGACCGTGGTGCCGGTCATCGGCGCGGCGGTGGGCGGCTGGCTGCTCGCCGTGGAACTGACCGGCGCGCCCTTCTCCCGGCGCGGCAAGCGACTGCCGCACCGGCGCGCCGCGCTGAAGGCGGACCGCCCCACCGCACTCGGCTTCGGGGTCGCGGTCTTCGTCTGTTTCCTGATCCCGCTCGGCGCGGTACTGCTGATGCCGGCCGCGGTGGCCGGTGCCACCCTGCTGGCCCGCCGCTCGCTCGGCCAACCCATCACGGAGGGCTGACATGGACATCGCACTGGTCGAGGGGGACATCACCGCCGAGCGGGTGTACGCGGAGGGTTAGCCGCCGGGGCGCAGCTCGCGTACGCAGGACCACTGGCTGGCCACCCGTCGGTAGCCGAGCCGGTCGTTGACCGCCAGCATCGGCGCGTTCGCCGCGTCGTTCCCGGTGTACGCGACGGTGACGCCGCGCGCCGCCGCCCGGTGCAGCGCGGCCAGCTTCACCAGCCCGGCCAACCCGCGTCCCCGGTGCTGCGGCACGGTGCCGGTGTAGTCCGACCACATCCGCCCGCCGTCCCGCTTCACCAGGCTGATCGCCACCAACTCGCCGTCGACCTCGGCACCCGTGCTGGCCTCCCGGTCCAGCCCGACGTTGTCCCAGGTGGTGGCGAGCCAGTCGGCATAGCCGATCGCGCCGGACACGACGTCGCCCGGCTCGTCGGCACTGGCCAGCACGTCCACCCGGTGCACACGACGAGGGTCGACGTCGGTCAGTGGGACCAGTCGGACGCCGTCGGATCCGGTCGGCAGCGGCGGCAGCATGTGCAGGTCCAGGGCTGAAAAGTGCTCCTGGCGACTCGGGGTGAAGCCGTGCCGGCGGACGAACGGCAGCGCCTCGGGCAGCGCGCGCCCGTGCAGCCGGGTCAGGCCGAGCGGGGCGAGGTGCGTCACCGCCTCGGCCAGCAGCGCGCCGCCGATCCCGCGGCGCCGGTGGTCGGGGTGTACGTGCAGCAGCGACACCTCCCCGACAGCCTCGGCGGTGTGCTCGTTGCGGGACGCGCACACCCAGCCCACGATGTGCCTGTCGACCTCGGCGACGAAGCCGGTCCAGTGCAGACCCGGAGGCGGGGCGGCGATCAACTGCCGGGTGGACGCGACGCCCCGCACCAGAAAGGGAAACACGAGCCTCCGCAGCGCCACCACTGCTGGAGCGTCGTCGGGCTGTGCGGCACGGATCAGCACGGACGGTTCAGGCATGCGCGGCAGGCTAGCCAAGCCCGACCGACCCCGCGCCCGCTTTTCCGCCCCCCGGCACCGGACGGTGGGTACGTTTCTTGTCGCTGGGGCGACAAGAAACGTACCCAACTTCGGGTTCAATCGATGGATGCGGATACCTGGGGACGACGCCGAAGCGTTGCGGTGGTTGCTGTTCGAGCAGTCGGGGATCGTCAGCTGGTCGCAGGCGACCGCCGAACTGTCCCCGGCGAAGGTCCGGCACCTGCTGGCGACAGGGCGGTGGACCAGGGTGTGTCGGGGAATCCTGCGGGCCGCCTCGACCGATGAGCCGTACCGTCGAGAACAGCACTGGTGGGTGGCGGTCTTGGCGGCCGGTCCGGGAGCGGTGCTGGCCGGGCTGGCGGCGGCGACAGCGGGCGGGCTACGCGGCAACTGGCGCCACGAGACCGTCGACGTGCTGGTCCCGCATCACCGACGCCGGGCAGACCTGCTGCGTCGACTGCCGCTCGGCCTGCCTGCGGCCCGGGTACGCCGGGCCCGGCAGTTACCGGCCGAGGACCGGCAGCGTGGTCGGCCCGACCGCACGTCGATGGCCCGGTCGCTGGTCGACGCGGCGCAGTGGGCGCGTACCGACGCCGAAGCGCAACAGATTCTCGCTGCCGGCTGCCAGCAGCGGCGGGCGGCCCCGGCGGAGATGACCGCGGTTCTCGCCCGATTGCCCCAGGCCCGGCGACGCGTCCTGATCCGACAGACGTTGCAGGACATCACCGGTGGCGCCGAGGCGCTCTCCGAGATCGACCTGATACGGCTCTGCCGGCGCCACGGTCTCCCGGCACCGACCGGGCAGCAGCGACGCCGGGACGCCGACGGACGGATCCGCTACCTGGACGCCTACTGGCCACAGTGGCGGCTGCACGTGGAGGTCGACGGCGCGCACCATATGGACGCCCGGCACTGGGCGGCGGACCTGCGTCGACAGAACCGGATCTGGATCGACGGCGACCGCATCCTCCGGTTCACCGCCTTCGACGTCCGCCACCGCCTCGACGATGTCGCCGCCCAACTCCGCGCCGCCCTGACCGCCGCTGGCTGGCGAGGCTGAGCGTGGGTACGTTTCTTGTCGCTGGGGCGACAAGAAACGTACCCATGTGCCGCGCACCACCGTCGGCGGAATCAGGCGGAGTCGCGGATGATCAGCTCGGTGGGCAGGATGAGTGCCGGTTCGACCTGTTCGCCGGCGGCGAGGCGGAGCAGCAGTCGGGTGCCCTGCCGGCCCAGCTCGACTATCGGCTGCCGAACGGTGGTCAACGGCGGATCGGTGTACGCGGCGGTCTCGATGTCGTCGAAGCCGATCACCGCGACGTCCTCGGGCACCCGCCGTCCCGCCTCGCGCAGCGTACGCAGGGCGGCGTGCGCCATCAGGTCCGACGCGGCGAAGACGGCGTCCAGGTCGGGGTGGGCGGCGAGCAGTTCGCGCATCGCCGCCGCGCCGGACTCACGGGTGAAGTCGCCGACCGCCACCATCTCGGGCAGCCCGGCGGCGGCGACGGTGTCCCGGTACCCGGTCAGCCGCTCGATGCCGGCGACCATGTCCTGCGGGCCGGCGATGGTGGCGATGCGCCGTCGGCCGCTGTCGATCAGGTGCCGTACCGCGCGGGTGACCCCGCCGACCTGGTCGACGTCGATGTACGGCACCTCCGCCCCGTCGAGCGGTCGGCCGCTGCACACCACCGGGATGCCCAGTGCGGCCAGCCGGGCGGGCAGCGGATCGGCTCCGTGCAGCGAGGCGAACAGCACCCCGTCGACGTGCCGACCGGTGGTGTACCGGGCGACTCGTTCATGCCCGGCCGGCGACCCGGCCAGCATCAGGACCAGCTGCTTGTCGGCGGCCTCCAACTCCTGGGCGGCGCCGCGGATGATCCCCGGGAACACCTGGTCGTCGGAGAAGACCCGGGTGGCCTCCTCCGGCATCACCAGGGCGATCGAGTCGGTCCGCTGGGTGACCAGCGTGCGTGCGGCCAGGTTCGGCACGTACCCCAGCTCGGCGACCGCCTGGCGGACCGCCTCCTGGATCGGTTCGGCGACCGTGGTCGAGCCGTTGACCACCCGGGAGACGGTGGCCCGGGACACACCGGCCCGTCGTGCCACCGCCTCCAGAGTGGGCCGCTGCGCCCCCGTCATCGGAGAAACCACCACCTCGTCACAGCCCGTTCCGGGAGATCACCTCCTGGTACCACCGGGCGCTGGACTTCGGTGTACGCCGCTGAGTGAGGTAGTCGACGTGCACGATGCCGAATCGCTTACGGTACCCCTCGGCCCACTCGAAGTTGTCAAGCAATGACCATACGAGATAGCCGCGCAGGTCGACGCCCCGGGCGATGGCCTCGTGCGCGGCCCGCAGGTGGCCGTCGAGGTAGGCGATCCGGTCCGCGTCCTGGAGCGGGGTCGTCGGGTCGGCGGTCTTGTCCGGGAACGCCGCCCCGTTCTCGGTGATCAGCAGCGGCACCGCCGGGTAGTCGGTGGCGATGCGTTCCAGCAGCCGGGTCAGTCCGGCCGGCTCGATCATCCAACCCATGTCGGTGAGCGGTCCGACCGGTGCCAGGAACTGCACCTGGCCCTCGGTTCCGGGGTACGCCCCGCCACCGCCGGCACCGTCCGGCCGGCCGGCGACGTAGGTCGGCGCGTAGTAGTTGATCCCGAGCAGGTCGATCGGCGCCGCGATGATCTTTTCGTCCTCGTCCCGGACGAAGGTGGGTTCGACGAACCGTGCGACGTGCTCGCGGACGTCGTCCGGGTATCCGCCGACCAGCAGCGGATCGAGGAAGATCCGGTTGTGCAGACCGTCGACCAGGCGTGCGGCGGCGGCGTCGGCGGCACTGTTGGGATCGGCCGGACACACGTCGGCGGGATTGAGCGTGACGCCGATCCGGCCGGCACCGCCCGCGCGCAACGCCTGGGTCGCCAGGCCGTGCGCCAGCAGCAGGTGGTGTACGGCGCTGAAGGCCGCGCCCGGGTCCTGCACGCCGGGGGCGTGCACGCCGTTGCCGTAGCCGAGGTACGCCGAGCACCACGGCTCGTTGAGCGTGGTCCAGGTGCCGACCCGGTCACCCAGGCGGGCGTACACGGCGCTGGCGTAGGTGGCGAAGTGCTCGGCGGTCTCCCGGCTGGTCCAACCGCCCCGGTCCTGCAACGTCTGCGGCAGGTCCCAGTGGTAGAGCGTGACGATCGGGTCGATGCCCCGGCCCAGCAGCGCGTCCGTCAGCCGGTCGTAGAAGTCCAGGCCACGTGGGTTGACCGGGCCGCTGCCGTCGGGCTGGATGCGGGGCCAGGACACCGAGAACCGGTACGCCTGCAACCCCAGCTCCGCCATCAGCGCGACGTCGTCGGCGTACCGGTGGTAGTGGTCGCAGGCGACGTCACCGGTGTGGCCGGCGTGCACCTTGCCCGGCGTACGGCTGAAGGTGTCCCAGATCGACGCGCCGCGCCCGTCGTCGCGGACCGCCCCCTCGATCTGGTACGCCGCGGTGGCCGCACCCCAGAGAAAGTTGTCCGGGAATCTCAACTCAGTCACGCCTTGACCGCACCTTCCATGATCCCGCCGATGATCTGGCGGCCGAACAGGACGAATACCAGCAGCAGGGGCAGCGTGGCGATGGCCGTGCCGGTGAAGACCTGGGACATGTCCTGGTAGTAGCCGTCAGACAGGGCTCGCAACGATAGCTGCACGGTGGGATTCTCCGGGTCGTTGAGCACCGCGTACGGCCAGAGGAAGTCGTTCCAGGTGGTCATGAAGGTGAGCAGGCCGAGGACGGCGGCAGCCGGCCGCAGTGCCGGCACCACCACGTTCCAGTAGATGCGGGCGGTGCCGCAACCGTCCACCCGGGCAGCCTCGATCAGCTCACTGCTGACCGCCTGCCCGGCGTACTGCCGCATCATGAACACCCCGAAACCGGTGACCAGGGCGGGCATGATCACGGCCGGTAGTCGGTCGTTCAGGTTCAGCTTCGTCATCAGGATGTACAACGGAATGACGCCCAGTTGGGTGGGCACCATCATGGTGGCAATGATGATCATCAGCAGTGCGCTGCTGCCCCGGAACCGCAACTTGGCGAAGGCGAACCCGGCGAGGGTCGAGAAGAACACCACCGAGACGGTGACCGTGACCGCGACGATCGCCGAATTGATCAGGCCGGTCAGGAAGTAGGCGTCGGTGTTGGCGAACAGCCGGGAGATGTTCGCGCCCAGGTTGCCGCCGGGTGTCACCGGCGGTGGCAGTTGGCCCATCGCGTCGCTGGACCGGCTGGCCACCACGAACATCCAGTAGATCGGGAAGACCGACAGGACGCCGGCGGCGACGAGTGCGAAGTACGTCAGCGGGCTCGCCCGCCACAACCTGCTCATCGCGCCACCTCGCTGCGCTCGGCGTCACGATGAGTCACCACGGCACTGCGCTGAATGACTCGCTCGCTGCGCTCGCTCATCGCGCCACCTCGCTGCGCTCGGCGTCACGATGAGTCACCACGGCACTGCGCTGAATGACTCGCTCGCTGCGCTCGCTCATCGCGCCACCTCGCTGCGCTCGGCGTCACGATGAGCCACCACGGCACCGCGTTGAATGACTCGCTCGCTGCGCTCGCTCACCGCGAAACTCCCTTCCGCTTGCCGGTGTCCGGCCGGGCGCCGGCACCGAGCCGGCGGATGATCAGTACGTTGATCGCCGCGACGATGGCGATCAGGGCGAAGAGCAGCCAGGCGACCGCGGACCCGTAGCCGAAGTTGTAGTAGGGCGCGAAGGCGTTCTCGAACATGTACATGGTCATCGTCTGCGACTCGCGCATCGGCCCACCCCGGATCGCGTTGGTGCCGGAGTGGAACAGCCGGGGCTCGGTGAACAGTTGCAGCCCGCCGATCGTGGAGATGATGACGCAGAAGATGATCGTGGGCTTGAGCAGCGGCACGGTGATGGTCCAGAACTGCCGGGCCCGGTTCGCGCCGTCGATCGCCGCCGCCTCGTACAGATCACGGGGAATGGCCTGCATGGCGGCCAGGAAGATCAGCGCGTTGTAACCGGTCCAGCGCCAGTCGACCATCGTCGAGATGGCCACCCAGGAGGCGAACCGGTTGGACTTCCACTCGATGCCGTCGACGCCGACCAGATCGAGCAGCCAGTTGACCATGCCGAACTCGCGGCCGAACAGCACCCCGAACACGATCGCCACGGCGGCCGTGGACGTGACGTTGGGCACCAGCACCGCCATCCGCCAACCCGTACGCATCCGCAGCTGGCGGTTGAGCAGGTTCGCCAGCCAGAGCGCGGCGAGCAGTTGCGGGAGGGTGCTGAGGACGAAGATGCCGAGGGTGTTGACCACCGAGTGCCAGAAGTCGCTGTCCGCCAGCAGCCGGGTGTAGTTGTCCGCGCCCACGAAGGTGGGATTGCTGCCCAGCAGGTCCCAGTCGTGCAGGGAGACCCAGAAGGTGTACGCCAGCGGCCAGGCCCCGAAGATCGCGAAGATCACGAAGAACGGGGCGATGTAGAGGTAGGGCGAGTACTTCGCGTCGATCCGGCTGAGCCGGCCGGCCCGGGACGGGCGGGTGCCACGCGGCGCCGGTGTGGCCGGCGGTCGTGCGTCGAGCTGCAACGCCATGACCCGTTGACTCCTTTCCACACCCCCGCCCCGCGCCGGTCCAGGGGGAGCCGCGGATGTCTGCGCATCGCGGCGGAGCCTGGACCGGCGGCGGGGATGGGGTCTCGGGCCGGTTACTTGGCGGCGGCCTTCTTGGCGTTGTCGACCGCGTCCTGCCAGCCCTGCTCGGGGGTGCGCTGGCCCAGCTCGACGGTGCGGACCGCGTTCTCCACCTCGGTGCGGACGGCCTGGTTCTTCGGCCCCATGTAGACCGGCTTCAGCGTCTTCGCGCCCTCGCCGAAGATCTTGCCGACCGGCGCGTCGGAGAAGTACGCGTTGGTGGCCTCGGTGATGGCCGGGTCGTCAAGCGCCTGCGGCGAGGACGGCAGCGGACCCTTGGCCTTGAAGGCGCCGATGTGCCCCTCGGCGCTGGTCAGGAACTTGACCAGCTTGACCGCCTCGTCCTTGTGCTTGCTCTGCTGCGGTACGGCCAGGTGCGAGCCGCCCCAGTTGCCGCCGTTGCCCGGCACCCGGGCGATGTCCCACTTGCCCTTGGCCTCCGGCCCGGCGTTGCCCTCGATGACACCGGTCATCCAGGCGGGGCAGGCGATGGTGGCGAACTTGGCCTGCTTGAAGGCGGAGACCCACTCCTCCGACCAGGAGCCGTACTTGCCGGACAGGCCCGCGTTGACGATGTTCATCGTGATGTCCCAGGCCTGCTTCACCGCCGGGTTGGTGTCCACCACCAGGTTGTCGCTGGTGTCGTAGTAGTGGTAGCCCTGCGCGTTGCCGGCGGTCTGGAGCACGATCGTGTTGAAGGTGTTGGTGGCCGCGTCCAGGAACGAGGCGCCGGTGTCGGCGGCCTTGAACTTCTCGCCGGTGGCGATGTAGTCCTCCCAGGTCGGCCAGAGCGCGGAGACCTGCTCCCGGTCGGTCGGCAGGCCAGCCTTCTCGAAGAGGTCGGTGCGGTAGCACATCGCCATGCCGCCGACGTCGGTGCCGAGTCCGATCAGCTTCTGGCCGTCGGCGGTGAGCCCCTGGTTCCACTTCCACTCCAGGAAGTTGCCCTTGAGGTCGGCGGTGCCGTGGTCGAGCAGGTTCACGAAGTTGTCCGGGTTGGCCTTGTACTCGACCATCAGGCCCTCTTCGATGGCCACGACGTCGCCGGCGCCCTTGCCCGCGGCGAGCCACTGGGTCAGCTTCGGCGAGTACTCGTCGAGGTTGCCGCCGGTGCCCCGCTCGACGATCTTGATGTTCGGGTTGGCGTCCATGTACTGCTGGTAGAGCTGCTCGTAGCCGAACTGTCCGAAGACGTCGACGGTGAGCGTTATGGTGCCGTCGCCGGCGGCCTCGTCGCCGCCGCCGCAGCCGCCGGCGACGAGCAGGACGCCGGTGGCGGCCAGAGCGACCGCCGCGAGGCGGTGACGCGGGAATGTGCCCATTTCTGGTGACCCCTCTCAGGTCGGGTGGTGGTGGAAGGGCTCTGAGAGCGCTCTCACGTAGCCTGCGGTCCGCCCGGGACCGGTGTCAAGAGAGCGCTCTCTCGCGAGGGGTCACAGAATGGCCACGAGCGACCCTCGTCGCACCGGAGGGTCGCTCGTCAGGGCGGAGGTACTGATCAGCCGGTGCGGACCCCGTCGAGCAGGGTGCGGTCGCCCGCGACGGTCAGGGTGTCGAAGCTGACCCGTCCCCAGAGCGCCAGCAGCAGATCGCTGGCGGTGCCGGTGACCTGTACCCGGGCGTGGTGGTCGTCGTGGTCGAGGATGGTGCCGGTGTCGAGCAGGGCGACCCCCTCGCCGCGCAGCCGCAGATACCACTCGTGGTCGGCGTCGGTGGCGGTCAACCGGACCACGCCCGCCCACGGGCCGCCCTGCCGGCGCCGGCCCGCCGGCAACCAGGTGTCCAGCACCTCGCTCACCCCGTCGGCCGCGAGCTTGGCCTCGATCGGCTCACCCGCGGCGATGGCGAGTTGGGCGTCCCAGCGGTGCACCGCCGTCTCGTGGGCCATCCGGCGCGGCCAGAAGCCGGCCTTCTTCGGCTGGGGGGCCCAGTTCCACGCCGGTGCCTCCGGATCGAGGGTCTCGAAGAGCGCCATCAGCTCGTCGTACGCCTGCTGCCACTGCTGCACGGCGGTGACGCCCGCCGCCGGCTCGACCGGCTGCGCCCGGCTGTGCTGCGGTGTCGTCGAATCGCCCGAACCGGCCACGCCGTGCACCCACCGGTAGATGCCGGCGAGATGACGGGTCAGGTCGGTCACGGTCCAACCGGGGCAGGACAGCACGGGTGTCTCGGGCGGCGCCTCGGCCACCGCGGCGGCGAACGCCGGGCCCTCCGCCCGCAGTGCGCCGATCCAGAAATCCTTGCTGCCGTGCAATCTGCTCATCGCCATCCTCCCGGGGGTGACCGGGCCACCAGTGGGTGCCACGGCTACCCCTCAGCCTAGGGTGAGAGGCGTGTCTGACGTCTACGCCCAGCCGACAGCCGCCGCGCAACCCGCCAGCACGGACGATCTGGCGCAATACACGACATTGTGCGTGGGTGGGCCGGCGGGCCAGGTGGTCGCCGCCACCAACGCCGACGAGATCGTCAGCCGGGTACGCGAGGCGGGCGCCGAGATCCTCCTGATCGCCGGCGGTAGCAACGTGGTGATCGGTGACGGCGGCTTTCCCGGCACGGTGGTTCTCGTCCGCTCCCGGGGACTGCGGGTGCTCGCCGAGGACGAGCAGACCGTGACGGTCCGGGTCGAGGCCGGTGAGCCGTGGGACGACCTGGTCGCCGCGACGGTACGCAACGGCTGGTCCGGGCTGGAGTGCCTGTCCGGCATCCCCGGCTCGACCGGTGCCACCCCGATCCAGAACGTCGGGGCGTACGGGCAGGAGGTCGCCGAGACCATCACCGCCGTGCAGGTCTACGACCGGACGGCCGGAGCCGTCGGGCAGGTCGCGGCGGCGGACTGCGGTTTCGCCTACCGGTCCAGCATCTTCAAGTACAACGACCGCTGGGTGGTGCTCTCGGTGGACTTCCGGCTGGCCCGCTCGCCGCTGTCCGGCCCGGTGCGCTACGCGGAACTGGCCCGGGCGCTCGGCGTCGAGGTCGGTGACCGGGTGCCACTGGCCCAGGCCCGAGCCACGGTGCTGCGACTGCGCGCCGGCAAGGGCATGGTGCTCGACGCGGACGACCCGGACACCCGCTCCGTCGGCTCGTTCTTCACCAACCCGGTCCTCGACGCCGCGACGTACGAGCAGCTGCGGCAGCGGGCCGCCGGGCTGGGCGAGCCGCCGGCCTGGCCCGGTGCGGACGACCTGGTCAAGGTCAGCGCCGCCTGGTTGATCGACAAGGCCGGCTTCGGCAAGGGATATCCCGGTCCCGAGGGCACCGCCATCTCCACCAAGCACACCCTGGCCCTGACCAACCCCACCGGCACCGCCAGCACCGGGGCCCTGCTCGCCCTGGCCCGCGAGATCCGCGACGGCGTCCAGTCCCGCTTCGGCGTAACCCTCCACCCCGAACCCGTCCTCATCAACTGCACCCTCTAACAACCCACCACCCCCATGCCCCACCCCCCTCTCGGGTCGATCATGAAGTTATTGCGCCCGGCAAGCGTTTTCCCGGACAACAACTTCATGATCAGGGCGCTGAGGGGTGCGCGGTGGGGAGTGGGGGTGGGGTTAGGTGGGCTGGCGGGGGGCGACGGTGGGCCAGGGGAGGGTGAGGCGGCCGTGGCGCCAGTGGCGGGGGCGGTCGAGGACGGGCCAGCCCTGGGCGCGGACGGCCGACACGGTGTGCAGCCAGCGCTGGCGGGGGCCGAAGGGGACATAGCCGGCGGCGGCGTGCCAGGCGTCGTCCAGAGACCGGATCAGGTCGTGGATCCGCTCACCCGGCACGTTGCGGTGGATCAGCGCCTTCGGCAGCCGCTCGGCCAGCTCGGCCGGACTCTCCAGAGTCGCCAGCCGGGCGGCCAGGGTCAGCGAGCGTGGGCCGTCGGCATCGAGCAGCACCCAGCCCGCGAGGCGTCCCAACTCGTCACAGGTCCCCTCCACCAGCAGGCCGCCCGGGGCCAGGCCGGCGCACATCGTGGCCCACGCGGCGGCCACCTCGCTCTCGTCGTACTGGCGTAGCACGTTCAGCGCGCGGACCAGGGTGGGCCGCAGGCCGGCCAGTTCGAAGCCGCCTCGGGCGAAGGTGAGCCCGGGCGGGTCGGCGGCCGGCTGCGCGTCCGCGACGCGCACCGGATCGATCTCCAGCCCGACCACCCGCACGTCGGCGCGTACGCGTGCGGCGAGCCGGGCCCGCAGCTCCACCGCCGTCACCGGCGCCGCACCGTAGCCGAGGTCCACCACGAGTGGGTCCGGTGCGGCGCGCAGCGGATCGGCGCAGGCATCCACGATCCAGTTGTCCACCCGCCGCAGCCGGTTGGGCCCGGTGGTACCCCTGGTGACCACCCCGAGCGGCCGGGACGCCGGCACGACCATCAGCCCGTCCGGTGCACCTTGTGCTGGGCGGCCTGGGCCAGCGGCCGGACCACGAGACGGTCCACGTTGACGTGTTGCGGGCGGGTGGCGCACCAGGCGATGCAGTCGGCGACATCGTCGGCGACCAGCGGCTCGGCGACACCGGCGTAGACCGCCTCCGCCCGCTCGACGTCCCCGCCGAAGCGGGTCAACGAGAACTCGTCGGTCTTCACCATGCCCGGGTCGATCTCGATCACCCGCACCGGGCGTCCGCACAGCTCCAGCCGCAACGTGCCGGCGATCGCCGTCTGCGCGTGCTTCGCCGCGGTGTAGCCGCCGCCGCCCTCGTACACGGTGAAGCCGGCGGTCGACGAGACGACGACGATCGTGCCCGCCCCCGATGCCTCCAGCATCGGCAGCAGCGCCTGGGTGACCCGCAGCGTGCCGAGCACGTTGACGTCGTACATCCACTGCCAGTCACCGACCGCGCCGGACTCGACCGGGTCCAGCCCAACCGCGCCACCGGCGTTGTTCACCAGGACCGTCACCGGCCCGCCGGCCTGCCGCGCGGCCCGGGCGAGGCCGGCCACCGACTCGTCGGAGGTCACGTCACAGCTCACCGCGGTGGCGGAGCCGCCGGTGGCGGTGATCTCCGCGACCAGTTCGACGAGCCGGTCGGTACGCCGCGCCGCGGCGAGCACGTGGAAACCCTCGCCCGCGAGCCGCCGCGCGGTGGCGGCGCCGATCCCGCTGGACGCTCCGGTGACGATCGCGACACGACTCATCCGGCCATTCTCGCTCCCCGCCGGGCGACCGCTGGCGGCACGGTCGCCATGAGGTCGGTCACGCCCGAGACCCTGCCCGACGTATTTCCCGCCGCCGATCGGGAAGATGACATCCGGCGTGGCGTGTTTAGGCAGGAGCGCCGGTCGTGCGGGGACGGCATCAACCGTGGCAAAGGGAGCGGACGTGGCGGAAGAGCACACCGGTGTCGGGCGTCAGCGGGGTTCCCTGCCGTGGCCGCGACCCCGGCGGATCGCGACCCTGTCGGTACACACCTCGCCGCTGCACCAGCCGGGCACCGGGGACGCGGGCGGCATGAACGTCTACATCCTTGAGGTCTCGCGGCGGTTGGCCGAGGCGAACGTCGAGGTCGAGATCTTCACCCGGGCCACCTCGGGCGACCTGCCGCCGGTGGTGGAGGTGGCCCCCGGCGTGCACGTCCGGCACGTGATGGCCGGCCCGCTGGAGGGCCTGACCAAGGAGGAGCTGCCCGGCCAGCTGTGCGCGTTCACCGCGGGCGTGCTGCGCGCCGAGGCGGCCCGTCCGCCGGGCCACTACGACCTGATCCACTCCCACTACTGGCTCTCCGGCCAGGTGGGCTGGCTGGCCAAGGACCGTTGGGGGGTGCCGCTGGTGCACACCGCGCACACCCTGGCCAAGGTGAAGAACGCGCAGCTGGCCGCCGGTGACCGGCCGGAGCCCAAGGCGCGCGTGATCGGTGAGGAACAGGTGGTCGCGGAGGCCGACCGGCTGGTCGCGAACACCCGGGTCGAGGCGCGGGACCTGATCGGTCGGTACGACGCGGACCCGACGCGGGTCACCGTGGTCGAGCCCGGTGTGGACCTGGACCGGTTCCGTCCCCCGGTCGGCGACCGGGAGGCCGCCAGGACCGCCGCCCGGATCCGGCTCGGCCTGCCGGCCGGTGGCCACCTGGTCGCGTTCGTCGGCCGGATCCAGCCGCTGAAGGCACCCGACGTGCTCATCCAGGCGATCGCCGCCCTGCGGGCCCGGGATCCCGAACTGGCCCGTGAGGTCGCGGTGGTGATCTGCGGCGGTCCCAGCGGCACCGGGCTGGACCGGCCCACCGCGCTGATCGAGCTGGCCGCCTCGCTCGGCGTGACCGACCGGGTGCACTTCCTGCCCCCGCGTACCGGCGCGGAACTGCCCCTGCTCTACCAGGCGGCCGACCTGGTCGCGGTGCCGTCGTACAACGAGTCCTTCGGCCTGGTCGCGTTGGAGGCCCAGGCCTGCGGTACGCCGGTGGTGGCCGCGGCCGTCGGCGGACTGGTCACCACGGTGCGCGACCAGGTCAGTGGGGTGCTGGTGCGCGGACACGACCCGGTGGACTGGGCGGGTACGCTGGCCCGCCTGCTGCCCGACCGGGCCCGACGGGCCGAGTTGTCCGTCGGCGCCGCCCGGCACGCCCGGGACTTCTCCTGGCACCGCACCGCCGCCGGCCTGCTCGCCGTCTACGCTGAGGCGGTCGCCGACCACCGGGCCGGCCTCACCGCCGAACTCACCGCGTCCCGCTGCTGACGCCGGGCCATGTGCCACCGGACAGCGCCGGACCAGGAGCCGGACCGCAACGGTGCCCGGGCGGCGCGGTGCCGACCGCCGTAGAGTTGGCCGGATGAGCGACCTCGGTGCACTTATCGAGTCCGTCTGCGCGGAGCGGGAACTCGCCTGCGAGTCCACCGGCCCCGGGTCGTACGCGGTGACCCTGCCCGGTACGCACAAGCTCAAGACGATCTGCAACCTGATCGTCGGCGAGCACGCGCTGCGGATCGAGGCGTTCGTGATGCGCCAGCCGGACGAGCGGCGCGAGGAGCTGTGGGCCTGGTTGTTGCAGCGCAACGCGAAGATGTACGCCGTGTCGTTCTCCATCGACGCGGTCGGCGACGTCTACCTCACCGGTCGGGTGAATCCGGACGCCGTCGACGCCGACGAGCTGGACCGGCTGTTCGGCGCGGTACTGACCTACGCCGACGAGTCCTTCGACACGATGCTGGAGATCGGGTTCGGCAGCTCGATCCGCCGCGAGTGGGAGTGGCGGGTGAAGCGGGGTGAGTCGACCGCCAACCTGGCCGCCTTCGCGCACCTGTTCGAGCCCTCGGCGGGGGCCCGGTCGACTCCACCGACCGCCGGAGGTTCGGACCGCTCCTGAGGGGTAAGCCGCAGCGCGCGGTGCGGCGTTGGGACCCGCCGCGCCGAGACGGCGAGTGGCGAGGAGCGTGAGCGTCCATGGCTCAGCGAAGCAGCTCGGGTCGCGGCGGGACCGCGACCAGGACCAAACGGCAGGGTGGCAACCAGACCCCGAACACGCCGAGGATCTCCGAGTCGGAGATCGCCCGGATGCGGGTCGACGACATTCGGGGGCAGCTGCGGCGGCACGGGGTCTCCGGCATCTCCGCGCTGCGGAAGCCGGAACTGGTGAAGACACTGACGAAGACGCTGCGGTCCAGCGGCGCCGGGCGCCGCAGCAGTGGTCCGGCCGGCCGGGCCGGCGCCACGAAGACCTCCGGTGCGAAAGCCACGAAGACCTCCGGTGCGAAACAGGCGGCGTCCGGCCGTACCGCGCCGGGGCGGGCCAAGGCGGCCCCGACCAAACGGGCCACTCCGGCGCGTAAGGCGGCCGGCGCGGCGGGCCGGCCGGCCGCCGGCAGTGCCCGCAAGACGACAAGCGCGGCGCGCAGGTCCACGGCCGGCACGGCGCGGAAGAGCACGGCGGGTGCGCAGAAGTCGACTCCGCGCGGGTCGGCCCCGAGCGGCACGACTGCCGGTGGGGCCACCCGCGCCCGCACGGCGGCACCGACCCGCCGTCCGGCCGAGGCCCGGCCGGCCCGTGGTGGCGCGGTGCGTACCGGACGCTCGACGTCCCGGTCGGTCCGGTCGTCGCAGGTGATCTCCTCCCTCCAGGACCGGCCGGAACGTCCCGGCCGCAGCCTGGTCACCACCAACCACGACGTCATCCGACGCTGGGCCCGGGAGCGGGGAGCCAGGCCGGCGACGATCAGCGGTACCGAGCGGCCCGGCCGGGCCGGCGTGCTGACGTTCAACATTCCGGGTTACCGGGAGAGCAGCCGGATTCGCGAGATCACCTGGGACGAGTGGTTCGACACGTTCGACAAGCGTCGGTTGAATCTGATCTACCAGGAGCAGCTGCGCGACGGCCGGCAGAGCAATTTCTTCCGAACCGAATCACCCGATCGGGAGGACGGGTGAGAGGTTTACGGGAATAGCACCCGGGTACCCGCCGTTGGCCTTGACCGAGGGCTCGTACGCGTCCCGAAGGGGACCGGTGGCTGTGACGGGCGAGACAGTCGCTCAGGTTGAATCGCGAGGTCGGGCCGCACTAACTTTATTGCACCGTGTCACGTCTGGAACCGTTCGGGGGAGCGGCGGATCGATCAGATCTGGACAACCGGGCGAGGCGCGGGGGACGGGTGGACCAACACCGTTGGGGGACGGTGGCCCACCTGTTTGGACCGGCGGCGCGAGCGGGCGCCGCTTACGGGGGTGAGTGTCGCCCGCCGCCGCCGGTCGTACGACGTGACATGCCCGGCACGACTCCGTGCCGGGCATGACGCGTCTTCACACCTGCCCGGCCAGCGACGCCCCGGCCGGTTCCCCCTGGTGCCGCAGGTTGGCCACGCGGCGTTCCCGCGACGGCCCGGCGAGCAGGTGCACACCGGCGGCCAGCAGACCCAACGCGCCGACCAGCAACCAGTGCCCGTCGCCCCACCGTTGCAGGCTGAAGCCGCCGAGCGTCGGCGCGAGGAACGACGCCGCCGGGAAGGCCAGGTAGAACACCGACTGGTAGCGGGCCCGCAGCGCCGGTGGTGCCAGGTCCGCGTTGATCTGTGCGTTGGGAGGCGCCGCCAGCATCGAGCCGACCGTCCAGACCACGCAGGCGCCCAGGTAGGACGCGAGGTGGTCGGCGATGGCGAGCGCGCCGAAGCCGACGGCGAGCAACGCCGTCGACAGGGCCAGCACGTGAGCCTTCCGGTGGCGGTCGATGAGCCGGGGTACGAACAGCTGCCCCAGCACGATCAGGACGCCGCCGAGGGCCACCACCGCCCCGTACGACGACGGGCCCAACCCGTCGGTACGCATTGCCAGCGGCATGATCGTCGATGCCTGCATGGTCAGTACGGCCAGCACGAAGGTCAGCCCGACGAAGACCAGGAAGTGCCGGTCGGTCAACGCGGTGTGCAGGCCGGGGCGACGCGGACCTCGGGTGCCGGCGGCCGGGTCCGCCCGCGGTTGCCGACGGGCCAGGGTCTCCGGGACCTTCCAGGCGATGAGTGCGGCGGTGGCCACCGTGGCGACGGCGTCGACCAGGAAGAGGGCCACGTAGCTGGCCTCCGCCAGCAGACCGGCCAGCAACGAGGCGACGGCCATGCCGAGGTTGAACGCCCAGAACTGCAGGTTGAAGGCGCGGGACCGGCGCTGCTCGGGCACCACGTCGACGATCGCGGCGACGAAGGCCGGGCTTGGCATGGAGTGCGTCACCCCGACCAGCAGGGCGAGCGCCGCGATCACGCCGAGGTGCTGGCTGAGGGCCAGGGCGACCATCAGGGCGGCGGTGACCAGGTGCGCCGCCACCAGGGTCGAGCGCCGGCCCCACCGGTCGGCCAGGACCCCACCGAGCAGCACCCCGGCCGCACCACCCGCGCCGTACGCGCCGACCACCACGCCGGCCAGCGACTCGCTGGCGCCCCGAGCGGCGGTCAGGTAGAGCGACAGGAAGAGCATCGCGAACGCGCCAGCCCGGTTGATCAGCAGACCGGCCCAGAGGTACCAGAAGGTGGCGGGCAACCCACCCGCGGTGTCGGTCAGCCAGCGCCGAAGCGCCCTGACCGGCGGCGGGTCGTGCCGCTCGACCTTGCCAATCTGTTCGGACACCTAACAGATCTTGCCCGGATCGACGGACAGGAGCGGCGCCGGGTGGCGCGGCTCACCCCCGCGAGGTGGCCACCGGCTCCGCGGCCTGCGGGGCGGCGGGCTGCGGTGCCGTCGACTGCACCGTCACCACCGGTGCCGCACCGGTGGTACGGAGGGCGACGGCACGCCGCTCCCGCGCCGGTCCGGACAGCAGGTGGCCCACCGCCATCACCAGACCGACCACGGCGCAGCCCGCCCAGAGAGTCGCGTTGCCGGCCTGCTCCCGGACCAGTCCGCCGAGGATCGGCGCCGCCGCTCCGGCCAGTTGCCAGGAGAGTGAGAA
Organism: Verrucosispora sp. WMMA2121; assembly: GCF_027460185.1. Classification (NCBI taxonomy): domain Bacteria; kingdom Bacillati; phylum Actinomycetota; class Actinomycetes; order Micromonosporales; family Micromonosporaceae; genus Micromonospora; species Verrucosispora sp. WMMA2121. The sequence goes on along the minus strand of NZ_JAPZBH010000004.1, from coordinate 1,355,972 downwards.
GACGCCCTGGTAGCGACCGCGTAGTGCGGCGGGGGAGAGTTCGGCGATGAGCGTGGCGTTGGACGGCGAGTTGAGCATCTCGCCGAGGGTCCAGATCAGCACCGTGAGGGCGTAGAACCAGGCGACCTCGGCGAACGCGGTCAGCCCGAAGCCCAGGCCCATCACCACCGCGGCCAGGGCGAGCACGTGTGACCGGCTGCGTCCCTTGATCAGCCGAGGCACGAAGAGTTGACCGGCCACGATCAGCACGCCGTTGAGTGCGATCACCGAGCCGTACGTGGCCGGGCTCAGGCCGGAGTCGGCCATCGCGATCGGCAGCATCGAGATGTGCTGGAGGAAGACCAACGCCCCGAGCAGGTTGAGCGCGACGAAGCCGAGGTACACCCGGTCGGTCAGGATGGTGCGCAGCGCTCCCGCCGGTGCGCCGCCGCGCGGCATGCCGACGGTGACCGTCCGGGTCTCACTGACCTTCACGAAGATGATCAGCGCGGTGACCACCGTGGTGGCCGCGTTGACCACGAAGAGCAGCAGGTAGCCGGCCTGCGCGGCGAAGCCGGCGAGCACGGCGGCGCAGGCGAAGCCGAGGTTGATCGCCCAGTAGTTGAGCGAGAAGGCCCGCAGCCGGTCCCGCTCCGGCACCACGTCGATCATCATGGCACCGAATGCCGGGCGGGCCGCCTCGGCGAAGAGGCCGAGCAGCAGCGCACCCGCCGCGACCGTCCACAGGTCACGCGCGAAGCCCAGGGCGAGCATCATCGTCGCGGCGCCGAGATGGGCGGTGAGCAGGGTCGGCCGGCGACCCCACCGGTCGGTCAGGGTGCCGCCGGCGGTGGTGCCGACCGCGCCGCCGACGCCCCAGGCACCGAGCACCAGGCCGGCCTGCGAGGCGGAGAAGCCGCGCTCCTGGGTCAGGTAGATGGCGAGGAAGACCAGGACGAACGAGCCGAGCCGATTGATCAGGGTGCCCGTCCAGAGGTACCAGAAGGTCCTCGGTAACCCACCCGTCGTATCCCGGAACCAACCCCGTATCGCGCGCACGCCGGCGCCCCCGTTTCCGTAATGCCTGGTGATCTAAAGGATCCTTACCAACCTAGTGCTGTGCCGGAATCAAGGTCACCCGCATTTCCACGTGGTGGTCGTCACCACCCTTCGCGCGCGTGCCACAGCGGGTTGCGGCAGGATGATCGGCATGACAGCTAGCGAGGGACCCACCGTCGGGACGCTGGTCCTGCTGCGCCACGGCGAGAGCGACTGGAACGCCAAGAATCTCTTCACCGGCTGGGTCGACGTCGACCTGACCGCGAAGGGGGAGGACGAGGCGCGTCGCGGCGGCGAGCTGCTGCGCGAGCACGGCCTGCTGCCGGACGTGGTGCACACCAGCGTGATGCGCCGCGCCATCCGGACCGCCGAGTTGGCGCTGAACGCCGCCGACCGGCACTGGATCGCGGTGCGCCGGTCGTGGCGGCTCAACGAGCGCCACTACGGCGCGTTGCAGGGCAAGAACAAGAAGCAGACCCTGGATGAGTACGGCGAGGAGCAGTTCATGCTCTGGCGCCGCTCGTACGACACCCCGCCGCCGCCGATCGCCGACGACGACGAGTGGTCGCAGGTCGGCGACCCGCGGTACGCGTTGCTGCCGACCGAGCTGATGCCGCGTACCGAGTGCCTGAAGGACGTCGTCGAACGGATGCTGCCGTACTGGTACGACTCGGTGGTGCCGGACATCCTGGCCGGCCGTACGGTGCTGGTGGCCGCGCACGGCAACTCGCTGCGGGCGCTGGTCAAGCACCTGGACCAGATCAGTGACGAGGCGATCGCGAAGCTCAACATCCCCACCGGGATCCCGCTCCGCTACGACCTGGACCCGCTGCTGCGTCCCCAGACGCTGGGCGGGACCTACCTCGACCCGGAGGCCGCCAAGGAGGCCGCCGCCGCTGTGGCCAACCAGGGCCGCTGAGCCGGCCCGAGTCCGATCGTCGGAAGGGCCCCCGCCACGCCAGGCGTCGGTAGGGGCCCTTCCGCGCCCCTCAGGGGGCGGTGACGGGTTCGCCGGTGATCAGATAGACCACGTGTTCGGCGCTGTTCACGGCGTGGTCGGCGAAGCGCTCGTAGAAGCGACCCAGCAGGGTGGCGTCGATGGCGGTCTCCACGCCGTACGGCCAGTCCGCGCCGAGCAGCACCCCGAACAACCCCTTGTGCAGCTCGTCCATGGCGTCGTCGTCGCTGTCCAGCTCGGCGGCGAGATCGGCGTCGGGGTGCGCCAGCACCGAGGCGATCTTCTCGGCCATCCGGTCGGCGATGCCGGCCATGTCCGTGAAGACCGGGCGCAGCTCGGCCGGCACGGCCGGGGACGGGTGCCGGCGCAACGCGGTCTTGGCGACGTGATCGGCCAGGTCACCCATCCGTTCCAGGTCGGCGGCCACGTGCAGCGCGGTGATCATGGCGCGCAGGTCGGAGGCGACCGGTGCCTGACGGGCCAGCAGGTCGCACACCCGCTCCTCCACCTGGCGGTACAGCCCGTCGATCTCGGCGTCCCGCTCGATGACGGACTCGGCCGCCCGGCGATCGGCGGTGAGCAGGGCCCGGGTCGCCTGTCGCAGCGCCGCCCGAACTCCCTCGGCCATCTCGACAAGCAGTTGGCTGACGGCCTGAAGTTCGGCCCGGAACTCGTCGCGCATTCTCACGTCCTGTCCGTCGGGGCCGGCGATCCCGCCGGCGGGTGTTTGCGCAGGTACGCCCGCCAAGCTATGACTCCCGGGCGGACCGGAGGTGAACGCTGATGAACTGCGCCGGACGCGCGGGTGAACTTTCCTGGAAGTGAGAGTGCTTCGTCCTGTTCTGGGCGATAGCCGGGTTAACAATGACCCTACGATCGCCGAGTGACGTGGGCGGTGACGGTGGGTGTGGCGACGGCCCTGGTGGTCGGGGTGGTCGCCGGCCTGTGGTTGTCCCACATGATCCCGTTCGGCAAGGGGAGGCTCGCGATCGTCGACGAAGTGCAGGTCGGGCTCGGCCGCCGCGCGATCGATTCGCTGCGCGCGGGAGTCGTGGTGCTCGACGCGGACGATGTGCCCGTACTTGTCAATCCGGCCGCGCGGGCGATGGGGCTGCTGCGGACCGGCGGCCGACCAGGTTCGATCATGGCCCATCCGCTGGTCCGTACCCTCGCGGGGCAGGTACGGCGCACCGGTGTGCGGCGCGAGATCGAGCTCGACCTGCCCCGGGGTCGCGACAACGCCGGAGAGAACCCGCTCGGCGTGCACCTGCGGGCGATGGGACTGGGCAACGGCTACATCGCGGTGGAAGCGGCCGACGTGACTGAGTCACACCGGTTGGCCCGGGTGCGCCGCGACTTCGTGGCCAACGTCAGCCACGAACTGAAGACTCCGATCGGTGCGTTGCAGTTGCTCGCCGAGGCGCTGCTGGACGCCACCGAGCCGGCCGGTGAGGGTCGGCCGGATCTCTCCGAGGACCTGGTCGCCGCCCGACGGTTCGCCGAGCGCATCCAGCACGAGTCGACCCGGTTGGGGCGGCTGGTGCAGGAGCTGCTGGAACTGACCCGGCTCCAGGGCGCCGAACCGCAGCCGGCCCCCGAGCCGGTCGCGGTGGACTGGGTGATCTCCGAGGTGATCGACCGCACCCGGACCGCCGCCGCGGCCCGCCGGATCGAGGTGACCGTCGAGGCGGAGCGGGGCCTGACCGTGTACGGCAGCGACAACCAGCTCGCCACGGCGGTGGCGAATCTGGTGGAGAACGCCCTGAACTACTCCGGCGAGGACACCACGGTTCGGATCGCCGCCCGCACCGCCGGGGAGCAGGTGGAGATCGCCGTCACCGACCAGGGCATCGGCATCGCCCCCACCGACGTCGACCGCATCTTCGAACGGTTCTACCGGGCCGATCAGGCGCGGTCGCGGGCGACCGGCGGCACCGGCCTCGGGCTGGCGATCGTCAAGCACATCGCGAGCAACCATGGCGGTCGGGTGGAGGTGGCGAGCACTCTTGGTGGTGGGTCGACGTTCACCCTCCGGCTGCCCGCCCGTCCGCCGGACGACCTGCTGGCGACACTGCCACCTGCTGGGATCGAGGCCGGTCCGGCCGAGCTCCGGCAGGTCTGAACCACACCTGGATCAGGCTGGGCGCCGCCCGGTCCGACCGATGAAAGGAAACGCCGTTGAGTCGCGTTCTGGTGGTCGAGGACGAGGAATCGTTCTCGGACGCACTGTCGTACATGCTCCGCAAGGAGGGGTTCGAGGTCTCCGTGGCCGCCACGGGGACGTCGGCCCTCACCGAGTTCGACCGGACCGGCGCCGACATCGTCCTGCTCGACCTGATGCTGCCGGAGATGTCCGGTACCGAGGTCTGCCGGCAGCTGCGCCAGCGCTCGCACGTGCCGATCATCATGGTCACCGCCCGGGACAGCGAGATCGACAAGGTGGTCGGCCTGGAGATCGGTGCCGACGACTACGTGACCAAGCCGTACTCCCCCCGGGAGCTGGTCGCCCGGATCCGCGCGGTGCTGCGCCGGCAGAGCCCGGAGGCGCCCGAGTCGGGCGCGCCGACGCTGGCCGCCGGCCCGGTCCGGATGGACATCGAGCGGCACGTGGTGACCGTCGACGGGGGTGCGGTGCAGTTGCCGCTCAAGGAGTTCGAGCTGCTCGAACTGCTGCTGCGCAACGCGGGTCGGGTGCTCACCCGGGGCCAGTTGATCGACCGCGTCTGGGGTGCCGACTACGTCGGTGACACGAAGACGCTCGACGTGCACGTGAAGCGGCTGCGCTCGAAGATCGAGCCGGAGCCCTCCACCCCGCGTCACATCGTCACGGTGCGCGGTCTCGGCTACAAGTTCGAGCCCTGATCCGACAACGCGGCTCAGAAGAGCTTTCGCAGCGAGTTCGCGATCGGGTCGACCTCGGTCAGCCAGCTCTCCGCCACCGCGATGACCAGGTCGTACGCGACATCCTGGTCGACGTCGTCAAGCTCGGCTACGGAGACGGCGCGATTCTGGAGCAGGAAAGCGACGGTCACGATCCAGCCGATGCGCTTGTTCCCGTCCACGAACGGATGATTGTTGAGCAACGAGTGCAGCAACGCCGCCGCCTTGGTCCAGAGATCCGGGTAGGCGTCCTCGCCAAAAACGCTGGTCCGGGGTCGGGCGACGGCTGATTCGATCAACCCTGCGTCCCGGACCGCGACGCCGATCTTGCGGGCGATGCGAACGACGTCTGTGAGCGTCGGGTAGTAGATCTCCGGCATCACTCGGCCAGGCGGGCGAGCAGCGTGGCATGGCGTTCGATGATCTCGTCGGCCAACTCGTCGAACTGCCGCGCGTTGCGCCGCATCAGGTAGTCGTCGATGGCGGTCACCACCACCGCGTGCATCGACCGCTCCTCCTCGTCAGCCACGAGGCGGAGTCGGCGTTCGCGATCGTCGTCGAGACGGAGCGTCATGGCCATGGGTGCATGGTAGCAACGGTGCTATCAAGATCACCTAGGTCTGCTTCAGAGTTGGTCCGCCGGGTGGGGGGCGACGAGGCCCTGCCGGGTCCGCGCCGCGCACAGTTCGGCCAGTTTCGCGTACGCGGCCTCGCCGACGAGCGCGGTCAGCTCCGGGGCGTACGACAGGTACATCGGGTCGGCGCCGACGTGCGCGTCGGTGGAGGAGGTGCACCACCAGTCGAGGTCGTGCCCGCCGGCACCCCAGCCGCGCCGGTCGAACTCGGCGAGCGTGGACACCAGCACCTTCGTGTTGTCCGGGCGCTTCACCCACTCCTGGTCCCGGCGGACCGGCAGCTGCCAGCACACATCCGGCTTGTACTCCAGCGGATGCGCCCCGTCGCGCAGCGCCTGGGCGTGCAGCGCGCAGCCGCCTCCGCCCGGGAAGTCCGCGTCGTTGAGGAAGACGCAGGGCCCGTCGGCATCCCGGGTAGCGGTACGCCGGGCCGGCGTCTTGCCGTCGACGGTGTCGTTCGCGGTCCAGTTCTTGAATCCACGCCGGTAGTGCTGCCAGGTCTGCGGGGTGAGCCGCTTCGCCGCGGCGCGTACCCGCGACTCGTCGTCCGAGTCGGTGAAGAACGCACCGTGCGAGCAGCAGCCGTCGGCCGCCCGACCGGCGATGATGCCGTGGCAGCCCTTGCCGAAGATGCAGGTCCACCGGGACAGCAACCAGGTGAGGTCGGCCCGGATCAGGTGCCGTTCGTCCGCCGGGTCGACGAACTCGATCCACTCCCGGGGGAAGTCCAGCGGCACCTCCCGGCTGCGCGGGTCGGCCGGGTCGTCCACCAGCACACGGAGTTCGATCTGCCCTGTCACCCGGCCAGCGTACGCGTGGTGCGGCGGGCAGGTCGCCGAGTGGCGCGAACCGGGTGGGCCTAGGGTTCTCCCATGCGACTGGGTGTCCTCGACGTCGGTTCCAACACGGTGCACCTGCTGGTGGTCGACGCCCACCGGGGCGCGCACCCGTGGCCGGCGCACTCGGAGAAGACGGTGTTGCGTCTCGCCGAGCAGATCGGACCGGACGGCGCGCTTCGCGAGGCCGGCGCCGACGCCCTGGTCACGGCGGTGGAGGCGGCGCGTACGTCGGCCGCCGATCTGGAGGTCGACGACCTGATCGCCTTCGCCACCTCCGCGGTGCGCGACGCCACGAACGCGGCGGAGGTGCTGACCCGGGTGCGGGACTCCACCGGCGTACGGCTGGAGGTGCTCTCCGGCGCCGACGAGGCGCGGATGACCTTCCTCGCGGTCCGGCGGTGGTTCGGTTGGTCCGCCGGGCGGCTGCTGGTGCTGGACATCGGTGGCGGCTCGCTGGAGATCGCGGCCGGTATCGACGAGGATCCGGACGTCGCGGTGTCGCTGCCGCTGGGTGCCGGTCGGCTGACCCGGGACCGGCTCGACGTGGATCCGGACAGCACCGCCCCGCCCGCGCCGGAGACGGTGGAGCAGTTGCGGGAGTACGTCGACGCCCACCTCGATCCGGTGGTCGAGCGGATGACCGAGGTGGGGTGGGAACGGTCGGTGGCGACCTCCAAGACGTTCCGTACGCTGGCCCGACTCGCCGGTGCGGCACCCAGCGGGGCCGGGCTCTGGGCCCGACGCCGGCTCACCCGGTCCGGGCTGCGACAGGTGCTCGGCTTCATCCGGCACATCCCGCCCGCGCAGCTTGTCGAACTGGAGGGGGTCAGCGCGGGGCGCGCCCACCAACTGCTGGCCGGTGCCGTCGTCGCCGAGTCGGTGATGCGTCGACTCGGGATCGACGCGCTGGACGTCTGTCCGTGGGCGCTGCGGGAGGGTGTGATCCTCAGCCGACTGGATCGACTGACTCCGGTGTGATGCTGAACGTCCCGGCTGTCTGCTTTGCCGGTTCTCGTCATGATGCCCGACCGCATCCCGGCTACCCTCGATGGCGTGACTTCCCGCGTCCCGGTGCTCCTGTCCAGTTCCTCGGTCTTCCCTGAGCGGACCGCGGCGGCGTTTCAGCTGGCCGCCACGCACGGTTACGACGGCCTCGAGGTGATGGTGTGGACCGACGCGGTCAGCCAGGACGCGGGCGCGCTGCGCGGGCTGTCAGATCACTACGGAGTGCCGGTACTCTCCGTGCACGCACCGTGTCTGCTGGTCACGCAGCGGGTGTGGAGCCCCGACCCGTGGGAGCGGCTGCGCCGGGCGGCGGTGCTGGCCGAGACGTTGGAGGCGCCGACCGTCGTGGTGCACCCGCCGTTCACCTGGCAGCGGGAGTACGCACGTGGCTTCGCCGAGGGGCTCGACCGGGTGGCCGGCGAGTTCGGCGGCCTCCGGTTCGCGGTGGAGAACATGTATCCGGTACGGATGGCCGGCCGCCAGTTCGTCCCGTACGTGCCTGGTTGGGATCCCACCGAAGCCGGTTACGCCTCGTACACCCTGGATCTGTCGCACTGCGCGGCCTCGCACAGCGACGCGCTGGCGATGGCCGACCGGATGGGCGACGGTCTGGCCCACGTGCATCTCGGCGACGGCACCGGCGAGGGACGCGACGAGCACCTGGTGCCGGGGCGCGGCAACCAGCCCTGCGCCGAGCTGCTGCGCTCGCTGGCCGGGCGGGGCTTCTCCGGTTCGGTGGCGGTGGAGGTGACCACCCGGGGCGCGAAGAGCCGGCAGGTCCGTGAGGCGGACCTGCGCGAGGCGCTGGCGTTCGCCCGGCAGCACCTCAGCACGCCGTCACCGGTCGACGCCTGAGGCTCCGGCCGGACGGCCGGACGGCCCGTGATCGCGGGTCAGGAGACCGGCGCCAGCGGGTCCGGTTGGCTGGGCACGGCGGCCCGCTTGCGGGCCCGGTGCGCGGCCACGTGCGAGCGGGTGGCGCAGCGCTCCGAGCAGAACCGCCGGCAGCAGTTCGACGAGGTGTCCAGGTAGACGTTGCCGCAGCGGTCGTCGGCGCAGACGCCGAATCGGGCGCTGCCGTACTCGCACAGCCACACCGACAGGCCCCACACCGCGCCGGCCAGATATTCCGAGCTGACCGAGGCACCCCGGCTGGTCACGTGCATGTGCCAGTCGCTGGAGTCGTGTCCCGAGATGCGCGGCTGCACCGGGAACGCCTCCAGCAGGGAGTTCAGCTCGTTCACCGCCTCGGCGTCGCGCCCCGAGGTGCCGTATTCGAAGACGTCACGCAGCCGCTTCTGCGCGCGCCGGAAGGTCGGCAGGTCCCGTTCCGCGACCTCGTCGCGCATCCACTTCTGGTCGTCGCAGAAGATGGCGCGTAGATCGTCGAGATCGTCCAGGCGCGCGTTGACGAGGTCAACCCCGGTCCGGGCGTACGCGTCGAAGTTCACGCCTCAACGGTAGACGACTCACTCCGGGCGTGGCGCGTCGATGTAGTGCGGCAGGAACCGCGCGTAGCCGTCGGTGATCAGGCTCGCGCTCTCCCGCAGCCCGGCACCCGCCGATTCTCCGTCGACTGTCCAACTGCCCAGCACCAGGCGGCTTCCGGCGAACTCGGGCAGCGCCCGGAACTCCTGGTAGCAGTAGCCCTCGTCGCCGTAGTCGCCCGGGTTGCTGATCTCGCCACCGGGGGTGACGATCCGCACCGCGGCGCCCTCCCGACCGAGCAGCGGCTTGGCGACGTACTCGGACATGCCGCGCGGCGAGTCGAGGTACGCCGGGAGCAGCAACTCGTGCCCCGGGTACAACTCCCACAGCACGGCCAGCAGCGCCTTGTTGGACAACAGCAGCTTCCAGGCCGGCTCGATCCAGGTGGTCGGGGTGCCCGGCCGCAGCGCCAGCGGGCCGTACGGCTCGGCGAGCATCCACTCCCACGGGTAGAGCTTGAAACAGGTGGTGACCGGGCGGTCGTCGGCGTCGATGAAACGCCGGCCGTTCCAGCCGAGATCCTGGATCGGCAGCAGTTCGACGTCCAGCCCCGCCTGGCGGGCGGTCTCGGCCAGGTAGCCGGCGGTCATGTGGTCCTCGCCGGTCTCCTCCTCGTTGGACCAGACCACGTGCACCCGCCGGTCGTACAGCTCGGCGCCGATCTTCGCCCAGCTGCCGACGAGCCGCTCGTGCAGGCTGTTCCACTGGTCCAGGTCCGGCCGGGTGTGTTCCAGCCAGTACCACTGGATGATGCTCGCCTCGACCAGGGCGGTGGGGGTGTCGGCGTTGTACTCCAGCAGCTTCGGCGGCCAACTGCCGTCGTACCAGAGGTCGAAGCGGCCGTAGAGGGTCGGCGGCGTCTCCCGCAGCGAGCGGGCGACCGCCTCGGCCGCCCACGCCGGGATGCCGAAATCGGCGTACCGGTTGCGCGCCACCACGTGTTCGGCGGCGGCCACCGACATCCGGTGCAGTTCCTCGGTGGCCTCCTCCAGCCGCAGCACCTCGTCCAGCTCGAAGGCGTACGTGGCGGTCTCGTCCCAGTACGACATCACCCCGCCGTCGGGCAGTTCCGTGTCGACGTAGACCAGGCCCTGCTCCCGGATGGTGGTGTCCCAGTCGGGGCGGGGAGCGGTCGTCTCGCGACGCACGCTCAGCCGCCGCAGGAGGCGAGGTGGGTGCCGAAGCCGCCGCGCTCGGGCACGGCCGCGCCGACCGGCTCGGGTGCGGCACGGCCGGCGCCGGTCTCGGCGGCGGGGGCCGGCACCCGCAGGGCCAGGGCCACCGTCTCCCCGCCCCCGGCCGGGCCGAGGGCGCAGTCGTCATCGTCGTCGTCGGAGGTCATGTTGCAGCCGGAGAGGGCGAGCGCCAGCGCGGTGATGGCGCCAAGCTGCACTGAGGCCGATCGGAGTCGGCGGCGAGGGCGTTGTTCCACGACATGGTTGTAACCGATGAACGCCATCCCGTCCGCCCCGGGCCGGGGGCGACGGGGGAAGGTACCTGGCGGTCGGGTGAGCGTTACGCTCGGCTCATGCTCCGTTCCGTCATCCTCGCCGCCTCCCGGTCATCCCGGGTCGAGCGGCTCGTCGCGACGGCCCCGTTCTCCCGGGACGTCGTCCGCCGGTTCGTCGCCGGCGCCAAGACCGACGACGCGTTGCGCGCGACCCGCGAACTCGTCGACGACGGTCTGGCGGTCACCCTCGACAATCTCGGCGAGGACACCGTCACCGGTGAACAGGCCAACGCCACCCGGGACGAGTACCTCACGTTGCTGCGGATGCTCGCCGAGGCGAAGCTGACGCCCGCCGCCGAGGTCAGTGTGAAGCTCTCCGCGCTCGGCCAGGCGTTCGACGAGCAGCTCGCGTACGACAACGCGCGGGCGATCTGCGCCGCCGCCGAGGCGGCGGGCACCACGGTCACCCTGGACATGGAGGACCACACCACCACCGACTCGACCCTGGACATCCTGACCAAGCTCCGCAAGGACCACCCGTCGACCGGCGCGGTGCTGCAGGCCTACCTGCGGCGCACCGAGTCCGACTGTCGCGACCTGGCGGCGGCCGGATCGCGGGTGCGGCTGTGCAAGGGCGCGTACCGGGAGCCGGAGTCGGTGGCGTACCAGTCGGCCCGCGAGGTCGACAAGTCCTACGTCCGGTGCCTCAACATCCTGATGTCCGGCGACGGTTATCCGATGCTGGCCACCCACGACCCACGCCTGATCGCGATCGGTGAGGACCGGGCACGCTGGTTCGACCGTGACCCCGACCGCTTCGAGTTCCAGATGCTGTACGGCATCCGGCCGGAGGAGCAGGCCCGCCTGGTCGGCGAGGGTTACGCGGTGCGGACCTACGTGCCCTACGGCGACGACTGGTACGGCTACCTGATGCGCCGGCTCGCCGAGCGTCCCGCCAACCTGGCGTTCTTCGCCCGCGCGCTCAGCTCCCGGAAGTAGCCCTCCTCCGCCACGTGCCGCCGGCCGACAGGGTCGGCGGTGCGTGGCGCGGCCTTGACGGTGTTGGCTAATAGCATTAGCCTATTGGCTATGACAACTAGCTGGGTGGAGCGTGCCGACGGTCGCATCGCGTACGAGGTGCACGGGCAGGGGGCGCTGGTGGTGCTCGCGCACGGCATGGGGGAGAACCGCGGCTCCTACCGGCATCTGATTCCGCTGCTGGTGGCGGCGGGCTACCGGGTCGCCTCGGTCGACGTGCGCGGGCATGGCGACTCCAGCGCCGACTGGCCGTCGTACGCCCCGGTGGAGGTGGGTGGCGACCTGCTCGCGGTGGTTCGCGACCTCGGCGGCGGTCCGGCCGTTCTGGTGGGCAACTCGTCAAGCGCCGCGGCCGCGGTCTTCGCCGCCGCCGACGCGCCGGACCTGGTCAACGGGATCGTGCTGGTCGGCGCGTTCGTCAACCCGCCGGAGAGCAACTTCCTCATCCGGCTGGCCCAGAGCGTGGTGCTGCGCAGTCCACGGCTGTTCGGTCTGTTCCACCGCACGCTCTTTCCCGTGCACCGCCCGGCCGACGACGCGCAGTACCGCCGGCAGCTGGTGGCGGCGCTGCGCCGCCCGGGTCGGATGGCGCCCGTGCGCGGCGTGATCCATCCGGTGCGGCCGCACTGGACCGCCCGCGCCCCGCAGGTGCGTCAGCCGGTGCTGGTGCTGATGGGCACGAAGGACCCCGACTTCCGCGACCCGGGCGCCGAGGCGCGGGCCGCCCGGCGGCTGTTCCCGGTCGCCGAGGCGCGGATGATCACCGACGCCGGGCACTACCCGCACGCCGACCGTCCGGAGGCGACGGCGGCGGAACTGGTCGGCTTCCTGGCGGCGGCGAACCGTGCCTAGGGCCGGGCTCAACGCGCAGGTGGTGGTGCGCGAGGCGGCCCGGCTCGTCGACGAGGTCGGGTACCACCGGCTCACCCTCGCCGCGTTGGCGAACCGGCTCGGCGTGGCGCTGCCGAGCCTCTACAAGCACATCAAGGGCGTCGAGGCGCTCGCGCAGCAACTGTCCGCGCTGGCCACCGCCGAGATCGCCGACGAGATGACCACGGCCGCCGCCGGCCGTAGCGGTGCGGACGCGCTGCGGGCCGTCGCCGCCGCCTACCGCTCGTACGCCCGTCGGCACCCCGGGCGCTATCCGGCCACCCAGCGGGTACCGGATCCGGCCGACCCGGTGCACCTGGCCGCCGGGGAGCGGGCGGTCGGTGTGGTCTACGCCATCCTGCGGGGATACGGCATCCACGGCGACGCCGCAGTGGACGGAGTCCGGATGTTCCGCGCGGCCGTGCACGGCTTCGTCGCACTGGAGGCGGCCGGTGGCTTCGGGTTGCCCCGGGAACTCGACCGTTCCTTCGACCAGATGATCAGCGCGTTGGGCGTGGCGTTCTCGTCCTGGCCCGGATCGGGGACGCCCGGCCCTGCCTGAACGTACCGACCGGGACAGCGTCGGTCGATCGCTCTTCCGTCGGCGCCACCGCAGGCCGTACCCTTCGCCGGTGGATCACGGGGGCCCGGTGGGCAGCGATGAGCCGGCGCCGACCGGTGCGACACCGGATGGGGTGACGGCGGAGCCGGCATCTGCTCCGGCGGTGGAGGAGCCGCCGGCCGGTCCGGGGACCGAAGGCCGACGGCGTCGACGTTGGCCACTGTGGACCGCGTTGGTCGCGGTGCTGCTGACCCTGAGTGTCGGCGTTCCGGTGGTGCTGCTGGCCGGCGGAGCGTCCGATGTCGAGGTCGGTGAGCCGGCGACCGCCGCCTCGCCGACGGAGAACCCGACCACGGCCGCCGCCCGACAGGTCGCCGAACGGATCACCGCGCAACTCGACAAGCAGGCCGCCGCCCTGCTCGGCGGTGACCGGTCAGCGTTCGCCGCGATCGCGGCCACGGGGGTACGCCCCGAGCTGCGTCGACGGTTCGACGCGCTCAAGGCCCTGCGGGTCGTGCACTGGCAGGGGCGGCCGAGTGGCCTGCCCACCTCCGCGGGCCGGGCGGGGGAATGGCGGGTGTCGATCGAGTTCCAGTACTGCTTCGTCGTACGGAACTGTCAACCGAGCCCGGTGGTGGTCGAGACCCGGTGGCGCGACGGTGCGGAACCCCGGCTGCTCACCCTGCTCAAGTCGAAGTCCTCGGCAGTTGTCAACGGCCGCTACAACGGCCAGCCCGGTGTCCTGCCCTGGGAGGTCAGCAAGCTGGCCGTCCTGGTCGGAAAGCGGGTGATGGTGGCCAGCACCCCGGCCCACCGCGACCGGTTGCCGGGCCTGCTGAAGCGGGCCGAGGCGGCGGCGAAGGTGGCGGACGGCTACGTCGTGACCGGTGCGCCGCCCGACCTGTACCGCGTCTTCTACGCCGGGCCGAAGGAGTGGGAGCGGTGGTACGGCGGTGACCAACCGGAATGGGGCGCGGGGTACGCGGTGAACGTCGGCGGCGGTCACCACGAGGTGGTGCTGGCACCCGAGACGCTCGACTACGGTCCCGGGCTGGACGAGCTGCTCCGCCACGAGCTGGCCCACACCGCCTCGCTGCCCGACAAGGACTACTGGGACAACTCGGCCTGGTGGCTGATCGAGGGGTTGGCCGAGCACGCCGGTGCCGACGGCCGGTCGGTCGCCCGGTACGAGGGGCTGGTGCCCACCCGACGGCTGGTGCGGGGCGACTGGGACGGCAAGCTGGACAAGCTCATACCCGCCGACGACGCACCCCACGAGGAGGTGACGGGCAACTACGGGATCGCGTACCTCGCCTTCCGGCATCTGGTCGACCGCTTCGGCGAGGAGCGGGCCTTCGCCTTCTTCAAGGCGGTGGTGTACGACCTGCGGCTACCGGCGCAGACCACCGAGGAGATCTTCGGTCAGTCCTGGGCGAGCCTGCGCAAGGAGTGCGTCGCGTACGTCCGGAAGGCCGTGCGCTGACCTGGGGCGGCCCTGGCAGGGCGGACATCGACAGCGACTCGTAGCATGTGTCGCGTGCGCCGCTCCGACTCGCCGCGGCTGCCAGCCATGCGGCTCCGCCTGCTCACCGTCCTGCTCGCCGTCACCGTGCTGACCGTCACCACCGCCGCCTCCTGCGGTGGTGACGAACCGTCGATCACCCTCGCCGCCGCGGCCCGGGCGGCGGTGGCGGAGGAGATCGACGCCCCCGCCACGGTCGTCGCGCGTGCGGCGGCGACCCTCACCGCCCCGGCGGACGGCACGCTCGCCCGACTGCGGGTCAAGCCGGGGCAGCAGGTCAAGCGGGGCCAGGTGCTCGCGGTGATCAGCTCACCGTCGGCCCGGGAACGGCTCCGCCAGGCGCGTGACGCGCTGAACGCGGCGAAGCGCGCCGGTGGCGGCGGTGGCGGCGGTGACCTCGTCGGTTCCCTGCGCGGCACCGACCGGGCCGCCGAGCAGACCCACGCCGCCGCCCGCGCGGCCGCGGTGAGGATCGACGACCCGAAGCTTCGCAAGGCGTTGCTCACCCAGGTCGAGGCGGCCCAGCGGCGGTACGACGCGGCGGCTCGGGCCGCCGACCGGGCGGTACGGGAGGTGCAGCGCGGCGTTCGCAACCTGAACTCCGCCGTCAGCGCGCTCGCCACCGCCCAGCGACTCCAGGCCCAGCAGGCGTACGATCTGGCCAAGGCGAACGTCGACGCGTTGACCCTGCGCGCCCCGATCGCCGGGGTGGTGCAACCGGGCGGCGTCAGCAGCGGCGGTGGCTCGGCGGGGGCGCTCGCCGGGTTGCTGGAGTCCGGTGGGATGCCGGCGGGCATCGGTGCGGAGGCCCTCGGCGCGCCGGCCGGCCCGCCGCCCGGGGTGGACACCGCGATACCGGTGGGTGGTCGGGTCACCGCCGGCACCGCGGTGCTGACCGTGGTGGACACCCGCGACCTGGGCCTGCTCGCCGAGGTCGACGAGACGGACGTGCTGCTGGTCCGGCCCGGGCTGACCGGGACCGTCGAACTGGACGCCGTCCCCGGTGCCAGCTACCCGGCGACGGTCCGCTCGATCGACGTGCTGCCCAGTACCTCGGCCCGGGGCGGGGTGAGTTACCGGGTACGACTCGCGCTCGGCGACGGCCGCTTCGGTGAGGCCGAGCCGGCGCCCACCCCGCGCCCTGGAATGAACGCGGTGCTGCGACTGCGGGTCCGGGAGGAGGCGGACGCGGTGACCGTGCCCGCGTCGGCGCTCTTCTCGGTCGACGGTCGGGACACCGTCTGGCTGGTCCGCGACGGTCGTGCCGACCGGGCGGTGGTCACCGTCGGTGTCCAGGGCCAGGACCTGGTGCAGATCGTCGACGGGGTGCAGGCCGGGGACCGGATCGTCGTCCGGGGTACCGACCAGATCCGCGAGGGCCAGGAGATCGGGTGAGCCGGGGGCCGGCCATCGAGGCGTTCGACGTGTCCCGGACGTACGAGTTGGACGGGGTCTCGGTGCCCGCCCTGCGGGGCGTGTCGCTGACCGTCGGCGCCGGCGACTACGTGGCGCTGATCGGGCCCTCCGGATCCGGCAAGTCCACGCTGATGCACCTGCTGGGCGGCCTGGACTGGCCCAGCGGCGGCCGGCTGGTCATCGGTGGCCGGGAGGTGGGCAGCCTGTCCGCACCGGAGCTGGCCCGGCTGCGCAACGAGACGATCGGATTCGTGTTCCAGGCGTTCCACCTGCTGCCGCGTACCTCGGCGGTGGACAACGTGGCGCTGCCGCTGGTGTACCGGGGGGTGGGCGCGCGTCAGCGGCGGGAGCGCGCCGCCGCGATGCTCGGCCGGGTCGGCCTGGGGCACCGGCTGCACCACCGGCCCAACCAGCTCTCCGGCGGCGAGCAGCAGCGGGTGGCGATCGCCCGGGCCCTGGTCACCGACCCGACCGTGCTGCTGGCCGACGAGCCGACCGGCAACCTGGACAGCACCACCGGCGCGGCCGTGCTGGAACTGCTGGAACGACTCAACGTCGAGTCCGGGGTGGCGCTGGTGATGGTCACCCACGACGCGGAGGTGGCGGCCCGGGCCCGGCGGCGCATCGCGATGCGGGACGGTGTGGTCGTCGCCGACAGCGCGGCCACCTCGGCCGACGAGCCGGCGCCGGCAGGCACGGAGGCCGGCGGGGCCGGTCTGCGCGGAGTAGTTGACGGCGGGGCCGGCACGTGAGGGTGACCGAGGCGTGGCGGGTGGCCTGGGACGCGCTGCGGGCGAACCGGATGCGCAGCGCGCTGACCATGCTCGGGGTGGTCATCGGAGTGGCCTCCGTGGTGCTGCTGGTGGCCATCGGCACCGGCACCAAGCAGCGGGTGGAACAGCAGGTGGAGGGGCTCGGCTCCAATCTGCTGCTGGTCGTGCCGGGGCGGCTGGACGTGGGCAGCGCACCGGCGCTGTCCCCGCTCACCCTGCAGGACGTCGACGCGGTAGGGCGGGTGGTCGGCGATCCCGACCGGGTGGCCGTGACGGTCGCCTCGGGTGCGACCGTGCGGGCCGGCAACCGGGAGGACTTCACGACCGTCCAGGGGGTGCTGGAGACGACCCCGACGGTCTTCGCCCGGGAACTGGGCCGGGGCCGGTACCTGACCCGGGCCGATGTGGACACCGGGCGGCGGGTGGCGGTGCTCGGCGACTCGGTGGCCCGGTCCCTCTTCCCGGACCGGGAGGCGGTCGGCCAGCAGATCAACGTCGCCGGGGTCCGCTTCCGGGTGATCGGCGTCTTCACCCCGCTCGGACAGAGCCTCGGGGTCGACCGGGACGACGAGGTGCACGTGCCGGTGACGGCGGCGCAGCGGCTCTACGGCACCCAGCGGGTCGACGCCATCGCGGTGAAGGCGCCCGACCGGGAACGGATCGACGAGCTGGGTGACCGGATCGTGGCCGAACTCAACGGCCGGCACCCCGGTACCGAGTTCAGCGCCGTCACCCAGGAGCAGATCCTCGGTGTGCTGGGTGACATCCTCGGCATCCTGACCGGCGTACTGGCCGCCATCGCGGGCATCTCGCTGCTGGTCGGTGGGGTCGGCGTCTCCAACATCATGCTCGTCTCGGTTCGAGAGCGGACCCGGGAGATCGGGCTGCGGAAGGCGGTCGGGGCCCGGCCCCGGGACATCGGCGTGCAGTTCCTGCTGGAGGCGGTGCTGCTGACCTCCGTCGGTGGGCTCACCGGAATGGTCCTCGGGGTGGGCGGCGCGCTGCTGGTGGCCGCGCTCTCACCCATCCCGGCGGCGGTGACCTGGTGGTCGCTGGCACTGGCCTTCGGCGTCTCGGCGGCGGTCGGCATCGTCTTCGGGGTGGTACCCGCGCAGCGGGCCGGTCGGCTCGATCCGGTGGTGGCGCTGCGCGCCGAGTGACCTCCCCGATACCCGCGGCCGAGGTTGATCGTCGCCGGAATTCGGAAGACCGTACCCGACCAGGGGTTTTTCGCCGCAGCATCGGCACGATCCATGATCAGTTGCAGGAAGGGATCGCGCCGGTCACAGCCGTCCCGCTACCGTACTGGTAACACGCGCGTCGCCGGCCGCGCGGGAGGACCCGTGTGGCGGCACGCGCCGGGCATGGGATGGGTCGGGTGAGCCATGGCCGGGTCGCAGTCCGACGGTCGGCTGTCGGAGGTCAAGTTCCTGACCGTCGCCGAGGTGGCAACGGTCATGCGGGTGTCGAAGATGACGGTCTACCGCCTGGTGCACAGCGGTGAGCTGACCGCGGTGCGGGTGGGCAGGTCGTTCCGGGTGCCGGAGCACGCGGTGCACGAATACCTGCGCGGCGCCTTCCAGGAGACCGCCTGACCCTGGTGCGGCCGGGTCACGCGGGCCCGGTGGAACGGGCATCGAGCGGGGGCGCGTTGGTCCTGCTGACGCAGTTTCGCTACGCTGGACTCCGATCGTGACCGCTGGTGCGCTCCGCCGCCCATCCCGCCGGTCCGGTCCCTGTCCGCAAGCGGTCGCCGACGCCACGAGTTCGTGGTGTCCTCCCGGTCGCGCCGCACGTTGCATCGAAAGGCTGTCGTATGGGCTCGGTGGTCAAGAAGCGCCGCAAGCGCATGGCTAAGAAGAAGCACCGCAAGCTGCTGCGCAAGACCCGCGTCCAGCGTCGCCGTCTCGGCAAGTGACCGACGCCGGGCCTGGTCCCGGCGTCCGTCCCTCGCCAACTGTCGACCCTCGGAGGCTCAGGTGATCAGGCCGTGGCTGTCCCGGCTCGGTCCCACCTGCCGGGGTAGGTGCGAGACATGACCCCCGGTGGCTCCCAGAGCCCTCCGGGGGTCGTCGTCGTGACCGGGGTCAGTCGCTATCTCGGCGCGCACGTCGCCGCCCGGCTGGCCGCCGACCCGCGGATCGACCGGGTCATCGGCATCGACCAGCCGGAGCCCGGGCCCGAGGTCGACGCACTGCTCGACCAGGTGGAGCGGATCCGGGTCGACGCCGGCTCGGTCGGTGGTCTCCTCGCCGACCTCGACGTGGACACCGTGGTGCACCTGGCCCTGGTCAGCTCCCCTGATCCGCAACACGGTGGCCGAGCGGCGATGAAAGAGCAGAACGTCATCGGCACCATGCAGCTGCTCGCCGCGTGCCAGCGGGCACCACGGCTACGCAAGATCGTGGTCCGCTCTTCCACCGCCGCGTACGGCGCCTCGTTCCGTGATCCGGCCGTCTTCACCGAGGAGACCGAGCCGCGCGAGGTGCCGCGGGGTGGCTTCGGCCGCGACATCCTCGACATCGAGGGGTACGTCCGAGGCTTTCGCCGTCGACGCGGTGACGTCACCGCCACCGTGCTGCGCTTCGCACCGTTCATCGGCTCGACGGCGGACACCACGCTCACCCGCTACTTCGCGCAGCCGGTGGTGCCGACCATCTTCGGCCGGGACGCCCGGCTGCAGTTCCTGCACTTCGACGACGCGCTGGAGGTGCTGCACCGGTCGGTCGCCGGTGATCATCCCGGCACCTTCAACGTCGCCGGGCCCGGCGTGCTCGCGCTGTCGCAGGCGATCCGTCGAGCCGGTCGGGTCGCCGTGCCGGTGCTGGAGCCGGGCCTGTCCGGTGCGGTCGCGTTGGCCCGGGTCATGGGCTTCGGTCGCTACGGCCTCGACCAGGTCGACCTCTTCGTGCACGGCCGGGTGGTGGACATCTCCCGGCTGGAGCGGGAGTACGCCTTCACGCCCCGCTCGACCGCCGCCGCCTTCGACGACTTCATCAGGGCACACCACGGGCGTGCCGTGGTGACCCGGGAGCACCTGGCCGCCGCCGAGCAGCTGGTGCTGGACCAGATCCGGCAGGTTCGGGCCGCCGTCCGGGAGCGGTCGTGACCGGGCCCGAGGAACGACACGACGAGGCACGCCTCGACGACAGGTACGCCGTGCCGGCGCCGGTGGCCCCGGACCCGACGCGACGCAACGGCCACCGTCCGGCCGCTTCCGGCCAGGCGGGCGATGTCTGGGACCGCCGGGTCGCCGCCGGGCTGGCCTTCCTGCGCCGACGGCTGGCGGGCGACTACGAGGTGGACGAGTTCGGCTTCGACCGCGACCTGACCGGGGCGGTCTTCCATCCCCTGCTGCGCCGGCTGTACCGGGACTGGTTCCGTACCGAGGTCACCGGCCTGGAGAACGTACCCACGGACGGGGCGGGGCTGATCGTCGGCAACCATTCCGGCACCGTGGCACTGGACGCGTTGATCCTCTCCACCGCGCTGCACCACGAGCACCCGGACCACCGCTACCTGCGGCTGCTCGGTGCGGACCTGGTCTTCCGGATGCCGGTGGTCTCCGAGATCGCCCGCAAGACCGGCGGCACGATGGCCTGCAACCCGGACGCCGAGCGGCTCATGCGCCACGGCGAGCTGGTGGGCGTCTTCCCGGAGGGCTTCAAGGGCGTCGGCAAGCTGTACGCGCAACGCTACAAGCTGCAACGCTTCGGTCGAGGTGGCTTCGTCTCGGCGGCGCTGCGCACCGGCACTCCGATCATCCCGGTGGCCATCGTCGGCGGCGAGGAGATCTATCCGATGCTCGCCGACATCAAACCACTGGCCCGACTGCTCAAGCTGCCGTACTTCCCGGTGACCCCGACCTTCCCCTGGCTCGGGCCGCTGGGCATGGTGCCGTTGCCGAGCAAGTGGCTCATCGAGTTCTGCCCGCCGATCCCGACGGAGCACCTGATGGACTCCGCGGACGATCCGCTGGTCGTGTTCAACCTTGCCGACCAGGTACGGGAGACCATCCAGCAGACTCTGCACCAGTTGCTGGAGCGTCGGCCCGACCCGTTCGGCCCTTAGCCGCCAGGTGCACGGGGAAGCTTCACCGCACGGCCGTCACCGTCACGTCGAACCGGGCGAGCGGTGACTCGCGACGAATTCCACGGCGCGACTGCCGGCGGGCCGGTCCGGGCGGGCTCGAAGCGCCGATCGGTCAGGAGCAGGTGGTGGGGATCGGGCCGAGTGTGTCGCTGGTGACGGTGAACTCCTGGCCGCAGGCGATGGCGGCCCGCACGGCGTCGGCCCGCTCGGCGACGGATTCGAGCAGCGCGAGCGATTCGCCGGTGCGCGCCCGGTCGATCCGGGAGCCCCGACCCTCCAGCGCGTTCAGCGAACGCCGCTGATCGGTGAGGAACGCGTCGACCGCGGCCAGCGCCGCGGGATCAGAGCGCTGCGCGGCCGCCCCGGTGAGCAGGCGTACGCCCTGCCGGGTGTCCGCGTCCATGTCGTCGAGCACCGCACGGTATCCACCGGGGCTGCCCCCCAACGTGGCCGCCTCGGCCAACCGGGTGCGGGCGAAGTCGAGAAAGAGCTGTCCCCGGCTGATGTCGGAGCTGGTGAGCGCGAGCTGCGCCCGTTCGGTGCCACGCTTCATGCCGTACAGCGCGTCACCGGGCACCGCGTCCTCGCTGGCGGCCGAGATACCGGAAACGGCCACGGCACCGGCGGCGATGCCGATGAGGATCGCACCGCGAGCGCGGGCCCGACGGGCGGTCACCGGGGGCAGTAGCGACCCACGACCGGAAGAAGCCTTCTCGGCCGGGCGGGCGGGGGCCGGCGCGCCGACACCCTCACGAACGGCGGTGGCCAGCAACATCGCCCGCAGGCCGGTGCGGAATTCCGGGTCGACCTCGGCGTCCGGCGCGTTGGCACCGAGCTGCCGGCCAAGCGTGACGAGTGGGGCGAGCTGATCGTCGTCCCTGGAACGCACGTGATGACGTCGGCCGCCGTTGGCTTCGTCGAGAAGCTGCGCGAAGCGCTCGGCGCGCCGACGGGAGAAGAGGGCGTTGTCCACCGTGGCACCTCCTCTCGCTGGTCACGGCCGGTCGGCCGCGTTCACCACCAGCGACCGATGACCTCGTGACACCACGGCGGAGGGCCGTCGTCGGCTCCGTCGCAGGTCATCCGGAGGCCCCCGAGGGCTCCCGGCCTGTCACCGGTCGCACCCGGAGAAACGCGCCGTGCCGGGGGCGGGTTACGGTCCGGCCGGCGCCGAAATTACGCAAAGTGATCGCTGTCAGGTCTGAGCGCCCGGCAGCCGACCAGGACGGGCCGCCACCGTGACGGTGCCGGAAGGTCACGGCTGGAAGCCGTCCGGAAGCAGCCGCGCCAGGGCCCGGACCGCCCGGTACTGCAGCGCCTTGATCGCACCCTCGTTCTTGCCCATCGCCCGGGCGGTCTCGGCCACCGAGAAGCCCTGGAGAAAGCGGAGCACGATGCACTCCTGCTGCTCGGGGTTGAGGCGTTTCACCGCGCTCAACAGGGCGACGTTCGTGATGTGCTCCACCACCGCCGCCTCCGGGCTGCCCTCCGGGCCTCGATCCTCCCGGTCGGCGTCGAGGACGTCGCCGGTGGTGACCTCCAGCCGGTACCGGCCGGACTTGAAGTGGTCGGCGACCAGGTTGCGGGCGATGGTGACCAGCCAGGCACCGAGGTCGCGACCCTGCCAGGTGAAGCTGCCGATCCGCTTGAGGGCGCGCAGGAAGGTGTCCGAGGTGAGGTCCTCGGCGAGTTGCCGGTTGCCGACCCGGAAGTAGACGAAGCGGAACACCGTGTCCACGTAGCGGTCGTAGATCAGCCCGAACGCCTCGGCCTCGCCGGCCTGGGCGCGCTCGACGAGGGCCCAGACCTCGGTGGCCGGATCGGAGGGATCCGGGCGGCTCGGGAACCCGGTCGAGGTGCCGGTCGTCGCGGGCACCGCGGGAAGTACCGCGGTCTCGGTGGTGGACACCTCGGTGACCGGTGCGTCCCCACTGCGCCGAGCCTGAGCCGGCATCGTCGGGCGGTTCGGGGAGGCGACCCGGCCGCCGGCGGGCTTGGCATTCCCACCGGGCACCGGTGGTCGATGTGGCGGCTCGTTCTGGTGGGGCCGACTGCCCACCCGGCGCGCGGCACCGTCACCCCGGACGGTGAGATTGGCCGACGCGTCCGGTGCGCCGTGGGCACCACCGCGTTCGTTGATCGGAGCGCGGGCGGCCGGTCCGGTCAGGCCGACCGGACGCTCGGCGAAGCCGAAGGTGGTCATCGCGCCGCCTCCGTTCCGCCGGTGGCCGCCGGGCCGGCGACGACCGGTCGACCGGTCGTCGCCGCGTCGGGCAGGGGGGCTCCGGGGCGTGCCGGCGGGCGGCAGATCCCCTTGAGGTGCTGGTCCAATGCGCTCAACGGCACGGGGGCCTCCTCGGGCTGAGGGGTGTCGACTCACGGCAAATGGGGTGAGCCGACCCGAGTGATGATAGGGCCAACGTCACCCGCGCGTGGCAAGTCCGTTACACAGGGCCGAAGTATTTCCTGACGTGTCGCCGACCCGGCGGACCGGTTGTCCGTCGGGTGTGGTTGACAACAGACGACTCACATGTTCCCCATTGGAACCGCTGTTCGTGCAGGTGGCGGGCGGGATCGACGGCGAATGCCGGGGTCCGGTGGAGACCGGCGACAGCACCGGGCCGGGCGTCCACGGTGCGTCGCCGTCGCACCTGCACCGCACCGTCGGTGACGCCATCCGGTTCCGTGGACGGGACTCGCGGACGTGGCCCTGCGGATCGGGCTGTGCCAGACTCAGCCACCGTGCAGGATCCTGACTCGGTCTCCGGTCCCAACCTCGCCGACCGTCTTCGCCGGGCGGCGGCCCGGCACCCGGGCAAGCCCGCCCTGCATTGGCAGGATCGGACGATCACCTGGTCCGAACTGGACGAGGCGGTGAGCGGTGCGGCCCGGGCGCTGGCCGACACGGTGCCGGGGGCCGACGCGACCCGGCCAGCGACGCGGGTCGCCGTGGCGTTGCCGAACGTGCCGGATTTCGTGATCAGCCTGCTCGGCGCGCTGCGCGCCGGACTGACCGCGGTACCGGTGAATCCCGGCCTGACCGGGCGCGAGCTGCGACACGTCCTGGCCGACTCGGGCGCGTCGGTGCTGATCGGTACCGAGCGGATCCGGGGCCTGGTGGCGGACTTGGACCTGCCCGCGCTGGTCGCGGTGCACACCGGCGCACCGACCGGCGGTGACGATCGGACCTTCCCGGTCCGGGGCGCCGACGACCTGGCGATGCTGCTGTACACCTCGGGCACCTCTGGCTGGCCCAAGGGAGCCATGCTCTCCCACGGGGCGTTGGCGGCCAACCACGAACAGATCGGCCGGATCGACCCGCCGGTGGTCGGCCCGGACGACACCGTGCTGCTGGCCCTGCCGCTGTTCCACGCCTACGGGCTGAACTCCGGGCTGGGTGCGGTGCTCCACCATGGTGCGACCGGAGTCCTGGTCGACGACGCGGGATCCGACGCGGCGCTCGCCGAGATCGCCCGGCACCGGGTGAGCGTCCTGGTGGGCGTACCGTCGATGGTGCAGGCCTGGACCCGGGCGGGTGCCGACAACCTCGCTGCGGCGATGGCCGCGGTGCGGACCGTGGTGTGCGGCGCGGCGCCGCTGGAGCCGGCCGACGCGGCGCGCTTCACCGAGGCCGCCGGGCGTCCGGTACACGTCGGGTACGGCCTGACCGAGACCGCCCCGGTGCTCACCTCGACCCTGGTCGGCGGCGAACCTCGGCCCGGCTCGATCGGCCGTCCGTTGCCCGGCGTGCAGGTGCGGCTGATCGGTGCGGACGGCACGGAGCTGTGGCGCGACGGAGTGGCCGCGTCCGACGACGATCCGGACGAGATGGACCTCACCGACCCGGCCTCGGGCACCGATCCGGGGCAGCTCGTGGTGCGTGGCCCGAACCTGTTCTCCGGATACTGGCCGGACGGCGCGGGCGGACCGGACGCCGACGGCTGGTGGCCCACCGGCGACGTGGCGTACGCCGATGCCGACGGCGACCTCTTCCTGGTCGACCGGATCGGCGAGCTGATCCTGGTCAACGGCTTCAACGTGTATCCGCACGAGGTGGAGCTGGTGCTGTCGGCCCATCCCGCGGTGGCGGAGTCGGCCGTAGTGGGTGTGCCGCACCCGAGGACCGGGGAGACTGTCCGGGCGTACGTGGTGCCTAGGCCGCAGGCCGCGGTGGCACGTGCCGAGCTGATCGACCACTGCACGCGTAACCTGGCCAGATTCAAGTGCCCGACCGAGGTCGAGTTCGTCGACGTGCTGCCGCGCTCGGTGATCGGAAAGGTACGCAAGACCCTGCTCGGTACGACGGAGGAGACCGATGCGTGAACCCCGCCTGACGCTGATCACCCGCCCCGGCTGTCACCTCTGTGCGGACGCCAAGGCGGCGCTCGACCGGGTGGTCGCGGTCACCGGCGACCGGTGGACCGAACGGGATGTCAGCGGCGACGTGGAGCTGGAGCGCGAGTACGGCGACCGGCTGCCGGTGGTGCTGCTCGACGGCAGGGAACACGGCTACTGGCGGGTCGAGGAGGAACGGCTGCTGCGCGACCTGACCACCCCGCAGCTCTGAGGCCGCCGCGCCGGGACATGGCCGGATAGGGTGCGGCGATGACCCCTGCGAGCGCTCATCTGGTGTGGGACTGGAACGGCACCCTGCTCAACGATCTGAGCCTCGTGGTTGCCTGTACCAACGCGGTGTTCGCCAGCGAAGGCGGGCCGAGCGTCACCCCCGACGAGCACCGGGTGAGGTTCCGCCGGCCGATCGCCGACTACTACGCGGAGATCCTCGGCCGCGCGGTGGACGACGACGCCTTCGGCCGGCTGGACAAGATCTTCCACGACGCGTACCGGATGGGTCTGACCACCTGTGAGCTGGCGCACGACGCCGTGGACGCGATGGCGGCCTGGTCGGGCAGCCAGTCCCTGTTGTCCATGTGGTTCCACGACGAGCTGGTGCCCGCCGTCGAGACGTACGGCCTGACCGGTCGGTTCTCCCGGGTCGACGGGCTGCGGGCGCAGATCGGCGGCGACCGCAAGGCGGAGTCGCTGGCGCGGCACCTCGACGCGTTGGGCGTCGACGGCCGGTCGGTGGTGCTGATCGGCGACTCGCTTGACGACGCTGACGCGGCCCGGTCCGTCGGTGCCCGCGCCGTCCTCTACAGCGGTGGCTTCACCGACCGCGCCCGGTTGCTCGCCTCCGGCCACCCCGTCGCCGACTCGCTCACCGAGGCCGTGACCCTCGCCACCGGTTCCACCGACCCACTGCGGCGTTCATGAGGTTGTCGGGGGCGAAATTCGGCGTGTCGGGGCGATAACTTCACGATCGGCGAATGGGAATGGGGGGCGAGGGCCACGTGTGATTGGTCAGAGAAGTCGGGATTGAGCGATAATCGCGCGGGCACCGATGGTGAGGTGGTGATCGATCTTGTGGGATGGAGGGGCCGGTGGGGGCGCGGGCCGTGCCAGCAAGATCGCGATTTGTGCACGTCTTCACAAGCGCCTACTCTGTAATTCCGACGCGCCCCGCTAGCACAGCCGGCAACATCGGTCGCCAGCGGGAGTCCCGAAACGGCCGACCGGTGGAGTTGGTCGAGGATCGCACCGCACGGAGTCTCATGAGTCAGCACCGTCACCCTGGCGCGCCCGGTCGCGCAGGTGCCGTCCCGGCGCTCCCGGACCTGCCCGAGGCGACGGTGGCCCGGCTCCCCGAGTACCTCCGTGCCCTGCACAACCTCGCGGAAACCGGTCACGAGACGGTTTCCAGCGAAGGGCTGGCCAATGCCGCCGGGGTGAACTCGGCCAAGCTCCGTAAGGACCTGTCCCAGCTCGGCTCGTACGGCACCCGGGGCGTGGGCTACGACGTCGGGCTGCTGATCGACCAGATCGAGTACGTGCTCGGGCTCACCCAGCGCCGGGCGGTCGCCCTGGTGGGTGTGGGTAACCTCGGTCACGCCCTGGCCGGCTACGACGGCTTCGCCAGCCGTGGGTTCCGGATCGCCGCCCTCCTCGACGCCGACCAGGAGCGGGTCGGTGAGGAGATCAACGGCCTGGTCGTGCAGCACATCGACGAGCTGCCCCGGGTGGCCGCCGAGGAATCGATCGCGATCGGTGTCATCGCCACCCCGGCCGCCGCCGCGCAACGGGTGGCGGACCAGTTGGTCGCCGTCGGCGTGACGAGCATCCTGAACTTCGCGCCGTGCGTACTCTCGGTCCCCGAAGGGGTCGACGTGCGCAAGGTCGACCTGGCCATCGAGTTGCAGATCCTGTCGTTCCACGAGCACCGCAAGGCATCCCTGACCGCGCTGCCCGCCGCCGGTGGGTCCGCCCTGACCGCCCTGCCCGGTGGTCTCGCGGTCACCGAGAGCCAGGAGGCGATCGGCACGTGAAACTCCTCGTCGTGGGCGCGTCCTACCGCACCGCACCGGTCGCCACCCTGGAACGACTCGCGGTGTCACCCAGCGGGCTCGACCGCACGCTGGGTCGGCTGGTCGCGCAGCCGTACGTGAGCGAGGCCGTGCTCGTCTCCACCTGTAACCGGGTGGAGGTCTACGCGGTGGTCTCCGGCTTCCACGGCGGCCTCGGCGACATCTGTGCCGTACTCGCCGAGCAGGCGGGTTGCCAGCCCGCCGCGCTGGCCAACCACCTCTACGTGCACTTCGACTCGGCTGCGGTGGATCACGTCTTCCGGGTCGCCGCCGGCCTGGACTCGATGGTGATCGGCGAGGCGCAGATCCTCGGGCAGCTACGTGACGCCTACCACTGGGCCAGCGCCGCCGACACCGCCGGCCGGCTGCTGCACGAGCTGATGCAGCAGGCGCTGCGGGTGGGAAAGCGGGCCCACTCGGAGACCGGCATCGACCGCGCCGGTCAGAGCGTGGTGACCGCCGCGCTGGGACTCGCCGCCGGTCACCTCGACGACGACCTCACGGGTCGACCCGCACTGATCGTCGGTGCCGGAGCGATGGGCTCGCTGGGCGTGGCGACGCTGTCCCGGCTCGGCGCCGGACCGCTGACGGTGACGAACCGGAGCACCGACCGCGCCGTCCGGCTGGCCGAGTCCTACGGAGCCGGCGCGCGACCGATGGCCGAGTTGGCCGACACACTCGCCACGGTGGACGTCGTGGTGGCCGCCACCGCCTCGCCCGAGCCGGTCCTCACCCGCGAGGTGGT
Source organism: Verrucosispora sp. WMMA2121 (assembly GCF_027460185.1). Lineage (NCBI taxonomy): Bacteria > Bacillati > Actinomycetota > Actinomycetes > Micromonosporales > Micromonosporaceae > Micromonospora > Verrucosispora sp. WMMA2121. Next base: position 1,328,239 of record NZ_JAPZBH010000004.1, on the reverse strand, counting down.
CGCCGCCGCGACCGCCGACCGCGCCCCCGGGCGTGGTCCACTGGTCCTGCTCGACCTCGCGGTGCCGCGAGACGTCGGCCCCGGCGTGGCCGACCTGCCCGGCGTCGAGGTGATCGACATCGACCGGATGGCGGCGCTGCTCGCCGACGGCCCGGTCGCCGCCGACGCCGCCGCCGTCGAGCGGATCGTGGCCGGCGAGGTCGAGTCCTTCCTCTGCTGGCTGCGCGGTGCCGACGTGGCGCCGACCGTCGCCGCCCTGCGTGGCCGGGCCGACGACGTGGTCACCGCCGAGCTGCGCCGGCTCGCGCAACGCCGTCCCGACCTCAGCGACGACCAGCGTGCCGAGGTGGCCCGTACGGTGCACCGGGTGGTCCAGCGGTTGCTGCACCAGCCGACCGTCCGGGTCCGTCAGCTCGCCGCCGAACCCGGCGGCGACCAGTACACGGCCCTGCTGCGGGAACTGTTCGACCTCCAGGTCCCGCAGACCTCGCCGGTGGACACCGTGCCCGACATCACCCCACCCACCGGAGGCGACCGATGAACGAGGCCCCGCTGCGCCTCGGTACCCGGGGCAGCAAGCTGGCGATGGCCCAGTCGGGGCAGGTCGCCGGGGCGTTGACGGCGCGTACCGGACGTCCCGTGGAGCTGGTCGAGGTGGTGACCGCCGGCGACCGGTCCAGCGCGCCGGTGCACCGCCTCGGGGTGGGCGTGTTCGTCTCCGCACTACGTGACGCGCTGGTCGCCGGGACGATCGACTTCGCGGTCCACTCCTACAAGGACCTGCCCACCGCGACCGCGGCGGGGCTGCACATCGCCGCGGTGCCGCCGCGCCAGGATCCGCGTGACGCCCTCGTCGCCCGCGACGGCAGGACGCTCGCCGAACTTGCGCCCGGCGCGGTCGTCGGCACCGGCGCGCTGCGCCGGATCGCCCAGCTGCACGCGCTGGGCATGCCACTGTCGGTCACCCCGATCCGGGGCAACATCGACACCCGGCTGGCCCGGGTGCTCGGCCCGGAGGCCGACCTGGACGCCGTCGTCCTGGCCCGGGCGGGCCTGACCCGCATCGACCGCGCCGACGCCGTCACCGAGACGCTCGACCCGATGCTGATGCTGCCGGCCCCGGCTCAGGGAGCCCTGGCGGTGGAATGCCGGCTCGACGACACCGACCTGGTCGAGTTGCTCGCCCTGCTCGACCACGCACCGTCACGCGCCGCGGTCACCGCGGAGCGGGCGATGCTGGCCACCCTGGAGGCCGGATGCTCCGCTCCGGTCGCCGCCTACGCCGAACTCGCCGAGGGCGACAACGGCGATGAGATCTACCTGCGCGGGGCGGTGATCAGCCCGGACGGTACGCACGAGGTCCGGCTGTCCCGCACCGGTACGCCCGCCGACGCGGCGGAGATCGGTAAGGCACTCGCCGCCGAACTCCTCGACCTCGGCGCCGACTCGATCCTCGGCCCGCAAGGACACGACGGCCCGGGGACCCAGCAATTTGGGAGCACAGAATGACCCGCACCCGTAAGCCCGTAGGCCGTATCGCGTTCGTCGGGGCAGGACCCGGCGACCCGGGCCTGCTGACCCGCCGGGCGCACGACGCCCTGGTCGGCGCCGACCAGGTGGTGTACGACCGGGGAGTACCCGAGTCGCTGCTCGACGTCGTCCGGGCCGAGGCCAGCTCCGATGCCCAGTTCACGCCGGCCGAGGGCGCGCCGGGCGATGTGGCCAAGATCCTGATCTCGGCGGCCCGCTCCGGGCAGAACGCGGTGCACCTGGTGGCCGGCGATCCGTTCGGGCACGACTCGGTGGTCAAGGAGGTGCAGGCGGTGGCGCGTACCGCCGCGCACTTCGAGGTGGTTCCCGGGGTCGGCCAGGCCGAGGGGGTGGCCACCTACGCGGGCGTGCCGCTGCCGGGCGTACGCACCGCCGCCGACGTCGAGGACGTCAGCGTCCTGGACTTCGACGCGCTGGCGGCGGCCGTGCAGCGCGGTTCGCTGGCGCTGGCGGTCGACGCCGGTGACCTGGCCGCGATCCGTGACGGGCTGCTGGCCGCCGGCGTGAACGGCGCCACCGACGTCGGAGTGACCGGGGACGGCACCGGGGAGACGCAGTACACCACCACGTCGACCGTGGACTCCTTCGTCGCGGCGGCTCTCGGTTTCACCGGCCGGGTCGTGCTGACCGTCGGCGACGGTGTTGGTCAGCGGGACAAGCTCAGCTGGTGGGAGAACCGCCCGCTGTACGGCTGGAAGGTGCTGGTGCCCCGCACCAAGGAGCAGGCCGGCGCGATGAGCGCCCGGCTGCGGGCGTACGGGGCGATTCCCTGTGAGGTGCCGACCATCGCGGTGGAGCCGCCGCGTACCCCCGCCCAGATGGAGCGGGCGGTCAAGGGCCTGGTCGACGGCAGGTACGCCTGGGTGATCTTCACCTCGGTCAACGCGGTGCGGGCGGTCTGGGAGAAGTTCGCCGAGCACGGGCTGGATGCCCGGCACTTCGGCGGCGTCAAGATCGCCTGTATCGGCGACGCCACGGCCGACGCCGTCCGGGCCTTCGGCATCCAGCCGGAGCTGATTCCCTCCGGTGAGCAGTCCTCCGAGGGGCTGCTGGCCGAGTTCTCGCCGCACGACGAGGTGCTCGACCCGGTCGGCCGGGTGCTGCTGCCGCGTGCCGACATCGCCACCGAGACCCTTGCCGCCGGGCTCACCGAGCGCGGCTGGGAGGTCGACGACGTGACCGCGTACCGGACCGTCCGGGCCGCTCCGCCGCCCGCCGAGATCCGGGACGCGATCAAGTCGGGCGGGTTCGACGCGGTGCTGTTCACCTCGTCCTCCACGGTCCGGAACCTGGTCGGCATCGCCGGCAAGCCGCACACGCGTACCGTTGTCGCTGTCATCGGGCCCAAGACGGCGGAGACCGCGACGGAGTTCGGCCTGCGGGTCGACGTCCAACCGCCGCACGCGTCGGTGCCCGATCTGGTGGAGGCGCTCGCCGGCTACGCCGTCGAGCTGCGGGAGAAGCTCGCCGCGATGCCGGCGAAGCAGCGCCGTGGCTCGAAGGTCCAGGGGCCGACCGCGCTGAGGTTCCGGTAGCCGTTCCGGCTCCGGCTGGTCGTCAGGGAGGGTTCATGGCGTACCCGGAGATGCGGCCCCGTCGGCTGCGCCGCACCGCGGCGATGCGTCGGCTGGTCGCCGAGACCCGCGTCGACCCGGCCGAGCTGGTCGTGCCGATGTTCGTCAAGGAGGGGCTGACCGAGCCGCGGGCCATCGCCTCGCTGCCGGGGGTGCTCCAGCACTCCCGTGACTCGCTGCGCAAGGCGGCGGTGGAGGCGGTGCAGGCCGGCGTCGGCGGGATCATGCTGTTCGGCGTGCCCGCGTCGCGCGACGAACGTGGCTCCGGCGGCATCGACCCGAACGGCATCCTGAACGTCGCGATCCGGGACGTGGTCGCCGAGGTGGGCGACGCGACGGTGGTGATGAGTGACCTCTGCCTGGACGAGTTCACCTCGCACGGGCACTGCGGGCTGCTCACCCCGGCCGGCGAGGTGGACAACGACGCCACCCTCGCCGCGTACGCCGAGATGGCCGTGGCTCAGGCCGCCGCCGGGGTCGGGGTGGTCGGGCCGTCCGGCATGATGGACGGTCAGGTCGGGGCGGTACGGGCGGCACTCGACGCGGCCGGTCACACCGACGTGGCCGTCCTCGCCTACGCCGTGAAGTACGCCTCGGCCTTCTTCGGCCCCTTCCGGGACGCTGTTGAGTCGGCGCTGGAGGGGGACCGACGGGCCTACCAGCAGGATCCGGCGAACCTGCGCGAGTCGCTGCGCGAGGTCGCGCTGGACGTCGCCGAGGGTGCCGACATGGTGATGGTCAAGCCGGCGCTGCCGTACCTCGACGTGGTGTCGGCGGTCCGCGCCGCCGTGGACGTGCCCGTGGCGGCCTATCAGGTCTCCGGCGAGTACGCGATGGTCGAGGCGGCCGCCGCGAACGGCTGGATCGACCGGGAGCGGGTGATGCTGGAAACCCTCACCTCGATCCGCCGCGCCGGTGCCCAGATCATCCTCAGCTACTGGGCTGTCGAGGCCGCCCAACTGCTCCGCCAGCGTTACTGACCCTCCTCGACCCCGAGCAGGCGACAACGCTGACGGCTGACGGCTGACGGCTGCGCTGTCGCGGCGGCCTGTTCACTCGCCAACCCCGTCCGCACTGGTGCGACCATCGACCGAACCAGCGCCATCACCCTGAGTAGTTTCTCTTCACCCTTGAGGTTGTTCTCCTCCCGTCCTTTGCTCTGCTTCAACCCGCGCACAGCTTGCAGAGGGTAGTTGACGGCGTGCGAAAAGCCGCGATCTCAACTTTCTTCGCCGCTGGTCAGAGCCTGTTGCGTGGGTTGAAGCAGAGCAAAGGGCGGGGAGGTGTTGTGGGAAGGGTCGGAGGGAGATGACCTGTCCGCCACTCACCGTGACTGTTACTCAGGGTAGCGGGCTGCAGCCGCAGCCGCAGCCGCAGCCGCAGCCGCAGCCGCAGCCGCAGCCGCAGCCGTAGCCGGGGCCGGAGCCGGGTGGGCTGTGAGGGGGTGGGCGGTGCGGAGGGTTCGGGATATCCACAGGTTTTTCCACAGGGGTTGCTGCCCTGGTTCGTGCAGCGGCACGCTCGGGCGCATGTCCAGTGTCTTGGAGCCGCCGGATCTCGGCCCCACGGTCGGTCCCTTTCCCATCGCCGGTCTGGTGCGACGTGCCCGCCGGATCGTCGGGCTCAGCCAGCTGCGGATGGCCCGGTTCGCCAAGGTCGCTCCGTCGACCGTTGCGCGGGTCGAGGCGGGCAGCTTGACGCCGAGCCTGGCCGTGCTGGAGCGGCTGCTGGGCGCGGCCGGTCTCTACCTCGTGGCCGTCGACCAGGAGGGGCGGGTAGTGCTGCCGATGGAGGTCTGGGACGACACCCGGGACGGCGCGGATCGTCGCTACCCGGCGCATCTCAACACGATTCTCGACCCGGAACCGGGCGAGTGGTGGGCGGACATCTACGGGCTGGCTCGACCGCCGGAGACCTACCACCGTTCCCGGGCCGACCGGGAGGCACGGCGGCGCCGTAGTCAGTGGGAGGTGCGGGTGGCCAAGTACCGTAACGTGCCACCTCCGCCTGACCCGCGTACCTGGTACCGGAACTGACGGCGGCGGAGGCGACCGGTCAGCGCGTCGCGTCGAGGCGGTGGACCAGCTCGGCGACGTCGATGCTGTATTCGCACCAGTCCCGGTCGGTGCGGTAGCCCAGCTCAGCGTTGACCTTGAGCATGGCCTCGTTGGCCTGCGCGTTCCAGGTCTGCACCTCAGTCAGTTGCGGCTCGGCCGAACGCAGTTCCAACAGCATCCGAGCCTTTATCGCCCGGTCGATGCCGTAGCCCCGGTGATCCTGCACCACGATCGTGTCGTACTGGTCGGCGCGGGTCGGATGCTGGGCCGGCACGACCACCTCGGTGAGGCCGGCCACCTCACCGGTCTGCTCGTGCAGGGCGAGCACGATGTACGGCTTCATGCCCCGTCGGTGCAGGCAGTCGAGGCTGTCCCGGAGCCGCTGCGGATCGTACGAGCTGGGTCGTAGCTCGCCGTCCTCGATGTCCCGGATCTCGGCCTTGGCCCGCGCGTACGCCTCGATCAGCTCGTCCGGCGGGCCACCGGGGTGGAACTGGACGCGGTAACCGGCGCCGAGCCCGGTCGACATCTGCGCCAACTCGGCCCAGTCGACGCCGGAGAGGTCGAGGACGCTGCGGGTCTCCACGTACTCCCGGCCGAAGCCGAGCGATTCGTAGAAGGCGACGGCGGGAGTGTCGCCGACCACCTCCACCCCGATCGACTCGAAGCCTTCCTGGTAGACCCGGCGGGCCGCGCGCAAGACGAGATCACGGCCCAGACCACTGCGCCGCGCGGACGGGTGGACCAGGACCTCCAGCACACCGATGTTGCCGAGCAGCAGCACGTGCACCTGACCGAGGATGGCTCCCGGAGCGCCGTCGACGTCTGGATCCTCCTGCGCGATCCAGGAGATCCGCCGTTCGCCCGGCATCACCTCGGCGAGGTATTCCCGCAGAGAACTCTCCCGCCACGGCGGATCCTGCGGAAGATCGGCCGCCAGGACCGCGTTCAGCGTGTCCAGCAGCGACGCGATCTCGGCGGACGACGCGGTCCTGGGGTCCCACTCGCGCACCATCACCCGTCTAGCTTGCCGTCATCCGCAGCCGGGGGGAAGTGTCCAGTTCTCCAATGTATGCGGACGATCACTTCACGTGCGACTGGCCTGTCCGTACCGGTTGGCGGCGTCGAAGACGTCCTGGGCGTACCTTCGGACATCGTTGTACGACAGGATCGCGTTCCACCAGTCGCCCGGAATGGTGAGGTTCCGGCCGCCCTTGCACAGGTACATCCCGGCCGCGAGCGCGGCGTCGTGGATGTTGTGCGGGTCCTTACGGCCGTCGTTGTCCGCGTCGGCGCCGATCTCCTCCCAGGTGGTCGGGATGAACTGCATCGGCCCGATCGCCCGGTCATAGGTGGTGTCGCGGTCCAACTCGCCCCGGTCGGTGTCGGCGATCCGCATCCGGTTGCCCTGACCGTCCAACGGCAGACCGATGATCTCCGGGACAGCCCTGCCGTCCGCGCCGAGCTGGGCGTTGTTGGCCTGTCCGTGGCGGGACTCGACCAGACCGATCGCGGCCAACGTGGTCCAGCTCAGGCCGCAGGCCCGGTCGGTCTCGGCGAGCACCAGCTCGGCGTAGCCGTACGCCTGCATGGCGATCGGGTCGATGCCGACCTTGGCGCCGGTGTCGCGGGCCCAGCCGGCCAGGGCGTCGGACGGGCGTCCACCGACCGGCCCGGCGGTGCCCGGCGGGGTCACGCCGGGCGGAAGGGTCGCGGTGGGGGGCGGGAACTGCCCCGGTGGCGGCACCTGACCGGACGGCGTCAGGTCGCTGGGCAGCGCGTCGGCGGTTCCGTCGACCGCCACCGGACGCGAAGCGCCAAGGGTGGCGGGCACCACCAGCGCGCCGGCCGTGGCGGTCGCGGCGACCAGGACGAGCAGGAACACGCCGGGCAGGGTCAGTCGGCCACTCGGCCGGCGCGACCAGGCGCGGGTCGCCCGGGCCGCGGCCCGGGGCCCGGGCAGGCGTACGGCGGGCCCGAAGCGCACCCGGCGGCGCCGGGCTGCCGGTGCGCCGGACTCCGGAGTGGACTCCTCGACAGTGGTCTTCGGCGTCGATTCCGCGTCGGGGACAGCCTCCGGCGCGGTCGTGGCGCTGCCCTTCGGGCCGTCCGGCGCAGTGGTGCCGGCGGTCGGGGCGCGGTCCGCCGTGGTGCCGGAGGCGGGGGTGTCGGCGGCTGGCGTGGTGCTGGCCGCCGCGCCGCCATCCGTCCTGTCGGGAGCCGTAGCGTCGCCCGTGGTGCCGGCGGCGTTGTCGATGGCCGCCGCCGGAACCGGGTCGGTGGAGGGCGGGGCCGGTGCCGCGTCGTCGGCGGGCTTGCCGGAACTCAGCCAGGGGCGGCGGGGACGGGGCAGCCTGGTTGCCGGCCCGTCCGGGCCGGCGCCGGAGTCGGCGCGCGGCGTGGCCGGTCGCAGGGGCCGCAGGGTGATGCGCTCTTCGCCGTCTGCCACCCGTCGAGTATCACCCATGTCTTCGCCGACGTCAGGTCCGGTCGTAGGCTGACGGCATGCCCCGGTACGAGTTCCGTTGTCGCGCCTGCGGCGCCACCTTCGAGGTCAACCGTCCGATGGCGCGGGCCGGTGAGCCGGCGTCCTGCCCGCAGGGGCACGCCGACACGGTGAAACTGCTCTCCACGGTCGCGGTCACCGGCCGTGGTGGCGGCGGGTCCGGCGCCTCGTCCGCACCCGCCGGTGGCGGTTGCTGTGGTGGCGGCTGCGGCTGCTGACCACGCCGGGACGGTTGGTCGACCGGTGGTACGGGTGGCTGCCGGCCTTGCCCGGACGCAGGGTCCGATGGCACCTTGGGTCGGAGTCTCGGCCGGCCGTTCTCACGATGCGTGATGATCCGGTCTCGGGAAGTATGGTGCCGAGACCAGGGGGGAGGTTCCACGCATGCCGCCACGGATCCACCTCCCGACCGGTTGGGTGACCTTCGTATTCACCGACATCGAGGGCTCCACCCGGTTGGCCCAGCTGCTCGGGTCCGGCTACCGACCGGTCCTCGCCGAGCACCGGCGGCTGCTGCGCCGGACGATCGCGGCGGCCGAGGGCGCGGAGCTGCTGACCGAGGGCGACTCGTTCTTCCTGGCCTTCGATGACGCGGGAGCGGCGTTGACCGCCTGTCTGACCGCGCAGCGGGCGCTCGGCGAGCACGAGTGGCCGACGCCCGAGGCGGCCCCCCGGGTCCGGATGGGACTGCACACCGGTTGGGCGGAGCCACGCGACGGCGAGTACGCCAGCCCCGAGGTGCACCGGGCCGCCCGGGTCGCCGCCGCCGCGCACGGCGGGCAGATCCTCTGCTCCGGTGCCACGGCGCGGCGGGCCCGGCCACTGCCGGCCGGCGCCTCCCTGCTCGACCTCGGGCTGCACCGGCTGCGTGGTTTCGACGACCGGGAACGGCTCTTCCAGCTCGTCGCACCCGGCCTGGAACGGCAGTTCCCACGGCCGCGTACCGCCGACGTGGTGGCGCACAACCTACCGATCCAGGTCACCACCTTCGTCGGTCGGCAGACCGAACGCGCCGAGCTGGGGCGACTGGTGGGTCGGCACCGGCTGGTCACCGTGCTCGGCGCGGGTGGCAGCGGCAAGACGCGGCTGGCCGTGGAGTTCGCCACCGACCTGGTGGACGAGTACCCGGACGGGGTGTGGTTCGTCGACATCGCCGCGGTCACCGACCCCGGACTTGTCGCTTTCGCCGTCGCCGCGGTGCTCGGTCTGCGGCCGGAGCCGGGCCGCCCGATGGTCGACACGCTTGTGGAGTACGCCGCTCCCCGCCGGATGCTGATCGTGCTCGACACCTGCGACGCCCAGCCGGCGTCCTGCGCCGACGCGGTCTCCCGACTGCTGGCCGGCGGCGGTGGCGTGCGGGTGCTGGCCACCACCCGGGAACCGCTGGGGTTGCCGGGCGAGGTGGTGTGGCGGATCCCGCCGTTGACCGTCGATCCGGCGCCCGACGGCACCGAGAGCGACGCGGTGGCGCTGCTGTTGGATCGGACGGCGGCGGCGCGGGGCGGGCGCCAGCCGGACCCGTCGGAGTCGGCCGACGTACGGCGGGTGGTGCGGCGACTTGACGGTTTGCCGCTCGCCATCGAGCTGGCCGCGGCCCGGCTACGGGTGCTCTCGGTGGGTCAGCTCGCCGAGCGGCTCGACGACGTCCTCGGCACGCTCGACGCCGGCCGCGAGGATCCGCTGCCGCTACCGACCGATCGGGGTAACACCGGTAACCAACGGGACACCGTCGACCTGGCCGCGGCGGCCACCGGTGTGAGTACCTCGACCCCGGCCAGCCGAGCGGCGGCCCGCTCGGCGGTCGAACGGCACCTGACCATGCAGGCGACGGTGACCTGGTCCTACCGGACGCTCGGGCCGCGTGCCGCGCGACTGCTGCGCTGGCTGGCGGTCTTCGCCGGCCCGGTCGACCTGCCGACGGTGGAGTGGCTGCTCGACGACGACCCGCTCGATCCGCTGTCGGTGCTTGTCGACAAGTCGATGGTGCTGGCGGAACCGCACGTGACCGGCTGCACCTACCGGATGCTCGACCCCATCCGGGCGTACGCGGCGCGGCGGCTCGCCGACGCCGGGGAGGAGCAGGCGGCCCGTGACCGGCACGTGGCCTGGTCGGCGCACGCCCTTGAACGGGCTCACCTCGGCCCGGACGGGCAGCCGGTGACGCTGTCGCTGTACGCGCTTGATCCACTCGCCGGTGAGCTGCGCGCCGCGCTGCGCTGGTGCGCCACGGGTGGCAGTGCCCGGGCCGGCCTGCGGCTGGCCGGCGGACTGGACCAGTGGTGGCGTGAGCGCGGGCTGGCCCGGGAAGGGCGGCTCTGGCTGTTCCGGTTGTACGGTCGACTGGCCGAGACCGGCGAGGTGGTCCCGGAGGACGAACTGGCGGCGGCCTACCACATGCATTCGCTGCACGCCGGTGGCGACGGCGAGTTCGGCGAGGAGCTGCGCTACTCGCAGCGGGCCGAGGCGGCGGCGCGTCAGGCCGGAGATGCCGGTCTGCTGGCCCGGGTGCTCGCCGGCCGCGCCGCGCCGCTCGTCGACATGGGACAGTTCGCCGAGGCGGAGCGGGTCTGTCGGGAGGTCATCGACTGGGCGCAGGACCAGGGGGTCGAGTCGGAGGCGCTGTTCGCCGTGCTCCGGTTGGCTGAGCTGATGTGGCGGCGGGGCGCGCTGGACGAGGCGGCGGAGCTGCTCGGTGCGGCCCGGCCGGTGGAGGCGGCCCGACCGGCCGACCGGGGGCGTCGCTCGGTGGACATGCTGCTCGGCATGGTCGCGCTGGCTCGGGGTGACCTGGTGGCCGCGCACGAGCACCTGTTGGCGGCGCTCCGGTCCCGGATGAATCACGGTTTTCACGGGCGGGCCTGCGACACGTTGAACGCGGTCGCGGTGCGCTGCGCGCTCGGTGACCAGCCGCTGACCGCAGCCCGGCTCTTCGGTGCCGCCCAGGCGACCCGGGCGGGGCTGCGGTCGACGCCGGGCATCTACGAGGCGTACTGGACGCAGCGGCAGGCCGCGCTGCGGCTGGCGCTTGGCGACGCCGCCTTCGACGAGGCGTACGGCGAGGGGGCCGAACTGGGGTTGGACGAGGCGGTCGCGTTGGCGCTCGGGGTCGAGCATCCCGACCTGGTGGCCGATTCAGGGCGGTTCGCCACCGGCACGGGTCGCTCCGCCCCACGTCAGCCCAGCACGGTCGACCGTCACACCGAGCACGCCTGAGCGACGGTCGCTGACCGGCGGGACGCCCGGCCGCGGGTGCTGCCGGGCGTCCGTCGCCGGTCGTCAGGCGCGAGCGCGTCGTTCCGCGTCGGCCTTCATCCGGGCGGCCCGGTCGATGTCGGACTGCTGCACGGCGGCTACCGAACCGAAGATGGCGACCGCCTGGTAGTACGTCCACGCCAGGCTCAGGCAGGCCGGCCGGACGACGGAGTTGTACGTGGCACAGGACCGCTTCAGGTCCTCGTAGAAGGCGCTGTCGAGGCGCGGCTTGTTGGCACTGAACTGGCCGACCGCCTTGTAGTTGCGGTAGCCGAAGTCGTGTCGGGCGCAGGACAGACTGAACTTGAACCCGAGTGGGTTGTCCGGACTGGACGAGCAGTAGTCGGTGGACCAGTCGAAGTTGTACTCGGCCCAGGGTGCGCGATTCTGGCGGGCGGAGTACCAGGCGTTGTAGCTGCTGACGCTGGTCTGGGTCCAGCTGGACAGGACGGACAGCTTCTGCTGTGGGGTGACGGCCGCCGTGGCGGGGGAGGCCACGGCGAGGGCGGTGAGCAGCGCGAGCAGGCCCGAGGCGAGGGTGGTGGCGAGACGTCTGGGCATGGTCATACCTCCGCGGGGGTGTGCGGCAGAGCAGGTTACCGGCGAGTTACCGGGGTTCGATAAGTCTCGATCAATGGCGCGGCCTGCCGGTGTTACCCGCGAGAAATATTGGTGACCGGTGCCGAAACAGACGAATGCCCTGGACACCGGCGGTGTCCAGGGCGCTGACCGGGCGGCCTAGTCGAAGAAGCGGGCCAGGTGGGTGGCGGAGGGGCCGTCGTCATCCGGTCCCAGCGGGGTGAGGTCGGCGAAGATGGAGGCGCCGTCGCTGCCGGCGTGCAGGGGGTACCAGCGCGGGGTGCCCGGCGGTCGCATCACGCAGATGCCCTTGACGGTCTGCACGTCCAGCAGCCGCACGTGGGTCGGATCGGCCACCGCGTTCACATGCCCCCACCAGGGGCTCATCACGTGCAGTACGCCTCCGGGGCGGAGTACCCGGTGACACTCGTCCAGCAGCGGGAGAAAGTCGATCAGGTGTTCCAGGATGTGCACCGCGAACAGCACGTCCACCGAGTCGTCGGCCAGCGGCAGGGAGCCGGACAGGTCGGCGACCGCGTCCACGCCGGGGGCGGGGAAGATGTCGAGCCCGAGATTGCCCGGCCACTGCTTGGTGGCGCCGCAACCCAGGTCGACCACCACCGGGTCGCGCCCGCCGACCCGTACCCGGCACCAGACGCCGAAGACGCCGGCCAGCCGGCCGACCTGCTCGCGTACCAGTCGCAGCTGGGCCTGCTCGTCGACCTCGCCGGTCAGGTGGGCGACGCCCCGGTCGAAGCGGACCTCGACACCGAGCGGGCGCAGCCGCTCGTCGTGACGGACCTGGTCCGTCCATGCCTCGGTGAGGAACCCGTCCACCGCCCGCAGTCGCTCGGCGGAGGACGGAGAATGTGCCAACGCGACCATGCCGGGCCACCTCCGGCCGGCCCGTTACCCGGATAGTCGCCCGGTATGCGTTGGTTGTGGGGAAAACTCGCGCCGGGTCAGCGCGGGATGGGCCGCCGGGGACGTCCCGAACGCATCCGCTGCCGCGGCGCGGCCGCCGTCCGGGGTCGCTTCAGGTGATAGCGGTGCAACTCGTTGTTGCCCGGCAGGGACGGGTCCTCGCTCATCGCGACCAACTCCCAGCCCTGGTCGCCGGCCCGGTTGAGATGGGCCAGCGCGGTGTCGCCGTACGGCGTGACGTCGATCATGGAACCGTCCGGGCCGTACCAGGAAAAGATCACCTCGAACCCGAGGTCGTTGGTGGCGGCCTGGCGGCGCCGCACCAACAGGGCGTACTCCCACCTGAGCATGGAGTCATTGTCGCCCCGCCGTCCGGATTTCGCCGGATCAGAACTCGGTGATCCGCCCGGCGTCCACCCGCAGCCGCCGGTCCAGGCGTACCGCCTCCAGCATCCGCCGGTCGTGGGTCACCAGCAGCAGCGTGCCCGGGAAGCTGGCCAGGGCGGACTCCAACTGCTCGATGGCCGGCAGATCGAGGTGGTTGGTCGGCTCGTCCAGCACCAGCAGGTTGACGCCGCGCCCCTGCAACAGGGCCAACGCGGCCCGGGTCCGTTCGCCGGGGGAGAGCGTCGCGGCCGGGCGCAGCACGTGCTGCGCGCGCAGGCCGAACTTGGCCAGCAGCGTCCGCGCGTCCGCCGGCGACAGGTCCGGCACCGCGGCCCGGAACGCCTCCAGCAGCGGCGCGTCACCGAGGAACAGCCCACGGGCCTGGTCCACCTCGCCGACCACCACGCCCGGCCCGAGCGCGGCCTGGCCGGCGTCCAGCGGCAACCGGCCGAGCAGGGCGGCCAGCAGGGTCGACTTGCCGGAACCGTTCGCCCCGGTCACCGCCACCCGGTCCGCCCAGTCGATCTGGAGGTTCACCGGGCCGAGGGTGAAATCTCCCCGGCGTACCACGGCGTCGCGGAGCGTGGCCACGACGGCGCCGGCGCGGGGCGCGGCGGCGATCTCCATCCGCAGCTCCCACTCCTTGCGTGGCTCCTCCACCACCTCCAGACGTTCGATCAGCCGCTCGGTCTGCCGGGCCTTCGCCGCCTGCTTCTCGGACGCCTCGGACCGGAACTTCCGGCCGATCTTGTCGTTGTCGGTGGCCTTGCGCCGGGCGTTGCGGACCCCCTTCTCCATCCAGGCCCGCTGGGTACGCGCCCGAGCCTGGAGCGCGGACCGGGTGTCGGCGTACTCCTCGTAGTCCGCGCGCGCCTGGCGGCGGGCCACCTCCCGCTCCTCCAGGTACGCCGTGTATCCGCCCCCGAAGTGGTTCACCTGCTGCTGGTGCAGGTCCAGCTCCAGCACCGAGGTGACCGTGCGGGCCAGGAACTCCCGGTCGTGGCTGACCAGCACCGTGCCGGCGCGCAGGCCGGTGACGAAGTTCTCCAGTCGGTCCAGCCCGGCCAGGTCGAGATCGTTCGTCGGCTCGTCGAGCAGGAACACGTCGTACCGGCTGAGCAGCAGCGACGCCAGCCCGGCGCGGGCGGCCTGGCCACCGGAGAGGCTGGTCATCTGCTGGTCGAGATCGACGGCGAGGCCCAGTTCGGCGGCCACCTCCTCGGCCCGCTCGTCCAGATCGGCCCCGCCGAGCCCGAGCCAGCCCTCCAACGCGGCGGCGTACGCGTCGTCCGCGCCCGGCCGGCCGGCGGTCAGCGCCTCCGTCGCCGCGTCGAGAGCGGACTGCGCCCCGGTCACGCCGGTGCGGCGGGCCAGGAAGGCACGCACCGTCTCCCCGGGCCGGCGCTCCGGCTCCTGGGGCAGGTGCCCGACGCTCGCGCCGGGCGGGCTCACCGCGACACCGCCGGCCTCGACCGGCAACAGACCGGCGAGCGTACGCAGCAGCGTCGACTTGCCGGCTCCGTTGGCCCCGACCAGGCCGACCACGTCACCGGGGGCGACCACGAGATCCAGACCGGTGAAGAGGGTTCGTTCCCCGTGTCCGGCGGCGAGGTCCTTGGCGATCAGCGTGGCGCTCACAAGCAGCCGAGCCTACCCGTCGCCGCGCGGCCGACCCCCGGGACGAGGCAGACTCACGTGCGTGTTGACCACTCTGGCGATCGACTGCGGCGGCGGCGGGATCAAGGCGTCGGTCCTCGACGGCGCGGGCACCATGCGGGCCCAGCCGATGCGCGTGCCGACGCCGTACCCGCTGCCGCCGGACCTGTTCGTCCGGACGCTCGTGGAACTCGGCGGTCGGTTGCCGGCGGCCGGTCGGGTGACGGTGGGGATGCCGGGCATGATCCGGCACGGCGTGGTGGTGGCCACCCCGCACTACGTGACCCGTTCGGGCCCCCGCAGCCGGGTCGACCCGGCGCTGCTCGCCGAGTGGTCCGGGTTCGACGCCCGCAGCGCGCTCTCGACCGCGTTCGGCCTGCCGGCGCTGGTGCTCAACGACGCCGAGGTGCACGGTGCCGGGGTGGTCGCCGGCACCGGCTGCGAACTGGTGCTGACCCTCGGCACCGGGCTGGGCAGCGCCCTCTTCGACGGTGGGGTGCTCGCCCCGCACCTCGAACTGTCCCACGCTCCGGTGCGCTGGGGCACCACCTACGACACGTACGTCGGTGAGCCCGAACGCCGCCGGCTGGGCGACGCGTTCTGGTCCCGGCGGATCCGCCAGGTGGTGGAGGGGCTGCGTCCGGTGTTCCGCTGGGACCGGCTCTACCTGGGCGGCGGGAACTCGCGCCGGATCCGTCCCGAGCAGCTCACCCGGATGGGTGACGACGTGGTGGTGGTGCCCAACAGCGCCGGCATCGTCGGTGGCGTCCGCGCCTGGGACCTCGCCACCGTGTAGGACGGGAAAAGCGACCGGGAACAGTCGCGGTACGGCCGGTGTTGTGCCAGCGTCGGGACAGTGGTGCGACACGGAGGGGGTGGCGGCATGGATCTGCTGGCCGAGTACCGGCGGGCGACCCTGTTCTTCGAGGCGGGCGACCCCGGCGGCGCGGCCCGGCTGCTCGAACCGATCATCGAGGCGGAGCCGGACAACGCCTCCGTCCGACAGCTGCTGGCCCGGGCCTACTTCCAGTCGGCCCAGCTCAGCCGGGCCGAGGAGCAGCTGCGGGAGCTGGTCGACCGCAACCCCAGCGACCACTACGCCCACCACGTGCTGGGCCGGACGCTGGAACGGCTCAACCGTTACACCGACGCGCTGCGTCACCTGCGCATCGCGGCGGCCATGCACTCGTCGAACGACGACTACGCCGCGGCCCTGCGCCGGGTGGAGACCCGGGTCGGCGGCGGCCGCTGAGCTAGGAGAGAAGCGTCGGGAGGGCAGCCCGGACGGGCTGCCCTCCCGACGTCTGCGCGGCCCGGCAGCCGGCGTGGCCTGGGCGGCGCCCGGCGTGCCTACGATGGCCGCATGAGAGCCGACCGGGCGGTGGACGTGGCATGAAGCTGAAGCTGGACCTGCACGACATCTTCAACAAGGGCCACGACATCGACCGGGCACTGCGCGGGATCATGGACGAGGCGGTGGCCAAGAAGGCCACCCTCGTCGAGATCATCCCGGGCAAGGGCTCCGGCCAGCTCAAGAAGCGCGTGCTGCGCTTCCTCGACCAGAAGGACGTCAAGCAGCTCTACCACCGGGTCGAGAAGGACTCCAAGAACTTCGGCCGCCTCTTCGTCCACTTCCGCTGGAAGTAGCCGCCCTACAGCGGGTAGGTGCGGGCCACGGCGAGCATCTCGGAGCTGTGTGAGCCGGCGACGCCGACGTCCGGTGGGCGGGGCCGGAAGCCGGGTAGCGCGTCGAGGCCGTCACTGGCGTCCATCGCGCGCAGCGCGATCTTGTCCGCCGTTGGTGTGACGGTCAGCGTGACCTCGATCCCCTCGGGCGGCGGGGCGTGGAAGACCACCCCGAACCCCCAGCGGCCCTCGCGGCTCTCCACCGGGACCGACCGGCCCGCGACGACGACGCGCCGGACCTCGGCGGTGTTCGTGTCGACGTGCAGGGTGGTCAGGCGTACCTGGCGCTGCGGGGTGAGCCGCAGGGTCAGGGTGCGTTCGCCGTTCGCGGTGGTGTCGGTCAGCACGTCCAGCCGGGGCGCGGGCAGGTCCGCCGGCTGTGCCGGGCCGCCGAGCAACTCGTCGCCGCCGATTCCGGGGAACTCGTCGGCGACCTGGACCGGGCCGTCCACGTATTCGTCGGTCCAGGGCTGCGGCTCGGTCTCGTGACTGAGCCAGCGGGCCTGGCCGGTGCCGGCGTCCAGCGCGTACATCAGGTGGGTGGGCGCGGGATGCGCGGCGTCGAACCGGTCGACGGCGAAGCCGACCCCGGCGAGGACCACGGTGGCCAGCGCGGCTGCCCCGGCCGGCAGGGCACCGAGCCGACGGGCCCGCAGCGCCGCCATGCCCCGCTGGCCGCCGGCCTGCGGGTGCAGCAGATCGATCACGGGCAGCGCGGCGAGACCGAGCAGCACCGCGAAGAGCGCCGCGACGCCGCCCATCGCCATGCCGAGCGCCGGGAAGAGCAGCACCACGGTGGGGAGCAGCAGGATCACCGCGACCGCCGCGGCGACGGTCACCGCGATCACCGGTACCGGTCCGTCGATCCGGCTGGCCAGCGCCACCAGCCCGCCGATCGCCCCGGCCAGGGCGGGCAGGGTCGCCAGGTACGCCCCACCGGGGGCCAGGAACGCCAGCAGCACGCCGAACAGCGCCAGCCAGCCGAGCCCGCCGACGGCCAGCGCGGCCGGACCGACCCGACGCCGGCTCAGCGCGTACCAGGCGAACACGACGGCGGCGGCCAGCGACAGCACGGCCAGCCGGTACCAGGTCGGCCGGTACGGGTCGAGCAGTTCGGCGTAGCCCGGTCGGAGGGCGGCGATCGCCGCCCAGAGGAGCTGGGCACCCACCGGTGCCACCACGATCGGCACCAGGGCCAGCCCGAAGCCGGCGGCCAGCCGACCGGTGGTGACCCGGTTCCGGCGTCGGGCGAGCCAGCCGAGCGTGACCACGCCGGCCAGCGCCAGCAGCGCCAACGGCAGCACCAGCCAGCCGGGGTAGCGGGCGAGGCCGCCGGGGACGGGAAAGTAGGTGGCGTCGTGACCCGCGCGCAGGTCGGCGAGGTCGATCCGGCCGAACTCCCGGGCGAGGCCGAGGGTGTTGTCGCCGTGGTGCTGAAGGCTGGCCCGGTCCATCGCCGCCGGGGTGTCAAGCGGCGTGTGGTAGATCGCACCCCCGTCGAGGTACGCCGAGTTCAGCCCGAGGAACCCCTCGTCGAGGAAGGCGGTGAAGTCGGTGTCGTTGGGCAGCGCGCGGTACACCTCCACCGCGAACGAGGTGCCCACCGGGTGCGGTGCCGCCTCGCCGAAGACCTCGACCAGACGGGCGTTCTCCGGCGACGTCTCGAACATGATCACCGGACCGGTGCGGCCCCGTGCCTCCAGGTTGAGCACCACCCCCTGGCCGGCGGCCAGCGGATGCTCGGAGGCGAACGCCGAGGCTCCGCAGAGGCACGCCTCCTCGGCGTCGGTGAGGACGAGGACGATGTCGTTGCGGGGCGCCGGGCCGTCGGTAAGCGCGCGGGCCACCTCCAGGATGGTCGCGACCCCGGCGGCGTCGTCGTTGCCGCCCGGCCCGGTCTGCACCGCGTCGTAGTGCGCGACCAGGAACACGGTGCCGGTGGGGTCGGCGCCGGGCAGCCGGGCCACCACGTTGCGGACCCGGGCCAGGGTGGCGCCGCCCGCCGCGCCGCTGAGCTGCCCGGCCTCCTCGGCGACCGTGTCCTGCACCTGCGTCTGGAACCCGAGGCCACGCAGTACGCCTTCCAGGTGGGCGCGGACCTCGTCGTTGGCCGGGCTGCCCGCGACGTGGGGCCGCCCGGCGACCCGCGTCACGTGCGGGTACGCGCGCGCCGCGCTGAACTCGCCGGCCGGCGCGTCGGCCGGGCGGGGTGCCGGAGGACGCAGGTCGAGCAGGGCGCTCGCGCCGACGGCGACGAGCGCGACGAGTGCCGCGAGCGCGGCGAGACGACGTCGACGTGGCCGGGTGAAGGCACGGTCGGTGACGGGGCTGGGGGGTGCGCCCACAGGTGGCTCCTCGCAAGGGGGTGGTGCTGGGGTGGACCATCATCCTCCATGCCACCCGAGGGTGCTCCGTCATGTTGTGTGCGAACGTTGTCTAATACAGGATCAGCAGGGCGCTCGGAAGGAGCCCGACATCACCAGCGATCTTCCGCCAGTCGCGGCGGTGACCCGGCCGACCCGGGGGCCCGGGATGACCGGTCCCTCCGTGGTGTCGTGGCCGTACCCGCAGGGCGGGCTGGGTGGCAACCCGAACCTGCCCCCCGGGGAGCGGCTGCGGGTGCTGCTGGTCGAGGACGACGAGGGGGACGCCTTCCTGGTCGGCGAGCTGCTGGCCGAGACGAACTCCGGCATCGACCTGCTGGTGGCGACCAGCCTGAGCGAGGCCCGTCGGCGGATCGCGGGAGTCGACTGCGTCCTGCTGGACCTGGGTCTGCCCGACGCGCAGGGGTTGGACGGGCTGCGACAGGTGCTGGAGATGTCCGGCAGCGCGGCCGTCTGTGTGCTCACCGGTCGCACCGACGAGCACCTGGGCATCGTCGCGGTTGCCGAGGGGGCGCAGGACTACCTGGTCAAGGGCCAGGTGGACGGGATCCTGCTGACCCGGGCGCTGCGCTACGCGGTGGAGCGCAAGCGGGCCGACGAGAACGCCCGCCGGCTACGTGAGGTGGAGCTGCGCCAGGCCGAGTCGGCCCGGTTGGAGCGCGGCCTGCTGCCCCAGCCGCTGATGTCGACCGACCAGATCGCGGTGCACACCTTCTACCGGCCCGGAAGGCACGCCGCCCTGATCGGCGGCGACTTCTACGACGTGGTGCAGACCCGTCCGGACCGGGTCGATCTGATCATTGGTGACGTCTGTGGCCACGGCGTGGACGAGGCGGCACTCGGCGTCGAACTGCGGGTGGCCTGGCGGGCGTTGATCCTCGCCGGGGTGCCGGACGACGAGGTGCTTCCCGCGCTGGAACAGGTGCTGATGAGTGAGCGCCGGCTTCAGGAGATCTTCGCGACCGTGGCGACGGCCCGGCTCGACCTCAACGCCGGCCGGGCGACGGTGCGGCTGGCCGGCCATCCGCCGCCGGTGCTGCTCGCCGAGGGCCGGGTGACTCCGGTGCCGGCACCGGGTGGTCTGCTGCTCGGCGTACGGCCGCGCCGGCCGGTCGCCTTCGACCTGAAGTTCGACACCGAGGACTGGTCTCTGCTGATGTACACCGATGGTCTGATCGAGGGTCGGGTCGGCGCGGGCGACGAACGCCTCGACGTGCCCGGCCTGACCCGCCTGCTGGCCGAGCCGGCCAGCCGGGCGGTTCCGCTGTCCGACCTGCCGGCCTGGCTGGTCGGTCGGGCGGAGCAGCTCAACGACGGTCCGTTCGCCGACGACGTGGCGATGCTGCTTGTCACGCGGGGTGGTGGCCGGTGACCACCACGGGTGCCGGCTGGAGTCTGCGCGGCCGACTGGCCGTGCTCGTCGTGGTCGTCGGGCTGCTGTTGATCGGGGTGGCCGCCGCGGAGGCGGTGGTCGCCACCCGTAACCGGGCGCACATCGACGCGGTGCTCAACCAGACCGGTCCGCTGCGGGCCCAGTCCCAGGAGCTGCTCGCGGTCCTGGTCGACCAGGAGACCGCGATCCGGGGGTACGCGTTGACCGGCGACCGGGAGGACCTGGTTCCGTTCGACACCGGCCGGCAGCGCGAGCAGGAGCTGGCCACCTTGATGGACCGGCTGCTGGCCGGCTACCCGGAGCTGCACGACGAGTTCGGCACGGTGCGGCAGCGGGCGGAGCAGTGGCGCCAGGCGGTCGCCCTGCCGGTCATCGCCGCCATCGAGACCGGTGGCGCCGCCGCCGGCCAGCAGCTGCTCACCGATCGGTCGCGGCAGCAGTTCGACCAGATCCGGATCGCCGTCGACGTGCTGCAGAACGGCATCCTCGAGGTCCGCGACGCCGCCGCCGCCGACGTACGCCGTACCAGCAACCTGCTGGTACTGCTGCTGGTCATCGCGGCACTCGTGGTGCTCGTCGCGGGCGTGGTGCTGCTCACCTCGCTGGAGCGGATGGTGATCCGGCCGCTGACCAGCCTGGCCGGGCAGGTCCGGGAGGTCGCGGTCGGCGACTACGGCCACGGCATCACCGGCACCGGTCCGCCGGAGTTCCGGCGTCTCGGCGCGGACGTGGACGCCA
The DNA here is from genome assembly GCF_027460185.1 of Verrucosispora sp. WMMA2121. Lineage (NCBI taxonomy): Bacteria > Bacillati > Actinomycetota > Actinomycetes > Micromonosporales > Micromonosporaceae > Micromonospora > Verrucosispora sp. WMMA2121. Next base: position 1,307,552 of record NZ_JAPZBH010000004.1, on the reverse strand, counting down.
TGCGGCAGAAGATCGCCGCGGACCTGGCCGAGGTGCGGGAGGCACGGGAGCGGATCGAGTGGGTCAACACCCAGTTGCAGAAGCAGGCCGAGGAGCTGACCCGGTCCAACCGTGACCTGGAACAGTTCGCCTACGTCGCCTCGCACGACCTGCAGGAGCCGCTGCGCAAGGTGGCGAGCTTCTGCCAGCTGCTCCAACGGCGCTACGCCGGGCGGCTCGACGAGCGGGCCGACCAGTACATCGCCTTCGCGGTGGACGGCGCGCAGCGGATGCAGCGGTTGATCAACGACCTGCTGGCGTTCTCCCGGATCGGCCGGCTCACCACCGGCTTCACCGAAGTCGACCTGAACCGCCTGATGGCGGAGGTGGCGGCACAGACCGAGCCGGCCCGGCAGTACGCCGACGCCGAGCTGACCTGGGGCGAGCTGCCGGTGATCCGCGGTGAGGAGCCGCTGTTGACCAACCTGCTGGTCAACCTGGTCAGCAACTCGGTGAAGTTCCGTCGGGCGGATGTTCCGCCGAAGGTGCACGTCTCGGCCCGGCTGATCGGCGAGGATTGGGAGATCACCTGCCAGGACAACGGCATCGGGATCGAGCCGGAGTTCGCCGACAAGATCTTCGTCATCTTCCAGCGGCTGCACGCCAAGGACGCCTACCCGGGCACCGGGATCGGGTTGGCGATCGTCAAGAAGATCGTGGAGTACCACGGTGGTCGGGTCTGGGTGGACACCGACGTGCCCGAGGGGACGGCGATCCGTTTCACCCTGCCCGCGCTGCCCGCGCTGCCCGCCGACGTCGAGGCGGCGAAGAGCGCCACCGGCGCGGACGGGTCGGCGGCGGACGGGCCCGATCCGGCGGAGGTCGGAACGGACGTGGCGGCGGGCCGGGCCGATGACGAGGTCGTGGCGGGTGACGGTACCGTCGGCGCCGAGGCCGGCGGCGGATCGGAGCGCCCCTCGGCCGTCGCCGGCCTGGCTCAGGCCGGCGGTGGGACAGGTGGCATGAAGGAGGCGGTGGGATGACCGCGCCGGCGGACGGCAACAGCCCGATCGAGGTGCTTCTGGTCGAGGACGACCCGGGCGACGTGTTGATGACCCAGGAAGCGTTCGAGGAGCACAAGCTGCGCAACCGGCTCAACGTCGTCTCCGACGGTGCCGAGGCGCTGGCCTACCTGCGCCGCGAGGGCCAGTACGCGGACGTGGAGCTGCCGGATCTGATCCTGCTCGACCTGAACCTGCCCCGACGGGACGGCCGGGAGGTGCTGGAGGAGATCAAGAGGGACGAGCAGCTCCGCCGGATCCCGGTGGTGGTGTTGACCACCTCCCAGGCCGACGAGGACATCCTGCGCAGCTACCAGCTGCACGCGAACGCGTACGTGACGAAGCCGGTCGACTTCGAGCAGTTCATCTCGGTGGTCCGGCAGATCGACGAGTTCTTCGTCAGCGTGGTGAAGCTGCCGCCGCGTGGCTGACACCCTGCTCGACGACGTCGCCGGGCTGTTGCGGGAGACCGCCGACCGCGTGGTGCTGCCCCTGTTCCGCCATCTCGACGTCGCCGACGTGAGTGAGAAGGCCCCCGGTGAGCTGGTCACGGTCGCCGACCGGCGGGCCGAGGAGATGATCAGCGCCGGGTTGCTCCGGTTGCGCCCCGGTTCGGTGGTGGTGGGCGAGGAGGCGGTGGCCGACGATCCCGACCTGCTGCGTCACCTGCGCGCCTCGGGAGACGTGTGGCTCGTCGACCCGGTCGACGGCACCGCGAACTTCGCGGCGGGCCGCCGCCCGTTCGCGTTGATGGTCTCCCTGCTCACCGACGGTGAGCCGGTGGCCGCGTGGGTGTTCGACCCGCTCGCCGACGCGCTGGCGACCGCCCGCACCGGCGAGGGCACGTACCTGGACGGCCAGCCGTTGCACCTGCCCGACGGGGCGCCACCGGTGGGTGAGCTGCGCGGCGCGGCAATGACGAAGTTCCTGCCGGGGCCGTCCCGGCGCACGGTGGAGGCGGGTGGTGCGCGCCTCGGCGAGCTGCTGCCGGGGCAGCACTGCGCCGGCCGCGAGTATCTCGACGTGCTCACCGGCCAGCAGCAGTTCGTGCTGTTCTGGCGGACACTGCCCTGGGACCACGGCCCGGGCACCCTGCTGGTGCGGGCCGCGGGCGGCGTGGCCCGCCGTCTCGACGGCACCGACTACCACCCCGCCGACACCGAACACGGCCTGCTGGTGGCCGTGAACGCCGAGGTCTGGACCGAAGTCCACACCGCCCTCCTCCCCACCTGACCCCCCTTCTTCGCGTCGATCATGAGGTTGGCGGCAGTATCAGAGATCAAACTTGCCGCCAACCTCATGATCAACGCAGGGGGTGGGTGCGGAGGGTGAGGGGGTGGTTGCGGTGGGGTGAGGAGTGGTGGGGGTGGGGGGTTGCTGGGGTGGTTGACGGGGCTGGTTCCGGTATCCTGACCGGCGGCCTTCCGCCAGCAGGCCGCCGACCGGCGCCGGCGGGGGTCGCCGCCGCGCAGTGCTGACCATGGGGGCCGGCGGCCGACGAAAGGATGCTTTCGTGCGCAGGTCCATGCCCGTCCGGCGGCACGCCCACCGGCCGCTGATCGTCCTGCTCGCCGCCGTGGCGCTGCTGCTCGGCGTGGGTGCCGTGCCGGCGTACGCCGAGCCGAACGAGGGTGGCAGCAAGAAGCTGCGGGATGCCCTGGAGGCCACCGCGAAGGCGCACATCGACGCCAAGCGCAAGCTGGACGGTTCCAAGAAGCGGCAGAAGCAGATGGCCAAGGAGCTGTCCGCGATGGAGGACCGGCTGGACGAGCTGACCGTCATGGTCGGTGAGGTGGCCGCCCAGTCCTACCGGGTCGGCCGGCTCAGCCCGGCGGCCGTCCTGCTGGACAGCGCGACGCCGGAGGCGTTCGTGCAGCGGGCCGCCAATCTCGACATGATGGCCCAACGGGACGGTCGCCGGATCCGGGAGCTGACCGAGGCCCGGGAGCAGGCCCGGCAGGCCAAGTTGGCGATCAATGCCGAGGTGCGCGAACAGACCAAGCAGTTGGCCGTGATGGCGAAGAAGAAGAAGGAGGCCGAGGCGGCCCTGGCGGCGGTCAGCTCGGGTAGCGGTGGCGGGTTCAGCGGTGGCAGTTCCACCTCGGCGAAGCCGGCGCCGCGCAACTCCGACGGCTCCTGGCCCGGCGAGTCGTGCTCGGTGAACGACCCGACCACCTCGGGCTGCATCACGCCCCGCACGCTGCACGCGCTGAAGCAGACCCAGGCCGCCGGGTACAAGAGGCACGTCTCCTGCTACCGCAGCGGCGGCTCCGGCGAGCACCCCAAGGGGCGGGCCTGCGACTTCTCCGCCGCCACGAACGGCTTCGAGGACCGCACGGCGACCGGTGGCGACAAGTCGTACGGTGACAGCCTGGCCGCCTGGCACGTCCGCAACGCCGACCGGCTCGGCGTGCTCTACGTGATCTGGTACCGCCAGATCTGGCACCCGGGCACCGGCTGGCGGGCGTACAGCGGTAGCGGCAGCCCCGCCGCCGACCACACGAACCACGTTCATCTCTCGATGTACTGACCCGCCGGCCCGGGGCCGCTGCGTACCATCGCCACGATGAACTCTCCAACGCCTGACGTGGCGGCCCCGTCCGCGCCCTCCTCGGCGCAGGTGCCCCGGGCCCTGCCCAACAGGCTCGCCGCGTTCCTGGTCTTCTACTCCAGCGGTGCCGTCCTGGTGCTGGAGACCGCCGCGTTGCGCCTGGTCGGGCCGTACGTGGGGGTCACCCTCCAGGTGACCAGCTCGGTCATCGGCATCGCGCTGGCGGCGATCGCGTACGGGGCGTGGGCGGGCGGCTGGCTGGCCGACCGGCGCAACCCGCGTACGCTGCTGGCCCCGGCGCTGGTGCTCTCCGGCATCGCCACCGCGATCACCCTGCCGGCGGTGCGCTACGCCGGTGAGGTGCTGCGCGGCGGTGCGGCCAGCGCCGTGCTGCTGCTGGTCGCGGTCGCCGTTTTCGCACCCGCGATGCTGCTCTCGGCGGTCAGCCCACTGGTGATCAAGCTCCAGCTCGCCGACCTGCGCCGCACCGGCCAGGTCGTCGGGCGGCTCTCCGGCATCGGCACGCTCGGTGCCGTCACGGCCACCCTGGTCACCGGCTTCGTGCTGGTGGCCGCTCTGCCCAGCACGGTGATCCTGTTCGGGTTGGCCGCGTCCCTCGGCATCACCGGCGTCGCGCTCGGGGTGTACCTGCACCGACAGGACCGGGACGCCCTGCCCGGACCGGCCCGGGTCAAGGCCGCTCTGGCGGTGCTCGGCCTGGCCGGAGCCGGGCTGACCATGGTCGCCCCGAACCCCTGCGATGTCGAGACGGCCTACCACTGCGCCCGGGTACAGGCCGACCCGGGTCGGTCCAGCGGGCGGACGCTGCTGCTCAACTCGGCTCAGCACTCGTACGTGGACCTCGCCGACCCGACCCACCTGGAGTACGCGTACACCCGCTGGATCGGGGCGGTGGCCGACGTGCTCGCCCCGTCGGGCCAGCGGCTCGACGCGCTGCACCTGGGCGGCGGCGGGTTCACCGTGCCGCGATACCTGACCGCCACCCGCCCCGGCACCGACAACCTGGTGTTCGAGATCGACGGCGGGCTCGTCGAGCTGGGGGAGCGGCGGCTCGGCGTACGCCAGGGACCGGACCTGCGGGCGGTGGTGGGTGACGCCCGGATGCTGGTGGCCGACGAGGCGACCGACAGCCGCGACTTCGTGGTGGGCGACGCCTTCGGACACCTGGTGGTGCCCTGGCACCTGGCCACCCGGGAGATGGCCGCCGAGATCCGCCGGGTGACCCGCCCAGGTGGCGTCTACGTGCAGAACGTCATCGACTACCCGCCGCTGCGCTTCATCCGCAGCGAGGTGGCCACCGTCGCCGCCGAGTTCGCGCACGTCGCCCTGGTCGCGCCGCCCGAGGCGCTGGCCGGTGAGCGGGGTGCCAACTTCCTGATCGTCGCCTCCGACACGCCGCTGCCGCTGGCCGCGCTACGGGCCCGGCTCGACGACGCCAACGAACCGACCAGCCTGCTCAGCGGCGGTGACCTGACGGACTTCGTCGGGGACGCGCTGGTGCTCACCGACGACTACGCTCCGGTGGACCAACTGCTCGCCACCGCCTGATCGGGTGACATCCGTGACCGAATCAGACCAGAAAGGTGTAGGCGGCCTCACGTCGGGCAACAACGCCGACCATGGGTGATGCGGTGAGCAGGGGAGCGCAACTGCTCGGTGAGCGGTACCGGCTCATCGAGCAGCTCGGCGCGGGCGGCATGTCGGTGGTCTGGCGCGGCTACGACGAGGTGCTCGGTCGGCAGGTGGCGGTCAAGGTGCTCGCGTCCCGGCTGGCCAGCGACCGGGCGTTCCGGCACCGGATCCGGATCGAGGCCCAGGCCGCCGCCCGGCTCTGCCACCCCAACATCACGAACGTGTACGACTACGGCGAGTCCGTGCAGGTCGGGTTGACCGTGCCGTACGTGGTGATGGAGTTGATCGACGGCGGTCCGCTGACCGCGCGGCTGGCCCGCGACGGACGCCTGCCGTGGCGGGAGGCGGTGACGGTGGCGGCCGAGGTCGCCTCCGCACTGGCCACCGCGCACGCCCGCGGTGTGGTGCACCGCGACGTCACACCCGGCAACGTGATGCTCACCGCGACCGGCGTGAAGGTGGTCGACTTCGGCATCTCGGCACTCGTCGGTGAGAGCGAGAAGGGGCCCGACGGCACCCTGCTCGGCACCCCGGCGTATCTCGCTCCGGAACGGCTCGACAACGGCCAGGTCAGCCCGGCCACCGACGTGTACGCGGTCGGCCTGCTGCTGTACCGGATGCTCACCGGTCGGCTGCCCTGGCAGGCCGACACCACCACCCAGATGCTGCGCGCCCACATGTACCGCGAGCCGGAGCCGATGCCCGACGTGCCGGACCTGCCCGCCAGCGTCGCCGCCCTGGTCCACCGTTGCCTGGCGAAGCGACCGGCGGACCGGCCGGCCACCGCCGAGCTGGCCCGGGTGCTCGCCGAAGCGGCCGGCAAGGTGCCGACGGTGCCGGTGGGCGCCGACAGCGCCGACCCGTCGTCGCTGGCCGACGCCGGTACCACGATCCTGCCCTGGTCCGCGGCGACCGACGCGCTGCCCCTGGCCGGTCCGCGTACCCGGCGTCGGCTGAGCCGTCGGCGCCGGATCGAGGCGGTGACGGCCGCCGCCGGGCTGATGGCCGTCACGGCGGCGGTCTGGGGCGTCACGTCACACAGCCCCGCCAGCGGCGGCATCGATCAACCGACCCAGGCGCGCATCGGTGGCGAACAGGAGATCCCCTGCCAGGTCACGTACGCGCTGCGCAAGGATTCCGGCAAGGACTTCACCGCGGAGCTGAGCCTGACCAACACGGGAGACCGTGAGCTGCGCGACTGGACCATGAGCTTCGCGTTCCCCGGCGAGCAGCAGGTGACCACCGCGACCCCGGCGCCGGTCCGGCAGCAGGGCCGGTCGGTGGCGGTGCAGGCGGTCCCGCAACGGCCCGCCCTGGCACCGGGCGCCACCGAGAAGCTGAACCTGACCGGGCGATACACCGGGACGAACCCGTTGCCGGTGGAGTTCCGGGTCGGCACGGCGGTCTGCGGGGTCCAGGTCTCCGGAGTGGCGGGCACCGCACCCACCACCAAGCCGGCACCCACCAAGTCGGCTCCGGCCAAGACGGTGAAGGCGTCAGCCGGCAAGGCCGGCTCCGGCGACACCAAACCCAAGGCGAAGAAGCCGAAGGCCGAGAAGGCCAAGCCGGACGACGGCAAGGCGAAGGGCAAGGGCGGGGGGAAGCCGCAGCCGGCCAAGCCCGGCAAGGGCCCCGGCCGGTGAGCTGACCGGTCAGGACAGCGTGGCGAAACGCTGGATCTGCTCGATGGTCCCCTCGACGATGAGGATCGTGTCATCGACGAGTTGCATCTCGTCCGAGACGTACCGGTACCGCTGCTCGCCGGCCCGCTTTGCGCCGATCACCCGTACGCCGTAGCGTTTCAGCAGGTGACTCTCGCTGGTCGGGCGACCGGTGAGCGACCGCGGAACGCGGACCCGCGCCACCGCGAAGGCCTCGTCGAACTCCACGAAGTCGAGCGTCCGGCTGATGATCAGATGGGCGAGCCGCTCGCCGGTCTCCGCCTCGGGAAAGATCACGCGGTGCGCCCCGACCGAGGAGAGGATCTTCGCGTGCTGGCCCGAGGTCGCCCGGGCCCAGATCTGCGGTATGCCCAGCTCCACCAGGGCGAGCACGGTGAGCACGCTGGCCTCGACGGAGGCGCCGATGGCCACCATCACCCGGGGCACGTCGGTCAGGCCGAGTTGGCGTAGGGCGGCCTCGTCGGTGGCGTCGGCCTGGGCCACCTGATCGAGCATCGACGACCACTTCTGCACCTGCTGGGCGTTCCGGTCGATGGCCAGCACCTCGCGGCCGAGAGCGGCGAGCGACTCGGCCAGATGGCTGCCGAACCGGCCGAGGCCGATCACGGCGACGCCGCCCGAGTCCGATGTTCTATCCGACAATTGGTTGCTCCTCCGGGTAGCGGTAGAGCCGGCGTCGGGTGTTCAGCGCGATCGCCGAACCGAAGGTGAGCGGCCCGACCCGGCCGACGTACATCAGCACGGTCAGCAGCAACTGGCCGCCGTCCGACAGGGATGACAGGACACCCACCGAGAGTCCGGTGGTGCTGAACGCCGACGTGACCTCGAACAGCGCGGCGTAGAACGGGAGCTTGTCGGTCATCGCGATCAGCGCGGCGGTCCCGGCGGCCACGATCGCGACGCTGAGCAGCGCGACGGTGAGGGCCTGCCGCTGGCTGGCGGTGGCGATCCGGCGGTGCCCGACCGTGACGTCCGGCTCGCCGCGGACCTCCGCCCAGATGACGAAGGCGAGCAGGAAGAAGGTGGAGACCTTGATTCCACCGGCGGTGCTGGCACTGCCGCCACCGATGAACATCAGCCCGGTCAGCAGGGTGTAGCTCTCCTCCCGCAGCACCTCGGTCGGCACCACCTCGAAACCGCCCGTGCGGGCCAGGGCGATCTGCGCGAACGCGGCGACCACCTTGCCGGGTACGTCGTACTGGCCGACGGTCCACGGGTTGGCCCACTCGGCGGCCAGGAACGCGACCGCACCGAAGGCGACAAGCGCCGCGCTGCCCCAGATGGTCAGCTTGGTGGCGACCGCCCAGCGGGCCGGCTGCCGCCACTCCCGGACGGCCTCGAACATGGCCGGGAACCCGAGACCGCCGATGATCGCGCCGAGAGCCAGCGGCAGGCTGACCCACGGGTCGCGGGAGAAGGCCAGCAGACCGTCGCGGTAGAGCGAGAATCCGCAGTTGTTGAACGCCTGGATGGAGTGGAACCCGGCGGACCAGAGGGCATCCCAGAACGGTTGGTCGTAGGCCAGCCAGAGCCGCCCGGTGACGATGACTGTCATCGCCAGCTCGCAGGCGAACACTGTGGCGGCGATGCGCAGCAGCAGCCGGCGTACGTCGCCGAGCCCGTACTCCGCGGTCTCGGCCTGCAACAGCAGCCGGTTGTGCAGCCCCAGCCGCCGGGACACGGTGAGGATCACCAGGGCGGCACCCGTCAGGATGCCGAGCCCGCCCAGCTGGGTGAGCACGGTGATGAGCACCAGCCCGGAGCCGGACCAGTAGTTCGGGGTGTCGGTGACGGTCAGGCCGGTGACCGAGATGGCTGACGTGGCGGTGAACAGCGCGGTCATGAAGGGGGCGTGCTGGTACTCGATGGTCATCGGGCGCAGCATCAGCAGGCCGGTGCCGATCAGGATCGCCACCAGGAAGACCAGCGGCACGAGCCGCACCGGGTGACGAAGAAACCGACGCACCAGACAATCTTCCGATTCCGTCCGACGCTCCGGGCCGGAACCGGCATCCCGAACCCCGTGTCGTCGGCTCCGCCCTGCTCTGCTTCAACGGACGCAACGGCGGATTCACCGCGTGGTCAGGCGCGGACCAACTGCCGGTCAGCCCGGGCAGGTCTGCTGAGGCGGTCCCCCGACGAGTCAAGGAGACCGCGTTGCGACGTACCCTTTCCGCCCTCGGTGTGTCGGTGACCCTGCTCGCCGCCGCCGTGGCCATGCCCATGGTCGCCACGGCGAAGCCGGCCGCCGGCCCGGACCCGGCCCGCGTCGGTGACCAACCCATCGTCATCGGTCACCGGGGTGCCAGCGGCTACCGGCCGGAGCACACCCTGGAGGCGTACCGGCTGGCGATCCGGATGGGTGCCGACTACATCGAACCGGATCTCGTCGCGACGGCCGACGGTGTGCTTGTCGCCCGGCACGAGAACGAGATCAGCGGCACCACCGACGTGGCGGCGCGGCCGGAGTTCGCCGACCGCCGGACCACGAAGACCATCGACGGGGCGTCGGTGACCGGCTGGTTCACCGAGGACTTCACCCTCGCCGAACTGCGGACGTTGCGGGCCAAGGAGCGACTGCCCCAGGTACGGGTGACGAACACCGCGTTCGACGGCCAGTTCCAGGTGCCCACCTTCCAGGAGGTGATCGACCTGGCCCGGGTAGAGGGCAGGGCGCGCGGCCGGGTGATCGGTGTCTACCCGGAGACCAAGCACCCGACGTACTTCGCCTCGATCGGCCTGCCGCTGGAGGAGCCGCTCGTCGAGGTGTTGCGCCGGAACAAGATGACCAAGCGACACGCTCCGGTGATCATCCAGTCCTTCGAGACGGCCAACCTGCGGCGGCTGGACCGCATGATCGACGTCGAGCTGGCCCAGCTGCTCAACGCCGCCGGCCAGCCCTACGACTTCACCCTGGCCGGGGACACCCGCACGTACCGTGACCTGGCGACCCCCGCCGGCCTGCGCTGGATCTCCCGCTACGCGGACGGCGTCGGCGTGCACAAGGACCTGATCGTGCCGCGGAACTCCGCCGGTGGCCTGCTCGCCCCGACCACCCTGGTCAGGGACGCGCACCGGGAGAAGCTGATCGTGCACGCCTGGACCTTCCGGGCGGAGAACCAGTTCCTCCCGGCCGACTTCCGGATCGGCACCGACCCGAACGCCCGTGGCGACATCCAGTCCGAGTACGAGCTGTTCTACCGCCTCGGCCTCGACGGCGTCTTCACCGACCACCCCGACACCGCGGTCGCGGCCCGCGCCGCCCTACCCCGCCCCTGACCCCGACCGGCACACCACCCGCACCGATCGGCCCGCCGCCCACTCCGGCCGGCGGGCCGCCCCTACCCCGCCCCCGCCCCTACCCGCTCTAGCCTGCAACTTCGGGGATACTGCTGCCTCGGGCGCTGGCGACCCCGCAATTTCGGGGATACTGCTGTCTCCCGCCGCCACCACCGCGTCCGGAGTGATACGGGGCGCTGCCATTGCGGGTCGCGGGCGTAGAGTCGGCGGGGCGGGTGGACAGGCTGCGGAGGACCGTCGGGTTGGGGCGCTGATGTTCATGGATGCGACGTTGGTTCGCATCGGCCACGGGGTCGAGTTGCACCATCAACAAGGCCAGCGGGAGGCCGCCCGCGACGTGTTCGCGCAGGTGTGGGACGAGGTCGGCGGGGAGCGGGGAGATCCTCTGCACGTCTGCGTTCTCGCGCACGCGATGGCCGACGTGCAGGACGACGTCCACCAGGAACTGCTCTGGGACCTACGGGCGCTGGCTGCGGCCGAGCTGCTCACCGACGCGGACGTCGCGCGGGCCGGGGTGCCGATGTCGGTGGCGAGTCTGTATCCGTCGTTGCACCTCAACCTCGGTGAGTGCTACCGCAAGCTCGGAGATCTCGAACTAGCCCGCGAGCATCTTCACCATGCGCAGGCGGGAATCGGCGCGCTGGGCGATGATCCGTACGCGCAACTGATCAAGGGCGGCTTGGAACGGCTCGCGCGGCTGTTGTCGTCCGAGTAGGCGAGCGCTGCCGCAGACCTGCCCTCCGGGGTTCGTCGTGCGCAGGATGCCGCAACTCGCGCCGTCAAGCGGGAGGGATACCCCGACATGCCGCAACCGGTGTACGACGGGTCCGGGCCGGGCGTTGTGCGGCCGACAACTCGGGTGACGTCGACCGGGTGGACCCGTTGCGGGTGCTCCCTGACCGTCGACTGGTGCTACTCGGCCGCCGGATCGGCGACGTAGGTCCCGCGCCCAGGCTGTCCGACGATCAGATCGCGATCGTGCAGAAGGGACATCGCTCGGTACGCGGTGTTGACGCTGACGTCGTACATGTCGGCGATCTGGCTGGTTGACGGCAGCTTGTCACCGGGCTTCAACTCGCCGCTCTTGATCTTTGCGGTGAAGTCGTTGGCGATGACCTTGTAGGGCGCGGGTGCTGTAGGCATGGTGAAGACTCCGGTTGGTTCGGCATCTTCGATCCTGCCCCACCTACACAAGTAACTGCAACAGGTTGTGCGCCACGCCGTTACTCAGGGCTCGACTAACTCCAGATACTGGTGTAGGTTTCCATCGTCTGGCTCCGGTTGGTTCGGCAAACCCTCGGAGGTGGACCCGAAGTGGGCTCCGGGGCCGTACCGCCGACATGGGCTGCGGTCGTGGGGTCGGCGGCCCGGCCGGCGTTCCCCTTCCGGCGGCCGGGCCGCCTCCAGCCATGCGGCCGGCGTGAACCGGCGTTGAGGAGGTTCAGGTGCGCAACGTGTTCGCCCTGCTTCGCCCAGGAAAAGCTCGACGAACCCCGAACGGCGGAAGGTCCACGGCAATTTTTCGATCACCGAACGGCGCAGCACCGTCGGGCGGTGGACCTCCACCGACAGGCAGGTTGGTGCCGCGTGGTGGGCCTCCGCCAAAGGGCGTGCCGCCATCGAGTGGCGGTTGGCCGCAGAGGGGCGGGCCGTCACCGAGTGGCGGTCGCTCGCCGAACGGCGGCTGGTATCGGTCGGCGTCGTGCCGGTCGTTGACCGTGGGGCAGATTCGGGACCGGCAGTTCCGGTCGGTACGACGGGGATGCGATCCGGCGGAGGTGCACGCCTTCCTGAGTCGGGTCGCCGGTGAGCTGGCCGCCGCCCGGCGGGAACTGGTGCTGGTCGCCGAGGAGAACGCGCGGATCAAGCGGGCGCTCCGCAGCTGGCAGGCGCGGTTCACGCCGGGGATGCGGCGGTGAGCGCCGACCGCTTCGTGGTGCATCTGCCGGTGCGGGTCCGGAACGTCGCTGCCGCGAAACGGTTCGCCCGGACGATCACCCGGGCGCTGAGCTTCTTCGAGAACATCGAGGCGGCCGGGACGACCGTCTCAGTGGAGGACAAACAGGGCGTACGCCACTGGGTCTTCTGCGACCAGCCGCTCGACGGCGGCCGGCGGTGTGCCCGCGACGCCGACCACGACGGACCCTGCCGCCCGCGCTGAGCGGGGCCCGGAGATCGGTCCCGCCTGGCCGACCCGAGCGTGGGGGTGGGCGACACATCGTCAGGGAGGGAGCCCCTGTCGTCTCATCAGGCCGCCGGCACGGGGTCACTGATCCTGTAATCCGAGCCCACCCCAACCCTGTTACTTGTGTGTTTCGACCACATGGCCCGTGGGTGACGTCACTTCTAGCGTGAGCCGACACATAAGGTTTCCTCCCTCTGAGTCCTCACGTGGAGTCGCAATGACGGTCCGGACGACACGGCGGGTGTTCCTCTCCGCCGCCACGATGATGGCCGCGGCGATCGCCGCCACGGCCTGTGGCAGCCCCCAGGACACCGCCAACGGTGGCGGCGACAGCGCCGCGCCGGTGAAGGTTGGTCTGGTCTACTCCCAGTCGGGAGCGCTGGCCAGTTACGGAAAGCAATACATCGAGGGGTTCAGGGCCGGCCTGGACTTCGCCACCAACGGCACCAACAAGGTCGGTGACCGGGCGATCGAGATCACCGAGGTCGACGACGCGGGCGACCCGGCGAAGGCGGTGTCCGCGGCCAAGGACCTGATCGGCAAGGGCAACAAGATCATCGCCGGATCGACGGCCTCGGGCGTGGCGCTCCAGGTGGCCCCGATCGCCGCGCAGAACAAGGTGCTGTTCATCTCCGGCCCGGCCGCCACCGACGCGGTGACCGGCGCGAACAAGTACACGTTCCGCTCCGGCCGCCAGTCGTACCAGGACGTGGTGACCGCGAAGTCGTTCATCGGCGACCCGGCCGGCAAGAAGGTCGTGGTGTTCGCCCAGGACGGCGCCTTCGGCGACGCCAACGAGGCCGCGGTCAAGGCCGTCATCGGCGGAGCCGGCGCGAGCGTCAGCGCCGTCCGGGCGCCGGCCAGCGCGACCGAGTTCACCCCGTTCGCCAGCCAGATCAAGTCCGCCAAGCCGGACCTGCTCTTCGTCGCCTGGGCCGGCACCACCGCCCCGGCGATGTGGCAGACGCTGGACCAGCAGGGCGTGCTGACCTCGACCACGGTCGTCACCGGCCTCGACATCCGCGCCTCGTGGCCCACCTTCGGCGCCGCCGGCAGCAAGATCTCCTTCCTGTCGCACTACTTCGACGGCGCCAGCGACACCGAGGCGGCCAAGGCCGCCAAGGCGAAGGTCCCCGGCGGCACGCTCGACCTGTTCCACCCGGACGGCTTCGCCGCCGCCCAGATGGTGGTCCGCGCCGTGGCCGAGGGTGGCGACGACGTCGAGAAGATGGTCACCGCGCTGGAGGGCTGGAGCTTCGAGAGCGTGAAGGGCAGCATGACCATCCGCGCCGAGGACCACGCGCTGCTCCAGCCGATGTACCAGGCGAGCCTGACCGGCAGCGGCGACACCTTCACCGCGACCGCCCAGAAGGCGCTCACCGCCGACGAGACCGCACCGCCGGTCCAGGCGATGAAGGGCTGAGGCGCAGATGCTCACCACCCGCGGTCTGACCTGGCGGATCGGTGAGGTGTCCATCGTCGACTCCGTCTACCTGGACCTGGCACCCGGGGAGTTCCTCGGCGTGATCGGCCCGAACGGCGCCGGCAAGACCTCACTGTTCAACCTGATCACCGGCCTGCGTCGGGCCACCGAAGGCCGGGTGACCCTGGACGGCAAGGACATCTCCGACCTGCCGCCGTACCGGCGGGCCCGACTGGGCCTGGGCCGTACCTTCCAGGCGTCCTCGGTGTTCGGCTCGCTGAGCGTGCGGGAGAACGTCCGGCTCGCCGTGCAGGCACACCGCGGGGGTTCGCTCAAGTTGTGGCGGCGGGCGGCGGCCGACCGGGAGGTCGCCGCCGCCGCCGACGCGGCGCTCGACCGGGTCGGCCTGGCCCACCGGGGTACGGCGCTGGCCGGCACGCTCGCCCACGGCGAGAAGCGGAAGCTGGAGATCGCCCTGCTGCTGGCCGGTGAGCCACGGGTGATGCTGCTCGACGAGCCGATGGCCGGGGTCAGCGCCGAGGACGTGCCGGAACTGGTCCAGGTGATCCGTTCGTTGACCGGGGACAGCGGCCGGGCGGTGCTGATGGTGGAGCACCACATGGACGTGATCCTCGAACTGGCCGACCGGATCGCCGTGATGCACCACGGCGCGCTGCTGGCCTGCGACACGCCGGAGACGGTGATGGCCAACCCGACAGTACAAGAGGCCTACCTCGGGGAGTCGCTGTGAGCGAACCCGTATTGACCGTGGAGAACCTGTCGGTCCGGATCGCCGGGCTGCACATCCTCCAGGGCGTGTCGTTCACGGTCGCGCCGACCGGGGTCACCGTGCTGCTCGGCCGCAACGGGGTCGGCAAGACCACCACGCTGCGCGCCGTCGTGGGGCTGACCCCCCGCAACGGGGAGGTGCGCGGCACGGTCCGGATGGGCGCGCAGAGCCTGCTGTCGCAGCGGACGCATCGCCTGGTCCGCGGCGGGCTCGGCTACGTGCCGGAGGACCGCTGCGTCTTCGCCGGGCTCACCGTCGCGGAGAACCTGCGGCTCGCCGAGCGGCGCGGCACCCGCCCGGCGTACGACCGGGTGTTCGCCCTCTTCCCCGAGCTGGACCGGCGTTCCCGGCAGCGGGCCGGCTCGCTGTCCGGGGGGCAGCAGCAGATGCTCGCCATCGGCCGGGTGCTGCTCAACGACAACCGGCTGCTGCTCGTCGACGAGCCGACCAAGGGGTTGGCGCCGAAGGTGGTGACCGAGGTGGCCGAGGTGCTGGAACGGGTCGCGGAGTCGGTGCCGGTGCTGCTGGTCGAGCAGAACCTGGCGGTGGTCCGGCGGTTGGCCCGCGACGCGGTGGTGCTCGCCGCCGGGCGGGTCGCCTGGGCCGGTGACGCCCAGGAGTTGTTGCTGGAGACCGCGTTGACCCGGTCCCTGCTCGGCGTCGGATCGGCAGAGGGCCACCAGCACGCCGGGGCGGCGACCGCCGATCACCCGGCCGGTGCCGCGGCGGCCCCGGAGGACGGTAGCTGATGGACGCGATCATTCTGTTGACGCTCACCGGTCTCGGCCTGGCCGCCCTGTACTTCCTGGTCGCCTCCGGACTGTCGCTGGTCTTCGGCCTGGCCGACGTGCTCAACTTCGCCCACGGGCTCTTCCTCGGCGTCGGCGCGTACGCCACCTGGTGGGCGGCGGGGAATCTGCCCGGCGCCGGCCCCGACGGGCTCGGGTTCGTGGTCGCGGTCGCCTTCGGGGTGGCCGCCGGCACGCTGATGGCGGTGCTCGTCGAGCTGGTGCTGATCCGGCCGCTCTACTCGCGCACCATCGAGCAGGTGCTGGTCACCGTCGGCCTGTCGCTGGCCGGTGTGGCGTTGTTGCAGGCCACCTGGGGTGCGGACGCCCGACCGTTCCCGCGCCCGGCCTGGACCCGCGAGGTGACCTCGATCTTCGGCGCGCAGGTGCCCAACGGTGGGCTGCTGCTGATCGTGGCCGCGGCGCTGGTGCTCGGCGCGATCCTCGCCTTCCTCCGCTGGACCCGCTACGGCCTGATCATCCGGGCCGGGGTGGAGAACCGGGAGATGGTGACCGCGCTGGGCATCGACGTGCGCAAGGCGTTCACCCTGGTCTTCGCCATCGGCGGGGCGGCGGCGGCGCTGGCCGGAGCGCTGGGCAGCGTCTACTTCGGCACCGTCTCGCCGCAGCAGGGCGGCTCGTTGTTGATCTTCGCGTTCATCGTGGTGGTCATCGGCGGCATGGGCTCGGTGGTCGGGTCCGCGTACGCGGCGGTCGCGGTCGGGCTGCTGCAACAGTTCGTCAACTACTACGGCACCTCCGGGCTGGGTGACATCTGCGTGGTGGCGCTGCTGGCCGTGGTGCTGCTGTTGCGCCCGCAGGGCATCGCCGGGAAGGCGGTTACGGCATGACCGAGGTCAAGAGTCCCGAGGTTCCCGCGCCGCCGGCGGCGGTGCCCGACGAGCTGACCGAGCGACCGGGCCGCTGGAGCCGACTCCGGCCGTTCCTGCCGCTGGTCGCGCTGGCGGTGGCGCTGATCCTGCCGTACTCGACGCTGCACCTGCCGGGCATCTTCGAGGGCGCGCTGAACTCGCCGGGCACCCTGCAACTGCTCGCCGTGTGTCTGGTCTTCGGCGGGCTGGCGGCCGGGTACGACCTGCTGTTCGGGCGTACCGGAATGCTCTCCTTCGGCCACGCCCTCTACTTCGCCGCCGGTGTCTACGGCACCGACATCCTGATCACCCGGGTCGGGCTGCCGCTGTGGCAGGCCGCACCGCTGGCCATCGTCGGCGGCACCATCCTCGCCGGCCTGCTCGGTGCGGTGGCGCTGCGTACGGTCGGTATCGCCTTCGCCATGGTGACGCTGGCCTTCGCGCAGGTCGGCGCGATCCTGGTGGCCCGGGACTTCGGTGGGCTCACCGGCGGTGAGGAGGGGCTGCCGCTGGACGTCAGCGGGCTGCCGGACGGGCTGGTCGGGGTCACCAACACGGTCAACCTGTACTGGTTGGCGCTGGCGTATCTCGTGGTGGTGGTCCTCGTGGTGCACCGGGTCAGTGGCTCGCCGACCGGGCGGGTGCTGGCCGGGCTGCGCGACGACGAGCGTCGCATCGGCGTGCTCGGGCTGGATCCGTACCGGTTCAAGCTGGTCGCCTTCACCCTGGCCGGTGGCCTCGCGGCGGCGGGCGGGGTGGTCTACTGCCTGATCGTCGGCGGTGCCTCGCCGCACATCACCAGCAGCGAACTGACCCTGTCGCTGCTGGTGATGGTGGTCCTCGGCGGACCGGGTACCCGGTGGGGCCCGGTGCTGGGCGGCATCCTCTACATGTACCTCGACCACCGACTGGTGTCGTTCGGCACCTCCGACGCGGTGAACGCGCTGCCGGCGTTCCTCAGCCGGCCGCTGTCCCAGCCGCTGTTCGTGCTCGGCACGGTCTTCATCCTGGCCGTCTACTTCTTCCCCGGCGGCCTGGCCAGCCTCGCTCCTCGGCTGGCCCTGCTCCGCGACTCCCTGCGCCCCGGCACCCGAAGCCGGGGTTGATCAGAGATTGGCGGGGCGGCACAACGGCGTGTCGTCCCGCTAACCTCATGATCGGTGGCCCGGACCAGCACTGTGGTCCGGGCCGGCCCGGCGTCCGGGCGGCCACCCTCGCGCTACGGCACAGCGGTGGCGGGTCCGGACGGTCGCGTACGGGGCAGGCGGTGACGGGGAGGACGGCATGAGCGAGCGGTTGGCCGTGGTCAGCGGCGGTGGTACGGGGATCGGGGCGGCCGTGGCGCGGGCGCTCGTCGTGGACGGGTGTTCGGTGCTGGTCGTGGGCCGGCGCGCGGAGGTGCTCAGCACAACGGTCGAGCGGATCGGCGCCGAGAGTGGCCGTCCCGAGGCGGTCCGGGCCGTCACGGCCGACCTCACCGACCCCGACCAGGTGGTCAGGGTGGTCGAGGCGGTCGACGGTCGGCCGGTCGACGTGCTGGTGAACAACGCCGGTGGCTACCACAGCGCGGACAACGCCACGCTCGCCGGGATCGCCGCGAACTGGCGGGCGACCCTGGACACCAACGTGCTCACCGCGGTGCTGCTCACCGAGGCGTTGCGACCGGCCCTGCGTCGGCCCGGCGGGCGGGTGATCCTGATCAGCTCCATCGCCGCGCAGCGCGGCGGTGGCGACGCGTACTCGGCGGCGAAGGCGGCACTGCACGGCTGGGCGTACAGCCTCGCGGCCCAGCTCGGGCCGGACCAGGTCACGGTCAACGTGGTCAGCCCGGGCTACGTGGCCGAGACCGAGTTCTTCGCCGGCCGGATGACCCCGGAGGGCCACGCGCAGCGGGTGGCCGCGACCCTGGTCGGCCGGGCCGGGGTGCCGGACGACGTCGCCGAGTCGGTGCGCTACCTGGCCAGTCCCGCCGCCGGCTACGTCACCGGCCAGGTGCTCGGGGTCAACGGGGGGTCGGTGCTCGGGCGCTGACCGGTCAGTCGTTGAGCATGTCGTACGCGGCGGAAGGGGCCGGCTGGGCCTGCTCCTCGGTGAACGCGACGACCGCTGGCGCCGTACCGAAGTCGAAGTACTCGACCACGTACTCGGACTTCTTCTTCTTGCCGGCGGCCGGAATCTCCAGCGTCAGCGAGGACAGGTTGCCGTCCGCGCCGACCACCGCGCTGAGCGGAAGCTGCCCGTCGGCGTCGCCGAGCGCGGCCAGTGCGTCCGCCAGTTCCGGCGCGGCGGACAGGTCCACCACGCCGGTGTACGTGCCGGGCTCACCGGCCTGCACGTCGGTGGCCGCGCGGATGATCGCGTCGGCGTTGCCCGGGTCGGTGCCCTCGTAGGTGGGCAGGGAGTCCGGCCCCTCGATCTTCGCCGGATCCAGCTCCATCCACTTGGTGGGCAGCTTCATCAGCTTCTGGATGTCCTTGGCGCCCTTGAAGTTGACCTTCATCCAGGTGCGTGACTCCACCATCCGGAAGGACATCTCCAGCGTGAAGTCCTTGTCCTTGGTGACGGTGTCGATGTCCATGCCCCGGTTCGCCGGATCGACCACGCCGGAAACGTCGCCCGATGAGTCGCTGGTGGTGAAGCGGAAGGCCGGGTCCTGTTCACCGGGCACGGCCGCCAGCAACTCCTGCTTCGGGTCCGGCGGTGGGGGAGCCGCTGCCGGGGTGGCCTCGTCGTCGCAGCCGGCAACCAGGGTCGCGGCCATCAGGGCGGCGGCCACGGCCGCGAGACGGCGGGTCGTGGCGGTGGTGCCGGTTCGCTGAGTCATCTCGTCTCTTTCTCGGGGATCGAACGGGAATGGTAGAACACACTCCCGGCCGCGGTCCGGCTCCGTCGCGGCGGCGCTGGTAGAAACGTCGGATGGGCCAGGAACGGACGGCGGTGCGGCAGCGGGCCGAGGCGGTGTTGCGGCGGCTGGCCGGCGCGCGGGCCCGGCTCCGCGAGGACCAGTGGCGGGCGATCGAGGCGCTGGTGGTGGACCGGCGTCGGGTGCTCTGCGTGCAGCGCACCGGGTGGGGCAAGTCGGCCGTGTACTTCGTGGCGACCGCGTTGCTGCGCGACCGCGACGGTCAGGGCGGCGGGACCGAACCCACCGGCCCGACGGTCATCGTGTCGCCGTTGCTGGCCCTGATGCGTAACCAGGTCGACGCCGCGGCCCGGGCCGGGATCCGGGCCCGCACCATCAACTCGGCGAACCTGGACGAGTGGGATGCCATCACCGCCGAGATCCACGCCGGTACGGTGGACGTGCTGCTGATCAGCCCGGAACGGCTCAACAACCCGGACTTCCGGGACGGCGTGCTGCCGAAACTGGCCGCCACCACCGGTCTGCTGGTCGTCGACGAGGCACACTGCGTGTCGGACTGGGGGCACGACTTCCGGCCGGACTACCGCCGGCTGCGTACGTTCCTCGGCAACCTGCCCGACCGCACCCCGGTGCTGGCGACGACCGCCACCGCCAACGCCCGGGTGACCCGGGACGTGGCGGAGCAACTGGGCACCGAGCCGAGCGCCGCGACCGGGCCGCGACCGGACGTCCTGGTGCTGCGCGGCAGCCTGGACCGGGAGTCGCTGCGGTTGGGCGTGCTCGATCTGCCGAGCCCGGCGCACCGGCTCGGTTGGCTCGCCGACCATCTGGACCGGCTCCCCGGTTCCGGCATCGTCTACACGTTGACGGTGGCCTCGGCGACCGAGACCGCCGAGTTCCTCCGCTCGCGCGGCTGGGCGGTGGCCGCGTACACCGGGCAGGCCGAGGACGCCGACCGCCGCGCCGCCGAGCAGGATCTGCTGGACAACAAGATCAAAGCCCTGGTGGCCACCAGCGCGCTCGGCATGGGCTTCGACAAACCGGATCTCGGGTTCGTCGTGCACCTCGGCGCGCCGCCGTCACCCATCGCGTACTACCAGCAGGTCGGCCGGGCCGGCCGGGCCGTCGAACACGCCGAGGTGCTGCTGCTGCCCGGTGCCGAGGACGCGGCGATCTGGCGGTACTTCGCCTCGTTGGCCTTTCCACCCGAGGCGCAGGTCCGCGCGGTGCTGGCCGCGCTGCACACCGACCGGCCGCTGTCCACGCAGGCCCTGGAACCCCTGGTGGACCTGCGTCGGGCCCGGCTGGAGCTGATGCTCAAGGTGCTCGACGTGGATGGCGCGGTCCGCCGGGTACGCGGCGGCTGGCTCGCCACCGGCGAGCCCTGGACCTACGACGACGCCCGGCTGCGCCGCGTCGCCGCCGCCCGTACCGCCGAACAACAGGCCATGGTCGAGTACGCGGCGACGCCCGGCTGCCGGATGCGTTACCTCCGGGAATGCCTCGACGATGTGGACGCGGTGGACTGCGGCCGGTGCGACCGCTGTACCGGGCCCCTGCTCGCGTCCGAGGTGTCGGCGGCCGCGCTGACCGCCGCGCAGACCTTCCTCGGCCGCCCCGGCGTGCGGCTCGCACCGAAGAAGCTCTGGCCGACCGGGCTGGAGTCGGTGGGCGTACCGCTGAAGGGGCGCATCGCCCCGGCGGAGCAGGCGCTGCCGGGCCGGGCCGTCGGCCGGCTGTCGGACCTCGGCTGGGGTGGCCGGCTGCGCGGGCTGGTCGGGCCGGGCGCGCCGGACGGCCCGGTGCCCGACGACGTGGCCGCCGCCGTCGTCGAGGTGCTCAAGGCGTGGGCGCACGGTGACGACCCCTGGCCGCACCGGCCGGTCGGGGTGGTCGCGGTCGGCTCCCGGACCCGCCCGGCGCTCGTCGGTTCGCTGGCCGAGCGGATCGCCGCCGTCGGCCGGCTGCCGCTGCTGGGCCAGGTGGTACCCGCCGGGTCGGTGGCCGCCGACGGTCCCCGTGGCAACAGCGCGCAGCGGGTACGCGCCCTGCACGGCTCCCTCACCGTCCCCGCCGACCTCGCCGCCGCGGTCGCCGACCTGGACGGCCCGGTGCTGCTGGTGGACGATCTGGTCGACTCCGGCTGGACCATGACGATGGCGGCCCGGGAACTGCGCCGAGCCGGTGCCGCCGGCGTACTGCCGCTGGCTCTCGCCCTCGCCGCCTGAGGGTGCGACCGGAACCACGATCGGGTCGGCTCGCCGGGTGCCCGACCGGCGCGGCGGTACGGTGGGCGCATGGCTGACCAGGCACCCGACGCGCCCGCGCTCGGGTCGGTGCGCACCGCCGAGCGACCCGCCGCCGACCAGGACCCCGGCGCGGCGCCGCCGGCAGCCGGCGAGGACCCCCGCGTGGCTCCGGCCGGCGAGGTGCCTGCCCCGACCTCGGCGGTGCCGGATCGCGCCACGCTGCGGTTGGCCCTGGTGGTCGGCGGGCTGGTGCTGGCGGTGCTGCTCGGATTCGGGCTCGGGCGGATCAACGGCGGCGGGGGTCCCACGGCGGCAGGCGCCACCGGCAGCGCGCTGGCCGAGCACACCCACGCTCCCGGCGCCGGCGCGCACTCGCACGGCGCCGACCAGGACGCGGCGGCCGAGGCCGGCGGTCTGGCGGTCAGCCGGGACGGATACACACTGACCCCGCTGGCCGACGAGTTCACCGTCGGGCAGGCCGGTGAACTGCGGTTCCAGATCCGGGACGGGCAGCGCCGGACGGTCACCCGATTCGCTGTCGTGCACGACAAGCCGATGCACGTGATCGTGGTCCGTCGGGACCTGTCCGGATACCAGCACCTGCACCCGACGATGGCGGTGGACGGCACCTGGTCGGTGCCGCTGACGCTGCCGTCGGCCGGCGTCTGGCGGGCGTACGCCGACTTCACCGCCGTCGCCGACGACGGCCGGCAGACGGCGACGACGCTCGGGGTGGACCTGGTCGCGCCGGGCGACTACACGCCCCGTGACCTGCCCAGCCCGGCGGCCACGACCAGGGTCGACGAGTTCACCGTCGAGTACCGGGGCGCTCCGCGACCCGGGCTCACCGTGCCGGTCGACTTCCGGATCACCGGCGCGGACGGCGCGGGCCCGACGCTGGAACGCTACCTCGGTGCGTACGGCCACCTCGTCGCCTTGCGCCAGGGTGACCTCGGCTACCTGCACGTGCACCCGGAGGCGGAACTCGTCGACGGCGCGATCCGGTTCTGGCTCACCACACCCGCGCCCGGGCGGTACCGGCTCTACCTGGACTTCGCGACCGGGGGAGAGGTGAGCACGGCGGAGTTCACCGTAGCGGTGTCGTAGGGCGGGTCAGCCCGCCGTCCGACGCATCGGCGCGGCGGTGGGATCGGAGGGCCGGCGGATCGGCCGGCGGGCGAGGTAGCGCAGCAGGTCGCGGATGTGGTGCTTCTCCTCCGCCGGCACCGCCGGATCCGCCAACCGTTGCAGGATCACCCGCACGTCGGCCTCGACCGGGCCGTCGTCGCCACGCCGCCACGGCCCGGATCCCGCGTCGGGCAGACCGAGGGCGCGGAAGGCCGCCGCTACCGGCAGATCGAGCGCCGCGCAGAAGCTGCGGACCTTGGCCAGCTCGGGGTAGTCCTGCCAGTCGCCGGCGAGCCAGCGGAAGACGGTCGAGCGACCGACACCGGTGTGGGCGGCCAGATCGGTGACGGTCCAACCGCGCTCCTCGCGAGCGTCGTCGATGGCACGGCGCACGAAACGCGCGAAGGCCATCTGCGGCGAAACCTCTGCCGAACCCATCCGGTGGGTCTTCCCTCCCGACCGGCACCCGACGGTGCGCTCTTCGAGAGTAGTACGGGAACGTTGCCGGGCAATTGACTGATCGACCAGACGATTCCGGTGGCGGGTGGCGAATCCGTCACACCGCCGGCGGCAGCTGCGCGAGCAGCGTCTCCAACCGGGGGGTGAGCTGCCACTGGGCGACGAGGTCCCGGTACTCGGCGCGCTGGGCGGCGGTCGGGTCGGCACCGGTCCGGCGGGCCCGGATGAGCAGGTTCCGCGGGGTGTGCGCGGAGTCGACGAACTCGACCACCTCGGCCCGGTAGCCGTGCAGGCGCAGCAGGCCGGCACGCAGCGCGTCGGTGAGGACGTCCGCGAAGCGCTCCCGCAGGATGCCCTGCCGGGTCAGCAGATCGTACGGCGACGGGGCCGGCCGGTTACGCAGCTGCGCCGCGACGTCGTGGTGGCAGCACGGCGCGGCGAGCACCCAGCGGGCGCGCCAGCCCACCGCCCGGGCCAGCGCCTCGTCGGTGGCGGTGTCGCAGGCGTGCAGCGCGAGCACCAGGTCGGGCGGCGGCTCGACGGTGGCGTCGGCGATCGTGCCGGCGACGAACCGCACCCGGCCGGCCCAGCCCAGCCGCTCCGCCAGCTCGGTGTTGCGGCGGCGCTGATCATCGCGCACGTCCACCCCCACCAGCTCGACGTCCACCCCCGCGCCGGACAGGTAGCGGTACGCGGCGAAGGTCAGGTACGCGTTGCCGCAGCCCAGATCCACCACCCGAAGTGGTCGGTCCAACTGCCCGGCCAGTCCGTCCGGCAGGGTGGCGGTCAGCGCCCGGAGGAACGCGTCCACCTGCCGTCGCTTGGCCGCCGACCCGCCGATCTCGGCGAAGAGCGGATCGCCCGGGTCGAGCAGGTACTCCTTGCTCCGGTCGTGCCCGACGGCGGCCGGGACGGCCGAACGGCTCGCCGTGCTGCGGTGCACCTGGGCCTCGCCCGACTTGGTCACCCGCAGTTGCAGGGTGGCGTCGGTGGTCTCCACGTGCCAGTTGCCGAACGGCTCGGCCAGCAGCGCCTCCACCGCCGCCTCCGCCTCCGGCCCGAGGCTCAGGTTCCGGGTGTGCGGCCGGGCTCCGTCGGAGGTGGAGATCTGCAGCCGCTGACCGGCCTTGAGCGCGACGGGGCGCAGCTCGGCCCGGGCCATCGAGGGACGCTGGCCGCGCCGCCGTCCGGCCGCCACGGCCCGGGTGAGGGCCGGTCCGAGCAGCATCGAACGGACCTCGGTCAGGGCGGAGTCCAGTGGTTCGGGCATTGCTCCATCTTTCCGGACGATTCGGCGGCATCGTCAGCTGGCAGGCGGCCCACGACCCCCCACCACCGCCCACCCGCCAGCTCTGCTTCAACCGATGCACAGGTTCCGGCGGGTAACCGGTGCGTGGAGTGAAGCAGAGCAAAGGGAGCGGACAGCAAGTACCGCCCGGGCGGCGACGGGTCGGTCAGCGGTGCTGGCCGCTCTCCGCCGCCTCGGGCGGTACGTCGTCAGTCGGTGGTCACGTCGGCCGGCGTACCGCTGTCGGCGCCGCCACCGGCACCACGGCGTCGGCGGCGTCGGCGCGGGCGCGGGGTGGCCGCACCGGCGCCCTCCTCGTCGCGGCTGGTGGCCGCCTCGGCGGGGGCGTCGTCGACTGTCGTCGAGGCGGTTTCGGTGCCCGCCACCGCCTCGCCGGCCCGGCGACGCCGGCGACGTCGCGGGGTACGGGTGCCTTCCTCGGCGTCACCGGCGGTGGCGTCGGTCGGCGCGGCGTCGGCACCGTCCGCACGGCGACCACTGCCGCCGCGCCCACGACCGCTCTCACCACGGCCGCTCTCACCACGGCCGCTCTCACCACGGCCGCCGTCGCCGCGACCGCGGCGGCGGGCGCCGCGTGGCTCGCCCCGCCGGGAACGGCCACCACCCAGGTCCTCCTCGACCTCGGCGGCCAACCCGGCGCGGGTGCGTTCCGCGGTGGGCAGGGTGCCGGTGATCTCGGTGGAGATGTGCAGGTCGGTGTAGAGGTGCGGCGAGGTGTGGTACGTCTCCGGCGGCTCGGGCATGTCCAGGCCGAGCGTCTTGTCGATGATCCGCCAGCGGGGCATGTCGTCCCAGTCGACGAAGGTCACCGCGACACCGCTCGCGCCGGCCCGACCGGTCCGGCCGATCCGGTGGGTGTAGGTGTCCTGGTCCTCCGGACAGTCGTAGTTGATCACGTGGGTGACCCCGCTGACGTCGATGCCCCGGGCCGCCACGTCGGTGGCGACCAGAGTGTCGATCTTCCCGGCCCGGAACGCCCGCAGGGCCCGTTCGCGGGCACCCTGCCCGAGGTCGCCGTGCACCGCCGCGACCGCGAAGCCCCGGAAGTCCAGGTCCTCGGCGACCCGGTCGGCGGCCCGCTTGGTGCGGGTGAAGATGATGGTCAGCCCACGGCTCTCCGCCTGGAGGATGCGGGCCACGATCTCGATCTTGTTCATCGAGTGGGTGCGGTAGACGAGTTGCTCCGTCTGCGGCGAGGGGCCGGTCTCGGCGGTGTGCCCGGCGTGGATCGTGATCGGGTGGCGCAGGAAGCGTCGGGACAGCGTCACGATCGGGTCCGGCATGGTCGCGGAGAAGAGCATGGTCTGCCGGTCCTCCGGCAGCATCGCCAGGATCCGCTCGACGTCGTCCAGGAAGCCGAGGTCGAGCATCCGGTCGGCCTCGTCCAGCACCAGCGCGCGTACTCCGTGCAGACGCAGATGCTTCTGCTTGGCGAGGTCCAGCAGACGCCCCGGCGTGCCGACGAGAATCTCGACACCCTTGCGCAACGCCTCGATCTGCGGCTCGTACGCGACGCCGCCGTAGATCGGCAGCACCCGTACGCCCCGGGTGCGGCTGGCGGCGGCGATGTCCTTGGCGACCTGGATGCCCAGCTCGCGGGTTGGTACGACGACCAGGGCCTGCGGCAGCCCGTCGCCGCCCTCGTCGGGTGCGAAGACCCGCTCCAGCAACGGCACGCCGAAGCCCAGCGTCTTGCCGGTGCCGGTAGGTGCCTGCCCGATCAGGTCGGCTCCGCGCAGCGCGATCGGCAGCGCGTACTCCTGGATGGCGAAGGCGCGGGTGATGCCGGCCGCAGCCAGCGCGTCGACGGTCTCGGCGCGGGCGCCGAGCTCGGCGAAGGTCGGTGCCTCCGGTCGGACCGGGGCGGTCGGGGCCAGTTCCTGGCCGTCGATGATGTCTTGAATCGGCTCACTCATGTGGATTTGGGGGTGCCCTCTCGTGGGTGCGCCCCGTCATGTCCTCAGGGCGCGTTCGGTATTGCGCGGGCCACACGGTCGGCGGCAGAAAGCCGAGCGGACCGGGCCGCACGCGCGCCGTGGGTCGGACTTCGACCGGATCGGAGTTGACTCCGGCCGGATCGGCACCTACGGCAACTCCTCCATGCTACCTGAACGGGTTAAACAGCGTCCCGATTCCGCGGCGGCGGGCAACGGCGCAAAGGTTTGTAAGTGACCCGTATCACAAATCGTGGGGACGGTCGGCGATTCGGCGCGGGTCTGCCGCACTTCCGGCCGGACGGTAGCCTGCGCACGTGTCCGCCCCCACTCCGCCCGGCCACGGCGTTCCGGCCGCGCCCGGTGACGCCACGACGGTTCCGCCCGGCGACGCCGTCACCGACCTGCTCGGTCTGGTGGCCCTCGGCGAACTGCTCGCCTTCGACCGGATGGCCGCCGACGCCCGGCTCGCCCCCGACCTGCGCCGCCGGGCCGCCCTGAGTGAGATGGCCGCTGCCGAGATCGCCAACTACCGGCGGGTGGCCGACCGGCTCACCGCGCTCGGCGTGCCGCCGGACGACGCGATGGCGGCGTACGTCACACCGTTGCAGGCGTACCACGACTCGACCGAGCCGCGCGACTGGGCCGAAGCGGTCACCAAGGCGTACGTCGGTGACGCGATCACCGACGACTTCCTTCGGGAGATCGCCACAGCGCTCGCCGAACCCGAGCGCCAACTGGTCCTCGACGTGCTGCACGAGTCGCGGTACGCGGAGTTCGCGGCCGGCGAGATCCGGCTCGCCATCGAGGCCGATCCGACCGTGGCGGGCCGACTGTCGATGTGGGCCCGCCGCCTGGTGGGCGAGGCGCTGTCCCAGGCGGGACGGGTCGCCGCCGCCGATCACCGGGCCCTCACCGCGCTGCTGGTCGCGGGTGGTCAGGTCGACGTGGCGGAACTGTTCCGGCGGCTGACCGCCGCGCACACCGCACGGATGGTCGCCGTCGGGCTCAACAACTGAGACCGGCAACAGGAGTGCGGCGGTCGGACCCCCGTCCGCTGATCCTGTCGCCGGTCTGTCGGAACGTCAGCGGACGGTGAAACCGACCGCTCGGGGGGACGCCTCGGCGATCTCGACGTAGGCGACCTTGCCGACCGGCACGATGATCCGCCGCCCCTTCTCGTCGGTCAGGGAGAGGGTGCCCTCGCCCCTGGCGACGGCGTCGGTCACGATCCGCTCGATCTCGGCCGGCGACTGTGCGCTCTCCAGGACCAGCTCGCGCGGCGCGTACTGCACGCCGATCTTGACCTCCACTGTGCCTCCTCCATCGGGCGAAATGGCCGCCCTGCGAAGGCTATCCGATCACAAGGTCGACGGTCAGGCTGACTCACCTTGCAGCGGAAAGCTGGCGATGCCCCGCCAGGACAGCGCCGCCACCAACGCCTCGGCCTCGGCCTTGGGCACCTGGCGGCCGCCGGCCAGCCAGAACTGCGCGGCGGTCTCGGCCGCGCCCACCAGGCCCGAGGCGAGCAGCTCGGCGTGCGCCCGGCTGACTCCGGTGTCCGAGATGATGGTGTCGGTGATCGCCGCGATGCAGCCCTGCTCGACCCGCTCCACGCGCTGCCGTACGGCCGGCTCGTTGCGCAGGTCCGACTCGAAGACCAGGCGGAAGGCCTCGCTCTCGTGGTCGACGAAGTCGAAGTACGCCCGCACCGACGCGCTGACCCGCTCCTTGTTGTCGGCGGTGCTCGCCATGGCGTCGTGCACCTTGGCGACGATCGCGTCACAGTGCGTGTCGAGCAGCGCGAGATAGAGCTCCATCTTGCCCGGGAAGTGCTGGTACAGCACCGGCTTGGAGACCCCGGCCCGCTCGGCGATGTCGTCCATGGCCGCAGCGTGGTAGCCCTGCGCGACGAACACCTCCTGAGCAGCGGCGAGTAGCTGCTTGCGGCGCGCCGAACGGGGCAGGCGCGTGGGTCGGCCGGCGGTCTGGGCGCCGTTCCCCACAGCGGTCATGGGAACCTCCGAGGTTGTCGTACGGGCCGGCATTTCACCCGAACCGGTCGGGGCCACTCGGCCCCTCGCGGAATTGGCCCGCCGCTGTAACTTATCGCCACTGTCGCCACACGGTAGCCTCAGCGGGGGCGACCAAGGAGCGCGCGGTGAGTGAAACAGGGCAACCCGGTGCCGCCACCCCGGGAGAGCACGGCGACGGGACGGGTCAGCGCGATGACCTGGCCCGTTCCGGCGACGGGTGGTCGGCGTCCCCGGTCGACTGGTCGTGGGGCCCCGAGGTCGTGCCCGGCTCCGACGCGACCGGTTCGCGGTCGGAGTCTCCGTCCGGTTGGGCCACCGCCTCGTCACGCCATGCCGACCTGCCAGCTCCCGTCGGTGAGCAGACGGAGCCCGAGCGGCCCGTCCGGGTCAACGGCAACCACGTCAACGGCCACCAGCCGAACGGCACGCCCGTCGCCGAGCAGTCCACCGCTGGCCGGCACGTCCCGGTGAGCGCGCCACCCGGCCCGCGCGGGCCGGCCCAGGACGCGGGCCAGGACCGCCTCGTCGTGCCGGCGCCTCGTCCGGTGCCCGCCGGCGAGCGGCCGGGCACCGCCGGCGTCGGTCGGCCGACCTCGTCGCCCCCGGCCGTGCAGGTGCCGCCGGTCGGCACCGCCCCCTCCGGTTTCGAGATGCCACCCGGCCTGCACGCGCCCTCCGCGGACGGCTGGCAGCACGGCTGGGACGACGGTCTTCGGCCGGAGCCGGCCGGTGAGCCCTGGCCGACCGCACCCGGCGCCGATCCGGCGGCTGGGCCGGCTGACAGCCCTTCGGTCGACGGCACCGACCAGCCCGGCCGTTGGCCGGCCGCGTCGGCGTCGGGCGGCACCGACCAGCCGGCCGGTTGGTCGCCTGCCGAACCGCCCGTCGGCGGCCCGGACCGGCCGACCTGGGCCCAGCCCGACCCGGCCCGCGACTGGGCGCCGCCCTGGGCGCGGGACGAGGACGCGCCCACCGACCGTCGGCCCCGGGAGGCGTCGGCCCGGAACTGGGCCAGCGAGCCCAGCCGCCCGTACGAGCCGCTCCGCGCCGAGCCGACGCGACCGTACGAGCCGGTTCGCGCGGAGCTGCCCCGGCCGTACGAAGCCCGTCGGGATGCCGAGCATGCCCCGGAGGGGCAGCCGCCAAGCGCGCCCGACCCGGCCGACCAGCCGGCCGCCGTCGATCCGACCAGTGCCCCTCCGACCAGTGCCCCTCCGGCTTCACCGCGTCCCACCTGGGCGCGTTCGGCCGATCTGCCGCCGGCCGCGCAGCGTCCGTCCTGGGCGCTGCCCTCCGTCAGCGACGATCCGGCCAGCGCACCGTCGGCCCCGCAACGTCCCTCGTGGGCGCGGGCGCCCGAGGTGCCGCCGACGGCGGAGCGTCCGTCGTGGGCGTTGCCGCCGGTCAGCGGCGCGCCGGCGAACGAGGGCCTGCCCTGGGGTACGCGGAACGACGAGGCGCCGCCGTGGGGCAACCGGTCCGGCGGCCAGCCGGCCGACGAACGTCTGCCGTGGGCGCTGCGCCCGGCCAGTTCCCCGCCGGCCGGTACGCCGTCCGGCGCCGTCGATCCGACAAGCGCCCCACCAGCCGGGGCGCGACCGCCGGCCCCCACCTCCGGCGTGCCGCAGCCGGCCGAGTCGAGCCGGCGGGAGACATCCGCGCCCGGCCCGGCGCAGCCGGTCGCCGAGGCCCGGTCGGCCGGCGATCCGCCGGGTTATCGACCGTTCCGGCTGCGGCCGGTTCCGGACGAGCCGACACCCGCGCCCGCCCCGGTCTCCGCGCCGCCGGATCCGACCACCGGGACGGCCCCGCCCGGCCAGGTCCCGGGTGCCTCCGATCGCCGCGAACGCACCCCCTCCGCACCCGTCCCGACGAGTGCAGCCCCCTATGCGGCACGCCGGTCCGCGCCCGATCCGGTCCCGCCGACCGAGCCGGCCGGCGACCGTTCGCAGGACCGCACCACGGCGGTGTTGCCGCAGCGCGTCCCCGCCGAACCGGACGTGCCCGTCGTGCCGGAGCCGCCAGCTGTGGAGCCACCCGCCGAAACCCCGGAACTCGCCCGGATCGCCACTCATCTTCGCCGTGACGACGAGCCCGCCCCGCTGCGGGACCGGCCGGAGGGCTTCGACGTCAACGCGATCCTCGCCGCCGTTCGCGGCGTCGAGGGCGTACGCGACGCCGAGCTGCGGCGTACCCCCGCCGGAGCGCACAGCCTCCGCCTCGACCTCGCTGACGGTGCCGACCCGGCCGAGGTGAGCCGACATGTCGCCCGGTTGTTGCAGGAGCGGATGGGACTGGCTGCGGCGCCTCGCGGCCTACCCGGCGTGCCCGCCGTGCCGGTGCGTCGGCGCGCCACGGAGAGCCGGAGCGAGGCGGGTGAGACGCGCCCGTCCGCGGAGTCACGGCGCCCCTCCGCCAGACCCGGCGGCACCCGGACGGAGACTGCGCCGAGCCGGCCGGAGACCGTGCCGGAGACCACCCGGCGGCGCCGGCAGTCACCGGCCCCGAACCGGGGTCGGGCGGTCGTCGACGAGTCTGGTACGCCCGGCAGCCCGGCGACCCTCGGTGCGTCCTACTCCGGCGGGCAACTCACCACGACCGAGTCCGCGCCGTCGCGGCCGCTGGACACCGGTGGGGCGCCGGGCCCCCGGGTGGTGCTCGACCACGTCCAGGTGAGCACGTTCGGGCTCGACGCCAACGTCGAGGTCCGGCTGGTCGCGGGCAACCGGAACGCCTCGGGGTACGCCACCGGGCCCGCCGTGGACGGCTTCGTGCTGCGGTTGTGCGGAGTCGCCGCGGCGGCGGCGATCGACGAGCTTCTCTACGCCGTCGGTCCCACGGCGGAACGTGGACGGTGTTTCGTGGAGCACGCCGCGGTGGTGCCGTTCGGCAACTGCGAGGTGGCCACCGTGGTGGTGCTGCTGGTCTGCGACGGGTGGGTCGAGCAGTTGGCTGGGTCCGCCCTGGTGGCCGGCGATCCCCGGCAGGCGGTGGTGCGGGCGACCCTGGCCGCGGTCAACCGTCGACTGGAGGCGCTGCTGGCGTGAGCCGCTCCAGGCAGACTGGAACGGTGAAGCCTGCCACCCTCTGGCCCGAACGGCTGTTGCCCGCTCACTCGGTTCCGCCGCCCTGGCCGGGGCGGGAGGTGCGGCTGGACGGAGCTGTCACCTACGTCCGGGAGACGCCGGCCACCGGCCCGAACGCCGAACCGGCGTTGTACGTGCACGGCCTTGGCGGCTCGTCGCAGAACTGGACCGACCTGGCCGGCCTGCTCGCCGATCGGCTCGACGGTCAGGCGATCGACCTGCCCGGCTTCGGTCGCAGCGAGCCGGGCCGGCGCTACACCGTGCCGGTCTTCGCGGACCGGGTGATCCGCTGGATCGAGTACTCCGACCGCGGGCCGGTGCACCTGTTCGGCAACTCGCTGGGCGGCGCGATCTCGGTGCGGGTGGCGGCCCTCCGGCCGGATCTGGTCCGGACGCTGACCCTGGTGTCGCCGGCCCTGCCGTTTCTCGACTTCCGTCGGTCGTTGCAGGGACGGATGCTGCCCCTGCTGGCGATCCCCCGGGGCGAACGGGTGGCCGCCTGGCGGCTGGCCCAACTCGCCCCGGAGGTGATGGCCCAGCAGGTGATGGAGGCGTGTGTGGCCGATCTCAGCCGGATCAGCGACCAGCGTCGGCGCGAGGCGCTGGAGGAGATCCGGGTCCGCTACGAGGCGGCGCACTACGCGGCGGCTTACGTGCGTACCTTCCGTGGCCTGGTCTCCAGCTTCGTGCGGTCGTACCTGCCCGGTTCGGGCTCGCTGTGGCGGATGGCCGGTACGGTGCGCGCACCCTCGCTGGTCATCGGGGGACGGCAGGACCGGCTGGTCGACGTACGGGTGGCTCCGCAGGCCGCCCGGGTGATCCCGGACAGCCGGCTCCTCATGATCAACGGGGTCGGGCACGTGGCCCAACTGGAGGTGCCACGCCTGGTGGCCCGGGCGGTGCTGGGGCTGCTCGCCGAGACGGGGGAACCCGCCCGGCGGGCCGACCTGGCAGGATGACCGGGTGCCCCGCCCTGGTAGCCGTCGACGATCGGCTCGTTCCGCTGGCCGTCATGCCGTCCGGCGAAGGTTCTGGCACCGGGACCGAGCGGGGGTTCCGGTCGCTCCCGCCGAGCGTACGGGCCGACGCGGGCTCGGAGCGGGTGCGCTGGTCCGAGTGGCGGTGCTGGTGGCGGCCGTCGGTGCCGCGGTGGCGATGGTGGCCGGCGGCACCGGTGTGGGCTCCGGGGCAGCCGACGAGGTCGAACCGGTGGTCACCGGGCCGGCCGTGGCCCAGTCGTCTCCGGCGCCCGTGCGGACACCGTCGCCGGTGGAGGTGTCCCCGTCGCCCGCGCCACCGGTCCTGCGGGAGCCCGGTTCCATCCCGTCGACCGGTCCGGGGCGGTTCGGCTACGACGACCGGACCGGCCCGGTGCTGGGTACGGCCGGTGACCTCCGGCGCTACCGGGTGGCGGTGGAGTCCGGCTCCGGCGTGGACGAGGGCGAGTTCGCCCTGGCGGTGCGGACGGCGTTGGCCGGCCCGGGCAGTTGGGTGGACAGTGGTCGACTGCGGCTGCGGCAGGTCGAGCGCTCCGCTCGGCACGACTTCACCGTCTACCTGGCCACGGCCGGGACGGCGGGTCGGATGTGCGCCGCCGGAGGGGTGGACATCCGGGTCGGTGGCCGGCCGTACACCTCCTGCCGGGCGCCGGGGAAAGTGATCATCAACCTGGACCGGTGGCGGCTGTCGGTACCGCACTTCGTCGAGGCCGAGGTGCCGCTGTCGCTCTACCGGACGTACGTGGTCAATCACGAGGTCGGGCACGAGCTGGGCAACCGGCACGAGCGCTGCCCGGGACGCGGCGAGCCGGCTCCGGTGATGATGCAGCAGACGCTCTTCCTCAAGGGGTGCGTCGCGAACCCGTGGCCGTACCTGGACGGCCGGCGGTACCAGGGCCCGCCACTCTGAGCGGCAGCCGGGCGATCAAAACGCGGTGATGTGCCGGAAAGGGATGCGACGATGGCGTCATGCCCTCTTCGCCCCTTTGGCGCGATTGCGACCGCTCGGCTCGACCGCCGGGAACGAACGATCGGCAGCGCCGACCGGTGGTGCCGCACCGGGTGGTCGTGACCCTGGGCACGGTGCTGGTGCTGGCCGCCACCGCGGCGGTGCTGCTGGTCCGGACCGGTCAGCGGATCGCCGCGCCGGACCAGGGCTTCGGCAACCGGGTCGCCTCCGGGGCGGGTGGCGACGAGCAGGCCCGGCCGAGCAGGTATCCGTGGGTGGGTGACGGCAGCTTCACGGTGGCCGGTGACCACTCGCCGGTGCACGGCGAGGGCGGTCCGGTGGCCCGCTACCGGGTCGCCGTGGAGCAGGGCGCCGGCCAGGATCCGGCCGCCTTCGCCGCAGTGGTCGACGGGGTGCTGGCCGACCGGCGTAGCTGGATCGGCACCGGGGCGCTGCGGGTGCAGCGGATCGCCGAGGCGGACGCGGCCGACTTCACCGTCTACCTGGCCACCCCGCGAACCTCCGAGGCGATGTGCGCCGAGGGGGGACTGAGTACCGAGGGCTACACCTCCTGCCGGCTGCCCGGGCAGGTCATCATCAATCTGGCCCGCTGGCTGGAGGCGGTGCCGGACTACGGCGCCCCGCTCGAGGTCTACCGGGCCTACGTGATCAACCACGAGGTCGGGCACGAATTCGGGGAGGGGCACGAGACGTGCCCGGCACCGGGAGACCCGGCACCGGTCATGCAGCAGCAGACGTACGGGCTGGATGGCTGCCTGCCGAACGCCTGGCCGATTCTCGACGGTCGCCGGCACGCCGGTATTCCCGCTCCCGCATAGCGGGCGACGTGTCGCTGCTCATGGTCGATGGGCACGTCGGCGAGCGACAATGGCCCGGTTGTCCGCCACATCGATCCCGGGGAGTCCACCGTGTCGTTGCCCCCGCTCGTCGAACCCGCCGCCGAGCTGACCGTTGACGAGATCCGCCGCTACTCGCGTCACCTGATCATCCCCGACGTCGGGGTCACCGGGCAGAAGCGGCTGAAGAACGCCCGGGTGCTCTGTGTCGGCGCGGGTGGCCTCGGCTCGCCCGCCCTGATGTACCTGGCCGCCGCCGGTGTCGGCACGCTGGGCATCATCGACTTCGACACCGTCGACGAGTCCAACCTCCAGCGCCAGATCATCCACGGGGTCTCCGACGTCGGACGCTCGAAGGCCGAGTCGGCCGCGGCGAGCATCCGGGAGATCAACCCGCTGGTGAATGTCGAGATCCACAACACCGCGCTGGACCGGGACAACGTCCGCGACATCTTCGCCCAGTACGACCTGATCGTCGACGGCACGGACAACTTCGCCACCCGCTACATGGTCAACGACGCGGCGGTGCTGCTCGGCAAGCCGTACGTCTGGGGGTCGATCTACCGCTTCGACGGCCAGGCGTCGGTGTTCTGGGCCGAGCACGGTCCCTGCTACCGCTGCCTCTACCCGGAGCCCCCGCCGCCGGGCATGGTGCCCTCCTGCGCCGAGGGTGGCGTGCTCGGTGTGCTCTGCGCCTCGATCGGCTCGATCCAGGTCAACGAGGCGATCAAGCTGCTCGCCGGCATCGGCGAGCCGCTGGTCGGCCGGTTGATGGTCTACGACGCCCTGGAGATGAGCTACCGCAAGATCAAGGTTCGGAAGGATCCGAACTGCGTGCTCTGCGGGGAGAGCCCGACGCTCACCGACCTGATGGAGGACTACGAGGACTTCTGCGGCGCGGTGTCGGTGGAGGCCCAGGAGGCGGTGGTCGACGCGACCATCACCGCGTCCGAGCTGAAGGAGTGGCAGGACGCCGGCAAGGACATCTTCCTCGTCGACGTCCGGGAGCCGGCCGAGTACGAGATCGTCCGCATCCCCGGGGCCACCCTGATCCCCAAGGGCGAGATCCTCTCCGGTGAGGCGCTGTCCAAGCTTCCGCAGGACCGGCAGATCGTGCTGCACTGCAAGTCCGGCGTCCGCTCCGCCGAAGCGTTGGCCGCGTTGAAGGCGGCCGGTTTCCGCGACGCGGTGCACGTGCAGGGCGGCGTGCTCTCCTGGATCAAGCAGATCGATCCCTCGCTGCCCGCGTACTGATCCACCGTCGAGGGCCCCGTCGCCGTCTCCATGGGGGGCGGGGCCCTTCGCCGCCACCCTGCCGTCGGTCGGATCTCACCTATCCGTCCTCCTGAGGCGAGATCACGTTTGCGCCGGTAGCGTGGCCGCCGTGGTCGACATCGACGCCGCGATCGGGTTCGTGGTGGCTCACGGGGACGCGGTGGAGCGTGCCCGCCTGTCCTGGTTGCGTACCGGCACGCAGCCGTCGCCGGAAGTGCTCGACAGCGCCGAGGTCGGGCAGACACTCGGCGGCGGCTGGCCGGCCTCCTGGGGAGACGAGGTCGCGTCGGTCGACGCGACCTGCTTCCGTCTCGCGGAACTTGACGACCTCGGTGCGCTCGGCCGGCCGAGCGCGCGTCGGGCGCTGGACTGGCTCGCCGCCGGCCAGCAACCCGACGGTTGCTGGGAGGAGGACCGGGCCCTCGCGGACTCCGCGCCCGAGTGGGCCCGTCCGGGTGACCCGGAGGCGCGGCTTTACCTGACCGCCAACGCCGCGTTCTGGCTGACCGTGGCGGGCCTGGACGCGCGGGCCGCCGGCCCGTTGGACCACCGGGTCGGCGGGGCGTACGCCGGTGTGGTGCACGCGGCCGGCCAGGCGCTCGCCGCCCACCTACGCCCGGACGGCAGTTGGCCGTCCTTCCTGGCCGCCGGTTGGCTCAGCGCGGCCGTCCTGCACCGGCAGCAGATGTTCTACGAGTCGGCCCAGATCAAGGCGGTGCTGGCGGAGCGGTTGCCGCAGGCGTCGGCGGCCGACGCCGCCTGGCTCGCCGTCACGCTGCGCCGGGTGGGCGTCGACCACCAGGAGTGGACGCTTGTCGCCGCCCGACGCCGGCTCACCGAGACGCAACGCAGCGACGGCGGCTGGAGCAGCGACGACGGCCACCAGTTCGACGTACACGCCACCCTCGCCGTCATCCGCGCCTTCCGCTGACCCCGGCCTCCGCGCACCCCTCCCGGCGTTGAGGTGGAGGGGGTCAGGGGCGGAGGTGGCCGGTGCCGGTGACCACGTACTTGGTGCTGGTCAGTTCGGGGAGGCCCATGGGGCCACGGGCGTGCAGCTTCTGGGTGGAGATGCCGATCTCCGCGCCGAAGCCGAACTCGCCGCCGTCGGTGAAGCGCGTCGAGGCGTTCACCATCACGGCGGCCGCGTCGACCCGGGCCACGAACTCCCGGGCGGTCGACTGCGAGTCGGTCACGATCGCCTCGGTGTGGCCGCTGCCGTAGCGCCGGATGTGCGCGACCGCCGCGTCCAGTGAGTCGACGACGGCGGCGGAGATGTCCGCGCTGAGATATTCGGTGCCGAAATCCTCGTCAGTGGCCGCCACCACCGCGTCGGAGTGGGCCGCGACCCGGGCGTCGCCATGCACCGTCACCCCGGCTTCGGCGAACGCGGCAAGCATCGCGGGCAGAAAGGCGTCG
Source organism: Verrucosispora sp. WMMA2121 (assembly GCF_027460185.1). Taxonomy (NCBI): domain Bacteria; kingdom Bacillati; phylum Actinomycetota; class Actinomycetes; order Micromonosporales; family Micromonosporaceae; genus Micromonospora; species Verrucosispora sp. WMMA2121. The sequence goes on along the minus strand of NZ_JAPZBH010000004.1, from coordinate 1,270,706 downwards.
GCGATGTCGGCGTGCACCAGTAGCGACTCGGCGGTGTTACAGGTGGACAGCCGCTGCGTCTTGGCGTTGAGCGCGATCGACACCGCCATCGACAGGTCGGCGGCGGCGTCCACGTAGACATGGCAGTTGCCCACCCCGGTCTCGATCACCGGCACGGTCGACTCCTCGACCACGGTGCGGATCAGCGATGCTCCGCCACGCGGGATCAGCACGTCGACGAGCCCTCGGGCCCGCATCAGCTCCTTGACCGAGTCGCGGGTGCTGGCGTCGACCAGTTGCACCAGGTCGGCGGGGAGGCCGGCCTGGTCGATCGCGCCACGCAGTACCGTGACCAGGGCCGCGTTGGAGTGCGCGGCCGAGGAGGAACCGCGCAGCAGCGCCGCGTTGCCGGCCTTGAGACAGATCCCGGCGGCGTCCACTGTCACGTTGGGCCGCCCCTCGTAGATGATGCCGACCACGCCGAACGGCACCCGGATCTGCCGCAGCTCCAGCCCGTTGGGCAGGGTCGAGCCGCGGACCACCTCGCCCACCGGGTCGGGCAGCGCGGCCATCTGGCGCAGCGCGTCGGCGATGCCGGCAACCCGCCCCTCGTCGAGGGCGAGCCGGTCCAGCACGGCCGCGCTGAGCCCGGCGTCCCGCCCGGCCGCGAGGTCCGCGGCGTTCGCGGCGAGGATCTCCGGCGTACCCGCCACCAGCGCGTCGGCCATCGCGTGCAGCGCGGCGTCCTTGGCGGTACGCGTGGCCACGGCAAGCGTCTCCGCCGCCGCTCGCGCCCGGCGGGCCTGCTCGCTCACGCTCATCTTCCACTCCTCAGGTGTCGGCCCTGGTCGGGCGATTCACAGCAGCACCAGGTCGTCGCGGTGGACGACCTCCCGTTCGTACGCCGGGCCGAGCGCCGCGGCGAGGTCGGCGGTCGACCGCCCGAGCAGGCCGGGCAGCTCGATCGCGTCGTAGTTGACCAGCCCCCGGGCCACCGGTGCGCCGGAGGTGTCGACGAGGTCGACCGGGTCGCCGGCGGTGAACGCACCGTCCACGGCGGTGATCCCGGCCGGCAGCAGCGACTTGCGTCGGCCCACCACGGCGGCCACCGCGCCCGGGTCGAGGTGCAGTCGCCCCCGGGGTGCGGTGGCGTGGGCGAGCCAGAACAGCCGGGCGGCGGGTCGCCGGAGGCTGGGGTGGAAGAAGGTGCCGACCGGCTCGCCGGCCAGCGCGGCGACCGCCTGGGTGGCGGAGGTGAGCACCACCGGGATGCCGAAGCCGGTGGCGATCCGGGCCGCCTCGACCTTGGTCACCATGCCGCCGGTGCCGACCCCCGCCCGGCCGCTGCCGCCGATCTCGACACCGAGCAGATCCGCCTCGTCGCGTACCTCGGCGATGCGGCGGGAGCCGGGTCGGGTCGGGTCACCGGTCCAGAGCGCGTCGACGTCGGAGAGGAGTACCAGCAGGTCGGCGTCGACGAGCGCGGCCACCAGCGCGGCCAGGCGGTCGTTGTCGCCGAACCGGATCTCCTCGGTGGCGACCGTGTCGTTCTCGTTGACGATCGGCACCGCCCGCAGGTCGAGCAGCTTGCGCAGGGTGCGGTACGCGTTGCGGTAGTGGGCCCGCCGGGTCACGTCGTCGACGGTGAGCAGCACCTGGCCCACGGTGCGGCCGTGCCGGGCGAAGGCGGTCGCGTACCGCCCGATCAGCAGGCCCTGGCCGACGCTGGCGGCGGCCTGCTGGGTGGCCAGGTCACGCGGTCGCCGGGCCAGCCCGAGCGGGGCGAGGCCGGCGGCGATCGCGCCGGAGGAGACCAGCACCACCTCGCGGCCGTCGGCGGCCCGTAGCCCGAGGGCGTCGACGAGCGCGTCCACCCGCCCGTCGTCCAGGCCGCCGGTGGCGGTGGTCAACGAGGAGGACCCGATCTTGACAACGACCCGCCGGGCCGTGGTGACTGCGTCGCGCACCCGCCCATTCTGCGCTGTCGTCGCGGCGTGCCCCGCCGCCGTTCCCATAGTCTGGCCGCTTGTGACACCTGACGAGTACGTCGAGGCGGTGCTGGAACTGGTCGACCGGATCCCGCCCGGCCGGGTGATGTCGTACGGGGCGGTGGCCGACGCGTTGGCTGAGCGCTCCGGGCGGGCGTCGGCCCGGCTGATCGGGGCGATCATGGCACGCCACGGTGGTGCGGCCCCGTGGCACCGGGTGGTGAACGCGTCCGGCGGACTGCCGCCCCGGCTGGCCCGCGAGGCGCGGGCGCGCTGGCTCGCCGAGGGGACGCCGCTGCGCGGTACCGGGGTGGACATGCGGTCGGCCGGGTGGTGGCCCGGGCAGGGGATGTGACCCCCGCCATAACGTGAGTAATATTCGGCCCCATGACCGCGCTGCCGGGTGGCTCCGGCCCCACGCCCATCCCCGGACAGCCCGCGCCCGCTGCCGGTCCGGTGGCCCCCGGCACGGCACCCGCCGCCGTACCGCCGTCGACCGCTTCCGGTGCCGCGCCCACGGCCCCCGGCACGGCATCCGCCGTCGTGCCCCCGTCGGCCGCCTCCGGTGCCGCGCCCACGGCGGGCGCTGCCGGCATGGCCCCGCAGGGGACCGGCGCGCTGCCCCGTGGGGTGCACGCCGGCTACGCGCTCGGCTCGCTGGCGACCGGGGCCTTCGGCACCGTGCCGGGTCTGCTGCTGCTGCCCTACCTCACCGACACGCTCGGAGTGGCCGCCGGGGTGGCCGCCCTGCTGGTGCTGCTGCCGAAGGCGTGGGACGTGCTGGTCAACCCGGTCGCCGGGCGAATCTCCGACCGCACCCGGTCGCGCTGGGGGGCCCGTCGTCCGTACCTGCTCTTCGGTGGGCTGGCACTTGCCGTCCTCTTCGGGGCCATCTTCGCCGCGCCGTTCGGAGCCGGTCCCGCGTCCGGGGCGTACGTCGCCGTCGCGTTCCTGGCCACGGCGACCGCGTTCGCCTTCTTCCAGGTGCCGTACGTGGCGATGCCGGCCGAGCTGACAAGTGACTACGCCGAACGTACCCGGATGATGACCTGGCGGATCGCGGTGCTGGCGCTAGCCATCCTGGTCGCCGGTGCGGTGGCGCCGCTGGTGCGCGACGCGGCCGGCGGTGGTGTTCCCGGGCACCGGTGGATGGGTGTCTTCGTGGCCGCCCTCATCGCGCTCGGCGCCGTCGGCGCCTTCCTCGGCACCAGGTCCGCCCCACAGGGCACGGTCGGCGAGAGCGAGCCGACCCTGCGCGCCCAACTCACCGTCGCCGCCCGCAACCGGCCCTTCCGGGCGCTGCTGCTCTGCTTCGTGGTGCAGTCCGCCGGGGTGGCCACCATTCTCGCCGGGGTCCAGTACTTCGCCGACCACGTGCTGGAAGACCCGACGACCGGCCCGACGGTGCTCTTCGTCTGCTTCGTCGGCCCGGCGCTGGTGGTGATGCCGCTCTGGTCCCGGGTGGGTGCGCGGGTGGGCAAGCTCGCCGCCCTGGTGGCGGCGTCGCTGATCCTGGCGGCCGGCGGACTGGCGTTGGTCGCCGCACCGGTGCTGCCGGCCGCCCAGGTCTACCTGCTGGTCGCGCTCCTCGGCGTCGGGTACGCCGGACAGCAGGTGTTCGCGCTGGCCATGCTCCCGGACTGCATCGCGTACGACACCGCGCGCACCGGCCGCCGGCAGGCCGGGGTCTTCACCGGCGTGTGGACGGCCGGTGAGACCTTCGGGCTGGCCCTCGGCCCCGGCATCTACGGGCTGGTGCTCGCCCTCACCGGCTACGTCTCCTCCACCACCGGGACCTCCGCCGCCCAGTCCGACACCGCCCGCCTCGGCGTCCTGCTCGGCTTCACGGTCCTCCCCGCCCTCCTGATCGGCCTGGCCACCCTCCTGCTCCGCCCCTACGACCTCACCCCCGCCCGCCTCTCCACCCCCACTCCGCCCCCAGCCACCGCCGATCATGCAGTTGTGGCAGGTACAAAAGCCGCAGGAAACCACGGAAAGGGCGCCACAACTCCATGATCGACGAGAATCGGCCGGGCGGGATGCCGGCGGAGCAGGTGCTGGCGGAGATCCGGAAGCTGCGGGCGCTGGATCGGCCGACGCACGGGGGACGGCTGTTCGCGTACGTGTACGACCCCGCGGTGCCCGGGCTGGACGCGCTCGCCGCCGCCGCTCACGCCGCGAGCGCCCACGTCAACGGGCTCGACCCGACCGCCTTCCCGTCCCTGCTGGCCATGGAGAACACGCTTGTCGCGGCGGCGGCGCGGCTACTTGGCGGCGGACCGGGCACCACCGCTGCGGACGTCGTCGGCAGCGTCACCAGCGGCGGCACCGAGTCGCTCATCCTGGCCGTGAAGACCGCCCGGGACGCCCGGCCGGACATCGCGGCACCCCGGATCGTGGTACCGGCCAGCGCCCATGCCGCCTTCGCCAAGGCGGCCCACTACCTGCGGGTGGAACTCGACACCGTGCCGGTCGACCCGAGCACCCTGCGGCCGGCCGTCGCCGACGTGGCCGCCGCCCTGCGGCCGGAGACGGTGCTGGTGGCCTGCTCCGCCCCCTCGTACGCGCACGGCGTCGTGGACCCGGTCGAACAGATCGCCGAGGTGGCCGCCACCGCCGGGATCCGTTGCCACGTGGACGCCTGCTTCGGCGGCTGGACGCTGCCGTACCTGCGGCGCCTCGGCCTGCCGGTGCCCCCGTTCGACCTGTCCGTGCCCGGCGTCACCTCGATCTCGGTGGACCTGCACAAGTACGCGTACGCGCCGAAGGGCGTGTCGGTGCTGCTGCACCGCGATCCGCACCTGCGTGCTCCGCAGTACTTCGCGTACGCCGACTGGCCCGGGTACACCATGATCAACCCAGTGATCTCCTCCACCCGATCCGGTGGGCCGATCGCCGCCGCGTACGCCACGGTGCGGCACCTCGGTGACGACGGCTACCTGGAGCTGACCCGCGCCACCTGGGCGGCGGTGTGCACCCTGGCCGAGGCGGTACGCGGAACCGACGGGTTGCGGCTGGTCGCCGAGCCGGAGTCGACGGTGGTCTGCTTCACCGCCACCGACACCGGGCCGGACCTGTTCGTGCTGGTCGACGAGTTGGCCGCGCGGGGCTGGCACACCCAGCCCCAGCTGTCGTACGCCGGCCTGCCGCCCAGCGTGCACCTCACCGTGACCGCCGCGGTGGCGCCCCGGGCGACGGAGTTCGGCCCCGACCTGGCCGCCGCGGTCGCCGCCGCCCGCGCGGCGGGCCCGGTCGGGTTGCCGCCGCACCTGCGGGCCCTGGCCGGCACGCTGGCGCCGGAGGAGCTCACCGGCGACCTGGTCGCCGGGCTCGCCGCCGGCCTCGGGCTGGGCCCGGGCGGTGGGCTGCCGGAGCGGATGGCCCCGGTCAACGCGCTGCTCGACGCCGCCCCACCGGCGTTGCGTGAACGGCTGCTCGTCGAGTTCGTCAGCCTGCTGCAACGTCCCGCGTGGTAGCGCCCACCGGTCCCTGGTCGCGCACCGTTCGGCAACCCCCGTCGCCGGGCAGCGGCCACCGCAGACGTCGGGTCGCTGTGGTTGACTGTCGGGGACGGGAGGGGGAGCGGTCGTGCAGCTGCCTGCGGTGCTCGGTGAGCCGATCCGGTTCGTGCTCAACTGGGGCCGGCGCTACTCGCTCTGGGTCTTCAACTTCGGCCTGGCCTGTTGCGCCATCGAGTTCATCGCGACGAGCATGTCCCGGCACGACTTCATGCGGCTGGGCGTGATCCCGTTCGCGCACGGCCCCCGGCAGGCCGACCTGATGGTGGTCTCCGGCACCGTCACCGACAAGATGGCTCCGGCGATCAAGCGGCTCTACGACCAGATGCCCGAGCCGAAGTACGTGATCTCGTTCGGTGCCTGCTCCAACTGCGGCGGCCCGTACTGGGACTCGTACTCGGTGACCAAGGGAGTCGACCAGCTCATCCCGGTCGACGTGTACGTGCCCGGCTGCCCGCCCCGGCCGGAGGCGCTGCTGCACGGCATCCTCCGGCTCCAGGAGAAGATCGCCGCCGAGCAGTCCGGCATCGGCGGGGTGCCCCGCACCGACCCGCTCGCCCCACCGGTCGACGCCCCGCCCCGCGACGGCGCCCCCGCCCGCTCGGTCGCCTCGCTGACCGCACCGCCGGTGCGTCCACCGAATTCCTGACCGGCGGAGCTGCCCGGCCGGGTGCGGACCGTGGTCCGGTCGGCCCGGCGAGACCGGTCGCTCGGCTGGCCGTCCGGGTGGTGTGGCTTCGCTAGCGTACGGATCATGACCGACGTCGCCGAGCAGCGTTCCGCCTTCATCGTCGAGGTGCTGACCGAGGAGTTCGGCACCCTGATGGCGCTCGACCCGGCCGCCTTCCGGCGCAAGTTCCGCAAGATGGCCGCCTCGCCGTTCGCCTTCTACCGGGGCAGTGCCAGCCTCTTCTACGCCGACCAGCGGGGCGACTTCGCCGACGACCGCTTCCTGGACGCGCGGACCAGCCGGGTGTGGATCCACGGCGACCTGCACGCGGAGAACTTCGGCACCTACATGAACGGCTCCGGCCAGCTCGTCTTCAACGTCAACGACTTCGACGAGGCGTACGTCGGGCCGTTCACCTGGGATCTGCGGCGGTTCGTCGCCAGCGTCGCGTTGATCGGCTACACCAAGGCGCTCTCCGACCGGGTCATCAGCGACCTGGTCACCTGCTTCGCGAACGCGTACCTGGTCGAACTGCGGGCCATCGCCGCCGGCGGGGACGACGCCATCGGGTCGATCACCCTGGACAACGCCGACGGTGTGCTGCGCCGGGTGCTCCAGCAGGCGCGGCTGAACACCCGGGTCGACCTGCTGCGGGGACAGACCACAATCGACAACTACGAGCGGCGCTTCTCCGTGGGCGACGGGGTGTACGAGATCGACGGTGACGTGCGGGCGCGGGTGTGCGCGGCGTTCGAGGCGTACCTGGATACGCTGCCGCCGGCCGCGACGCAGGCCCGGCCGCTCGCCGCCCAGATCAAGGACGTGGTGCTGCGCAAGGGGGTGGGCATCGGCTCGGCCGGCCTGCCCTCGTACAACCTCCTGCTGGAGGGGCACACCCAGGCGTTGGAGAACGACGTCGTGATCTACATGAAGCAGGCTCAGGTGCCGGCGGTGGCCCGCTACGTCGACGACGAGCGGGTCCGTGGCTACTTCCGGCACCAGGGGCACCGCACCGCCGAGTCGCAGCGTGCCCTCCAGGCGCACGCCGACCCGTGGCTGGGCTTCACCGAACTCGATGGTGTCGGTCAACTCGTCGCTGAGGTGTCCCCGTACGCGGCCGACCTCGACTGGTCGGACGTCAACGAGCCGGAGGAACTGGCCGGGGTGCTGGCCGACCTGGGACGGGCGGTCGCCCGGATGCACTCGGTGGCCGACGACGAGTCCAGCCACGACCTGGTCGACTACTCGACCGAGGAGGCCATCGTCGCCGTCGTGGACGCGGACACCGCCGGTTTCGTCGGGCACCTGGTCGACTTCGCCCACACGTACGGGGTACGCGCCCGCCACGACCACCAGCTCTTCGTCGACCTGTTCCGCAACGGCCGGCTGCCCGGCGTCTGACCTGGGCCCGCGGGGCGTTCAGGCGGCGAAGTCGAGGACGACCTTGATGTCCTGCGGCCCCGGCGAGTAGGCGGTGGCGTACTGGGCCAGCGGCACCCGGCGGGTGATCAGTGAGGCGAGCCAGGCCGGGTCGGCCTTGGACAGGGCCTCGGCGGCACCCTCCCAGTGCCGCCGGTTGGCGTTCACCGACCCGAAGACGACGTTGTTCTCCAGCACCAGGGTCCGGTTCAGCGCGCCCGCGTCGAAGTCGATCGTCCGGCCACCGCTGGACACGCCGGCCAGGCAGACGATCCCGTTGGGACCGACCTTGCACATCGCCTCCAGCACGACCACCGGCGCGCCGGTGCACTCGACGATGACGTCCGGCTCCAGGTCGAGTTGGTCGAGCGGTCCGGAGTGGTACGTGGCGCCGAGCGCGCCGGCGAGCGCCGGCTTCGGGCCCTCGGTGGCCAGGTCGAGCACGTGCACGGAGAGGCCCCGCTGACTGGCCAGCAGCGCGGCGAGCAGGCCGATCGGCCCGGCACCGGTGATCAGCGCGGTGCGGGGCTGCCACTCCGCCCGCAGGCCGATCCGGTCGACGTGGTCCCACGCCTTGACCATCACACTTGTCGGTTCGAGCAGCATCCCCACCTCGATCAGCGAGGGGTCGAGTCCCACCGCGAAGCGGGGCTGCAACCGCCACCGCTCGCGGGCGAAGCCCGGCAGCGCCTTGATGCCGTGCTCGGTGAACAGGCCGTTGCGGCACATGTCCCACTCACCGACCGCACAGTTCGGGCAGGGCATCGGATCGGGATGCCGGACGATCCCGGCCACCAGGTCGCCCGGCTGGCGGGTGCCGGTCGGATCCTCCAGTACCCGACCGAGTGACTCGTGCCCGAGCACCAGATGATCGGTGCCGGGTGGCGCCTCGCCGTACTGCCCCTCGATGATCTCGATGTCGGTGCCGCAGACGCCCACCGAGAGGGCCTCCACCAGGATCGGCCCCTCCTCGGGTGCCGGTTCCGGGTAGTCGTCGAGCAGCCGCAGCGAGCCGGGTACTCCGGGAATGACGGTCACAGCGCGCACAGGTCCATCCTGGTGGTCACCGACGGGCGGCACCGGCGAAGCGCACCGGAGTCACCCGCCCGCGTGCACCGGGCCGGCCGCGCGTACCGGGCCGGCCGCGCGTACCGGGCCGGTTGCGTGCACCGGGCCGGCCGCCGTCCGGTGCCGCCTCCGCTCGACCGGGGACGCCGGCCGCAGGGCCTAGGATCAGCGGCATGACACCGGAAGAGGTCGGCCAACGGCTCGTCGCGCTGCTCGCGCCCGTCGAGGCCACCGCGACGGTCTCCGGCGGTCAGGTCCATGCCCGGGCCACCGTCGACGTACCCCCGCACGCCTGGCGGGCCGCGCTGCTGGCCGCCCGGGACGACACCGCGCTGGCCTGCGACTACTTCGACTGGTTGTCGGCGGTCGACGAGCTGGTCGACGGGTTCGACGTGGTGGCTCATCTCTGGTCCACCGCGCACCGGCACGGGGTGCTGGTGCGGACCCGGGTACCCCGCGACACACCGACCGTGGACTCCGTGGTGGCGGTCTACCCGGGTGCCGCCTGGCACGAGCGGGAGACCCACGAGATGTTCGGCATCGACTTCGCCGGGCACGCCGACCTGCGCCCGCTGCTGCTGCCGCCCGAGTTCGAGGGGCATCCGCTGCGCAAGGAGTTCGTGCTGGCGTCCCGGGTGGCGAAGCCCTGGCCGGGCGCGAAGGAGCCGGGTGAGTCGGAGGCCGGGGGTGGACGCCGCCCGATCCGACCTCCCGGCGTGCCCGCGCCGGGCGAGTGGGGAGTCGTGCCGACGCCCGCCGGTGCCGGCGGCGTGGGGGAGGGCCCGCGCGGCGGCACCCCGGCCCGCCCGGCCCGGGAGCGCCCGGCCCGCCCGGCACCGGGTGCCCGCGGGCCGCGTACCCCTCGGGATGCCGACTCCACCGGGGAGTCGCCGGCCCCCCGGACTGGCGCCGGTGGCCCGACGGCCGAGGATCGGCCGGCATCCGAGGGCGGACCGGCACCGGATGACGGAGGTGGGGCCTGATGCCGCTCTGGCTGGAACTGGTTGTCCGGATCGGTGGGGTGCTGGCCGCCTTCCTCGTCCTGCCGCTGCTGGTGGGCCAGGCGGAGCACAAGGTGATGGCGCACATGCAGGGCCGGCTCGGCCCGATGTACGCGGGCGGGTTCCACGGCTGGGCGCAGTTGATCGCCGACGGGGTGAAGTTCGTCCAGAAGGAGGACGTCACCCCGCGCGCGGCCGACCGACCGGTGTTCCGGTTGGCTCCGGCGGTGGCGCTGGTGCCGTACCTGCTGGCCCTGCTGGTGATCCCGCTCGGCCCGAACGACCTGGTCGGGCAGCCGCTCGACGTCGGGCTGTTCTTCGTGCTGGCGGTGGTCGGGGTGGGCGTGCTGGCCGTGCTGATGTCCGCCTGGGCCTCGGCCAACAAGTACAGCCTGCTCGGTGGACTGCGCGGTGCGGCACAACTGCTCGGCTACGAGCTGCCGCTGGTGCTGGCCGCCGCGTCGGTGGCGATGGCCGCCGGGACGCTCAGCCTCTCCGGCATCGTCGAGGCGTGGCAGCCGTGGTGGCTGCTCTGGCAGGCACCGGCGATGGTGATCTTCTTCGTGGCCGGGCTGGCCGAGATCCGCCGGCCGCCCTTCGACATGCCGGTCGCCGACTCGGAGCTGGTCTTCGGCTACCTGACCGAGTACACCGGCCTGCGTTTCGCGTTCCTGCTGCTGGCCGAGTACGTCGGCATCGTGGTGATCGCCGCGCTCACCACCGTGCTGTTCCTCGGCGGCTGGCAGGGCCCGTTCGCCGACGCCCAGCTCGGCTGGCTCTGGACCCTGCTCAAGGTCGCCGCCGTCAGCTTCGTGATCATCTGGCTCCGGGTCTCCTACCCCCGCCTCCGCGAGGACCAGCTCCAACGCCTCTGCTGGCTGGTCCTGGTCCCTGCCGCCCTCGCCCAACTGGTCCTGACCGCCGCCATCCGCATCGCCCTCTAGCACCACCGCAAGACGATCCCCGTTGATCAAGAAGTTTGCGTCCGATTTCGAGCTGACAGAGACGCAAACTTCTTGATCAACGCGATGGTTGGGGGTGGTCAGCCCAGGGGGGTGTGGGTGGGGTTTACCCGTTCGGTGGGGGTGGGGGGTTCGGGTGGGGTGCCGGTGCCGAAGGGGTGGCCGCCGAGGGACTCGCGGTCGTGGGGCTCCAGCCAGTTCGACAGGTCGGGGCCGAGCGGCACCACGCCGGTCGGGTTGATGTCCCGGTGCACCTCGTAGTAGTGCCGCTTGATGTGATCGAAGTCGATCGTGTCACCGAAGCCGGGCGTGGTGAACAGGTCCCGCGCGTACGCCCACAGCACCGGCATCTCGCTGAGCTTCTGCCGGTTGCACTTGAAGTGGCCGTGGTAGACCGGGTCGAAGCGGACCAGCGTGGTGAACAGCCGTACGTCGGCCTCGGTGATCGTGTCGCCGACCAGGTAACGCTGCCCGGTCAGTCGCTCACTGAGCCAGTCCAGCCGGTCGAACAGCCGCCGGTACGCCCGCTCGTACGCCTCCTGGCTGCCGGCGAAGCCACACCGGTAGACGCCGTTGTTGACGTCGGCGAAGACCACCGCGTTGACCTCGTCGATCTCGGCGCGCAGGTGTTCCGGGTAGAGCTGCGGCGCACCGGGCCGGTGGTACGCGGTCCACTCGGTGGACAGGTCCAGGCTCATCTGGGCGTAGTCGTTGGTCACCACCTGACCGGTGGGCACGTCCACGAGGGCCGGCACGGTGATGCCCCGGGGATAGTCCGGGTAGCGGGCGAAGTACGCCTCCTGGATGCGCTCGATGCCGAGCACCGGGTCCCGCCCGTCCGGGTCGAGATCGAACGTCCAGCTCCGCGCGTCGTGCGTCGGACCGGCGACGCCCATCGAGATGGCGTCCTCCAGGCCCAGCAGTCGCCGCACGATGATCAGCCGGTTGGCCCACGGGCAGGCGCGGCTGACCACCAGCCGGTAGCGACCCGGCTCGACCGGATAGCCGTCCCGTCCGTCGGCGGTGATCCGGCTGGTGATGTAGTTCTGGTCCCGCTTGAACTCACCCGGCTCGACGTACTTGCCGCCGGTGCCCTTACCGTCCTCGCCCATGTCGCCCCCAGGGTGTGCCCGTCACGTCCGCACCCCATCATGGCGGATCTTCATCCGACCGGCCCGGTGACCGGGCGGCGGGCGGGAGCCGGGCCGGCGTGGCCCGCTCAGCGTGACCGAGGGGTGATCCGGTCGAGCGGGATGTCCATCTCCCACGGGTCGGCCAGCAGGATGCCGTCGCTCATCCGGGCGTGCTCGACGTAGACGCGTTTGACCGGGTCGAGCCGGTGGGCGTGCACCACGATCCCCGTCTCGGTCTCGATCCGCCAGAAGAAGGGAATGTCCGCCTCGGCGTAGAGCGCCGGCTTGAGCACCCGGTCGATGCTGCGGGTCCGCTCCGAGACGATCTCCACCACCAGCAGAACCTCGCTCGGCAGGTAGGAGGAGGGGTTGCGGGCAGCCGCATCCAGCTCGGTGACCAGCAGGTCGGGAATGAGGGATCGGCTGCGGGACATCCGCACCGACACCCCCTGGGTGACGTCGAACTCGGCGGGGCAGGTCTCCTGCAAGGCGGCGCCGAGCAGCATTGCGATGGATTGGTGCAGTCGCGTGAGGGAGGGCGACACGATCAGTTGGCCGTCCAGGAGTTCACGGCGGCGTCCGTCGTCGGGCAGGCGGTCGAGGGCGTCCGTCGTCCACTCGCCCGGCGCCAGGTGGTCGTCGTGCAGCGCGGCGGTCATCGACGGGTCCTTTCCGGTGCGTCGTTTTCCCCGCAGCCACCGTACTACCGGCTACCTCCGGGGGGTGGTCGCGCACGCCGTGCTCACAGGGCAGGATGTTCGGCATGAGCGAGCGCGAGCGAAGCGAGGCGACCGGCCTGCCCGGCAGCGGCCTGGTCAAGGGGCTCGCCGTCACGTTGAAGACGATGACGAAACGCGCCACCACGGCGCAGTACCCGGACGTCGCCCCCGAGCTGCCGCCTCGGTCGCGCGGGGTGATCGCGCTGCTGGAGGAGAACTGCACGGTCTGCATGCTCTGCGCCCGCGAGTGTCCGGACTGGTGCATCTACATCGACTCGCACAAGGAGGAGGTGGCGGTGCCGGGGGCGGCCCGGGCCCGGCAGCGCAACGTGCTCGACCGCTTCGACATCGACTTCTCGCTCTGCATGTACTGCGGCATCTGCATCGAGGTCTGCCCCTTCGACGCGCTCTACTGGTCGCCGGAGTTCGAGTACGCCGAGTACGACATCAAGGACCTGCTGCATGACAAGGACCACCTGGGCGAGTGGATGGCCACGGTGCCGCCGCCACCGGCCCACGACCCGAACGGCGAACCGGCCAAGGAGGAGACCGCCGCCGCGCGCAAGGCGGCCGTCCCGGCCGCGCCCGCCGCCCGCCCGACCACCCCGGCGGTACGCCCCGAGCGCCGGCCCGCGCCACCCCGCGCCGCCGACGACGAAGGCACGCCCGCGTGACCGGGGTGGACGTGCTGCTGCTCGCCCTCGGCGCGGTGGCGGTCGGCTCGGCGGCGCTGGTGGTGGCCACCCGGCACCTGGTCCGCGCCGGGCTCTACCTGGTGGTCTGCCTCGGCGCGGTGGCCGGCATGTACCTGGTGCTCGCCGCCGAACTGGTCGCCTGGGTACAGGTGCTGATCTACGTCGGCGCGGTCGTGGTGCTGCTGTTGTTCGCCGTGATGCTGACCCGCGCCCCGATCGGCGCCTCCGACGATCTGGACCGCCCCGGCTGGCCGGCCGCGTTGATCGGCGGTGGGGCCGGGCTCGGGTTGGCGGCGCTGCTCGTCGACGCGTACCGCTGGACGGCGGTGGAGCTACCCGAGGCGGGCACCGCCGAGCGCCTTGGTGAACAGGTCTTCGGCAGTTGGGTGCTGCCCTTCGAGGTGCTGTCGGTGCTGCTGCTCTCCGCGCTCGTCGGCGCCATCGTGCTGTCCCGCCCCGACATCGGCGCCACCGGGGACGCCGCGCCGGGTGATCGGGGGCGGTCGCGGTGAGACCCGTCATCCCGTACGTCACCGCCGCGCTCCTGTTCGGCCTCGGCGTCTACGGCGTGCTGCGGCGGCGCAACGCGGTGCTGGTGCTGATGGCCGTCGAGTTGATGCTCAACGCGGTGAACCTGATCCTGGTCACCGCCGACACCACGGCGAAGGCGGTGCTGCCGCACGGCGGGCAGGTCTTCGCGCTCTTCGTGATCGTGCTGGCCGCCGCCGAGATCGGGGTCGGGTTGGCGATCGTCCTCCAGCTCTACCGGATGCGGGCCAGCGTCACCGTCGACGAGATCCCGCTGGCCGAGCGTCCGGCCGACGAGCCCGTGCCGGTCGCTGCCGGCCCGATCGCTCCCACCGGAGCCGGCCCGATCGCTGCCGGCCCGGACGGTCGACACGTTTCCGGTGACGAACCGGAGGGCCAGCGGTGAACACCACGACGCTGCTGGGCGCACTGCTGCCGCTCGTACCGGTGACCGCCGGTCTGACCGGCCTGCTGCTGCCACCATCGCCGCGGGGTGGGGCCATCGGCGAGGCGACGGCCCGCCGCCTGGCCGCCGCCCTCGGCATCGCCGGCGCGAGCGGTGCCCTCGCCCTGGCGGTGGCCCTGCTGGTCACCCTGGACGGCCCGGCCGAGTCCTCGACCACCTGGATCGAGCTGGGTGGGCTCACCGTCACCCTCGGGGTACGCCTCGACGGCGCCGCCGCCCTGGTCGCCGTCGCGGTCACCGCGGTCGCCCTGGCCGTGCAGATCTACTCGACCGGCTACCTCCGGCAGGGGCCGCCCGAGGAGCCCGACCACCGTTACCCGCCGTACGCGGCACAGGTCAGCCTCTTCACCGCCGCCATGCTGCTGGTGGTGATCTCCGGAGACCTGATCCTGCTGCTGGTCGGCTGGGAGGTGATGGGCCTCTGCTCGTACCTGCTCATCGCCCACGACCGGCGGCTGCCGGAGGCACCGGCCGCCGCGATGAAGGCGTTCCTGGTCACCCGGGTCGGCGACGTCGGGTTCCTGCTCGGCATCGCCCTGCTCGGCGTCTCGGCGGGCAGCTTCCGGATCGCCGACGTGCTCGCCCACGACCACGGCACCACCACCCTCACCGCCGCCTGCCTGCTGCTGCTCGCCGGGGTGGCCGGCAAGAGCGCCCAGTTCCCGCTGCACACCTGGCTGCCCGACGCGATGGCCGGCCCGACCCCGATCTCCGCGCTGATCCACGCCGCGACCATGGTCGCCGCCGGCGTGTACGCGGTAACCCAACTGTGGCCGCTGTTCGAGGCCACGCCCACCGCGCTCGTCGTGCTCGGCGTGCTGGCCTCGGTGACCCTGCTGCTCGGCGCGCTGGCCGCCACCGCGCAGGACGACATCAAGCGGGTGCTCGCCTGGTCGACGGTCTCGCAGATCGGCTACATGACCGGCGCGCTCGCCGTCGGTTCCCCACCGGCCGCCCTGTTCCACCTGCTCACCCACGCGGCGTTCAAGGCGCTGCTGTTCCTCGCCGCCGGTGCCGTGATCCACGCGGTCGGCACCACGCTGATGTCCCGGATGGGTGGGCTGCGGCGCGACATGCCGGTGACCTTCTGGTGCACGCTCGTCGGGCTCGGCGCGTTGGCCGGCGTACCGCCGCTGTCCGGCTTCTGGAGCAAGGAGGGCGTGCTCGCCGCCGCCGAGCAGGCCGCCCTGCACGGCGACGGACCGGCACCGGCCTGGCTGGGTTGGCTGGTCTGGCTCGCCGCGCTTGTCGGTGTCGCCGTCACCGCCTGGTACGCCACCCGGCTGCTGCTGCGCACCTTCTTCGGCACCACCCGCACCCCGCTGCCCCAGCCGCATGACCCGCCGGCGGTACTCCGCTGGCCGGTGCTGGCGTTGACCGTACCGGCGGCCCTGCTCGGCCTGGCCGGCTTTCCGGGCTGGTTCTCCCGCCACCTGCAGTCCGCTCCGCCGATCGGGTCCGACGCCATGTCGGATCTGATGCCGGCGGACGGGCTGATCCACCTCACCCCGACCGTGCTGCTGCCGCTGGCACTGCTCGTGATCGGCGCCGGACTGGCGTGGGCCGGCTGGCGACGGGACCGCACCGCCGATCCGGCGGCGGCGCTGGGTCCGCTGCGGCCGGTCTTCGCCCGCGCGTTCCGGCTGGACGACGTCCAACACACCCTCGTCGTACGACCGACGACGTCGGTGGCGCGGATGGCGCGCGCCACCGACGAACGGGTGGTGGACGGTGCGGTTACCGGCACCGGACGCGCCGCCCGCGCTCTCGGCGGCGGCCTGGGCGTCCTGCACCGGGCGGCGTTGCCCCGGGCTGCCACCGCGGTGCTGGCCGGCGCGCTGCTGATCGGTCTGGCCGCGGCCCTGATCGGAGCGACGGCATGAGCGAGCGTCAGCGAGTGAATCATCGGTTCGGCGTTTCGGTGCCTCGTGCCGTCCCGCAGCGCAGCGGAGGGCCGGCATGAGCGCCGGGGAGTTCCTACTGGTGGCGGTGCTCGCGGTGCCGGCGCTCGGCGCGCTGGCGGTGGCGGCCACCCCCCGCGATCGGGCGGCCCGGATCGTGGGCACCGTGGCCGCCGCGCTAACCCTCGTCGTGGCGGTGGCGCTGCTCGGCGGGCGGGCGGCCGGCTGGTCGGCGTACGCGCCGCCGGATGCCGCAGGCGTGGTGCGTCCCTGGCACGCGGTCGACCTGCCCTGGGTGCCGGGACTGGACCTGCGCTTCCATCTGGGCGTGGACGGCATCTCCTGGCCGTTGGTGGTGCTCACCGCCCTGCTCACGCTGTTGTGCTGCGGATACAGCCTCTGGCGGGTGCCGGGTGGTGGCAGCGGTCGGGCCCTGGTGGCGCTGCTGCTGGTGGTCGAGGTCGGCATCCTGGGTACCTTCCTCGCCCTCGACCTGGTGTTGTTCTTCCTCTTCTTCGAGGTCGTCCTGCTGCCGATGTACGCGATCATCGTCGGCTGGGGCGGCGACGGCACGGACCCGGTGTCGCTGGACGCGCGGCGGCGGGCCGGGCGGAAGTTCGCCCTCTACACCCTGTTCGGCTCGGTGCTGCTGCTGGTCGGCGTGTACGTCGTGGTGGCCGCCGCCGGCACCGCCGACATCGTGGCGCTGACCGGCGGCACGGAGCTGTCCCGCGCCACGCAGCTCGCCGCCTTCACCCTGCTCGCGTTGGCCTTCGCGGTGAAGAGTCCGCTGTGGCCGCTGCACTCGTGGCTGCCCGACGCGCATACCCAGGCACCCACCGTCGGCAGCGTGCTGCTCGCCGGGGTGCTGCTCAAGATGGGCACGTACGGCCTGATCCGGGTCGCCGTCGGGGTGGCCCCCGAGGGCGCCCGGTGGGCCGCGCCGGTGCTCGGTGTGCTCGCCGTCGCCGCCATCCTGATCGGCTCGCTGGTCTGCCTGGCCCAGACGGAACTGAAACGGTTGATCGCGTACTCCAGCGTCGGGCACATGGGCTTCGTCCTGCTGGGCGTCGCCACCCTGACCGCCACCGGCATCCAGGCGGCGCTGATCGGCAACGTCGCCCACGGCATCATCACCGGTCTGCTGTTCTTCCTGGCCGGCGCGATCAAGGACCGTACCCACACCGGCGCGCTCACCGAGCTGTCCGGGCTGCGGGAGACCGCCCCGCGCCTGTCTGGGCTGCTCGCGTTCGCGGCGGTCGCCTCGCTGGGACTGCCCGGACTGGCCGGCTTCTGGGGCGAGGCGTTCGCCGTGGTCGCCGCCGTCGAGTCTGGTGGCGCGCTCTGGACCACACTGGCGGTGCTGGCCGCGATCGGCGGCGCACTGACGGCGGCGTACCTGCTGCGGATGCTGCGGCGGGTCACCCACGGCGAGCCCACTCCGGTGGTCGCCGCGCTCGGTCCCGGCCTGGCTCGTGCCGAACTGGTCGCCTGGGTGCCACTGGTGCTGCTCGCACTGGCCGTCGGGTTGGCCCCGACGCTGGTGCTGGGCGTCGCCGAAGCTCCGGTCGAGGCCCTGGTGGGGGTGGTGGCGCGATGAGCGAGCGCAGCGAGGTGGCGCGATGAGCGAGTCGAGCCTGGTGCAGGCCGTCGACCACGTGGCGCTGCTGCCGGCGTACCTGGCCGCCGGGACGGCGGTGCTGGTGCTGCTGGTGGACCTGCTGGCGGCCCGGCCGCGGGCCACCGTGGTCACGGCGGTCACCGGGGCGGTCGCCACCGCGATCGGGGCGGCGGCGGTCGGCTCGGGGGCCGAGCGACGTACGTTCTGCGTCGGCGCCGACTGCTCGTACCTCTTCGGTGGCCGGGCGGCCCTGGTCGCGGCGTTGGTGGCGTTGCTGGTCCTCGGGGTGCTGGCGTTGTCCGGGCCGCTGTTGCGGGCCGGGAACACCCCGGTGGGGGAGTACTGCTTCCTGCTCGCCTGCTCGATGACCGGTGGCGTGGTGCTCGGCGCGGCCGGCGACCTGATCACCCTGATCGTGGCGGTGGAGGTGCTCACCCTGCCGCTGTACGTCCTGGTCGGTCTGCGCCGGGGCAGCCTGGCCAGCGCCGAGGCGGCGGTGACCTTCTTCGTGGTCAGCGTGGTGGCCACCACGCTGACCCTGCTCGGCGCCGCGCTGCTCTACGCGGTCACCGGCGGGCTGCACCTGGAACGGCTGGGCACCCTCCTCGCCGACGAGGCGCTGCTCGACCTGCCGCTGACCACGGTCGCGGTGACGCTCGTGGTGGCCGGACTGGCGTTCAAGGTGGCGGCGGTGCCGTTCCACGCCTGGGCGCCGGCCACCTACGACGGGGCACCACTGCCGGTGGCCGCGTACCTGTCGACCGCGTCGAAGCTCGGCGGGGTGATCGCGTTGCTGGCGGTGGTGCGCCACGCGCTGCCGCCGGAGGTGACCGGACCGGTGCTGGCCCTGGTGGCCGCACTGACGATGACCGTCGGCAACCTGGTGGCGCTGCGGCAGCGGCGCACGGTGCGACTGCTCGCCTGGTCCTCGGTGGCCCAGGCCGGCTACATCCTCGCCCCGCTCGGGGCGCTGGCCCTGGCCGCCGAGGCGGACGCCCGCACCGCCGCGTACGCCGCCGCCCTGGCGTACGCCGTCTTCTTCGTGCTGCTGGAACTGGCCGCCTTCGCCGGGGTGGTGGCGCTGCGCCCGGCCGGTGCGGACGGCGGCAGCCTCGACGACCTGCGCGGCGCGGCCCGCCGGCACCCGTGGGTCGGTGCCGGCCTGGCGTTCGCGCTGATCGGCCTCGCCGGCGTGCCACCCGGCCTGGCCGGGCTGTTCGCCAAGGTGACGGTGGTCCGGTCGCTGCTCGGCGGTGACGCCGGCTGGCTCGCCCTGGTGGTGGCGGTCAACGCGGTCCTCGGCCTGGCCTACTACCTGCGGGCCGCCGCGCTGCTCTACGCCCCGACCGGAGACGTCACGGCCCCTGTCGCCCGACCCGCCCGGGCGGTGGCTGCCGCGCTCGCGGTGGCCACCGTGGTGGCGCTGGTCGTCGGGTTCGCACCGCAGATCGTGCTCGATCTCGCCGGAGGCTGAGGCCCGCCTCCCCTCGGCCACTCAGGTAACTCTCAGTCATGAGACGGATGGTTGACGGGTACCGGGGTGTTGTACCGGTCAGCGGATCCCGGCATCCGTGCACCGAAGGAGTGATCGTGCACCACAACCGTCTGAAGACCGCCGCGCTGCTCGGCCTGCTCACCTCGCTGATCCTGGCGGTGGGTTACTGGTTCGGCGGCAGTGGCGGTCTGGTCATCGCCGTACTCGTGTCGCTGGTGATGAACGGCGTCACGTACTTCTACTCCGACAAGCTGGCACTGCGCTCGATGCGGGCACAACCGGTCAGCGCGGCACAGTTCCCCGAGCTGTACCGCATGGTTCGGGAGTTGGCCGCCGAGGCACGGCAGCCGATGCCCCGGCTCTACGTGAGCCCGACCGCCCAGCCGAACGCGTTCGCCACCGGACGCAACCCGCAGAACGCGGCCGTCTGCGTCACGCAGGGGATCGTCGAACTGCTCGACTATCGCGAGCTGCGGGGCGTCATCGGTCACGAGCTGTCGCACGTCTACAACCGGGACATCCTCATTTCCAGCGTGGCCGCCGGCCTGGCCGGGATCATCACCATGCTGGCGAACCTCGCCCTGTTCATCCCGCTGGGCGGAAACAGCGACGAGGACGGCCCCAACCCGCTGGTTCTGCTGCTCACCATCATCCTGGGGCCGATCGCGGCCACCGTCATCCAACTGGCGATCAGCCGCAGTCGCGAGTTCCAGGCGGACGCCTCGGGTGCCGAACTCACCCGCGATCCGCTCGCCCTGGCCAGCGCCCTACGGAAGATCCACATGGGTGCCCAGCGGCGGCCGTTGCCGGCCGAGGGGCAGCTCACCAGCACCGCCCACCTCATGATTGCCAACCCGTTCCGGGGTGGCGGGGTGGCCGCGCTCTTCGCCACCCACCCGCCGATGGAGCAGCGGGTGGCCCGGCTGGAGCAGTTGGCGAGCCAACTGGGCCCCGTGCGTCACCAGCGCTGACCCACCCCGGCACCTGGTCCGCCGGCTCCTGGTCCGGCACGCGACCGCCGCCCGATCGACACCGTCGCCGCCCGCGCCTGGCCCGCCTGGCGCGGGCGGCGCCGTCTCGCCCGGGGATGGGTGAGCGCCGCCACAGGGGCGGACCGGGTGGGCTGCCGCGGGCCGGGCGTTAGGGTCTAACCGAGTCTTGCTCATTACATCTCGGGGAGGTCCGCTGTGGCTGGGCTGCGTCGGTATCTGGCTGTCTGGCAGATTCCAGGCGCACCGACCCTGCTGGTCACCGGCATCATCGGACGACTCGGGATCGGCATGACGCCACTCGCGCTGCTGCTCGTCGTCGAAGGAGTCACCGGACGCTACTCGTTGGCCGCCGCGGCCGGCGGCTGCTACGCCCTCTCCGGGGCCGCGCTGAGCCCGGTGGCCGGTCGGATCGCCGACCGGATCGGTCCCACCCCGGTGCTGCTCGGCACCGCGATCGCCCATCCGCTCGCCCTGATCGGGCTGCTCTGGGCGGCCCGCGCCGACGCCGCCCCCTTCGCGCTGGTGCTGCTCGCCTCGGCGATGGCCGGTGGGACGTACCCGCCGATGACCGCCGCGATCCGGGGCGCGTGGAACGGCCTGACGAACGTCGACTCCGGCCGGTACCACCTGCGCAACACCGCGCTCGCCGCCGAGACCACCCTGTTCGAGATCGTCTTCGTGCTCGGTCCCCTGCTGGTGGCCGGGTTCGTGCTGGTCGCCGACGCCGGTGCGGCGCTGATCGGTGCCGCGGTGGTGACCCTGATCGGCACCCTCTCGGTGGCGCTCGGTCAGGCCATGCGCGGCTGGCGTCCGCACTCCCGGGAGCACCACGCCCGTGGCCTCGGTCCGCTCCGGGTCGCCGGCTTCCCGGCCCTGCTGCTCTGCGTGGCCAGCATCGGCATCGCCTTCGGGGCGGCGGGCGTGACCGTCCCGGCCTTCGCCACCCGCTACAACTCCGACGACCCGAACGGCCTCGCCGGCCTGCTGCTGGCCGTCTGGGGGATCGGCAGCGCGATCGGCGGATTCTGGTTCGGGGTCCGCCGGCCGGCCCGCAACATGACCCGCCTGTTCGCCTGGCTGCTCGCCGTACTCGCCGGCAGCTTCGCCGTTTTCGCCGTGATGCCCACGCCGGGTGCGCTGGGCGCCGCCCTGCTGTTCGGCGGAGCCGCCATCGCTCCCGCGCTGACCCTGGAGAACACCCTGGTCGGGCGAATATCGCCGACCGGCATGCTGAACGAGGCGTACACCTGGGTGGTGACCATGTCGGTCGGTGCGAGCGCGGTCGGCGGCGCTGTCTCCGGGCTGATCGTCGACCATGCCGGTGGGGTGCCGTGGGCCTTCCTGTTCGCCGGGGCCGCGGTCGCCGTCGGAGCGGCGGTCGCCGCGCTGCCGGCCGGCCCCATCGCCCGCGCGGAGGCCACCGCCCTCCGGGCCGAACGGCCCGTCTCGGCCTGACCCGTGCCAACACGGGTACGACGGCGGGATGTTCCTCTTCTTCTCCAACCGGATCGGCTGTCTCGGCTCGATCCTGGTCAGCGCGATCCTCACGGTCGTCCTACTGTTGATCTTCACCCGTTGACCCCGGTCCGACGGCTGCCCTGCCCGATCGGTCGGGTCGCACCCGGCCGTCGACAAAACCCGTACCTCCGACCGCGGGCGGGCGGTAGCCTCGCGTGCCGAGGAGGCGAGTCATGGAGCTGACCGCGGTGGGCCCGACCCATCCGGCCGTCGTGGCGAGATGGGCGACCTCTGCCGAGGAGAGCCGCCGCTGGTGCTCCCGCGACCGAGTGACAGCGGACGACGTCGAGCGCTGGCGAACCGAGCCAGACGTGCTGGCGTACCTGGCGCTCGTGGACGGAGAGCCAGCCGGGTACGGCGAACTGTGGCTCGACGACGACGAGGCCGAGGTGGAGTTGGCCCGTCTCATCGTGGCCCCGGCGCTGCGCGGCCGGGGCCTGGGCCGTCGGATGGTCGCCCTGCTCACCAACCTGGCCCGGGATCATCACCCGGCGGTGCTGATGCGGTTGCACCCCGACAACGCGCCGGCATTGCGGTGCTACACCGCCGCCGGCTTCGAGCCCGTGCCGTCGGATCAGGCGGATGAGTGGAACCGGGACCAACCCGTGCCGTACCTCTGGCTGCGGCACCGGCCCGGCGATTAACCCCGGTCGCGTACGGCTCTAGCGGTAGTTGGTGAACTGGAGGGCCACGCCGAAGTCCTCGGCCTTGAGCAGCGCGATGACCGCCTGAAGGTCGTCCCGCTTCTTGCCGGTGACCCGCAGCTGGTCGCCCTGGATCTGAGCCTGCACGCCCTTGGGGCCCTCGTCCCGGATCTTCTTGCTGATCGCCTTGGCCTTGTCCTGGTCGATGCCCTGGATCACCTTGGCGTCCAGCTTGAAAACCTTGCCGGAGGGGCGCGGGTCGCCCGCGTCCAGCGACTTCAGCGAGATGTTCCGCTTGACCAGCTTCTCCTTGAACACGTCCAACGCGGCCCGGACCCGCTCCTCGGTCTCCGCCTGGAGGCTGATCGCCTCCTCACCCGACCAGGAGATCTCCGCGCCCGTGCCCCGAAAGTCGAACCGCGTCCCGAGCTCCTTCTCCGCCTGCCGGAGAGCGTTGTCGACCTCCTGGCGGTCGACCTTGCTCACGATGTCGAACGACGGGTTCGCTGCCATACTCATGCTCCTGCTGTCCGGCTGGTTTGTGATCCTTTGGCCCTGGTTGCCCAGGGGTACGACCCCTGACGGTACCCGGTTGCGGCGGCAGCGGGTGGAGCCGCTATCCTTGCTTCCGCCGCCGCGCCACGGTGCGGGGGTACGCCCTGGCGGGTTGCCCGAGCGGCCAATGGGAGCGGACTGTAAATCCGTCGCGAAAGCTACAGAGGTTCGAATCCTCTACCCGCCACCAGGTGCGACAACGGCCCCTGAACAGCAGAGATGCTGATCGGGGGTCGTTTTCGTTGAGCTAGCTCGGTCCGGCTGAGGCCAACACGTGTGACAGATGCCGGCGAACGAGCGATCAGTCGATGTCTCTCTTTGCTCGGTGGGTGATGTGACGGTCTTCTTCTCCTCCGAGGGGCGGGCGCGCTTCGCCCCCTGCGGTGACTCGTCGTCGCGCCGGATTGCGTCGAGCCCTCGGCCACGAGTGCCGGTTGGTCGACATCCGTCTCTGTCGCCGTCGGTGTCGGGTGTACGCCAACTTCGTGACTGTTTGACCGTTGACCAGCGGCCGCGCAGCGGTAAGAGTGGGTAGGGGCGCGTACAGGCGGATTACCGGTTCGCGAATTAGCGACCGGTAATCCTTGATCGCGAGGCTTGTCGTTTTGCGCATCCACCGACGCCTTGCTGCGACGCGAGTGGCCCTGCGATCAGCCGACGACGGCGGATCGCACGTACGGGGGCTGGGGCATGCCCGATCGTCCGCTTTCCCGGCTGCCCAGGCTGTGGCACGATCGGCGTGCCCGTCGCTACACCCCCCGAAGGCAGGAGTCCTCCCGATGTCTCGTCGAAGGAGTGGTCGACTGTTCGCCGCGATCGCGGCGACCGCTGTACTTGCCGCCGTGAGCACCGCGCTGATCGGGTCAGCCGAGATGCGGTTGTCCGGCATCGAGTGGGGGCTCGGCATCGAGTGGGGTGTGACCCCGGAGGCCGCGAACGGCATCGAGTGGGGGGCGCCTGCGCTTCACGAGGCTGCCGTCCCGAACGCAGACTGACTCGTACGTCACGCCGCGCCGGCCCTAGCGGTTAGGGGAACTTTGCGTGCCGGCTAGAGAGGCGCCTAGACGCCCGATAGCGAGTGCCTGGCTGATCACGGCTCCCCTGGCCGTGCTTGCTGTGCTGAGCACCGTCCTGTTGGCTTTCTCGGCGGAGATCGGCGAGCGCGATCTGCTCCTGGCGGCGTTGTTGCTCGTCGTGATGATCGTGGCCGGGATTCCCACCCTGAGCTTCGTGGTCCGGCGACAGGCTGTCGTCGTCACCCTCACCGAGATACCTCTGGTTCTGGCGTTCTTCAGTCTCACCCCGGTGCTCGTGGTGACGATCGCGACCGTGGCGGCCGTCATCACCCAGGCCTACCGGCGGTACTCACCGCCGAAGCTGTGGTTCAACGTGGCCCGCGACGCCGCCGCCGTGTCGGTGGCAGGGCTCGTCGTCGCTGGGGCCGCGCCGCTCGACGGTGTCGGTCCCGCGACCTGGGCGGTTCTTTTCGGCGCCATCACGGCGAACAGTCTGATCAGCCTGGCCGCGGTGGTTGGCGTGATCACCCTGCTGCAGGGTTGGCAGGGCTCCCGGGAGACGGCCGGTACGGCGGTCCAGGTGTTCCTTACCGCGGCCTTGAATCTCGCGGTCGGGCTACTGATCCTCATCGCCCTGGCCAGCACCATGTGGTCGATCCTTCTGCTGGGTGCGATCACCATCGCGGGTGCGCTGCTCTATGGCTCCTATTCGCGCTTTCTACGGCAACACCGCACCCTTGGCGACATGTACGAACTGACCCGCGCGATGGCCAGCGCGGGCGCGGAGGGAAGCCTCGCCGACATCCTGCTGGGCCGGATCCGAGCCCTGATGCAGGCCGAGTACGCGACTCTGTGGCTGCCGGCTCAGGGCCGCCACCCGGAGGTGCTGCTCACTGCCCGGCTGGACGACCAGGGTCTGCTGGATGTGGCGCAGACCCCCGTGCTGATCCGTCAGCGCACGCTGGAATCCGGCCAGACGCTGACGTCTGGCCGGGTGCTCGGCGGTGACCTGGAACTACGCCGTGAATTGGCCCGTCGGCAGGTCAAGGACGTCATCGCCGTACCGCTGCGCTCCGGGCAGGTGGTCATCGGCACGATCGAGGTGGTGAACCGCCTCAGCGATGTGGGCAACTTCGCCCCGGCCGACGTTCCCGTCTTCGAGACGGTCGCCGCGCACGCCGCCGTCGCGCTGGAGAATTCCCGTCTGGTCGACCGGCTGCGGCACGACGCGTACCACGATGCGCTGACGAAGCTGCCCAACCGCCGCCGTGCTCTCGCCGCGCTGGCCGAGGCGGTCCGGATCCGGGCTCCCGGCGAGGTGGTCGCGTTGCTGCTCTTCGACGTCGATCGGTTGCGCCAGGTCAACGAGTCTCTCGGTCACGCGGCGGGGGACAAGGTCCTCATCGAGGTGGCCGATCGGCTACGTGGCTGTGTGCCGTCGGCCGCGCTGGTCGGGCGGGCCGGTGGCGACGAGTTCCTGGTGACGCTGCGGCTGGAGAGTGCCGAGGCGGCGGTCGAGCTCGCCAGTCAGCTGCGGGAACAGATCCGCGACGAGATGGTCTTCGACTCGCTCACGCTGGACGTGGACACCGCGGTCGGGGTTGCCGTACACCCGGATCACGGCGACGCACCGGCGACCCTGCTGCAACGGGTGGACGTGGCCGCGACGGCGGCCAAGGCGGTTCCGGGCAGCGTGCAGCTGTACACGCCGGCGTTGGAGTCGCGGTCGCTGCACCGGCTCGGGCTCGCCGGGGATCTGCGCAACGCCCTCGACAACGGCGAGCTGGAGGTCTACTACCAGCCCAAGGTGACGCTGCGGGACCGCCGGCTCCTCGGGGTCGAGTGCCTGGCCCGGTGGGAGCATCCGACGCACGGCTCGGTCTCCCCGGCGGACTTCGTCGCCGTGGCCGAGCACACCGGTCAGCTCGGCCGGCTCACCGAGTTCGTGCTCCGGGAAGGGCTGCGGCACAGCCGGGACTGGGCGCACGGCGGCCAGTCGCTCGCCGTCGCGGTCAACCTCTCCGCGCGTACGCTTCTCGACCAGCACTTCCCGGAACAGGTCCGGGAACTGCTTGAGGAGTACGGGGTGCCGGCCCAGCTGCTGACCCTGGAGATCCCGGAAGCCGGCGTGCTGGACGGCACGGAGCGCCCGATCCCGACCCTGCGTCGCCTGCGTGATCTCGGGGTACGGCTCTCGGTGGACGACTTCGGCACCGGCAGCTCCTCGCTGGCCCACCTGCGTCGCCTGCCGGTGCACGAGGTGAAGGTGGACCACTCCTTCGTACAGGGCATGGCCACCGACCCGGGGGATCTGGCGATCGTCAACGCCGTGGTCACCCTCTCCCAGCAGTTCGGTCTCACCGTGGTGGCCGAGGGTGTGGAGAGCGAGCTGACCCTGGAGTTGCTCCAGGACATCGGCTGCGAGGTCGGCCAGGGGTTCCTGTTCAGCCGCCCGTTGCCGTTCGAACGCCTGGAGGCGTGGTTCGGTGCCCAGATCGACCCGGAGTCGATCTCCAGCAGCGAGCTTCCGAGACTGCGCGTGGTGCCCTGAGCTGGGCGTACCGCGTACCTGGGGATCCGATTTCACCAGTACGACCGGGCCGTGTACTCTTACCTCTGCGCGAGCACCGAGTGATCGCGCAGGCCCCCTTAGCTCAGTCGGCAGAGCGTCTCCATGGTAAGGAGAAGGTCTACGGTTCGATTCCGTAAGGGGGCTCAGAGGGTCCGGCTGGGCCCACCGCGGCGGTGTAGCTCAGATGGCAGAGCAAGCGGCTCATAATCGCTGTGTCGCCGGTTCAAGTCCGGCCACCGCTACTCTCGTCCGCCCCGGACATTTCCGGTGGTCGGTGGGACGGGCGCCACAGGCGCCCGCTTTGCGTGTCCGCCCAGGTGGCGCGTACGCTTTAGCGCCGTAGTTGTATCCGTTATCGAGGAAGGCACTCCGCCGTGGCGAAGGCGACCGATGTCCGGCCGAAGATCACTTTGGCGTGTGTGGAGTGCAAGGAGCGCAACTACATCACGCGCAAGAACCGCCGTAACGACCCGGACCGCATCGAGCTGAAGAAGTTCTGCCCCCGGGACGGGCGGCACACCCTGCACCGCGAGACGCGCTGAACCCGTCCGGGCCGATCGGCCCGGATCAGCATCCGTCATGATCGCCGGTTCGTACGGACGGCGCGGCTTGAGCCGACGTCGACCGCTCGGATCGGCGATCGTGCTCTGCGTGTAGGTTCGCGGCATGCCCCTGGACCAGTCCTTCGTCGGTCGGACCTATCCGCCGACCGCCCCCTATCAGGTGGGCCGAGAGAAGATCCGCGAGTTCGCGACGGCGATCGGCGCCACCGATCCCGCCCACCACGATCCGCAGGCCGCCCGCGCGCTGGGCCACCCGGACGTGGTCGCGCCGCCGACGTTCCCGGTGGTGATCACCATGGCCGCCAGCCGTCAGCTGATCGAGGACCCCGCGCTCGGCATCGACTACAGCCGGGTGGTCCACGGTGACCAGCGGTTCGCGTACACCCGGCCGGTGGTGGCCGGCGACGAGCTGGTCTGTGTCAACACTGTCGAGGACATCACCAGCCGTGGTGGCCACGAGTTCCTGACCACCCGGACCGACGTCAGCACGACCGCCGGGGAACCGGTGGTCGCGGTCTGGTCCAAGCTCGTCGTACGCGGGGAGGCCTGACATGGAGCTGCCTACCCAGACGTTCCGGGTGACCCGGGCGGACCTGGTCCAATACGCCGGTGCCTCGGGCGACTTCAACCCGATCCACTGGAGCGACCGGTTCGCCACAAAGGTGGGGCTGCCCGGTGTGATCGCCCACGGCATGTTCACCATGGCGCTCGTCGGCCGGGCGGTCACCGCCTGGGCCGGCTCGCCCGACGCGGTGGTCGACTTCGGCGTGCGGTTCACCCGCCCGGTGGTGGTCCCCGACGACGACGCCGGCACCGAGATCGTGGTGACCGCGGTCGTCCGTGAGGTGACCGACACGGGTCTGACCAGGCTGGATGTGACCGCCACCTGCCTCGGTGAGAAGGTGCTCTCGCAGGCGCGGGCCACCGTGCGCAGGGCCGGCTGACCGGCACCGGGCGGCGCGTCGGGTAGACCGGTTGGGAAAGTCGGGTCGGTACCCGTACACTGGTCCGCCGTGGGGCAAGTGACCCCTGCCTGGCCGTGTGGCCGGGTGGGGCGAGCGTTGCCGCACAGGGGTGTAGCTCAATTGGCAGAGCAGCGGTCTCCAAAACCGCAGGCTGCAGGTTCAAGTCCTGTCACCCCTGCGCCTCAGGCCTGACCGTTCCGTGGGTCGCGCCGCCTTCTGGTGGCGTCCGGCCCGTGGTGGTGGCATCGGCGGGGAGGTTCCGAGGCATCGGGCCCTTCCGGTTGATCCGCCGGCCGCGGCCCGTCCCGGGACGGTTGGTCCGGCCGGCGTGACCAAGCGCCGCGCACGCGCCCCGCGTGCGACACCGACATCCCGCGACGGAGGGCGAAGTGGCCGACAACAAGCGGCGCGGCGAGGACGCCGACGACGAGCGCCTGAACGACGAGGTCGTCAACGACAGCGCCGAGGATGACGCCGCCGACGCGGACGAGCCGGTTTCGCGAGGTGGCACCGCCACCCGTTCGCGGGCGCGGGCGGATTCCGCCGACGGCCGCAAGACGCGTACCGACGCCGACAAGGTGGGCCTGTTCGGTCGCATCGCGCGTTTCATCCGCGAGGTCGTGGCCGAACTGCGTAAGGTCATCTGGCCGACCCGCAAGGAACTGCTGACCTACACGGCAGTGGTGATCGCGTTCGTCACGGTGATGCTGACGATCGTGGCTGTCCTGGACTACGGCTTCGCCAAGGGCGTGTTGTGGGTCTTCGGCAACCCCAGCTGACCGGCTGAACGTGCGATAGTGACGGAAGTGAGCAAGCGTGCCTGAGTACGACGAGACCGCCGAGACCACGGACGAGCAGTCCGCGGTGGCGACGGCGGCTGGTGACGAGTCGGTCGAGGCCGCCAACGAGCCGGAGTTCACCATGACCGAGCCCGCTCCCGAGGAGGACTTCGACCCGGTCGCGGAGCTGCGGCAGAAGCTGCGCTACGCACCGGGCGACTGGTACGTGGTGCACTCGTACGCCGGTTACGAGAACAAGGTCAAGACCAACCTCGAGACCCGGATCACGTCCCTCGACATGGAGGACTACATCTACCAGGTCGAGGTGCCGACCCGGGAAGAGGTCGAGGTCAAGAACGGCAAGCGCGCCCAGGTGCAGGCCAAGGTCTTCCCCGGCTACATCCTCGTCCGGATGGAGCTGACCGCGGAGTCCTACTCCTGCGTACGGAACACTCCCGGGGTCACCGGCTTCGTCGGCGCAACCGACCGGGCCGATCGTCCGGCACCGCTCAGCCTCGACGAGGTGCTCAAGTGGCTGGCGCCGGCCGTCGAGACCGAGCAGAAGAAGGCCAAGCCGGAGGTCAAGGTCCTCGACTTCGAGGTCGGCGACTCGGTCACGGTCACCGACGGCGCCTTCGCCTCCCTACCGGCCACGATCAGCGAGATCAACGCCGACCAGCAGAAGCTCAAGGTGCTGGTGTCGATCTTCGGCCGGGAGACGCCGGTGGAGCTGAACTTCAACCAGGTCGCCAAGATCTGATTTGTCGACTGCCGGCGGCGGGCAACCGCCGCCGGTCGTCGTTCGTCCGGTTCACCCGCCCGGCGCACCTCCGTGGCTGCCGGGATCCAGGTCTGCGCTACCCTAGAACGTCGCCGCCGTCGCATGCGCGCTGACCGTGCGCGCGCCGACGGCGGTGTCGTGTGAACCTTTCCCAGTTCCAAGCCCCAGGAAGAGACATGCCTCCGAAGAAGAAGCTCGTCAAGACGTTCACGCTTCAGCTGCCGGCGGGCCAGGCCACTCCGGCGCCGCCGGTCGGTCCCGCGCTCGGCCAGCACGGCGTGAACATCATGGAGTTCTGCAAGTCGTACAACGCGCAGACCGAGTCGCAGCGGGGCGACATCGTCCCCGCCGAGATCAGCGTGTACGAGGACCGGTCCTTCACCTTCGTGCTGAAGACCCCGCCCGCCGCCCGGCTGCTGATCAAGGCCGCCGGTGTGCAGAAGGGCTCGGGCGTCCCGCACACGCAGAAGGTCGGTTCGGTGACCCGCGCCCAGCTGCGGGAGATCGCCGAGAAGAAGATGGCCGACCTCAACGCCAACGACCTCGACCAGGCTGAGAAGATCATCGCCGGCACCGCCCGGTCGATGGGCCTGAACGTCACCGACTGACGTCGGCCACCACCGACCCGTACGGATCGTGGGAGGGCGCGCGAGCACCGCGGCCCGCCAGAGACCACAGGAGTAGACAGAACATGCAGCGCAGCAAGAGTTACCGCAAGGCCGCCGAGGCCATCGACAAGTCGAAGCTCTACACCCCCGTCGAGGCCGTCAAGCTGGCCAAGGAGAGCACCGCCACCAAGTTCGACGCCACGGTCGAGGTCGCGATGCGCCTCGGCGTCGATCCCCGCAAGGCGGACCAGATGGTCCGCGGCACGGTCAACCTGCCGCACGGCACCGGTAAGACCGCCCGCGTGATCGTCTTCGCGGCCGGTGCGAAGGCCGAGGAGGCCGTCGCCGCCGGTGCCGACGAGGTGGGCACCGACGAGCTGGTCGCCCGGATCCAGGGTGGTTGGCTGGACTTCGACGCGGCGATCGCCACGCCCGACCAGATGGCCAAGATCGGTCGGATCGCGCGGATCCTGGGCCCGCGCGGTCTGATGCCGAACCCGAAGACCGGCACGGTGACCATGGACGTCACCAAGGCCGTGTCGGACATCAAGGGCGGGAAGATCACCTTCCGGGTGGACAAGCACTCGAACCTGCACCTGATCATCGGTAAGGCCTCGTTCTCCGAGGCCCAGCTGGTCGACAACTACGCGGCCGTCCTCGACGAGGTGCTGCGGGCCAAGCCGTCGGCCGCGAAGGGCAAGTACCTCAAGAAGGTCACCCTCACCACCACCATGGGGCCGGGCGTACCGGTCGACCCGAACGTGGTGAAGAACCTGCAGGAAGGCTCGGCCGACAGCTGAGCACGACGCACCGACGCGGCCCCGCCACTCCTGGCGGGGCCGCGTTCGTCTGTCGGCTGTGGCAGGCTCGCGGCATGTGGCTGGAGGACGTCGGGCTGCGGTATCACCGGCGCGGTCCGTGGGTGCTGCGGCAGGTGACGGTGCGCGTGCCGGCGGGCGAGGCGGTGGTGGTACGGGGCCGCAACGGGGCCGGCAAGTCGACGCTGCTCCAGCTCGCCGCCGGAGTCCTGCGGCCGTCCCGGGGGCGGGTGCTCGACCGCCCGGCGGTCGTGGGCTGGGTATCGGAGCGCTTCCCGGCCGAGCAGCCGTTCACGGTCGACGGCTATCTCACCGCGATGGCCCGGATCGCCGGCCTGTCCCCGGCCGCGACGGAACCGACGGTGCGACGCTGGGTCGACCGACTCGGCCTCGGCCCGTTCCGCACGGTACGGCTGGCTCAGCTGTCGAAGGGCACCGCCCAGAAGGTCGGCCTGGCCCAGGCCGTGCTGCGTCCGCCCGGCCTGCTCGTCCTCGACGAGCCCTGGGAGGGCCTGGACGCCGCAGCGCGGGAACTGGTTCCGCAACTGGTCGACGAGGTGCTGGCTGACGGCGGGTCGGTGCTGGTCAGCGATCACCGAGGGGAGACGGTCCGGCTGCCCGGCGCTCGGGAGTGGTTGGTGGCCGACGGTGCGGTGGTCGAGCGGGCACCGTCGGGCGAGGCGGCGGTCGCGGTGGTCGAGCTGGAGGTTCCGGTGGGACAGCTGCCGGCCACCGTCGCCCGCCTGCGCGCCGAGGGCCACCACGTCCTGCGGGTACGCGGCCAGAGCGCACCGCCCGAGGCCACCGGACCGGGAGCGGGATCGTCGTCCGAGGTGGCCCGGTGACCGCGTTGGTGCGATTCCGGCTCGCCGGCTTCCTGCGTACCGGACGGGCGTTGGCGCCGGTCCTGGCCGGCCTGCTCACCCTCGGCATCCTCTACGGCGGCGGCCGGGCCCAGCCGGCGGAGGCGTACGGAGTGTCGGCCGTGGTGCTCTTCCCGGTGCTGGCCTGGCAGACCAAGATCCTGCTGGACGTGGAGCCGGACGTGCAGCGTCGCCTGGCTCTGGTCGCGGTCGGCCCGGCCCGGGAGCAGGTGGCCGGGCTGGTCGCCGCGGTGGTGGCTGGCCTTGGTCTGGTGGCGGTCGCCCTGGTCTTTCCCTGGTTGTTCGGCGGGGTCGCCGCTCCCAGCCTGCCCGGTGACCGGTCGGTTTCCGCAGGCGTGACGCTCGGTCTCTGGGCGCACCTGCTCGCGCTGCCGGCGGCTGTGGCGCTCGGCGCGCTGGCCAGCCGGGTGATCACCCGAAGCGCCGGCTACGGTGTGGCGGTGCTCACTATCGGTGCGGTCGGTGTACTGGTGCTCGGTCTCTCGGGGTCGGTCGCGCCGTGGCTGGCGCCACCGCTGCTACCCACCGCCAGGGCGTTGGTCGGCCCGTTGCCCGGGTCGACTGCGTTGCTGCTGACCATGTGGGCGCTGGCCTGGGCGGCGGTGGCGTTGACCGGCTACGCCCGGGCCCGCACCCGGTGCGCCTAGGGCATGGTCGTGCTCGTGGTCGCCGGTCGAGCCGGACAAGGGGGCGACCGCAGCCAGCCAGCGACCTGGACGCACGGGCAGATCGAACCGTCGGCCGGGTGACGGCCGTTGCCGCCGCCGGGCCGGTCCCGGGGGCGATTTGGTGGTCAGCGCGGGTGTCGCGTAGCCTTGGTCGCGAAGTTCCACCCAGAGACCGCTGGTCACCGTGCCCCGGGCACGGTCGAAGGTCCCGCGACGACGGGCGACCCGCGTAGGGCGGCAAGCGACATCGGCAGCGTCATGTGGTCCGCCGACCAGGTGATTCCCGCCGTCCTCGCCCCGGGCGCCCTGCGCCGGGGCTTTTCTGTTGCCGCGACACCTCCGCTCCGTCACAGGCGCTCGCCTGCGACGGTGACCAGCCTCGAGTAACGAGAGAGGAGGGACATGGCGGACAAGCCGATCCGGGCCGACAAGGCCACGGCCGTCGCAGAGCTGACCGAGAGCTTCCGCAGCGCGGGTGCCACCGTGCTGACCGAGTACCGCGGTCTGACGGTTTCCCAGCTCACCCAGCTGCGGCGCTCACTCGGCAAGGAGACCAGCTACACGGTCGCCAAGAACACGCTGGCGAAGCGTGCCGCGGCGGACGCGGGCATCTCCGGCCTTGACGAGCTGTTCACCGGTCCTACCGCGCTGACTTTCGTTTCGGGCGACGTCGTCGAGGCGGCGAAGGGCCTTCGCGACTTCGCGAAGGCCAACCCGAAGCTCGTCATCAAGGGCGGTGTCTTCGAGGGCAAGGCCATTTCCGCGGCCGAGGTCACGAAGCTCGCCGACCTGGAGTCCCGCGAGGTGCTGCTGGCCAAGCTGGCCGGCGCGATGAAGGGCAACCTGAGCAAGGCCGCGGCCCTGTTCCAGGCCCCGCTGTCGAAGACCGCCCGCCTGGCGGCCGCCCTGCAGGACAAGCGCGAGAAGGAAGGCGCCGAGGCGGCCTGAGGCCGCGCCGACGCACCACGTTCTTAGTTTGAACCATTAGGAAAGGACGCCAGACATGGCGAAGCTCAGCACCGACGAGCTGCTCGACGCGTTCAAGGAGATGACGCTGATCGAGCTCTCCGAGTTCGTGAAGCAGTTCGAGGAGACCTTCGAGGTCACCGCCGCCGCCCCGGCCGCGATGATGATGGCGGGTCCGGCCACCGGTGGTGCCGCTGCCGAGGCCGAGCCGGAGAAGGACGAGTTCGACGTCATCCTCGACGCTGACGGCGGCAAGAAGATCCAGGTCATCAAGGTCGTGCGTGAGCTGACCGGCCTGGGCCTCAAGGAGGCCAAGGACCTGGTCGAGGCCGCTCCGAAGCCGGTCCTGGAGAAGGTCAACAAGGAGACCGCGGACAAGGCCAAGGCCAAGCTCGAGGGTGAGGGCGCCAAGGTCACCCTCAAGTGACCTGAGTCCCACCTGGCCGTCCCGGCTCGCATGAACCGGGCACCGCACGTCGCGGCGGGCGGCGATCCGACAGTGGATCGCCGCCCGCCGTGTTCGTGGGCCGGCGCACCCGGCATGAGCAGGGTGTCGAGCCAGGTTCGCGGCGCGTCGACCGGAGCCGGCGGGCTCGCCCGCGGGTGGGAAAGAGGGCCGATGCCGACCGGAGCCCTTGACGCGGCCCTGGACTGCCAGGCACGCTGACATCTGCAAGACCTTCCGCGCTTGCGACGGCCACCGCGCGGGTAATGCAGCGGCAGCTCCACTCGCCACGCAGACCCGAGCGGCCCGGCAGGGACGTTGCGTTCCGAGCGGCCCGGTTCGACCCGTTCGAGGGGTCCCGAGGCGCGTTCCGCGACAACCTGCGGGGTGGGCTGGACAGCGGTTAGCCTCTCGGCTACACTGCTAGTTTGCGCTGCCTTCCGACTTGACCCCTGCTCGGAAATGTCCGTTTGTGGATGTTTTCTGGTGGGGTCATTGGAGTGCACGCGTACCAGCCGTTCTGCAGCACCGGTCCTCGGAAGGACGCATCTTGGCAGCTTCCCGCCCTGCGAAGACCAGTCGTACGTCGAGCGCATTCGCTCCCCGCCGAGTTTCCTTCGGTCGGATCACCGAACACCTCGAGGTCCCCAACCTCCTCGCCATTCAGAACGAGTCCTTCGACTGGCTCGTCGGCAACGAGGCTTGGCAGGGCCGGTCGGCGGACGACCCGCACGCACGCTCGGGTCTCGCGGAGATCCTCGACGAGATCAGTCCCATTGAGGACTTTTCCGGCACCATGTCGCTTTCCTTCTCGGCGCCGCGCTTCGACGAGGTCAAGGCCTCGATCGAGGAGTGCAAGGAGAAGGACCTGACCTACTGCGCGCCACTGTTCGTGACCGCGGAGTTCACCAACAACACCACCGGCGAGATCAAGAGCCAGACGGTGTTCATGGGTGACTTCCCGATGATGACGCCGAAGGGCACCTTCATCATCAACGGCACCGAGCGCGTCGTGGTCAGCCAGCTCGTCCGCTCGCCGGGCGTGTACTTCGACAAGCAGCCGGACAAGACCTCCGACCGCGACCTCTCCAGCGTCAAGGTCATCCCGAGCCGGGGTGCCTGGCTGGAGTTCGACATCGACAAGCGCGACACGGTCGGCGTTCGCATCGACCGTAAGCGTCGGCAGGCCGTCACGGTGCTGCTCAAGGCCATCGGATGGTCGGCCGAGCAGATCCGTGAGAAGTTCGGCTGGTCCGAGCTGATGATGACCACGCTCGAGAAGGACCACATCGCCGGCCAGGACGAGGCGCTACTCGACATCTACCGCAAGCTGCGCCCTGGCGAGCCGCCGACCCGCGAGAACGCCCAGACCCTGCTCGACAACCTCTTCTTCAACCCGAAGCGGTACGACGTAGCCAAGGTCGGTCGATACAAGTTCAACAAGAAGCTCGAGCTGGACGTGCCGATCACCACCGGCACGCTGACCGAGGACGACATCGTCGCCACCGTGGAGTACCTCTGCCGGCTGCACGCCGGTGAGGAGAGCTACGAGGCCGACGACATCGACCACTTCGGCAACCGGCGGCTGCGTACCGTGGGCGAGCTGATCCAGAACCAGGTTCGGGTCGGCCTGTCCCGGATGGAGCGGGTCGTCCGGGAGCGGATGACCACCCAGGACGTCGAGGCGATCACGCCGCAGACCCTGATCAACATCCGACCGGTCGTCGCCGCGATCCGGGAGTTCTTCGGCACCTCGCAGCTGTCCCAGTTCATGGACCAGACCAACCCGCTGGCGGGCCTGACCCACCGGCGGCGGCTGAGCGCGCTCGGCCCCGGTGGTCTGTCCCGGGAGCGGGCCGGCTTCGAGGTCCGCGACGTGCACCCGTCCCACTACGGCCGGATGTGCCCGATCGAGACGCCGGAAGGCCCGAACATCGGCCTGATCGGTGCGCTGTCCACCTTCGCCCGGGTCAACCCGTTCGGCTTCATCGAGACGCCGTACCGGAAGGTCATCGACGGTCGGGTCACCGACCAGATCGACTACCTGACCGCGGACGAGGAGGACCGGTTCGTCAAGGCGCAGGCCAACGCCCCGCTGCGGGCCGACGGCTCGTTCGCCGAGGACCGCGTCCTGGTCCGGCGTAAGGGCGGCGAGACCGAGGACGTCCCGCCGGCCGCCGTGGACTACATGGACGTGTCACCGCGGCAGATGACCTCGGTCGCGACCGCGATGATTCCGTTCCTGGAGCACGACGACGCGAACCGGGCCCTGATGGGCGCGAACATGCAGCGTCAGGCGGTGCCGCTGGTCAAGGCCGAGTCCCCGTTGGTCGGTACCGGCATGGAGTACCGTGCCGCCGTTGACGCCGGTGACGTGGTCGTGGCCGAGGTCGGTGGCGTGGTCGAGGACCTCTGCGCCGACTACATCACCGTCCACCAGGACGACGGTCACCGCCGGACGTACCTGCTGCACAAGTTCCGCCGCTCCAACGCCGGCTCCTGCGTCAACCAGAAGCCGGTCGTCTTCGAGGGCGACCGGGTCGAGGCCGGCCAGGTCATCGCCGACGGTCCGTGCACCGACGAGGGCGAGATGGCGCTCGGGCGAAACCTGCTCGTGGCGTTCATGACCTGGGAGGGGCACAACTACGAGGACGCGATCATCCTGTCGCAGCGCCTCGTCCAGCAGGACGTGCTCACCTCGATCCACATCGAGGAGCACGAGGTCGACGCGCGGGACACCAAGCTCGGCCCGGAGGAGATCACCCGCGACATTCCGAACGTCAGCGAGGAGATGCTCGCCGACCTGGACGAGCGCGGGATCATCCGGATCGGCGCCGAGGTCGTCCCCGGCGACATCCTGGTCGGCAAGGTCACGCCCAAGGGCGAGACCGAGCTGACCCCGGAGGAGCGACTGCTTCGGGCGATCTTCGGCGAGAAGGCGCGCGAGGTCCGGGACACCTCCCTGAAGGTGCCGCACGGCGAGACCGGCACGGTCATCGGCGTACGTACCTTCTCCCGGGAGGACGGCGACGAGTTGCCCCCGGGCGTCAACGAGCTGGTCCGGGTCTACGTCGCCCAGAAGCGGAAGATCCAGGACGGTGACAAGCTCGCCGGCCGGCACGGCAACAAGGGCGTCATCTCCAAGATCCTGCCGGTCGAGGACATGCCGTTCCTGGAGGATGGCACCCCGGTCGACATCGTGCTCAACCCGCTGGGTGTGCCGAGCCGGATGAACATCGGCCAGGTGCTGGAGACTCACCTGGGCTGGGTGGCCAAGACGGGTTGGCAGGTCGAGGGTGACGATGCCGAGTGGAAGCGGCAGCTCCAGGGCATCGGTGCCGACTCCTCGGAGCCGGACACCAACGTCGCCACCCCGGTCTTCGACGGTGCCCGCGAGGAGGAGATCTCCGGTCTGCTCGCCTCGACCCTGCCCAACCGGGACGGTCGGCAGCTGATCGGTTCCTCCGGCAAGGCGCAGTTGTTCGACGGTCGCTCCGGTGAGCCGCTGCCCGACCCGATCGCCGTCGGCTACATCTACATCCTGAAGCTCAACCACCTGGTCGACGACAAGATTCACGCTCGGTCGACCGGCCCGTACTCGATGATCACGCAGCAGCCGCTGGGTGGTAAGGCGCAGTTCGGTGGTCAGCGCTTCGGTGAGATGGAGTGCTGGGCGATGCAGGCATACGGTGCCGCGTACGCGCTGCAGGAGCTGCTGACGATCAAGTCCGACGATGTCCTCGGCCGGGTGAAGGTCTACGAGGCCATCGTCAAGGGCGAGAACATCCCGGAGCCGGGCATCCCGGAGTCGTTCAAGGTGCTGCTCAAGGAGCTGCAGTCGCTGTGCCTCAATGTCGAGGTGCTGTCCAGCGACGGTGTGGCCCTTGAGATGCGCGAGACCGACGACGAGGTGTTCCGGGCCGCGGAGGAACTGGGTATCGACCTGTCCCGGCGCGAGCCGAGCTCGGTCGAGGAAGTGTGACGTTGGGGTTTCGGGGCGGGGCGACCCACTCCGGGCGGTCAGGCTTGATCCCTTCGTGGGTCACCCCGCCCCGAAACCAAAACCCGGTGAGCTGCTGACGCACCAAGCGACGTGTGAGGGATTTGAACGTGCTCGACGTCAACTTTTTCGACGAGTTGCGAATTGGGCTGGCGACCGCGGACGACATTCGTCAGTGGTCGCACGGCGAGGTCAAGAAGCCCGAGACGATCAACTACCGCACCCTCAAGCCGGAGAAGGACGGGCTCTTCTGCGAGAAGATCTTCGGTCCGCAGCGGGACTGGGAGTGCTACTGCGGTAAGTACAAGCGGGTCCGGTTCAAGGGCATCATCTGCGAGCGCTGCGGCGTCGAGGTGACCCGCTCGAAGGTCCGCCGTGAGCGGATGGGCCACATCGAGCTGGCCGCCCCGGTGACCCACATCTGGTACTTCAAGGGCGTGCCGAGCCGGCTGGGCTACCTGCTGGACCTCGCCCCGAAGGACCTCGAAA
The DNA here is from genome assembly GCF_027460185.1 of Verrucosispora sp. WMMA2121. Classification (NCBI taxonomy): domain Bacteria; kingdom Bacillati; phylum Actinomycetota; class Actinomycetes; order Micromonosporales; family Micromonosporaceae; genus Micromonospora; species Verrucosispora sp. WMMA2121. The sequence goes on along the minus strand of NZ_JAPZBH010000004.1, from coordinate 1,232,280 downwards.
AGATCATTTACTTCGCCTCGTACGTCGTGACGAGCGTTGACGCCGAAGCGCGTCACCGTGACCTCTCGACCATCGAGAACGAGATCCTGGCCGAGAAGCGGCAGTCGGAGAACAGCCGCGACTCGGAGATCGAGAAGCGGGCGGCCAAGCTCGAGGCCGACCTGGCCGAGTTGGAGGCCGAGGGCGCGAAGGCGGACGTCCGGCGCAAGGTCAAGGAGGGCGGAGAGCGCGAGATGCGCCAGATCCGCGACCGGGCCCAGCGCGAGATCGACCGCCTGGACGAGGTGCTGGACACGTTCCGCAAGCTGGATCCGAAGCAGCTGGTCACCGACGAGCTGCTCTACCGTGAGCTGCGCGACCGGTTCGGTGAGTACTTCACCGGTGGCATGGGTGCCGAGGCGATCAAGGCCCTGGTGCAGAACATGGACCTGGAGGCCGAGGCCGAGAACCTGCGGGAGACCATCCGCACCGGTAAGGGGCAGCGGAAGATCCGGGCGCTCAAGCGGCTCAAGGTCGTCGCGGCGTTCCAGAACACCCGTAACTCGCCGCTCGGCATGGTGCTGGACTGCGTACCGGTCATCCCGCCGGACCTGCGCCCGATGGTGCAGCTCGACGGTGGCCGTTTCGCCACCAGCGACCTGAACGACCTCTACCGTCGGGTCATCAACCGGAACAACCGGCTCAAGCGACTGATCGACCTCGGCGCGCCCGAGATCATCGTCAACAACGAGAAGCGGATGCTGCAGGAGGCCGTCGACGCGCTGTTCGACAACGGCCGTCGCGGCCGGCCGGTCACCGGCCCGGGTAACCGTCCACTCAAGTCGCTGTCCGACATGCTCAAGGGCAAGCAGGGCCGGTTCCGCCAGAACCTGCTCGGCAAGCGCGTCGACTACTCCGGCCGTTCGGTCATCGTGGTCGGCCCGAAGCTCAAGCTGCACCAGTGCGGCCTGCCCAAGCAGATGGCGCTGGAACTGTTCAAGCCGTTCGTGATGAAGCGGCTGGTCGACCTCAACCACGCGCAGAACATCAAGTCCGCCAAGCGGATGGTCGAGCGGCAGCGGCCGGTCGTGTGGGACGTGCTGGAAGAGGTCATCGGCGAGCACCCGGTGCTGCTCAACCGGGCACCGACCCTGCACCGACTCGGCATCCAGGCCTTCGAGCCGCAGCTGGTCGAGGGCAAGGCCATCCAGATCCACCCGCTGGTCTGCACCGCGTTCAACGCCGACTTCGACGGTGACCAGATGGCGGTGCACGTGCCGCTGTCCGCCGAGGCCCAGGCCGAGGCGCGGATCCTGATGCTGTCGTCGAACAACATCCTCAAGCCGGCCGACGGCAAGCCGGTCACCATGCCCACCCAGGACATGGTCATCGGGCTCTACCACCTGACCCACCTCACCGCCGGTGAGCGTGGCGAGGGCCGGGCGTTCAGCTCGGACGCCGAGGCGCGGATGGCGTACGACAACGGCGAGCTGCACCTGCAGGCGCCGGTGAAGATCCGGCTGCGGGACGTCGTCGAGGTGGACAACGGCGCCGGTGGTCAGCCGTGGACCGCGCCCGAGGGCTGGGTGCCGGGCGAGCCGCTGACGGTGGAGACCACCCTCGGTCGGGTGCTGTTCAACGAGACCCTGCCGCAGGGCTACCGGTTCGTGAACTACGAGATCCGCAAGGGTCAGCTCTCCGCGATCGTCAACGACCTCGCCGAGCGGTTCCCGAAGGTGGCCCTGGCGGCCACCCTCGACGGGCTCAAGGAGGCCGGTTTCCACTGGGCCACCTGGTCCGGCGTGACCATCGGCATGGAGGACGTCATCGCTCCGCCGCGCAAGCGGGAGATCCTGGAGCGGTACGAGAAGGAAGCCGACCGGATCGACAAGCAGTACCAGCGTGGTCTGATGACCGCCGAGGAGCGTCGCGGCGAGCTCATCGAGATCTGGACCAAGGCGACGAACGAGGTCGCCAAGGAGATGGACACCGCGCTGCCGCAGGAGAACCCGCTGTGGAAGATGATCAACTCGGGTGCTCGCGGTAACCTGCTCCAGCTCCGGCAGATCGCGGCGATCCGTGGTCTGGTGGCCAACCCGAAGGGCGAGATCATCCCCCGGCCGATCAAGGCCAGCTACCGGGAGGGTCTGTCCGTGCTGGAGTACTTCATCTCCACCCACGGTGCCCGTAAGGGTCTCGCGGACACCGCCCTGCGTACCGCCGACTCGGGTTACCTGACCCGGCGTCTGGTGGACGTCTCGCAGGACGTCATCATCCGCGAGGAGGACTGCGGCACCGACCGGGCCATCCCGATGCAGGTCGGTCAGCAGCTCGACGGCCGGCTCGTGGTGCACGAGCACGCGGAGACCAGCGTGCACGCCCGTACCCTGGCCGACGACATCAAGGGGCCGGACGGCACCGTCGTGGCCGAGCGGGGCGCGGACATCAACTCGATCCTGGTCGACCGGATCGTCGCCGCCGGGGTCGAGACGGTCCGGGTGCGCAGCGTGCTCACCTGCGAGTCGAAGCTGGGCGTCTGCGGTGCGTGCTACGGCCGTTCGCTGCCGACCGGCAAGATCGTCGACGTCGGCGAGGCGGTCGGCATCATCGCCGCCCAGTCCATCGGTGAGCCGGGTACGCAGCTGACGATGCGTACCTTCCACACCGGTGGTGTCGCGGGTGAGGACATCACCCAGGGTCTGCCCCGTGTCCAGGAGATCTTCGAGGCCCGGATCCCGAAGGGTAAGGCGCCCATCGCCGACACCCCCGGCCGGATCCGGATCGAGGACGGCGAGCGGTCGCGCAAGATCGTGGTCATCCCGGACGACGGCAGCGACGAGATCGTCTACGACAAGATCTCGAAGCGGGTCCGGCTGCGGGCGCACGACGGCGACCACGTCGAGGTCGGCGAGAAGCTCACCGAGGGCACCATCGACCCGCACGAGCTGCTGCGCATCCTCGGCCCGCGGGCGGTCCAGGTCCACCTGACCCAGGAGGTCCAGGAGGTCTACCGCTCGCAGGGTGTGCTCATCCACGACAAGCACATCGAGATCATCATCCGTCAGATGCTCAAGCGGGTGACGGTCATCGACTCCGGCTCGACCGAGTTCCTGCCGGGCGTGCTTGTCGACCGGGCGCTGTTCGAGTCGGAGAACCGCCGGCTCGTCGGCGAGGGTGGCGAGCCCGCCGCCGGTCGTCCGGTGCTGATGGGCATCACGAAGGCCTCGCTGGCCACCGACTCCTGGCTCTCGGCGGCCTCCTTCCAGGAGACCACCCGGGTGCTGACCGACGCGGCGATCCACGCCCGTAGCGACTCGCTCATCGGTCTCAAGGAGAACGTGATCATCGGTAAGCTCATCCCGGCCGGTACCGGCATCAGCAAGTACCGCAACGTCCGGGTCGAGCCGACCGAGGAGGCGAAGGCCAAGGTCTACTCGATGACCGGCTACCCGGAGACCGACTACGGCTTCGGACCGGCCAGTGGCCAGGCGGTCCCGCTGGACGACTTCGACTTCGGGTCGTACCGCTAGACCGTGCGGTGACATGGGAGGCCCCGGCGCGCCTGCGCCGGGGCCTCCTCGTGTTTTCGGGGTGTCCGTGGGCGCGGTGGGGGACCTTCCCGCGCCGCGGGTCCGGTTCGTGCTGCGGGTACGACGCGGACGCCCGTCGACGGGGGGGCATCATGTGGTCATGACGATCGCACCCGGATCGGCGCCCCTCGCGTCGGCACCGCGTCACCCGCTGGATCCGGATCCGGTCCGGGCGACCAAGGCCCGGGCGGTCTTCGCCCTCGGTCTGATGGCGGCTCTGACGGGGCTGCTGATCGGTGGCGTGGTGCCGGCCACGGTGGCCCTGCACCTGGCTCGACAGGCGCGTCGCGAGGCGTACGCCTCGGCGGGTTTCCTGACCGGTGCGGCCTGGCTGCGTCGCGGCGAGCGGCTGGCCTGGACGGGCCTGGTGCTGGTCGCGGTCAGCCTGGTGGTGGCGTTGGTGATCGGGATCATCCGGCTCGCCGAGGCGCCGTACGGGCAGGACTTCGCGCCCAACGTCGACTGACCCGGCACGACCACGGGTCGCCGCGCCCCGCACCGACGGGCTGACTGCCGACGGTAGCCTGACCGGTGTCCGTCGCGCGGTGCGGGGACGCTGCCCGACAAGGAGGATCCCGTGACGGAACCGGCGCGTCCCGAGGGCGGCGAAGCCGCTCAGCCCGCCACCGGGCGCCCGGAGGCCGACCTGACCGGATGGGCCCGGCCCGAACCGGAGCAGACCGTTCCGCCGACCTCCCCATCAGCCACCGGCTCGCCTTTCGGGCCGCCGCCTGGTTCGCCGCCCTTCGGGCCGCCGCCTGGCTCGGCACCGCCCGCTCCCGTGTCCTTCGGGCCTCCGGCCGCCGGCCCGCCAGCCTTCGGACCGACGCCCGGACCGTCGGCGCCGGCATGGCCCGCCGGTGGCTCGGGCTGGGGGCAGCCGCCGCCACCACCGCCGCAGGAGCGTCCTCGACCGCCGAAGCGGGTCGAACCGGTGCCGGGGACCCCGTTCGCGGTGGTGCATCTCGACGTGCCCCCGGTCGCCTCGGGCCTGGCGGTCGGCTCGTTGGTGGCGGGCATCACTTCGATCCTGGTGTCGGTTCTGGTCATCTGCTTCGGCGCGATCGGGGGAGGGGCGAACGGGGCCTGGGCGGCGGGTGCCTTCGCCGCGCTGGGTGGCCTCACGGGCGCGGGCGCCGTGGTGGCGGGCCTGCTCGGCATGCGGCAGATCCGACGTCCGGCACCGCCGCCAGCGGTCCGCTTCACCGGCCGTGGTCTGGCCATCGCGGGGATCAGTTGCGGCGGGACCGGACTGCTGCTCTGCCTGGTGGGGTTGGGGCTGGCGCTGGTGTTGGCGCTGGCCTGAGCAGGGGCGGCGAGGGGCCGGCTCGGGGGCTCGCGGGCCGGTTTCCGGCGGAGCCGGTACACTTGTGTCCGTAGGTGCCCATCACGGGCGGGTGGTCGACAGGAGCCAGCCGGCAAGCGGTGTGACGTCCGGCAGGTCTTCCGTTTTGACCTGCGCGGCTGTGGTAGGTACTCTTTCCCCTTGTGCCCGGGCCAGCCCGGGCAACTCGTGCGTGCGCTGGAGCCGGCGTTCCGACATCCGGATCGCACCACGACTGAGCCAAAGATCCGGCCTGCGGCGATCCGTGTGCCGGTGACAAACCCCGGTCTGCGCGTGAGCGCCGGACGGGAACCGTGAGTTTGGCGACACGCCCGACCGCGGGTGCCGGGACCTCCGTGAGGTGGCCCTGGTCGGAATGTAGGAGAGTCGGTCACGAGATCGGCTACGGCAGACGGCGCGGTCGCCAGCAGCGGCCGAAGGGAGCGGAGAAACCCGGTGCCCACCATTCAGCAGTTGGTCCGAAAGGGCCGCCAGGCGAAGACCACCAAGACCAAGACCCCCGCGCTCAAGGGATCCCCTCAGCGTCGGGGCGTGTGCACCCGGGTGTACACCACCACCCCGAAGAAGCCGAACTCGGCGCTGCGCAAGGTCGCCCGGGTCAAGCTCAGCAGCCAGGTCGAGGTGACCGCCTACATCCCCGGTGTCGGGCACAACCTGCAGGAGCACTCGATCGTGCTCGTGCGTGGTGGCCGGGTGAAGGACCTCCCCGGTGTGCGTTACAAGATCGTTCGCGGCTCGCTGGACACCCAGGGTGTCCGTAACCGCAAGCAGGCGCGCAGCCGTTACGGCGCGAAGAAGGAGAAGAGCTGACATGCCGCGTAAGGGACCTGCTCCGCGGCGACCGCTGGTCGCTGACCCGGTGTACAACTCGCCGCTGGTCACGCAGCTGGTGAACAAGATCCTGCTGCGCGGCAAGCGTCAGCTCGCCGAGCGCGTCGTCTACGCCGCCCTGGAGGGCTGCCGGGAGAAGTCCGGTACCGACCCGGTCGTCACCCTCAAGCGCGCCATGGACAACGTCAAGCCGACCCTCGAGGTGCGCAGCCGCCGGGTCGGTGGCGCGACCTACCAGGTTCCGGTCGAGGTGCGGCCGGCTCGGGCGACCACGCTGGGCCTGCGCTGGCTGGTGACCTACGCCCGCGCCCGGCGGGAGAAGACGATGATCGAGCGGCTGATGAACGAGCTGCTGGACGCGAGCAACGGCCTCGGTGCCGCCGTCAAGCGGCGCGAGGACACGCACAAGATGGCCGAGTCCAACAAGGCCTTCGCGCACTACCGCTGGTAACACCCTGGTCCCGGCGCCATCCGGTGCCGGGACCGCCACCAGTTGTGTCGAGACGACGATAAGTAGGGATTGAAGTGGCCGCCGCAGACGCGCTCGCCAACGTACGCAACATCGGCATCATGGCGCACATCGATGCCGGTAAGACCACTACCACCGAGCGAATCCTGTTTTACACCGGTATCACGTACAAGATCGGTGAGGTCCACGAGGGCGCCGCCGTCATGGACTGGATGGAGCAGGAGCAGGAGCGCGGTATCACCATCACTTCCGCCGCCACGAAGTGCGAGTGGAAGGGCCACACGATCCAGATCATCGACACGCCCGGCCACGTCGACTTCACGGTCGAGGTGGAGCGGTCGTTGCGGGTGCTGGACGGTGCGGTCGCGGTCTACGACGGCGTGGCCGGCGTGGAGCCGCAGACGGAGAACGTCTGGCGTCAGGCGGACAAGTACAACGTCCCGCGGATGTGCTTCGTCAACAAGCTCGACCGGACCGGTGCCGACTTCTTCCGCTGCGTGCAGATGATGATCGACCGGCTGAACGCCACCCCGCTGGTGCTCCAGATTCCGATCGGGCTCGAGGGAGACCACATCGGCGTCGTCGACCTGGTCAACATGCGCGCCCTCACCTGGCGCGGGGAGACCCAGAAGGGTGAGGATTACGCGATCGAGGAGATCCCGGCCGACCTGGCCGACTCCGCGGCCGAGTGGCGCGAGAAGCTGATGGAGACCCTGGCCGACGTCGACGACTCGGTGATGGAGAAGTACCTGGAGGGCGAGGAGATCTCCGTCGCGGAGATCAAGGCCGCCATCCGGCGGGCCACCATCGCCAGCAAGGCGAACCCGGTGCTCTGCGGCTCGGCGTTCAAGAACAAGGGCGTGCAGCCCATGCTCGACGCCGTCATCGACTACCTGCCGTCGCCGCTGGACATCCCGGCGATCGAGGGTACGGCGACCGACGGTGAGACGCCGATGCAGCGTAAGCCGTCCACCTCGGAGCCCTTCTCCGGCCTGGCGTTCAAGATCCAGACCGACAAGCACCTCGGCAAGCTCACCTACGTCCGGGTCTACTCCGGCGTGGTCGAGTCCGGGTCCCAGGTGGTCAACTCCACCAAGGACCGCAAGGAGCGGGTCGGCAAGATCTACCAGATGCACGCCAACAAGCGGGAGGAGCGCAGCTCCGCCAAGGCCGGCGACATCATCGCGGTGCAGGGCCTGAAGCAGACCACCACCGGTGACACCCTGTGTGACCCGGCGAATCCGGTCATCCTGGAGTCGATGACCTTCCCGGAGCCGGTCATCGAGGTGGCCATCGAGCCGAAGACCAAGGCTGACCAGGAGAAGCTCAGCACCGCCATCCAGCGGCTGGCCGAGGAGGACCCGACCTTCCGCGTCAAGCTGGACGACCAGACCGGCCAGACGGTCATCTCCGGCATGGGCGAGCTGCACCTGGACATCCTGGTCGACCGGATGCGCCGCGAGTTCAACGTCGAGGCGAACATCGGTAAGCCGCAGGTGGCGTACCGTGAGACCATCCGCCGCGCGGTGGAGAAGGTCGAGTACACCCACAAGAAGCAGACGGGTGGTTCCGGCCAGTACGCCCGGGTGATCGTCAGCCTGGAGCCGCTGCCGCTGGGCAACGACTCGCCGACCTACGAGTTCGCCAACGCCGTCACCGGTGGCCGCATCCCCCGGGAGTTCATTCCTTCCGTGGACGCGGGCGCGCAGGACGCGATGCAGTACGGCGTTCTCGCCGGCTTCCCGCTGGTCGGTGTCAAGCTGACGCTGCTGGACGGCCAGTACCACGAGGTCGACTCGTCCGAGATGGCATTCAAGATCGCCGGCTCGATGGTGATGAAGGACGCGGCCCGCAAGGCCGATCCCGCGCTGCTCGAGCCGATGATGGCTGTTGAGGTCACCACTCCCGAGGAGAACATGGGTGACGTCATCGGCGACCTCAACTCCCGACGCGGCATCATCCAGGCGATGGAGGAGCGCAGCGGCGCCCGTGTCGTCCGTGCGCTGGTGCCGTTGTCGGAGATGTTCGGCTACGTCGGCGACCTGCGGTCGAAGACCCAGGGCCGGGCTAGCTACAGCATGCAGTTCGACTCCTACGCCGAAGTGCCGCAGAGCGTGGCGAAGGAGATCATCGCCAAGGCGACGGGTGAGTGACGCTCACCTGACGTGATCGGATGATCCGACGGTGGTCGCGGGAGGAATTCCCCGACCGCGACCACCTCGGTCGGATTGTGTGAATTCCGGGCCTGTAGGCTTCATCGCCGCAGAACCCACAAAGCTCTCCGGCCGTCAGGCCGGAAAGGCTGTCGACAGAGTCCTAAGCGCCACTCCTGGCGCACCGGGGCGAACGAACCAAGAAGTCCACAGGAGGACACCAGTGGCGAAGGCGAAGTTCGAGCGGACTAAGCCGCACGTCAACATCGGCACCATTGGTCACATCGACCACGGTAAGACGACGCTGACGGCGGCCATCACCAAGGTCCTGCACGACCAGTACCCGGACCTGAACCCGTACACGCCGTTCGACGAGATCGACAAGGCGCCCGAGGAGAAGGCTCGCGGCATCACGATCTCGATCGCGCACGTCGAGTACCAGACCGAGGCGCGGCACTACGCGCACGTCGACTGCCCCGGTCACGCCGACTACATCAAGAACATGATCACCGGTGCCGCCCAGATGGACGGCGCGATCCTGGTGGTTGCGGCGACCGACGGCCCGATGCCGCAGACCCGCGAGCACGTGCTGCTGGCCCGCCAGGTCGGCGTGCCGTACATCGTCGTGGCGCTGAACAAGAGCGACATGGTCGACGACGAGGAGCTCCTGGAGCTCGTCGAGCTCGAGGTCCGCGAGCTGCTCTCGGCCCAGGAGTACCCGGGTGACGACCTGCCGGTCGTGCGCGTCTCGGCGCTCAAGGCCCTGGAGGGCGACCCGGAGTGGACCGGTCGCCTGCTGGAGCTGATGAACGCGGTCGACACCGCGATCCCGCAGCCGGAGCGCGAGACCGAGAAGCCGTTCCTGATGCCGATCGAGGACGTCTTCACGATCACCGGTCGTGGCACGGTCGTCACCGGCCGCGCGGAGCGCGGCGTGCTCAAGCCGAACGAGGAGGTGGAGATCGTCGGTATCCGCGAGAAGTCGCAGAAGACGGTCTGCACCGGCATCGAGATGTTCCGCAAGCTGCTCGACGAGGCCCGCGCGGGTGAGAACGTCGGTCTGCTGCTGCGCGGCATCAAGCGCGAGGACGTCGAGCGCGGCATGGTGGTCGTCAAGCCGGGCACCAGCACCCCGCACACGGAGTTCGAGGCGACGGTCTACATCCTCTCCAAGGAGGAGGGCGGCCGGCACACCCCGTTCTTCCAGAACTACCGTCCGCAGTTCTACTTCCGGACCACGGACGTCACCGGTGTCGTCACCCTCCCCGAGGGCACCGAGATGGTCATGCCGGGCGACAACACCACGATGACCGTGAAGCTGATCCAGCCCATCGCGATGGAGGACAACCTCAAGTTCGCGATCCGGGAGGGTGGCCGTACGGTCGGCGCTGGTCGCGTCACCAAGATCATCAAGTGAGCTGGGTAACCCCGATTAGACCCGCCGCCGGTCGTGCGGCATACTAGTCAGGTTGCGTAACGACAGTTCGCCGCCCGTGTTCGGCTTCCGCTGAACCTCCGGGTAGGCAGAGCAGTCGGGCGTGGGGTGGTTGGCGGCCCGTCCGCCAACCACCCTCGCGCGGCGTTCAGGTCGCCTCAGTGCGACCGGCGCCCGGACCCACCGCGGTCAGGATCGCTCCGGTATCCCGGGGCGGAGCCTGGCCCCAGGGCGCGACACGCCCGACCGCGGGGGTGGGCGAAGAGGGTCTGTGCCAGCCGGTACAGGCACCCGCAACACAGCGGCATCGAGAGAAGGAACAGAAGCCACCATGGCGGGACAGAAGATCCGCATCCGGCTCAAGGCCTATGACCACGAGGTCGTCGACTCCTCGGCTCGGAAGATCGTCGAGACGGTGACGCGTACCGGGGCGCAGGTCGCGGGCCCGGTGCCGCTGCCCACGGAGATCAACCGTTTCTGCGTCATCCGCTCGCCGCACAAGTACAAGGACTCGCGCGAGCACTTCGAGATGCGTACGCACAAGCGACTGATCGACATCATCGACCCGACCCCGAAGACGGTCGACTCGCTCATGCGCCTCGACCTGCCGGCTGGCGTCGACATCGAGATCAAGCTGTAGGGACCGGACACATGGACAGGCAAGTTAAGGGGATCCTGGGCGCGAAGCTCGGCATGACCCAGGTCTGGGACAACAACCGCGTTGTCCCGGTGACCGTGGTTCAGGCCGGCCCCTGCGTCATCACCCAGGTTCGTGACGCCGACAAGGACGGTTACTCCGCGGTCCAGCTGGCGTACGGGACGATCGACCCGCGCAAGGCCAAGAAGCCGCTGCGTGGTCACTACGCCAAGGCCGACGTGGCGCCGCGCCGGCACATCGTCGAGCTGCGTACCAGCGACGCCGCGGACTACTCGCTCGGCCAGGAGGTCACGGTCGAGGAGTTCCCGGCCGGTGTCTCGATCGACGTGACCGGCAAGACCAAGGGCAAGGGCTACGCCGGCCCGATGAAGCGGCACGGCTTCCACGGTCTGCGCGCCAGCCACGGTGTCGAGCGCAAGCACCGCTCGCCGGGCTCGATCGGCGCCTGCGCCACCCCGGGTCGCGTCTTCAAGGGCACCCGGATGGCCGGCCGCATGGGCGGCGTGCGCTACACCGTGCAGAACCTGACCGTCCAGGCGGTCGACACCGAGAACAATCTCCTGCTCGTCCGTGGCGCCATCCCCGGCCCCAAGGGCGCGCTGGTCCTGGTCCGTACCGCGGCCAAGGCCAAGGCGAAGAAGGGCGGTGCGGGCAAGTGACCACCGTTGACGTCCTCAACTCAGAGGGCACCAAGACCGGCTCGGTCGAGCTGCCCGCCGACATCTTCGACGCGCAGGCCAACATCGCGCTGATGCACCAGGTCGTCGTGGCGCAGTTGGCCGCCGCCCGGCAGGGCACCCACAAGACCAAGACCCGGGGCGAGGTCGCCGGCGGCGGCAAGAAGCCCTACAAGCAGAAGGGCACCGGTCGGGCCCGCCAGGGCTCGATCCGCGCGCCGCAGTTCGCCGGCGGTGGCGTGGTCCACGGCCCGGTGCCGCGCGACTACAGCCAGCGCACCCCGAAGAAGATGAAGGCCGCCGCGCTGCGTGGCGCCCTGTCGGACCGGGCGCGCGCCGGGCAGGTGCACGTCGTCGAGGCGTTCGTCTCGGGCGAGAAGCCGTCGACCAAGGCCGCGCTGGCCGCGCTCGCCAAGCTGACCACCGCCCGGCGGGTGCTGGTCGTGCTGAGCAGCACCGACGAGCTGAACTGGGTGTCGCTGCGCAACGAGCCGCGGGTGCACCTGATCGAAGCCGGCCAGCTCAACACGTACGACGTGCTGGTGGCCGACGACGTGGTCTTCACCAAGGAGGCCCTGGACGAGTTCCTGGGCGTCCCGGCCGAGACCACCGAGGAGGGTGGCAAGTGAGCACGATCGCCGATCCGCGCGACATCATCGTCGCGCCGGTCGTCTCGGAGAAGAGCTACAGCGAGCTGAACCGCAACTGGTACACCTTCCTGGTGCACCCGGACGCGAACAAGACCGCGATCAAGATCGCTATCGAGCAGATCTTCAACGTCCGTGTCCTGACGGTCAACACGCTCAACCGCGAGGGCAAGCGCAAGCGGACCCGTACCGGGTTCGGCAAGCGCAAGGACACCAAGCGGGCGATGGTGAAGCTGGCTGAGGGCGACCGCATCGAGGCCTTCGGCGGCCCGGTCAGCTGAGGGGTGTAGACAATGGCTATCCGTAAGTACAAGCCGACGACGCCGGGCCGGCGTGGCTCCAGCGTCGCCGACTTCGCCGAGATCACCCGGTCGACTCCCGAGAAGTCGCTGCTGGTCCCGCTGCCCAAGAAGGGCGGCCGGAACGTGCACGGCCGGATCACCGCTCGTCACCAGGGTGGCGGCCACAAGCGGCAGTACCGGCTGATCGACTTCAAGCGGGTCGACAAGGACGGCGTGCCGGCCAAGGTCGCGCACATCGAGTACGACCCGAACCGCACCGCGCGGATCGCGCTGCTGCACTACGCCGACGGCGAGAAGCGTTACATCATCGCGCCGAAGGACCTGAAGCAGGGCGACACGGTCGAGTCGGGTCCGAGTGCCGACATCAAGCCGGGCAACAACCTGCCGCTGCGCAACATCCCGGTCGGTACCACGATCCACAACGTGGAACTGCGTCCGGGCGGTGGCGCCAAGCTGGCCCGCTCGGCCGGCGTCGGCATCCAGCTGCTCGGCCGGGAGGGCGCGTACGCGACCCTGCGTATGCCGTCCGGTGAGATCCGGCGGGTGGACGTGCGCTGCCGCGCCAGCGTCGGTGAGATCGGCAACGCCGACCAGTCGAACATCAACTGGGGTAAGGCCGGCCGGATGCGCTGGAAGGGCAAGCGCCCGACCGTCCGTGGTGTCGCCATGAACCCGGTCGACCACCCGCACGGTGGTGGTGAGGGCAAGACCTCCGGTGGTCGCCACCCGGTCAACCCGCAGGGTAAGCCCGAGGGCCGCACCCGTCGTAAGGGCCAGCCGAGTGACCGGCTGATCGTCCGCCGTCGCTACGCCACGCGTAAGCGCGGCTGAGGGAGATAAGACATGCCTCGCAGCCTGAAGAAGGGCCCGTTCATCGACGACCACCTGCTCAAGAAGGTGGAGACGCAGAACGAGAAGGGCTCGAAGAACGTCATCAAGACCTGGTCGCGCCGCTCGACGATCATCCCGGAGATGCTCGGGCACACGATCGCCGTGCACGACGGACGCAAGCACGTCCCGGTGTTCGTGACCGAGGCGATGGTCGGGCACAAGCTCGGCGAGTTCGCGCTGACCCGCACGTTCAAGGGTCACGAAAAGGACGACCGGAAGAGCCGCCGGCGCTGACGCCGCGGGCATACGGATAGAGGATCAAGGGGTTACAGCGATGCCAGGAAAGGGCGACGCTCCGGTGCTTCCGGGCGCGCGGGCGGTTGCGCGGTACGTGCGCATCTCGCCGATGAAGGCGCGCCGGGTGGTCAACCTCGTCCGCGGCCTGCCCGCGAAGGAGGCGCTCACGGTGCTGCAGTTCGCGCCGCAGGCTGCGAGCGAGCAGGTGTACAAGGTGCTCGCGAGCGCGATCGCCAACGCGGAGAACAACGAGCGGCTGGACCCCGACGCGCTGCTCGTCAGCGAGGCGTTCGTGGACGAGGGCCCGACGATGAAGCGGTTCCAGCCACGGGCGCAGGGCCGGGCGTACCGGATCCGCAAGCGCACCTGCCACATCACCGTGGCGGTCGAGGCGGTCGCGCCGGCCGCGCCGAGGAAGTCGGCGAACAAGGCGGCTCCGGCGAAGCAGACCGCGCCGGCCGAGACGCAGAGCAACACGGAGGGCGCCGAGTAATGGGTCAGAAGGTTCACCCGCACGGGTTCCGGCTCGGCATCTCGACCGACTGGAAGTCCCGCTGGTTCGCGGACAAGCTCTACAAGGACTACATCGGCGAGGATGTCAAGATCCGCCGGATGATGTCCAAGGGGCTGGAGCGCGCCGGCATTTCCAAGGTCGACATCGAGCGCACCCGCGACCGGGTCCGGGTCGACATCCACACCGCGCGGCCGGGCATCGTCATCGGCCGTAAGGGCGCCGAGGCCGACCGGATCCGCGGCGAGTTGGAGAAGCTCACCGGCAAGCAGGTGCAGCTGAACATCATCGAGGTGAAGAACCCCGAGTCGGACGCGCAGCTGGTCGCCCAGGGCGTCGCCGAGCAGCTCTCCAGCCGGGTCAGCTTCCGTCGCGCGATGCGTAAGGCGATGCAGTCGGCGATGAAGAACCCGATGTGCAAGGGCATCCGGGTGCAGGTCTCGGGTCGCCTCGGCGGCGCCGAGATGAGCCGGACGGAGTTCTACCGCGAGGGTCGGGTTCCGCTGCACACGCTGCGGGCCAACATCGAGTACGGCTTCTTCGAGGCCCGTACCACCTTCGGCCGCATCGGCGTGAAGGTCTGGATCTACAAGGGCGACGCGGTGCCGGGTCGGGAGGCTCCGGCCGAGGCTCCGTCGCGCCCGCGCCGGGAGCGCGGTGACCGGCCCGAGCGGCCGCGCCGTGGTCGGTCGGGTTCGTCCGGCACGACCTCCGGTGGCACCGAGGCCGGCCGGGCTGCCGCGACGACCGTCGCGCAGCAGGCTGAGACGCCGAGCGGCGAGCCGGTCGACAGCGCTGCTGTCGCGGCCGCGGCTTCGGCTCCGGCAGAAACGCAGCAGGAGGGCTGACAGATGCTGATGCCGCGCAAGCCCCCGAAGGGCTTCCGCAAGCCGCACCACCCGGACCGCAGCGGCGCGTCCAAGGGCGGCAACCGGGTGGTGTTCGGCGAGTTCGGGATCCAGGCTCTGGAGCCGGCGTACGTGACCAACCGGCAGATCGAGTCGGCGCGTATCGCGATGACCCGCCACATCAAGCGTGGCGGCAAGGTCTGGATCACCATCTTCCCGGACCAGGCCCTCACCAAGAAGCCGGCGGAAACCCGGATGGGTTCCGGTAAGGGCTCGCCCGAGTGGTGGGTCGCGAACGTCAAGCCCGGGCGGGTCCTCTTCGAGATGTCCTTCCCGAACGAGCAGATCGCGCGAGAGGCGATGCGTCGCGCGATCCACAAGCTCCCGATGAAGTGCCGCATTGTTACGCGCGAAGTGGGTGAATCCTGATGGCAGCGGGCGTTAAGGCCTCCGAGCTGCGTGAGCTCTCCGAGGAGGAGCTGGTCACGAAGCTGCGTGAGGCCAAGGCGGAGCTGTTCAACCTCCGCGTGCAGGCCGCAACCGGGCAGCTGGACAACAACCGGCGGCTGCAGGTCATCCGTCGGGAGATCGCCCGGATCTACACGATCATGCGTGAGCGTGAGCTGGGGCTCTCGGCCGCGCCGACTGAGGTGACTGCTTCATGAGCGAGAACACGACCCCCACCAAGCCGCGGGGCCGCCGTAAGGTCCGCGAGGGCCTCGTGGTCAGCGACAAGATGGAAAAGACCGTCGTGGTCGAGGTCGAGGACCGAGTCAAGCACGCGCTGTACGGCAAGATCATGCGCCGGACCAGCAAGCTCAAGGTCCACGACGAGCAGAACTCCGCCGGCATCGGCGACCGCGTCCTGATCATGGAGACCCGGCCGCTCTCCGCCACCAAGCGGTGGCGGCTCGTGGAGATCCTCGAGAAGGCCAAGTAGCGAAGGCTCGAGCTCGGCCGGGACGGTCGGGCGCAGGTTCCGCCAGGCTCCGGCCGCCCCGGCGGCCGGAGAACCGGCAGACATAGGAGATAGACGTGATTCAGCAGGAGTCGCGACTGCGCGTCGCCGACAACACGGGTGCCCGGGAGATCCTGTGCATCCGGGTTCTCGGTGGCTCCGGTCGGCGCTACGCGAGCATCGGCGACGTCATCGTGGCCACCGTCAAGGACGCGATCCCGGGTGCCGGTGTGAAGAAGGGCGACGTGGTCAAGGCTGTCGTCGTCCGCACCGCCAAGGAGAAGCGGCGGCCGGACGGTTCGTACATCCGCTTCGACGAGAACGCCGCCGTCATCATCAAGGACGGTGGGGACCCGCGCGGTACCCGCATCTTCGGCCCGGTCGGCCGCGAGCTGCGGGACAAGCGGTTCATGAAGATCATCTCTCTCGCGCCGGAGGTGTTGTGACCGTGAAGGTCAAGAAGGGCGACACGGTCGTCGTCATCGCCGGCAAGGACAAGGGTGCCAAGGGCAAGGTCATCGCGGCCTACCCGCGGCAGGACAAGGTCCTGGTCGAGGGCGTGAACCGGATCAAGAAGCACACTCGCATCAGCACCACCCAGCGTGGCGCCAAGACCGGTGGCATCGTCACCCAGGAGGCCCCGATCCACGTCTCGAACGTGATGGTCGTGGACTCCGACGGCAAGCCGACCCGCGTCGGCTACCGGATCGACGAGAACGGCCAGAAGGTCCGCATCGCGCGTAGCACCGGTAAGGACCTGTGATGACCACGGCTACCGAAACCAAGACCATGCCGCGCCTCAAGGAGCGGTACCGCAACGAGATCATCGCTCAGCTGCGCGAGCAGTACGAGTACGGCAACCCGATGCAGGTGCCGCGGCTGGTCAAGATCGTCGTGAACATGGGTGTGGGCGAGGCCGCCCGGGACGCCAAGCTCATCGACGGTGCGGTCCGTGACCTGGCCACCATCACCGGCCAGAAGCCGCAGGTCCGGCGGGCGACGAAGTCCATCGCGCAGTTCAAGCTGCGGGAGGGCATGCCGATCGGCGCGAAGGTGACCCTGCGCGGCGACCGGATGTGGGAGTTCCTGGACCGGCTGCTGTCCATCGCGCTGCCGCGTATCCGCGACTTCCGCGGCCTGGACGGGCGCAAGCTCGACGGGCACGGCAACTACACGTTCGGTCTGACCGAGCAGTCGGTGTTCCACGAGATCGACCAGGACAAGATCGATCGCCAGCGGGGCATGGACATCACGGTGGTCACGACCGCCACGACCGACGACGAGGGCCGGGCGCTGTTGAAGCTCCTGGGCTTCCCGTTCAAGGAGAACTGAGATGGCCAAGAAGGCGCTGATCCTCAAGGCGGCCGCGAAGCCGAAGTTCTCGGTTCGCGCGTACACCCGCTGCCAGCGGTGCGGGCGTCCCAAGGCGGTCTACCGCAAGTTCGGGCTCTGCCGGGTGTGCATCCGGGAGATGGCCCACCGCGGTGAGCTGCCCGGCGTGTCCAAGGCTTCCTGGTAATAGTCCGGCGCGCTGCGGCGCGTCAGCTGGACTGTCTCTTCGCCGTAGGCCTGCGACGTGTCGCGGGAACCCCGGCGAGAAAGGTTGACGAGTTTTCATGACGATGACCGACCCGATCGCAGACATGCTCACGCGTCTGCGTAACGCCAACCAGGCGTACCACGACCGGGTGACGATGCCGTACTCGAAGATCAAGGCGAACATCGCCGAGGTCCTCAAGTCCGAGGGTTACATCGCCACCTGGGCAGTCGAGGAGCCCGAGGAGGGTGCCGTCGGCAAGCGACTGGTCGTCGAGCTGAAGTACGGCCAGAACCGGGAGCGGAGCCTGGCCGGCATCAAGCGCGTCTCCAAGCCCGGTCTGCGGGTGTACGCCAAGTCGGACGGGCTCCCCCGGGTGCTCGGTGGGCTGGGCGTGGCGATCATTTCGACGTCCCAGGGACTGCTCACCGACCGGCAGGCCCGCAAGCGGAGCGTTGGCGGGGAAGTCCTCGCCTTCGTCTGGTAACGGGAGACAGGTAGAAATGTCGCGTATTGGACGTAAGTCGATCCCGGTGCCATCCGGAGTCGACGTGACGATCGACGGCCGGACCGTCAAGGTCAAGGGCCCCAAGGGCGAGCTGTCGCACACCCTGGCCGAGCCGATCACCATCGAGCGGGCCGAGGACGGGCAGTTGAGCGTCAACCGCCCGAACGACGAGCGCAAGGCCAAGGAACTGCACGGCCTGAGCCGTACCCTGGTCGCCAACATGATCGTCGGGGTCACCGAGGGCTACCGTAAGAGCCTGGAGATCGCCGGCACCGGTTACCGGGTCACCGCCAAGGGCAAGGACCTGGAGTTCGCGCTCGGGTTCTCGCACCCGGTGCAGGTGCAGGCGCCCGAGGGCATCACCTTCACGGTGGAGCGGCCGACACTGTTCCACGTGGCCGGCATCGACAAGCAGCTCGTCGGTGAGGTCGCCGCCAACATCCGGAAGATCCGCCCGCCGGAGCCCTACAAGGGCAAGGGCGTGAAGTACCAGGGCGAAGTCATCCGACGCAAGGCCGGAAAGGCAGGTAAGAAGTGAGCGCCACGCTGCTCAAGCGCCGCCGCGGCGTCGCCGCCAAGCGTGCCGTCGGGCGGGCGCGGCGGCACTTCCGAGTGCGCAAGAACGTCAGCGGCACCGCCGCGCGTCCCCGCCTGGTGGTCACCCGTTCGCTGCGGCACATCGTCGCCCAGATCGTGGACGACACCAAGGGTCACACCTTGGCGTCGGCCTCGACCCTGGACGCCTCGGTGCGCGGCACGGAGGGCGACAAGAGCGCCCTGGCTGGCAAGGTCGGCACGCTGCTGGCCGAGCGGGCCAAGGCCGCGGGCATCTCCAAGGTCGTCTTCGACCGCGGCGGCAACCGGTACGCGGGGCGGGTAGCCGCGCTCGCCGCCGCCGCCCGCGAAGCCGGGCTCGAGTTCTGACAATCCCCGTCACGAGAGAGAAGGAAGGCTGCTGATGCCAGGTCAACAGCGCCGTGGCGGCGGGTCCGGTGGCAACGAGGGTGGTCGCCGCGACAACCGCCGTGAGGGCGGCCGCGGAAACGCGCCCGCCGAGAAGACCCCGCACCTCGAGCGGGTCGTCGCGATCAACCGCGTCGCCAAGGTCGTGAAGGGTGGTCGTCGCTTCAGCTTCACCGCCCTGGTGATCGTGGGCGACGGCGACGGCACCGTCGGCGTGGGCTACGGAAAGGCCAAGGAGGTGCCCGCGGCGATCGCCAAGGGCGTCGAGGAGGCCAAGAAGCACTTCTTCAAGGTGCCGCGGATCGGTTCCTCGATCCCGCACCCGGTCACGGGCGAGGACGCCGCCGGGGTGGTGCTGCTCAAGCCGGCCTCCGCCGGTACGGGTGTCATCGCCGGTGGACCGGTCCGTGCCGTGCTGGAGTGCGCGGGCATCCACGACGTGCTCTCCAAGAGCCTGGGCTCGTCGAACCCGATCAACATCGTGCACGCCACCGTGGCCGCGCTGAAGGGGCTGGAGTCCCCGGAGGCCGTGGCCGCGCGGCGGGGCCTGCCGGTGGAGGACGTCGCGCCGGCGGCCATGCTGGCCTCGCGGGCGGAGGTGGCGTCCTGATGGCACGTCTCAAGGTCACCCAGGTCCGTTCCGAGATCGGGACCAAGCGCAACCAGCGGGAGTCGCTGCGTTCGCTCGGTCTCAAGCGGATCAATGACGTGGTGGTCAAGGAGGACCGGCCCGAGATTCGCGGCATGATCTTCACGGTCAACCACCTCGTGAAGGTCGAGGAGGTCGAGTAATGACGATCAAGGTCCATCACCTGCGTCCGGCGCCGGGTGCCAAGACCGCGAAGACCCGTGTGGGTCGCGGTGAAGGCTCCAAGGGCAAGACCGCCGGTCGCGGTACCAAGGGTTCGAAGGCCCGGAAGAACATCTCGGCGGCGTTCGAGGGTGGGCAGATGCCCATTCACATGCGCCTGCCGAAGCTGAAGGGCTTCAAGAACAAGTTCAAGGTGGTCTTCCAGGTCGTCAACCTGGACCGCCTGGCCGAGCTGTTCCCCAACGGTGGCCAGGTCGGCCCGACCGAACTGGTCGAGGCCGGCGCGGTCCGCAAGGGACAGCCGGTGAAGGTTCTCGGCACCGGGGACCTCGGCGGGGTGGCGCTTCAGGTGTCGGCGCACGCGTTCAGCGCGTCGGCCAAGGAGAAGATCACCGCTGCCGGTGGTTCGGTCACCGAGCTGTAGGGCTGTTTCACCCATGGCGCCCGCCAGTTGATCCCAGCTGGCGGGCGCCATGGTCTACAACGGGCCTGTCCGCCCGGTAACATCGGATTCGGTTTATGTAGCCGGGCACATCTGCCCGGACCGGGATCGGGCTGTTAGAGTCCCTTCCCAGCCATGGATATCGGGCACTTGCCCGGAACCCACCCCGACCCGCCAGGGACGACCGGCGGCCCGCCTCGCGCAGGAGGAAGAAGTTGCTGTCCGCCTTTCTCAGTGCGTTCCGTACGCCTGACCTGCGCAAGAAGCTGCTGTTCACAGTCGGCATCATCGCGATCTACCGGCTCGGCGCCACGGTGCCCAGCCCGGGCGTCTCGTACGGCAACGTGCAGAAGTGCCTGGAGTCCATCGAGGGCTCGACTGGCGTCCTGAACCTGCTCGACCTCTTCTCCGGCGGCGCGCTGCTGCAGCTGTCGATCTTCGCGCTGGGCATCATGCCCTACATCACCGCGTCGATCATCCTGCAGCTGCTCACGGTGGTCATTCCCCGGCTGGAGCAGCTCCGCAAGGAGGGCCAGGCCGGCCAGGCGAAGATCACCCAGTACACCCGCTACCTGACGCTGGGGCTGGGTGTCCTCCAGGCCTCGGCGTTCGTGGCGCTGGCCCGCTCCGGGCAGCTGTTCAACAACCAGTGCAACGAGGAGATCATCCCGACCGGCACCGGCATCCCGGACTGGCTGACCCTGTCCATCCTGGTGATGACGATGACCGCCGGCACCGGCATGGTCATGTGGCTCGGTGAGCTGATCACCGACCGCGGCGTCGGCAACGGCATGTCCGTCCTGATCTTCACCTCGATCGCGGCCCGGCTGCCCAGCGAGGGCTGGCGGATCAAGGAGAGCCAGGGCTGGTGGAAGTTCATGCTCGTCATCGCCTTGGTGCTGGTGGTCATCACCGCGGTCACCTTCATCGAGCAGGCGCAGCGCCGCATCCCGGTGCAGTACGCCAAGCGCATGATCGGCCGGCGGATGTACGGCGGCACCTCGACCTACATCCCGCTGAAGGTCAACCAGGCGGGTGTGATCCCGGTCATCTTCGGCTCCTCGCTGCTCTACCTGCCGCAGCTGGCGTTGCAGTTCTTCGACCAGAACGACCCGGGCAAGACCCAGGCGTGGATCCAGAACAACCTGGTCGACCCGACCAGCCCGATCTACATCGCGGTCTACTTCCTGCTGATCATCTTCTTCACGTACTTCTACGTCTCGATCACGTTCAACCCGACCGAGGTCGCGGACAACATGAAGAAGTACGGCGGCTTCGTGCCGGGCATCCGCCCCGGTAAGCCGACCGCCGACTACCTGGACTTCATCCTCAGCCGCATCACCCTGCCGGGTGCGCTGTACCTCGCGATCATCTCGATCCTGCCGAACTTCTTCTTCATCTGGCTCGACCGGCAGCAGTACCTCAACTTCCCGTTCGGTGGTACCGCTGTGCTCATCATGGTCGGCGTGGCTCTGGAGACGAGCAAGCAGATCGAGAGTCAACTGATGCAGCGGAACTACGAAGGGTTCCTGCGGTAGATGAGACTGGTTCTGGTGGGCCCGCCGGGTGCGGGCAAGGGCACACAGGCGGAGTTCATCGCCGCGCACCTGTCCGTGCCGAAGATCTCGACCGGCGACATCTTCCGGGCCAACGTGTCCCAGGGCACCCCGCTCGGCGTCGAGGCCAAGCGGTACATGGACGCCGGCAAGCTGGTGCCGGACGAGGTCACCATCAACATGGTGCGCGACCGACTCGCTGAGCCCGACGCCGCCGAGGGTTTCCTGCTCGACGGGTTTCCCCGGACCACCCCGCAGGCCGCCGCACTGGACAAGCTCCTCGCCGATCTCGGCACCGCGCTGGACATCGTGCTCGAACTGGTCGTCGACGACGACGAGGTGATCCGGCGGCTCTCCGGCCGGCGCACCTGCCGGGGCTGCGGCAAGATCTGGCACGTCGAGTTCGATCCGACCAGCCGGGAGGGCATCTGCGACCGGTGCGGTGCGGAGCTGTTCCAGCGGGACGACGACAAGCCGGAGACCATCGCCGCGCGGCTGCGGGAGTACGCCGAGAAGACCGCGCCGCTCGTGGACTACTACGGCGCGCAGGGCAAGCTGGTCGGCATCGACGCCACCGGCCCGGTGGAGGACGTCACGGTCCGCGCCATCGACGCTCTTCGCTCGTACGGGGGCTGAGGTCGGCCGGCTGCCGGCCGGATAGAGTGCGGACAGCGGGGTACGCGGGTCGTACCCCGCTGCTTCGGCAACGAAAGGTAGCGCCTCCATGCGTCGTCCCCAGCTGGACATCCAGCTGAAGACCCCTGAGCAGATCGAGAAGATGCGTGCCGCCGGCCTCGTGGTCGCCGAGGCGCTGCGCCGGATGCGGGAGGCGGTCGCTCCCGGCGTGAGCACCGCCGACCTGGACGCGATCGCCGAGACGACGATCCGTGCGGCGGGAGCGGTTCCGTCGTTCAAGGGCTACCACGGCTTTCCGGCGTCGATCTGCTCCTCGGTGAACGAGCAGATCGTGCACGCGATCCCGTCGCCGGAGCAGGTCCTCGCCGACGGCGACCTGATCTCGATCGACTGCGGCGCGGTGCTCGACGGATGGCACGGCGATGCGGCGATCACGGTCGGCGTGGGCGAGGTCGACCCGGCGCTGCTGCGGATGGCCGAGGTCGCCGAGGACGCGATGTGGGCGGGCATCGCCGCAGCCGCGCGCGGTGCCGCCAGCGGCAAGGGTCGACTGACCGACATCTCGCACGCGGTGGAGCGCGCGGTACGCAAGGCGGGGCGTTACGGCATCGTCGACGGCTACGGCGGCCACGGCATCGGCACCGAGATGCACCAGGATCCGCACGTGCTCAACCACGGCCGGCCGGGCAAGGGGCCCCGGCTGGTGCCGGGGCTGGCGCTGGCCATCGAGCCGATGATCACGATGGGTTCGCCGCGTACCGCGGAGCTCGCCGACGGCTGGACCGTCGTCACCCGCGACGGCTCCCGGGCCGCGCACGTCGAGCACAGCATGGCCCTGCTACCGGACGGGGTGTGGGTGCTCACCGCGTTCGACGGCGGTCGAGCCCGCCTCGGCGACCTGGTCACCGCTCGCCAGCCGAGCACCACGCCGACCGCCTGACGCGGCAGCGGCGGCGGTGCCGACGGCTGCCGCGGCGCGACGGCGACAGGGCGGCGCTGGCCCAGCGATGGCATGCTTGCCGGCATGGACGAGCGGGACGCGATGCGGGCAGCGGACTCCGACCGGCAGGCCGTCGCCGACCGCCTCCGGGTCGCCCTCGACGAGGGGCGACTCGACCTGCACGAGTACGACGACCGGTTGCAGCGGGCCTATGCCGCCCGCACGTACGCCGAACTGGATGCTCTCGTCGGTGACCTGCCGGCGCCCCTCGGTGCGGAGCTGCCGGAGCCTCGGGGCGCGAGCGTCCCGGTGCCGGCCGAGGCCGGGCGCGGGCTGACCGCGCGCTGGCTGGCCGAGGTCTGGGAACCCTGGCTCAAGGTGGTCGGGATCGTGGTGGCCGTCTGGGCCGTCACGTCACTGGCGGCCGGGGAGGCGCTCTACTTCTGGCCGGGCTGGGTCGCGGGTCCGTGGGGCGCGGTCGTGCTGGTGCGTACCGTCACCGGGCTGGCCAGCGGTGAGCCCGCGCGGTGGGCGGCCGAGCGGGAGCGTCGCCGGCGGCGGAAGGCCGACAAGCGGGCGCTCAAGCGTGAACGTAAGGCCCTGGGCCGGCAGCAGCCGGATGCCATCGGTCCGGCGGCGAGCACCGAGCCCGACCCAGCCACCGGCGCCCCGGTGCGCGAGCCCGACCAGGGCCCTGACCGGGGCGATGTGGGCTGAACGTCCGGTTTCCTGGACCCGGTCGAGCCCAGGTGGCCGGTCGGTTTGGCGACGACGTGCAGGCGGGCGTACACTTTCTGATCGGCGCGCAGCGTCCACTCCGCCATGCCCACCAGCGCTTCGGTGGGCCGCGGAGCCGCGGCTGGCGCGGGAAGCCTGATCTTGGTCAAGCCCCCGTGTAAGACGTTGTGAGCCGTCCGGAGCAACCGACGTCAGGACAGCGGAGGACATGCCGAAAAAAGACGGAGCCATCGAGATCGAAGGTCGGGTCATCGAGCCCCTGCCGAACGCCATGTTCCGGGTGGAGCTCGCCAACGGCCACAAGGTGCTGGCTCACATCAGCGGCAAGATGCGGCAGCACTACATCCGCATCCTGCCGGAGGATCGGGTCGTCGTCGAGCTCTCGCCGTACGACCTGACCCGCGGGCGCATCGTCTACCGCTACAAGTAAGCCTGACGACGGCCGGGAAACGTCCCGTGTCCGTCTTCGACGTCCGGTCTCGCGCCTCGCGATGCCGGGCCAGATGGGAAGTAAGGCAACCGTGAAGGTCAAGCCGAGCGTCAAGAGGATCTGCAACAAGTGCCGGGTGATCCGCCGGCACGGCCGGGTCATGGTCATCTGCACCGACCCGCGCCACAAGCAGCGCCAGGGCTGAACCAGCCCACACATCACATGCTCGTCCCAGCCGCGAGCGGTGCGCAGCGCGTACTCAATCGTGGTTGACCCCCGGTCGAAGGCCGGGGCCCGCTCGGGCAGCGACCGATCCCGGTCGCCGGCGCCATTGGCGCCGGAGGGACAGGGACGGCCGGTAGCGGGGTGGGACGGGTCCACACCTTCGCCAGCACACCACGAGGAGTACGCCCGCACATGGCACGTCTAGTCGGCGTCGACCTTCCCCGCGAGAAGCGGATGGAGATCGCGCTCACCTACATCTTCGGCGTGGGCCGCACCCGCGCCCTGGAGACGCTCAGCGCCACCGGCATCTCGCCGGACAAGCGCGTTCGGGACCTCACGGACGAGGAGCTGGTCCAGCTCCGGAACCACATCGAGGCCAACTACAAGGTTGAAGGCGACCTGCGCCGCGAGGTCGCCGCTGATATCCGCCGCAAGGTCGAGATCGGCTGCTACGCCGGCATCCGGCACCGCCGGGGCCTGCCCGTGCGTGGCCAGCGGACCAAGACCAACGCGCGGACCCGCAAGGGCCCGAAGCGGACTGTCGCCGGCAAGAAGAAGCCCGGCAAGAAGTAATAGTTCTTAAACCGGAATGCTGGTCGTTCTCCGTCGAGGTAGGGCGGGCTCCAACTGGAACCGGTGTCTACCTGATCAACGGGGCTAACAGCCAGATCCGATCGAGAACCTTATTCAGGAGCGCACAGACTTATGCCACCGAAGGCTCGTGCCGGAGCCGCCGTAAAGAAGGTCCGGCGCAAGGAACGCAAGAACGTCGCCCACGGGCAGGCGCACATCAAGAGCACCTTCAACAACACCATCGTCTCGATCACCGATCCGACTGGTGCCGTCATCTCCTGGGCCTCGTCCGGCCAGGTGGGCTTCAAGGGCTCCCGCAAGTCGACTCCGTTCGCCGCGCAGCTGGCCGCCGAGGCCGCCGCGCGTCGGGCCATGGAGCACGGCATGCGCAAGGTCGACGTGTTCGTCAAGGGCCCCGGCTCCGGCCGGGAGACCGCGATCCGTTCGCTGCAGGCCGTGGGCCTCGAGGTCGGGCAGATCTCCGACGTCACCCCGCAGCCGCACAACGGGTGCCGTCCGCCGAAGCGTCGTCGGGTCTGAGAGGTAGAGAGAGATGGCTCGTTACACCGGTGCTGACTGCCGCCGTTGCCGGCGGGAGAAGATGAAGCTGTTCCTCAAGGGCAGCAAGTGCGATGGTCCGAAGTGCCCGTTCGAGTCCCGGCCGTTCCCGCCCGGGCAGCACGGCCGCGGCCGCACGAAGGAGACGGAGTACCTGCTCCAGCTCCGTGAGAAGCAGAAGGCCCGTCGCGTGTACGGCGTGCTGGAGAAGCAGTTCCGCGGCTACTACGAGGAGGCCGTGAGCAAGAAGGCCAAGACCGGCGAGGTGCTGCTGCAGATCCTCGAGTCGCGGCTGGACAACGTGGTCTACCGGGCCGGCTACGCCAAGTCCCGGGACATGGCCCGTCAGCTGGTCAAGCACGGTCACTTCACGGTGAACGGCAAGAAGGTCGACATCCCGTCGTACCGCGTCAAGGAGCACGACATCATCGAGGTCCGGGGCAAGAGCAAGGAGCTCACCCCGTTCATCGTGGCCCAGGCCGAGGCCGGCTCCAAGACCGTTCCGGCGTGGCTGGAGGCGATCCCCAGCCAGATGAAGGTCCTGGTGCACTCGCTCCCGGCCCGACAGGTGATCGACACCCAGGTCCAGGAGCAGCTGATCGTCGAGCTCTACTCCAAGTAGGAGCTCGTTGCGGTGGTCCGCCCGGCCGGGCGGACCACCGGAACAGTTTGTGTCGTGGGCGTCATATGGCGGGCGCCCCGGAAGAGAAGAGAAGACATGCTCATCAGCCAGCGACCGACCCTCTCCGAGGAGTCGATCAACGAGACCCGGTCCCGGTTCACCATCGAGCCGCTGGAGCCGGGCTTCGGCTACACCCTGGGCAACTCGCTGCGGCGTACGCTGCTGTCGTCGATCCCGGGTGCGGCCGTCACCTCGATCAAGATCGACGGTGTGCTGCACGAGTTCACCACGATCCCCGGGGTCAAGGAGGACGTGGTCGAGCTCGTCATGAACATCAAGGAGCTGTGCGTCAGCTCCGAGCACGACGAGCCGGTCAGCATGTACCTGCGCAAGCAGGGACCGGGCGACGTGACCGCGGGTGACATCCAGCCGCCGGCCGGCGTCTCGGTGCACAACCCGGACCTGAAGCTGGCCACCCTCAACGGCAAGGGCCGGCTCGACATGGAGCTGACCGTCGAGCGGGGGCGTGGCTACGTCACGGCGGCGCAGAACAAGCAGGCGGGCGCGGAGATCGGCCGGATCCCGGTCGACTCGATCTACTCGCCGGTGCTCAAGGTCACCTACCGGGTCGAGGCGACCCGGGTCGAGCAGCGGACGGACTTCGACCGGCTGATCATCGATGTCGAGACCAAGCCGTCCATGGGCCCCCGCACCGCACTGGCCTCGGCCGGTTCGACGCTGGTGGAGCTGTTCGGGTTGGCCCGTGAGCTGGACGAGACGGCCGAGGGCATCGACATCGGCCCGTCACCGCAGGACGCGCAGCTGGCGGCGGACCTGGCCCTGCCGATCGAGGAGCTGGACCTGACCGTCCGCTCCTACAACTGCCTCAAGCGCGAGGGCATCAACTCCGTTGGTGAGCTCATCGGGCGTACCGAGGCCGACCTCCTCGATATAAGGAACTTCGGTCAGAAGTCGATCGACGAGGTCAAGATGAAGCTCGCCGGGATGGGTCTCGGGCTGAAGGACTCGGCTCCGAACTTCGACCCGGCGCACGTCGTGGACGCCTTCGGCGAGGCCGACTACGACACCGACGACTACCGCGAGACCGAGCAGCTCTAGTCCGCGCTGCCGCCACACCTGAGGAGCACCAAGCATGCCCACGCCCACCAAGGGCCCCCGCCTCGGCGGCAGCCCCGCGCACGAGCGGCTGATGCTGGCCAACCTGGCCACCGCGCTGTTCCAGCACGGCAAGATCCAGACCACCGAGACCAAGGCCCGGCGGCTGCGTCCGCTCGCCGAGCAGCTGATCACCAAGGCCAAGCGGGGCGACCTCGCGTCGCGTCGGCGGGTGCTGACCGTGGTCAAGGACAAGGACGTGGTCTACGCCCTGTTCGACCAGATCGCGCCGCGGTACGCCAACCGCAGCGGCGGCTACACCCGGATCGTGAAGACCGGTCCGCGCAAGGGTGACGCCGCTCCGATGGCGATCATCGAGCTGGTCGAGGAGCTTCAGGTCGCCGAGCCGAAGGCGAACAAGAAGACCGCCGGGCGCAAGGCCGCCCAGCAGGACAAGGTCGAGGCGCTGGCACCGGCCGACGAGGCCCCCGCGACCCGGTCGGCCGACCAGGACGCCGAGCCGCCGCAGTCGGCCTCCGGTGACACCGCCGCTGCCCGCGAGGACAGCGACCTGGCCACCGAGGAAGGCAAGGCCTGACCAAGGCCGGTTGAACAGGCCCTGAGGCCGTTGTCGGGCCCGGCATCCCCACGGGGGTGCCGGGCCCGATTCGTCGAGGAGGTACCACGTGGACGAGCGCACCCGGGTGCGACTGGACGTCGCGTACGACGGCACGGCCTTCTCCGGCTGGGCCGCCCAGCCAGGGCGGCGTACGGTCGCGGGAGTGCTCGTCGAGGCGCTGGATCTGGTGCTCGGGACCGGTGTCGCGGCCAGCCTGACCGTCGCCGGCCGCACCGACGCGGGGGTGCACGCCAGCGGGCAGGTCTGTCACCTGGACCTGCCCGTCGATGTCTGGCGGGCGCACGAGGGGCGGCTGCTGCGCCGGCTGGCCCGGCTGCTGCCGACCGATGTGCGGGTCCGGGCGATGGGTGCGGTGCCGGCCAGCTTCGACGCCCGATTCTCGGCGACCTTCCGCCGCTACGAGTACCGGGTGACCGACGCGCCCTGGGGTGCTGACCCGCTGCGCCGGCACGAGACCCTGGCCTGGCCCCGGGCGCTCGACCTCGACCGGCTCGCCGCCGCGGCGGCCGGGCTGGTGGGGGAGCACGACTTCGCCGCGTACTGCCGGCGCAAGGAGAACGCCACCACCTTGCGGGAGGTGACCAGGCTGGACTGGCGGCGGGACGCCGATGGGATCCTGGTCGCCACCGTGCAGGCCGACGCGTTCTGTCAGGCGATGGTCCGTAGCCTGGTCGGCGCCATGCTGGTCGCCGGCGACGGTCGTCGACCGGTCCGGTGGCCGGCCGACCTGCTGACCCGTCGGGAGCGGGCCAGCGAGGTGACCGTGGCGCCGGCGCACGGGCTGACCCTGGTGGCGGTCGGCTACCCGGACGATCCCGCCGAGTACGCGCGCCGGGCCGAGGCGACCCGACGGCTGCGGGTACCTGCCGAGAGTTGAGCCACCGGCCGCGCCTCCCGTCGTCGGTGGCCGGTCAGTCCTCGGTGGACTCGTCCTGGCTGCCGGTGTCGTCGGTGGGGCCCTCGGTCGGTTGGCTGGCCGTGCCGCCTTCGGCCCGCCGCTCCAGCACGCCCTGGTTGAGGTGCTGCTCGAGCATGTCGAACAGGATCTCGCGGACGCCGGTGTCTCCGGAGCGGATGGTGGCGCCGTCGGTGCGGGCGACCACCGCGTAGGCGATGTAGTGACCGCGGACCTGCCAGCCGACCCGGGCCGGTGCGGTGGCGACGACCTCGGTGCCGTCCCCCGCCGCCATGCCGCGGAAGCGGCCCTGTCGCTCGTCGAGCAGTTGGCGGATCCGGTCCCGGGCCCGCTCGGCGCTGGACCGGTCGGTGAGGTTGAACAGTCCCGTGGTGACCAGGTGGTCGCCGTCGGGTGCGCGGAGGGTGGCCCGGACGACCTGGTTGCAGCCGAGCCGGACCAGCAGTTCCGAGACCTCGCCGGTGGCGGCCACCGCGCAACTGGCGCTGGACTGGGTGCGGAGCACCTCGTAGTCGTTCTCGCCGTCGCCGACGGTCAGCGTGCTGGCGGGGAAGACCTCGCGGGCGGTGAGTGGCGCCTGGTCGGTGTCCCGGGAGTCGAGGTCACTGGCCTCGGCGGGCACCGTGCCGCGGGTGGTGTCCGGTGCGGCGCTGGGCGCGGCCTGTTGACCGATCAGGGTCCGACCGTCCAACAGGGTCGCGGCGGTGAGCCCGCAGAGGGCGAGCAGCACCAACGCCGCGGCGCCGCCGACCAGCACCTGCCACGCGCGACCGCCACTTCGGCGGGGCGGCGGCGCGACGGCCGTCGTGCCCGGGTCCGGCGGTGCCTCCGCCACGCCGACCGGCGCCGGTTCGTCGAACCCGGGCGGCACCGGGTCGTACCGTGGTGCCGGCTCCTGCTGCATGGCGGGGAACGCCTCCCGTGGCGGCGCCGACGACGGCAGAATGAGCTGGTTCGGACGGGCCAGCGACGGAGTGGGGAAGCGCGACGGGGACGGCCCGGCCGGGGGCGGCGGGCCGGGCGAAGCGGCCTCGGGCTCGTCGTCCCGGTACGGGACGTGTGCGTCCTCAGCGGAGTCGTACCGATACACCATGTCGTCCAGAGTAGGGATGTTTATCCCTTTAGTAGGTATTTTGCGGAAACGTGGTTGATGAACGTGTCGGAGCGACCGCCGCACCGTCGGCCCGATCCCCACTCGGTGCGAGAATGTCCCGCGTGACCGGGGACCACTACTTCACCGTCGAGCCGAACGCGCCCGCCCAGGCGCGCGAGGTGCAGTTCACCGTCGCGGGCCGCGACTACACCCTGGCCTCGGCGGCCGGAGTCTTCTCGGCCACCCGTCTCGACCCGGGCACCGCGGTGCTGCTGCGCAAGGCCGAACTGCCGGATGCCGCGGCCACCGGCGATCTGCTCGATCTCGGCTGCGGGTTCGGCCCGATCACCTGCGTACTCGCCACCGTCGCGGTGACGGCGACGACCTGGGCGGTGGACGTGAACGAGCGGGCCCGGCAGCTGACGACCGAGAACGCCGCCCGGCTCGGGCTGTCCGACCGGGTACGGGTGAGCGCACCCGAGGAGGTGCCCGCCGACCTCCGTTTCGCGCAGATTTGGTCCAACCCGCCGATCCGGATCGGCAAGGACGAGCTGCACCAGCTGCTGTCGCGCTGGCTGCCCCGGCTCGCTCCGGACGGGGTGGCCTGGCTCGTGGTGGCCCGCCACCTCGGCGGTGACTCGTTGCAGCGTTGGCTGATTGAGCAGGGCTGGCAGGTGGCTCGACAGGCCAGTCAGAAGGGATTCCGGGTGTTGCGCGTCACCCGCTGACCGGGTAATCGGTTGGCTCGCCGGGCCGGCTCGGGCAGGATGCCCGCGTGGGATACGTGGACGTGGCGGCGGTCGGGCATGTGCTGCCCGACGGGCGGGAACTCT
Organism: Verrucosispora sp. WMMA2121; assembly: GCF_027460185.1. Taxonomy (NCBI): domain Bacteria; kingdom Bacillati; phylum Actinomycetota; class Actinomycetes; order Micromonosporales; family Micromonosporaceae; genus Micromonospora; species Verrucosispora sp. WMMA2121. The sequence goes on along the minus strand of NZ_JAPZBH010000004.1, from coordinate 1,201,612 downwards.
TCGCCGACGTGTCGTTCCGGGTCGGTGAGGGCGCCAAGGTGGCGCTGGTCGGGCCGAACGGTGCGGGCAAGACGACGTTGCTGCGGATGGTCGCCGGTGACCTGCCGGTACGGACCGGCGCGATCGCGCGCACCGGTGGACTGGGCGTCATGCGCCAGTTCATCGGCATGATCGGTGACGAGTCGACGCTTGCCGACCTGGCCCTGTCACTCGCGCCACCGCCGCTGCGCGACGCCGGTCGCCGGCTGGCCGAGACCGAGGCGGCCATGCGCGAGGCCGAGCTGCGCGGCAAGTACAGCAGCGCCGCCGGCAAGGCCCAGCTGGCGTACGCCGACGCGTTGGCGGCCTGGGGCGAGACCGGCGGGTACGACGCCGAGGTGCTCTTCGACACCGTCGCCACCATCGTCCTCGACCTGCCCTGGGACGCCGCCCGGCAGCGCCCGGTCCGGACCCTCTCCGGCGGGCAGCAGAAGCGCTTCGCCCTGGAACTGCTGCTGCGCGGTCCCGACGAGGTGCTGCTCCTCGACGAGCCGGACAACTTCCTCGACGTGCCCGGCAAGCGCTGGTTGGAGGCGCGGCTGCGGGAGTCGGCCAAGTCGGTGCTCTACGTCTCGCACGACCGGGAGCTGCTGGCGCACACCGCCGACCGGGTGGTCGCGGTGGAGGGCGGCAGCGCCTGGGTGCACCCGGGCGGCTTCGCCAGCTGGCACGCGGCACGGGTGGCCCGCCACGCCCGCCTCGACGAGCAACGCAAACGGTGGGACGAGGAGCACCAGAAGCTGCGCGAGCTGATGCTGATGTACAAGCAGAAGGCCGCGTACAACGACGGGATGGCCTCGCGTTACCAGGCGGCACAGACCCGGTTGCGCAAGTTCGAGGAGGCCGGGCCGCCGCCCGTACCGCCGAAGGAGCAGGACATCCGGATGCGGCTGGCCGGTGGACGGACCGGCAAGCGCGCGTTGGTGTGCGAGCAACTGGAGCTGGACGGCCTGACCTATCCGTTCGACCTGGAGCTGTGGTACGGCGACCGGCTCGCGGTGCTCGGCGCCAACGGCACCGGCAAGTCGCATTTCCTGCGGCTGCTGGCCCGGGGCGGCACGGACCCGGACCCGGCGAACGGCCCGGTCGACGGCGCGGCGGCGCTGGCCCCGGTGGCGCACGACGGGGTGGCCCGGCTCGGCGCGCGGGTCCGACCCGGCCACTTCTCCCAGACCCACGACCGGCCGGAACTGATGACGCGGACGCTCGTGGAGATTCTCTGGCGCGGCGACGAGCACCGGGCCGGCATGGATCGGCACGCGGCCATGGCGGCGCTGTCCCGGTACGAGCTGGCGGGGCAGGGTGACCAGCGCTTCGGCACCCTCTCCGGCGGGCAGCAGGCCCGCTTTCTGGTGCTGCTGCTGGAGCTGTCCGGCGCGACCATGCTGCTGCTGGACGAGCCCACCGACAACCTCGACCTGGCCTCGGCCGAGGCGCTGGAGGCCGGGCTCACCGCGTTCTCCGGCACGGTGGTGGCGGTCACCCACGACCGCTGGTTCACCCGTACCTTCGACCGGTTCCTGCTTTTCCGGGGCGACGGTGAGGTGGTCGAGACCGACGAGCCGGTCTGGGACGTGGCCTGACCCGTGGCGGCCGCGGTCGGCCCTGCGACCACCTGACCGGGCGACATATGGTGATCTGGTGAGTGAGATGACCTATCGCCGGTTGGGCGACTCCGGGCTCGTGGTGTCCGTCGTAGGGATCGGCTGCAACAACTTCGGCCGCAAACTCGACCCGGACGGCACGCGCGCGGTGGTCGACGCGGCCCTCGACGTCGGGATCAACTTCTTCGACACCGCCGACATCTACGGCGAGCCGCACGGCGCCTCGGAGGCGCAGCTCGGCGCGGCGCTCAAGGGCCGCCGCGACGAGGTGGTGCTGGCGACCAAGTTCGGTATGTCGATGGCCGGCAGCAACGGACGAGACTTCGGGGTACGCGGCTCGCGGCGGTACCTGGTCCGGGCGGTCGAGGCGTCGCTGCGTCGGCTGGACACCGACCACATCGACCTGTACCAGTTCCACGAGCCGGACCCGGGCACCCCGATCGACGAGACGCTGTCCGCGCTGGACGACCTGGTCCGCGCCGGCAAGGTGCGGTACCTCGGCAACTCGAACTTCGCCGGCTGGCAGATCGCCGACGCCGACTGGACGGCGAGGAGTCGGGGACTCACCCGCTTCGTCAGCGCCCAGAACCATTACAGCCTGCTCAACCGGGACGCCGAGATCGAGGTGCTGCCGGCCTGCGACCGGTTCGGGTTGGGCATGCTGCCGTTCTTCCCGCTGGCCAACGGGCTGCTCACCGGCAAGTACAAGCGGGATGAGGCGCCGCCCGCCGGCAGTCGCCTGGCCGGCGGCGGCCGGTACGCCCAACGGCTCGCCGCCGCCGACTGGGACACCATCGAGGGCATCGAGGCGTACGCCGCGCAGCGGGGTGTGCCGATGCTGCACGTGGCGATCGGTGGGCTGGCCGCCCAACCGGCGGTCACCTCGGTCATCGCCGGCGCGACCACACCGGAGCAGGTACGCGCCAACGCCGAAGCCGGCGCCTGGCACCCCACCGAGGACGACCTGAAGGCACTGCGCACGGTCCTCGACAGCTGACCGGAACGTGGCGGGGCCCCGCCCGGCGGCTGCCGGACGGGGCCCTGTGTGCACACCTGGAACTGTCGGTCAGAGGCGACGCCCCGGGGCCAGGCGGGTGGGGTCGTCGCCGAGGCGGCCGGCACCCTTGACGGACTCGCCGTCGTTGGCCCGTACGCCCGCCTTGCTGGCCGCGCCACCGAGCCGGACGATCATGGCGTCGGCGTCCCGGATCAGCACGTCCCGGATCTCCGCCTCGCCAACCAGTTCGGCGTCGCCGGCCAACGTCCGGAACGCGGTGAGCTGGTTGATCGCCCGTCGGTCGTTGCCTTCCGCCTCCGCCGTACGGGCGTTGGAGAGCCGCTTCGACAACTGGTTGTACGCCTTGTTGGTGAGCCGGCCCGTCGCCTTGAACCGGTCCAGCAGGTTCTGCATGTCCCGGAACGAGGTGGTGACGAAGAAGCGGACCGACGTGGTGGTGGCGTTGCCCGCCTTGTCGGTCGCCGTGACGGTCAGCTCGTGCAGGCCCAGCGGCAGCTCGTACATCGCCTGGAGGGTGCCACTGACGTAGGGACGGTCGTCGAGCTGACCGACCACGGTCGCGATGCCCGAGGTCGGGTCGACCGCCTGCCAGGACACCCGGACGTCCTGGCTGTCGCCGTAGAGCTGGCCGTCGGCGATGCCGGAGACCAGCAGCGTCGGCTTGGTGCCGTCGATGCGTACCACCGCCGCCTTCAGCGACTCGGCGTTGCCGGCGGTGTCGGTGGCCCGGTAGAGCAGTTCGTGGTCCCCGTCGCCACTGATCTCGACCGGCTCGGTGTACGGCGTCCAGTCGCCACCGTCCAGCGACCACTCCAGCAGCGCCACGCCGGAACCGGCGTCGGTCGAGGTGAGCACCACCGGGACGGTCCCGTCGTGCCAGCCCTCGTCGTTCGCCGGGGCGAACGTCGCGGTGCTGACCGGCGCGGTGGCGTCGATGCGGACGGTGACCGCTTTCGTCTCCTCCACGTTGCCGGCCTCGTCGACGGAACGGAACCGCAACTCGTGCTCGCCGTCCCCGGTCACCGGCACCGGTGCGGTGTATGCGGTCCAGTCGGTGGCGTCATCGAGCTGGTACTCGGTGCGCGCCACTCCGCTGCCACCGTCCTCGTCGACGGCGGTCAGGGTGACCGTCGCCGGACCGGTGAGCCAACCCTCGACCGGGGTGCCGGACACCTCGGCCGTGGTGATCGGCGCGGTGTCGTCGTCCGGTCCGGCCTCGGTGGAGAACCGGAAGTAGTCGAACGACGCCGGCTTCGAGGCGGTCTGGTTGCCGCTGAGGGTGAACACGCCCACCTTCGGGGTGGCCCCCACGGCCGCGTTGGTCAGCTCGGTCAGGGCCGTCCAGGTGGTGCCGTCGGCCGAGTACGAGCCGGTGAAGGTGTCACCGGCGCGGGCCAGCCGCAGATACCACTCGGCCGAGGTCAGGCCCTCCGCACCCGGCTGTGGATCCTGGATCGTCCCGTCGATCTCGCTGCGCAGCTCGATCCGCCGGGACACCGGCTGGCCGGCCTGGTTGTCCACCACGAAGTCGAACTTCAGGTAGTTGTCGTCGTCGCCGTACACGATCAGGCCGGCCTGCTGGTACTGCTCGTCCAGCAGACTGCCGTCGATCTTCGTCTCCATCGTCCAGTCGCCGCTCGGCGCGTTCTGGAGGATGAAGTTCGTCGGCCCGGTGTTGTTGGTGCCGTAGATGTCACCGTTGGGCACGTCGATGTGCAACGAGCCACCGCTGATCCGGTAGGCGCTCAGGTCCTCCCGGAGGATCGCGTTCCACCGGCACTTGTCCAGCGAGATGCCGGTGAACTCGTCGGACGGGTCGACCGGGCCGGCCGGCTCGTCCGGTATCACCTGGAACCAGTCGAACGCGGCGTCCACCACGGGCGCGTCGGTGCCGCCGTTGAGGGCGAACAGGCCGATCCGTGGGTTCTCGATGCCCTCCAACGCGGCGGAGCGACCGACCGGGGTGAAGGTCTGTCCGTCGGCCGAGAGCGCGGCGGTGAGGCTGGTGCCGTCGCTGCTCACCCGCAGGTAGACGGTGTCACCCGCCGGTGCGTCGGTGCTGTCGGCACCCTCGTTGCGCGGGGTGCCGGCGGTCTCCCGGATGAACTCCACCCGCCGGCTGCCGTTGTAGAGCAGGTCCACCTTGGCGTAGTTCTCGTCGTCGCCGTAGACCAGCAGGCCGGCCTGCTGGTAGTTCGCCGTCACCGGCAGGGTGACCTTGGTGGTCGCCTGCCAGGCGCCCGACGGTGCCGGCTGGAGCACCAGGTTGGTGGCGTCGTTACGGCTGCCGTACAGGTCACCGACCCCGGTGGGAAGTCGCAGCGCGCCGTCGGAGACGGACAGGAGCTGGTTCTCCCGCACCACGCTGGTCCACCGGTCGCGGTCGAGCGTGTCGCCGTCGAAGTCGTCCGAACGTGCCCCGAGGCACGACGTGTTCGGCGAGTCGACCCGGACCGGGACGGTCGCGTACGACCGGGCACCACGGCTGTCGGTCACCGTCAGGGTGGCGGTGAAGTTGCCGGGTGCGTTGTACGTGTGCTCGGCCTGGAGGGTGTCCGCCGTGCCGCCGTCACCGAAGTCCCACTCGTACGTCAGCGGGGTGTCACCCTCGGGGTCGGTGGCGGTGCCGCCGAACGCGATGGTGAGCGGTGCGGTGCCGGTGGCCGGCGTGGCGGTCGCGGTGACCGCCGGCGGCGCGTTGTCGGTGACGCCCCTACCGACGAAGTCCGCCCAGTTGACGTTGAACAGTGACCCCGCGCCGCCCGCCGGATCCTGGGCGACGAAGTACAGCGAACCGCTCGCCGCACCGGTCACCGGTGCGGTGACGTCGGTGTAGGTCTGCCAGTCACCGGTGCCCGGCACGGTCGCCGAGGCGACCACCGGACCGTCGACCGCGCCGGCACGGACCTCGATCACGCCGCCGCTGGTCGCCGACGCGACCCGGAACCGGATCTCGTCGATCCCGGTCAGGTCGGCGGGTACGACCGACCACCAGTCGCCGTCCTCGATGGCGCCGATGTTCTGGCCGCCGCCGGCGGAGTCGCCGCCGGTCTCGCGCACCACGCCGGGGTCGCCGCCGCCGGTGCCGTCCTCGGTCCGGCCGGTAGCGGTGAAGTACTCGGCCTGCTTGCGCTTGGGCTGGAGGATCTCGATGTCCCGGCCGGTCAGCGGGTCGGCGTCACCGGAGCCGCCCTGGTCGGTGTAGGTGGCCTCCAGGACGGTGAAGACGTTCGCCTCGGCACCGTGCCCGGCGGCGAGCTGGGTCTGCACCGTGCCGGTGCAGCCGGTGTGCTGCTCCAGCGGGTGGGCGTGCTCGTCGTGGCCGAGCAGGACCTGGAGCTGGACGTCGGCACAGTCGATCTCGCCGTCCTCCGGGTCGGTGACCGTGATCGTGTACTTGACCTGGTCGCCCCAGTCGAAGAAGCCACCGTCCGGCGGGAACTCGATCTCCACGGTCGGCGCGGTGTTGCCGACGGTGATCGGCACGTTCGCCACCGCCGTACGGCCCTTGGGGTTGGTGACGGTGAGCTGGGCGGTGTAGTTGCCCGGCTCGGCGTACGTGTGGGTGGGGTTGGCCTCGGTGGAGGTGCCACCGTCGCCGAACGTCCAGGCGTAGGTGAGCGCGCCCCCGTCGGGGTCGCGCGAGCCGGCGCTGGAGAAGGTGACCTCCAGCGGTGCCTGCCCGGAGGTGGGCTCGGCGTTGGCCACCGCGATCGGCGCCCGGTCACCGGCGATGTAGTCGATCCGGTAGACGCCGGAGTTGTCGTTGTTGCCGCCGAAGCCGCTGCCCCACTCGATCAGGTACATCGCGCCGTCCGGACCGAACTCGAAGTCCATCGGGCGGATGAAGGACATCCCGGTGAGCAACTGGTTGATGTCGATCAGCTCGGTGCCGTCGGCGGAGACCTGCATCGTGTACATCTTCGACTGGTTCCACTCGCCGAGCAGCGCCTTGCCGTCGTAGTACGCCGGCCACTTGCGGTCCGAGTCGAGGTCGGCGTCGTACCGGTAGACCGGGCCGCCCATCGGCGCGCCACCGCCACCGATCTCGGGGTAACGCGGGTCACCGCCGTAGCCGTAGTCGACGGTGGCCGGGATGGCCGGCGGCAGGTTGGTCAGGCCGGTGTTGTTCGGCGAGTTGTTCACCACGGCGGCGCAGTCGAACTTCGGACCGCTCGGGCCGGAGGGGAACTGGTAGTCGTTGTACGCCTCGTTGGTGCCCGTGCAGTACGGCCAGCCGTAGTTGCCCGGTTCGGCGACGATGTTCCACTCCACGAGGCCCTCGGGCCCACGGTTCGGGTTGTCCGACGAGGCGTCGGGGCCGTAGTCGGCGACGTAGAGGGTGTCGGTGGCCGGGTCGATGCCGATCCGGAACGGGTTGCGGAAGCCCATCGCGTAGATCTCGGGCCGGGTCTGCGCCGTACCCGGCGGGAAGAGGTTGCCCTCCGGGATGGTGTACGTCCCGTCGTCCTCCGGGTGGATCCGGATCACCTTGCCGCGCAGGTCGTTGGTGTTGCCGGAGGTGCGCTGCGCGTCGTAGTCGGCGCGTCCGGGCCGCTCGTCGATCGGGGTGTACGCGTCCGACGAGAACGGGTTCGTGTTGTCTCCGGTGGCCAGGTAGAGGTTGCCGTCGGAGTCGAACGTCATGGTGCCGCCGGCGTGGCAGCAGGTGTTGCGCTGGGTGTCGACCTGGAGCACGACCTCCTCGGTGGCCGCGTCGATCGAGTCACCGCTCACCGTGAACCGGGAGAGCAGGTTGCGTGCCACGCCGTCGTTCGGGGCGTAGTAGAGGTACACCCAGTTGTTGGTGGCGAAGTCCGGGTCGAGCCGGATGCCGATCAGGCCGTCCTCGTTGCCGGTGAAGACGTCGAGGTCGATCGCGGTGACCGTGTTGCCGGTGTCCGGCTTGACGATCTGCACCCGGCCGTCGCGTTCGATGTAGAAGACCCGGCCGTCGGGCGCGATGTCCAGCTCCATCGGGTTGCTGGTGTTGCTGTCCAGCGTCACCTTCTCGAAGCTGGCGGTCAGCGACGCCCCGCAGTCGGCGCCCTGGATCCCGGCGGCGGTGCGGATGCCGCCGAGCAGGTGGGTGCGGAACTCCGGTTCGGCGTACGACTCGTCGGTGTGGCCGCCGCCGGTGTACCAGGCCCGGCCGCCGTCGTAGTCCTGGCACCAGGCGATCGGGTGGTCGTGCCCCATCGCGCCGGAGCCGGGGTTGTAGCTGGTCTCGTCGAGGGTGGCCAGCACGTGCACCGAACCGCGCGGGTTGGTGCGGTAGTTGTACCACTCGTCGAACCTGGACCAGCGTCCCGGCAGGTGGGCGGTGGAGGGGTGAGCCGGGTCCTCCACCTTGACCGTGGCCTGCTGGTTGGCCGGGTGACTGTTGAAGTACGCCCCCACCAGTTCGCCGTACCAGGCCCAGTTGTACTCGGTGTCGGCGGCGGCGTGGATGCCCGCGTAGCCGCCACCGGCCTGGATGTAGCGCTCGAACGCCGCCTGCTGGTCGGCGGTCAGCACGTCTCCGGTGGTGGAGAGCCAGATGACCGCCCGGTACTGAGCGAGGTTGGCGTCGGTGAACGCGGCACCGTCCTCAGTGGTGTCGACGGTGAAGCCGTGCTCGACGCCCAGTTCCTGGATGGCGGCGATGCCGGTGGGGATCGAGGCGTGGCGGAAGCCGGCGGTCTTGGAGAAGACCAGCACCGAGAACGTCTCGGCGGCGGCCTCCGGAGCCGCCTGGGCGACGGGGGCGGGCGCGGCCTGGGCGGCCGGAGCCGCGAAGAGCATGCTCGCGGCGAGGCCGAGGGAGAGAACGGCGGCGGTCAGGGGTGCGCGGGCACGAGGTGTTCGGGGCACTCCGGTCTCCTTTGTCCTTGCTGGACAGGGGTCACGGGGTCGGCCCGCCGAAGACCGTCCCTGATGGAGCCGGTCCGGACACCTTGCCGAAGGGGGCCGGGCCAGCATTTATGTCGAGTCGCTGAACAAATTAGTTCCGCTAGAACGATTAATGGCAAGACTTCAATGGATAACGTTTCGGTAAACGCAAGCGACATTCCCGTACAGCCTGCCCAAACCGCTACGAGCGCCGGCCCGCACCTCGGACAGAGGTGCGGGCCGGCGGATGTGGATCGGCGAGCCGGGCGAACTACCCGGGCGTGAGCCGGAAGTAGTCGAACGCGGCCGTCTTCGAGGCGGTCTGGTTGGCGCCGAGAGTGAACAGGCCCACCCTCGGGGTCGTCCCGACCGCGGTGCTCGTCAACGTCTGCAGGGTCGTCCACGTCGTGCCGTCGGCCGAGTACGCGGCGGTGAAGGTGTTTCCGCTGCGTGCCAGCCGCAGGTGCCAGATGCCCTGGGTCAGGCCGGTCGCCTGGGGCTGCGTACTCTGCACCACCCCGCCGACCTCGCTGCGGAACTCGATCCGTCGAGAGACCGTCTGGCCGGCCGCGTTGTCCGTCACGTAGTCGAACTTCAGGTAGTTGTCGTCGTCGGCGTACACCAGCAGGCCCGCCTGCTGGTACTGCTCGTTGAACAGGCTGCCGTCGACCCGGGTCTGCATGGTCCAGTTCCCGGCCGGGCTGTTCTGGAGGATGAAGTTCGTCGGCCCGGTGTTGCCGGTGCCGTAGATGTCACCGTTCGGCACGTCGATGCGCAGCGCGCCGTCGGTCACCCGGTACCGGGTCGTGTCCTCCCGTACGACGGCGTTCCACCGGCACTTCTCCAGGCTGGTGCCGGTGAACTCGTCGGACGGCGTGACGGCGCCCGTGGTGGCCTCCGGGGTGATCCGGATCCAGTCGAACTGGGCGTTCACCACCGGCGCGGTGGTGCCGCCGTTGAGGGCGAAGAGACCGATCCGGGGGTTGCTGATCCCGGCCAACGCGGCGGACCGGCCGACCGCGGTGAAGGTCTGCCCGTCGGTCGAGTAGGCGGCGGTCAGGTTCGTCCCGTCGCTGGTCAGTCGCAGATGGATGGTGTCACCGGTGGGCGCGGCCGTGGCGTCGGCCCCCTCGTTGCGCGGGGTGCCGGCGGTCTCCCGGATGAACTCGACCTTCCGGTTGCCACCGTAGACCAGGTCCAGCTTGGCGTAGTTGTCGTCGTTGCCGTAGACGAGCAGACCGGCCTGCTGATAGTCGGCCCGGACCGGCACGGTGACCCGGGTGGTCGCCTGCCAGGCACCGCTGGGTGCGGGCTGGAGCACCAGGTTGGTGGCGTCGTTGCGGGTGCCGTAAAGGTCACCCGCCGCGGTGGGCAGCCGAAGTGAACCGTCGGTGAGGGAGTACGACTCGGTCCCGCGCACCACGCCCGTCCACCGCTGACGATCCAGCGAACTGCCGGTGAACTCGTCGGACCGCTGTGGTCCCGGCTCGGCCTGGCAGGGGTTGCCCGCCCCGTCGACCCGGACCGGCACGCTGGCCTGCCCTCGCGCACCCCGGCTGTCGGTGACCGTCAGGGTGGCGGTGTAGCTGCCCGGCGTGGTGTAGGTGTGGCTGGCGTTGAGCGTGCTCGCGGTCGCCCCGTCGCCGAAGTCCCAGGCGTACGTCAGGGGGGTGTCCCCGTCCGGGTCGGTCGCCGTACCGGTGAAGGTCACCGCCAACGGGCCGGTCCCGCTGGTCGGGGTGGCCGAGGCGGTGACCGTCGGCGGGGCGTTGCCGCTCACCCCGGGACCGACGAAGTCCATCCAGTTGACGTTGAACAGGGTGCCGGAGCCGCCGTTCGGATCCCGGGCGACGAAGTACAACGCGCCCTCCGCCGCGGCGCCGTTGGGTATCTGCGCGGTGACGTCGGTGTACGTCTGCCACCCTCCGGTGCCGGTCACGGCGGCGGTGGTGATCAGCGGTCCGTCCGCGGCTGCGGCGCGGACCTCGATCCGGCCACCGGAAGTGGCCGAGGCGACCCGGAACCGGATCGAGGTGAGGCCGGTCAGGCTGGCCGGACTGACCGACCACCAGTCGCCGTCCTCGATGAAGCCGATGTTCTGTCCACCGCCGGCGGTGTCACCGGTGGTCTCCCGCTCCACCCCGGCGGTGCCGCCCCCGGTGGCACCCGCCACCCGTCCGGTGGCGGAGTAGTACTCGGCCTCCTTGCGCTTGGGCTGGAGGACCACCAGCGCCCGGCCGGTCTGCGGCTCGGCTCCGTCGGCTCCACCCTGGTCGGTGTAGGTCGCCTCCAGGACGGTGAAGACGTTCGCCTCCGCCCCGTGGCCGTCGGCGAGCTGGGTCTGCACGGTGCCGGTGCAGCCGGTGTGCCGCTCCAGCGGGTGCGCGTGCTCGTCGTGGCCGAGCAGAACCTGGAGTTCGACCTCGTCGCAGTCGATCGTCCCGTCCTCGGGGTCGGTGACCTTGATGGTGTAGGCGACCTGGTCACCCCAGCCGAAGAAGCCACCGTCCGGCGGGAACTCGATGGTCACGGTCGGTGCCGTGTTGCCGACGGTGATCGGCACGTTCGCCACCGCGCTCCGCCCCGCCGGGTTGGTCACCCGCAGTTGCGCGGTGTAGCTGCCGGACTGGGCGTACGTGTGGGTCGGGTTGGCCTGGGTGGAGGTGCCGCCGTCGCCGAACGTCCAGGCGTAGGTCAGTGCTCCGCCGTCGGGGTCGCGTGAGCCGGCGCTGGAGAAGGTGACCGCCAGCGGTGGCGCTCCGGAGGTGGGGTTCGCCGAGGCGACCGCGATCGGGGCGCGGGCACCGGCGGTGTAGTCGATGCGGTAGACGCCGGAGTTGTCGTTGTTGCCGCCGAAGCCGCTGCCCCACTCGATCAGGTACAGCGCGCCGTCGGGGCCGAACTCGAAGTCCATCGGCCGGACGAAGGTCATCTGGTCGAGGATCCGGTTGATGTCGACGAGGGACTTGCCGTCCCGGGTGACCTGCATCGTGTACATCCGCGACTGGTTCCACTCGCCGAACATGGCCTTGCCGTCGAAGTACGCCGGCCACTGGCGGGACGACGAGATGGTCGGGTCGAACCGGTAGACCGGACCGGCCATCGGCGCTCCGCCGCCGCCGATCTCCGGGAAACGGCTGTTGCCGCCGTAGCCGTAGTCGACCGTGGCCGGGATGGCCGCCGGCAGGTTGGTCAGACCGGTGTTGTTGGGAGAGTTGTTCACCGGCGCGGAGCAGTTGAACTTCGCCCCGCTCGGGCCGGACGGGAACTGGTAGTCGTTGTACGCCTGGTTGTTGCCGTGGCAGTACGGCCAGCCGAAGTTGCCGGGCCGGTCGACGATGTTCCACTCCACCAGGCCCTCCGGGCCCCGGTTCGCGTTCGTGGTGGTGGCGTCCGGGCCGTAGTCGGCGACGTAGAGCACGTTGGTGGCCGGGTCGATGCCGATCCGGAACGGGTTGCGCAGGCCCATCGCGTAGATCTCCGGCCTGGTCCGCGCGGTGCCCGGTGCGAAGAGGTTTCCGGCCGGAATGGTGTACGTGCCGTCGGCCTGCGGCCGGATCCGGAGCACCTTGCCGCGCAGGTCGTTGGTGTTACCGGCGGTGCGCTGCGAGTCGTAGTCCGCCCGGCCGGAGCGCTCGTCCAACGGGCTGTAGCCACCGGATTCGAAGGGGTTGGTGTTGTCCCCGGTGGCCAGGTACAGGTTGCCGGCGGAGTCGAAGGTCATCGTCCCGCCCATGTGGCAGCAGGTGTTGCGCTGCGTGGGCACCTCCAGCACGACCCGCTCGCTGGACGGGTTGATCGTGTCACCGGTGACGGTGAACCGGGACAGGTTGTTGCGGGAACCGCCCGCGCTGGGGGCGTAGTAGAGCCAGACCCACCCGTTGCTGGCGAAGTCGGGGTCGAGGCGGATGCCCAGCAGGCCGTCCTCGTTGCCGGCGAAGACGCTCAGCCGCAGCGCGGTGACGGTCTGGCCGGTGTCCGGCTTGATGATCTGCACCCGGCCGTCGCGTTCGATGTAGAAGACCCGGCCGTCGGGCGCGATGTCCAGCTCCATCGGGTTGCTGGTGTTGCTGTCCAGCGTCACCTTCTCGAAGCTGGCGGCTCGGCCGGCACCGCAGTCGGCGTGCACCACCCCGGCCGCGGTCTGGATACCACCGAGCAGGTGCTGCCGGAACTCGGCGTTGGTGAAGGACTCCTGGGTGTGCCCGCCCCCGGTGTACCAGGACCGTCCACCGTCGAAGTTCTGGCACCAGGCGATCGGGTGGTCCTGCCCCATCGCGCCGCTGCCCGGGCTGTAGCTGCGCTCGTCGAGCGAGGCCAGCACCTGCACCTGGCGGGCGCGGGGGTTGGTGCGGAAGTTGTACCACTCGTCGAACCGGGACCACCGCTCCGGCAGGTGCCGGGTCGACTCGTGGGTGGTGTCCTCGACCTTCACCGTGGCCGTCTGGTTGGCCGGGTGGCTGTTGAAGTAGGCACCGACCAGTTGGCCGTACCAGGCCCAGTCGTACTCGGTGTCGGACGCGGCGTGCACGCCGACGTACCCGCCACCGGCGCGGATGTAGCGCTCGAAGGCCGCCTGCTGGCTGGCGTTGAGCACGTCGCCGGTGGTGGACAACCAGATGACCGCCTTGAACCTGGCGAGGTTGGTGTCGGTGAAGGCGGCGCTGTCCTCGGTGGTGGTGACGGTGAACCCGTTCGCCGTGCCGAGTTGCTGGATCGCGTTGATGCCGGCCGGGATCGAGTCGTGCCGGAACCCGGCGGTCTTGGAGAAGACCAGGACGGCGTAGGGCTCCGCCGCCGCGGCGACGGCGGGACGGGCGGCCCGCGCGGCGGCGGGATCGGCGATCGGGGCCGGTGCGGCGGTCAGGATGAGTGTGAAGGCGAGTAGCGCCACGGTCACTGCGGCGAGCGGGGCTCGCCGCCGACTGGGTCGGGGCACGAGGATCTCCTCTGTCCGTGGGACGGTTCGGAGTGCACGACGGTGGTCACTCCCGTCGGTCCGACCGCCCATACCTGACGAGCGAGGTCTGGATGCCGACTCAGCCGATCCGATCACTTCAATTTGCGTCAGTGAATCTAGTTTCGAGCAAGGTGGAGCCTTGTAACGTTTTGGTAACGGGGTCATTTTCTATTGGTGTGAGTCGCTGTATATCCGGCCTTTTTCCGGCCGCCGTGCTGCCGCGAGTCCGTTCGAGAGGCAGTTGCGGGTCGGCCTGACCGGGTGGCCCGCGCCGCCGGTGGCGGCGCGGGACGGGCTTGGCGGAGCCGACGAAACGACGTACGGTGACACCCAACGAACCCACGGGAGCCCGGTGTACCGGGCTGAGAGGGGGGCTGAGAGCCCCCGACCGTCGAACCTGATCCGGGTAATGCCGGCGCAGGGAGGAGTGTTGCCGTGCCGTCCCTGGGACGACTGCATCTGATCACCGACACCCGACCCGGGCGGGACCCGCTCGCCGTGCTCCGCGCCGTGCTACCGGTGGCCCACACCGAACTGGTGGTGCAGGTCCGGGTCGAGGACACCGCGACCGACCGGCAGGCGTACGAGCTGACCCGGCAGGTGCTCGCCCGCTGCGCGCCGTACCAGGTGCCCTGCCTGGTCAACGACCGGCTGCACGTGGCCCTGGGGACCGACGCCGCCGGTGGTCACGTCGGCGCCGACGATCTGCCCGTGGCGGCGGCCCGGAAGGTGCTCGGCCCGGCCGCGGTGCTGGGTGCCACCGCCCGGGAACCGGCGAGCGCGCTCGCGGCGGTCACCGCCGGAGCCAGCTATCTGGGCGTGGGCCCGTGCCGGGTCACCGCCACCAAGGAGGGGCTGCCACCGCCGATCGGTGTGACCGGTGTCCGGGCGGTGGTCGAGGCGGTCGACGTGCCGGTGATCGCCATCGGCGGGGTGACGGCGGCGGACGTGCCCGAGTTACGGGCCGCCGGCGCGTACGGGGTGGCGGTGGTGGGTGCGCTCTCCGGAGCCAGCGATCCCGCCCGCGCCGCCGCCGAGCTGGTCCGGGCGCTGACGTGTTGACCGGGCGACCCGCCACCACCGGTCCGGTGCCGCGGCGCCGGCCCGATGTGGCCGTCGTGGGTGGCGGGCCGATCGGGTGGGCGGTCGCCTGGCGGTGCGCGGCGCGCGGGCTACGGGTGGTCGTGCACGATCCGGCGCCCGGATCGGGTGCCTCGCACGTGGCCGCCGGCATGCTGGCGCCGGTCGCCGAGGCGTACTTCGGCGAGCGGGAGCTGACCGCCCTGCTGACCGAGTCGGCCGGCCGCTGGCCCGGGTTCGCCGCCGAACTGACCGAGGCGACCGGCACCGACATCGGCTACCGGACCGAGGGCACCCTGATGGTCGGGCTGACCGCCGACGACCTCGCCGAGGCACGTCGGCTCTGGGCGTACCAACAGGGGCTGGGGTTGCCGGTGACGCCGCTGCGCCCGTCGCAGCTGCGCGAGCGCGAGCCGGCGCTGGCACCCCGGGTGCGCGGCGGCGCACTCGCCGCCACCGACCACCAGGTCGACCCGCGCCGGCTGGTGCCGGCGCTGCGGCTGGCGGCGGAACGGGCGGGCGCGGTGCTGGTAGCCGCGCCGGTGCGGCGGCTGTCCGACGTCACGGCCGGCGTGACGGTGGTCGCCGCCGGCTGCGGCGTCGCGGCCCTGACCGGCCTGCCGGTCCGTCCGGTGAAGGGACAGGTGCTGCGGTTGCGTGCGCCGGACGGCGGGCCGCCAGGCTTCCGGCACGTGATCCGGGGGTACGCCGACGGCGAGCATGTCTACCTGGTGCCCCGGGACAGCGGCGAGGTGGTCGTCGGCGCGACCGTCGAGGAGCGCTCCGACCTGGGCATCTGCGCCGGAGCGGTGCTGCGGCTGCTGCGGGCCGCCGTCGACCTGCTGCCCGAGATCGCCGAGTACGACCTGGTGGAGACGCTGGCGGGGCTGCGCCCCGGCACGCCGGACAACGCCCCGATCCTGGGGCCGATGCCGGGCCACCCGGACGTGCTGGTGGCCGCCGGTCATCACCGGCACGGAATCGTGCTCACCCCGGTCACCGCGGACCTGATCACCGACTTGATCACCGGCGACGGCAGCGCCCACGCCCTGCTCGCCCCCTTCCGGCCGGACCGGTTCGCCGACCCGTCGGCCGTCGTGGGCGCGACGGCCGCTCGCTCTTTCCCGCACCCGACGGAGGACGACTGATGGAACTGACGGTGAACGGTGCCGACCGCAGCCTGCCGGACGGGTTGACGGTGGCCGACCTGGTCCGCGACGTCACCGGCCAGCAGCGTGGGGTGGCGGTGGCGGTCAACGGTGAGGTGGTGCCGCGTACCGGCTGGCCGGCGACGGTGCTGTGCGGCGGTGACCGGGTCGAGGTGCTCAGCGCCGCCCAGGGCGGGTGAACCGGATGGACGAGTCGACCGGCTTCGAACTGGGCGGGGTGCGGTTCACCTCCCGGCTGATCCTCGGTACCGGCGGGGCGGCCAACCTGCACGTACTGGAACAGGCGATCCGGGCGTCCGGCACCGAGCTGGTCACCCTGGCGTTGCGCCGGGTGGAGACGGTGCCCGGCGGTTCCGGCGGTCTGCTGGACCTGCTCGACCGGTGTGGCGTACGGCTGCTGCCCAACACGGCCGGCTGCTACACGGCGGGCGAGGCGGTGAAGGTGGCCCGGCTGGCCCGGGACGCGTTCGAGACCGACTGGGTCAAGCTGGAGGTGATCGGCGACGAGCGGACGCTGCTGCCCGACGGGGTGGAGCTGCTGCGCGCCGCCGAGGAACTGGTCGACGACGGGTTCACCGTGCTGCCGTACACCTCCGACGATCCGGTGCTGGCGCGGCGGCTGGCCGACGTCGGCTGCGCGGCGGTGATGCCGGCCGGTGCGCCGATCGGATCCGGCCTGGGGATCAACAATCCGCACCACATCCGGCTCATCCGGCAGGACGTCGCCGTGCCGGTGATCCTGGACGCGGGCATCGGCACCGCCTCCGACGCGGCGCTGGCCATGGAGCTGGGCTGCGACGGGGTGCTGTTGGCCAGCGCGGTGACCCGGGCCGCCGACCCGGTGGCGATGGCCACCGCGATGCGGTACGCGATCGCCGCCGGCCACCTCGCCCGTGGCGCCGGCCGCATCCCCCGCCGCTTCCACGCCCTCGCCTCCACCCCCGACGAAGGCCGCCCCGACCTGTGACCGCGCTGACTGATCTCGTGGATCTTGGCCCGGGGGCGCCCCTCCGAGGGCCGGTTCGCACCAAGATCCAAATGCCGTCGGGGGTCGTGCTGCTCACGGATCGGCGGGTGGCGCGGAGGCCGCTGGTGGAGGTGGTGGCGGCGGCCGTGGCCGGGGGAGTGCGGTGGGTGGTGCTACGGGAGAAGGAGCTGCCGCGCGTCGAGCGCCTGGCCCTCGCCGCCGAGCTGCGGTCGATCCTGACCGAGGCGGGCGGAACCCTGATCGTCTCCGGCCCCGACCCGCTGACCGACCACGGCGATCCCGATCGCGATGCGCTCGGCGTCACCGCCGACACACCCGGTGCCGACAGCACCGATGCTTGTCCCGGCATCCGGGCCGGCGCCACCGGAGCCGGCCGGTCGCCGGTCGCGCTGCACCTGCCGGCGGCCGGCCCGTACCCACCGCCCCCCGCCGACCTGGTCGGCCGCTCCTGTCACGACGTCGCGGAACTGCGTCGGCTCACCACTGAGGACTACGTCACCCTCTCGCCGGTCTTTCCCACCCGGACCAAGCCGGGCTACGGCCCACCCCTGCGTTCCGAAGGGCTGGCCGAGCTGATCCGGCGGAGCCCCGTGCCCGCCCTGGCCCTCGGCGGCATCGAGACCCCCGCCCAGGTACACGCCTGCGTCCAGGCCGGCGCCTGCGGTGTGGCCGTCCTCGGCGCCATCATGCGCGCCCACGACCCACAACAGACCGCCGCCGCCCTTACCGCCGCCTGCCACGCCACGACCACCCCGCACGCTCCAGATCGGCGCGTCCGGGCGGGGTCGTCCACGACGGATCAGGAGCCCCCCGCTCACCAGGCCCAGACGACCCCGAGCCCCCCAACCCGGCACGTTCTGGCGGGGAATGACCACGACGGGGCTGCGGCCGACCGTGCCCACGCAGGGATCAAGCCTGACCGCCCGGAGTGGGCACGGTCGGCCGCAGCCCCCAACCGCAACCACCAGACAACCCCAGACCAAGAGGAACTGCCGTGACCCCAACCACCGTCCTCACCGTCGCCGGTTCCGACTCCGGTGGCGGCGCCGGCATCCAGGCCGACCTGAAGGTCTTCGCCGCGCTCGGCGCGTACGGCACGAGTGTGCTGACGGCGGTCACCGCGCAGAACACCCGGGGCGTGGACGCGGTGCTGCCGCTGCCCCCACACCTGGTCACCGACCAGCTCGACAGTGTGCTGTCGGACTTCGCGGTGCGGGCGGTCAAGACCGGGATGCTGGGCACCCCGGCCGTGGCGGCCGCGATCGCCGACGCGGCGGCGGCCGGTCGGCTACCGCAGCTGGTCGTCGACCCGGTCCTGGTGGCCACCAGCGGGCACCGGCTCGGCGTGGTGGAGGCGGTGGAGCGGTTGCTGCCGTACGCCCGGGTGGCCACACCGAACAGCGCGGAGGCCGCCGCGCTCACCGGGACGGCGGTGACCGACGTGGCGGAGATGACCGCGGCGGCGCGGGCCCTGGCTGCCGGTGGACCGGAATGGGTGATCGTCACCGGCGGCGACGTGGACGCCGGTGCGGAGGCGGTGGACGTGCTGCACGGCCCGGAGGGGACGACGGTGCTGCGTGCCCCGCGGGTGCCGACCCGGCACACCCACGGCACCGGTTGCTCGTTCTCGGCGGCCGTGACGGTGCGGCTCGCGCTGGGCGATCCGGTGCCGGCGGCGGTCGAGGCCGCCAAGGAGTACGTGACCCGGGCGCTGACCGGCGCGCGGGACTGGGAGCTGGGCGCGGGCCGTGGGCCGATGGACCACTTCGGCTGGTCCGCCTGAACAGGGAGGCTGTCATGCAGACACGTCGCAAGGTGTACGTCGAGGGATCACGGCCGGACATCCGGGTGCCGTTCGCGGAGGTGGAGCTGACCGGGGACAACCCACCGGTACGGCTCTACGACACCTCCGGTCCGGGCGCTGATCCGGAGGTCGGGCTGGCACCGTTGCGGGGACCGTGGATCGCCGAGCGGGCCGACGTGGCGCCGGTACGCGGTGGCGGAACCCCACTGGCCGGCGCGGACGGCAGGCGGCCGACGCAGCTCGCGTACGCCCGCGCCGGTGTGGTCACGCCGGAGATGGAGTTCGTGGCGATCCGGGAGGGGATGGCACCGGAGTTCGTCCGGGACGAGATCGCGGCCGGCCGGGCAGTGCTGCCGCTCAACATCAACCACCCGGAATGCGAGCCGGCGATCATCGGCAAGGCGTTCCTGGTCAAGGTCAACGCGAACATCGGC
Organism: Verrucosispora sp. WMMA2121; assembly: GCF_027460185.1. Lineage (NCBI taxonomy): Bacteria > Bacillati > Actinomycetota > Actinomycetes > Micromonosporales > Micromonosporaceae > Micromonospora > Verrucosispora sp. WMMA2121. The sequence goes on along the minus strand of NZ_JAPZBH010000004.1, from coordinate 1,182,645 downwards.
ACCTCGGCGGTGACCTCGTCGGTGGCCGAGGAGGTGGAGAAGCTCACCTGGGCCACCCGGTGGGGCGCGGACACGGTGATGGACCTGTCCACCGGCAAGCGGATCCACGAGACTCGCGAGGCGATCGTGCGCAACTCCCCGGTGCCGATCGGCACGGTGCCGATCTACCAGGCGCTGGAGAAGGTCGGCGGTGATCCGGTGAAGCTGAGCTGGGAGGTGTTCCGGGACACCGTCATCGAGCAGGCCGAGCAGGGCGTGGACTACATGACGGTGCACGCCGGTGTGCTGCTGCCGTACGTGCCGTTGGCGGTGGACCGGGTCACCGGCATCGTGTCACGGGGCGGTTCGATCATGGCGGCCTGGTGCCTGGCGCATCACGAGGAGAACTTCCTCTACACCAACTTCCGGGAGCTGTGCGAGATCCTGGCCCGCTACGACGTGACCTTCTCTCTCGGTGACGGTCTGCGACCCGGCTCGATCGCGGACGCCAACGACGAGGCACAGTTCGCGGAGCTGCGTACTCTCGGCGAGCTGACGAGGGTCGCCTGGGAGTACGACGTGCAGGTGATGATCGAGGGGCCCGGTCACGTGCCGATGCACAAGATCAAGGAGAACGTCGACCTTCAGCAGGAGTGGTGCCACCAGGCGCCGTTCTACACGCTCGGTCCGCTGACCACCGACATCGCGCCCGCGTACGACCACATCACCTCGGCCATCGGAGCCGCGATGATCGGCATGTTCGGCACCGCGATGCTCTGTTACGTCACGCCCAAGGAGCACCTCGGACTGCCCGACCGGGACGACGTGAAGGCCGGGGTGATCGCGTACAAGATCGCGGCGCACGCGGCCGACCTGGCGAAGGGACATCCGGGGGCGCAGGCATGGGACGACGCGCTGTCGAAGGCGCGGTTCGAGTTCCGCTGGGAGGACCAGTTCAACCTCTCGCTGGACCCGGAGACCGCGCGGTCGTACCACGACGCGACGCTGCCCGCCGAGCCGGCGAAGACGGCGCACTTCTGCTCGATGTGCGGGCCGAAGTTCTGCTCCATGAAGATCACACAGGACCTGAAGGAGTACGCCGCCCGCGGCATGCAGGACAAGTCCGACGAGTTCGTCGCCTCCGGCGGACGGGTCTATCTGCCGCTGGCCTGACCGGTCGGGACGGGTAAGCCCTGAGTGCCTCATGTCCGGTGTGACGTAACCATGTCACCCGGACATGAGGCGCCGCCCTTCAACCGCCCCTTGCGGTTACCGACGCTGAATGCGGACGCTGTGGACGGTGTGACCGGCGGGCTCTCAGCGTCGGTGGTGCCGACCCGTCGACCGCAGGGAGCGACGTGGGCCCTTCGGTGGGGTCGCCTCGTCGTCGTCGAGCGGTCGGCTGAGCCCGGCGACCCAGTCGACGTACTCCTCGTCCTGAGCCGGCAGCGGTTCGTCCTGCCCGGTCGCGGCATGCTCCGCGGACCGGGACCTGCCGCGTCGGAACAGTCCACGTCGGCCCTTTTCCGCTTCGCCGTCCGGCTGGACGTCCTCGGCCCGGACGGCGGGCGGCTTCGTGAAGGCGGCCGTGAGGTCACGGGCGGTGGCCGCCGGCTCGATGGAGACCTCCGGGGTGTCGGGGAGCGCCCGGCCGCCCGGAGTCGACGGCACCTCGGGCCCGACCGTGGCCCGGGTGAGATCGGGCGAGCCGAACCGCTGCCGTGATCGCGTCGGCGCCTCGGGCGGCGCCTCCGCCGCCGATCGACCGCCGGCATCATCCGTTGGCGTTGGCGTTGGCGTTGGCGTTGGCGTTGGCGTTGGCGTTGGCTCGGCGATCGGCGCGGCCTGCGTCGTCGCGGGGGCCGGGTCCACCGACGGGGCCGGTGCCCGGGGCGTGGGGGTGCGGGGCGTCGGGGTCCTACCACGGGAAGCGACCGGTGCCTCGGCCTCCACGGTGCTGGGTGCCGCCTGGGGCAGGTCGCTGCCGTCGCCCACCGGCGCCGGCTCAGTCGACGCTCCGGGCTGTCCGTCGCTCTCCGCTACCGGCTGCCCGTCCAACACCGACCCGGCGGTCTCACCCACCGGCTCGCCGCGCTGTGCAGGCTCGCCGCGCTGTGCAGGCTCGTCGCTCTGTGCAGGCTCGTCGCTCTGTGCAGGCTCGTCGCTCTGTGCAGGCTCGTCGCTCTGTGCTGGCGCGTCGCTCTGTGCTGGCTTGCCGCTCTGTGCTGGCTTGCCGCTCTGTGCTGGCTTGCCGCTCTGTGCTGGCTTGCCGCTCTGTGTTGGCTTGCCGCTCTGTGTTGGCTCGCCGGCTGCGGTTCGCCGCGGGGCTTCGCCTGCTCGCTCGGCAGCGTCGGTTCGGCTTGCGGCGTCGCCTGCTCGCTCGGCAGCGTCGGTTCGGCTTGCGGCGTCGCCTGCTCGCCCGGCGGCGTCGGCTCGGCCAGCGGCGTCACCGGCACGCGGGACACCGGCATCAGCCGGGCCGGTGCGGTCGGTGCGTGCGCTGTCGGCGGAGGGCCCGCCGTCGGGCGGCTGCCCGCCGTTGCCGTTCTTCGGCTCGGCTGTCGTCGGTGCGGTGCCGGCGGCCGGGTGGCGTCCCACCGCACCGGCGGCGGTCGGCGTGGTCGTGACGGCGGACGGCTCGGTGTGCGCGATCGGCCAGTGCCAGTGCGGCGGTGAGCCGTCCGGCGTGACGACGCCCCGGGGCGCGCCGTCGGAGTGGGGTGCACCGGTGGGCCGGTGGGCCTCGGTGCCGCCGTCGACCACCACGACCGGGCGTGCCGGGCCGGCCGCCGGGTCGGCCGGTGCGCCGGCCGACCCGGGCAGCGCGGGGGTCGTCGGCAACGGTTGCAGGATGGCGGTCGGTTCGATGGCGGTCCCACCGGTGGGTGCGGCGGTCCGGTGGGCGAGCCCGCCGGTGGCCGGCCAGGGCAGCAGGGCTGCGGCGGCCGAGCCGAGTGCGCCGACCACCACCGCGATCAGCGCGGCGTAGTAAGGGGTCAACTGGTACCGGTCGCTCGTGTCGCCCGGACCGGCGGCCAGGTAGGCGAAGGCCACCAGCACCGGTCCGGCGACCCCACTGGGCCCGCTGACCAGTGGGGGATGGCCACGCCACCGGGCCACCGTCGCGGTCACCGCGCCGGCCAGCAGGGTCACCAGCGGAAGGATCAGCAGCGCCAGTTGCTGCGCGGTGCCGGCGGCGAGCCAGGCCGGCTCCAGCACGCCGAGGCGTACCGGGGTCAGCGGTCCGCTCGCCCCCAACGACGGAATCACGGACAGTAACGCGAGGAACCAGACCGTCGCGGCCACCGCTGCCATGTTCCAGGCGAGCGGCGGTCGGACCAGGACAGCCAGCGCGGCACCGGCGCCGACCACCGCGCCGAGGCCGGCGCAGATGGCCACGGCCCATACCGGGTCGACCGAGACGAGTTCCGCGTTGCGGGCCGGCTGCATGCACAGCGGCGCCACGACCGTGGCACCCAGGGCGGCGCTGCCCGCGACGGCCAGTTGCCGGGGGGTGCCGGTGAGCTGCCCACCATGGCGGGCCAGCCGCTCGGTGAGCACGGCGCCGATCACGGCGGCGTTCGTGGCGAACCAGCCGGCCCAGACGAGCTGGGCCGGCCACTGGTTGATGCTCGCGCCGGTGAAGCTTCCGGTGAGCCGGACGATGCCGAAGCCGAAGGCGAGGCCGAGCTGACCGGCGCCGGCAAGCAGGCTGACGCCGAACGCGGTGAACAGTAGTCGGCTCGATGTCCGATGGGCCATGACCGGCACGTTACGGTCCGTCGCCACCGATCGCCACCGGCACGCCGTGTACGGACGTACGACCTGCTCGCGGCGGGTCTACTTGAGCTCGACCAGCCGGGCCAGGTATGTCGTGTCGCCGACGTTGGTGAGCATGTGCACCGCACCCGGATCGCGATAGACCACCCCGCCGGTCGGCTCGTCAGCGTCGATCTTGACACCATCGACCGTCTGCACGACGTTCTTCGCGCCCTGGACGGCCACCACCAGATAGGGAAGGTCGTGCCGGTGCAGCGGCTGGCGCTCACCGGGCTCCAGCCGGATGTGCCAGACCCTCACCCGGTCGTTGTCGAAGACGATCTCCTGGCCCACCGGGCCGAGCCCGGCTTCGGAGTCGGGCGTGGGAACGTCGGGTGGCAGCTCGGTCATCGGGTTCCGTCCAGGTTGGGGAGCACCTCGGCGGCGATCAGCTCCAGGTGGTCCAGGTCGGTGAGGTCGATCAGGCGTAGATGCACCCGGGTGGTGCCGATCGCGGCGAACTCGCCGATCCGGTCGACCAGCTGCCGCGGTGAGCCGACCACCGGATCCTCCGGCGGAAGGGCGCTCTTGACGTGCAGCGGCGCCGCTCGCCGTCGGGCCTCGCTGTCGGTACGCCCGATCGCCACCACGATGCCGGCGGAGAGCGTCAGCGGCCGGCGCCCGCCGCCGGCGCGGTCGACCCGCTCACTCGCCTCCTGAACCCGCTCGTACGCCTCGCGAGCCTGTTCGACGCTGGTGAAGGGGACGTTGAACTCGTCGGCGTAGCGGGCGGCGAGCTCGGGGGTGCGCTTGGGACCGCGCCCCCCGACGATCACCGGAGGGCCCGGGCTCTGCACCGGCTTGGGCAGGGCCGGCGAATCGGTGAGCCGGTAGTGGTCCCCGACGTAGCTGAACGTTTCGCCGGACGGGGTGCGCCACAGCCCGGTGATCACTTCGAGCTGTTCCGCGAGCCGGTCGAATCGTTCACTGGTGCCGGGGAACGGGATGCCGTACGAGATGTGCTCCCGGGCGTACCAGCCGGCGCCGATGCCCAGCTCGACCCGACCGCCGCTCATCTGGTCGACCTGAGCCACCATCACCGCGAGTGGACCGGGCAGCCGGAACGTCGCCGAGGTGACCAGGGTGCCCAGCCGGATTCGGCTGGTTTCCCGGGCGAGCGCCGCCAGGGTCAGCCAGGCGTCGGTCGGACCGGGCAGGGCCGGTTCGTCGCCCATGGCCTGGTAGTGGTCGGCGCGGAGGAAGGCGTCGAAGCCACCCTCCTCGGCGAGGCGGGCGAAGCGGAGCTGGTCGTCGTAGGTGGCGCCACGGTGCGGTTCCGTGAAGACAGCCACCCGCATTCGCTCGCTGCGCTCGCTCATCGCGCCACCTCGCTTCGCTCGGCGCCGCGACGAGGCACCACGGCGCTGCGCCGAATGATTCGCTCGCTCCGCTCGCTCATCGCGCCACCTCCGTACCGGCTCCCGCCGGCTGTTCGCGTTCCATCAGCAGTTCGTGCAGGTCGGCACTGACCCGGGCGACGTCGGCGAGATGGGCGTTGCGGCCCAGGGTGCGCGGGCGCGGAATGGTCACCTCGACGACCTTGCGGACCCGGCCGGGGCGTGGGCTCAGCACCACCACCCGGTCGGCGAGCAGCACCGCCTCGTCGATGGAGTGGGTGACGAAGACGACGGTCGCGCCGTTGCGCATGTGCACCCGCTGGAGTTCGCCGGCGAGTTCCTCACGGGTGAGCGCGTCGAGCGCGGAGAAGGGTTCGTCCATCAACATCACCCGGGGGTCGCCGATCAGCGACCGGCACAGCGCGACCCGTTGCTGCATGCCACCGGACAGCTCGTGCGGCAGCCGCTTCTCGAAGCCGGACAACCCGGCCACCTCGAGCAGGTCCCGCGCCCGGTCCCGGTGGGCGGCCCGCTTCCAGCCGAAGATCTCCACCGGCAGCAGGACGTTGTCCAACACGCTGCGCCACGGCAGCAGGGCCGGCCGCTGGAACAGCATGGCGATGTCCCGGCGCGGTCCGGTGACCGGCTTGCCGGCGACGGTGACCTCGCCGGAGGTGACCGGGATCAGGCCCGAGATCAGCCGCAGCAGCGTGGACTTGCCGCACCCGGAGCGGCCGAGTACCGCGACGAACTCACCCTCGGCGACGTCGAGGTCGATGCCCCGCAACGCCTCGACCCGGCCGGCGCGGCCGTCGAAGGTGCGCGACACCTCGGAGAGTCGGATCATCGCCGACGGGCCTCCCCTGAGTGGAAAGTCAGGAACGGGCAAAGGCTATCGGCCTGCGTTCCGTATCGCACCGTCCGGGGTGGACATCACTTTGTATCCGTTCCGCAACCCGGTACGCCTGGCGTCGCAAAGGTGGGGTTCTCGTACGCTGTGCCCGCGAGAGTCCCCCTCGATACGCGGTGTCGGCTTCCATCCGGCTGCCGGTGCCGCCCCGACAACTCCCTTCCGGCGGCCCCGAGGCCCCGGTTGGAAAGGACAAGGTGCACTGATGAGAAGGCTGACCCGTACGGTCGCCGCGGCCACGATGGCCACCGCGCTCGCCCTGGTCTCCGCGTGCAGCAGCGGCTCGGACGACGCGGACGGCAACGACCTCGGCTCGTCCCTGGAGCAGGTGACGTACCTCACCTCGTTCGGCAACTTCGGGCGCGACGCCTACGCCTGGGTGGCCAAGGAGAAGGGCTACTTCAAGGACGCCGGCTTCGAAGTCGAGATCAAGCCGGGGCAGGGCACCGGCTCCGTGATCCAGACGGTCGTCGGCGGTCAGGCGCACTTCGGCCCGATCGACCTGACCGGTGGACTCCTCCAGCTCGGCAACGGTGACGCCAAGGACTTCGTCGCGGTGGCCGCGATCCAGCAGCGCACCATGGCGGCCATCGCCACCGTGGACGGCACGGGCATCACCACCCCGAAGGACCTGGAGGGCAAGACTCTCGCCGACACGCCCGGCTCGGTGGTCCGCAACCTGTTCCCGACCTACGCCCGGATGGCCGGCATCGACTACACCAAGGTGAAGTGGGTCAACGGCGAGGCGCAGACCCTGATGGGCACGCTGGCCTCCGGTTCGGTCGACGGCATCGGGCAGTTCGTGGTCGGTCAGCCGACCATCGAGGCGGTGACCAAGAAGGAGGCCGTCATGCTGCCGTACAGCAACGTGATGCAGGACCTCTACGGCAACGTGCTGATCACCTCCAAGCAGTACGCCACCGAGAAGCCCGAGCAGGTCAAGAAGTTCACCGAGGCGCTGCTCAAGGGCCTGGAGTACGCCTTGGCGAACCCGCAGGAGGCGGCCGAGATCCTGGCCAAGAACGCCGAGGCGGTCGTGCCCGCCGCGGCGGCCGCCGAGCTGCAGTTGATGGCCGGCTACGTCCGTTCCAGCAACTCCGGCACCGCACTGGGCACGCTGGACAGCGGCCGGGTCGCCAAGAGCATCGCGATCCTGCGTGGCGCCGGCGCCCTCAAGTCGGACCTCACCCCCGACCAGATCATCGACTTCAACCTGGCACCGAAGGCCTGAGGCCGCTCGGTACCGCACGGAGTACGCCGCACCGCGTTCGTCGGTGCGGCGTACTCCGCTCCCCGCCCGTGACGATGCGCCGAACGCAGGAGGATCCGATGACCGACGTCCGTCCACGGCAGCCGGAGGCGACGCTCGCGGCCGAGCAGTCCCCGGCCGCACCGGGTGGCCGACGGTGGCGAGCGGGAGACCTGCGCTCGGGCACCATGGCCGCGCTGCTACCGGTCGCCGGGTTGCTGTTCGCACTCGGTGGCTGGTGGCTGGTGGCCCGGCTGGAGCTGATCCACCCGGCCGCCCTGCCGCCACCCGGTGACGTGCTCACGGCGTTCTCCGCTCGGCCGGCCCGACTGTTGGAGCACACCGTCGCCACCACCGGCGAGATCCTGCTCGGCTTCGCCCTCTCCGCGGTGGCCGGGGTGCTGATCGGCCTGGCGCTGGCGGCCTCCCGGACGGTCGAGCGGATGTTCACCCCGCTGCTGGTCGCGGTCAACGCCGTGCCCAAGATCACCCTGGGGCCGCTGCTGGTGGTGGCGCTCGGCTGGGGTCAGAAGCCGATCCTCACCATGGTCTTCCTGCTCTGCTTCTTCCCGATCGTGCTGTCCACCGCCACCGGGCTGACCACCACGCCGGCCGAACTCGCCGAACTGGTGCGGTCCTGGAACGCCTCCCGTTGGCAGGCGTTCCGCAAGGTCCGCTTTCCCGCCGCGCTCCCGCAGATCTTCGTGGGCCTCAAGGTCGCCATGCCGCTCGCCGCGATCGGTGCCGTGATCGGCGAGTTCCAGGCCGGCGAGGGTGGTCTCGGTTACGTCATCCAGCAGTACGCCGGCATCGGCGACACCGCTACCGCGTGGGCCGCGATCATCCTGGTCGCCCTGGTCAGCATCGTGCTCTACGCCGCGCTGGTGCTCATCGAGCGGCGCAGCCTGCCCTGGCTGCGGGAGACCACCTCCAGCCGCTGACCACACCAGCCACTCAGGAGATCAGCCGGCCAGCCGCCACCGCCCGTTGCGGGCGATCAGGGTGGTCAGCGCCTGCGGCATCAGCCCGGAGTGGTTGTCCGGCGTCATCCGGATCGGACCGGACAGGCCGTCCAGCTGGGACGTCTCCAGCACGTCGCGGAGGCGTTTCCGGTCGACCTCGCCGGCGGGGCCGCCGGCCCGCAGCTCCGCGTCGGCGATGAGCTGGATGGCGTCCGCGGCGAACGAGGCAGAGCCGTGGTAGCCGCCGTACCGGGCGGTGTAGTCCTGAAACCACTGACGGCGGGCGGCCTTCGCGGGGGTGGTGGCGATCACGTCGTCGATCACCATCGTCTGGGTGAAGACCAGGGTGGCCCGTTCGGCCGACCGGGCGGCCTCGCCGAGGAAGAGGTCGCCGGCGGCCGAGGCGTCGAGGAACAGGGCGCCGGTGTAGTCGGCCCGATCGACCGCGCTGGCGGCGAGCATCGCCTGCTCCGGTGGGGTCCAGATGACCAGGGCGTCGGGATCGGCGCCGGTCAGCCGGCCGGCCTGCCCGTCCAGTTCCGTGTCGGTGCCGCGGACGGACGCCTCGGCCAGCACCCGGATGTCGACCTTGTCGAACTCGCGGCGCAGTGCGGCGGCACCCTCCTGGCCGTAGGCGTCGTCGCTGCGCAGGAGGCCGACCGTGTCGATGTTGCGGCGGCGCAGTTCGACGGTGAGGGCCGCGGCGTTGTCGTCGGCGTTTGGGGCCAGTTTGAACATGTAGCGGCGGTCCGCGACCGGGTTCACCACGGCACCGGCCGCCGCGAGTGCCACGGTCGGGATCTGGTTCTCATTGACCGTGCGCACCGCACCGAGGGCGCATTCGTTGCAGCCGCCCATGATGATGGCGGTGACCCGTTTGTCGTTGCTGAAGTCGACGATGTTGCGCAGTGACTCACTGGCGTCGGAGCGGTTGTCCTTGAACAATAGTTCGACCGTACGGCCGTTGAGTGCGCCCGAGGCGTTCAACTGATCGCGCTTCAGTTCCAGGGCCTGTCGGTACGCCTCGCCGACACCGGCCGAGGCACCGGAGAGTTCCAGGTCGGCGGCGATCACGATCGGGCTCGTGTCCTGCTCCTCCCCGCCGAACTGGCAGCCGACGAGGGTGGTGGCGAGCAGGGTCGACACGAGCGCCGTGGCGGTCGCGGAGCGGATCGGGGTCAACTGGGTCCTCCTGATGCGGCACGGGCGGGGCCCGGTCACCGGCGGCTCATCCGTCCTCTGTGGATAATGAGACGGCTCTGCCGTACCGTGTGCGCGAAGCCTGCAAAACCTTGCCAATGCCGGGCGCTGCGGTCAAGCGGGTCAGCGAAGGCGTTTCGGGACACCGATCCCACATGCTGGTGTAACCAAATGTTTTCAAATGCTCACTGTGGCGACACGCGTGGCCACTCTGGAGTTACATGCCCTGTTCAGGGTGCTGTGGAAATGTAGGTATTAGTTGACCGGATCACGGGTTGCGTGCCGTCCGACCGTTTCCTGCCCTCCTGCGGCTTCCCAAACACGATCTCGTCTGATGAAATCGCGGCCGTGCCGCGCGTGGCGCCGGCTGTCGCTCGGCCCCTGGGTCGGCGGTTCTGGCGGGAAGAAAACGACGGAGGCGATGTCGTGAGCACCGGACCGACGACCCTGCCCGCCAGTGGTGACGCCGCGCAGCGGAGTGGCGGTCGGCTGCCCCGGCTGCGCGACGCCCGGATCCGGTCCAAGCTGGCGCTGATCCTGGTGGTTCCGGTGGCGGCGGTCATCGCACTGGCCACGGTCCGACTGGTCTCCGTCGGCGAAGGCGCCTACGACGCGAGCCAGTCCCGCGCCCTCACGGCGCTGTCCATCGACGTCTCCGCGCTGGCGAACGACCTGCACGCCGAACGGATGGCGGCGGCGGCCTACCTCGCCGCACCGCAACAGCGGGCCGACGCGTACAACCTGCGGGTCCGCGAGACCCAGCAGCGGATCGACGAGTACCGCGCGGAGCGGGCCCGGGTGGGCGACGCGCCGGCGGCGATCCGCGACCGGCTCGCGGCCATCGACGCGCACCTGGACACCCTCGACGGCACCCGGCAGGAGGTGCTCGCCCGCCAGCAGATGGAGGTCGCCGAGGCGGTGCTGCGCTACGGCGTGGTCCTCGACGACCTGGTCGCCTACGGCGACGGGCTGGCCCAGTTGCCCGGCGGCGAGGAGGTCGGTGACACCCGGCGGGCGGTCGCCGCCTTCGCCCGGGCCAAGGCGGCCGTCGCCGAGGAGGAGGCGGTCGCCTTCACGGCACTCAGTGCCGGCCGGCTGGACAACGAGCAGTTCTCCACCTTCGTGGCCACTCTCACCGGGCAGCAGGAGGCGCTGGTGGCCTTCTCGCTCGCCGCCGACCCGGTACAGCGTGCCCTGGTCGAGAGCACCGTCTCCGGTGACGCGGTGGTGCTGGCCGACCGGATCGCCACCGACCTCAGCCGGTCGGTCAACCAGCGTGCGCCGTTCACCGCCCAGGAGGCCACGGCGGCGATCGGCGCGGTGAACGAGCTGATGCGGTGGGCCGAGATCGAGCTGGAGAACCGCCTGCTGGCCCAGGCCGAGCAGGCCCGCTCGGACGTCATCCGGCAGGCTGTCGTCGAGACCACCCTGGTGCTGCTCACCCTGATCATCGCGGTGACCCTGGCCGTGGTGCTGGCCCGCTCGCTCAACCACTCCCTGCGCCGGCTGCGGGAGGGCGCGCTCTCGGTGGCCAACCACGACCTGCCGGAGGCGGTGCGGCGGCTGCAGGGAATGGGCAACGTCAGCGACGGCAGCGTCGACGAGATCGTTCGCGAGGTACGTGACCCGATACAGCTCAACAACCGCGACGAGGTGGGGCAGGTCGCCCTGGCCTTCAACGTCGTGCACCGGGAGGCGGTCCGGGTCGCGGCCGAACAGGCGGCCCTGCGGACCAGTGTCTCGGCGATGTTCCTCAACCTGGCCCGACGCAGTCAGACCCTGGTCGACCGTATGATCGGCGAGCTGGACGCGATCGAGCGCGGTGAGGAGGACCCGAAGCGGCTCGCGCAGCTGTTCGAACTCGACCACCTCGCCACCCGGATGCGCCGCAACGACGAGAACCTGCTCGTGCTGGCCGGGGCCGACTCGGCCGTGCCGCGCCGCGACGACGCCCTGCTCGTGGACGTGCTGCGGGCCGCGCAGTCCGAGGTGGAGCTCTACAACCGGATCGAGTTCGGCACCGTCGACACCGACGTGTCCGTGGCGGCCCACGCGGTGAACGACGTGGTGCGGCTGGTGGCCGAGCTGCTCGACAACGCCACCCGTTTCTCGCCGCCCAACACCACCGTGGTGGCCGACGGACGGCGCATTCGGGACTACGTGCTCATCCAGATCGAGGACCGTGGTCTCGGCCTCACCGACGAGCAGTTGGACTCGCTCAACCGCCGGCTCGCCGCGCCCTCCGCGGTCGACGTCGCGGCGTTCCGCCTGATGGGTCTGGCGGTGGTGAGCCGGCTCGCGGCCCGCTACGGCATCCGGGTCGAGCTGCGTCGCAACGTCGAGGGCGGCACCGTCGCACAGGTCACCCTGCCCGCCGCCACCGTGGTGCTGCCCAGCCTGCGCGGTCGCGACCAGGCGATCACCCGACCCCGGCAGCCGCTCGCGGTCGAGCAGAACCCGCTCGCCTCGGTCGGCCGCGGCGATCCGGCCGGCGTCACCGGCCGCGGCACCACCGCGACCCTGGTCGACCGGTGGCACAACGGTACGGGCACCGGCACGCCCTGGCCGGGAACGGAGTCGGCCCCCGCCGACCCGCCGCCGACCCGTACACCGCCGCCGGCCTTCAACGGGTTCAACGCGGGTTCACCGACGGTTGCGCAGCCCACCCTCGACCCGCTGTCGCACCGGGGCGCCGGCAACCACGGCCAGCACGCCGATCCCGGCCTACCGGTGGGACCGGTCGCGGGTGCGGGCGGCACCGCGTCGGCGGGATTCGCTCCGGCCGCCGGTCAGCACGCCGGTGGCGGCGATGCCGACGGCTCCGGGTTCCGTGGGCTCGGTGCCAGCCTGGCCGCGACCGCACCACCCCCGACGCGCCCGATCACCGTGCCACCCGAGCAGTCCTCCGATTCGCCGATCTTCCGCGAGATGGAGGCGGTCTGGTTCCGCTCGCACGGCAACGACGTCACCACGATCTTCAGCCGGCCGCAGTTCGACGAACCGGCCCCGCAGGCGGTCGCCAGCCCACCGGCGCCCGCTGTCGAGCCGACCAGGGGACGGAGTCCGTTGCCCACCCGCACGCCGGGTGCGGCCGCCGCCGCGACACCCGCGCCGCCACCGTCGTACACTTCCTCGTCCGCCAGCACGGCTGGTCCGGCGCCGAGCGCGCCGCCGACCTCGCCCGCGCCACCACCGCCGTCCGCGCCACCGCCGCCCGCCCGGCAGCCCGAAACCGGCCAGCCGGAGGACGACGCCTGGCGGACGGCGGCCGACGAGGGCTGGTCACGGGCCAGCCGGGCGGCCGAGCCCACCCCCGCCGGCACGACCCGGTCGGGGCTGCCCAAGCGGGTGCCCCAGGCACAACTCGTGCCCGGCGGCATCGAGCCGCGCGGGCGTGAGCACGGCCGCCGGACCCCCGACGAGGTACGCGGTCTGCTGTCGGCGTACCACCGTGGTGTCCAGCGTGGTCGGACGGCTGGAGCGAGTCAGAACAGCACCTCGATCAAGGAGACGAGCCGATGAACAGGCCAGCGGCCATACAGGACATGGGTTGGCTGCTCAGCAACTTCGCCGACAGCGTGGCCGGCATCGCCCACGTCGTGGCGGTGTCCGCGGACGGGCTGTTGCTCGCCTCCTCCCGGGACCTGCCGACGGATCGGGCGGATCAGCTCGCCGCGATCACCTCCGGCGTGGTGAGCCTGACCGAGGGTGCCGCCCGGATGTTCAGCGCCGGCGGGGTCCTGCAGACAGTTATCGAAATGGACAGTGGCTACCTGTTCCTGATGTCCATCAGTGACGGGTCGTCGATGGCGGTGCTCGCGGCGCGTAGCTGCGACGTCGGCCAGGTGGGCTACGAGATGGCACTGCTCGTGGAACGGGTCGGTGCGGCGCTGGTGCCGCTGCCCCGGGACGCGGTGCGGTCGTAACCGGTGCGCCGGACCGGCGGAAGGCGGAGGAGGTGATCGCGGATGGATCGGCAGCGTGACCCACGGGGTGCGCTGGTGCGGCCGTACGCGGTCACCCGGGGCAGGACCGAGCCGTTGCAGGACATCGCCCTGGAGGCGGTGCTGGTGGCCAGCCCCACGCAGATCGCCGAATCACGGTTCGCCGGGCACGACAAGCATCGCATCGCCACGGTCTGCGAGGGCCGGCCCGAGTCGCTGGCGGAGATCGCCGCGTACACCCGGCTACCGCTGGGTGTCGCCCGGGTGCTGGTCGCCGACATGGTGGCCGAGGGCCTGCTGACGCTACAGACGGCCGCTCCCGCCACAGGTTTCGAGGAGCGGATGGAAATGCTGGGAAGGGTGCTGAGTGGACTTCGCGAGCTATGACCCCGCCGGGGCCCGCCAGAGCCGGGGAATCATCTCCGCGAAGATCGTCGTCGCGGGTGGCTTCGGTGTCGGCAAGACCACGCTGGTCGGTGCGATCTCCGAGATCACACCGCTGACCACCGAGGCGGTGATGACCTCGGCCGGCGTCGGCATCGACGACCCGTCCAAGGTGCCGGGCAAGGAGACCACCACGGTCGCCATGGACTTCGGCCGGATCACCATGGCGCAGGATCTGATCCTGTACCTCTTCGGCACGCCTGGGCAGACCCGGTTCTGGTTCATGTGGGACGAGATCATCCGAGGTGCGGTGGGCGCCGCGGTGCTGGTGGACACCCGCCGGATCACCGACGCGTTCGCCCCGCTCGACTACTTCGAGAACCGCAACCTGCCGTACGTGGTCGCGCTCAACCGGTTCGACGGCGCACCCCAGTACGAGCTGGACGAGGTGCGCGAGGCGTTGGCCATCTCGCCGGACGTGCCGTTGGTGATGACCGACGCCCGGCAGCGCGAGTCGGTCAAACGGGTCCTGGTGACCGTCGTCGAGCACGCCATGGCGCGGCTGCAGGCCGAGCACGACCGCGGCTTCCCGACCCCGGTCGGATAGGCGGTGACCCGCCGGCCCGGTCGCGGCCGGGCCGGCGGGCTCAGTCGACGCGCAGGCGGTAGCCCCGCTTGACCACCGTCTGCACGACCCGCGGCGCCTTCAGGCCGGCCCGCAGCCGGGCCACCGCCATCTCCACCGCGTGCTCGTCGGCCCCGCGCGGCAGCGTCCGCAGCAGGGCGGTACGCGACAGCACCCGGCCCGGCGTCTGCGCCAGCGCCCGCAGCACCGCCATCGGCGCCGGGGCCAACGGTCGCAACTCGCCGTCGACCACCGCCGCGTGACCGCGCAGGGTGAGCAGATGCCCGGCGACCTTGATGGTCACCGTACGGCGGGGCAGTTCGTCGACGATGGTGCGGACCAGCGCGCCGAGCCGGGCCCGGCTCGGCGCGCTCACCGGCACCCCGCGCCGGACCAGCGGCTCGGCGGTGACCTGTCCGACGCAGCTGGCCAGCACGTCCGTACGCAGCGCGTCCAGCACCGCCTCGGTGCGATCGCCGGAGGCACGCAGCAGCGCCTCCACCGCCGGTGCCGAGGTGAAGGTGACCGCGTCGACCAGCCGCCCCGCCACCAGGTCGACCAGCCGGTGCAGCGGCGCCGGATCGGTCGGTGGGGCCCAGCGGTAGACCGGAATCTCGATCACCGTGGCGCCGGCCTCCTCCAGTGCGCGGGTGCACTCCGGTTGCCGCTCGCCGTGCAGCTGCATGGCGATCACCTGACCGGACACCCCCCGTCGACGTAGGTGATCGACCACCTCGTCGCAGCTCTCCGAGGCCGGTGACCACTGGTCGTACAGACCGGCCGCCCGGATCGCCCCGCGGGCCTTCGGGCCCCGGGCCACCACGTACGCGTCACCGAGGATCCCGCGCAGCGGCTCCGCGAGCCCCCAGCCCTCGGCGGCCTCCAGCCAGCCGCGCATCCCGATGCCGGTGTTGGCCATCAGAATGTCGGGCGGCCGTTCCAGGCAGGCACGGGTGGCCTCGCGCAGCTCGGTGTCGTCCGCGAGCGGCACGATCCGCAGGGCGGGGGCGAGCACCACCCGGGCGCCCCGCCGTTGGAGCAGCGCGGCGAGTTCGTCTCGCCGCCGGTCGGCGGTCACCCCGATGGTGAAGCCGGCCAGTTCCTCGCGCATCAGCCCTCCTGTCGCAGCCGCACCTCGACCATGCCGTTGTGGCAACGGATCTGGTGCCGAGCGACCGAAACGCCCGGCAGGTCGAGACAATCCCCCGTGCGCAGGTCGTACACCTGCTTGTGCAGCGGCGACGCGACCGTCGGTACCTCGCCCCGACTGCCCACGATGCCGCGGGAGAGCACGTACGCCCCGGAGACCGGGTCGAGGTTGTCGATCGCGTACAGCCCGTCCGCGGTCCGGAAGATCGCCACCTGCACCCCGGCGACCAGGGCGGCGACGCCCCGGTCCCGGTCCAGGCGATCCAGCGGGCAGACGGTGACCCAGCCCAGTGCCGTCGCGGCGGTCATCGGCGCACCTCCGGCAGGCCGAGCGCGACCGGTTGACGGCCCTGCGCGCCGGACGGATGCCCACCGACGGGTACCGGTTGTCCGCGTTCGGTGACGAAGGTGATCGACGGGTCGGGCACCTCCGGCGCGTTGACGAAGGAGGTGAACCGGCGCAGCCGGTCCGCGTCGGCCAGCACGTCGCGCCACTCGTCCGAGTAGGACCGCACGTGCCGGGCCATCGCGGCGTCGAGCTCGGCGCAGAGACCGAGCGAGTCGTCCACGATCACCGCCCGGAGGTGGTCCAGGCCGCCGTCCATCGCCTCGATCCAGGCGGCGGTGCGTTGCAGCCGGTCGGCGGTGCGGATGTAGTACATCAGGAACCTGTCGATCAGCGTGACGAGCGTTTCGGTGGACAGGTCGGTGGCGAACAGGTCGGCGTGCCGGGGCCGGAAGCCACCGTTGCCGCCGACGTAGAGGTTCCAACCGGTTTCCGTGGCGATCACACCGAAGTCCTTGCTGCGGGCCTCGGCGCATTCCCGCGCGCAGCCGGAGACCGCAGATTTGATCTTGTGCGGGGCGCGGAGGCCCCGGTAGCGCAGCTCCAGGGCGACGGCCAGGCCGACCGAGTCCTGCACGCCGTAGCGGCACCAGGTGGAGCCGACGCAGGACTTCACCGTGCGCAGCGCCTTGCCGTACGCGTGCCCGGACTCGAACCCGGCGTCCACCAGTCGGCGCCAGATCTGCGGTAGCTGGTCGACCCGGGCGCCGAACAGGTCGATCCGCTGCCCACCGGTGATCTTCGTGTAGAGGTTGAAGTCGCGGGCCACCTCGCCGATGACGATCAGCTTCTCCGGGGTGATCTCCCCGCCCGGTATCCGGGGCACCACCGAGTAGCTGCCGTCGCGTTGCAGGTTCGCCAGGAAGTGGTCGTTGGTGTCCTGCAACGAGGCCTGCTCGCCGTCGAGGATGTGGCCGGAGCCGAGCGAGGCCAGGATCGAAGCGACGACCGGTTTGCAGATGTCACAGCCGCGCCCCCGGCCGTGCTCGGCGATCAGCCGGGAGAACGTCCGGATGCCGCGTACCCGGACGATGTCGAACAGCTCCTGCCGGCTGACGTCGAAGTGCTCGCAGAGCGCCTTCGACTGGACCACGCCGGCCGCGTCGAGCAACTGCTTCAGCATCGGTACGCAGGAACCGCAGCTCGTCCCGGCCCGGGTGCAGGCCTTCAGGGCGGCCACGTCGGCGCAGCCGTCGGCGATGGCCGTGTCGATGTCGCCCCGGGTCACCGCGTTACAGGAGCAGACCTGGGCGGTCGCGGGCAGCGTGCCCGCCGTGGCGCCCACCGCGTCGTCGCCGGCCAGCAGGGCCAGCGGTGCGGCCGGCAGCGGCCCGCCGACACTGGCGCGCAGCGTCGGATACGCGCTGGCGTCGCCGACCAACACCCCGCCGAGCAGCGTCGACGCGTCGTCGGAGAGGACGAGTTTGGCGTACACCCGAGCGGCCGGGTCGGTCCAGGTGACGTCCAGGCAGCCGGGCGTCGCACCGTGCGCGTCGCCGAACGAGGCGACGTCGACGCCGAGCAGCTTGAGCTTGGTGGCGGTGTCCGCACCGGGGAAGGTGGCGGCACCACCGACCAGCCGGTCGGCCACCACCTCGGCCATCGCGTAACCGGGGGCGACCAGGCCGTAGCAGGTGCCGTCGACCGCCGCGCACTCGCCGACCGCGTAGATCCGCTCGTCCGTGCTCCGGCAGGCGGCGTCGACCAGGACCCCGCCGCGTGGACCGATGTCGAGCCCGGCTGCCCGGGCCAGCTCGTCGCGGGGCCGGATGCCGGCGGCCACCACCACCAGGTCGGCGTCGAGCACCGCGCCGTCGGCGAGTTCCAGGGCGGCCACCGCTCCGTCCGCGTCCGGCCGCAGCGCGGTGGTCGCCACGCCCAGGTGGCAGGCCACGTCCAGGTCCTCGACGTAGCGCCGGAGCATCGCGCCACCGGCGGTGTCCACCTGCACCGGCATCAGCCGTGGGGCGAACTCCACCACGCTCGTGGTCAGCCCGAGCAGGCGCAGCGCGTTCGCCGCCTCCAGTCCGAGCAGCCCGCCGCCGATCACCGCGCCGGTGCGGCGGTCCTTGGCGTACCGGCGGATGGCCGCGAGATCGTCGAGCGTGCGATAGACGAAGACGCCGGCCAGGTCCGACCCCGGCACCGGCGGCACGAACGGGTACGACCCGGTGGCGAACACCAGCACGTCGTACGGGTGCTCGCCGGTGGTCGTGGTGACCACCCGCCGGTCCCGGTCCACGCCGGTGGCCGGCTCGCCGAGGCGCAACTGGACGCCGTCGTGCGCGGTGTGCAGGTTCAGGTCCTGCTCGTCGGCGCCGTCGAAGTACGCCGAGAGCCGCACCCGGTCGTACGCCGGGCGGCTCTCCTCGGCGAGCACCGTGACCCGCCACAGCCCCTGTGGGTCGCGGGCCCGCAGCGCGTCCACGAACCGCTGGCCGACCATGCCGTTGCCGATGACGACCACGTTGCCGCCGGTCATCGCCCCACCTCCACGGGATCCGTTCTGGACAACCAGTCGACGATGCCGGCGACCGCGTCGCGGCAGCTGCCGCAACCGGTGCCGGCCCGGGTCGCCGCGACCACGGCGTCGACCGTGCGGGCTCCGTCCCGCCAGCAGCGCACGAGGGCGCCCTTGCTCACCGTGTTGCACTGGCAGACCGTGGCCGCGTCCGGCATCAGCGCCGGTGACGCGGCGGGTGCCGCGACGGCCCCGCCGACGGCGCGGCCGAGCAGCAGCGCCCGCCGGTCGGTGGGCACCGGGTGACCACGGTCGAACAGTTGGATCACCGTGCCGACCGAGGGGTTGTCGCCGAGCAGGATCGCGGCGGCCAACCGTTCGTCGTGGATGCGCAGCCGGGCGTACGTGCCTCGGGCCGGGTCGGCGAAGGTCAGCTCCTCGCCGGGACCACCCGTCGGGTCACCCATCGCGGCGAGGTCGATACCGGCCGCTTTGAGCCGGGTGACCACCGGTCGCGGCCGGTACCGGGCCTGCGGGTCCTGCCCGGTCACCAACTGGGCCACCACCCGCGCCTGTGCCCAGGCCGGTGCCACCAGGCCGGTGAGCGTGCCGTCGTGCTGCGCGCAGTCGCCGATCGCGGAGATCCGCCGGTCGCTGGTGCGCAGCCGGTCGTCGACCAGCACCCCCCGGTCCACGGCCAGGCCGGCCGCGGTGGCGAGGGCGGTGTCGGGGCGTACGCCGCAGGCGAGTACCAGCAGGTCGGCGTCGAGCGAGCGACCGTCGGACAACTCCAGCCGTACCCCTGCGGCGTCGGCTCGTACGGCGGTCGGCTCCACCGCCACGTGGGTGGTCACACCGAGACCGGCGAGGGTGCCGGCGAGCATGGCGCCGGCGGCCGGGTCGAGTTGACGGTCCATCAGGTACGGCACCCGGTGCACCACGCCCACGTCAAGCCCGCGCAGCGCCAGCCCACGGGCGGCCTCCAGGCCGAGCAGCCCGCCACCGAGCACCAGGGCGCGCCGGGCGGTGCCGGTGAGGGCGAGGATGCGTCGGCAGTCGTCCAGGGTGCGGAACGGGATCACCCGTTCCGGCAGGTGCTCCGGGTCGAGCCCGGGCAGCGCGGGCACCACCGCCCGGCTGCCGGTGGCGAGGACCAGGTGGTCGTAGGGGATCCGGTCGCCGTCGTCGGTGCGTACCTGGCCGGTGGCCCGGTCGATCGCGTTGACCGTCACCCCGGTGCGCAGGTCGACGCCGCGTCCGGCGACCTCTGCCAACTCCACGTCCGACTCGCCGATCTTGCCGGTGAGCAGGGTGGACAGCATGATCCGGTTGTACGCGGGGTGCGGTTCCGCGCCGAGCACGGTCACCTTCAGGTCCTCGCCCCGGGCGTGCAGTTCCGCCGCCACCCGGGCGCCGGCCATCCCGTTGCCGACCACCACGACCCGTTCGCTGTGCCCGGTCATGCCCGCTCCACCCGTACCGCGCAGATCTTGAACTCCGGCATCCCGGAGACCGGGTCGACGGCGTCGTTGGTGACGGAGTTCGCCCGGGCCGGCCCACCCCAGTGGAACGGCGCGAAGACGGTGTCCGCCCGGATGCCCGGGCTCAGCCGGGCCGGTGCCTGGAACTCGCCGCGTCGCGAGAGCACCCGTACCGGCTCGCCGTCGGTGACGCCCAGCCGCTCGGCGAGATCCGGATGCAGCTCCACGAACGCCTCGGGTGCGGCCCGCCGCAGCGCGGCTACCCGGCGCGTCTGAGTGCCGGACTGGTACTGCGCGAGCACCCGGCCGGTGGTGAAGTGCAGCGGATAGTCGGCGCAGACCTCCTCGGCCGCCGGCCGGTGCTCCACCGGGTGGAACCGGGCCAGCCCGTCGGGAGTGGCGAAGCGCTCGGTGAACAGTCGGGGGGAATCGGGCCCGTCGTCGTCGGGGCACGGCCAGAAGACGCCGTCCGAGGCGTCGATCCGGTCCCAGCTGATCCCGGCGTAGTCGGCGATGCCGCCGGCCGAGGCTCGGCGCAGCTCGGCGAAGACCACGCGCGGGTCCGCCGCCTCCGCCTCGCTCGGTCGGCCGCCCGCCGTCGAGTCGGTGGGCCGCTCGCGCACCGGGCGATCAGCCGGTGTCGACCCGCGCAGCCGGGCGGAGAGGGCGGCCAGGATCTCCAGGTCGGTGCGGACGCCCGCCGGAGGCGGACGGAGCGCCCGGCGGCGCAGCACCCGCCCTTCCAGGTTGGTCATCGTGCCGTCCTCCTCGGCCCACTGGGCGGTGGGCAGCACCACGTCAGCCAGCGCCGCCGTCTCGGAGAGCAGGAAGTCGGCGACGACCAGCAGATCCAGGTCGCGCAGACGACCCTCGACCCGGGCGGCCCGGGGTGCGGAGACCACCGGGTTCGAGCCGAACACCAGCAGCGCCCGGGGCCCCTGGTCGGTGCCGAGCGAGTCGAGCAGCTGGTACGCCGGCACGCCCGGCCCGGGCAGCTCGTCGGCGGGCACCCCCCAGACCCGCGCGACGTGGGCGCGGGCCTCCAGGTCGTCGATCTTGCGGTACCCGGGGAGCTGATCGGCCTTCTGCCCGTGCTCCCGGCCACCCTGGCCGTTGCCCTGCCCGGTCAGGCAGCCGTAGCCGGAGCCGGGGCGGCCGGGCAGACCGAGCGCGAGGGCGAGGTTGACGAAGCCGGTGACGGTGTCCACGCCCTTGGCGTGCTGCTCGGCGCCGCGGGCGGTGAGGATGATCGCCCGTTCGGCGGTGCCGAGGGCGCGTGCGGTCTCCTCCAGGTCGGCCACGGGTACCCCGGAGAGCGCTTCGGCGCGGGCCGGCCACCAGCCCGCCACGGTGCGGCGCACCTGGGTGAACCCGGTGGTGCGGGTGGCGACGTAGTCACCGTCGACGTACCCCTCGGTCAGGGCGATGTGCAGCAGCGCGTTGGCCACCGCCAGGTCGGTGCCGGGCAGCGGTTGCAGGTGCAGGTCGGCCTGCCGGGCGGTGGCGGTCACCCGTGGGTCGATCACGATCAGCTTGCCGCCGCGCTCCCGGTGCTCGGTCAGCCAGCGCACCAGCGGCGGCATGGTCTCCGCCGGGTTCGCCCCGACCAGCAGCAGGGTGTCGGCCCGCCCCAGGTCGGACAGCGGGAACGGCAGTCCCCGGTCCACGCCGAAGGCCCGCATGCCGGCGGCCGCGGCCGAGGACATGCAGAACCGTCCGTTGTAGTCGATGTGCCGGGTGCCCAGTGCCACCCGGGCGAACCGGCCCAACGCGTACGCCTTCTCGTTGGTGAGCCCGCCGCCGCCGAAGACGGCGACCGCGTCGCGGCCGTGCCGCTCCTGCACGTCGCGAAGGCCGGTGGTGATCCGGTCCAGCGCGGCTTCCCAGGTGGCCGGGCGCAGCTCGCCGGTGGCCGGGTCGCGCAGCAGGGGACTGGTCAACCGTTCCGGGTGGCTGAGCAGCTCCGGCGCGGTCCAGCCCTTCTGGCAGAGGCCGCCCCGGTTGGTGGGGAACTGGCGAGGTAGCACGCTTACCGCCTCGTCCTCCTCGCGCAGGACCATGCCGCACTGGAGGGCGCAGTACGGGCAGTGGGTCGCCACCTCCCGGGGCCCGCGCCCCGGTCGCGTCGCCGGCCGTGCACCGTCTGTCATGTCGGCAAAGCGTGCCGTTGGGCAGTTTCCGGTCCGCGTCCCGTTTGTTTCGGTCCTGTCAAGAGCCGCTCACACCGCACCGCGGCTGAGAGCCGGCTCGCGAGGTCTACAATGTGGAACGAGAATCCTGCTATATGGGAGGCTGTCATGAGCGTGGCCAAAACGTTCGACGCGGCGGCGGGCGGCTACGACGCCGCCCGCCGCAGGCTGGTGCCCTGCTACGACGCGTTCTACACCACGGCCGTCGAGGTGGCCGCGCCACCGTTGCGGGCCGCCCTGACCGCCGGGCGTACGCCCGAGGTGCTCGATCTCGGCGCCGGGACCGGTCTGCTGTCGTCGCTGCTCTCCGCCGCCGTGCCCGGCGTGCGGCTGACCCTGGTGGACGCCGCGCCACAGATGCTGGCCGGCGCCGCCGAGCGGTTGGCCGGCCGGGGCGTCGCGCACCGGGTGGTGGTCGCCGACCTGGTCGATCCGCTGCCCGCCGGGCGGTACGACGCGGTGGTCAGCGCGCTGGCCATTCACCACTTGGACGATCCCGCCAAGCGCGACCTCTACCGTCGGGCGGCGGCGGCGTTGGTGCCCGGCGGAGTCTTCGTCAACGCCGAGCAGGTGGCGGGCCCGACCCCGGAGTTGGACCGGCGATACCACGACGTCTGGCTGGCGCAGGTCGCGGCGCTCGGTTCCGACGCCGCCGAGATCGCCGCTGCCGGGCAGCGGATGGCCTACGACCGCCCCGCACCTGTGGATCAGCAGTGCGGCTGGCTGACCGAGGCGGGCCTGGTGGACGTGGACTGCTTCTTCAAGGCGTGGCGCTTCGCCGTCATCGGCGGCCACGCGCCCGGCGGAACCGTCGACGATCCGTCCGCGCCATCAGCTCGACAGCGGGGACACGGGCATCTCCGGGCTGCCGCGGGCGGCACGCCGGGATGACTGAGAGTCATACCAGTGGGTAGTCTGTCGGTATGACAGCCAAGGTGACTCTGTCGTTCGCTGACGAGACGATCGCGGACGCCCGGCGGTTCGCCAAACGGGAAGGGCTCTCGCTCTCCGCCTGGATGGACCAGGCGGCCCGGGAGAAGGCGCTGCGCGAGGTCTTCGCCGCGCACGCCGCCGCGGTCGGGCGAGCCGGGCTGGATCTGGAATCCGCCTCGCTGGCCGATGCCCAGGAGGTCGGCATGGTCGACGATCTGCTCTTCGGTGGTCCACCGCGTGCTGCGTAGGGGCGAGGTCTGGCGGATCGAAGGGGCCCGGGAGCGCCTCGGTCTGGTGATCAGTTCCGATGTCTACAATTCCACGGCGGTGCCAATCGTGATCGTGACCGAGGTGGTGGAGACGGCGCTGCTGCGCGACTCGCCACTGGCGGTGTCGATGGGTGACCGGATGGTGATGCCGGACCGGATCTCCTCGCCGATGAAGAAATGGTTCACCGAGTGCGTGGACGTCGCCGACGCGGAGACGATGCGGCGGGTGGACCGGGCGTTGCGGATTCTCCAGCAGCTCTGAGTCGACCCGTTCCTCACCGCCGTCGTCGGCACGTGGTGCGATCCCCGTTGCCGGGCCGACCCGAACGGCGAACGCCGCGGTAACGGCGGCTCCCTAGCTTCTGCGGCATGACCACCACGAGCGAGCAGCCGACGGTAATCGAAGAGGAGAGCCTGGACCGCCGACCAGGTCGGTGGATCGGGCACTGGGCACCGGAGGATCCGGCCTTCTGGCGGCGGATCGGTCGCGGTGTCGCCCAGCGCAACCTGATCTGGTCGATCTTCGCGGAGCACATCGGCTTCTCCGTGTGGTTGCTCTGGAGCATCGTCGTCGTCCGGCTCGGCGACGCCGGATGGCAGCTGACCACCAGCCAGGCGCTCTGGTTGACCGCTGTGCCTAGCGGGGTCGGCGCGCTGCTGCGCCTGCCGTACACCTTCGCCGTGCCGGTCTTCGGCGGGCGCAACTGGACCGTCATCTCCGCGCTGCTGCTGATCGTGCCCTGTGCCGGGCTGGCCTGGGCGGTCGAGCATCCGGAGATCGGCTTCGTGCCGTTGCTGCTGATCGCCGCCACGGCCGGGTTCGGCGGTGGCAACTTCGCCTCCAGCATGGCCAACATCTCCTTCTTCTATCCGGAGCGGGAGAAGGGGTGGGCGTTGGGGCTCAACGCCGCCGGCGGCAACATCGGGGTGGCCGTCGTGCAGTTCGTGGTGCCTCAGGTGATCGTGCTGGGCGGCGGACTCGCGCTGGCCCGGGCCGGTCTGATGTACATCCCGCTGGCGGTGATCGCGGCCGTCTGCGCGTACCTGTTCATGGACAATCTGGTCGAGGCGAAGGCCGACGTGCGGCCGGTCTGGTCGTCGCTGCGGCACCGCGACACCTGGATCATGTCGCTGCTCTACATCGGCACCTTCGGCTCGTTCATCGGCTACTCGGCTGCCTTCCCCACCCTGCTCAACTCGGTGTTCGGCCGGCCGGACGTGGCACTGGCCTGGGCGTTCCTCGGTGCGGGAGTGGGCTCGCTCTGCCGGCCGTTCGGCGGCCGCCTCTCCGACGTCGTCGGTGGGGCCCGGGTCACGGTGGCCAGCTTCGTGTTGATGGCGGTCGGTGCCCTGGGCGCGCTCTGGTCGGTCGAGCAGCGCAACATGGGCCTGTTCTTCGTGGCGTTCCTGCTGCTCTTCGTGGCCACCGGCGTGGGCAACGGCTCGACCTACCGGATGATCAGCAGGATCTTCCAGGTCAAGGGCGAGGAGCGGGGCGGCACGCCGGAGATCATGCTGGCGATGCGCCGGCAGGCGGCCGGGGCCCTGGGCATCATCTCCGCGGTCGGTGCCTTCGGCGGTTTCCTGGTGCCGATCTGTTACGCCTGGGCCCGGTCGACCTACGGGGGCATCCAGCCGGCGTTGCGCTTCTACGTGGGATTCTTCCTGGTGCTGCTCGTGATCACCTGGGTCGCGTACCTACGTCCCGGCAGTCGGATGGCGCGCGCCGGGGTGTGACGACCGTCATGTCGGCCTCCGCGCGCCCCGCCGGTCGGACCCCGTTTTGACCGGCCGGCGGGGCTGCGGGTATCGTTGCCTGCTGTTGTACGACATCTGTGGGCGTGCCGCCTGAGGTACGCTTGGTCGTTCGTGCGCGCTGGTCCGGCTGGGATGTCCTGGTCACCTCGGCGCGCTACCCCAGACCGACGACGAGACAAGGTAGACCTGTGCGTACGTACAGCCCGAAGCCGGGTGAGATCGAGCGTCAGTGGCACGTCATCGACGCCTCTGATGTCGTGCTGGGCCGCCTGGCCACCCACGCCGCCACGCTGCTGCGGGGCAAGCACAAGCCGACTTTCGCGCCGCACGTCGACACGGGCGACTTCGTCGTCGTCGTGAACGCGGGCAAGGTCGCGCTGACCGGCAACAAGCGCCAGCAGAAGATCGCTTACCGGCACTCCGGTTACCCGGGTGGCCTGAAGCAGGTCGGCTACGAGGAGCTGCTGGCCAAGCGCCCCGAGCGGGCCATCGAGCTGGCGGTGAAGGGGATGCTCCCGCACAACAAGCTCGGCCGTCAGCTCATCAAGAAGCTGAAGGTCTACGCCGGTGCCGAGCACCCGCACGGCGCGCAGCAGCCGGTGCCGTTCGAGATCAAGCAGATCGCGCAGTGAGCGCGGGCGAAGGAAGCAGCATGACCGACATCACCGCCACCGAGGTCGCCCCTGAGGCCACCGAGGCGCCGGCGCCCGTCGCGCGCGCGCCTCGTGGTGACCGCCCGATCCAGACCGTGGGTCGGCGCAAGGAGGCCATCGTCCGGGTGCGCATCGTGCCGGGCACCGGCAAGATCACCTGCAACGGGCGTGACCTGGAGGCGTACTTCCCGAGCAAGGTGCACCAGCAGCTGATCAAGGATCCGCTGGTGACCGCCGAGAAGCCCGAGGCGTTCGACGTCATCGCCAACCTGCGCGGCGGCGGCACCACCGGCCAGGCCGGTGCGCTGCGGCTGGCCATCGCCCGGGCGCTGATCGTCAGCGAGCCCGACGACCGCCCGGCGCTGAAGAAGGCCGGTTTCCTGACCCGGGACGCCCGGGTCAAGGAGAGCAAGAAGTACGGCCTCAAGAAGGCCCGTAAGGCTCCCCAGTACTCGAAGCGCTGATCTCCAGCCGCACCTTGTACTTCTGACGGACGGCCGGTCCGCCTCCCCTCGACGGGGAGGTGGGCCGGCCGTTTCCGTTGCCGCACGACAAGGCGTTTCTCCTAGCATCGGCAGTTCATCGGAGGTTGTGGGTATGGGCCGGTTGTTCGGCACGGACGGCGTACGCGGGCGGGCGAACGCCGACCTCACCCCGGAGTTGGCGCTCTCGGTGGCCGTCGCGGCCGCCCACACCCTCGCCGAGTCGGATCGTGGCCGCGCCCCACTGGCCGTGGTGGGCCGGGACACCCGGGCCAGCGGCGAGATGCTCGAGGCTGCCGTGGTGGCCGGCCTGACCAGCGCGGGCGCGACGGTGATCAGGGTCGGCGTGCTGCCCACCCCGGCGGTGGCGTTCCTCACCGCGGAGGCCAAGGCGGACCTCGGCGTGATGCTGTCGGCCTCGCACAATCCGATGCCGGACAACGGGATCAAGCTGTTCGCCGCCGGCGGGCACAAGCTGCCCGACGAGATCGAGATGCGGATCGAGGCGGCCATCGAGGCCAACGCCACCACCGCCTGGCAGCGTCCGGTCGGCGCGGGAGTGGGCCGGGTGCACGACCTGCTCGACGGCGCGAGCCACTACGTGCAGCACGTCGCCGGAACGGCTCCCCACCGCCTCGACGGAATCAAGGTCGTGGTCGACTGCGCCAACGGCGCCGCCGCCGAGGTGGCCCCGGCGGTCTACCGGGAGGCCGGTGCCGAGGTCATCGCGATCAACGCCGAGCCGGACGGGCTCAACATCAACGACGAGTGCGGCTCCAACCACATCGAGGCGCTGCGCGAGGCGGTGGTGGAACACGGGGCGCATCTCGGCATCGCGCACGACGGTGACGCCGACCGGTGCGTGGCGGTGAGCGCCGACGGCGAGGAGGTCGACGGCGACCAGGTGATGGCGATCCTGGCGCTGGCCATGCGGGAGGCCGGCACGCTGACCGGGGACACCCTGGTCGCCACCGTGATGAGCAACCTCGGTCTGCGCCTGGCCATGTCCGCGGCGGGCATCCGACTGGTCGAGACCAAGGTCGGTGACCGGTACGTGCTGGAGGAACTGCGGGCCTCCGGGCTCGCCCTCGGCGGCGAGCAGAGCGGGCACATCGTCATGCCGGCGTACGCGACCACCGGCGACGGCGTGCTCACCGGGCTGCACCTGATGGCCCGGATCGCGGCCACCGGTCGTCCCCTGGCCGAGCTCGCCAGCGTGGTCACCAGGCTGCCGCAGGTGCTGATCAACGTGCCGGTCGGTGACCGCACCGTCGGCGCCGCCGCACCGGCGGTACGCGCCGAGGTCGAGCGGGCCGAGGCCGAGCTGGGCGAGACCGGCCGGGTACTGCTGCGCCCGTCGGGTACCGAACCGCTGGTCCGGGTGATGGTCGAGGCCGCCACCGAGCAGACCGCCCGCGAGGTCGCCGAGCGCATCGCCGCCCACGTCCGCACCGCCAGCCCGGCCTGATCCCACGGCGGCCAGTGAGGCCGTGGCCGGTGCACCCGTGCCGCAGGCCTGCACGTGGTCGAAGGCGTCCATTGGGGCGGGTGCCTCTCCCCATCAGGTCGCGTGCCGTGGAACGATAGCGTCCGGCCGCCGAAGGGCGGATGCGTGTTTTACGGGGGTGAGTGTGTCCTATCCGGATCCGCCTGGTGCTGTCGGCCGGCCCGGCCTCGTGCCGGCAGTGCCGCCGCCCGGCACACCGCAGAGCTGGCTCGGCGCCCGCTGGGGTCGCCTGATTTCGATCATGATCGCGCTGGGGCTGGCCGTCGGTTCCGTGGCGGCGCCGTGGTCCGAGATGACGCTCAGAGTGCTGGGCAGCACCAGAGGAAACTCGCTCGTCCAGCAGGAATCGACCACCGGGCTGGCCGTCACCGAAATCGACGGGTGGGGCTGGGCGTACCTGCTCGTGCTGGTGCCGCTGATGCTGCTGGCAATTGCCTCGGCGGTGTTACCCGGGTACGCGGGGCGGGCAGCCGCCGTCGCGGCGGGCGCTGCCCTGCTGGCCATGTCCACGGTTCTGGTCGGTGCCGCCTACCACCTGTCGTCGGGACCGGACGAGGGTGCCGCCCGCTGGGCCGAGGTCGTCCGCCGGCTGGTGCCCGTCCTGGAACCGGACTACGGGTCCATCTGGTTCGGCTACGGCACCCCGGGCCTGGCGTGCGCGGTGCTCGCCGTCGCGACCCTCGCCGCGGTCGTGCTGACCAGCTGGTGGCCGGGCTCCGGCCGGGTCGTCGTCGCGTCGGCCGGCACTATCGCGCTGCTCGCCGGCATCGCACTGCCCTGGGTCACCGTGTACGGCGCCACCGCGAGCGAGCTGGACCGGCGCAACGCCTGGTGGCCCACCTTCGGCGCCCCATCGGTGCTCGTCGTGGTCGGCACCGTGGCCCTGGCCGCCCTGACCTGGTGGATGGCGCTGCGCCGGTCGACCCGGGGGCGGCTACCACTGGTGCTGGTCGGGGTGCCGGCGGCCTTCGCGCTCTTCCTGGTCCACGACTACCTCGGGGTGGATCCGGAGGATTGGCAGGATGCCGCCGAACGCGCCCGCTACCTCGCGGTCATCCACGACGTCCGGTCCGCCGCCGAACTGGCGCAGATGGCGCCCGCGCTGTTCCTCGTCGCGATGGTGCTCGCCTGGTCGGCGGCGCGGCGGCGGGCCCGGGCCGCACGGTCACCGGCCGTCGCGGTGCCGGCCGAAACCCGCCCGGCCCACGGTCCGGGCTGACGGCGCGTCGGTCACCGGACCTCGGGCAGTCGGCGCAGCCGGGTGACCGCCTCGGCCAGCACCTCGGGGCGTTTGCAGAAGGCGAACCGGATCAGCCGCCGACCGGCCTCGGGGTCGTCGTAGAAGACCTGGGTGGGTACCGCCACCACACCGGACCGCTCGGGCAGCGTACGGCAGAAGTCGACGCCGTCGGTGCCGCCGAGAGCGGTGATGTCGGCGGTGACGAAGTACGTGCCCTCCGGGGTGAGCACGTCGAACCCGGCCGCGCTCAGCCCGTCGATCAGTTGGTCGCGGCGGACCTGCAGATCGGCTCGGAAGGCGGTGAAGTAGTCGTCGGGCAGGGCGAGTGCCACCGCCACCGCGGGTTGCAGGGGTGCGGCGTTGACGTAGGTGAGGAACTGCTTGACCCGCAGCAGCGCCGACACCAGCGCCGCCGGCCCGCTGGCCCAGCCCACCTTCCAGCCGGTGCAGGAGAAGGTCTTGCCGGCCGAGGAGATCCGCAGGGTGCGCTCACGCATCCCGGGCAGCGTGGCCAGCGGCAGGTGCCCGCTGGCGGCGTCGGTGAAGGCCAAGTGCTCGTACACCTCGTCGGTGACCGCGTACGCGCCGTGCTCCTGGCAGAGTTCGGCGACCAGGGTCAGCTCGTCCGGGGTGAACACCTTGCCGGTCGGGTTGTGCGGCGAGTTGAGCAGCACCAGCCGGGTCCGGGCGCTGAACGCGTTCCGCAGGTCGTCGGGGTCGAAGGCGTACCGCCCGTCGGTCTGGGGACGCAGGGTGACCGGCCGCCGGACCGCGCCGGCCAGGGCGATCGAGGCGGCGTACGAGTCGTAGTAGGGCTCGAAGCAGACCACCTCGTCGCCGGCTTCGCAGAGGGCGAGGATGGCCGCGGCGACGGCCTCGGTGGCGCCGGCGGTCACCACCACCTCGCCGTCCGGGTCGTACTCCAGACCCCAGAAGCGGCGCTGGTGCGCCGCCACGGCCGTCCGTAGCTCGGGGATGCCGGGGCCGGGCGGGTACTGGTTGCGGCCGGCGTTGAGGGCCTGCGCCGCGGCGGCGAGCATCTCGGGCGGGCCGTCGGTGTCCGGGAAACCCTGCCCGAGGTTCACCGCGCCGGTACGCAGCGCGAGAGCGGACATCTCGGCGAAGATCGTCGTCCCGAACGGGCGCATCCGGGCCACCAGCGGGTCGATATCGCGGCTCGTCACGCCCGTCAGGGTACGGGTGTGGCGAGCCGACCCGCCCGCCACTCGAGCGCGTGCTTTGTCGCTCCGATCGCCACGATCGCCGGATCGCTCAAATTAAGTGATTGTTTACCCCTGTTTCGAGCAGACATCGTGAGCGAAACTGGTTAGGCTGCGACCCATGTGTGGAATCGTGGGTTACACCGGTGCCCGACCGGCGCTCGGCATCGTGCTCGACGGCTTGCGGCGGTTGGAGTACCGCGGCTACGACTCGGCCGGCGTCGCCGTCGTCTGCGACGGGACGCTGTTGACCGAGAAGAAGGCCGGCAAGCTGGCGAACCTGGAGAAGGTGCTCTCCGAGCGGGCGGCCGAGGACCCGGCCGGCTGCGGAGCGAGCCCGATCGGCATCGGCGACGGCACCACCGGCATCGGACACACCCGGTGGGCCACCCACGGCGGCCCCACCGACCGCAACGCCCATCCGCACCTGTCACCCGACGGGCGGGTCGCGGTGATCCACAACGGCATCATCGAGAACTTCGCCAAGCTCCGTGCCGAGCTGGAGGACGAGGGTGTCAGCTTCACCAGCGACACCGACACCGAGTGCGCCGCGCACCTGCTCTCCGCCGCCCTGACCGACCTGCGTGCGGCGGGTCAGCCGGACGGGCCCCAGCTGTTGACCGCCGCGATGCGGGTGGTCTGCCAGCGGCTGGAGGGTGCCTTCACGCTGCTCGCCGTCGACTCGGCGATCCCCGGCGCGGTGGTCGGTGCCCGCCGCAACTCACCACTTGTCGTCGGGCGGGGCGACGGGGAGAACTACCTCGCCAGTGACGTCGCGGCGTTCATCGAGCACACCAGGGACGCGGTCGAGCTGGGCCAGGACCAGATCGTGCTGATCACGGCCGAGAGCATCGAGATCACCGACTTCGAGGGGCAGCCGGCCAGCGGCAAGGACTTCCACATCGACTGGGACTCCTCGGCCGCCGAGAAGGGCGGCTACGACTGGTTCATGCTCAAGGAGATCGAGGAGCAACCGCAGGCGGTCGCCGACACGCTGCTCGGACGGTTGACCGAGACCGGCGAGATCATGCTCGACGAGGTCCGGCTCAGCGACCAGGACCTGCGGGACGTCGACAAGATCTTCATCGTCGCCTGCGGCACCTCCTACCACGCCGGCATGGTGGCCAAGTACGCCATCGAGCACTGGACCCGGATTCCCTGCGAGGTGGAGCTGGCCAGCGAGTTCCGCTACCGCGACCCGGTGCTGGACCGGTCCACCCTGATCGTGGTGATCTCGCAGTCCGGCGAGACCATGGACACCCTGATGGCGCTGCGGCACGCCAAGGAGCAGAAGGCCCGGGTGCTGGCCATCTGCAACACCAACGGCTCCACCATCCCCCGGGAGTCCGACGCGGTGCTCTACACCCACGGCGGGCCGGAGATCGCCGTCGCCTCCACCAAGGCGTTCCTCACCCAGGTCATCGCCTGCTACCTGATCGGGCTGCACCTGGCCCAGGTGCGCGGGGTCAAGTACGCCGACGAGGTGGCGGCCGTGGTCGACCAGCTCCACCAGGTGCCGGACAAGCTGCGCGAGCTGCTCGGGCGGATCGAGCCGGTCCGCGAGCTGGCCCGCGAGCTGCGTGCCGAGTCGACGGTGCTGTTCATCGGCCGGCACGTCGGCTACCCGGTGGCGCTGGAGGGCGCGCTGAAGCTCAAGGAACTGGCGTACATGCACGCCGAGGGCTTCGCCGCCGGTGAGCTGAAGCACGGCCCGATCTCGCTCATCGACGAGGGCACCCCGGTGATCTGCATCGTTCCCTCTCCGGTGGGTCGGGGCATGCTGCACGACAAGGTCGTCTCCAACATCCAGGAGGTACGCGCGCGGGGCGCCCGCACCATCGTCATCGCCGAGGAGGGCGACGAGTCGGTGGTCCGCTACGCCGATCACCTGATCCACGTGCCGCGTACCCCGACGCTGCTCGCGCCGCTGGTGACCACCGTGCCGTTGCAGGTGTTCGCGGCCGAGATCGCCGCCGCCCGGGGACACGACGTCGACCAACCCCGCAACCTCGCCAAGTCCGTCACCGTGGAGTAGGCGGCGACCGGTCACCGGCGGCCCCCCGGCCGCCGGTACCGGTCTCAGCGCCCCAGCATGACCCGGGCCATGCCGTCCAGCGCCGGATTGTCCGGATGCCAGTAGCCGGTGTGGCCGTACCGGCCGCTGGGGAACGTCCGACCGCCGAAGCCCGGCTCGGCCGGATCGCGGCCGAACCACCGTTCGTCGCTCGGCCCGGCCAGCCAGCCGGCGATCATGCCGACCGGGGAGGAGCTGAGCGCGGCCCGCAGGGCGAGCTGGTCCGGCGGGCGGGTCAGCCGGATCACGTCGTCCGGTGCGGTGCTGGCCCACACCTGCCCGGTCGGCACGCCCAGCTCGGCCGCGTGCGTCACGCCGACCCCGGGTGAGCCGACGAAGACCAACGCGTCCGCGGCGAGGCCGTGGTCGCGGGCGGCGGTGCCCACCACCAACGAACCGTAGCTGTGCCCGAGCACGGTCTGCCGGGCCGGCGGGCCGTCGTGGGTGGCCCGCAGACCGTCCTGGAACCGGTGCAGTGCCTCCCCGGCCGCGCGGGCCTGCCCGTCCCAGGCCGCCTCGTGCAGGAAATCCGGGGCGTCGTAACCCAACCAGAGCACCGCCGAGGTCTGCGTCTCCGGGGCGAGTTCGGCGCCACGGGCCAGCACCCGCGCCGCCCGGCCCAACTCGCCGGTGGCGTCGTCGAGCCCGGCGGTCATCCCGGGTACATAGGTGAGCACGTCGGTGGCCCGGTCCGGGTTGCCCAGCGCCACCACCGCCCGTCCCTCGCCGCTGACGTCCAGACCCAGCAGGTACGCCCGCGGCTGCTGGGTCGACTCCAGCCGGGCGACGAGTGCGTCCAGCCCGGACAGCGCGGCCTCGACACCACGCAGCCCGGCCGCCTCCAACGGGCCCCGGGGCACCCGGGCCAGCAACTGCTCCCACCGTTCGACGAGGGTCGCGCGCCGGGCTGTGAGCAGCAGCCGGTTGGCCTGGTCACGGGCCTCGGCCGGCACCCCGTCGAGCCGCCCGGTCAGCTCCGGCTCGTGCACCACCAACCAGCGCCGCTCGGCCGGGGTGAGCCCGGCCCACCAGCGCCGCACCGCACCGGGCTCGGCGTCCGGGGGCGGCCGGTACGACGGTGGCCGGGCCGTCCAGCCGGCGCCGGCGGCCTCGGTCAGCCGGGCGAGGCGCGTCGTGGCCTCCCCGTCGGCCGTGGCGGCCAGGTCGAGGGCGTCCCGCAGGGCCGAGGCCACCTGCGCCACCGCCGGGCCGGTGCCGGCGGACGCCACCCGGGCGGGATCGGCGCGTACGCCGCCCCGCCGGTCGATGAGCACACCGGTGGTGGCGGCCAACGTGACGGCCGCCGTCAGCCGGGCCCGGGCAGCCACCAACCGCGCGGCGAACTCGGCCAGCACCTGATCGGTCTCGATCGCGGCCGGAACCAGTGCGACCAGTTCCTCGCGCAGCCCGGTCAGCCGAGCACCGGCCGACCCGGCGGCACTGCCGGACCAGCCGGTGCGCAGGGCGGTGCCGCTGTCGGTGAGTTCGCCGGCCCGCCGACCGGCCACGCCGGCCAGGCCGGCCCAGCTCGATCCGGTGGCCCGCCACGCGGCCGGATCGACCGTGGAGAGCTGGGCGTAGCCGACAACCGGCCCGGGTGCGCTCATCGGGGCAGGACGGAGAGCCGGGCGGCGGCCCTGGCGTCCACCGACTCGTACGCCCCGGCGGCGGCGCGCACCGCGTCGCCGGTCTCGGCGATCCGGGCGGCGAGCCGACCGGACCAGGTGTGCACGGCCGACTCCAGGCCGGCGAGCGCCCGCGCCGTCGACCATTCCCGGGCCGGCGCGCTCAGCCCTCGCCCACCGGACATCCCGTGCGCCAGCCGGTAGCTGGTGTCACCCAGCGACCGACCCACCCGGTGCAGCAGTTCCGGCCGGACGGCCAACGTCTCCTCGGCCATCGTTCCTCCCACCTGGCGTCGACACGACGCCGACGACGCTAGGCGGTGACGGTGTCGACGGTCGTGCCCTGTGGACAGCCGGCGGCCGGCGTACCCCTGGTTCGTCCACAGGCGTTGCCGCGGGCGCTGCCGACGGCTATCTTGCGGCCGCCGCGCCGGTAGGGTTGGCCGGGTGATCGGGAAACGGGGTGCGGAATGAGACCGGTCTGGCGGGTGGCGGACGTACGCGCGGCGGAGGCCGCCCTGATGGCCACCGTGCCGCCCGGCACGCTCATGCAACGCGCCGCCGCCGGGCTGGCCCGCCGCTGCGCGTTGCTGCTCGCCGGGCGGGGCGGGGTGTACGCCGCGCCGGTGCTGCTGCTCGTCGGCTCCGGTGACAACGGCGGCGACGCGCTGTACGCCGGTGCCCGGCTGGCCCGGCGCGGTGCCGCCGTGTCGGCGTTGCCGCTCAACCCGGATCGGGTGCACGCCGAAGGGCTGGCCGCGCTGCGTGCCGCCGGGGGACGGGTCGTGTCGCGACCGCCGGCCGTGGTGGACGTGGTGCTCGACGGGATCGTCGGCATCGGCGGTCGCGGTGGCCTGCGGGAGACCGCCGAGCAGTTGGCGGCGAGCCTGCTGCGGCACCGGGGGCGGGACGGCGAGCGGGCGACGGTGGTGGCGGTGGATGTGCCGAGCGGTGTCGCGGTGGACACCGGGGCGGTGCCGTTGACGCCGTCCGGCCGTCCGAACGCGGTGCGCGCCGACGTGACGGTGGCCTTCGGAGCCCTGAAGCCGGCCCTGGCGGTCGGACCCGCCGCCGCGCTGGCGGGCGAGGTGGACCTCGTCGACATCGGCTTGACGCCGTGGTTGCGTGGCAGCCCCGCGTGGCAGGTCCTGGAATGGTCGGACGTGGCCGACTGGTACCCGCGGCTCGGACCCGCCTCGGAGAAGTACACCCGGGGTGTGGTCGGGGTGGCCACCGGCTCGGCGACGTACCCGGGCGCGGCGGTGCTCTCCGTCGGCGGGGCACTCGCCGGTCCGACCGGCCTGGTCCGCTACGCCGGGGGTGCCCGGGAGGAGGTGGTCCGCGAGCATCCCTCGGTGATCGCCACCGGCCGGGTCGCCGACGCCGGCCGGGTGCAGGCCTGGGTGTGCGGGTCGGGACTCGGCACCGACGAGCGGGCGGCGACCGAGCTGCGGACCGTGCTCGCCGCCCCGGTGCCGGTGGTGCTGGACGCCGACGCGCTGACCCTGCTCGTCGACGGCTCCCTGGCGGAGCAGCTCCGGCGACGGGACGCGCCGATCGTGGTCACGCCGCACGACCGGGAGTTCACCCGGCTCTGCGGGGAGGAGCCGGGTGCCGACCGGGTCGCCGCCACGCTTCGACTGGCCGCCTGGATGAACGCGGTGGTGCTGCTCAAGGGGGACCGCACGGTGGTCGGTACGCCGGACGGGCGGGCGTACGTCAATCCGACCGGCACCCCCGCGCTGGCCACCGGAGGCACCGGCGACGTGTTGGCCGGACTGCTCGGCTCGTTGCTCGCGTCGGGGTTGCCGGCCGAGCGGGCCGCGGCGGCAGCGGCGTACCTGCACGGGCTGGCCGGCCGGGAAGCGGCCCGCGGTGGCCCGGTGACCGCGCCGGACGTCGCCGTCGCGCTGCGTCCGGTGGTGGCGCGGCTGCCCTGAGTCCCCGCCGTGGTGATCAGCGCGGAAAGTAGGGTGGGGGCATGTGGCAGGCCGAGGTACGTGTCGACCTTGATGCGATCCGGGAGAACGTGGACCGGCTCCGCGCCGGCACCAGCGCGGAACTGATGGCGGTGGTCAAGGGCGACGGCTACGGCCACGGCATGGTCCCGGCGGCCCGGGCCGCACTCGACGCGGGAGCGGACTGGCTCGGCGTCTGCACCCTGGACGAGGCGCTGACGCTGCGCGCCGCCGGCATCGACGCCCCGGTGCTGGCCTGGCTGCTCGCCCCCGGGCTGCCCCTGCACACCGGCGTGACCGCCGGCGTCGACCTGGGCGTGGCGAGCCTGTCGCAGCTCGACGAGATGCGGGAGGCGAGCCGGACGGTCGGGCGGCCCGCCCGACTGCACCTGAAGATCGACACTGGCCTGTCCCGGGGTGGTGCGACGGTCGCCGACTGGCCGGCCCTGCTCGACGCCGCCGCCAAGGCACAGGCCGACGGGCTGGTCGAGGTGGTCGGGGTGTGGAGCCACTTCGTCTACGCCGACCTGCCCGGTCACCCGACCACCGACCGGCAGTTGGCGGTCTTCCACGAGGGCCTGGCCATGGTCGAGCGGGCCGGGCTACGCCCGCGCTACCGGCACCTGGCCAACTCGGCGGCCACGCTGACCCGGCCGGACACCCACTTCGACCTGGTCCGTCCGGGGCTGTCCGTCTACGGCCTCTCCCCGGTGGCGGGCGAGACGTACGGGTTGCGGCCGGCGATGACCGCCCGTGCGCGGGTGATGCTGACCAAGCGGGTGCCGGCCGGTGCGGGCGTCTCCTACGGCCACACCTACACGACCGAACGCGAGGCGAACCTCGCCGTGGTGCCGCTCGGCTACGCCGACGGGGTGCCCCGGCACGCCTCGAACCGTGGCCCGGTGCAGCTCGCCGGCGCCCGGCGGACCATCTCCGGCCGGGTCTGCATGGACCAGTTCGTGCTCGACTGCGGCGACGATCCGGTGGCCGCCGGCGACGTGGCGATCCTGTTCGGTGACGGGGCCGAGGGAGCGCCCACGGCCGACGACTGGGCCGAGGCGGTCGGCACCATCAACTACGAGATCGTCACCCGGTTCGGCAGCACCCGGGTCCCGCGCGTCTACGACGGCGATCGGACATGACCGGTCTGCGCATCCCACGCCCCCGGACCACCGCCGGGAAGGCCGCCGGTCTGGTCGGTGCGGCGCTGGGGGTGGCCGCGGCCGGGCTGGCCGCCGGGGTCGCCACGGAACGCGCCCTGGTCCGTCGGTTGAAGGCGGACCCCACCGACGCGTACGCCGACGAGGTCTTCGGTGACCAGCGGTACGACGAGGCGTACCGGCTGGAGATGCCCGACGGCACCGACATCCACGTCGAGGTGGTCGAGCCGACCCGGCCGGTCGACGGCAACCCGACCGTGCTGCTGGTGCACGGCTTCTGCCTGGACATGGGCACCTTCCACTTCCAACGCAAGCTGCTCGCCGAGCGGGGCGAGCACCGGATCGTCGCGTACGACCAGCCGGGGCACGGCCGGTCGGGGCGACTGGAGAGCGGCGAGTACGACCTGACCGCGCTCGGCCGTACGCTGCGCCGGGTGATCGACGAGGCGGCTCCGGAGGGGCCCCTGGTGCTCGTCGGCCACTCGATGGGTGGCATGACCATCATGGCCCTGGCCGAGCTGTATCCGGAGATGTTCGGCGACCGGGTGGTGGGTACCGTGCTGATGGCCACCTCGGGCGGGCTGCTGGCCGAAACGAAGCTGGTCGCGCCCGCCCTGCTGGGCCGGGTGGGTGCGCCGGTGCTCTACATGGCGGGCAACGTCACCCGGTACGGCGGGGCGGTCATCGACCGGGCCCGCCGCTCGACCACGAACGTGGCCTGGTTGCTGACCCGCAGGTACGGCTTCGGCACCCGGTCGCCCAGCCCGGCGCTGGTGTCGTACGTGGAGGAGATGAACTCCCGTACCTCCGCCGACACGGTGACCCGCTACCTGCGTACCCTGGCGACCCACTCCCGGTTCCCGGCGCTGGCCGCGCTGGCCGGCACGCCGGTGCTGGTGATCGTCGGAGACAAGGACATGATCACACCGCTGACCCACTCTGAGGAGATCGTCCGGCGGCTGCCGCACGCCGAGTTCGTCAGGATCCCCGACAGCGGTCACGTGGTGATGCTGGAGCACGCCGACGAGGTGAACGCCGCGTTGCTCCGTTTCCTCGACAGCTGCGGGCGGGACGGCCCGTGACCGGGTTCGTGCTGCCGACGGTCGCGGACACGTACGCCTTCGGGCAACGGCTGGCCGGGTTGCTGCGCCCCGGTGACCTGGTGCTGCTCACCGGCCCGTTGGGCGCCGGCAAGACCGCGCTGACCCGGGGAATCGGCGCCGGCCTCGGGGTGCTCGGTGACATCACCTCACCGACCTTCGTGATCGCCCGGGTGCACCGCCCGGACCCGGCGAGCGGGCGGGGTGTGGCGCTGGTGCACGCCGACGCGTACCGGTTGGGTGACGCGGGCGATCCCCGGGCCGAGATCGACGACCTCGACCTGGACGCCTCCGTCGACGAGTCGGTGACCGTGGTCGAGTGGGGCGAGGGCCTGGTCGAGCAACTGGCCGCCGCTCATCTGCGGATCCGCCTGCACCGGCACGACGACGACACCCGCACGGCGGAGCTGGAGCCGGTCGGCGGCGACTGGGCGGAGCGCCTGTCCGCCCTGGGCTGAGCGCTGTCGTACCCGGTGCCTACAGTGCCCGCAGACGTTCCGACCGGTGAGAGGTTGCCGATGCCCGACGACACCCCCGCTCTCGACCTGCTGGCGCTGCTGCCCGACGAGTGGCGGGCGGTGCTGACGCCTCATCTCGACCCGGCGCGGATGTCCGCGCTGAGTGAGTTCGTCGCCGCGGAGTACGCCGCCGGCCCGGTCTTCCCGCCGGTGGCGGATCTGTTCTCGGCCTATCGGCTCTGCCCGCCGTCGGCCTGCCGGGTGCTGATCCTCGGGCAGGACCCCTACCACCGCGCCGGCCAGGCCCACGGGCTCAGTTTCAGCGTGCGCGAGGGTGTGTCGGTGCCGCCGTCGCTGCGCAACGTCTTCAAGGAGCTGGGCGAGGATCTGGGTGTGCCGAAGCCGCGCAGCGGCACCCTCGACGGCTGGGCGGCGCAGGGTGTGCTGCTGCTCAACTCGGTGCTGACCGTGCGCCAGGGCACGCCCGGGTCACACGCCAACCGGGGCTGGGAGGAGTTCACCGACGCGACCATCCGGGCACTCGACACCCTGGAGTCGCGGGTGGTGTTCCTGCTCTGGGGCGGGTACGCCCGCAAGAAGGCGGCGCTGGTCGGCAACCCGCGGCACGTGGTCCTGGAGGCCGGGCACCCCAGCCCGATGAATCCCCGCGGTTTCCTCGGCAGCCGCCCGTTCAGCGCCGCCAACAAGGCGCTCGCCGACGCCGGCCTGCCCACCATCGACTGGGAGCGCTCGGCCGGCTGAGCCGTGTGCTCCTGCCGCCACGTCGCCCGTACGTACCAGATGGCGGCATCCGCCTGGTTGGTCGTGGAGCCGGTCGGACGACACTTCTTGACTGACGTCGGTCGTTGGATAACGATATCGGAAACATAGATGCTGGCTTACATCTTCAAGTCTGGGGGTCAGCGGCAACGTAAGGCAGCAGTGGAGCACCCACAACCGACAGTCCGGCAATTCGTACAACATGGCGCGGCCTCGACGCGTGGTGACCGTCCCTCTACCACACGCACCCCGCCGATTACGTCACGCCGCCTCTCGCAAGGAGAAGCCCACCACCATGAACGAAGTCCCCACACACCGTAAGAGTCACCGACGCGGCCGCGTCAGAATGCTGGCTGCCGCCGCCTTCGCCGCGGTGTTGGCCACCACCGGCACCGTCGCGATCTCGGCCAGCCCCGCCCAGGCCGAGGCCGACCGGCAGGTCTGCTCGAACACGGAAGGTACCCACAACGGGTTCTTCTTCTCGTTCTGGAAGGACAGCGGCGACGCCTGCATGGTGTTGCGCGAGAACGGCCGCTACTCCAGTTCGTGGAGCAGGAGCACCAACAACTGGGTCGGTGGCAAGGGTTGGAACCCGGGCACCCGCCGTACGATCAGCTACTCGGGCAGTTACAACCCGGGTAACAACAACAGCTACCTCGCGTTGTACGGCTGGACCCGCAGTCCGCTGGTCGAGTACTACATCGTCGAGAACTTCGGTAGCTACAACCCGAGCAGCGGCGCGACCCGGCTGGGCAGCGTCACCACCGACGGGGGCACCTACGACATCCTGCGCAGCCAGCGGGTCAACGCCCCGTCGATCGACGGCACCCAGACGTTCTACCAGTACTGGAGTGTCCGGCAGCAGAAGCGCAGCAGCGGGACCATCACCACCGCCAACCACTTCGACGCCTGGGCCCGCGTCGGCCTGAACCTGGGCAACCACTACTACCAGATCATGGCCACCGAGGGTTACCAGAGCCAGGGCAGTTCGGACATCACCCTCTCCGAAGGCGGGGGCTCGAACCCGCCGCCGAGCAACCCGCCGCCGAGCAACCCGCCGCCCGGTGGCGGGTCCGGCCAGATGATCGTCGGTCAGCAGTCCGGCCGGTGCCTGGACGTGCCGAACTCCAGCACGAGCAACGGCACCCAGATCCAGTTGTACGACTGCCACGGTGGCTCGAACCAGCGGTTCACCCACACCTCGGGCAGGCAGCTGACGGTGAACGGCAAGTGCCTGGACGTGCCGAACTCCAGCACGAGCAACGGCACCCGGATCCAGTTGTACGACTGCCACAGCGGCGCGAACCAGCAGTGGAACATCAACTCGAACGGCACGATCACCGGAGTGCAGTCCGGGTTGTGCCTCGACGCCGGTGGCACCGGTAACGGGGCGGCGATTCAGCTGTACAGCTGCTGGGGTGGAGCAAACCAGCAGTGGAGCCGACGCAACTGATCGGTCGCCGCGGGGCCAGGCGCTGACGCGCCTGGCCCCGTGCCTCCTTGAGAACCGCAGCAGTGCGCGCGAGCGCTACGATCCGGCGGCGATGGCGGGCGGGCGTCCAAGGGCCGGAGGCAATACGGCTAGGCTGGGTCATTGTGCTCGTACTGGTGGTGGACAGCTCGACCCCGGCGGTGACCGCGGCGCTCGTCGAGGTCACCGCGAGTGGCGTCACGCCCCGGGCGCACCGGTGCACCGTCGACGCTCGGGCGCACGGCGAACTGCTCGCCCCGCAGGTCGACGCGGTGCTCGCCGACGTCGCCGCCCGGCCGGCCGACCTGCACGCGATCGTCGCCGGGGTCGGCCCGGGGCCGTTCACCGGGCTGCGGGTGGGGCTGGTCACCGCCGCCACCATGTCCCAGGTGCTCGACATCCCCGCGTACGGTGTCTGCTCGCTGGACGCGATCGGCCACCCGGCGGCGGCCGGTGAGCCGGTGCTGGCGGCGAGCGACGCGCGGCGCCGGGAAATCTACTGGGCGGTCTACGACGGCGCCGGCCAGCGCCTGGTCGGGCCGGAGGTCGGCGCGCCCGCGGTGGCCGCCGAGCGGGCCCGCGCGTTGGCCGTCACCGTCGTGGTCGGCGATGGCGCACACCGGTACGCCGATGCCCTCGGGTTGCCGCTGCGACCCGAGCCGCGCTACCCGGACGCGACCGCGCTGGCCACCCTGGCCGCCGAGCGGATCCGCACCGGCGCGCCCGGTGATCCGTTGACGCCGCTCTACCTGCGTCGCCCGGACGCGGTGGCGGCGACCGCGCGCAAACCGGTCCTGCCGTGAGCCGCGGGCAGAGCGGTCGTGTGGTGAGCGAGGTGCGCCTCGGCCGGTTCCGCTGGTGGCACATCGACGAGGTGTTGCCGATCGAGGCGGACCTCTTCGGCGCCGAGCAGTGGTCGGCGCCGATGTTCTGGAACGAGTTGGCCCACGGGCATTTCTACCGGGTCGCGACCGACGGCGAGGGCGCGGTGCTCGGTTACGCCGGGCTCGCGGTCGCCCCGCCCGACGAGGCATGGGTGCAGAACATCGCGGTCCGGCGGAACGTCCAGCGCCGGGGGATCGGCCGACTGCTGCTGGAGGCGCTGCTCGCCGAGACCACCCGGCTCCGGGTACGCGCCGTGCTGCTGGAGGTCGCCGCCGACAACGCGCCGGCCCAGCGGCTCTACGCGACGTACGGTTTCGAGCCGATCGGCGTGCGGCGCGGCTACTACCAACCGAGCAACACCGACGCGCTGGTGATGCAGCGCACCCAGGACTGAGACCTGCCATGGCTGACGAACCACTGATCCTCGGCATCGAGACCTCGTGCGACGAGACCGGCGTCGGTGTCGTGCGCGGGCACACCCTGCTCGCGGACGCGCTCGCGTCCAG
This sequence comes from Verrucosispora sp. WMMA2121, assembly GCF_027460185.1. Taxonomy (NCBI): domain Bacteria; kingdom Bacillati; phylum Actinomycetota; class Actinomycetes; order Micromonosporales; family Micromonosporaceae; genus Micromonospora; species Verrucosispora sp. WMMA2121. Next base: position 1,140,531 of record NZ_JAPZBH010000004.1, on the reverse strand, counting down.
CGTGGACCAGCACGCCCGGTTCGGTGGGGTCGTCCCGGAGGTGGCCAGCCGGGCGCACCTGGAGGCCATCGTGCCGACGATGCGGCGGGCGTTGACCGAGGCGGGCGTGACGCTCGCCGACGTGGACGCGATCGCGGTCACCGCCGGGCCGGGCCTGGCCGGCGCGCTGCTGGTCGGGGTGGCCGCCGCCAAGGGGTACGCGGTCGCCGCCGAGAAGCCGGTCTACGGGGTCAACCATCTCGCCGCGCACGTCGCGGTGGACACACTGGAGCACGGCCCGCTGCCCGAGCCGGCGATCGCGCTGCTGGTCTCCGGCGGCCACTCGTCGCTGCTGTTGGTCGACGACCTGGCCGGGGGCGTCACCCCGCTGGGCGCCACCATCGACGACGCGGCCGGCGAGGCGTTCGACAAGGTGGCCCGGCTGCTCGGCCTGCCCTTCCCCGGTGGACCATACATCGACCGGGAGGCCCGGACCGGCGACCCGGCGGCGATCGCCTTCCCGCGTGGCCTGACCGCCGCCAAGGATCTCGTCGCGCACCGCCACGACTTCTCCTTCTCCGGGTTGAAGACCGCGGTGGCCCGGTGGGTGGAGGCGCGCCAGCGGGCCGGCGAGCCGGTCCCGGTCCCGGACGTCGCCGCGTCCTTTCAGGAGGCGGTCTGCGACGTACTCGTCAACAAGGCGCTGGACGCCTGCCGTGGCCAGGGTGTGCGGACCCTGGTGATCGGCGGGGGAGTGGCGGCCAACTCGCGGTTGCGGGCGATGGCCGAGCAGCGGGCCGCCCGGCACGGCATCCGGGTCCGGGTGCCCCGGCCCGGCCTGTGCACCGACAACGGCGCGATGGTGGCGGCCCTCGGTTCGCACCTGGTCGCCTCGGGTGTCGCGCCGAGCCGGCTCGACCTGCCCGCGGATTCGGCCATGCCGCTGACCACGGTCAGCGTCTGAGGGGGACGGCGACGTGATCGTACGGATGTGGGAGGCGCGGGCGGAGCCGTACGCGCTCGCCGACCTGATCACCTGGGTCTGCGACAGCGCGCTGCCGGAGTTCGAACACGACCCGCTGCACGTGGCCAGCGAGGTCTTCTCCTCCACCGACCACCGGGTCGTGGTGATCTCCAAGTGGCGCAGCAGCCCTCGGCCGCTGCCCGACCCGCCGGTCATGCTGCTCGCCCGACAGCCGCATTCCTGGGACTTCACCCAGGTCGACCGCTGAGGCGTCACCCAGGTCGGGTCAGCGGATCGTCACGGTGGTGGTGGCGGTGGAACGGTCGATCTCACTGGTCCGGGCGCTGACCCGCAACGTCCAGTCACCGGCGACCGGGAAGTGGATCTCGGCGCTGCCGTGGTGCGGCTCCAGCGCGAAGACGTCGACGGTGATCGGCTCGATGCCGGCCTCCGGCAGGGCGGCGGTGACCGTCCACTCCGCCACCGGCAACTCCTTCGCCTGCGGGGTGTAGACGTAGGCGTGCAGGCTGTTCGTGGTGCCGGCGACCGCCGGGTAGATGTCGAACTGCAGGGTGAACAGGTCGGTGGTGAGCGACTGCGCGACGCCCTCCCGGCTCACCCCGTCGGCGGCGGTGCCGACGGACCGGCCGGGCGGGGTCTGCACCAGCACCGCCGTCAGGGCCAGCACCACCGCCGTCACGGCGAGTTCCACGCCGGCCGCCCGGGCGACCCACCGGGGCCGGTCCGCCGCGACCCGTCGCCTGACCAGTCGGCGTTGCCCGGCCGCCACCGCCAGCACCCCGGCCAGCAGCGCCGCCTTGGCCAGCAGCAGACGACCGTACGCGCTGCCCCACAGGGCGGCGGGCCGGCCGAGTTCGATCACGGCCTGACCGAGGCCGGCGGCGACCAGCCAGGCCACCGCGAGGGTGGCCAGCCGGGACCAGGCCGGCAGGATCCGGGCGAGCACCCGCCGGTGGGTGCCCCGGAGCAGGAACACGGTGAGCGCGAACAGTCCACCCAACCAGGCGCTCACCCCGGCGACGTGCAGGGTGCCCAGGGCGATGCTCACCGGCGGCAGCGGCGAGGCGACCGGATGCCCGGCCAGCGGCCAGGTGACGAACCCGGCCAGGCCGACGGCCGCCAGTGCCCAACCGCGTACCCGCCCGGCGACGCCGGGACCGGCCGGCGATCGGTCGACAGCGCCCCGCAGCACCGCCGGCAGCAGGATCGCGGCCAGCCCCACCAGCGCGAGCCGTACGGCCAGCACCACTCCGACGTCGCTGTCGGCGACGGCCCGCAGGTCGGCCGGGGAGAGCTGCCCGACCGGCGCACCCACCACCTGGGCGGCCTGCCCGACCCAGGTGCCGACGGTGCCGGCGGCGATCAGACCGAGCCCGACCAGCGCGGTGGCCGTGGCGCCTCGACGGGAGCGGCGGCGGGGCCACATGGTGGCCGCGAGCAGTGGCGGGCCGACCGCCAGGAGCAGCCCCAGGTATCCGAGGTACTTCGCGGCCGGGACCAGCACCCCGGCCGGCGACTCGGACTCCGCCAGGGCCGGCTCCGGCGGGGTCGCCGACGGTGCTCCGGCGGCGAAGGTGAAGCTGCCCGCCACCGGGTGACTGTCCGCCGAGATGACCCGGTAGCTGACCAGGTAGGTGCCGAGCGGACGGTCCGAGGGCCGCAGCGTGATCCGGACGGTCCGGTCCCGGACCTCGGGCTCGCCGACGTTGATCCGCTTGCCGTCGGGGGCGAGGACCTGCACCCGGCCGGGAACCACGGCGATGGTCTCGCTGAAGGTCACCAGCACCTCGCGCGGCGCGTACCCGAGCACCTCGTCGCGCTGCGGGGTGGTGGCGACCACCACGGCGTGCGCCGCCGCTGGCCCGGCGGGGCCCAGGGCGGCGCACAGCGCGGTGAGCACCAGCCCGAGCAGGGCAGCGGCTCGGGTGCGGGCGGTCATCGATCGGCGCGGTGGCGGTCAGCTACGACGGAACATGCGGTACGTGAGGAAGCCGCCGGTACCCAGGGCGCCGAGGAAGATCGCCCAGATGAGCGTGTTGCTGACGCCGATCTGCGGGCCGGTGTTGGCCTGCGCGGCGGCGAGCAGTCCGTCGTTGCCCGGTGCCGGCAGCGCGGCGGGCGGCAGCTCGGCGTAGCGGACCAGGCCGGTGCTCTCCAGCATCCGCATGTGGTCGCCGACGAACGTGTTGGCCGAGTTGGCCAGGTCCCGGATCACCTCGTTGCGGGTACTGGCCCGCACCGCGCCGATGACCGGGAAGATCTTGCCGTGGGCGACCCGGAGCCGGGTGACGAAGATCTGGTCGAAGCGGGCGCCCCGGGCGTCCTTCATCTCGGTGAGCCAGCCCTGCTGCTCGGCGGTCGGCGCGTTGGGGATGACCGCACCCAGCTTGTTGGCCGCCTCGACGGTGATCCGGTCAAGCTCCTCGTGCTGCCGGGCGATCTCGGCGCCGACCTCGCGGACCACCCGGGACTGACCCTTCTCGGCGGCCATCTGCCCGGCCGGCATCTCCCACAGACCGGCCAGCCGCACGCCGTCGAGCAGGGCCTGGTCGGCGGCGGCGAGTTGCTGGGCGGCGGGCGCGGCCAACGCCACGCCGGGCAGGACGACGAGAGCTGCGACGATCGTGGTGAGCAGCACCGCCAAGCGACGGGACCGGTTGCCCTGCCGGCGACGAGCGGAATCCAGCGGTGCCATGTCTGCGGCGCCTCCTCGGACGAGAACCGATCGTTGAGCGTCGGACGTCCGCACCCGTCGGCCGTCCGCAACCTGGTACGGATTGTGCGGCCGATCAGTTCAGCGGATGGCGAAACCGGTTCGCGAAATCTGGAACTGGAGGTCAGCTGACGTCGAGCGGATCGGCGAGCAGCCGGTCGAAGGCGAGTTCGGCCGCGCCGACCAGGGGAGCGTCCTCGCCGAGCTTCGGCGTACGCAGCCGGACGTGCTCCAGGCAGGCCGGCAGCCCGTTGGAGTTCAGCCGGCTGCGCACCTGGGCGGCGGCGGCCAGGTAGAGGTCGCGCATGGTGCCGCCGAAGATGACCATCTCCGGGTTGAAGATGTTCACCAGGTTGGCGACGCCGAAGCCGAGCCAGTCACCGGCCTGGCGTACCGCGATCTGGGCCTGGGCGTCCCCGCGGTCGGCGGCGTCGAAGACCGCGAGCATCGCCTCCCGGCCCCGGGCGTCGGAACGGCCGGCGGCCCGGAGCAGCCCGTGCTCGCCGATCTCGGTCTCCCAGCATCCACGGTTGCCGCACTCGCAGCGGGCCCCGTCGCGGACCACCACCATGTGCCCGACCTCGCCGCTGTAGCCGCCGTGCCCGGTCAGCCGCCGACCGGCGGCGATGATCCCGGCGCCGACGCCGACGTCGCCGTACAGGTAGATGACGTTGTCGCAGCCGGCCGCCGCGCCCCGGGCGTGCTCGGCGAAGGCGGCCACGTCGGCCACGTTCCCGACCGTGACCGGCACGTCGACCCCGAGTTCCGTACCGAGCGCGGTGCCGATCGGTTCGTCCACCCAACCGGTGGTGGGACCGAGCCGGACCAGCCCGTCGTCGCGGCGGACCATCCCGCAGACCGCCACGCCGGCACCGACGCAGACGGCGTCCTCCGGCAGCGCCTGCCGCATCTCCTTGACGGCACCGGCCAGCAGCGGTGCGGCCTCGGCGGCGGTGAGGCCGCGGGGGCGGTCCAGCTCCCGGCGGTCGATCACCGCGCCGCCGAGCCCGACCCGCGCGGCCCGCAGCCGGTCCACCTCGATGCTGTACGCGTACGCGAAGATCCGGTCCGACTCGGGCCGGACGACCAGCGACGGTCGTCCGGCCCGGCCGGTTTCCTTCGGCGCCCCCTCAGTCACCAGGCCGGCCGCGGCGAGGTCGGCGGTGAGCGCGCCGATGGTGCTCCGGTTCAACCCCAGCGCGGTGGTCAGTTCCGCCCGTGTGGTGGCACCGTGCACGTGCACGTAGCGCAGCAGGGCACCAAGATTCTGTCGACGAATCTCGTCCTGGCTCGGTCCCACGCGCATCGGTTGTGACTACCTTCGGTGCAGCGGATCAGCGACTACCGCTGGCGGCGGCTCGCCGGCGCGACAGCGCGTCGACGCTGGCCGCCAGGAGCAGGACCACGCCGGTGACCACGTACTTGACGCCCGAGCTGTAGCCCATCAGGCCCATGCCGTTGTCGATCACCGCGACCACCGCGCCGCCGAGCACCGCGTCCAGCACCCGGCCCTTGCCGCCGAAGAGGCTGGTACCACCGATCACCGCCGCGCCCACGGCGTAGAGCAGCACGTTGCTGCCGCCGGTGTTCGGGTCGACCGAGTTGGCCCGGCTGGCGGCCACGATGCCGCCGATCGCGGCCATGGTGGAGCAGATGACGAAGACCGAGATGCGGATCCGGTCCACGTTGATGCCGGCCCGGCGGGCGGCTTCCTTGTTGCCGCCGACCGCGTAGATGTGCCGGCCGTAGCTGGTGCGGTGCAGTACGAAGGTTCCGATGATGAGCAGCACGGCGATGATCGGCACCACGATCGGCACGCCCTTGAGCGAGCTGATCAGCACGTTGCGGCTGCGCTCCAGGTTGAGCATGTAGACCGCCAGACCGAGGATGACCGCCAGCCCGCCGATCCGGGCGAGCACCACCGTCATCGGGTCGGTGACCAGGCCCCGCGCGGCGCGGTTGCGGTAGCGCAGCAGCTGCACGGCGGCGTACCCGGCGACGGCCACGGCGGCGAGCGCCCAGCCGAGCAGCGGCGGCAGGTTGCGGTTGGCGATCGCCACCAGCACCGAGTCGCGCACCGAGATGTTGCGGCCTTCCTCCATGAGCAGCAGGACCACGCCCTGGAAGGCCAGGAAGCCGGCCAGGGTGACCACGAAGGACGGAATGCCGATCTTGGCGACCAGGAGGCCGAGGATCGTACCGATCACCATGCCGGTGAGCACGGCGGCGGCCACCGCGACGTACCAGGGATATCCGAGGACGGTCACCACGTTGGCCAGCACCGCCGCGCAGACGCCGCTGGCGAAGCCGGCCGACAGGTCGATCTCACCCAGCAGCAGGACGAAGACCAGGCCCATCGCGATCAGGGTGACCGCCGCGCCCTGGGTGAACAGGTTGGCGAAGTTCCCGGCGCTGAGGAACGAGGGCCGCAGGATCGAGAAGACCGTGCAGAGGACGAGCAGGCCGAGGACGGCGGGCAGGGCGCCGATGTCGCCGCCGCGTACCCGTCGCCAGTAGTCGCGGACGTGGCTGCCGACGGAGGGCGTCGACGCGACGGCGGCCGGCCCCTCCTGCTTGACGGCGGTGGTGCTCATGAGACGCCTCCCGTGGTGCTGCCGGCCGGCGCCGCGCCGTTGCCGTTGGTGGCCGGTTCGCCGGTGAGCCCGAGCCCGCCGGAGCGACCGGCGGTGATCAGCTCGACCACCTGCGCGTGAGTGATGTCGGTGGTCTTCACCTGGGCGACCATCTGGCCGAGGTAGAGCGCGGCGATCCGGTCGGAGACGGCGAAGACGTCGTTCATGTTGTGCGAGATGAGCACGACGGCCAGACCGTTGTCGGCCAGTCGCCGGACCAGTTCGAGCACCTGGGCGGTCTGCGCGACGCCGAGCGCGGCGGTCGGCTCGTCCAGGATCACCAGCTTGCTGTTCCAGAGCACCGCCTTGGCGATCGCCACCGTCTGACGCTGGCCGCCGGAGAGGCTGGAGACCTGCTGGCGTAGCGACTTGACGGTGCGTACGGACAGCCCGGCGAGGGTCTCGGCCGCCATCTGTTCCATGGTCGGCTCGTCGAGCACGATGCCGCTGCGCTTCTCGCGGCCGAGGAACATGTTCTGCACGATGTCGAGGTTGTCGCAGAGCGCGAGGTCCTGGTAGACGACCTCGATGCCGAGCGCCGCGGCGTCGCGTGGGCTGTGGATGTTCACCGGCCGGCCGTCGAAGACGAACTGCCCGGCGTCGGTCGGGTAGATGCCGCTGATGCACTTGACCAGGGTCGACTTGCCGGCGCCGTTGTCACCGACCAGCGCGGTGACCTCGCCCGGATAGGCGGCGAAGGCGACATCGCGTAGGACCTGGACGGGACCGAAACTCTTGTCGATCCCGCGTAGCTCCAGCAGAGGGGTCGCGGACACGGGGTTCTCCTTTGTCGCGGAGGGAGATCGGGGCCCGTCCAGCGGCGGCACGCCGCCCGGCACGGGGTTACCGTGCCGGGCGGCGGCGCCTAGGCGGGTGAGGTCAGCTGATGCCCGCTTCGGTGCAGAGCTCGGCGAAGTTGCCGCTGCAGACCTCTTCCTTGGTCACGAATCCGTCGGCGATGACGTCCTTGACGTTGTCCTTGTAGATCGCCTGCGGGGTGAGCAGGACGGCGGGGACGTCACGGTTGCCCTCCGGGTCCTTGACGGTCTGGCCGGTCTCCTTGCGCTCGCCCTTGGCCAGCGCGATGGCCAGCTCGGCGGCGGCGTCGGCCTCCTGCTTGACGGCCTTGTAGACGGTCATGCACTGGTCGCCGGCGAGGATGTTCTGCAGGCCCTGGGTGGTGGCGTCCTGGCCGGTCACCGGGACCTTGCCGTTGAGCCGGTTCTTCTTCAGCACCGAGATGGCGGCGTTGCCGAGGCCGTCGTTGGCGGCCAGCACACCGTCGATCTTGCCGCCGGTCTGGGTGAGCATCTGCTCGAAGATCGTGGCGGCTTGGGCGTTGTCCCAGTCCGGCACGGACTGGTCCGGGCCCTTGACGTACTCGTTCGCGTCGAACTTGGGCTTGAGGATCGAGTCGTAGCCGTTCTTGAACAGGGTGGCGTTGTTGTCGGTCGGCGAACCGTTCAGGTACGCCACGACCGGCTTCTCGGCCTTCTGGTCGGTCAGGCACTTGACCAGACCCTCGCCCTGGAGCTTGCCGACGGCCTCGTTGTCGAAGCTGACGTAGTACTCCGCCGAGCCGCCGAGGGTGAGGCGGTCGTAGTCGATGGTGGCGACGCCCTGCGACTTGGCCTTGTCGAGGACGGCCTTGCCGGTGCCGGAGTCCAGGTTCACGATCATCAGCGCGGTGACGCCGCTCGTGATCATCTGGTCGGCGATGGTCTGGAACTGGGTCTTGTCACCCTGGGCGTTCTGGATGTCGTACTCGACGCCGGCGGCCTCGAAGGCGGCCTGGAGGAACTTGCGGTCGGCGCCCTCCCAGCGGGCGGAGGACTTGCTGTCCGGCAGGATCACGCCGATCTTCGGGGTCACGTCGGAGCCGGCCTGGTCGCCGCCGGACTCGTCGCCACAGGCCGTCAGGCTGCCGAGGGCCAGCAGGCCCACGGTGCCGACTGCGAGGAAGCCCTTGCGCATGTGCAGGGTCCTTTCGAGGGTGGGGAAGGGTGTCGGTGTTTTGTTTTGTTGTGCCCGGCAACGTATTCCGCGCCACAACGGCAGCACAAGGGTGCGCCGGTCACGAGTTTGTTGTCGGCGGTAACAATTCAGCAACGCCAGCGACACCTCGTCGCCACCGTGCCGGCGACGACCCTGGTGTCCGGGTCCGCCGGTGGGGCGGCACCGCGGCGGTCAGGCGCTCGCGAGGGGAGCGAACCGGGCATCGGTGAGGGTGGCCAGGTCGGCCGGGGCCAGTTCCACCTGAAGCCCTCGGCGGCCGGCGGAGACGTACACCGTCGGATGCGCCAGGGCCGAGACGTCGACGACCGTGGGCAGGCGTCGCCGCTGGCCCAGGGGGCTGATGCCGCCGCGTACGTACCCGGTGGCCCGCTCGGCCGCCGTGCGCTCGGCAAGCGCGGCCCGCTTACCGCCCACGGCCGCCGCGAGCGCCTTGAGGTCGAGATCGCCGGTGACCGGCACCACCGCCACCGTCAGCGCCCCGTCGACCTCGGTGACCAGGGTCTTGAAGACCCGCTCCGGGGCCACCGCGAGCGCGGCGGCGACCAGCGCGCCATAGTCGGGCTCGTCGGGCGAGACGTCGTACGGATGGGTGCGATGGTCGACCTTCCGCTTCGCCAGCAGCACGGTCGCCGGGGTGCCACGTCCCGCCATGTCCGCCAAGGTAGCCCCGGTCCGACGCCCGAGCCAGCGCCTTCTCAGCCGGTGGTGCCGGCTCCGGTTCGTGCCACCGGGCGGCAGACCAGGACCGTCGGGGCGGTGGCGACCCGGGTGAGCACCAGGCTCGCCGGCTGGTCGCCGGCCAGCCGTAGGTCGCGCCGGAGCCGCTCGGGCTCCAGCGCGGAGCCGCGCTTGAGGATCTCCACCCGGCCCACCCGGCGATCCCGCAGCAGCGTTCGCAGCCGCTTGAGGGAGAACGGCAGCACGTCGGTCACCTCCAGGCAGCGGGCGTACGGCGTGCGCCGAGCCGCGTCGGCGTAGAGGTAGGCGATGCTCGGGTCGGCGAGGGTGGCGTCCAGGTCGACGGCCAGCTCGGCCACCAGGTGCGCGCGCACCACCGCCGGATCGGGGTCGTACAGGAAGCGCCGCACTGCCCCGACCGGTGCCTCGCGCGCCCCCGTTCCGGTCAGCTGGTGTTCCGCCAGGCCGTCGGGGCGGTACGTCCCGCCGCCGGCCGGGTGATGGGCCCCACCGCCGGCCTGGTGATCGGCGGGGGCCGCTACACCACCGGAGGCGTCCTCCTTCAGCACGGTCGCCCGGCGGGAGACCTCGGCCAGTTCGCCGCACCAGAGGGCCGCCTCGACCAGGTCGCCGTCGACGCTCACCCACTCCGCCTCCGCACCGGGCGGGATCAGCGTGTGGTCGATCCCCGGCGCGACCTTCACCACCGTGCGCGGCACCCGCTCGGCCAGCCCGGTCACGAAGTCCCACGGCGGCGAGTACGAGTTCGGGTCGAAGATCCGGCGGCCGGTGCCGGCCCGGCGGCGGGCCGGGTCGCAGAAGACCGCCTCGACCCGGCTCACGTCGAACGCGGTCGCGTCGCCACACTCGACGGTGACCAGGTCGGCCAGTCCGGCGGCCCGCGCGTTCGCCTCGGCCAGCGCGGCGGTGAGCGGGTCGGCCTCCACCGCGTACACCCGGATGCCGGCGCGGGCGGCGGCGAGCGCGTCGGCACCGAGCCCGCAGCCCAGGTCGGCCAGCGTGGTCACCCCGGCGGCGCGCAGCCGCCGCGCCCGCCGGTCGGCGACGACCCGCCGGGTCGCCTGCTCCAGCCCCGGCCGGGTGAAGAACATGCCGGCCGCCGCCGGCCCGAACTTGCCGGTCGCCCGGCGGCGCAGCTCCGCCTGGGTTAGCGCCGCCGCCGCGAGCCCGGCCGGCACCCCGGCCGAACGCAGCGCCGCCGCCGCGACCAGCGGATCGCCGCCGGCCACCCGGCCCGCCGAGTCGAGCGCGGCCGACCCCTCGGGCGTACGCAACGCGCCGAACTGCTCCAGATCCACCCGCCCATTCTCCCGAGCTCCACCAGCCTGACCCACGTGCCCTGAGGCCGGCGCCCGCCGGGGCGCGGCGTGATCGTCTGCACGTCAGTGAGTCGACACGCCGATGTCCGAGTCACCGAAGTGCAAAAGATCAATGTGCGGCCGACCGGGCTCGGCGGTGGGGTGGGGGCGAGCACCGGGCCGGCCGGTCGCGACTTGCGGTATGTCGGGTCTAGCGGGTGTGGGTGGTGATGAAGGCGCGCCAGGCGGCGGGGGTGAAGGCGAGCACCGGGCCGGCCGGGTCCTTGCTGTCGCGGACGGCGACCAGGCCGGGCAGGTTGTCGGCGACCTCGACGCAGGCGCCGCCATTCTGATTGCTGCGGGAGGACTTGCGCCAGGCGGCGCGGATCAGGTCCATGACTTCGCCACTTCCTCGATCAGGCGGGCGGTCTGCCGGCGCGGCAGCGCCTCACCGGCCACAGTCTCCCAACGTCGCCCCAGGCTGGCAAGGTCGTTCGGGCTGTCCACTGTGTGCCCCCGGAGCTGGCTGTCCAGGTGCGCCACCTCGGTGCCGTCGGCCAGCCGGGCCAGCACGAACGGCCCGGCAAGCCCGCCGTACCACGGGGTCTCGGCCGGCACGACCCGCACCTGGACGTGCGGGCGGTCGGCGAGGGTGCGCAGGTGCTCCAACTGCTCGCGCATGGTCGCGCGCTCACCGACCTGCCGGCGCAGCACCTGCTCGTCGAGCACCGCGACGAGCTGTGGTGGCTCCTCGCGGGCGAGCACCTCCTGCCGGGCCATCCGGGCCAGCACCCGCTTCTCGATCTGCTCATCGGTCAACGGCGGACCGGCCCGGAGCATCGCCCGGGCGTACGCCTCGGTCTGGAGCAGGCCGGGCACCACGGCCGGGTCGTACCAGCGCAGCGCGACGGCCTCCCGCTCGATCTCGCCCCACGGCCGGAACCAGTCCGGCTCGGCGTGCAGCCGGATCAGCTCCAGCATCCCGATGAAGAGACCACCGGTCTCCAGCACCTTGTCGACCCGGGCCAGGTAGTCGGCGCTGAGCTGGTTCGGGCCGATCTCCATCGCGCTCACCGCCGACGTCGAATAGTTGATCATCTTGCTCAGCTCCTCCTGGCTGAGCCCGCGCACCTTGCGGGCCCGGCGCAGCTGGTCGCGCAGGAACCCCAGGGTTGGTACGTCCGCCATCTGTCCGCCCTCCGTGACGTAATAGCGCCGGAGAGTAAGGGTCGGGTGCTCGGCGGGGAAGTGACTGTCGGCGTGTTGCGGTGAACGCTGGCGAACGGCGTCGGAGGAGTGTGGAAGAAGTGGCGACGGGGGTGCGGCGGAGCGGCGACACGAGGGCGGTCAAGCGGCGACACGAGGGCGGCGGATTGGCACTCTCCTTGACGGAGTGCTAGCCGAGGAATAACCTGCGATTAGCACTCTCACCCTGAGGGTGCCAACCTTCGGGCCCTGGTGTCCGGGGGTTGAACGCCAGGCGGACCGGCACCCGCGACGACGGCCCCGCCCGGTGGCATGTGGCAGATTGACGCCGGTCGGCATGCCGATCGGCAACGAAACCAAGTACCCCAGGAGGGTATGCCCGTGACTACCGCGACCAAGGTTGCGATCAAGCCGCTCGAGGACCGCATCGTGGTCCAGGCGAACGAGGCCGAGACCACCACCGCCTCGGGCATCGTGATCCCCGACACCGCCAAGGAGAAGCCGCAGGAGGGCACCGTCCTCGCTGTCGGCCCGGGCCGGATCGACGACAAGGGCAACCGCGTGCCGATCGACGTCTCCGTCGGCGACACCGTTCTCTACTCGAAGTACGGCGGCACCGAGGTCAAGTACGCCGGCGAGGAGTACCTGGTGCTCTCCGCCCGCGACGTCCTCGCGGTCATCGAGAAGTAAGACAGACCGATCAGTGTCGTTGCCCCGGTCCGGCTCGCCGGGCCGGGGCAACGTCGCTTCGAAGGGACATTCATGGCGAAGATCCTGAGCTTCTCGGACGACGCCCGGCACCTGCTGGAGCACGGTGTCAACGCGCTCGCTGACGCGGTCAAGGTCACCCTCGGGCCGCGCGGGCGCAACGTCGTCCTCGACAAGAAATTCGGTGCGCCGACGATCACCAACGATGGTGTGACCATCGCCAAGGAGATCGAGCTCACCAACCCGTACGAGAACCTCGGCGCGCAGCTGGTCAAGGAGGTGGCGACCAAGACCAACGACGTCGCCGGCGACGGGACCACCACCGCGACCGTGCTCGCCCAGGCCATGGTCCGCGAGGGCCTGCGCAACGTCACCGCGGGCGCCAACCCGGCCGGCCTCAAGCGCGGCATCGACGCCGCCGCCACCAAGGTCTCCGAGGCGCTGCTCGACAAGGCCGTCGAGGTCTCCGACAAGAAGTCGGTGGCGCACGTCGCCACGATCTCGGCGCAGGACGCCACCATCGGTGAGCTGATCGCCGAGGCGATGGAGAAGGTCGGCCGCGACGGTGTGATCACCGTCGAGGAGGGCTCGGCCCTGCACACCGAGCTGGACGTCACCGAGGGCCTCCAGTTCGACAAGGGCTTCATCTCGCCGAACTTCGTCACCGACGCGGAGTCGCAGGAGTCCGTCCTGGAGGACGCGTACATCCTGATCACCACGCAGAAGATCTCCGCGATCGAGGAGCTGCTGCCGCTGCTGGAGAAGGTCCTCCAGAACAACAAGCCGCTGCTCATCATCGCCGAGGACGTGGAGGGTCAGGCGCTGTCCACCCTGGTGGTCAACGCGATCCGCAAGACCATCAAGGTCTGCGCGGTCAAGGCGCCCGGTTTCGGCGACCGGCGCAAGGCGATGCTCCAGGACATGGCGATCCTCACCGGCGCCGAGCTGGTCGCCCCGGAGCTGGGTTACAAGCTCGACCAGGTCGGCCTGGAGGTGCTGGGCAGCGCCCGGCGCATCGTGGTCGACAAGGAGAACACCACGATCGTCGATGGTGGTGGCCAGGCCAGCGAGGTGACCGACCGGGTCGCGCAGATCCGCAAGGAGATAGAGGCCTCGGACTCCGAGTGGGACCGGGAGAAGCTCGCCGAGCGGCTGGCCAAGCTCTCCGGCGGGATCGCGGTGGTCAAGGTCGGCGCGGCCACCGAGGTCGAGATGAAGGAGCGCAAGCACCGCATCGAGGACGCCATCGCCGCGACCAAGGCCGCGGTCGAGGAGGGTACGGTGCCCGGCGGCGGTGCCGCCCTGGCGCAGATTCTGCCGGTGCTCGACGACGACCTCGGCTTCACCGGTGACGAGAAGGTCGGCGTGTCGATCGTGCGTAAGGCACTTGTCGAGCCGCTGCGCTGGATCGCCCAGAACGCCGGTCACGACGGCTACGTCGTCGTGCAGAAGGTCACCGGCAGCGACTGGGGTCACGGTCTCGACGCCGCCGTCGGCGAGTACGTCGACCTGACCAAGTCCGGCATCATCGACCCGGTGAAGGTGACCCGTAACGCGGTCACCAACGCCGCGTCGATCGCCGGTCTGCTGCTCACCACCGAAAGCCTCGTGGTGGAGAAGCCGGCTGAGCCGGAGCCCGCCGCGGGTGGCCACGGCCACTCGCACGGCCACGGTCACAGCCACCAGCACGGCCCGGGCTTCTGAGCCTGCCGTACGCCGGACGTGGGGCGCACCGTCGACGAGACGGTGCGCCCCACGTGCTTTGAGTCGGCGTACCGGTGACGAGAGGTTACGAACGCGGACGTCGACTACCGGACCGTTGGTCGGTGGGAAACACTGGGCGGGTGAGCAGCACGTCACCCCGGTTCGCCGCCCTGGCCGGCGTCGCCGCCGCCGCGGCGGCCATCGGCACCGCCGAACTGGTTGCCGCCCTGACCGGCCCCCGGTCGTCCCCGCTCGTGGCGGTCGGCGGTCTCGTGGTGGACACCGCACCCGAGCCGGTCAAGCGGTTCGGCATCGAGGTCTTCGGCACGTACGACAAGATCGCTCTGCTGGTCGGTACGGCGCTGCTGCTCGGCGGCTTCGCCGCCCTGATCGGCATGCTGGCCGCCCGGCGGCTGACGGTGGGCCTGGCCGGCATCGTCGTCTTCGGCGGGATCGGCGCGGCGGCGGCCCTGACCCGCGCCGGTGCGGACGCCGCCGACGTGCTGCCGTCGCTGCTCGGCGCGGCGGTTGGCGGGGTGGCGCTCTGGGCGTTCGTCGCCGGCCCACTGGAACTCGACCCCTGGCCCTGGTCCCCACCGACGTCGGCCGGCCCGCCGTCGGTGACTGGTCCGGCCGTGCCGGACCCGAATGCGGTCGGAACTGCCGGGGTCCCCGACGGGCCGGCGACCGACCCGACCGCGTCGGCCGGCACTCCGTCGGTCCCGGGAAGTCCGCCGGCCTCCGGCGGTCCATCGGGTCCGGCGAGTCCGGGGCGGCGGGTCGACCCGGACTCGCGGCGGCGGTTTCTCACCGGTGTCGGCACCGTCCTCGGGGTGGCCGCCGTCGGGGGAGTCGCCGGCCGCTGGCTCGCCGGCCGTCAGGGGGTGTCGGCGGCCCGCGAGGCGATCACGCTGCCGGCCCCGGTCTCCGCCGCGCCGCCGGTGCCGGCCGGCGCCGACCTGGCCCAGCCCGGCCTGGCCAGCTACGTCACCTCCAACCGGAGCTTCTACCGGATCGACACCGCGCTGGTGGTGCCGCAGGTCGACCCGGAGACCTGGCGCCTGCGCATTCACGGCCGGGTCCGCAACCCGGTCACGCTGAGCTATGCCGATCTGCTCGCCCGGCCGATGGTGGAGCGGTACGTGACGCTGGCCTGCGTCTCCAACGAGGTCGGCGGCGACCTGATCGGCAACGCGCGCTGGCTCGGCGTACCGATCCGGGAACTGCTCGACGAGGTGGGGCCGCTGGACGGTGCCGACCAGGTGGTCGGGCGCTCGGTCGACGGTTGGACCTGCGGCACCCCGACCGCGGTGCTGCGCGACGGGCGGGACGCGTTGCTCGCCGTCGGCATGAACGGGGAGCCGCTGCCGGTCCAGCACGGCTTCCCGGTCCGGATGGTGGTGCCGGGTCTCTACGGCTACGTGTCGGCGTGCAAGTGGATCACCGAACTGGAGTTGACCAGCTTCGCCGATTTCGACGCGTACTGGGTGCCCCGGGGTTGGTCGGCGCAGGGGCCGGTGAAGACGCAGTCGCGGATCGACACGCCCCGCCCGCGTAACCGCCCAGCCGCCGGCCCGGTGACGGTCGCCGGCGTCGCCTGGGCGCAGCACCGGGGCATCGACCGCGTCGAGGTCCGCGTCGACGAGGGGCCCTGGCAGCAGGCCCAACTGGCACCGACCGTCTCGGTGGACACCTGGGTGCAGTGGTCGTGGCAGTGGCCGGCCACCCCGGGCGAGCACACCCTTCAGGTACGGGCGACGGACAGCACCGGCGAGACCCAGACCGGTGAGCCACGCGATGTCGCGCCGGACGGCGCGACCGGCTGGCACTCCGTCACGCTCACCGTCACCTGACCCCCTCTCCCGCCCGCCCCCACCCTGCGGCGGTTGATCATGAAGTTGTTGTCACCCCGCCGGCGTGTCGATGACAACAACCTCATGATCAACCGGCATGGGGTGGGGCAGTGGTGGGACAGGGCGACGCCGCGCCCGGGTCGGGACGCGGCGTCGGTGGTGCGGTCTGGTCAGGCGACGTTGCGCTGGACAGGCACCGTCGACCGGTGCGAGCTGCCCAGCCGGGCCTCCAGTCGGTTGATGTCGACGCGGGTCTGGTGTCGGTCGGCGAGGTCCTCCCAGCCGACCGCGAGCAGCCGTAGCCGCTCGGACTCACTGAAGCCACCCCACACGCCGTACGGCTCGCGTACCGCGAGGGCGTGCGCGGCGCACTCGGCGCGGACCGGGCAGGCACGGCACACGGCCTTGGCGGAGGACTCCCGGCGCAACCGGGACGAGCCCCGCTCACCGTCCGGGTGGAAGAACTGGGCGCTGTCGCGGCCTCGGCAGGCACCGAGCCGCTGCCAGTCCCAAAGGTCGATGATCGGTCCGGGCAGTCTACGTACGTTCGACATCAGCACCCCTCCTCTCGCGCGGCACCGCGAGACGCTTGTGGCCGGTTGTCCGGGCGGCGGGCCGCGCAGGCGCACCGTTCCCGGCCTCGCCCCTCCCTACCCTGGTGCCCCACGCCTCACACGTCTTTGATCCAAAACATCCAACGGATTGCGGCATATGCCCTATCTGTCGGAAAAGTTGGGAGGATTGCCCGGAACCTCCTCCCGACCAGGGCTGCTCATGGTCTGCTCGTCAGCGGAGAGGAGATGCCTGTGCGTACCGTTCTCGTGTGCGTTCGAACGCCGCTCGCGGCGCAGCACCTGACCTCCGCGGCAGCGCGGTTGGGATTGTCGGGTGCCGTCCGGACGGCGGTCTCCGACCCCGAGGTGATGTTGCGGCTGGCCGAGCGTCCGGCCGATGTGGTGCTCGCCGACACCGCGCTCACCCGCCCGGACAGCGTCGGCTTCGTCCGGCGGGTGCTGGCCCGCGCCCCGCAGGCCGCCGTCCTGCTGCTCGGTGCCGAGGAGTCCGAGGCGGCGGCGGCGACCATCGGCGCTGGGGCACGCGGGCTGATCCAGGGGGTCGACCAGGATCTGACCAGCGCCGTCGCCAAGGCGCTGCTGCTGCTGGCCGCGCCCGGTCGGGCCAACCGGCACCGGATCGCTGATCCCGCCCGCGACGCCGCGGCGGTCGGCAGCCCGGCCCGCCCGGCACCCGGGGGACGCACGGCCGGCGAGGCGCCGACCGCCTGGCCGGGTACGGACGCGGCGGGCGGCCCGGCGGTGGTGCCGGTGCAGCGGGGCGACGATCCCGCCGAGTCTGGTGCCGAGTCCGAGCCGGACAAGCCCGCGTCGCCCGCGCGGACCGACCGGTCCGTGATCGGCCTCACCGAACGGGAGCTGCAGGTGCTGCTCGGCATGGCCGAGGGCAAGAGCAACGCCGAGATCGGGCGGGAACTGTTCGTCTCCGAGGACACCGTGAAAACCCACGCCCGGCGGCTGTTCCGCAAGCTCGGTGCCCGCGACCGGGCGCACGCCGTGGCCGCCGGATTCCGGGCCGGACTGGTCGCGTAGCTGGTCGGCCGGATCGGTCCGGCCGTGCCGGCCGGTCAAGCCGGGCAGGCCGAGTCCGCCGGGCGGGTCGGCCCGGCCGGGCTGAGCTGCGGTGGCCGGTCAGCGCTCCGCGCCGGGCTCGTCCTCGGTGCCTTCGCTGAGGGTGTCGTGCACGCCGTCGGCGTAGCCGCGGGCGTAGTCCCACGTGACGTAGTGGTCCGGGTCGGGATCGTAGGCCGGCTCGTGCACCCGTGGCCGCCCGGAGCTGAGCAGGTGCCGCAGGTTGCCCCGGAGCAGGTCCCAGTCGAAGTAGTGCGGTTCCCGGCAGTCCTCACACTCGATGACCAGCCCGCGTACGCCGATCGGCGCGAGCAGCGCCTGGTAGATCTCCAGGTCGGCGAGGTCCTCAAGCACGTCCTGGCGCTCGACGTCGGTCAGTGGGTCCAGCGGCGCGTCGTCGTCGGAGGCGTCCAGGTCGGCCGCCGGATCGGTCGGGTCGCCGGTGAACGGGTCGATGGGATCGTCGTGCACCCCCTCACCGTAGTCCCCTGCCACGGTCGACGCCTGTCCCCCGGTCGCGCGAGCCGTCACCGGTGCCGGCCCCGCGCGGTTCAAGGGACAAAGCTTCAGTGGGTACGATGAGGCTGACGCACCCTCGCCCGGCGTTCGCCGGTGCCCACCGTGCCACCTCGCTGAAGCCCGGTTCAAGCAGCTCAGGAGAGCAATCGTGGAGAATTCGCCCCGTACCGACCGTTCCGCCGGCGTCGAGGGCGGCGAGCTGGGCGGCCATCTGCCCGAGCTGCCCGCCGGTTCGGCCAGGGTGGTGCCGCTGGGGTTGACCTTCGACGACGTGTTGCTCCAGCCGGGCGAGTCCGACGTGGTACCGAGCCGGGTCAACACGATCACCCGGTTGACGCGCAACGTCTCGCTCGCCATCCCGCTGCTGTCCAGCGCGATGGACACGGTCACCGAGGCCCGGATGGCGATCGCGATGGCCCGCCAGGGTGGCATCGGGGTGCTGCACCGCAATCTCTCGGTGGAGGACCAGGCGCTCCAGGTCGACCTGGTGAAGCGGTCCGAGTCCGGCATGATCACCAATCCGGTGACCGCGAGCCCGGACGACACGCTGCGCGAGGTCGACCAGCTCTGCGGGCGCTACCGCATCTCGGGGGTGCCGGTGGTGGACGCCCAGGGGCAGCTGGTGGGCATCGTCACCAACCGGGACATGCGCTTCGTCTCCGACCCGGCCATGCCGGTCCGCGAGATCATGACCAGGGCGCCGCTGGTCACCGCCCCGGTCGGGGTGAGCAAGGACGAGGCGCTCGGCCTGCTGCGCCAGCACAAGGTCGAGAAGCTGCCGATCGTCGACGACTCCGGCAAGCTGCGCGGGTTGATCACCGTCAAGGACTTCACCAAGAGCGAGCAGTACCCGAGCGCCACCAAGGACGAGGCGGGACGGCTGCGGGTGGCGGCGGCCATCGGTGTCGGCGAGGACGCGTACAAGCGCGCCCGGGCGCTCGTCGACGCCGGTGTCGACGTCATCATCGTGGACACCGCCCACGGCCACCAGCGCGCGGTGCTGGAGATGGTCAGCCGGCTCAAGAAGGACGTCACGGTCGACATCGTCGGCGGCAACGTGGCGACCTACGCCGGCACCAGGGCGCTGGTCGAGGCCGGAGCCGACGGTGTGAAGGTGGGTGTCGGCCCGGGTGCCATCTGCACCACCCGGATCGTGGCGGGCGTCGGCGTCCCGCAGATCACGGCGATCATGGAAGCCGCCCGGGCGGCCCGCCCGGCCGGTGTACCGGTCATCGGCGACGGCGGCATCCAGTACTCCGGCGACATCGCCAAGGCTCTTGTCGCCGGCGCGGACACGGTGATGCTCGGCAGCCTGCTGGCCGGCTGCGAGGAGAGCCCCGGCGAGCTGATCTTCGTCAACGGCAAGCAGTTCAAGGCGTACCGCGGCATGGGGTCGCTCGGCGCCATGCAGTCCCGGGGGCAGGCCAAGTCGTACTCCAAGGACCGCTACTTCCAGCAGGACGTCACGAGCGACGAGAAGCTGGTCCCGGAGGGCGTCGAGGGTCAGGTGCCGTACCGTGGGCCGCTGGCCCGGGTGGCCCATCAGCTGGTCGGTGGCCTGCGGCTGGCGATGGGGTACGCGGGCGCGGAGAGCATCCCCGAGCTGCACCAACGGGGACAGCTCATCCGGATCACCGCGGCCGGGCTCAAGGAGAGCCACCCGCACGACATCCAGATGACCGTCGAAGCGCCCAACTACCACACCCGCTGACCCCTCCCACCACCCCCGAAGACATCTGGAGTGCCCCATGCGTGACGTGGTCGAGATCGGGCTGGGCAAGACCGCGCAGCGCGGCTACCACCTGGACGACATCGCCATCGTGCCGTCCCGCCGGACCCGCGACGTCGACGACGTCTCCACCGGGTGGCAGCTCGACGCGTACCAGTTCGGCATTCCGTGCGTCGGGCACCCCTCGGACGCGACGATGAGCCCGGCCTCCGCGGTGCGGCTCGGTCAGCTCGGCGGGCTCGGCGTACTCAACGTCGAAGGGCTGTGGACCCGCTACGAGAACCCGAGCAAGGTGCTCGAGGAACTCGGCGGTCTCGACGAGGACGCCCGCGCCACCAAGCGGCTCCAGGAGGTGTACGCCGAGCCGATCCGCCCGGATCTGATCACCGAGCGGGTCCGTGAGCTGCGTGACGGCGGGGGCACGGTGGCGGTGCGGGTGTCGCCGCAGCACACGCTGGCGCTGGCGCCGGTCATCCTCGACGCGGGCGTCGACATCCTGGTCATCCAGGGCACCATCGTCTCGGCCGAGCACGTGTCGACCACCGACGAACCGCTCAACCTCAAGGAGTTCATCGCCGACCTCGACCTCCCGGTCGTCGTCGGCGGGTGCACCGACTACAAGACGGCTCTGCACCTGATGCGCACCGGCGCGGCCGGTGTGATCATCGGTATCGGCGGGGACGAGTGGTCCACCACCGAGTCGGTGCTCGGCATCCGGGTGCCGATGGCCACCGCGATCGCCGACGCCGCCGCGGCCCGACGCGACTACCTCGACGAGACCGGCGGGCGGTACGTGCACCTCATCGCCGACGGCGACATCCGGACCTCCGGTGACATCGCCAAGGCACTCGGCTGCGGCGCCGACGCGGTGATGCTCGGCGAGCCGCTCTCACTGTGCGAGGAGGCGCCGGCCGGCGGGTCCTGGTGGCACTCGGCGGCCAGCCACCCGTCGCTGCCCCGCGGCGCCTTCGAGACCGCCGGTGAGCCCATCGGCTCCATGGAGCGCCTCCTCTTCGGCCCCGCCGACGAGCCGGACGGTCAGCTCAACCTCTTCGGCGGCCTCCGCCGCGCCATGGCCAAGTGCGGCTACCGCGACCTCAAGGAGTTCCAGAAGGTCGGCCTGGTCCTCGACCGCTGACCGCTCGTTCCGCCACGTGCCGCACCTCCATGATCGACGGTGCGGGCGGCAGTAGGCTCGGGCTGGTGAGCAGCAGGGTTGGCAGGTGGTGGGGGGCCGGCGCGGCGGCGGTGGCCGCTGCCGTGGTGGCGGCGGTGGTGCTGATCAGCGGGATCGGAGACCGGGACGCGGCGGAGCCGGGCGGCTTCCGGGCGGGCAGCGTCGATCTCGGCGACCCGTACGTGCCGGGCAGCGGCAACGGCGGATACGACGTCGACCACTACCGGCTCGTGGTGCGCTACGACCCGGCTGACGACCGGCTCACCGGCAGCGCCGAGATCACCGCGACCGCGACCCACGGGCTGTCCCGGTTCAACCTGGACCTGTCCGGGTTGCAGGTCGGTTCGGTGACCGTGGACGGCGCGTCGGCCGAGCACCGGCGCGACGACGGCGAACTGGTGGTCACCCCGGCCCGAGGGCTCGACGCCGGCAGCCGGTTCACGGTGGACGTCGACTATGGCGGCGTACCCGAGGCGGACGCCGACGGCGTGCTCGGCAGTGGCGGCTTCCAGCACACCGACAACGGTGCGATCGCCCTCGGCCAACCGCACTCGGCGGCCACCTGGTTCCCGGTCAACGACCACCCGTCGGACAAGGCCACCTACGACCTCGAGGTGACCGTCCCGGACGGGCTCGCCGCGCTCAGCAACGGAGTGCCGGGGGAGCGGACCAGCGCCGACGGCTGGACCACCTGGCGCTGGGCCGAGCGCTCACCGATGGCGAGCTACCTGACCACGCTCGTGATCGGCGACTACCGGGTGCGCAGCGAGGAACACGCCGGCAAGCCCATGGTCACCGCCGTACCGGACAGGCTCCCGGTGACCGGGCCGGCCGCCACCTCGCTGGCCCGCACCGGCGAGATCGCCGACTTCCTGACCACCCGCTTCGGGCCGTACCCCTTCGAGTCGTACGGCGGCGTGGTGGTCTCCGACGGTCGGATCGGATACGCGCTGGAGACCCAGTCCCGGCCGGTCTACGGACCGGGGTTCTTCCGGGGCGGCGAGCCGAACTACAGCGTGGTCGCCCACGAACTGGCTCACCAGTGGTTCGGCAACAGTGTGGCGCTGGCCCGCTGGGGCGACATCTGGCTCAACGAGGGCTTCGCCAGTTACGCCGAGTGGCTGTGGGAGGAGCACGACGGCGGGCGCAGCGCCCAACGCAACTTCGAGATCCAGTACGCGGCCACCGACTGGTCCCGGCGCACCCTCGATCCCGGCCCCGGGCAGATGTTCAGCACCGCCGTCTACAAGCGCGGGGCGCTCACCGTGCACGCGCTGCGGCGTACCGTCGGCGACGACGCCTTCTTCGAGATCCTGCGGACGTGGACCAGCGAGCGCCGGAACGGCACCGCCACCACCGCCGACTTCGTCGCCCTGGCCGAACGGGTCTCCGGCCGCGAGCTGGGACAGTTCTTCGACGCCTGGCTGACCGGCACCGCCGCACCCGGCCAGCCCTGACCGGAGACCCCGTCTACGGTCGTTCCGGTCAGCTCTTGACCTTGAGTTTCGGATTGTCGGCCAGGAAGGCGTCGGCCTTGCCGGCGCGCAGTTGGGTGAGGAAGCGGCGGCCGACGGAGGTCAGTTCCTCACCCCGGTAGGCGTTGCCCCGGCCCACCGACGCCCCGGGCAGCCCGACCAGCGTGACCGCCCGCGGCGACAACGAGCCGAGGGCGTACGCGAAGTCCACGATCCGCCGGCCGCCGACGTAGAGCAGCGCGTCGCCGAGCGCCGTGACCACCTGTTCGACCCGTTCGGGCTGCCGGGCCAGGTCCTGGTCGAGGATCTTCCCGAGCAGCGCCCGGATCAGCTGCTGGTGGTGGCGCTGCCGGGCGTAGTCGCCACCGGGCAGGTAACGCTGGCGGGCGTAGTCGAGCGCCTGCCAGCCGTTGAGGTGCCGTTCGCCGGGTTCGTAGACCATCTGCGGCCCGACGTAGCCGCCCACTCCGGGGCCCGGCTCCCGGTGCTTGCCGTCGGGCTGCCGGTGCCGGGAGACGACCCGCTGGTCGACGCGGATGTCCACGCCACCCAGGCTGTCGACCAACTCGTCGAAGCCACCGAAGGTGAGCACCGCCCCCGCGTCGATACGCAGACCGGTGTACTCGCTGACCGTGCGGCGCAGCAGCTCGTACCCCTGCGCGGGGTCGGGTCGCTTGGGACGGTCCGGCACCCGGCTGCCGTAGCTCATCGCGTGCGTGAGCTTGGTCCGCCCGCCCGGGTAGCCGGCGGGTTTGTAGGCCGGAATCTCCACCACCAGGTCGCGGGGGAGAGAGAAGAGGTAGGCCTTGGACAGCCCGGCCGGCACGTGCAACACGAGTACCGCGTCGGCGTGCGGCTCCCAGCCGGGCACGCTCACCCGGGTGTCGACCCCGACCAGCAGCAGGTTGAGCGGGCCGGTGATGTCGGCACCCGGTGGCGGGCTCGGGCTCGGGCTGGCGCTGGGACTGGGCGAGGCGCTCGGGCCGCCGGTGGCGGCGGTCGGCGTCCGGGGGTCGTCGCTGACGGTACGCGCCACCACCACGCCGATCACCGCGACCACCGCGAGCGTGACCAGGCCGGCCAGCGCCAACGTCAACCGTCTCCGGTCTGCTCCGAGCATCATCCCCCGCCTCCTTGGGCCGTCCGTCGAAGTCCCTGCCCGACCGCTGAGGTCACCGACGGCGGACTTCGACGCTCGCCCTGGGTCGATACCGGTCCAACGCGCTGAACCGGGCTCATGGTTGCGTCCCGGTCGGGCGAGAGTGACGCGGTGCGGAGCATGATCGCGCGGAACAGGGTCCTGGCGCGAGAGCTACTCGCAAGTAATGATGCGTCCATGCGGTACGACGTGGTGGTCATCGGGTCCGGTTTCGGCGGCAGCGTCGCCGCGTTGCGGCTGGCCGAGAAGGGCTACTCGGTCGGTGTCCTGGAGGCGGGCCGACGGTTCGCCGACGACGAGTTCCCGCGGACGTCGTGGCGGCTGCGGCGCTTCCTGTGGGCACCGAGGCTGGGTTGTTTCGGCCTCCAGCGGATCACCCTGCTCCGGGCGGCCGACCGGCGAGCCGGCGGCGGCGTGCTGGTGCTCTCCGGCGCGGGCGTCGGTGGTGGCTCACTCGTCTACGCCAACACGCTCTACGAACCGCTTGACGCCTTCTACGACGACCCGCAGTGGCGGCACCTCGCCGACTGGCGGGCCGAACTCGCCCCCCACTACGACCAGGCCAAGCGGATGCTCGGAGCGACCACGTACCCGATCACCACCGGAGCGGACCGGGCGATGCGGCGGGTCGCCGAGCGGATGGGAGTGGGGCACACCTTCCACGCCACCCCGGTCGGTGTGCACCTGGGCCGGCCGCGCGAGCGGGTCACCGACCCGTACTTCGGCGGGGCCGGCCCGGAGCGTACCGGCTGCACCCACTGCGGCGCCTGCATGACCGGCTGCCGGGTCGGAGCCAAGAACACGCTCGTCAAGAACTATCTGTGGCTGGCCGAGCGGCTCGGTGTCCGGGTACATCCGTTGACCACTGTCCGCGCGGTCCGGCCGGTCGACGGTGGTTACCAGGTGGAGACCGAACGTACCGGTGCCTGGCTGCGCCGACGGCGGCAGGTGGTGCACGCCGACCAGGTGGTCTTCGCGGCCGGTGCGCTGGGCACCCAGCGGCTGCTGCACGAGATGCGGGACCGTGGCCATCTGCCCGGCCTCTCACCCCGCCTCGGCGAGCTGACCCGGACCAACTCGGAGGCGATCCTCGGCGCCTCGGTGCCGCACCGGCGGGCCCGCAAGCGTGGCGTGGACTTCACCCAGGGGGTCGCCATCACCAGCTCGTTCCACCCGGATCCGCAGACCCACGTCGAGCCGGTCCGCTACGGCCGGGGTTCGAACGCGATGGGGCTGCTCCAGTCGCTGCTGGTCGACGGCGGGCCGCGCCGGCTGCGCCGGTGGCTCGGGCAACTGCTCCGGCAGCCGCGGGTGGCCGCCCGGATGCTCTCCGTCCGCCGCTGGTCGGAGCGTACGGTGATCGCCCTGGTCATGCAGTCGACCGACAACTCGCTCGCCCTCCGGATGCGGCGCGGGCCGCTCGGCCGCCGGCTCGTCTCCGGTCCGGGTCACGGCCCGCCCAACCCGACCTGGATCCCGGCGGGCAACGAGGCGGTCCGGCTGCTCGCCGAGGAGATCGACGGTACGCCGGGCGGCGCGCTGACCGAGCCGTTCGACATCCCGGTGACCGCGCACATCCTGGGCGGAGCGGTGATCGGTGCCACCGCCGCCGACGGGGTGATCGACCCCTACCACCGGGTGCACGGCCACCCCGGCCTGCACGTCGTCGACGGCGCCGCCGTCTCCGCCAACCTGGGTGTCAACCCGTCGCTCACCATCACCGCCCAGGCCGAGCGCGCCCTGTCCCTCTGGCCCAACAAGGGTGACCCCGACCCCCGCCCCGCCCCCGGCACCCCGTACCGCCCCCTCCCTCCGGTCCCCCCACACCACCCCGCCGTCCCGCCACACGCCCCCGCCGCCCTCCGCCACCCCTGACCGCCCCGCGATCATGCAGTTGTGGCACCTGACAAAGAGCGCAGAACGTGGCGAATCACCTGCCGCGACTGCATGATCGGCGGGTTGCGCGGTGGGCAAGGGGCGGGCGGGGAGAGGGCGTCACGCTGGGTAGGATTGCCGGCTATGAGCCTGCCGCGTCCTGTCCTCGTGGTCGACTTCGGAGCCCAGTACGCCCAGCTGATCGCGCGTCGGGTGCGTGAGGCGAAGGTCTACTCCGAGATCGTTCCGCACACCATGCCCGTGGCCGAGATGCTGGCCCGCGATCCCGCCGCGATCATCCTCTCCGGCGGTCCGGCCAGCGTCTACGAGCCGGGCGCTCCGCAGGTCGACGACGGGCTGTTCACCGCGGGCGTGCCGGTCTTCGGCATCTGCTACGGCTTCCAGGCGATGGCCCGCTCCCTCGGCGGCACGGTGGCGCGCACCGGCAGCCGCGAGTACGGCGGCACCCCGCTGCGTCCCCGACTGCTCGACCCCGGCGTACTCCTGCGGGATCTGCCGGCCGACCTGCCGGTGTGGATGAGTCACGGCGACTGCGTGACCGAGGCGCCGGCGGGCTTCACGGTGACCGCCGAGTCGGCCGGCGCGCCGGTCGCCGCTTTCGAGGACGTGGCCGGGCGGCGGGCCGGCGTGCAGTTCCACCCGGAGGTGGGGCACACCGCGCACGGGCAGGAGATGCTCACCCGCTTCCTCTACGAGATCGCCGGGATCGAGCCGACCTGGACGGCCGAGAACATCATCGACGAGCAGGTGGCCCGGATCCGCGAGCAGGTCGGCGAGAAGGAGGTGATCTGCGGTCTGAGTGGCGGAGTGGACTCGGCGGTCGCCGCCGCACTGGTCCACAAGGCCGTCGGCGACCAGCTCACCTGCGTCTTCGTCGATCACGGGCTGCTGCGGGCGGGCGAGGCCGAGCAGGTGGAGAAGGACTACGTCGCGGCGACCGGCATCAAGCTCAAGGTGGTCGACGCGGCCGACCGCTTCCTCGGTGCGCTGGCCGGGGTGACCGACCCGGAGCAGAAACGCAAGATCATCGGCCGCGAGTTCATCCGGGTCTTCGAGGCCGCCGCCCGGGAGATCGCCTCGCACGGCGATGTCGAGTTCCTGGTGCAGGGCACCCTCTACCCCGACGTGGTCGAGTCCGGCGGCGGCACCGGCACCGCGAACATCAAGAGCCACCACAACGTCGGCGGGCTGCCCGAGGATCTGAAGTTCGCCCTGGTGGAGCCGCTGCGCACGCTGTTCAAGGACGAGGTCCGTACGCTCGGCCTCCAGCTCGGGTTGCCGGAGGCGATGGTCTGGCGGCACCCGTTCCCCGGCCCCGGTCTGGCCATCCGGATCATCGGGGCGGTCGACCGCGAGCGGCTCGACGTGCTCCGCCGGGCCGACTTCATCGCCCGCCAGGAACTCAGCGCCGCCGGCCTCGACCGGGGTGTCTGGCAGTTCCCGGTGGTGCTCCTGGCCGACGTGCGCAGCGTCGGCGTGCAGGGTGACGGGCGCAGCTACGGGCATCCCGTGGTGCTGCGCCCGGTCTCCAGCGAGGACGCGATGACCGCCGACTGGTCGCGGTTGCCCTACGACGTGATCGCCCGGATCTCCACCCGGATCACCAACGAGGTGGCCGAGGTGAACCGGGTGGTGCTGGACGTCACCAGCAAGCCCCCGGGCACCATCGAATGGGAGTGACGCCGTGCCCCGTCCTGGTGCGCTGACGGTGCCTCACGCCGGTGGCTGCGGCGCCGATCGCGGTGCCGGCTCCGGCGTCGTCCCGGTCTCCGGCGTGGTCTCCGGATGGGCCGCTTCGGCGTCGGTTGGCGCCGAGCCGGACGAGGCGTCGGGGTGCTGGACCGGTGCGGGCGGCGGCGCGGGCGGGCTGGCCGCCGGGGGCCAGGCGGTCGGTGCCGGCGGTCCGGCGTGCGGCACCGGGCCGGTCGGCCCGGGGAACGGCCAGGCGGGGTGCGGTGTGGCGGCCGGCTGGGGCGGCGCGCCGGCGGGTCCGTGTGGTGCGCCGGGCGTCGGGTGCGGCCAGGCGGGTGCGCCGGCCGGCTCCTCGGGCATCAGGAACCACATGATCGGGTACGCCAGGGCGGCGATCCCGCCGGTCACCAGCGTGACGACGGCGAAGGCCACCCGGACCAGGGTGGGGTCGACGGCGAAGTAGCGGCCGAGTCCGCTGGCCACCCCGGCGATCATCCGGTCGGTGGTGGGGCGGCGCAGTTGCCGGTACGGAGCGTGAGGTGTGGAAGTCATGTCTCCACGGTCCTCGTCGCGCAGCGTATCGACCTCGGTGACCGCCCGGATCCCTACCCTGAACCGGCTCTCAGGGGCGAGCCATCAGTCAGGAATCCGACTCTTTTCCGCGTCGGTAACCGGTGGCGGGGAGAATTTGGCTCCGTGACCACCATGCTGGAGCCGCTGCGCAGGATCGCGGCATACGCAGTCTGTGTTGATTCCGTAGACCGAGTGTTGCTGGTCCGCGCATCGGAGCGCTCCGGCACCCCCGGCACGTGGTCCCTGCCCGGCGGGGCGGTCGACCACGGCGAGGACCCGCACCACACCGTCGTCCGCGAGACCGCCGCCGAGACCGGCCTGTCGGTGGCCGTCGCCGGCCTGCACGACGTGCTGGCCGACATGCGGGCGCTGCCGGAGCGAGGCATCACCATCCACACCGACCGGTTGGTCTACCGGGTGTCGGTGCGGGGCGGCTCGCTCTCCGACCGGGTCGACCGGCCCACCGACCTGGCCCGCTGGTTCACGCGGGACGAGGCGGCGAGGTTGCCGCTGCGTTCGTTCACCGCCCGCGCTCTCGGGCTGCCGGCCTCCTCGGCGGACATCGTGCCGGACGAGCCGCCGGAGTTCCCCTCCTTCTACGCGGTACCCGGCCCGGACGGGCTGCACCGGGCGCAGCGCTTCGCCGCGTACGCCGTGGTGACCGACCCGGAGGGGCGGGTGCTGCTGACCCGGGTCTCCGACGGCTACCCGGGCGCCGGCTGCTGGCACCTGCCCGGCGGCGGTACCGACTACGGTGAGCAGCCGAGCGCGGCGCTGATCCGGGAGCTGGTCGAGGAGACCGGGCAGACCGGGCGGCTCGTCGGTTTGCTCGGGGTGGCCAGTCATCGGGATGCCGCCTCGCTCGGTCCCGAGGGCTACCCCATCGACTGGCACGGGGTGCGGGCCTTCTACCGGGTGGTGGTGGACCAGCCGGCTCCGCCCACCGTCGGCGACGTCGGCGGCTCCACCTGCGAGGCCCGCTGGTTCGCCCGGGAGGAACTCGGCGCCCTGCCCACCGACCGCCTCACCGAGGTCACCGCCGAAGCCGTCCAAGCCGCCCACCTAACCTGACCCACCCCACCCCACCCTCACCCACCCCCCGGCCCACGCACGCATGCACGCATGCCCGCACGCGCCGATCATGAAGTTATTGTTCCGACACGCCGGGCGGATTCTAGGGTTCAGTGCAACTGATCTTGGTTGTGCTGGAGGTGTTGGTGGCCAGGCCGGGTGTGGTGACGTTCGGGCATCGGCAGGTGTTGGAGCATTTGTGGGGGTCGGGGCGAACGATCTCGCAGATCGCGGGGCTGTTAGGCGTGCCGGTGTGCACGGTGTCGCGGGAGGTCGCGCGGTATCACAGTGCGCGGCACGGGACGAAGAATCCGCTCGGGCGGTCGTTGCCGCCCGGGCGGGCTCGTCGGCCGTATCGGTGGGGGTATCAGGCGCAGTGGGCGCAGCGGCGGGCTGACGCGGCTCGGCGGCGGCCGCAGGCGTCGAAGCTTCGGCCGGGCACGCGGCTGCGGCACACGGTGGCGGGGAAACTGGCGCGTAGGTGGTCTCCGAAGCAGATCGCCGCGTGGTTGCGGGCCACGTACGCCGACCGTCCGGAGTCACAGGTGTCCCACGAGACGA
This sequence comes from Verrucosispora sp. WMMA2121, assembly GCF_027460185.1. NCBI lineage: Bacteria > Bacillati > Actinomycetota > Actinomycetes > Micromonosporales > Micromonosporaceae > Micromonospora > Verrucosispora sp. WMMA2121. The sequence continues at coordinate 1,111,239 of NZ_JAPZBH010000004.1, read as the reverse complement.
TCTACCAGGCGATCTACGTGCAGTCGCGGGGCAACCTGCGCGCGGAGTTGGGTCGGCAGGTGGCGCTGCGTTCGGGTCGTACCCAGCGGCGCCCGCAGTCACGCGCCGCGGGTGCCGCCCGTCGCCGGCGGCCCTGGATCGGGGATCTGCACATCAGCACCCGGCCCGCGGAGGCCGCTGACCGGGCCGTGCCCGGGCACTGGGAAGGTGACCTGGTCATCGGCAAGGCCGGCGCCTCGGCGATCGTGACGCTGGTCGAACGCAGCACCCGCTACGTGATGCTCGGCGCCCTACCCAACGGCCGTGACAGCGAAGCCGTCATCGCCGTGCTCACCACCCTGGCCACCCGGATGCCGGCACACCTGCGCCGGTCGCTGACCTGGGACCAAGGCACCGAGATGGCCACCCACCCGAGATTCACCGTCGCCACCGGCTGCCCGGTCTACTTCTGCGACCCCCACAGCCCCTGGCAACGCGGCAGCAACGAAAACACCAACGGCCTACTGCGCCAGTACTTCCCCAAAAGCAGCTACGACTTCCGCACCATCGACCAGACCGGCCTGGACGAGGTCGCCCACGAACTCAACACCCGACCCCGCGAAACGCTGGACTGGGACACCCCAGCCCAACGCCTCGCGCACCTCATCGCTCCCTAACGATTGCACTCACCCCTTGACCCCAAGCCGCTTGGCGAGGGCGATAACTTCATGATCGGCGTGGTTGTGCGGGGCGCGGGCGGCGCGGGCGCGGGGTGGGACGGGGGCTTGGGGTTGTGGAGCGGATGGAGCGGGTGCGGCGGGTGGGGGCGTACGGGGTCCTGCGGGACACCGAGCGGCGGGTGTTGCTGGTGCGTGGCTCCGCGTCGGCGGACTTTCCCGGGGTCTGGTCGCTGCCCGGTGGTGGGCTGGAGCACGCCGAACATCCCGCGCACGCGGTGGTCCGCGAGGTCGCCGAGGAGACCGGGCTGACCGTCGAGGCGACCGGGCTGCGGGCGGTCGTCGCGGACGTGGTGCCGTACCCGGAACTCGGGGTCGCCCTGCACACCGATCGGATGCTGTTCGACCTGACCGTGCTGGGTGGGCGGCTGCGTGCCGAGCGTGACGGCAGCACCGACCTGGCTCGTTGGCTGACCCTGGACGAGGCGGCCGAGCTGCCGCTGCTGCCGTTCACCGCCGAGGCCGTCGGTCTGCCGGTCGTCCCGCTGCCGGCCGGTGCCCTGCGCCGCCGGGAGCCGTTCCCCGGCCCCGCCGGCGACCGCCGGCAGCGCTTCGGGGCGTACGGAGTGGTCACCGATCCGGACGGACGGGTGTTGCTGACCATGATCGCCGAGGGCTATCCCGGTGCCGGGCGATGGCACCTGCCCGGCGGAGGTACCGATCACGGCGAACAACCCGTCACCGCGTTGTCACGGGAGCTGGTCGAGGAGTCCGGCCAACTGGGCCGGGTGACCGAGCTGATCGGGGTGGACAACCTGCACAACCCGGCGGCACTGGGGCCGGAGGGGTACCCCCTCGACTGGCACGGCATCCGGGTCGTCTACCGGGTGGAGGTGGACGTGCCGACCGAACCGGCGGTGACCGAGACGGCCGGCGGCTCCACCGCCCGCGCCGCCTGGTTCACCCCCGCTGAGCTGCGCAACCTTCCGCTGACTGAGATCGCCGTCATTGCCCTGGACTCGTCGAGGTGACCCGTTGTGGCCCGGCCGCTTCGATCTCACCACCGAGCCGGGACGGACGACCTCCGGTACAGTCGAGGCAGGGCAGGCGTAGAAAACGGGCGATCGTGTCCCGGATGGGAATAAGACGGCGGTTCGCGCGGTTAAAGGAGATATAAGTACCGCCGGCAGCTATCGCCATTCCCCCACCCCCTGTGCGATGGTGTACTCCGCAAAACGGCTGCCGGGCCAGGAAGGTCCGGCACGAGACAGCCGGACGCCCGCCACATGGCGGTAAGCCGATCCGGTGATGGAGGAAACGTGCCGAGAGCCCCATGGCGCCGGCGTCGTACGACTGACAGCCCGCGTCCCGCAGGGCGAAGCTGGACGGGCCCGCTGCGTCGCAGCGGCACCCTCGCCCGCCAGGTCCTGCTGGTTCGCGTCGGCCGCCGAGATGCAGAACTGCACGGCGCGACCGACGTGTTGCCCGAGCCCCGGTACCAGGACCGCCCGCGCCGCCGGTACGGCCTGAGGCGGTTCCACCGCACCGGGATGGAGACCATCGCCCCGGTCGCCCCGCTGGTCGGCCCGGTCACGGTCAACCCACCCGTCGCGCCGACTCCGGTGTCGGCCGCGTCGACAGCGACGCCGGCACCGCTGCTGCCGGGCGAGCGGACACCGGCCCGGCGGATGAAGTTCGCTCTGGTCAACGCGTGCACCCTGGCCAGCCTGCTGCTCGGCATCAACGCGATCTTCGTCGCCATGCAGGGCGAGGTGCGACTGGCCGCGTTCCTCCTGATCGCCTGCGTCGCGTTCGACGGCCTGGACGGCGCGCTGGCCCGCAAGCTCGGGGTGTCCAGCCCGTTCGGTGCCCAGATGGACTCGCTGGCCGACATGTGCTCCTTCGGCCTAGCCGCCCCCGTGGTGGTCTACGCCTCGTTGGCCGGTTCCGCGCCGACGGCCGCCGCCGCGGTGGCCGCCGCGCTCGTCGCCGCCTGCGCCGCCATCCGGCTGGCGCGATTCAACGTCTCGCCCAACGACGGACGGTTCTTCTCCGGCGTACCCACCACGATGGCCGCCGCCGTGCTCGCCCTGATGGTGGTGATCGGCATGCCGGTGCCGGGGGCGGTGCAGATCGCCGGGGTGGCTCTGCTCGCCTTCACCATGGTCAGCAGCTTCCCGTACGCCAAGCTCGCCCGGCTGGTCAAGCTGCCGCCGTGGGTCTGGCTCGCGCCGGTGGTCGGCGCCCTGATCGACGTCCGGCTCACCTTCGGGCTCATCGTGGTCGGGTACCTGATCAGCGGTCCAGTGCTCTGGTTGCGCCAGCGCCGCACCGTCGTCTGACCCGTACCTGCGAAAGGGCGCCGCGGCCTGGCCGCGGCGCCCTTGACGTCTCCGTGTCCGAAACTCAGCGCCAGCGGGCGATCACGGTCGATCCACCGATCACCTTGTCGCCCGGCCCGACCAGCGGTTCCGCGGCCTCCGCCGGCAAGTAGACGTCGGTACGCGAGCCGAAGCGGATCAGCCCGAACCGCTCGCCACGGGCCAGCAGCGCGCCGATCGGAGCACGTTGCACGATCCGGCGGGCGATCAGGCCGGTCCGCTGCGCCACCACCACGGTGCCGTGGGTGGTGTCCAGCACCGTGTACGCGGCCACGTTGTGCTCCGCATCCGGCTTCATCGCGTTGACGAACCCACCGTCCGCCACGAAGTAGTCGACCACCTTGCCAGCCACCGGAGACCTGTTGACGTGCACGTCGAGCACCGACAGGAACACCGCGACGCGCAGGAACTCGCCGTCGCCGAAGCGTTCGTCGGTCAGCCGCTGCACCGACAGGACCTGCCCGTCGGCGGCGGCCACCACGGCCGACGCATCCTCCGGCACGTCCCGTTCCGGATCCCGGAAGAAGGCGGCCACCGGCGCGGCGGCCAGCGCGGGCAGCAGCCAGAGCTTCGACTTCGGTCGGGCCAGTCGGGTGAGCGCGGCCAGCCCGAGGGCGATGCCGGCGGCGGCGACCCCGTTGGAGTCGATGTGCATGTCCCGGCTGAGCGGCACGCTCGACGGCCGGTAGGCGGGCGCGAGCTGCTCCGCCGCGGCGGCCTCGGCCGGAGTGAAGCGGAGCCGGTACACGCGTACCGGTGGGTTGTTGCGCAGCACCAGGTCGTTGCCGACGCCGTACAGCACGCCCTGCCGGTCCAACTCGGCGGCGGCGCCGGCGGTCCGCCCGACGGCGGTGGCGACGCTGAGCACCGCGCCGTCGGCCAGGTACTTGGTAAGTGCCCCGATGGTGGTGCGGGCCTCCTCGGCGGTGCCGGTGAACGCCTCGGCGGCGATGACCACCGCGGCGGCCTCCGCCTCGGCGAGGCTGTCCACGACCCGGACCCGATCGGCGACCCAGCGGCCCTGGGCGGTGACGTGCTCCCGCAGCGTGGTGGCGCTGACCCGTTCGGCGGGTACCACGATGAGCGTGTCGCCGGGCAGCAGCGCTTCGATCGCCGCGGCCAGCACCGCGGACTCCGGAGCCGCGCCGACCAGCAGGGCGGTCTTCGGGTCGTTGATCCGGGCAAGCTCGGAGACGAGGGTACGGGCGGCGCGCTCGCCGAGGCGGACCGAACCGGAACGGTCGGGCGTACGCACGGCGGGGGACTGGGTCATCTCGAACGGGCTCCTGACGGGTAGAGGCGACTGACGCAAGGGTCACCGCCGGCGGCGCGGTCGGCCCGCGCACGCCGACGACCCGCGGGGGTCACCCTGCGGCGCGGGCCGGCCAGCGCTGGCGGGAGCACACCGGCCAGCATAGGCGGCGCGCGACCGCTGACGCACGGTCAGGCGTCGCGTCCCTGCCGTCCGGACGGTGGCGTCTCCTCCGCCGCCCCGAACAGATCGAGCGTGCGGTCCTCCGGCGGCTCCGGCTCGGCTGTCCGGGCGGCCGAGCTGACCGGGGTCGGCTCACCCGTCGAGGTGTCGACGTCCGCCCGTTCCGGGAGCGGATCGGCCGCATCGTCGCTGGTGTCGCGTGCCGAGTCGTCCTGGCCGGTGTCGGCAGGGGGATCGGTCGGTGCCGGCCGGCGGTTGTACCGGCTGGAGCGCAGGGCACCGATCAGGCCGAGCCCGCCGACCAGGATCAGTCCACCGGCCAGGAACCAGCCGACCGGTGGCAGCACGAGACCGAGCACCTGGGCGAGCAACCACCAGGCGGCCAGGGCGACGAAGAGCAGCCCGAAGGCGAACGAGACCAGGTCGGTGCGGTGACTCCTCACCTGCTCACCTCCATGTGTCCGGCGTTGACGTGCAGGTTGAGGCGCAGCTTGCCGCCCCCGGCGCCGTCCGGGCCGAGATCGACGGTGTCTACCGGACGGTTGTCCATGCCCTGCGTCCGCTGGCCGAGGATGTTCGCGTCACCGGCGGTCACCCGGGTCACCGCGGTGACGTCCACGTTGGGTGGCAGCACCACGGTGGCCTCGCCGAAGTTGACGGCGACGGTGATCTCCGTCTCCTGCTGGCTGAAGTCGATCGCCCGCAGGTCGAGCACCGCGTCGCCGAAACTCTGTTCGTACCGGTTGGCGAGGTCGCGGTGACTCGTCGGTGCCCAGGTGACCGCGCCGTCCACGCCGCGGACCCGGTCGTAGGACTCGACGACCGTCACCACCGCCAGGGCGGCGGCGGTCACCAGGCCGAGCGCGATGAGCCAGCGGGCCCGGCCGAACCAGGTCCCCACGAGCAGGCCGAGCCCGATCACCGCGAGCGCCGCGGCGAAGTAGGCCGACGCGCCGATCCCGAAGACGTCCAACAGGTCGAGAACGCCGACCAGCCCCAACGCGACAAAGATCAACGAGAAGGTCACCGCGCCCAAGGCCGACCGCTCCCGGGGCTTGCGGGGGGGCTTCGACTTGGGCGGTGGTGGCGCAGCCACCTTCGGCGGACCGGCGTAGGGGCCGTGCGGCGCGAACGGGGGACGGTAGGTCGGCTGGGCGACCGGCGGGCCCGACGCGGCAGCGCTCGTCGGCCATGCCGGAGCCGACGGCAACCGCATGGTCGGCTCGTCAGGTCCGCCGGGCCCCGCCGGTGGCGAGGGAACGCCGGACGTCGAGCCGGGGGGGTGGAAGGCGGGCGGTGTGACGGTGGCCGTCCGGCCGAATTCCGGGTACGCCTGATAGCCGGTCGGAGCTGGATAGCCGACCGGAGGCACCGGACCAGGGGGCGGTGGCGGACTGGCGGGCGCGCCGGCACCGGGTGCGGCCGACTCGGGTCGGGCTTCGCGCTGTTGACGGTTCAGCAGCAGCGCCCCGCCGACCAGGATGGCCGCGCCGAGCAGTACCGCGCGGAAGGCGTCGGTGACGACGAAGCCGAAGCCCACCGCGACCACCACGCCGAGGATGATCACCGTGACCGGGGACATGCTGGAACGCCCGCGGCCCAGCATGGATTCGATGGGCGAGGCGGTGTCGCCCTCGCCCGGAATGATCAACCAGGCGGCGACGTAGACCAGGATGCCGACGCCGCCGAAGAAGCCCAGGACCGCCAGCAGCACCCGCCAGAGCACGGGGTCGGTGTTGGTGGCCCGGCCGACGGCAGCACAGACGCCGGCCAGGTAACGGCCCTCCCGAGGCCGGACCAGCCCGTACCGGGAGGTGAAGCCGGCGCCCCCGAAGGATCCGCCCGGCCCACCTCCCGAGGGCCCACCCGGCCAGCCAGGTCCGCCGTGCCCGCCGGGCGGCCAACCAGGTCCACCAGGTCCGCCCGGCCCCCCCGGCCCGGCGGACGGTGGTGCGGCGGCGTTCTCCCACGCCGTCGCTCCGCCGGGTGGCGGCGCGGCGGCGACGGGTGGACGTGCGTCGTCCCACGCCGTTCCGCCGGCGGGCGCTTGCCCGCCGGGCGGTACGGCCGGGCCGTCCGCCCCGGCACCGGGCGATTCGGGTACGGCCGACCGGGTGGCCGCCGGAGGCGTCGGCTCCGGTTCGGTCGGCCCCGGCCGGTACGGCTGGGCAGCGTCGTCGGTCATACCTCGATCCTGCTGCGCCCGACGCCCGAGCGTCCTCCGGCGGCGACCCTGACCCCACCCTGAGATCCGGCCCGCCCGAATGTCGGGGGCGTCCCCGTGGTCGGGCGGCCACGCCGCGTGTGACGATCGGATCGGCGCCGGGAACCTCGCCTCGCGTCCGGCCCGACCGTCCTGACCAGGGAGCTCGCGATCAGCAGCAGCAGTCAACCACCCCGCCTCTACCGCGCTCCGGCGCACCGGATGGGCGCCGGGGTGGCCGCCGGCATCGCCGAGCATCTCGGCGTCCCGGTGGTCCGGGTCCGGATCGCCTTCATGGTGCTGCTCGGGCTGAGCGGACTGGGTCTGCTGCTCTACGCGGCCTTCTGGGCGGTCGTGCCGCTGCGGCCCGGTGACACCGCCGTACCGCCGCGCCGCGACGTCGGCCAGTTGCTGCCCTTCGTGGCCATCGGCCTCGGCGTGCTGCTGATCCAGGTGATGGTCTTCGACTCGGTCGGCGCGACCGGCACCGCCGGCTGGTTGGTCGCCATCATCGCGGTCGGTGCCGGCGTGATCTGGCACCAGTCGGCACCCGAGCGGCGACGGCAGTGGGGCGAGTCGATGCCCGTGCCCTGGCTCGGCGCGGTGATAGAGGAGAGCGACCGGCGGGCGTTCGTGCTGCGCTTCGTCGGGGGCGGGGTGCTGGTGGCGGTCGGCATCATCGGTGTGGCCGCGGTCTACTCCCCGGCCCAGAACCTCGACGCTGTGATCAACGGAGTGATCTTCGCGTCGGTCGGGCTGGCGGGTGTCGGGGTGGTGGCCGCGCCGGTGCTCTGGCGCACCTGGAACCAGCTTCGCTCGGAGCGCGAGGGCCGCATCCGCGAGCAGGAACGGGCCGAGCTGGCGGCCATGGTGCACGACCAGGTGCTGCACACCCTCGCGTTGATCCAGCGCAACGCCAGCGACGTCAAGACCGTGCAGCGGCTCGCCCGGGGTCAGGAGCGCTCGCTGCGCAACTGGCTCTACAAGCCCACCGCCTCACCCACCGAACGCCTCGCCGCCGCGCTGGAACAGGCCGCGGCCGAGGTGGAGGACACCTTCGCGATGACGGTGGAGGCGGTCGTGGTGGGCGACCGGGAGACCGACGAGCGGATCGGCGCCCTGGTGGCGGCGGCGCGCGAGGCGCTGGTGAACGCCGCCCGGCACGCCGGGGTGCAGACCGTGTCGCTCTACGCCGAGGTGGAGCCCGAGCAGGTGAGCGTTTTCGTGCGGGACCGGGGGGTCGGGTTCGACCCGGATACGGTGGAGGACCATCGGCACGGTGTCCGAGGCTCGATCGTCGGGCGGATGAAGCGGCACGGTGGCCGGGCGGAGATCCGCTCCCGGCCTGGAGAGGGGACCGAGGTCCGGTTGATCCTGCCGATCTCCCGGGACCCGGCCACGGCGGAGAGGGACAGATGATGGCCGAGCAGTCGACACCACCGGTCGAGCCGGAGGGCACCGGGCCCGGACGGCTGCGGGTCTTCCTGGTCGACGACCACGCCATGTTCCGCGCGGGGGTACGCGCCGAACTCGGCGCGCACGTCGAGGTGGTGGGGGAGGCGAGCACGGTGGCCGACGCGGTCAGCCGGATCGCGGCCACCGGGCCGGACGTGGTGCTGCTCGACGTGCACATGCCCGACGGTGGTGGTCGGGCCGTGCTGGAGGCGATGCGCCGCAGCCATCCCGAGGTCCGATTCCTGGCGCTCAGCGTCTCCGACGCGGCCGAGGACGTGATCGGGTTGATCCGGGCCGGTGCACGTGGGTACGTCACCAAGACCATCTCGCCGGACGAGCTGGCCGCGGCGATCCGGCGGGTGGCCGACGGCGACGCGGTGTTCAGCCCCCGCCTTGCCGGGTTCGTGCTGGACGCCTTCGCGGCCCGGCCGGACGCCCCGGTCGCCGATCCGGAGCTGGACCAGCTGACCAACCGGGAACGCGAGGTGCTCCGGCTGCTCGCTCGGGGGTACGCGTACAAGGAGATCGCCCGGGAGTTGTACATCTCGATCAAGACCGTCGAGACGCACGTCTCCAACGTGCTGCGCAAACTCCAGATGTCGAACCGGTACGAACTGTCCCGCTGGGCGGCCGATCGGCGCCTGGTATAACCGACCTTTCCGGCACAAGCGGCTATTCAGGCCGTCGGGCGTGACATGTGATCAAGTCGCGGTCGATAATGCCCCTCGCCTTTACCGCGTGCGGATGCCGCTCATCCCGCGGGAACGGCGACTCCGGCCGCCCGCGCGTACGCGGGTCACTCCCTGCCCGAGAGGTGCACGAAACTCATGATCGGACAACGAGGACGGCGCTGGGCGCGGATCGCGCTCGCCGCCGTCACCGGCGGCGCGCTGGCGCTCGGTGCCGCCGCCCCTGCCGCCGCCGAGGACCCGGCCACCGGTGTGGCGAAGACGGTGCCGAACAGCACCGTCAAGCTCCTGCTCGACGGCAAGGTCAAGCGGACCTCGGCGCTGGCTATCAAGATCGACGGCAAGCGGCTCCCGGCCTTCTGCATCGACTACCACACGAACGTCGCGATCGATGGCAAGTACCAGGAGGGCACCTGGGACGAGTCCCAGGTGAAGAACCTGGCGAAGGTGCAGTGGGTGCTGACCCACGGCTACCCGAACGCCGACTCCGCCGCGTTGCTGGCCGCCGCCGGTGCCACCCTGCCCGCCGGGACGAACGAGAATGTCCGCCGCAACCTGCTCTACTTCGGCACCCAGACCGCCGTCTGGCATTTCAGCGACGGCATCGAGCTCGGCGACTGGGTCGCCGGCCGTGGCCTGGTCGGCAAGCAGCGGTACGACGTGATCAAGAAGGTCCACGACTACCTGATCGCGAACGCCACCGACCAGCCCGAGCCGAAGGCCGAGCTGAGCATCGATCCGACCAGCGCCACCGCGCAGGTCGGTGCGAAGGCCGGCCCGTTCACCGTGAAGGGGCCGGCGGGTGAGATCACGCTGGCGGTCACCGGCGGGTCGGCGGTCAACGCCGAGGGCGCGCCCGTGACCACGACCGACAACGGCGGCCAGTTCTGGCTCACGACCGAGGAAGCCGGCGAGGTCGGCGTGACCGCGTCCGCCGCCGACTCGGTCTCCTTCGGCCGGGTGTTCCTGTACACCGGGGCGAAGGCGGCGCAGAAGCTGATCCTGGGCGGCAGCACCGGCGCCACGGTGACCGCCGAGGCGAAGGCCACCTTCACGGCGCCGCAGCCGAGCCCCGAGCCGACGACGCCGGAGCCGACGCCGTCCACCCCGACGGAGTCCCCGTCGCCGGAGCCGACGCCGAGCACTCCCGAGGAGTCGCCGGCCAGTCCCGCCCCGTCCACCTCGCCGGCCTCCAACGACGGTGGCCTGCCGCTGACCGGTGCGCCGATCGTCACCGCGATCGCCGCCGGGCTGGTGCTCCTGGTCGCCGGTGCGGTCACCGTGCTGGTGCTGCGCCGTCGCCGGATTCACTTCACGGCCTGATCGCCGACACCGCGACATCTCGTCCGACCCCGGATCCCACAGCGGCTCCGGGGTCGGACCGCGTTCGGGGCACGAGTCCTTCGCCCGACCATGTTGATCGGCTGTCGGCCTGGAATCAGACTCATACTTTCGGGTAGCATTCGGCGAATAGTGGCGGGGTTCACGTCGATGGTCCGGCGGGTTCGCGGAGGCGTCGACCCCACGTCATCCGATGGCCGGCCGAGCGTGGAAATGTGGTTGACGAGCAGCTCATACCATGCGTCGGGGGTGCCGGGAAGGCGCCCGCGGGTCGATGTCGGCCCCGTCCCGGGCGGGTATCGGGTTGATAACACGCCTTCCCGCCTGGGCGCATCGGGTGTCACAGTTGCAGGCACCTCACAACCCCCTCGTGAGCCGAGCGCCCTGAGGAGGCACTCCCATGCGCGGGAAATTCCTGAAGGTGGCGGTCGCGGCGACCGCCACCGCCATGTTGGCCACCGCCTGTAGCGGCGGTGGCGACGACAACAACGAGCCGGCCGGCGAGTCCGGCGGCACGCTGCGGGTGTACAACGCCGAGCCGGCGTTCCTGACCCCGTCCGGCGGCGACGACGAGCCGTCGTTGTATGTGATCCGCCAGCTGTACCGCGGTCTCGTCAAGTACAACGCCGAGACCTCCGCGGTCGAGATGGACCTGGCCGAGTCGGTCGACTCGACCGACCAGAAGCTCTGGACGATCAAGCTCAAGAGCGGCTACACCTTCGACAACGGTGAGCCGGTCAACGCCGACGCGTTCCTCCGCTCGTGGAACTACGCCGCTTACGGGCCGAACGCCCAGAACAACGGCTACTTCATGAAGCGGATCGCCGGTAAGGCGGACGTGGCGCCGGTCGACCCGGACGGCGAGGGCCCGAAGGAGGCTCCGAAGCCGGCCGCCGAGACCATGTCGGGTCTCAAGAAGGTCGACGACCTGACCTTCACCGTCGAGCTGGACGCGCCGTTCTCCGGTTTCCCGACCACGATCGGCTACCCGGGCTTCTTCCCGATGGCCCAGGCCTGCGTCGACGACATCGCCGCCTGCAACGAGAAGCCGATCGGTAACGGCCCGTACAAGATCGATGGCAGCTGGCAGCACAACGTCGCCATCAACCTGGTGCGCAGCGACAGCTGGAAGGGCGAGCCGGGCAAGCCGGACCGCATCGAGTACCGGATCTTCGCCGACATCGACGCCGGCTACGCCGCCTTCCAGGCCGGCGAGCTGGACGTGCTCTACACCCTGCCCCCGGCCCGCTACAAGGAGGCCCAGGCGCAGTACGGCGACCGGATGTACGAGCAGCCGGGTGACAGCTTCACCTACGTCGGCATGCCGCTGTACCAGGACACCTTCAAGGACAAGCGGATCCGCCAGGCGCTGTCGCTGTCGATCGACCGGCAGTCGATCGTCGACGCGGTCTTCGACGGCCGGTACACCCCGGCGTCCGGCTACGTGGCCCCGACCTTCGAGGGTGCCCGCGAGGGCGTCTGCAAGTACTGCACCAAGGACGTCGAGAAGGCCAAGCAGCTGCTCGCCGAGGCCGGCGGCTGGCCGGCCGGTGAGAAGCTGATCCTGTGGGCCAACGCCGGTGCCGGCCACGACCTGTGGCTGCAGGCGGTCGGTGACCAGATCAAGGAGGCCCTGGGCATCGACTACGAGCTCAAGGTCAACCTGCAGTTCGCCGAGTACCTCGAGACCGCGGACCAGAAGAAGTTCACCGGTGGGTTCCGCCTCGGCTGGGGTCCGGACTACCCGTTCATGGAGACCTTCCTCTACCCGCTGTACGGCACCGGTGCCGGCAGCAACAACTCGGGCTACTCGAACGAGGCCTTCGACAACCTGATGAAGCAGGGTGACTCGGCCGAGTCGATCCAGGCCGCCATCCCGTCGTACCAGCAGGCGGAGGACATCCTCGGCGAGGACCTGCCGGTCATCCCGATGTGGTGGAACAAGGTTGGCGCGGTCTACAGCGAGAACGTCGACCAGTTCGTCTGGAACGCCGTCTCGGACGCCGACTACGGTGCGATTTCGCTGAAGCAGAACTGAGCTTCGGACTTCTGATCCTGCCGTAATACGACGTGGCGGCAACGGTTACCCCACCAGGGTGATCGTTGCCGCCACGTCAGCGCCGAGAGGAGACCCCGTCATGGGGCGCTACGTCATTCGACGGTTGCTCCAGTTCATCCCCACCGTGCTGGGCACCATGTTCCTACTGCACTACATGACCTCGCTGGCGGTCCAGTTCAGCGGGAACCCGGTCCGGGCGCTGTTCGGGGACCGGACGCCGGATCCCGCGCTGCTCGCGGCGATCACCGAGCGGCTCGGCTACGCCGACCCCTGTCTCGACCAGCGGGGCAACCCCTGCTTCGGGCTCTTCCTGGACCGCCTGCAGAACATCTTCTTCCACTTCGACTTCGGCATCAACCTGCGCCAGCGGGAGGTCACCGACCTGGTCGCCGATGCCATTCCGTTCACCCTCAAGCTGCTGGTCATCGCGATCGTGTTCGAGGCGGTCGTCGGCATCGCGGCGGGTGTGCTGGCCGGTCTGCGTGGCGGTAGCTTCACCGACTACCTGGTGAAGATCAGCACGGTCTTCGTCATCTCGGTGCCGATCTTCGTGCTGGGCGTGGTGGTCCGGGAGTTCGTCGGGGTCAAGTTCGGAAACGTGCTGCGCGGCCAGGACTGGATTCCCGACGTGATCTCCGTCGGCGTCTTCACGCCCGGCTTCAAGCCCGACTATCCGCTGGCCAGCCTGGTGATCCCGGGCATGGTGCTCGGCGCGCTCTCGCTGGCCACCACGGCTCGGCTCACCCGGACCAGCATCATGGAGAACATCCGTGCCGACTACGTCCGCACCGCGAAGGCCAAGGGCCTGACCAACAAGCGGGTCATCGGCGTGCACACGCTCCGCAACTCGCTGATCCCCGTGATCACCTTCCTCGGCGTCGACATCGGCGCCGCGATGGCCGGCGCGGTCGTCACCGAGACCATCTTCAACGTGCCGGGCATCGGCCGGCTGGTGACCATGTCGGCGCGCACCGGTGAGTCCTCGGTGGTGGTGGGCGTGGTGACCATGCTGGTGCTGGTGGTCCTGATCGCCAATCTGCTTGTCGACCTGCTCTACGCCGTGCTCGACCCGAGGATCCGCTATGAGTGACCTGATCACGGTGGCGGACGTAGGTCTTCCGACCGTTCCTGATGGCCGGGTGCAGCGAAACGAGGTGTGGACATGAGTGACCTGACGAGTGCGGGCTCCGCCGTCGGCGGTGCGCCGGTGGCCGGTGACGGCCCTACCCCCGACACGCCGGGCGGCAAGGAGCGCAACGCGAGCCTGTGGGCGGACGCCCGACGACAGTTGCTGCGCGACCCGGTCTTCGTGATCGCCTCTCTCTACATCCTCGCGGTCGGGTCGATGGCGCTCTTCCCGAAGCTCTGGACCAGCCAGGACCCGCGGTCGTGCAGCACCGACCGGACCCGGGTCGCGCCGAGCTGGGACCATCCCTTCGGCTTCGACATCCTGGGCTGCGACTACTACTCGCACGCGATCTACGGTGCCCGCCCGTCGATGGTGATCGCGGTGATGGCGACCAGCGGCATCGTGGTGTTCGGTGGGGTACTCGGCCTGCTCGCCGGCTACTACGGCGGCTGGGTCGACGCGGTCATCTCCCGGGTGATGGACATCTTCTTCTCGCTGCCGTTCCTACTCGGCGCGATCGTGTTCCTCACGGTGATCAAGCGGCAGAACATCTGGACCATCACGGCCGTGCTCTTCCTGCTGGCCTGGCCGACCATCGCCCGGATCATCCGGGGTAGCGTCATCTCGTCGAAGGACCTGGACTACGTGCACGCGGCGAAGGCGGTCGGTGCCCGCAACTCCCGGTTGATGTTCCGGCACATCCTGCCGAACGCGATCGCACCGATGCTGGTCTACGCCACCATCGTGCTGGGCTCGTTCGTCGCCGCCGAGGCCACCTTGACCTTCCTCGGTGTCGGACTCCAGCCGCCCACCCAGTCCTGGGGCATCATGATCAGCCAGCACCAGGTCTACTTCCTGGAAGACCCGTGGCTGCTGCTCTTCCCCTGTGGTCTGCTGGTCGGCACGGTGCTGTCCTTCATCCTCATGGGTGACGCGCTGCGTGACGCCCTCGACCCGAAGTTCCGGTGAGTCGGATGAGCGAGTCGCAGCGAGCGAATCATCAGCCAAGGGCGACGGGTGCCTCACGAGGGCACGGAGCGAGCGGAGTGCCGGCATGAGCACTGATGTGAACGTCAAGATGGAGGCGCTGGCGGGTGTCGACCCGGACGCGCTGCCACTACAGGTCAAGGACCTGCACGTGGAGTTCCGCACCCGCAACGGCATCGCGCACGCCGTGAACGGCGTGAGCTTCGACCTGCGGGCCGGCGAGACCCGGGCGATCCTCGGTGAGTCCGGCTGCGGCAAGAGCGTGACCGCTCAGGCGATCATGGGCATCCTGGACACTCCGCCCGGCTTCATCACCGGCGGCGAGATCCTCTACCGGGGCGTCGACCTGCTCAAGCTGCCGGAGTCGGAGCGCCGCAAGGTGCGGGCGAACCGGGTCGCGATGATCTTCCAGGACGCGCTCTCCGCGTTGAACCCGGTCTTCACCGTCGGATTCCAGCTCGCCGAGCTGTTCCGCAAGCACCGGGGCATGTCCCGCCAGGACGCCAAGGCCCGGGCCGTCGAACTGCTGGACCTGGTGAAGATCCCGGCCGCCAAGCAGCGGGTGAACGACTACCCGCACCAGTTCTCGGGTGGCATGCGGCAGCGCGTCATGATCGCCATGGCGCTGGCACTCGACCCCGAGGTGCTGATCGCGGACGAGCCGACGACCGCGCTGGACGTGACCGTGCAGGCGCAGATCATGGCGCTGCTCGCCGAGTTGCAGCGGGAACGGAACATGGGCCTCGTGCTGATCACCCACGACATGGGGGTGGTGGCCGACGTGGCGGACCGGATCTCGGTGATGTACGCCGGTCGGGTCATCGAGGAAGCCGGCGTGAACGACATCTACGCCAGCCCCGCCCACCCGTACACCAAGGGTCTGCTGGAGTCGATCCCGCGCCTGGACCTCAAGGGTCACGAGCTCAGCGCGATCAAGGGCCTGCCGCCGATGCTGACCAACATCCCGCCGGGCTGCGCCTTCAACCCCCGGTGCGGGTACGCGCAGGAGGTCTGCCGGCAGGATCCGGCGCCGCCGCTGTACCAGGTGTCGCCGAGCCGGACGGCTGCCTGCCACTTCTGGAAGGAGGTCAAGGGTGATGAGTGACGTGGTGCTGGAAACCCGTGACCTGGTCAAGCACTTCCCGCTGACCCGGGGCATCGTCTTCAAGAAGCAGTACGGCGCGGTTCAGGCGGTCGACGGGGTCAACCTGCAGCTGCGGCGCGGCGAGACGCTCGGCATCGTGGGCGAGTCCGGCTGCGGCAAGTCGACGCTGGCCCGGCTGCTGGTCGGGCTGGAGACGCCGACCTCGGGCGACCTGTTCGTGCAGGGCAAGAACATGTCGAAGGTCAGCGCCGAGGAGCGACGTCGGGGCCGGCGCAACATCCAGCTGGTGATGCAGGACCCGTACACCTCGCTCAACCCGCGGATGACCGTCGGTGACATCGTCGGGGAGCCCTTCGAGGTGCACCCGGACGTGCTGCCGAAGGCCAGGCGACGGGCCAAGGTGCAGGAACTGCTCGATCTGGTCGGTCTCAACCCGGACCACATCACCCGGTACCCGCACCAGTTCTCCGGCGGCCAGCGGCAGCGGATCGGCATCGCCCGGGCGCTGGCGCTCAACCCGGAGATCATCCTGTGTGACGAGCCGGTCTCCGCGCTGGACGTCTCCATCCAGGCCCAGGTGATCAACCTGCTGGAGAAGCTCCAGAAGGAGCTCGGGCTGTCGTACATCTTCATCGCCCACGACCTGTCGGTGGTCCGGCACATCGCCGACCGGGTCGCGGTCATGTATCTCGGCAAGATCATCGAGATCGGCACCGAGGACGAGATCTACGACAATCCGACCCACCCGTACACGCAGGCGTTGCTGTCGGCGGTGCCGGTGCCGGATCCGAGGCTGCGCGGGCACCGGGATCAGATCGTGCTGACCGGTGACGTGCCGTCGCCGGCCAACCCGCCCTCGGGCTGCCGATTCCGCACCCGGTGCTGGAAGGCCCAGGACGTCTGCGCCGAGCAGCAGCCGCTGCTGGAGATCCGCGACAAGTCGGGTCACCCGAGCGCCTGCCACTTCGCCGAGGTACGCGACGTGGTGCACGCGTCGGAGTAGCCCCACAGACGCCGCCGCTCCCGTCCATCCGTACCGGAAGCAGCGGTGAAGGTAGTGCCTCCTCAGTGATTCGGGGCGTCGGCCGTCACCAGCAGCCGGCGCCCCGGTCCATACCCACCCCACCCCGGTTGATCAAGAAGTTTCCGTCTGAAACAGCGTGGATCCAGACGAAAACTTCTTGATCGACGGTATTGACCGCGGTGGGTGTGGGGGACGGGAGGTGGGTGGGGCGGGTCAGAGGGGGCCGCGGCCGGCGCGGAGCAGGAGCAGGGCCAGTTGGGTGCCGTCCGCGCCCAGGGCTGACCGGAAGCGTTCCAGGATCTCCTGTTCGCGGGAGAGGACGAGCCGGGTACCGCCCGAGGCCATCCGGGTCGCACCGACCTCCCGGGAAAGTGCGGCCCGCTCCTGCCACAACTCGATGAGCGCTCGGTCGATCTCGTCGATCCGTACCCGGATCTCGGCGATCCGGCTGGCGGCGTCCGGCTCGGCGGTGCCGGTGGCCGGGGCGCCAACCTCGGGCCCGGCGGGGCCTGCCCCGTTCGCGCCGCCGTTCTGCTCCATCACGTCTGTCATCTTCGGGTACCTCTCGCGGTGTGGTGCCCGTTGCCCGGATCCCGGGACGCGAAATGCCCCGGGCTCCGAGAGCCCGGGGCATTTCGTAGGTCTGATCGATCAGGCGCGACCTACGGCTGCCGGACTCCCGGAGCCGTAGTAAAAGTAGAAGCGCTCGTCGAACACGCTGTCGAGTATGCCGCCCTCCGGGGTGGCACGCAAGGAAAGTCGCCCCTTCCCCACATCTGGTCGGTGGGTGCCGTGGGCGGGGGATGTCCGGCCGGCGGCATAGACTCGCGGTGCGATGCATCCTCTCTTCGACATCCCCGCGTCCCCGCCCGAGCCCGAGCCTGCCCGGGCGTTGCCACCCCACCGGCCCGCGCCCGGCCGCCTCGATCCGGCGCAGTTGGTGGAGGGGCTCAACGGCCCGCAGCGGGACGCGGTGACCCACGCGGGCTCGCCGCTGCTGATCGTGGCCGGCGCCGGGTCCGGCAAGACCCGGGTGCTGACGCACCGGATCGCGTACCTGCTCGCCGCCCGGGACGTGCACCCCGGCGAGATCATCGCGATCACCTTCACAAACAAGGCCGCCGGCGAGATGAAGGACCGGGTCACCGCCCTGGTCGGTCCGCGGGCCCGGCTGATGTGGGTCTCCACGTTCCACTCCGCCTGCGTGCGGATCCTGCGTGCCGAGCACGAGCACGCCGGCCTGAAGTCCACCTTCTCGATCTACGACGCCGACGATTCCCGCCGGCTGATGCAGCTCGTCGCCCGGGAACTCGACCTCGATCCGAAGCGCTATCCGGCGCGCGGCCTCGCCGCCCAGGTCTCGAACCTGAAGAACGAGCTGGTCGACCCGGAGACGTTCGCCGCGCGGGCCAGCGGGCCCAACGAACGCGCGCTGGCCGAGGCGTACGCCCTCTACCAGCGGCGGCTGCGCGAGGCCCACGCGCTCGACTTCGACGACCTGATCATGACGACGGTGCACCTGCTCCAGTCGCATCCGCACGTCGCGGAGAGCTATCGCCGTCGGTTCCGGCACGTGCTCGTCGACGAGTACCAGGACACCAACCACGCGCAGTACATCCTGATTAAGGAGCTGGTCTCCGGCACCGAGGGCCTCGACCCGGCGGAGCTGTGCGTGGTCGGCGACGCGGACCAGTCCATCTACGCCTTCCGGGGCGCGACGATCCGCAACATCCTGGAGTTCGAGCGCGACTTCACCGACGCCCGCACCATCCTGCTGGAGCAGAACTACCGCTCCACCCAGACCATCCTGAACGCGGCGAACGCGGTGATCGACCGCAACACGTCGCGCAAGCCCAAGCGGTTGTGGAGCGACGCCGGGGCGGGTGAACCGATCGTCGCGTACGTCGCCGACACCGAGCACGCCGAGGCGGACTGGGTGGCCCGGGAGATCGACAGACTGGTCGACGACGGGGAGACCCGGCCGGGCGACGTGGCGGTCTTCTACCGCACCAACGCGCAGTCCCGGGTCTTCGAGGAGGTGTTCATCCGTCTCGGTCTGCCCTACAAGGTCGTCGGCGGGGTGCGCTTCTACGAGCGCAAGGAGGTCCGGGACGCACTGGCCTACCTGCGTTCGGTGGTGAACGACGACGACACGGTGAGCCTGCGGCGGATCCTCAACACCCCGCGCCGGGGCATCGGCGACCGCGCCGAGGCCTGCGTGGAGGCGCTGGCCAGCCGGGACCGGATCTCCTTCGGTGCCGCGTTGCGGCGAGCCGGTGACGCGCCGGGCATCTCGACCCGGGCGGCCAACGGCATCGCCGACTTCGTGGCGCTGCTCGACTCCGCCCGTGAGCTGGCCGTCGACGGCACCCCGGAGGAGGTGCTGGAGGCGGTGCTGACCCGGTCGGGTTACCTGACCGAGCTGGAGGAGAGCCTCGACCCGCAGGACGCCGGCCGGGTCGACAACCTCCAGGAGCTGGTGAGCGTCGCCCGCGAGTACACCGAGCGGATCGAGGCGACCGGCGCGGAGGGCGAGCGGGCCACCCTGGCCGGCTTCCTGGAACAGGTCGCCCTGGTCGCCGACGCCGACCAGGTGCCCACCGACGACCCCGAGCACCAGGGCGTGGTCACCCTGATGACGCTGCACACCGCCAAGGGCCTGGAGTTCCCGGTGGTGTTCCTGACCGGTCTGGAGGACGGCGTCTTCCCGCACCTACGCTCGCTCGGCGACACCCGGGAGCTGGAGGAGGAGCGCCGGCTGGCGTACGTCGGCATCACCCGTGCCCGGCAGCGGCTCTACCTCTCCCGGGCGGTGACCCGCTCCGCGTGGGGCCAGCCGGCCTACAACCCGCCGTCCCGGTTCGTCGAGGAACTGCCGCCCGAACTCGTCCGCTGGGAGCGGACCGAGGGGTCGTACACCTCGTGGGGTGGCGGTGGTGGCGGCGTGGGCGGCCGTGCGGACCGGATGCCCGGCGGTCGCGGTGGTTTTGCCGGCGGTACGCCCCGGGCGGTGCAACTGGCCCGCAAGCTCGGGGTGGACGGCAGCCGGTTGGCCACCGCGAGCGAGCTGCCGCAGGGTCCGAAGGTCTCCGCCGGGGACCGGGTGAACCACCAGCGGTACGGTCTCGGCCGGGTGGTGACCGTGGAGGGGCACGGCCCGGGTGCCCGGGCGCAGATCGACTTCGGTGACCAGACGCTGTGGTTGGTGCTGCGCCACGCCCCGATCGAGAAGATCTGATCCGGCCCGCCGGAGCGGTCAGCAGGCCACGTCGATGCCCCGGGCGCGCAGGAAGGGCGCCGGGTCGATCTGGTTCCACAGCTGGCCCTGGTGCACCTCGAAGTGCAGGTGCGGGCCGGTGGAGTCGCCCGTGGAGCCCTCCAGACCGATGGTCTGCCCGGTGCTGACCTTCGCACCCACGCTCACCCTGGCCGTGCTCAGGTGGGCGTAGTGGGTGAGGTAGCCGTTGCCGTGGTCGATGACCACCGAGATGCCGTACCCGTCGCCGACGTCGCCGGCCTTGGTCACGGTGCCGCCGAAGGCGGCGCGCACCGGGGTGCCGGCGGGCATGGCGAAGTCGATGCCGGCGTGCAGGGTGCCCCACCGGGGCCCGTAGCAGGAGGTGACCGCGCCGCCGGACATCGGCAGGACCCAGGACGACTTCGGCTTCGTGCTCTTCTTCGGCTTCGGCTTGACGGTGGCCGTCCGGCTCGCCTTCGGCTTCGGCTTCGGCGTCGGGGTGGGCTTCGCGGTGGGGCTGGCGCTCGTCGACGGGCTCGATGACGGGCTGCCCGAGGTGGCGGGCTGGCGAGCCGACCGGTCGGCTCGCTCGGCGGCCGCTGCCCGGGCCTGTGCGTCCAGGGCGACCGGGCTGCTGGTCGGCCGTTCGTCGCGGTCGGTCAGGACGACACCGCCGACGCCGAGCGCCGCCAGGGCGACCGCACCGGCAGCCAGCAGGCGGGAACGCCGGCTCAGCCGTCGACGGTGGCGTGCCGGGGCGTGGGGGATCTCGCGGGTAGGGGTGGGCTTGTCGTCCTGCACGGGTACGGACCTCACTGGCTTCGAGTGGTACGTGACCTCGAAATCCTGGTGTCGGTCCGGGCGGTACCGGGTACCGGGGGTGTGAGTGGCGCGGGCACTGGTCGGCGTCGCTGTCCGTCTTCGTGCCGGACTGGTCCCGACTGCCCGGTCCGCACCTGGTCGGTCCTTGTGCCGTCCGTCACAGTTGCCCGGGTGAGCTGGGACACTTGCCCGTCCCGGCCGCCACGCGAAACCGCCCGGATCGACAGATCCGGGCGGTCAACGGGCGTCACGGCCGGTCAGGACGCGGCTACCTCGCTGTAGATTGCCTCGACTTGCAGCTTGATGTCCACTCCGCGCTCCTGCAACCACGGCACCGGGTCGAGTGGCTCCCCCTTGACATGGATCTCCAGGTGCAGGTGGGAACCGTAGGAGTGACCGGTGTTGCCGACCAGACCGAGCTGGTCACCGGCCTTGACCTGCTGCCCCTCGCGCACGCTGAGCGCGGAGGAGTGGCCGTAGATGGCTTCGCTGCCGTCGGCGTGCTGGACGATCACGGCGTTCCCGTAGCCGCCGAACCAGCCGGCCTTGGTGACGGTGCCCTCGTGGATCGCGACGTACGGGGTGCCCTCCGGCGCCACCAGGTCGACGCCGGTGTGCAGCTTGCCCCAGCGCATGCCGTAGGGGGAGTTGAAGTCGTAGCCCTGCAGGGGCAGCAGCCAGACGCCGGTGTCCTCGGCGCTCTCCGGGGCATCGCGGCCGTCCCGGGAGGCCCGGTCGGCGGCGTCGGCCCGGTCGGCGACGCCCTGGTTGCTGATCGAGGCCTGCTTGAGCTCGTCGAGCACGGTAGGGCTGACGCTCTTGGCGTCCGGCATCGCGCTGGCCCCCAGCGCCACCACACCGGCGCCGACGAAGGCGGTGGTGACGACCGCGGCGTAGCGGCTGCGCGGGGGGGTGGGTACGCGGCGGCGGCCGCGATATCGATCGGGCTCAGACGACAGGCGCTGGCGCACGCATACCCTCCGTTGTCGGGGTTCCGATGCGGATCAGCCGTCGTCCGGATCGGGTGACCGTCCGTCGGCTGGTCGCGTCGTCACCCGTCCGTAGACCTGATGACAACCGTGGACACGGTAGCCAACCGTCAGTCCCGTCACAAGCCGGAGCGCCGAATTGCTTGCAACCTTCTGTCCACTTCCGTCCGAGATTGTCATGGCTCGCGGGTGTAGTGGAGTGTCCTCGTTATCCTCCGTTCGTCGCACACCGTGACCGATCGGCGGAGGCGTCCCGCTTGACGCCAACCACGCCTGTCGTGCCTCTGCGTGAGGTCACAGTGGTATCCACGTGACGTGGCAGGGGGTCGCGGCGAATCCGTACGGCGACCCCTGTTTACCGCCCGTCCTGCCGGCCCCGGTTCCCCGGCCGAGGTCGGGCGGGTTACCGTTCGTTCAGGTGAATGCCGCGGAGCCGGTGAAAGGGATGCCCAGATGAGCTCTCGTGTTCGGGTCGTCGTCGCCAAGCCGGGCCTGGACGGCCACGACCGTGGTGCCAAGGTGGTGGCGCGGGCCCTCCGCGACGCCGGCATGGAGGTCATCTACACCGGCCTGCACCAGACCCCGGAGCAGATCGTGGAGACCGCGATCCAGGAGGACGCCGACGCGGTCGGTCTCTCGGTGCTCTCCGGGGCGCACATGACGCTGTTCCGCCGGGTCCTCGAACTGCTCGACGAACGGCAGGCCCGGGACATCGTCGTCTTCGGCGGGGGCATCATCCCGGAGGCTGACCTGCCGGAGTTGGAGCGGCTCGGCGTGGCCAAGATCTTCACCCCGGGCGCCACCACCACGTCCATCGTGGAGTGGGTCCGGGACAACGTCGCCCAGCCGGTGGCCTGAGCACAGGGGGAGGGGCCGGACGCACCCCTCACACGTCCGGCCCCTCTATGCACGATGCCCCGCCGCCACCCCTCGACCGACAGGGCATCGGCCGTTTCCGTCTTCGCGCTCTCCAGCGCTCCGACACCTGACTCAACGACGCCCCTCCAGCGGGGTTACGCGGGACCGGCGAGAACCGCCGCCACCCGGGCAAGATCGCTCGAACGGGTGACGTGGCCCGGTCCGCGCCCTGACGGGTGCCCCCCGGTGACCCGACGCCGACCTGGTTTGTGCATTACCGCACACCACGCACCCGCTCGGTTGCCGGCGGTGCCGGCATCGCTAGGCTGCGCCCAATGAACCCTTTCCGACCTCCCCTTGCGGGCCGCACCGTCAGGTCGGCGGCGGCGCGTGGTCGCGGTGGCGAGGGTTCGACCGCCTGCGTCAACTTCAACTGATGTCGGGCATCACACTGTTTTCTTTCCATACGCTGGTGGCGGCGCGACGGTGCGCCGCAGAGACGGGACGGGACGCGCAATCGTGGACCTGTACGAGTACCAGGGGCGGGACCTGTTCGAGCGGCACGGACTTCCCGTGCTCGCCGGCGGCGTCGCCACGACCCCGGAGGAGGCCCGCGCGATCGCCGAACGCCTCGGCGGCCGGGTGGTCGTCAAGGCACAGGTGAAGGTCGGCGGACGAGGCAAGGCGGGCGGCGTCAAGCTGGCCGAGGGCGCGGAGGAGACGGTGGCCCGCGCCACCGACATCCTTGGCATGGACATCAAGGGTCACACCGTCCACAAGGTCATGATCACGGTGACCGCGGACGTGGCCGAGGAGTACTACTTCTCGTACCTGCTCGATCGGGCGAACCGCACGTTCCTCTGCATCGCCAGCGTCGCCGGCGGCATGGACATCGAGCAGGTCGCCGCCGAGACCCCGGAGAAGGTCGTCAAGGCACCCATCGACGCCGTCAAGGGCGTGGACGAGGCGAAGGCGCGGGAGATCGTCGAGGCGGCCAACTTCCCGGCCGAGGTCGCCGACCAGGTCGTCGACGTCGCGGTCGGCCTTTGGCGGGCCTTCGTCGCCGAGGACGCCACCCTGGTGGAGGTGAACCCGCTGGCCAAGACCGCCGAGGGCAAGCTGCTGCTGCTGGACGCCAAGGTGTCGCTGGACGAGAACGCCGGCTTCCGGCACCCCGACCACGAGGCACTTGTCGACCAGGCGACGGTGGACCCCCTGGAGCAGGCGGCCAAGGAGAAGGACCTCAACTACGTCAAGCTCGACGGGGAGGTCGGCATCATCGGCAACGGCGCCGGCCTGGTCATGTCGACTCTCGACGTGGTCGCCTACGCCGGCGAGCGGCACGGCAACGTCAAGCCGGCCAACTTCCTCGACATCGGCGGCGGCGCGAGCGCCGCGGTCATGGCCAACGGTCTGGAGATCGTGCTCTCCGACCCGTCGGTCAAGAGCGTCTTCGTCAACGTCTTCGGCGGCATCACCGCCTGCGACGCGGTCGCCAACGGCATCGTGCAGGCGCTGGACCTGCTGGAGCAGCGGGGCGAGCAGGTCACCAAGCCGCTCGTCGTCCGCCTCGACGGCAACAACGCCGAAGCCGGTCGGGCGATCCTCGACGGCGCGAACAACCCGCTGATCGAGCGGGTCGACACCATGGACGGCGCGGCCGAGCGGGCCGCCGAGCTGGCGGCTGCGGGGGTCTGACACATGGCTATCTGGCTGACCAAGGACTCGAAGGTCATCGTCCAGGGGATGACCGGTTCCGAGGGTTCCAAGCACACCCGCCGGATGCTCGCCGCCGGCACGAACGTGGTGGGCGGCGTGAACCCGCGCAAGGCGGGCACCACCGTCGACTTCGACGGCACCGAACTGCCGGTCTTCGCCGGCGTCGCCGACGCGATGAAGGACACCGGCGCGGACGTCACGGTCATCTTCGTACCGCCGCAGTTCACCAAGGCCGCGGTCATCGAGGCGATCGACGCCGAGATCCCGCTGGCCGTGGTGATCACCGAGGGGGTGCCGGTGCACGACACCGCCGCCTTCTGGGCGTACAACGTCGCCAAGGGCGAGCGGACCCGGATCATCGGCCCGAACTGCCCCGGCATCGCCTCCCCGGGTGCCTCGAACGCCGGCATCATCCCGGCGGACATCACCGGCTCCGGCCGGATCGGTCTGGTCAGCAAGAGCGGCACGCTGACCTACCAGATGATGTACGAGCTGCGCGACATCGGCTTCTCGACCTGTGTCGGCATCGGTGGCGACCCGATCATCGGGACGACGCACATCGACGCGCTGGCCGCGTTCGAGGCCGACCCGGACACCGACGCCATCGTCATGATCGGTGAGATCGGCGGCGACGCCGAGGAACGGGCGGCCGAGTTCATCAAGGCCAATGTCAGCAAGCCGGTGGTCGGCTACATCGCCGGGTTCACCGCGCCGCCCGGCAAGACCATGGGGCATGCCGGCGCGATCATCTCCGGCTCGGCGGGCACCGCCGACGCCAAGAAGGCAGCGCTGGAGGCGGTGGGCGTGAAGGTCGGCAAGACGCCGACCGAGACGGCCAACCTGATGCGCGAGATCATGTCCGCGGGCTGAGCCGGGAGAAACGCGCTGAGGGGCCGACCGGAAGGTCGGCCCCTCAGCGGTTCCAGTACGGGTAGTTGCCGGTGGCCTGCAGGATCAGGCTGACGACGATGTTCAGCACGCCCAGCCCGATGGCCACATAGCCGAGCACCGGCGACTGGCGGTACCGGCGCGCGTCGCGGATCGACAACCAGCCGAAGACGATGCCGAGGATGCCGCAGCAGAGCACACCGGTGACGATGCCGATTATGCCCCAGAGGGTCGTACGGTCCCGGCCGGCGGGTGGCGGCGGGGGCGGTGGATACGGAGCGTTCACGACTCCCCTTCCGGTCACATGCTGCCGCGACGTCGGTCACGGCCCCTGTGCCGAGGCTAGATGAGGCGGTGCCCGCCCACGCCGGATCAGACGAACTCGGGTGTTCGGCGCGCCGCTGCCCGACACGACGGGCGGTGTCGGGCAGCCGGGGCCGGCCCGGCATGCCAGAGTAGAGCCGATGTCGTTTGTCACCCCTGACCAGCCTCGCCGGGCCACCGACGCCCGTGGCGCCGGTGCCCGGCCACCCGGCCGGGCCGGCCCGCCGCGCCGGGTGCCGGCCCCGCGGGCGGCACCTGCCGGGCGCAGCCACGCGCCGCTCGCGGTCGCCGCACTGGTCGCCGCCACCGGAGCGGCCGTGACCACCTGGTTGCCCGTGGCGCTGGCGCTGTGGCTGTTCCAACTCAGCGAGGACGCCGGCAGCCTGCCCGACGCCGCCCGGGCGGGAGCGGCGGGTTGGCTCCTCGGGCACGGGGTGCCCCTGGTCACGGCCACCGGCCCGCTCGGCCTGGCGCCGCTCGCGGTGACGGCGTTGGCAATGTGGCGGCTGGTCCGGGCCGGGGTGCACGCCAGCCGCGCGATCGGTGCCCGCGGCGGCCGGTCGCCGGGCCGTACGCTCGCCGCCGCCGCTGCCGTCGGCGTCGCGTACGGGCTGCTGGGAGCGCTCGCCGCCGTGTTCGTCGGAGCCGGTGGGCCCGGCGTGTCGCCGGTGCGCGCCGGGCTGACGCTCGTGACGGTCGGCACCCTCGCCGCCGGTGCCGGTGCGGCCCGGACGACCGGCGTGGCGGGGATCTTCGCCGAGCAGACGCCGACGCCGCTGCGCGAGGGCGTACGTGCCGGTCTGGTCGCCGCTTTGGTGCTGCTCGGCGCGGGCGCTGCCGTGGCCGGGCTGGCCGTGGCGACCGGTGGTGGCGACGCGGCCGACCTGATCGGCGCCTATCGAACCGGGGTCGCCGGCCAGGTCGGCATCACCCTGGTCAGCCTCGCGTACGCGCCGAACGTCAGCGTGTGGTCGGCCAGTTACCTGCTCGGCCCCGGCTTCGCGGTCGGCACCGACACGGCGGTACGCACCAGCGAGGTGTCGGTCGGCGCGCTACCGGCGCTGCCGTTGTTCGCCGGCCTGCCCAGCGGGCCGGTGGCCGGGCTCGGCGCGGTCACCGTCCTCGCGCTGCCCGTCCTCGTGGGAATGGCCACCGGTTGGTTGCTCGCGCGCCGCCTACTGCGTCTGGCCACCGCCGAACGGACACCGCTGTCGTGGCGGCGGCTGCTCGGGCCGGCGGCGCTCGCCGGACCGGTGGCCGGTCTGCTGCTCGGCGCGGCGGCGCAGGCGTCCGGCGGGCCGCTGGGCGCCGGCCGGCTGGCGCAGGTCGGGCCGGTCGGTTGGCAGGTGGGGCTCGCGGCACTGCTGGTCACCGGCGCCGGCGCAGTGCTCGGTGCCGCCGCCACCCGCTGGCTCACCCGACCCGCGACCTGACCCTCCCCACCGGACGGCGACGGTGTGCGGGTTCTGGCACGAGGTGGTGCGGTCGAGAATCGGCCCACTGACGCGTCAGGGGCGTCCCGGACGCGCCGGGACGCCCCTGACCGTGGGCCGGCTGCTGATCAGGGATACAGCGCCGACCCGCCGACATTCAGTGCCAGCACCACGATCTGCAGCAGACCGAGCAGCAGCCCGACCGCGCCACAGATCAGGCCGGCGAGGGCCTGACCGGAGTTGCCGGCCAGGCCCTGGTCGGCCTTCTGCTTACCGAGCCAGCCGGTCACGAGGGCGGCCAACCCGAGCGGGATGCCGAGGTAGCAGCAGCTCAACGGAATCGAGGCGATGCCGAGAATCATCGCGACCAGGCCGAGGGTGTTCTGCTGTCCCTGCGTGCCGGTGAAACCCGCGTTCGGGTACATCGGCGTGCCGCCGTACGGCTGCGGGCCGTACGGGTCGGCGTAGGGCTGCCCGTAGCCCGGTTGCCCGTACGCCGGTTGTCCGTAGCCCGGTTGTCCGTACGCCGGGGGCTGCCCGGCGGCCGGTGGGGGACCGGCCGGCGGCGCGTACGGACCGTAGGGTCCGGGGGAGGCCGGCGGCGGAGCCTCCGGTTGCTGACCGTACGGGTCGGCCGGGGGTTGCTGACCGTACGGGTCGGCCGGGGGTTGCTGACCGTACGGGTCGGTCGGCTGGGCGTACGGGTTCGCCGCCGGTGGCGCGTACGGGTTCGCCGGGGGTGGCGCGTACGGGTTGGCCGGCGGAGGCGTGGTCGGGTCCCCGTACGGCGGCTGTTGGCCGTACGGGTCCTGACCGGGTTGACCGGGCTGCATCCGGTGCTCAGAGACCGCTGGCGTTGCTGCCGCTCATCGAGCCCAGCAGGCCGCCGCCCAGGCAGCACACCAGGACGATCGCGATCCAGGCGATACCGACGATCAGGGCCCACTTGGACCACTTCTTCGACTCGGCCGCCGCAGCCTGTGCGCCGGCGTAGTCACCCTGCTGAAGCAGCGGGTTGACCTTCGAGGCGTTGATGATCGCCGGAATGGCCAGCGGCCAGAACAGGAAGATCGCGACGATCGACATTGTCATGTTGTTGTCGACCGACTGCGGTGGCTGGGACTGGTACTCGGGCTGCATGACGACGTGCTCCTCACGGTTGTTCGCTGACGGGTGTGGGACCGGACATGCGCCGGTCCCAAGCGACCGGCAGCGTACCCGGTTTCGGCCAGTTCGGTGGTCACGCGCGCCGCGCTGCCCAGCGGATGGGCACCGGCCAGCGGCCGGATAGGGTGTGCCGGTGAACCAGCCCGCCCGTATCGTCGTCCTCCTCTCCGGCTCCGGCAGCAATCTCCAGGCCCTGCTGGACGCCACCGCAGACCCGGCGTACGGGGCGCGGGTGGTGGCGGTCGGGGCGGACCGCGACGGGATCGCGGGCCTGGACCGGGCCGCCGCCGCGGGGGTGCCGACCTTCGTCGAGCGGGTGAAGGACCACCCGGACCGTGATCGGTGGGACGCCGCGCTCACCGCCCAGGTCGCCGAGCACCGACCCGACCTGGTCATCTCGGCCGGGTTCCTGAAGCTCGTCGGTCCGCGTTTCCTCGCCGCCTTCGGCGACCGTTACCTGAACACACACAACACCCTGTTGCCGGCGTTTCCCGGCATCCACGGCCCGCGCGACGCGCTCGCCTACGGGGTCAAGGTGACCGGGGCGACCCTCTTCTTCGTCGACGCCGGGATGGACACCGGCCCGATCGTCGCGCAGGTGGCGGTGCCGGTACGCGACGACGACGACGTCGACACGCTCACCGAACGCATCAAGGAAGCGGAGCGGAGCCAGCTCGTCGAGCAGGTGGGCCGGCTGGTCCGGGACGGTTGGACGATAACTGGAAGAAAGGTCATGGTCGGCGTGAACTCCATCCAGGACGGGCGTCGCCCGATCCGGCGGGCACTCGTCAGCGTCTACGACAAGACCGGCCTGGCCGACCTGGCCAAGGCGCTGCACGCGGCCGGTGTGGAGATCGTCTCCACCGGCAGCACCGCGTCGACGATCGCGGCCGCCGGGGTACCGGTGACGCCGGTGGAGCGGGTGACGGGCTTCCCGGAGATCCTCGACGGGCGGGTGAAGACCCTGCACCCGGCGATTCACGGTGGGCTCCTCGCCGACCTGCGCAAGGGCGCGCACACCGCCCAGCTCGACGAGCACGGCATCGCCGGGATCGACCTGCTGGTGTCCAACCTGTATCCGTTCCAGGACACCGTCGCCTCCGGCGCCGGCCAGGACGAGTGCGTCGAGCAGATCGACATCGGCGGGCCGGCGATGGTGCGGGCCGCCGCGAAGAACCACGCCTCGGTGGCCGTGGTGACCGACCCCGACGCGTACCCGATGCTGCTGGCCGCGCTCGACGGCGGCGGCTTCACCCTGGCGCAGCGCCGGGCGTTGGCCGCCCGCGCCTTCGCCGACATCGCCGAGTACGACGTGGCGGTCGCCGAGTGGTTCGCCTCGTCGGTGGCCCCGGCCGCCGACGGCATGCCGGAGTTCGCCGGTCTGGCGCTGCGCCGGCAGTCGGTGCTCCGCTACGGCGAGAACCCGCACCAGAGCGCCGCTCTCTACGCCGACCCGGCCGGCCCGGTCGGGCTGGCCCAGGCCGAGCAGTTGCACGGCAAGGAGATGTCCTACAACAACTACGTCGACGCGGACGCCGCCTGGCGGGCCGCGAACGACTTCGCCGATCAGCCCGCGGTGGCCATCATCAAACACGCCAACCCGTGCGGGATCGCCGTCGGCGCGGACGTGGCGCAGGCACACCGCAAGGCGCACGCCTGTGACCCGGTCTCCGCCTTCGGTGGGGTGATCGCCGTCAACCGTCCGGTCTCGGTCGAGCTGGCCGGGCAGATCGCCGAGATCTTCACCGAGGTCGTGGTGGCACCCGGCTACGAACCCGGTGCGGTGGAGACGCTGCGGGCCAAGAAGAACATCCGGCTGCTGCGTGCGCCCGCCTTCCAGTCACGTCCGACCGAGTGGCGGCAGGTCAGCGGTGGCGTGCTGGTGCAGCTACCGGACGCGGTCGACGCCGAGGGCGACGACCCGAGCACCTGGCGGCTGGCCACCGGCGAGCCGGCCGACGACGCCACCCTGGCCGACCTGGCCTTCGCCTGGCGGGCGGTACGCGCGGTGAAGAGCAACGCGATCCTGCTGGCCCATGACGGCGCCACGGTCGGGGTCGGCATGGGGCAGGTCAACCGGGTGGATTCGGCTCGTCTCGCGGTCAGCCGGGCCGGTGCCGAGCGGGCGCGCGGCGCGGTGGCCGCCTCGGACGCGTTCTTCCCGTTCGCCGACGGTCCGCAGATCCTCCTCGACGCGGGCGTCCGGGCGATCGTCCAGCCCGGCGGCTCGATCCGCGACGAGGAGGTGATCGCCGCCTGCAAGCAGGCCGACGTCACCATGTACCTCACCGCCACCCGCCACTTCGCCCACTGAGGCGCGCATCGCGGATGCGAGATCTTGGAAAATTTCCGTGAGCGCGGAACGGAAACTTTCCAAGATCTGGGCCGGATCAGGTGGGCGGTCGGATGGCCGTCACGGGCCGCTGGTGAGCCAGTAGGCCGGCGATGCCGTCGGCGGTCATCGGTCGGGCCAGGTGGTAGCCCTGGCCACGGGTGTAGCCGAGGGCACGGAGCACCGCGACCTGTTCGGCGCTCTCGACGCCCTCGGCGACGGTCTCCAGGCCGAGGGCGTGGGCGAGCTGGATCACCGCCCGGGCCACCGCCTGCCGGGCCGCCGACGCCCCTGCCTGACCGTCGTCGATCTCGATACCGTCGACGAAGGACTTGTCGAGCTTCACGATCGCGGCGGGGAAGGCCCGCAGCAGACTCAGCGACGACTCGCCGGTGCCGAAGTCATCGAGGGAGAGGCGGATGCCCATCCGGTCGAGTTCGAAGAGGGTCCGGGAGACCTGTTGACCGCGCAGCACCGCCGACTCGGTCACCTCCAGCACCAGCCGTTCGCAGGGCAGCCCGCTGTCGGCCAGCGCGGCGGTCACGTCGGAGACGAAGTCGGGATCGTGCAGTTGCCGGGCGGAGACGTTCAGGCCCGCCTCCCGGAGTGCGTCCGGCCCGAACTCCCGGGACCACGCCGCCGCCTGGCGGCACGTCTCGCGCAG
Organism: Verrucosispora sp. WMMA2121; assembly: GCF_027460185.1. Classification (NCBI taxonomy): domain Bacteria; kingdom Bacillati; phylum Actinomycetota; class Actinomycetes; order Micromonosporales; family Micromonosporaceae; genus Micromonospora; species Verrucosispora sp. WMMA2121. Next base: position 1,080,341 of record NZ_JAPZBH010000004.1, on the reverse strand, counting down.
CACGAACCGGCCCAGCGGCACGATCAGACCGGTCCGTTCGGCGGCCGGGATGAACTCGGCCGGTCCGACGAGCCCGCGCGTCGGGTGGTGCCAGCGGACCAACGCCTCCACCCCGACCAGCCAGTTGTCGTCGAGCCGCAGGATCGGCTGGTAGACGACCCGTAGCTCGTTGTCGTCCAGGGCCCGCCGCAGTTCGCCGCCGAGCTGCATGTGCGCCAGTACCGGCTCACCCATGCCGTCCACGTAGCGTACGAAGCTGGCCTTCCCGCGCTGCTTGGCCGTGTACATGGCCACGTCGGCGTCCCGCAGCACCGAGTCGACGGTGGCTCCGGGCCCGGCGTCGGCGATGCCGATGCTGGCCTGCACCAGCAGGCGGTGCTGGCTGATCGGCTGGTCGAGTGCGGCCAGCAGCCGGCCGGCCAACTCCTCGGGGTCGGCGTGCGGGCCGGTGAGCAGGACGGCGAACTCGTCACCGGCGACCCGTACCGGCAGGCCGTCGTCGCCGACCTCGGCCCGCAGCAACTCGGCGACCGACACGAGCAGCCGGTCACCGACGCCGTGCCCGAGCAGGTCGTTGACGGTCTTGAAGTCGTCCAGGTCGACCAGGAGCACCGACGCGGGTGTCGTGGCGGTGAGTGCGGACGCGAGCCGGTCCCGGAACAACGCCCGGTTGGCCAGCCCGGTGAGGCCGTCGTGGCTGACCTCGTACTGCAGGCGCTCCTCCTGGAGACGGGTGTTGCGCAGCAGCCGGGCGTTCTCCCGATAGGCGATGAACTGCCGGACGCTGACCAGCGCGGTCACCACCACGGCGGCGATCAGGACCACCCGGACCGACCAGGTCAGCGGGGCGCCGAACGCGACGGCGAGCAGCGGCACGTCGACCGCCACCACCGCCAGGTACGGCAGCAGCACGCCGTTGGGGGTCCGATCGCGGCGGACACCGAGACGGGCCCGCCACTGCGCCCGGACACCGAGGGTGAAGAAGACCGGGGTCAGCGGCATCACGACCGCCTGGGCGGGAATGCCGGCGACGTACCCGTACCGGACCGCCAGCACGGCGACGATCGCGGCGGTGACGCCGCCGCTGGCCGCGACGAACCGCAGGGCGACCCGGTCGACCGGACCGCCGGCGACGAAGGACACCTTCGTCGCGGCGCCGACCGCGACCAGGAAGGCGAGCCCGACCAGCGCCATCGCCTGCCGGCTCCACGCCTCGTCAGCGGTCAGCATCGGGGCCAGCCCGATGTAGCAGAGCAGGGCCGCGCAGCCGAGGAACGCGATCGTGCGGTCGAGCAGGATGCGCCATCGCTCGACACCGCCGGTCTCGGCGACCGGCACCCGGGCCACTGCCCAGATGGCGACGACGAATCCGATCGCCACGCACGCCGCCGCCGGCAACGGCATGCTTCGGGTACGGGCCTCGGCGGCGTGCGTCAGCATGTCCAGCGCCAGCCAGCCGTACCCGATGGTGATGGTGACCGCCGCGACGAGGAGCGCACGCCAGAAGCGTCGGGTGACCGGGTCGAGGTCGGCGTGGCGGAGCAGGTGTACGACGGACCCGGCGGCGAACACCCCGCCGACCGGAACGAACAGGTACGCCAGCGCCTCGGTGCCGGCACCGACCGTGAAGTTCGCGACGCACCAGGCGGTGCCGAGTGCGGCGACCGCCACGGTGGCCTGCACGAACCGCACGGTGATCCGACTGTTCGTCGCGGCCGCCCCGACCGTGGGGCCCGTCGTCGGTCGTAGCGCCACCTGCGTCACGGCTGTAGACCCTAGTGAGTGAGCACCGGATCGCCATCCGTCATCGGGTGCCTCTTCGATGCCGCAGTATCCACTGGGGAGGGAGGTTCGTGCTCACCGTCCCGGGCGGAGTTCGGCGAAGTGGCAGGCCGAGGGGTGCGGGTCGGCGGCCCGCGGCACCGCCTGCGGGTCCTGGGTGGCGCAGATGTCCTGGGCCTTCCAGCACCTGGTACGGAAGTGGCAGCCGCTCGGCGGGTCCGCCGGGCTCGGCACGTCACCACGCAGCCGGATGATGCTGCGATGTCCCCGCGCATCCGGGTCCGGCACCGGTGCCGCGGAGAGCAGCGCCTGGGTGTACGGGTGGGTGGCCCGATCGTAGATCTCGTCCTCGGTGCCGATCTCCACGATCCGGCCCAGGTACATCACCGCGATCCGGTCGGAGATGTGCCGCACCACCGACAGGTCGTGCGCGATGAAGATGTAGGACAGGCCCAACTCGTCCTGAAGCTCCTCCAGCAGGTTGATCACCTGCGCCTGGATGGAGACGTCCAGCGCGGAGACCGGCTCGTCGCAGACGATCACCTCGGGCCGCAGCGCCAACGCGCGGGCGATGCCGATGCGCTGGCGTTGACCGCCGGAGAACTGGTGCGGATACCGGTTGATGTGTTCCGGGTTCAACCCGACGACGTCGAGCAGTTCCTGGACCCGTCGCTGGCGGCTGCCCTTCGGGGCCGCCTCCGGATGGATCTCGAACGGCTCGCCGATGATGTCGCCGACGGTCATCCGTGGGTTCAGCGAGGTGTACGGATCCTGCATCACCATCTGCATGTTGCGTCGGATCCGGCGCAGCTCACCGCCGGAGGCGGCGAACAGATCCCGACCGGCCAGGGTGGCGCGTCCGGCGGTCGGTTTCTCCAGCCGCATCAGCAGCCGGGCCAGCGTGGACTTGCCGCAGCCCGACTCGCCGACGATGCCCAGCGTCTCGCCCCGGCGCAGTTGGAAGCTCACCCCGTCGACGGCCTTGACCGCACCGGTCTTCTTCTTGAACACCACTCCCTGCGTGATCGGGAAATGCTTGACCACGTGGTTGACGTCGAGGAGGGTCTCGCCGCGAACCGTGGTGGGGCTAGCCGGCGCGGTCATCACGTACCTCCTGGGCGAAGTGGCACGCGCTGGTCCGGCCGTCGCCGAGGACCAGGTCGTGCGGCACCACGTCCACACAGACCTGCTGCACGTACGGGCACCGGGGGTGGAAGGGACAACCGCTGGGGATGCGCATCAGGTTGGGTGGCAGGCCACGGATGGTGGACAGCCTTCCGCCCCGTTGGTCCAGGCGCGGGATCGAGTCCAGCAGACCCTTGGTGTACGGGTGGGCGGGCGCCCGATACAGCGAGCGGACGTCGGCGTGCTCGACGATCCGGCCCGCGTACATGACCGCGATCCGGTCCGCGACGTCGGCGACCACACCGAGGTCGTGGGTGATCAGGATCATCGCCATGTCCAGGTTCCGCCGCAGGTCGGCGAGGAGGTCCATGATCTGGGCCTGCACGGTGACGTCCAGCGCGGTGGTGGGCTCGTCCGCGATGAGCACCTTCGGCTCCATCGCCAGGGCCATCGCGATCATCACCCGCTGCCGCATGCCGCCGGAGAACTGGTGCGGGTAGTCCCCGATCCGCCGTGCCGCCGCCGGGATCTGCACCAGGTCCATCAGCTCCACCGAACGGCGGCGGGCGTCCGCGCGGGACATCCCGAGTCGCTGGCGTAGCGTCTCGCCGATCTGCCAGCCGACGGGGAAGACCGGGTTCAGTGCGGAGAGCGCGTCCTGGAAGATCATCGCGATCTCCTTGCCCCGGATCTGCCGGCGCTGCTCCTCCGGCAGGCCGAGCAGGTCGCGGCCGGAGTAGCGGATCTCGCCCGAGCTGATGTGTGCCGGCGGGGTGTCCAGGATGCCCATGATGGCCTGGGCGGTGACGGACTTGCCGGAGCCGGACTCGCCCAGCACCGCGAGCGTCTCGCCCGGGTCCAGGTGGTAACTGACCCCGTTGATCACCTTGGCCACACCCTCGCCGGTGCGGAACTCGACGTGCAGGTCGCGCACCTCCAGCAGGTGCCCGCCGGGCGGAGTGGGCGAGGCCGGCGTCGGCCGTACGGCGTGCTGACTCATGAGGGGATCACCGGAGCTTCGGGTCGAAGGCGTCGCGGATCGCGTCGCCGAGCATGATGAAGGCCAGGACGGTCAGCGCCAGGAAGGTCGACGGGACCACCAGCGGGGTCGCCGACTCCCGCATGTGCACCCGACCGTTGTTGATCTCGATGCCCCAGGAGATGGTGGGCTCCCGCAGCCCGATGCCGAGGAAGGACAGCGTCGCCTCGGCGGCGATGAACGAGCCGAGCGCGATGGTCAGTACCACGATGGCCGGGGCGAGCGCGTTCGGCAGGATGTGCCGCCACATGATCCGCCCGTTGCCGGCCCCCAACATCCGGGCCGCGGCCACGTAGTCCTGCTCCCGGGCGGTGATCACCGAGGAACGGACCACCCGGGCGGCGGTGGTCCAGCCGAGCACGGCCAGCACGAAGATGACCGCGGCGACGCGTACCGTGGCGCTGTCGCTGCCGATGCGCTTGAGCAGGACGATCGCGGCCAGCAGCAGCGGGATGCCGAGCACGATGTCGATCACCCGGGAGAGCACCGCGTCGACCCAGCCGCCGAAGTATCCGGCGAGCATCCCCACGACCAGCGCGATCAGGCCGGTGAACAGCGCGCTCAGCGCACCGACCAGCAGCGACGCCCGAGCGCCGTAGACCGCCCGGGCGTACGTGTCGCAGCCCTGGAAGTCGTACCCGAAGATGGCTCCGCCGGAGGGCGCCGCGTGCTGCCGGGACAGCACGCAGTCGGCGGGGTCGTTGCTGGTGAACAGGCCGGGCACGGCGGCCATCGCGGTCACCAGCAGCACCAGGAGCAGGCTGATCCAGAAGATCGGCTTGCGGCGCAGGTCGCGCCAGGCGTCACCGGCCAGGCTGCGCGGCTTGCGGGGGCGCCCCACCTGGTTCGGCGTGCCCGGCTCCCCGGAGGGCCCACGCCGCGCGGCCTGGTTCTCCGACGCCGCCACCGTCTCGAAGTCGCTCACGCGGCTGCCACCTCGCTGTGCTCACTCATAGCGGATCCTCGGGTCCAGGACGGCGTACAGGATGTCGACCACCAGGTTGGCGACCAGGTAGACCACGACGAGCACGCTGACGATGCCGACCACCAGCGGGCCGTCCTCGGTGCGGATGCCGCGGAAGAGGTTGAAGCCGACGCCGGGAATGTTGAACACACCCTCGGTGATGATCGCGCCGCTCATCAGGTTGCCGACCTCGACGCCGAGGAAGGTGATCACCGGGATGAGCGAGTTGCGCAGCACGTGCACGCTGACCACCCGCCGGTTCGGCAGGCCCTTCGACCGGGCGGTGCGTACGTAGTCGGCGCGCAGGTTCTCGGCCACCGAGGTACGGGTCAGCCGCAGCGCGGTGGCCAGGGAGAGTGAGCCGAGCACGATGCCGGGCAGCAGCAGCGCGTAGAAGTCGGGGTCGGCGCCGGCGGTGGGCGGGAAGACCTGCCACTTGACGCCCAGGAAGTACTGCGCCAGCGGGGCGAGCACGATCGTCGGGATGCCGAGCACCAGCAGGGTCAGCAGCAGGGTGGCGTTGTCGAAGATGCTGGCCCGCCGGATGCCGGCGAGGACGCCGGCGGTGACGCCGAAGATGACCGCGACCGCGATGGCGATCAGGGCCAACCTGATGGTGACGGGCCAGGCGGCGGCGAGGATGTCGCCGATCGACCGTCCGGTGAGCGACTCGCCCAGGTCGCCGCGGAGCAGGTTGGAGATGTAGTCGAAGTACCGGTAGAAGAAGCCGCCGACGCCGGTGGCGTCCAGGTGGTACTTCTCCGTGAGGTACGCCCGCTGTGCGGCGGTGACCGGGCGCTCGCCGGCGAGCGCCTGGATCGGGTCACCCTGACCGGCGAACATCAGCGCGTAGACGATCAGCGTGGTCCCGAAGAAGGCCAGGACCATCTGGAGCAGACGCCGCACGATGAAGCGGAACATACTTGGCAGTCTCTCTGAAAAGGTGCGAACCGCGTGGCGGGTCGGGTCACCTCGCGATGACCCGACCCGCAAGCGTGGGTGTTACCTGATGGCTTCGATCTTGGTCAGGTTGACCCGGTCGAAGAGATCCATCTCGACGTTCTTGACCTTCGTCGAGTGACCGAAGTTGTTCTGGCCGAACCGCAGCGGTACGACCGGCAGGTCCTCGGCCAGCAGGTCCTCGGCCTCCTGGTACTTCTTGATCGCCTCCTCCTCGCTGGGGGCGCTGGCGCCCTCGGCGAGCAGCCGGTCGAAGTCCGGGTTGCTGTAGCCGTAGTAGTTCGACGAACCGTTGGTGCTGTACAGCGGGCCCAGGTAGTTCTCCATGGACGGGTAGTCCATGATCCAGCCCATCCGGAACAGGCCCACCGGCTGCTTGGCCTTGACCTTGGTCAGCAGGTCGGCGAACTTGGGCTCGGCGCTGCCGACGCAGTCCACGCCCAGGTTGGCCTTGAGCTGGTTGCAGGTGGCGTCGATCCAGTCCTTGTGACCACCGTCGCCGTTGTAGGACAGGGTGATCTTCGACGGTCCGCCGGCGGCCTGGTAGAGCGACTTGGCCTTGGCCGGGTCGAACTCACCCGCGGCGCCGACGGTGTTCTCCCGGTAGCCGGCGACGGCCGGGGAGACGAACGCGCGGGCCGGCTGCTGCGAGTCCTTGAAGATCGACCGGGTGATCTCCTCGCGGTCGATCGCCATCGAGATGGCCTTGCGCACGTCCGGGTTGCTGAACTCCTCCTGGAAGGTCGGGAACGCCAGGAAGTGCAGCGAGGACGCCGGGCTCTGCAGGAAGCGGTCGCCCAGGTCGGTGCCGGCGGTGGAGAGGTTCTCCGTCGGGATGGTCTTGATCACGTCGAGGTTGTCCGACAGCACGTCCGCGTACGCCGCGGTGAGCTGCTGGTAGATCCGGAACTCGACGCCGGCCACCTTCGGCTGCTCGCCGGGGAAGGCGTCGTACCGCTCGACCTCGACCTTGGCGTCGTGCTGCCAGGTGCCCTTCATCTTGAACGGACCCTGGCCGATCGGCGCCTGCTCGAAGCCCTCGGCCAGCTCGCCGGGAGCGCTGAACGCGGCCTCCGGCAACGGGTAGAAGGCGGTGTAGCCGAGCATCGACTTGAACTCGCTGTACGGCTGCGAGAGCGTGACGGTGAAGGTCAGGTCGTCGACCTGCTTCAGCCCGCTGAGCGTCTCGGCCTTCGGGTTCTCACCCTGCAGGTCGTCGTAGCCGGCGATCTTCTCGAAGAAGTAGCTGGAGTTCTGCCCGTTCGGCGCGTACGCGCCGTAGTTCCAGGCGTCGACGTAGTTGTCGGCGGTCACCTGCTCGCCGTTGTGGAAGGTGTAACCGTCCTTGAGCTTGACCGTCCAGGTGGTGTTGTCCTCGGACGTGATCGACTCGGCGGCCACCTCGTACGGCTTGTGGGCCTCGTCGTAGTCGACAAGCGGGCTGAACAGGGCGGCGAGCACCTGGGAGCCACTCGTCTCGTTGGTGTTTGTCGGCACCAGGTGCTGCGGCTCGGCGATCTCGATCCGCACGGCCGCGTTGGGGTCGCTCTCGCCGGATCCGCCGTCGCCGCCCGAGCCGCAGGCCACCAGGCCCAGGGTCACCGCGAGCGGGAGGGCGGTCCAGGCGGCGAGCCTACGAACACGCATCTAGCCTCCTCATCTCCATTACGCTGCGCAGTCGGGCCCGGCATTGGGTGACGCTGCGCAACGACCGGCAACGGTAGGTCGAATGCCGCAGCTCGGCAACGCAGTGGTTGCGAAGGGGTAACGGAATGCCACCCCCGGTCTTGTCGGTCTGCTGGGTCCGTGCTACGCGAATCCGCGTCTACCTGCTCTGAGGTGCGGTGGTATGACGTGGCTCGGTGGCGTCGGAGGCAGGTTGGGGTGGCCTGGTGGTGACTCGACATGATCGTCGGATTGTGCGCCTTCGTGCCCCACAGTCCGGAATCGCTGTGCGGCGCCACACAAGCCGTCACGCTAGGTGATTAACACCACGTAACTATAAGTAGTCGGGGCCCGGCTGGCGCCCCCGGCAGGCGCCACCCCCATCACCACGCCGGGCCACCGAGCCGCTCGCCGGGTGCCGACCGTGGCCGACCGGTCGGGTCGCCGAGGTCGGGGGAGCCGGTGACCGTGGACGTGAGACGATCTGCTCGTGACGGCGACGCTTCTGGACGGCAAGGCGACCGCGGCTGAGATCAAGGACGAGTTGCGGGCGCGGGTGAAGGCGCTGGCGGAACGGGGGACCGTGCCAGGGCTCGGCACGGTGCTGGTCGGGTCCGACCCGGGCTCCCAGGCGTACGTCAACGGCAAGCACCGGGACTGCGCCGAGGTCGGGATCGCCTCCATCCGCCGCGAGTTGCCGGCCGACGCCACCCAGGCACAGGTCGACCAGGTCCTCGCCGAGCTGAACGCCGATCCCGCCTGCCACGGCTACATCGTCCAACTGCCGTTGCCGGCGCACCTGGACACGCAGCGGGTGCTGGAGCTGATCGACCCGGACAAGGACGCCGACGGCCTGCACCCGGTCAACCTGGGTCGGCTGGTGCTCGGCTACGACGCGCCGCTGCCCTGCACCCCGCGCGGCATCGTGGAACTGCTCCGCCGGCACGACGTTCCGCTGCGCGGCGCCAACGTGGCCGTGGTCGGCCGGGGCAACACCGTCGGGCGCCCGCTTGGGTTGCTGCTGACGCGGCGAAGTGAGAACGCCACCGTCACCCTCTGCCACACCGGCACGCTGGACCTGGCCGCGCACACCCGGGCCGCCGACGTCGTGATCGTCGCGGCGGGGGTGCCCGGCCTGCTCACCGTGGACATGGTCACCCCTGGTGCCGTCGTGGTCGACGTGGGCATCACCCGGGTGATCGGCGCGGACGGCAAGGGCCGCTACACCGGTGACGTGGACCCGGACGTCGCCGAGGTGGCCGGCAAGCTGGTGCCGATGCCCGGTGGTGTCGGCCCGATGACCCGCGCGATGCTGCTCACGAACGTCGTGGAGCGGGCCGAACGCCCATAACCGTCCGCCCCTGGCCCGATCGGTGCCAGGATGGCTGATACGGTCCGGAAAACCGACTGGTATCAGGGAGTGGGACGACCATGGGTAAGAAGGTCACTGTCGTCGGGGCCGGGTTCTACGGCTCCACCACCGCGCAGCGCCTGGCCGAGTACGACGTCTTCGACACCGTCGTGATCACCGACATCATCGAGGGCAAGCCCGCGGGCATCGCTCTCGACCTCAACCAGTCGCGTGCCGTGGAGGGCTTCGAGAGCAAGGTGGTCGGCGTCACCACCGGCCCGAACGGTGAGGGCTACGAGGGCATCGAGGGCTCGGACGTGGTCGTCATCACCGCCGGTCTGCCGCGTAAGCCCGGGATGAGCCGGATGGACCTGCTGGAGACCAACGCCAAGATCGTCCGCCAGGTCGCCGAGAACGTGGCCAAGTACGCACCGAACGCCGTGGTCATCGTGGTCTCCAACCCGCTGGACGAGATGACCGCGTTGGCCCAGATCGCCACCCAGTTCCCGCGCAACCGGGTGCTCGGCCAGGCCGGCATGCTGGACACCGCCCGGTTCACCAACTTCGTCGCCGAGGCGTTGCAGGTACCGGTGAAGTCGGTGAAGACGCTCACCCTGGGTTCGCACGGCGACACCATGGTTCCGGTGCCGTCGCAGAGCAGTGTGAACGGCAAGCCGCTGCGTGAGGTGATGCCGGCCGAGCAGATCGAGGACCTGGTCGTGCGTACCCGCAACGGTGGCGCCGAGGTGGTGGCGCTGCTCAAGACCGGGTCGGCGTACTACGCGCCGTCGGCGGCGGCGGCCCGGATGGCGAAGGCCGTCGCCGAGGACTCGGGCGAGGTCATGCCGGTCTGTGCCTGGGTGGACGGCGAGTACGGCATCTCCGGTGTCTACCTCGGGGTGGAGGCCGAGATCGGTGCCCAGGGCGTCAAGCGCGTGGTGGAGACCGACCTCGACGCCGACGAACTGGCCGCTCTCAAGAAGGCCGCCGAGGCCGTCCGCGCCAAGCAGGCTGACGTCGCGTCCATGTGACCCCGACGAGGGGAGCTGACCCGGAGGTTCGCGTCTCGGACAGTTGATCCGAGAGGCGAACCTCCTGGTCATTGCGGCGGTTGGGCGGTGGCGATCAGGGTGGTCAGGCCGTCGAGGACGCGGGTCAGGCCGAACTCGTACGCCTGGTCGGGGTGGTATGCGGCGTTCTGCGCGGCACCGGCCGCGGCGCCGACCCGGACGGCGGTCGGGAAGCGCCGCTCGTCGAGCACCTGCGCCAACAGGGGCGCGTTCGCCGTCCACCACTGTTCGTCCGTCCAGGCGCTCGCCTGCTGGGCGGAGCGCGACTCGGCCGCCGAGCGGGCGGCCGCCCGCACGAAGTCGAGGACGAAGGTCAACGCGGCGTCGCGGGCCACGTCGTCCAGCCCGGTGCCGTCGAAGGCACGCAGCTCGTACTCGTACTTGGCCATCTGGCCCGGCCCGAGCGGCGGGCGGCCGGTGGCGACCTCGGCCGCCCAGGGGTGGGCGGTGAAGAGGGCCCGGTTGTCCGCCGCCACCGCCGCCACCCGCGCCCGCCAGGGGTCGCCGGAGCGGTCCGGCCGGGGCATGCCGGTGTAGAGGGCGTCCAGCATCAGGTCGAGCAGCTCGGCCTTGCCCGGAACGTACGTGTAGAGGGTCATCGGCGCGACGCCGACGGCCTGGGCGAGCGCGCGCATGGTCACCGCGTCCAGCCCTTCGGTGTCCGCCAGCTCGATCGCGGCGGTCACGATGTCGTCGAGTGAGCGGCCCGGGCGGGGGCCGCGACGAGGGACGTCGCCGGTCTGGCGCCAGAGCAGGCGCAGGGTGTGAGCGGGGTCTCCGCCTCCGGTGCGGTGGTCGGGCACCCCACGATCTTCGCAGGTCGGCTCGCCGTACGCAGTACGTTGTACAATGTACGTAGTTATTGTCTCCGCACAGGGGGTGCGCGTGCAGATCACGGCATCGGCGATCTCGCTGAACGTCGAGGACGTGCCGGCCTCGGCCGCGTTCGTCAAGCAGTACTTCGGATTCCACGAGCAGATGTCCGCCGACGGCTTCGTCTCGCTGGCCCGGGACGACGTCGGGTTCAACCTGATCTTCCTGCGTACCGGGTTGGCCAGTCTCCAGCCGGAAAGCCTGCGTACGCAGCGGGCCGAAGGGGTGCTCGTCGCCTTCGTCGTCGACGACATCGACGCCGAGTACGCCCGGCTCACCGCCGCCGGGGTGCCGATCGCCACCCCGATCCAGACCGAGCCGTGGGGTGAGCGCTTCTTCCAGGTCATCGATCCCAACGGGGTGCTCCTGCAACTCGTGCAGTGGGTGCACGGGCCGGAGGTCGCTGACTGAGCCGGTCGGTCCGGGTGCTGGTGTGCACCGGGCCCGGCGGGGGTACTGCCTCCCCGGGCCCGGTGCCCGTCCGTGGCGCCGGCGCCGCCGGTGCGGATCGACCGGCGGGCGCGGCGTTCCTCGTCCGAGCCGATCCAGTACGCTCGTACTGCTTGAGCATGTCACCCGAGAGGAGCGCCGGCCGATGGCGAAGATCAAGGTAAACAACCCGGTCGTGGAGCTCGACGGCGACGAGATGACCCGGATCATCTGGAAGCAGATCCGGGAGCAGCTGATCCTGCCCTACCTCGACGTCGACCTGCACTACTACGACCTCTCGATCCAGCACCGCGACGCCACCGACGACCAGGTGACCGTCGACGCCGCCAACGCCATCGCCGAGCACGGCGTCGGCGTCAAGTGCGCCACCATCACCCCGGACGAGGCCCGGGTGGAGGAATTCGGGCTGAAGAAGATGTGGCGGTCGCCGAACGGCACCATCCGCAACATCCTCGGCGGCGTGGTCTTCCGCGAGCCGATCATCATGTCCAACGTGCCGCGGCTCGTGCCCGGCTGGACCAAGCCGATCATCATCGGCCGGCACGCCCACGGCGACCAGTACAAGGCCACCGACTTCGTGGTCCCCGGCCCGGGCACGGTGACCATCACCTACACCCCCGCCGACGGCTCGGAGCCGGTCGAGATGGAGGTCGCCAACTTCCCCGGCGGCGGCATCGCGATGGGCATGTACAACTACGACGACTCGATCCGGGACTTCGCCCGCGCCTCGTTCCGCTACGGCCTGGACCGCAACTACCCGGTCTACATGTCCACCAAGAACACCATCCTCAAGGCGTACGACGGGCGGTTCAAGGACATCTTCGCCGAGGTGTTCGAGAACGAGTTCAAGGCCGAGTTCGACGCCGCCGGGCTCACCTACGAGCACCGGCTGATCGACGACATGGTCGCCGCCGCGCTCAAGTGGGAGGGCGGCTACGTCTGGGCCTGCAAGAACTACGACGGTGACGTGCAGTCCGACACCGTCGCGCAGGGCTTCGGCTCGCTCGGCCTGATGACCTCCGTCCTGCTCTCGCCCGACGGTCGCACCGTCGAGGCCGAGGCCGCCCACGGCACCGTCACCCGGCACTACCGGCAGTGGCAGAAGGGCGAGAAGACCTCGACCAACCCGATCGCGTCGATCTACGCCTGGACCCGGGGCCTGGCCCACCGGGGCAAGCTGGACGACACCCCGGCGGTCACCGAGTTCGCCAACACCCTGGAGCAGGTCATCGTCGACACCGTCGAGGGCGGCCAGATGACCAAGGACCTCGCGCTGCTGATCTCCCGCGACGCTCCGTGGCAGACCACCGACGAGTTCATGAACACGCTCGACGAGAACCTGGCGCGCCGCCTGGCCGCCTGAGGCTCACCCGCGGTACGCCGAGCCCGCCGGCCCGAGCGCCGGCGGGCTCGGCGTATCCCGGAACGGCGGCGTGTCGCGACCGGACGCGCCAGCCGGCGTCACTTCGTCCGGCGCGCCTCGTTGACCTGGGTGGACGAGATGCCAGTCCCGTCCAGGAAGGTTGACCGTCGCCACCGCGCGACGCGCGTGCCCAGCAGCCAGCCTTCCCGGCTGTCGAGTACAGCCAGCCGTCCCTTCCCTGCGGGGGGCCCTGTCCCGGGCCCCCCGCGCCCTGCTGTCCTCAGCCCCGGCCGGCGCAGGACACCGGGCGCGGGCCGGCGCGGTGCCCTGCGCCGACCGTCCGTCACACCGCGCGCAGTAGCTCGGCGGCCCGTTCCGGGGCGATGTCGTTGATGAAGACCCCCATGGCCGACTCCGAGCCGGCCAGGTACTTCAGCTTGTCGACGGCCCGCCGGACGCTGAACAGCTGCAGGTGCAGATGCCCCAGCTCCCGCCCGACGCGTACCGGTGCCTGGTGCCAGGCGGCGATGTAGGGCATGGGCGTGTCGAACAGCCCGTCGAAGCGACGTAGCAGGTCCAGGTAGAGCGGCCCGAACGCGTCGCGTTCCGCGTCGCTGAGCGCCGGCAGGTCGGGCACCGCCCGGTGCGGCGCGAGGTGCACCTCGAACGGCCACCGGGCGGCTGCCGGGACGTACGCCGTCCAGTGCTGGTTCGCCGCCACCACCCGCTCGCCGGTGGCGCGTTCGGCGGCCAGCACGTCGGCGTAGAGATTGCCGCCACCGGTGCGCTCGGCGTGTCGGCGGGCCGCGTCCAGCAGCGACCGCGTCCGGGGGGTGATGAACGGGTACGCGTAGATCTGCCCGTGCGGGTGGTGCAGCGTCACCCCGATCTCCACGCCCCGGTTCTCGAAGCAGAAGACCTGCTCGACGCCGGGGAGCTTGCCGAGCACCGTGGTCCGGTCGGCCAGCGCGTCCAGCACGGTACGCACCCGGCCCGGCGGCAGCGCGGCGAAGGAGGCGTCGTGGTCGTCGGTGAAGCAGACCACCTCGCAGCGCCCCTGCCCCGGTCGGGCCGCGGTGAACGGGGTGATCGCCGCCGGCTCCGCCACCACCCGCTCGCTCAGCGCCGGGAACCGGTTCTCGAAGACCGCGACGGCGTACTCCGGGGCCGGGATCTCGCTGAGCCGGTCCGCCGTCGAGGGGCACAGCGGGCACTGGTCGGCCGGGGGGAGGAAGGTCCGAGTCTGCCGGTGCACCGCCAGCGCCACCCACTCGTCGGTGAGCGGGTCGTAGCGCAGTTGGGAGGCGGGTGGGGGAGGCGGCAACGGGCGCCGGTCCGGCTGGTCCCGGACGGCGTCGTCGCGCTCGTCGAAGTAGATCAGCTCGCGGCCGTCGGCCAGGCTGATCGCCGTACGCTTCATCGGGGTGTCCCGCCGTCGGGGACCGGCACGACGATCAGCTCGCCGACCCGGTCGCTGAGCAGTCGTCGGGCCTGCGGCGTCAACCGGTCGTCGGTGACCAGCACATCCGCCGTGCCCAGGTCGGCGATGGCGGAGATGCCCACCGTCTGCCACTTGGTGTGGTCGGCGAGCACCACCAACCGGTCCGCCGCCGCGACGAGCGCCCGGTTCGTCTCGGCCTCGGTCAGGTTCGGGGTGGTGAAACCGGTCCGCTCGGTTATCCCGTGCACGCCGAGGAAGAGCAGGTCGAGGTGCAGGGTGCGGACGGCGCCGACGGCAAGCGGCCCGACCAGGGCGTCGGAGGGAGTGCGTACCCCACCGGTCAGCACCACCGTCTGGTCGGCGCGGCCCCGCTCGTGCAGGATGTCGGCCACCGGCAGCGAGTTGGTCACCACGGTCAGCGCCGGCACGTCGACCAGATGCCGGGCCAGCTCGGCGGTGGTGGTGCCGGCGGAGAGCGCGACCGCCGCTCCGGGGCGGACCAGCTGGGCGGCCCGCGCCGCGATCGCCGTCTTCTCGGCCTGCTGGCGTACCGACTTGGCCTGGAATCCTGGCTCGTCGGTGGCGCCGGCGACGGTGGCGCCACCGTGCACCTTGGCGAGCAGCCCACGTTCGTGCAGCAGGTCCAGGTCGCGGCGGACGGTCATCTCGGAGACGCCGAACTCGGCGGCCAGCTCGCCGACGCGTACGCCGCCGGTCACCCGGACCCGGTCGAGGATCGCCGTATGGCGTTGCCGCGCGAGCATCGACCCTCCTCGTTGTCACATGATCGAACGCAGTCGAACAGAAACAAACACTAGCGCGCGGAGTCGATCACCGGAAGGGCGATCCCCGGCGTCAGAGCGCGGGCAGGCGCGGCTCCACCCAACCGGTCTCGGTCAGGTGGTGCAGGACGCGCTGCACCGCTTCGTCGACGGCCAGATCGGTGGTGTCCAGCACCAGATCCGCGTCGGTCGGCTCCTCGTACGGGTCGTCGATGCCGGTCATCCCGGTGAGCAGTCCCGCCCTGGCCCGGGCGTACAGGCCCTTGCGGTCGCGCTTCTCGCAGACCTCCAGTGGCGTGGCGACGTGCACCAGCACGAACCCGGCGCCCGCGGCCACCGCCATCTCCCGGGCGGTCGCCCGGGCCTGGGCGTACGGGGCGATCGGGCAGCAGATGCCGATCCCGTGGTGCCGGGCGATCTCGGCGGCGACCCATCCGATCCGTCGCACGTTCGTGTCCCGGTCGGCCCGGCTGAAGCCCAGCCCGGCGGTCAGCTCGCGACGAACCACGTCGCCGTCGAGCAGCGTGACCGTACGCTCGCCCTCCTCGCGCAGCGCGTCGGCGAGCCCCCGGGCGACGGTCGACTTGCCGGAACCGGAGAGCCCGGTCAGGAACACCACCAGGCCACGGTGCCGCCGGGGCGGCCGGGCCCGACTCAACTCCTTGGCCACCGCCGGAGGGGTGTGCCACTCGGGCAGCGGGAAACCACGGTCCAGCAGGTCTTCGATCTCCGCCTGGCTGAGCGCCAGTCGCCGGTTGCGCGGCGGAATGTCGTCGCGCCAGCGCCACTGGCCGTCCCGGTTGTCGTAGGCCAGCTCGCGGGGCACCAGCACCCGCAGGCCGGCCCCGGAGAGCATCTCGCCGGTGGAGAGCAGGTGGGTGACGCCGTACGCGGCGGAGACCCGGGCCAGCAGCAGGGCGTCACTGATCTCGTCGCGTCGACGGGAGAACGGCACGGCGACCAGGGTCGCCGGAGGCATCCGGTCCCGGGCGGCGAACACGCTGCGGACCAGCGCCTCCGGCGGCAGTCCGCCGGTGCCGTCCTCGCCCACCGGAATCATGATCAACAGGTGGGCGCTCAGGGTGCGTACCGCGTGCGCGATCTGGGCCAGCTGCGGCCGGTGCAGCGGGCGGTCGGCGACCACCCCGAGCACCCGACCCGGCGGCAGCAACGCGCGGATCTCCTCGGGCGTACGCCGCAACCGCTGGAACGGGCCGTGAGCGCCGTCGCCCAGCCGGCGCACGGTGCCGCCGACCCCGGCCACCGCGTCGCGGATCGGCCAGACGTCGGCCACCTCCAGGGCCGCCATCGGTGCGCCCTCGCTGTCGGTGAGCACCAGGGCCCGACGGGCCGGGTCGGTGAGGTCTAGCTGCTGCGCCAGCGTCGTGGGCACCTGCAGGGTGACGGCGACCGGCCACGGGGTGCCGTCGACCAGCCGGCCCCGGCGGCTGACCGAGACCAGGTCGGCCCGGGTCATGAAGCCGGTCAGCGGCGCGTACGCACCGATCAGCAGCAGCTCGAGATCCGCGAGCTCACCGGGACGCGGCGTGTACGTCGGTGCCTCCCGCAGCACCTCGTCGGGCAGCACCCACCCGTTGCTCATCAGACCCCCAACTCCGGCGACCGGCACACAGTTTCGCAGCCGGCCGCCGATCGGTCGAGAGCGCCACCACGTCCGCCGGGCCGCCGGCGCCGACGGGTGCCCGTCGTCCCGTCTATCGACTGCTCACCCC
This sequence comes from Verrucosispora sp. WMMA2121, assembly GCF_027460185.1. NCBI lineage: Bacteria > Bacillati > Actinomycetota > Actinomycetes > Micromonosporales > Micromonosporaceae > Micromonospora > Verrucosispora sp. WMMA2121. Next base: position 1,063,743 of record NZ_JAPZBH010000004.1, on the reverse strand, counting down.
GGCCGGCAACCGAGCAGGCGGTGCCCGGTCGCCGGTCGCTCCGTGCGACGTCGTACCCGCGCGACCTCAGCCCAGGGTGGCCGCCCCGAACGAGACCGCGAAACGCTTGCACCAGATGGAGACGCTTGTCAGGTCGGTCAGCTTGACGTCGTCCGGGATCGCGTAGCCCTGGTCGCCGCGATTGCCCTTGAGCCGTCCCAACTCGACCCAGCGGCCGTCGTCGAACACGTGCCACCCGTCCCGGCCCTCGATCACCGGCTGGTCGGTCAACCAGACCCGCAGGTCCGGGCCGTTGGAGGTGTTCAGACCGACCAACTCCAGCCGGTGCCGCCCGTCGGCGGTGCGCACGATGCGCGCGCTGCCGGAGGTGTCGTGTTCGTGACTGACGAAATCGCCGGAGCTGACCAGCGTCGCCGCCGGGGCGTCGGGGGAGGCGGGCGCGGCGGAACCGGTCGGTACGGCGGAACCGGTCGGTGCGGCGGAGTTCGCCGGGGTGGCTACCGTCGTCAGTCGTTCGGACACCTCGGCGTCGGTCAGCAGCTTCCAGGGCTGGAACCAGTACAGGCCGAAGGCCGAGCCGGCGGCCAGGACGGTGAGCGCGATCCACGTCAACGGGGTACGGAACAGGCGACTGAGCATGTTTCCAGTCTTTCGCGGCTGGTCGCGGCGTGTCAGCCGGCAAACCTTACGAACTGCGAACCGATCGCCCGGGACCGCGGGAGAGACGGCGGCGAACGGCCCGCTTCAGCCGCTGCCACGGGCCGGTCCTGACCGGCGGGGGAGCCGGGCGTGGCGGCGGCTGCCGCGTGTCGAGCACCACCGGTCGGGCACCGTCGGCGGCGCACGACACGGCCAGCGGCAGCGTCGCGTCGACCTCGCACCCGGAACCGGTGAGCCGCGCCTTGAGGATCCAGTCGCCCTGGGTACGGCCACCGTCGAGGGTACGGAAGTCGATGCTCGCCCGCCCCCGCCACATCAGGCGCAACCCACCCCAGCGATGCGGTACGCGATCCACGTCGAAACTCACCGGCAGGTAGAACTCGTCGCCGTCGACGACCCGTCGGGCGACCACGTCGAGCCGGGGCCGGCGCAGCTCGTCGGTGGCCGCCAGCAGCTCGTCCGAGCAGTCGAGCAGGTCCGCGGGCACCTCCTCGACCGGCAGATCCAGCAGCTCCCGACCGTCCGGGGTGCGGTCGTACGAGACGGGTCGGTCACCGCTGCGCAGCCGACCGGAGACGGTGACGTCGAGCGTGTGTCCCGTCAGCTCGTACGTCTTGAGTCGGACCTTCGCCACGACGCCGGTCTCCCACTCGGCGATGCGGAACAGATCCTCGACCCGGCCCCGTTCGACCAGGCCGGCGATGGTTCGCTCCAACGCCGGCAGCCCGGCGGCCACCCCCGGCGCGAAGCGTTCCCGGATGGTCCGCCGCGCCTCCGTCACCACCTGGTCGACCCAGTCACGAGGTGCGGTGCGCAGCCGGTCGCCACGCAGCCGGCGGAGCATCTCGATCCGCAACCAGCGCTGGTGCAGCCGGTCACGCAGCGGACCCGGCTCGGTGTGTGCCTCGACGATGTCGAGGACCTCGCGCAGGCTTCGGAAGTAGTCCTCCGGTTCCATCCGGGCGGCGGTGAGGTTGTCGCCGCCCGGCCGCCGGGAGTGGTGGTAGCAGGTGTAGTCGGCAAGCACGCAGGTGCGACGGGAGAGCAGGTAGGCCCGGGTGACCAGGTGATGATCCTCCAGCCGTTTCCGGCCCTCCTCCGGGAACCGCAGCTCGTGCTGGCCCAGGAACGCCCGGCGGAACATCTTGTGACAGGTCAGGCTCTCCATCAGCGGCGCGTCGGCAAGCCTGGCATCGGGCCGGTTGACCCGGAACAGTTCCCGCGGCACCGAACGACCGTGGCCGGCGATCCTGCCGATGGCGACGTCCGCCCCGTTCTCCGCCGCGTACCCGGACAACCGGGCCAGGGCCTCGTCGGCGAGCCAGTCGTCATCGTCGACGAACTGGACGTACTCACCCTTGGCGCGCGTCACACCCAGGTTGCGGGGGCGTGAGGGCCAGCCGGAATGCTGGGCGTGCAGTACGTGGAAGTGTGGGTGGGCCGCGGCCAGCGCGTCCAGTCGAGCCGGGGTGGCGTCGGTGGAACCGTCGTCGACGAAGATCACTTCGAAATCGCTCGTCGGCAGTGACTGACGCAGCAACGACGCGACGAGCCGGTCGAGACATTCGCCCGGGTTGTACGTCGGCACCACCACGCTCACCTTGAGCGCCCCAGCGGTCATGGTCCTCCCGTCACCCGGTGTGGCCGCCGCGCCGGGCGGACGGCGGGGGGTCCATTGTGTAACAGACCACCCGTCGCGGCGGGACAGGATGTCCGCCGATCATGTCGAGCCCGGCGCGTGACGTGGTCGATCTCCCTAGGGGGAGCGGTGGGCCGGTATCAGGGGAAACGGGGGTTGCTTCCGGAGCGCGGCGGATCGTCCGACACCTCTAGGCTGGCGACGTGACACTGATCGCAACCGAGTCGTTGACGAAGGTCTACGGCGGCGGGGTCACCGCACTGTCCGATCTGACGGTCGCGGTGGAACCAGGGATCGTCGGTCTGGTCGGCGCCAACGGCGCCGGCAAGTCGACCCTGATCAAGCTGCTGCTCGGCCTGCTCACTCCCACCCGCGGCCAAATCCAGGTGCTGGGCCTGGACCCGACCGCCGACACGGCGGCGGTGCGGGCCCGGGTCGGCTACATGCCCGAGCACGACTGCCTGCCGCCCGATCTCTCCGCCGCCGAACTGGTCACCCACCTGGGGCGGATCAGCGGCCTACCGCGCACCGTCGCCCGGGAACGGGCCTCCGAGGCGCTGCGCCACGTGGGTCTGCACGAGGAGCGCCACCGGCCGGTGGGCGGCTACTCCACCGGCATGAAGCAGCGGGTCAAGCTCGCTCAGGCGCTGGTGCACGATCCCGACCTGCTGCTGCTCGACGAGCCCACCAACGGCCTCGACCCGGCCGGACGGGACGCGATGCTCGCGCTGGTACAGCGGATCGGCACCGAGTTCGGCATCTCCGTACTCGTCTGCTCGCACCTGCTCGGCGAGGTCGAGCGGATCTGCGACACCCTGGTCGCCATCGAGGGCGGGCGGCTGCTGCGGGCCGACCACATCGCCGCCATGACCTCGGCCACCGACGTGCTCGCGGTCGAGGTCAGCGAGGGCACCGAGGCGCTGGCCACCCGGCTGGCCGCGCTCGACCTGCCGGTCGGCCGGGAAGGCAGGCTGCTGCTGGTGCCGCTGGCCGACCAGGGCACCTACGACCTGATCCTCGGTGCGGTGGCCGAGCTGGACCTGCCGTTGCACCGGCTGGACCAGCGCCGGCACCGGGTGGCCGAACTCTTCGCCCGGAGGGAGAACAGCCATGTCTGAGCCGACCGGGGTCATCCACGACATCGGCTACCAGCGCTACACCGGTCCCCGGCTCGGTCGCCGTCACGTCTTCGGGGCGCTGTACCTGCACGGGGTGCGGACCGCCTTCGGGCTGGGTCGCAGCGCCAAGGCGAAGATTTTTCCCTGGCTGGTGGTCGGCATCGTGCTGCTGGTGGCCGCCGCGGTGACCGCGATCCGCAGCCAGATCGGCGAAGTGATCATGACGTACGCCCAGTTCGCCGACGCGATGAGCTGGCTGGTCATCTTCTTCGTCGCGGTGGCCGCGCCCGAACTGGTCTCCCGGGACATGCGCAGCGGGGTGCTGCCGCTGTACTTCTCCCGGCCCCTGCCGCACGCCGACTACCCGCTGGCCAAGCTGCTCGCGCTCGCCACCGCACTCTTCCTGCTGCTCGGCGCGCCGCAGCTGCTGATGTTCCTCGGCGGTGCCTTCACCGCCGACGGCATGGGCGCGGTCTGGGACGAACTGCTGGACCTGCTGCCCGGGCTGCTCTACGCCGGGCTGTGGGCGGTGGTCTTCTCCTCGGTCGGTCTGCTGATCGCCTCGCTGACCGGCAAGCGGGCCTTCGCCGCCGGCGGGATCGTGGCCGTGTTCCTGATGACCACGCCGATCGTCGGCATCCTGACGGTCCTGCCCTCGCAGACGGCGAACCAGCTCGCCGGCATCGCCTCGCCGCCCACCCTGGTGCAGGGCGTCGGCCTCTGGACGATGCGCGACCTGCTGGTCACCGAGGCCAACACCGCCGACCTCGACCTCGGGCCGTTCGGCCCGGTGTACGCGCTGGCCGCCGTCGCGCTCGTGGCGGGCTGCGTCGCCCTGCTGCTGGCCCGCTACAAGAAGGTGGCCGCACGATGACCATGACGAACACCGCCGCACCGGCGGCCACCACCACCAGCACCCTCGACCTGGCCGGCGTCTCCCGCTGGTACGGCAACGTGGTGGCGGTCAACAACGTGAGCATGAGCCTCGGGCCGGGGGTGACCGGGCTGCTCGGCCCCAACGGGGCGGGCAAGACCACCCTGCTGCACATGATGGCCGGCTTCCTCACCCCGTCCCGGGGCGCGGTGACCCTGGACGGTCGACCCACCTGGCGCAACCCGGAGGTCTACCGGCGACTCGGTCTGGTCAGCGAGCGGGAGGCGGTGCACAGCTTCCTCACCGCGTACGAGTTCGTGCTGGCCACCGCGAAGCTGCACAAGCTGCCGGATCCGCAGGCCGCGGCCCGCCGCGCCATCGACCTGGTGGAGATGGCCGACGCCCAGGACCGCCGCATCGGCACCTACTCCAAGGGCATGCGGCAGCGCACCCGGGTGGCGGCGGCGCTGGTGCACGACCCGCAGGTGCTGCTGCTGGACGAGCCGTTCAACGGCATGGACCCGCGCCAGCGGTTGCACATGATGGAGCTGCTGCACTCCCTCGGCGACGCGGGTCGGACGATCCTGTTCAGCTCACACATCCTGGAGGAGGTCGAGCAGGTCTCCGGCACGGTCCAGGTGATGGTCGCCGGCCGGCTCGCCGCCTCCGGCGACTTCCGGACCATCCGGCGGCTGATGACCAACCGGCCGCACGTCTTCGCCATCCGTTCCACCGACGACCGGGCGCTGGCCGTCGCGTTGATGGCCGAGACGTCGGTGAGCGGGGTCGAGCTGGGGCGCGACGGCCTGACCGTACGCGCCGGTGACTACGGCGCCTTCACCCGGATGCTGCCGAAGGTCGCCCTGGCCCGGGGCATCCGGGTCCGGCAACTGGTACCCGAGGACGAGTCCCTGGAGAGCGTCTTCTCCTACCTGGTGGAGGCCTGATGTCCACTGTCTCCTGGATCACCGTGCGCGGCCTGTTCGGGCGTCGCCGGTTCCTGCTGCTGCTTCCGCTTCCGGTGCTCCTGGTGGGCTTGGCCGTGCTCTCCCGGGGGCTCGGGGTCGAACCCACGGACTGGGGTCCGCCGGTGCTGGTCGGCCTCGGGTTGGCCGTGGTGCTGCCGGTGGTCTCCCTGATCGTCGGCACCGGCGTGCTCGGCGCCGAGATCGACGACGGCACGGTGGTGCACGTGCTCACCACGCCACTGCCGCGCTCGCAGATCGTGCTGCCGAAGCTGGCCGTCGCGGCCGGGGTCACCGCGGTCACCGTCGCGGTCCCGCTGTTCGCGGCGGGCCTGCTGGCCGATTCGGTACGCCTCGGCGTGGCGCTCGCCGTCGCCGCGTCGGTCGGTGCGCTGGCCTACACGGCGCTGTTCGTGGCGGCCAGCCTGCTCACCCGGCGACCGGTGCTGCTCGGTCTGGTCTACGTGCTGATCTGGGAGGGGCTGCTCAGCAACGTGGTCACCGGCACCCGGGTGCTGTCGATCCAGCACTACGTGATCGCCCTGGCCGACCGGCTCGCCCCGACCGACCTGCTCGCCACCACGGTCTCCGTGCCGGTGGCGGCGGTGATGACCGCACTCATCATCGTCGCCGCCACCTTCCTCTCCATCGACCGCCTACGTTCCTTCTCGGTAGCCGGCGAAACCAGCTGACCCATCGGGTGCGGGCGTCGGGAGGCAGCACTTTCGGGGAAAGTGCTGCCTCCCAGGGCGCTGGGCAGCACTTTCCCCGATGTCGCGCGGCTCCCTCAGAAGGCGCAGGCGATGACCAGTTCGGGGGTGCGGTCGGGAAGCAGGTCGAGCTTGTTGATGCGGCCGGCGGCGCGCAGGTCGTCGATGACCAGTGTGAGCTGGTCGAGCAGGGCGGCCGGGCCGAGCGCCTCGGCCAACGGCACCTCCGCCCTCATCGACAGCTTCCGCTCGGACTTGGCCCGGCGGACCTGCCCCAGCGCGTCGGCGGCGAGCCGGAGCAGGCGCGGATCACCGTCACCCTGGATGGTCCGGCCCACCTCGTACGTGGTCGGCCACGGCGCGCGGTGCACCGAGCCGTACCGCCACCACGACCAGACCTCCTCGGTCGCGTACGGCAGCACCGGCGCGAACAGCCGCAACTGCACCGACAGCGCGGTGGCCAGCGCCGCCCGGGCCGAGTCCGCCCCGGCCCCGCTGCCGTAGGCGCGTTCCTTCACCAACTCGATGTAGTCGTCGCAGAACCGCCAGAAGAACGACTCGGTGGCCTGGAGCGCGGCCGTGTGGTCGTACCCCTCGAACGCCGTCGTCGCGGTGGCCACCACCTCGGACAGTTCGGCGAGCATGGCCCGGTCGAGTGGTTCGGTCGCCGGGGCGCGCAGCGCGTCGGCGGCGCCCAGGCCGAGCGCGAACTTCGACGCGTTGAGCAGCTTGGTGGCCAATCGCCGGCCGATCCGGATCTGAGCCGGGTCGTAAGCCAGGTCGGTGCCGGGCTTGCCACTGGCCGACCAGTACCGCACCGCGTCCGAGCCGTGCTGCTCCAGCAGCGCCATCGGGGTGACCACGTTCCCCTTGGACTTCGACATCTTCTTGCGGTCCGGGTCGAGGATCCAGCCGGACAGCTCCGTTGTGCGCCAGGGCAGCTCGCCGTGCTCCAGGTGCGACCGGACCACGGTGGCGAACAGCCAGGTACGGATGATGTCGTGCCCCTGCGGGCGCAGGTCCATCGGGAAGACCCGCCGGTACAGGTCCGGGTCCCGTTCCCACCCGCCGACGATCTGCGGGGTCAGCGACGAGGTGGCCCAGGTGTCCAGCACGTCCGGGTCGCCGACGAAGCCGCCCGGCACCCCGCGCTGCGACTCGTCGTACCCGGGCGGGGGGTCCTCGGACGGGTCGATCGGCAGCGCGGACTCCGCCGGCGTGAGAGGCTGGGCCCAGTCCGGTTCGCCAGCGTCGTCGAGCCGGTACCACACCGGCACCGGCACCCCGAAGTAGCGTTGCCGACTGACCAGCCAGTCTCCGGTCAGGCCGCCCACCCAGTGCTCGTAGCGGTGCCGCATGTGCTCCGGCACCCAGCGCAGTTCCCGGCCGCGGGCCAGCAGTTCCTCCCGCAGGTCGGTGTCGCGGCCACCGTTGCGCAGGTACCACTGCCGGGTCGAGACGATCTCCAGTGGCCGGTCGCCCCGCTCGTAGAACTTCACCGGGTGGCTGATCGGGCGCGGCTCGCCGACCAGGTCGTCCGCCTCGGTCAGCTGCTCGACGATCGTCCGTCGGGCACCGTTCACCGGCTGCCCGGCCAGCGCCGCGTACGGCCGCGCGGGCACCCCGGCCGGTGGCTCCGGCAGCAGCCGGCCGTCCCGGCCGATCACCACCCGGGTGTCCAGGTCCAGGTCCCGCCACCAGGTCACGTCGGTCAGGTCACCGAAGGTGCAGACCATCGCGATGCCGGTGCCCTTGGCCGGGTCCGCCAGCGGGTGCGCGCGCACCGGCACCTCCACCCCGAAGACGGGGGTGCGCACGGTCGTGCCGACCAGGTCCGCGTACCGCTCGTCGTCGGGGTGGCAGACCAGCGCGACGCAGGCCGGCAACAGCTCCGGCCGGGTGGTGTCGATCAGCACCTCCCGTCCGCCGGGCGCGTGGAAGCGCAACCGGTGGTACGCGCCGGGGCGTTCCCGGTCCTCCAGTTCGGCCTGCGCCACGGCGGTGGCGAAACCGACGTCCCACAGCGTCGGCGCCTCGGCCTGGTAGGCCTCGCCCCGGGACAGGTTGCGCAGGAACGCCCGCTGGGAGGTGGCCCGGGCCACCGGTCCGATCGTGGTGTACATCAACGACCAGTCCACCGACAGGCCGAGCCGCCGCCACAGCGCCTCGAAGACCTGCTCGTCGGCGACGGTCAGCCGCTCGCACAGCTCGATGAAGTTACGCCGGGAGATCGGGGTCGGGTTCCTCCGGGCGGCGTCGTCGACCGGCTCACCCGGCGGTGCCCAGTCCGGGTCGTACGGCAGCGACGGGTCACAGCGCACCCCGTACACGTTCTGCACCCGGCGTTCGGTGGGCAGCCCGTTGTCGTCCCAGCCGATCGGGTAGAAGACCGTCCGGCCGCGCATCCGCTGGAACCGGGCGATCAGGTCGGTGTGCGTGTACGAGAAGACGTGCCCCATGTGCAGCTCGCCCGATACGGTCGGCGGCGGGGTGTCGATCGCGTATACGTCCGACCGCTGCCTGCTGCGGTCGAACGCGTACGTGCCCTCCTCCTGCCAGCGGCGCGACCAGGTCTCCTCGAGCCCGTCCAGAGTCGGACGCTCGGGGACGCCGGTGCGGGCCGTCCTCGCCGTATCAGTCATTCGCCGATCCTAGGCACCGCGACCGCGGCGGGCACGCCATTACCTGATCACGAACGGGTCAGAGCAGCGAGTCGCGCCACTGGCGGTGCAGGTCGGCGTACCGGCCCCCACCCGCGATCAGCTCGGCCGGCGGCCCGTCCTCGACGATCCGGCCCCGGTCGAGGACCAGCACCCGGTCGGCGGTCTCCACCGTGGAGAGCCGGTGCGCGATCACCAGCGCGGTCCGGTCCCGCAGGATGCTGCCGAGCGCGCGCTGCACCAGACGTTCGGTCGGCACGTCGAGCGACGAGGTGGCCTCGTCGAGGATCAGCACCGCCGGGTCGGCCAGGAACGCCCGGGCGAAGGCGACCAACTGCCGCTGCCCGGCGGAGAGCCGGCCGCCGCGCCGGTGCACCTCGGTGGCGTACCCGTCGGGCAGCGCCGAGATGAAGTCGTGCGCGCCGATCGCCCGGGCGGCGGCCTCGACGGCGGCGTCTTCGGCGTCCGGACGGCCGAAGCGGATGTTGTCGGCGATGGTGCCGCCGTACAGGTGGGTCTCCTGGGTGACCAGCACCATCGCCCGGCGCAGGTCCGCGTCGGCCAGCTCACGAAGATCCACACCACCGAGCGTGACCGTGCCGGTGTCCGGGTCGTGGAACCGGGCGAGCAGCTTGGCCACCGTGGACTTGCCGGCGCCGGTCGGCCCGATCAGGGCCACGGTCTGCCCGGCGGGCACGGTGAGGTCCAGCCCGGTGAGGATCGGCGACTCCGGGCGGTACCCGAACGACACCGCGTGGAAGCGGACCGCGCCGCGGGCCGGGCCGTCGGGCAGCGGCACGGGTCGGGTCGGTTCGGCGACCGAGGGCCGCTCGTCGAGCACCCCGGCGAGCTTCTCCAGCGCCGCCGTCGCCGACTGCAGTGAGTTGTAGAACTGGCTCAGCTCCTGCATCGGCTCGAAGAACCGACGCAGGTAGAGCAGGAAGGCGGCGAGCACACCGACCCCGGTCTCGCCGCCCAGCACCCGGGCACCGCCATAGCAGAGCACCACCGCGACGGTGACGTTGCCGATCAGCTTGATGCCCGGCGAGTAGGTCGCGATCAGTTGGAAGGCGTGCCGGCTGGACCGCCGGTAGTCGTCGCTCACCGCGTCGAAGATGTGCTGGTTGCGGGCCTGGCGGCGGTACGCCTGCACCGCCCGGATACCGCGCATCGACTCGACGAAGTGGACGATGACGAGGGCCATCGCCTCCCGGGTACGCCGGTACGCGGAGGCCGAGGCCCGGGCGAACCAGCGGGACAGCCAGAACAGCAGCGGGAAGGCGAGCAGGGTCACCGACGCCAGTGGCAGGTCCAGCCAGAGCAGGATGCCGGCCACCGAGACGATCGTCAGAGCGGCCATCACCAGGCTCTCCACACCCCCGTCCACCAGCTCGGCAATCGAGTCGATGTCACTGGTCAGGCGCGAGATCATCCGCCCTGACGTGTACCGCTCGTGGAACGCCACCGGCAGGTGCAGGAAGTGCGCGTACACCCGGCGGCGCAGGTCGAGCAGGACGGCCTGGCCGATGCGGGCGGAGATGGCGAGGAAGCCGCGCCGGGCCGCGTACTCGATGCCGGTGGCGGCGGCGAACGAGACGGCCACGGTGATCAGCGGGCCGGGGTCGCCGGCCCGCAGCGGCTCGATCGCCCGGTCGATGCCGAGCATGACCAGGTACGGCCCGGACATGGCCGCCGCGTTCTGGGTCAACAGCAGCGCGACCGCCGTGCCCAGCCGGGCCCGGTGCGGGCGCAGCACGTCCGCCAGCAGCGCGCGGCTGCGGGCCCGCAGCCGCGCCACCGCCAACGGGTCGGTGTCCTCGGCGAGGCTGCGGTCGGCGTGCGGATCTGGTGCCACCCCGCGCCAGTGGGCCGGGTCCGCCTCGGGCGGTGGCTCCGGCACGGCTGACGCGGCGGTCACGAGAGCACCAGGGGAGGGGTGCCGGGTGCCGGATCGGCCGAGGTGGGTGTCCCGGCGATCGACGTCGCGGCCGGCTCGGACGTCGCGGCCGGCTCGGCGGAGAGCAGCCCGCGGTAGGTGGGCACGCTGTCGAGCAGTTCGGTGTGGGTGCCGACGGCGGTGATCCGGCCGTGCTCCAGCAGTGCGACCCGGTCGGCCAGGGCGATGGTGGAGGGGCGGTGCACCACCAGCAGCGCGGTGGTGTCGCGCAGCACCCGCCTGAGCGCCGACTCGACCAGCGCCTCGGTGTGCACGTCGAGCGCGGAGAGCGGATCGTCGAGCACGAGCACAGCCGGTCGGATCAGCACCGCGCGGGCCAGGGCGAGTCGTTGCCGCTGGCCGCCGGAGAGCGACAGGCCCTGCTCGCCGAGCCGGGTACGCAGCCCCCACGGCAGGTCGTGGGCGAACTCGGCCTGGGCCAGTGCCAGGGCGGCCCGGACCTCGTCCTCGTCGGCGTCGGGTCGGCCCAGGGTGAGGTTCTCCCACACCGACATGGAGAACAGCGTCGGCTCCTCGAAGGCGACCCCGACCAGGCCGCGCAGCGAGTCCAGCCGCAGTTGGCGCAGGTCGTGCCCGTCCAGGGTGATGCGGCCGGCGCTCACCTCGTGCAGCCGTGGCACCAGGGACAACAGCGTGCTCTTGCCGCTGCCGGTGGCACCGACCACGGCCATGGTCTCGCCGGGCTCGACGGTCAGATCGAGGTTGCGCAGCACCGGGGCGGCGCTGCCCGGATAGCGGAAGGTCACCGCCTCGAAGCGGAGCCGGCCGCGGACCGTCGAGCGGGCCAGTGCGACGGCGATCGGAGGGTCGACGATGGCCGGCCGGGTGTCCAGCACCTCCTGGATCCGGTCGGCGGCGGTGGCCGCCTCCTGCCCGTTGGCGATGATCCAGCCCAGCGACTGCACCGGCCAGATCAGCATGAGCTGGAGGCTGACGAAGGCGACGAGCTGACCGATGGTGAGCCGTCCGCCGGCGACCGCCGCGGCACCGGCCACCAGGACCGTGCCCAAGGTCAGGTTCGGCACCAGGTCGAGCAGCGCGGAGGTGCGGGCGAGCAGCCTGCCCTTGCCGACCCCGGTGTCGTGCAGCGCCTTGGTGCCGACGGCGAACCGATCGGCCAGCTGCGGCCCGCGCCCGTACGCCTTCATCGTGCGCAGGCCCTGCGCGGTCTCCTCGACGAGCGTGGCCACGTCGCCCTGCTGGTCCTGCATCCGACGGGAGGCGACGTGGTAGTGCCGGCCGAACCGGCGGGCGATCAGGAACAGCGGCACCGCGCTGGCGGCCACCAGCAGGCCCAGCGCGGGGTGCAACCGGATCAGCAGCACCACCACGACCAGGTAGGTGACCAGGTTGAGCACGAGGAAGAACAGGCCGAAGGAGAGGAACCGGCGCAGCACCGACAGGTCGCTGGTGATCCGGGAGAGCAACTGGCCGGACGGCCACCGGTCGTGGAAACCGGCCGACAGCCGTTGCAGGTGGGCGTAGACGTCGGTGCGGATGGCCGCCTCCATCGCCACCGAGGACGACGACTGCACCCACCGACGGATGAAGATCAGCAGGGCTTCCGCCAGGCCGAGCAGCAGTGCCAGCCCGGCCAGCAGGAACAGGCCGGTCAGGTCACGCCGGGCGACCGGTCCGTCGACCACCTTCTGCGCGACCAGGGGTACGGCGATCCCGGCGGCCGTGGCGGCCAGCCCGGCCAGCAGCAGCCAACCGAACTCGATCGCGTGCGGACGCAGGTAGCGGCGCAGCCGCCAGAGGTTGCGCAGGGGATGTCGACGGATCTCGCCCCGGTCGGCCGGGCCGCCGCCGCTCCCCGCAGCCACTACCCGACGGTAGCCGCATCTGGCAGCGACGCCCCTGTCGGCTTGTTGTCAGAGACACCCAGTTCGCCGGTGCGTCAGTTCCGTTGGCTCGTCACCCCGGTCGGGCCTGTCAGCTCGTCAGGGCCGTAACGATGCGTTGCTTGCCGCCCTCGTCCACCAAGTGCCATCGGGCTCCTTTGCTCTGCTTCAACCCACGCAACGGTTACTCTCCGCGCTGTGTCGTATGGCGGCGGTCGGATCGCCGCTCTGCTGCGGCGCTGGTCGTCGACTATTGCGTGGGTTGAAGCAGAGCAAAGCGTGTGGAGGGGGACACGGTGACCTGGCGGCGATCTCGTGGTGGCTACCACTCAGCGCGACAATCACAGTGGGTGAGTGCTGGGCCTTCTGCGCGGTGGCAAGAGGCGTTGGCGGTGCCACGGCGAGGTCTGGGCGGCGTTCGAGTTTGGCGGACTCGGGCTGGACGCCGCATCAGCTGAGGCGTTCGTGGTCGAGGAGCCAGCGTTTCACCGGCAGCCCCCAGCGGTAGCCGCCGAGCGTGCCGTCGGTGCGCAGCACCCGGTGGCAGGGGACGAAGAGGGCGGCGGCGTTGCGGGCGCAGGCCGCGGCGGCGGCGCGTACCGCGGTGGGACGGCCGGCCAGGGCGGCGTACCCGGTGTAGGTGACCGGCGCGCCCGGTTTGACGTCGCGCAACACCTGCCAGGCGTGTGCCATGAACACCCCGCCGGTGTGCTGTCCGACCGGAACGTCGTCGATCGCGGCCAGATCGCCGTCGAGGTAGGCGGCGACGGCCGCGCTGACCGGGCCGAGGTCCGGCCGATGTCGCGGCTCACCGCGCAGACTCGGGTGTACCAGCGGCAGCAGGTTCGCCGGGTCCGCGGTGAAGCCCGACGCCCGCACCGCGCCGTCGGGACCGACGAGAATGGTGAACGGCCCGGCGGGGGTGTCGACGACCGTGCTGTCGATCATGTTGGTGGTACTGCTCATGTCGCTCTCCAGGGTTTCGTCGATGCTGCTCTGCCCGATCGGGGCCAGGCGCGGCCGGGCGGCCGGGCTCACGCCGATCGCCAGAGGCGGATGACGGCGTACGACCGCCAGGGACGCCAGCGGCCGGCGTACCCGTCGAGGGTTGCGGGATTGTCGGTGAGGCCGAGGGCGGCGGCCCCGCGACGTACCGCGAGGTCGGTGGGGAGGAACGTGTCGGGGTCGCCGAGCGCGCGCATGGCCAGGTAGCCGGCGGTCCACGCGCCGACGCCCGGAATCGCGGTCAGTCGACGCGCCGTCTCCTCCCGATCGCCCCCCGGCTCCAGGTCGAGCTCACCGGCCGCGACCGCCCGCGCCACCGCCCGGATCGTCTCGCGCCGCCCGCCCGGCATCCGGAACCCCGAATCCGGCACCCCCAGCACCTCCTCCGCGGTGGCGAAACCACGCAGCTGATCAACGGTGCCGGTGTGGTCGAGCAGGTGGGTGAGGGTGGTGCGGGCGGAGGCCAGGGAGACCTGCTGGGTGGCGATGGCGCGAACGGCCATCTCGAAGCCGTCCGCCGCGCGGGGAACGCGTACCCCTGGCTCGGCCGCCACCGGCGCGGCCAGCGCGGGGTCGGCGGCGAGCGTCTGGTCGACGGCGACCGGATCCGCGTCCAGGTCGAACAGGCGCCGGCACCGGGCCACGGCGGGGGCCAGATCGCGCAGATCGGCCAGGCGTAGCGTCGCCGCCACGTGGTCGGTCGCCGGAGTCAGGGTGGCCTCGCCGGGGCCGTGCGGCAACCGCAGCCCCCGCCGGTACGCCCCGTCGACCACCTCGTCGACCCCGGGCAGCGTGCGCCGGGCGAGGAAGTCCAGCAGCGCGGCGGCGTGCAGCGGCGGCCGGTACGCCAGCCGCAGGGTGACCGTGCCCGCACCGCCAACCGGTGTGCCGCTTCCGGCGCGCAGCTGCGACGGCGGTGCGCCGTACACCGTGCGTACGGTGTCGTTGAACTGCCGGACGCTGCCGAAGCCGGCGGCGAACGCGATCTCGGCCAGCCCCAGCCCGGTCGTCTCGATCAGGGTGCGGGCGGTCTGCGCGCGCTGCGCCCTGGCCAGTGCCAACGGCCCCGCGCCGAGTTCCGCCCGCAGCATCCGGTGCAGGTGCCGTTCGGTGTAGCCGAGCCGAGCGGCCAGCCCGGGTACCCCGTCACGGTCGACCACGCCGTCGGCGATCAGTCGCATCGCCCGACCCACCACGTCGGCCCGTACGTCCCACTGGGGTGAGCCGGGGGAGGCGTCCGGGCGGCAGCGACGGCACGCGCGCAGCCCGGCCCGCTGGGCCGCCGCCGACGACGGGAAGAATCGCACGTTACGCCGCTTCGGGGTCATCGCCGGACAGGACGGCCGGCAGTAGATCCCGGTCGAGGTCACGCCGGTGTAGAACCAGCCGTCGAACCGCTGGTCACGGCTGTCGACGGCCCGGTAGCACCGCTCGAAGTCAAGTTCCACGTCACCGATGATGCGCCTGCCAACACCCACCCGGCTCGCGGAATTCGGACCAGACCCTCCGCCTCGCGGCACGGGAGGGCGGGCAGGGGGAGGGGAACTGTCGGTTGTGGTGGGTAGCGTGCGGCCACCAACTCCAGAAGGGTGCGGCAATGGTGAGCGTGGCGGGTCGGGCGGCGTCGGGACACGAGCACCCAGCACCCGACCCGACAGTCGTCGAGCGCTTCTATCGGCGGATGCGCGCCGTGGCTCCGGCCGCGGTCGGTGCCATCGAGCGGGACCGCGCCGACGACCCCGGTCGCGCCTTCGGCGACACCGCCTGCGGCCGGCTGGTCGGCTCGCTCGAACCGGACGGGGTGCGCGCGCTCGGGATGTGGGTGCACCACTGGTGCATGCGCTTCTACGACGACGACACCCGTGCCGCACGGCGGCTGCTGCGGGAGATCGCGGCCCGGCCGACGCTGGGCTGGACGACCGACGAGATCCACTGGATGCTGCGTGAGTCGTACGCGGCCAGCCCGGTGGCCGCCGACCGGTTCTCGCTGCCGCTCGCCGCCGCGGGTGAACTCGCGCCGCGGGTGTCGCCCTGGCCGGGTAGCGGGCCACCGCGCCAGCCTGCACCAGCCGAGCGGGACTGACGCCGCCACCGGCTCCCGACGGGAACGGCAGCGCGGGCGATCTCGTGTGTCGCGGTTTCCGTCACAATCTTTATCTGAACTCCCGCCGGTCGCTTGTTTTGATGTCCAGCGGTCCCGGCGGTACGAAACAGGTAGTTGATCCGACAGGCTGGTTGTCCATTCCCGGTCAGTTGCATAAATGTCGAGGTGGAGCCCTCGGAGTCGAATTGACGGTCGTTCATGTGACTCTGGCCGTCACTTTGGTGACTCGTTCTTCTACGGTTCAGACACCTACGATTGTCGGACTTTCTCGGAGTCGATTCATGACCACAGCCTGGACGGTCGACGCGGTCGGCGCACACCTCACCCTCGATCAGGCCGGGCACGGCGAGATCGTCTTCACGGTTTCCAATCCGAGTGTGACGCCGGACACCGCAGTGCTGCGCCTCGCCCCCGACGACGCTGTGCCACCGTCGTGGTTCACCGTCGACCGACCACAGCGCGCCGTCCCTGCCAACAGCACCGTCTCGTACCTGGTGACGGTGAACGTGCCGGCCGAGGTGCCGGCCGGCAGGTACGAGGTGCGTGCGCTGGTGTCCTCGGCCGGTTCGCCCCCGGAGGAGAGTTCCCGGTTCAGTGGCCGGGTGGTTGTCGAGGTGCGCCGGCCGGGCGAGCGGCCGCGCCGACGGCGGTGGCTTCTCGCCACGGTCGGAGCGGCGGTTCTCGCGGTCGCGTTGCTGGCCGTCGGAGTGTCCCTGTTTCGCCCGGGCCGCGTGCCCGCGGCCGCGCAGCCGGTCAGGCCGCCGGCCACCTCGCCGGCAACCCCGTCGGTCAGCCCGTCCACCAGCGTCGTGGTGACTCTCAACATGGAGGCGTTGGTCGATGAGCCTGCGACGACGGTGACAGTCGGCGGGGCGCCGGCCCGCCGAGCATGTGACGGGCGGGCCTGTGAGCTGTGGGTCACCAACGACTGCTGCCACTACGGCTATACCGAAGGGTACGCACTGGGTTTCTTCGCCCGACCGTACGATTCATTCACCGTCACGGTCACCGTTCCCGAGGGCGGCGACTACGAGCTGTTCGACGTTCGCCTGCTCGGACCGAATGCGGGGAGAACGACGTACCTCGTCGATGATCGGCCGGTTGGCGAGTTCGCCGAGTCGGCAGCCCGGTACCGGCTGACCGGCTGGACGTCGCACGGCACGGTCCGGCTCACCGCCGGCGCCCACCGACTGACGCTGCGGCACCTGCCCCTTTCCGCCGGCGACGGGAAGCTGGCCACCACGGTGATCGATCAACTCCGGCTGGTCAGGACCGGCTCCTGACCATGGCGCCCCCGGCGTCGGCCGCGCCGGGGCTGCCTGCCCAGGTTCGGCGACGGAGCGCGTAAGCTGGCTCGTCGTGAGTCTCACCATCGGCATCGTCGGCCTGCCCAACGTCGGCAAGAGCACCCTGTTCAACGCCTTGACCAAGAACGACGTGCTCGCCGCGAACTACCCGTTCGCGACCATCGAGCCCAACGTCGGCGTGGTCGGGCTGCCGGACGAGCGGCTGCACAAGCTCGCCGAGATCTTCAGCTCGCAGAAGGTGATCCCCGCCCCGGTGTCGTTCGTCGACATCGCCGGCCTGGTGCGCGGCGCCTCGAAGGGTCAGGGACGGGGCAACGCCTTCCTGGCCAACATCCGGGACGCCGCCGCGATCTGCCAGGTGGTACGGGCCTTCTCCGACCCGAACGTGGTGCACGTCGACGGCAAGGTCTCACCGGCCGACGACATCGAGACGATCAACACCGAGCTGATCCTCGCCGACCTGCAGACGCTGGAGAAGGCGCTGCCCAGGCTGGAGAAGGAGGCCAAGCTCCGCAAGGACCGGGCCGCCGCGGTGGCCGCCGCGAAGGCCGCGGTCGAGGTGCTGGACAACGGCACCACCCTCTACGCCGGTGCGGCGGCAGCCAACATCGAGCTGGAGCACCTGCGCGAGCTGCACCTGCTCACCACCAAGCCGTTCCTCTACGTCTTCAACGTCGACGAGGCCGAGCTGAACAACGCCCAGTTCCTCGACGAGCTCCAGGCGCTGGTGGCACCGGCCGAGGCGGTCTTCATGGATGCCAAGATCGAGTCCGAGTTGGTGGACCTGCCCGAGGAGGAGGCCCGGGAACTGCTGGAGTCGATCGGGCAGTCCGAACCCGGGCTGGACCAGCTGGTCCGGGTGGGATTCCGCACGCTCGGCCTCCAGACGTACCTCACCGCCGGCCCCAAGGAGGCGCGGGCCTGGACCGTGCCGGTCGGCGCGACCGCCCCGGAGGCCGCCGGGGTGATCCACTCCGACTTCCAGCGTGGCTTCATCAAGGCCGAGGTGGTCTCCTACGCCGACCTGGTCGAGGCCGGTTCGATGGCTGCGGCGAAGGCGGCGGGCAAGGTCCGCATCGAGGGCAAGGAGTACGTGATGCAGGACGGCGACGTGGTCGAGTTCCGCTTCAACGTCTGAGGCGGGCAGCGGGCGTCGCAGCGAGGCGGGACACTCGACCGGTGTCGATGTTCACGCCGCAGAAGCCCTGGAAGACCAACCCCGGCCTGGCCCTGCTGCACCTGATCGTGTGGTACGCGGCCGCGGTGGGCGCCTTCTTTCTGCTCGTGTACAGCCTGTCCGACGTGCAGGACCCGGACTGCCAGGAAACCTTCTGCGCGTCGCCGCGTACCGGAGTGCTCATGGCGGGAGTCTTCCTCGGGGCTCCGGCGCTCCTGCTGTCGCTCGTGGTCAGCCTGGTGATGCTCGGACTGATCAGTGCGCGACGACCGCAGCGCCCAGCCCGATGGGTCGGGCTGCTCGCCGCCACTCCGGTATTCGTGCTGCTCGCTGTCGTCGTCTGCGTGGTGGGCTCCGCAGTGGGGCGGTAGCGACGCGGCCCACCCGAATAGACGGCTGGCGTTCTGCGCGGCGTAACTCGGCTCGGGTAGCGTGACGCGGTCATCGACGGATATCCACGGGGGTTCCCCTGACCACGGCTCGTTCTGCCCGGTGCGCTGTCGGCGCCGCACTCCTCGCGGCCGGCCCCCCACCGCCACGCCCACCGCGGTTGGTGGACTGCTGTTGCTCCTCGGAGGTGCCGCCTACCTGATCGCCCGTCGCCGCCGTACCCGCTTCGTGGCGTAGGCACGGCGGACCGCCCGGCACACGCCGTCCGGTGTGCCGGACCTGCCGTGGGGGCGGTGTCAGCCGGTGCTGAGGGCGTCGTCGACGCCGGTCTCCCGGTCGCCGAGATGCACCGGGTCGCGGCGGGAGAGCACGTCCAGTGCGGCCTTGAGACCGGCACCGTACTCCCGGGCGGAGCTGATCCGCCAGGTGCGGTGGCTCAGCTCCCGGGCGGTCTCGTCGCCGACGCCGTTGGCGTCGATG
Source organism: Verrucosispora sp. WMMA2121 (assembly GCF_027460185.1). Lineage (NCBI taxonomy): Bacteria > Bacillati > Actinomycetota > Actinomycetes > Micromonosporales > Micromonosporaceae > Micromonospora > Verrucosispora sp. WMMA2121. Next base: position 1,044,853 of record NZ_JAPZBH010000004.1, on the reverse strand, counting down.
CCGAGGTGCCGGCAGACCGTGACGGCGCGGGCCAGGTGGAACTGCTGGGTCACCACCGTCGCCCGCTCCACCCCGAAGATCCGCTTCGCCCGGGCGCACGAGTCGTACGTGTCGAAGCCGGCGTGGTCGAGCACCACCTTGTCGGCCGGCACACCCTGCTCGACCAGCCAGCGCCGCATCGCCTCAGGCTCGTTGTACTCGTGGCGCATGTTGTCGCCGGAGACCAGGATCGCCTGCACCTTGCCGGTGACGTACAGCTCGCGAGCGATCTCCAGCCGGGCGGCGAGGAACGGTGCCGGCGTGCCGTCGGGCCGGACCCGGGTACCCAGCACCAGGGCGACCGGTGCCTCGGGCACCGTCGCGACCGGATAGGAGCGTCCCTGCGCGCCGGAGCGGATCCAGGTGGCGCTGGCCCAGACGCCGCCGGTCAGCAGCACCACACCGAGCACTCCGGCCAGCACGGCCCGCCGCAGCCAACGTCCCCGGCCTCGGTCCCGGATCTGTCGCAGTCTGGCCGTCAGTGACGCACGGATCGGCATGCAGGCCAGTATCCCAGCCCGGCGCGAGCCGATCAGTGAGCGCTGTGGCGCGGGTACGGCAGCAGGACCGCCGTACCCGCGCCGTGGATCACCCGAGCCGGTACACCGAGATGTGTGCGGTGCTGTCCGGGCCGAAGGGCGACCGGTCCCAGTCGGCGTACCGCTCGGCGAGCCGGAGACCGGCCTGCTCCGCCAGCTCGTCGATCTGCTCCGGCCAGAGGTAACGCATCGCGAACGGGTGCAGGTGCACCCCGGCGGAGTGGAACGTGATGGTCTGCCGGAGGAACGTCTGCGCTTCCCGGTCGTACCGGTGCAGGCGGATGGTGGCCGAGTCCTCGGTCACCTCCCGTATCTGGACCTGTTCGTCCCGGTCGAAGCCCGCCGGGTCGGGCACGAACGTCTCGATGACGAACGCGCCGCCAGGAGCGAGCACGCGGGCCACGTTACGGAAGCAGTCCGCCTGCCGCCGGGCGCGTACCAGATTGAACAGGGTGTTGAAGACCAGGTAGGCCATGGTGTACGGGCCGGTCACCGGCACGTCCGCCATGTCGCCGATGGCCACCGGGATGTCGCCACCACCGGGCTTGGCCCGCAGTTTCGCGACCATCTCCGGTGACGCCTCCACCCCCTCCACGGTGATCCCGCGTTCGGCCAGCGGAAGGGCGACCCGACCGGTGCCGATGGCCAGTTCCAGCGCCGGGCCGTCGCCGGCCAGCTCGGCGAGGAACTCCACCGCCGGTGCCGGGTCGGGTAGGCCGCCCGGCAGGTCATAGGTGTCGGCCCAGAGTCGGCCGAAGTGTCCCGGGTCGTCGAAGACCGACATCAGCGGCCTCCGTCGTTGCTACCGGCGCCGCACGGCGCCTTGTTCGATGATTCCCACGTACGCACGAAGCCTCGATTCGATGGGGTTGACGATGCCTACTCGCTGCCTGGGCGTCGTGATGTGCCTCATGTCGTCGCTCCCTTCGCTCGGTTTGGTTCGTGAGTCAATCGGCATCGATGGCCGGCGGCAACTGAAATTCACCGGGATGCTGTTCCGCTGCGCGGCCCGGAGCGTCGGTCAGCTGATGTAGTGCAGGATCACGTTGTGCACGTGGTGGCTCTTCTGGTCGCCCCGGAACTCCACCTCGTAGGTGTGCGTACCGACGTGGATGGCGATCGCGCCGGTGGAGAAGAACGAGCCGCCCCAGGACTTGTTGCTGACCACGCTCACGCTGGTGATCTTCGAGTACGGGATGCTGGTGATCGCGTACTTCTTACCGACGAACGAGCGGTCCTGGATGATGACGCGCCGGTCGGTCAGCCCGATGAACCCGGTGCCGGTGCCGACGGCGTCGTAGACGGCGATGATCTGTTCACCGTCGAGCAGGCCGCTCTGGATCTGCTGGAACTGTTCCTTGCGGTCATAGGTCGCGTTGGCCATGACGCCCACGGTAGGCAGCGCACGCCAGCGGACGCACCGTCAGCTCTCGGTGACCGCGCGGTAGGCGTCCTCGATGCGGGCGGCCAGCAGGACCTCGCCCTCGGAGAGGGGCTCGTTGCCGTGCCCGACCCGGATCTGGGTGTGGTCGGCGCGCCGGCTGATCTCCGGGCGCAGATGCAGTGCGTCGGCGACCACCTTCACCCGCTCGGTGAGCGCCGCGTGTTGCGTGTCGTCGATGACGAGAGTCCGGCGGATCTGCTCACCCTCACGTGTCCAACCGGACAGTAGGGTGAGGGCGTCGCTGAGGTAGTCGTGCTTCGTTCGACTGCCGAACAGCGCACGCATCACCGCTCCTCCCAGGCTTCGTTGCCGGCTTGTGGCCAAATCGTCGCCGCCCCGTGTCTTTGTCGGTGCCCCTAGTCTTACGTCGCACGGAGGGTGTGTCCACGCCCACACTTCCGGGTATTCCTGGCCTGACGGACGACCACGCTACCCAAACCGCCGATTGATCTGGCACTCTGGACGGCCGTGCGGACCGAACGGGCGAACGGCGGCGGAAACGCCGTACGGCGCGATCCGAAGGTGATCGTCGGCGCGGCCATCATCAGGGACGGACGGGTGCTGGCCTGTGCCAGATCCGCCCCGCCCGAGGTGGCGGGCATGTGGGAGTTCCCCGGCGGCAAGGTGGAGCCGGGTGAGACCGAGACGGCCGCGTTGGCCCGCGAGTGCGTCGAGGAACTGGCCGTACGCGTGGAGATCGGTGCGCGCATCGGCCGTGACGTCCGGATGGCGCACGGCCGGTCGGTGCTGAAGGTGTACGCCGCCCGCCTCCTGCACGACGACGAGCCTCAGGCCCTCGAACACTCCGCCCTGCGCTGGCTCTCCGCCACCGACCTGGACACCGTCACCTGGCTCCCCGCCGACGCCCCCATAGTCGCCGCCCTCCGCCCCCTCCTCTCCACCCCCCGCTGACCCCCCTCTCGCTGCTGATCATGAAGTTGTTGCCATCGGTAAGCGCTTTCCGCAGGCAATAACTTCATGATCGACACGCGGTGGGCTGGAAAGGGACGGGGGCCGCGGCGAATGCCGCGGCCCCCGTTGATGTTCGGGTGGTCAGTGGTTGGGCTTGTCTTGGTCGGGGTGGGCGAAGTTCAGGTGCTCGGGGGGGAGCGGGAAGGTGACGTCGTCGCCGAAGGGCGACGGAGCCGCGGCGCGGTCGAAGGTCAGCTCCGTGAGGGGGAGCTTGCCGCTGGCGTCGACCGCCGGGGCGGTCGGGTGGGGCACCTCGCGGTGCCAGTTGACGCCCTGCTGGGCCTGCACCTCGGCCTGGGCGTCGTGGGAGCCGCCGGCGTGTGAGTGCACACCGCCGCCCGCGGCGCTGGAGCGCACCGCGCCCGGGGAGTGTCCGCTGGTCACGCTGGTCTGAGGCACCTGACCCCTCCGGAAGATCTTGCTACCGAGCCACACAAGTGGATCGTACCTGCGGTCGACGACCCGTTCCTTCATGGGGATGATCCCGTTGTCGGTGATCTTGATGTGCTCGGGGCAGACCTCGGTGCAGCACTTGGTGATGTTGCAGAAACCCAGACCCTGCTCGGTCTGCGCGTAGTCCTTGCGGTCGGTCCTCGTGTCCAGCGGGTGCATGTCCAGTTCCGCGGCCCGGATGAAGTACCGGGGTCCGGAGAACGCCTGCTTGTTCTCGTCGTGGTCCCGGATCACGTGGCAGACGTTCTGGCACAGGAAGCACTCGATGCACTTGCGGAACTCCTGCGAGCGCTCCACGTCGACCTGCTGCATCCGGTAGTCGCCGGGAGCCAGATCGGCCGGGGGAGCAAAGGCGGGCGTCTCCCGCGCCTTCTCGTAGTTGAACGACACGTCGGTGACCAGGTCCCGGATGACCGGAAACGTCCGCAGCGGGGTCACCGTGATCGTCTCGTTCTCCTCGAACGTCGACATCCGGGTCATGCAGCCGAGCTTGGGCATCCCGTTGATCTCCATGGAGCAGGAGCCGCACTTGCCGGCCTTGCAGTTCCACCGGCAGGCCAGGTCAGGCGCGTCGGTGGCCTGCAACCGGTGGATCACATCGAGGACCACCTCGCCCTCGTTGACCTCGACCGTGTAGTCCTGCAGGTCGCCGCCCTCGGCGTCACCCCGCCAGATCCGGAACTGGCGCTTCGTCCCCATCAGCGGTTCTCCTTCTCGACGTCAGCGGCGGCGGCATCGGCGGCGACGAGGGCGTCGAACTCGGTGAGCTCCTCGTCGGTGAGGTACTTGGCCAGCTCGGCGCGGTCGAACAGGCCGATCAGTTCGGAGCGCATCTTCGGCAGCGGCTTGCGCTCCAGCCGGACGGTGTCGCCCACCAGCGAGCAGACCAGATTGACCCGCCGCCACTGCGGATCCATGGTGGGGAAGTCCTCGCGGGTGTGCCCGCCGCGCGACTCGCGACGCTCCAGTGCCGCCTTCGCGGTGCACTCCGAGACGACGAGCATGTTGCGCAGGTCCAGCGCCAGATGCCAGCCCGGGTTGTACCGCCGACCGCCGGAGGCGCTGACCTTCGCCACCCGCTCGCGCAGCTCCGCCAGGCGGGCCAGCGCGTCCGCCAACTCGGCCTCCCGCCGGATGATGCCGACCAGATCCCCCATCACCGCCTGGAGGTCCTGCTGGAGGGTGTACGGGTTCTCGCCGGTGTCCCGCTGCAACGGCGCCAGGGCCGTCTCCACCGCGGTCTCCACCGCGGCCACCGCCACCCGGGGCCGGCCGGTGAGCTGGTCGACGTAGGTGGCCGCGTGGCCGCCCGCCCGCTTGCCGAAGACCAGCAGGTCGGACAGGGAGTTGCCGCCCAGCCGGTTGGAGCCGTGCATACCGCCGGAGACCTCACCGGCGGCGAACAGCCCCCGCACCGCGCCGTACGCGGCACCGCTGTCCGGGTCGACCTCCACGCCGCCCATCACGTAGTGGCAGGTCGGGCCGACCTCCATCGGCTCCTTGGTGATGTCGACGTCGGCCAGCCCCTTGAACTGGTGGTGCATCGACGGCAGGCGACGACGGATCTCCTCGGCCGGCAACCGGGAGGCGATGTCCAGGTAGACGCCGCCGGCCGGCGTACCCCGACCGGCCTTGACCTCGCTGTTGATCGCCCGGGCGACCTCGTCGCGGGGCAGCAGCTCCGGTGGGCGCCGGTTGTTGTCCGGGTCGTCGTACCAGCGGTCCGCCTCCTCGGGCGTCTCCGCGTACTGCTTGCGGAAGACGTCCGGGACGTAGTCGAACATGAACCGCTTGCCCTCGGAGTTCTTCAGGACGCCACCGTCACCGCGTACCGACTCGGTGACCAGGATGCCCTTCACCGACGGCGGCCAGACCATGCCGGTCGGGTGGAACTGGAGGAACTCCATGTTGATCAGAGTCGCCCCGGCCCGCAGCGCCAACGCGTGACCGTCCCCGGTGTACTCCCAGGAGTTGGAGGTGACCTTGTAGGACCGGCCGACGCCGCCGGTGGCGAGCACCACGGCGGGGGCCTCGAAGAGGACGAACTCGCCGGACTCGCGGTAGTAGCCGAAGGCGCCGGCGACGCGGTCGCCGTCCAGCAGCAGTTCGGTGATGGTGGTCTCGGAGAAGACCTTGATCCGAGCGTCGTACGAGCCGTGCTCGCGCTTGTCCTCCTGCTGCAACGAGACGATCTTCTGCTGAAGGGTGCGGATCAGCTCCAGACCGGTCCGGTCGCCGACGTGGGCCAGTCGGGGGTACTCGTGGCCACCGAAGTTGCGCTGCGAGATCTTCCCGTCCTTGGTGCGGTCGAAGAGCGCACCGTAGGTCTCCAGCTCCCAGATCCGCTGCGGCGACTCCTTGGCGTGCAGTTCCGCCATCCGGAAGTTGTTGAGGAACTTGCCCCCGCGCATGGTGTCCCGGAAGTGCACCTGCCAGCTGTCCCGGCTGTTCACGTTCCCCATGGCCGCGGCGGCGCCGCCCTCGGCCATCACCGTGTGCGCCTTGCCGAACAGCGACTTGGAGATGATGGCGGTCTTCTTGCCGGCCAGCCGCGCCTCGATCGCCGCGCGCAGGCCGGCGCCGCCGGCCCCGATCACGACGACGTCGTAGTGGTGTCGTTCGATGCGAGTGGTAGTGGTCGTCATGTCAGGGGCCCTCAGTTGATGAACCGCAGGTCGGAGATCCACTCAGCGGAGACGGCCATGACGTAGAAGTCGGTCAGGGCCAGCGTGCCGAGCGTGATCCAGGCGAGCTGCATGTGCCGGACGTTCAGCCAGGAGACGTAGCCCCAGGCCCGGTAGCGGACGGGATGCTTGGAGAAGTTCTTCAGTCGCCCGCCGATGATGTGCCGGCAGGAGTGGCAGGAGATCGTGTACGCCCAGAGCATGACCACGTTGCCGAGCAGGATCAGGTTGCCCAGCCCGAAGCCGAAGCCCTCGGGGCTGTGGAAGGCCAGGATCGCGTCCCAGGTGTTGATCAGCGAGATGATCGCGGCGAAGTAGAAGAAGTACCGGTGCGAGTTCTGCACGATCAGCGGGAACCGGGTCTCACCCCCGTAGGAGGCGTGACCGTCGGGTACCGCGCAGGCCGGCGGCGACAGCCAGAACGACCGGTAGTACGCCTTGCGGTAGTAGTAGCAGGTGAGCCGGAACAGCAGCAGGAACGGCAGGGTGAACGCGGCGTCCGGGATGATCCACCAGCCGGGCAGGTACTGCCCGAAGTGGGCGGCCTCCGGCAGGCACCGGTCCGTCACGCACGGCGAGTAGAACGGGGTCAGGTAGTGGTACTCCTCGACCCAGTAGAAGTCGTGCATGAAGACCCGGACCGTCGCGTACGCTACCCACGCGCTGAGCCCGATGACCGTGATCAGCGGGGCAAACCACCAACGGTCCGTCCGCAACGTCTTCGCCGCGATGGCGGCGCGTGCGCGCACACCCCGCGGTTTCGTTGCCGATGATGTCATTCGCGTCGTCTCCCTGACGGGGCCCTGTCACGGGCGGCGGAACACTTACGGGCGGCACGCGGACCCGGGCGAACCCGCACCCGCCTGTCGCGTCATGCGCACACCAACGACCGCGCCGGCGTACCGGAGCAGCTAAGTGACACACGTTACGCCGATCTAGGCGGGCCGTCCGCGCAAGGCAGTGTCCCGTGTGTCCCGCACTTTGGAAAGCCTCTCGTCAAGATCGATATACGAGCGTGCGGAAAAGATCGACAAACGGTCAGCCGGATGCCCCGCCGGTGAAATTCCACGAGGCCAGCCGCAACGACGGCGCCGCCCACCAGCCGCCGTCCGTCCGGTCCGGCAGGCGTACCGCGCGCCGGCCCAACTCCAGCACCGACCCGGGGGCGAGCGCCCGCGGGTACGACTCGGTGAAGCGCAGATCGCGTACCGCCCGGGTCACCCGACCGTCCTCGACCAGCCACAGCCCGTTGCGGGTCAGGCCGGTGACGACCAGACTCAACGGATCCAGGACCCGGGTGTACCAGAGGTCGCTGACCAGCAGGCCGCGCTCCATCCGGGAGACCAGGGCGGCGGTGTCCGGATCCCCGATCGCGCCGTCCGTCGCCGGGCCGCCGGTGACCAGGGCGGCGGCCGGCGGTTCCGGATCGACCACCCCATGGCCCCCGGCCAGCAGGGCACCCGACGAGTCGGCTGCGCCCGCCGTGCCGGCCGGGGTGAGGCGTAGGTTGCGCGGAATCGGGCCGAACGTGGCGCCGCCGGCCCAGGCGTGCCCGGTCGAGGCGACCCCCAGCTCGGCGGCGCTGCGCCGATCGTGGGCGACGGCCCTGGTGGTGCCCGCGTCCACCAGGGTCAGTGCCCGGGTCGGGGTGCCCTCCAGGTCGAACGGCAGCCCCGAGACCGCCAACGGATCGTCGACCAGGGTCACCGCGCGATCGAACTGGGCCGTACCGGGGACGGCGAACGACTGACGTTCGGCGTACCGTCGGCCGTTGAAGCCGTACCAGGCCAGATTCTGCAGCAGGTCCGCGACGGCAGCCGGCTCCAGCACCACCGGGTAGCGCCCGGGTGGCAGCTCGACCGGGTGGGCCGCCGCCCGGGCCTTCGCCGCGGCCCGCCGCCCCAGGCCGGCCCCGTCGAGATCGGCGACCCGGTCGACGTGCTGTCGGGCGGTGCCGTCCGCACCGCCGGCCCGGGCTATCCCGTCCATCGCCGCCTCGGCCGCCTGCCCCTGCGCCGAGTGACCGGCCGAGTTGGCGAAGGCCGTGACCCGGTGACCCGTGCGGCAGTAGCCCGCGGTCACCAACCCACCCGCCGCGGCCACGAACGCCCGGACCAGGGCGGCCCGCTGGTCCGGCCCGGCGTGGGCGGTCGCCGGATCCCATTCCGGCGCGGGCGCCACCGGTGCCGCGGGGGTGAGTCCCGGCCAGGCCGGATCCGGCGGGGTGAACCGGGCCGCCGTCAGCACCCGCTCCACCAACGCGCGCAACGCGTCGGCGGTGACCGCGTTCCCGCTGCCGGCGGCGGTACGCCCGGCCAGGTGGACCCGCAGCCGGACGTCAACGGAGGAGGCGGCCACGTTCTGGTGGATCGCCGAGTTGGCGAACCGGGTCAACGCCGACTCGGCCCGGACCACCGTCACCTCCGCCTGGGCGGCCGTCCCGGCGAGCCGGGTGACCAGATCCACCACCCGGCCGGCGAGGTCCAACTCGGCGTCACCGGCCCGCACCGGCGCGCCACTCACGCCGCCTCCTCGCGGTCGGCGACACCGTCCGGCGTCACCGCCGCGCATCGCCGGGTCGTCCGTCGGCGACCGGTCATGCGCGTACCCCCACCCGGACGTTGCGGAAGCGGGCCGGGGCCGCCGGGTGCCCGGTGTGCCCGATCTGGCCGGGCTGACCCTTGCCACAGTTCGGGGTGCCCCACGGGATCGTCTCCGAGGAGAGCATGTCCATCGAGCGCCAGAACAGCGGGCCGATGCCGGTGTAGGTCGGGTTACGCACCATCCGCCCCCGCCGGCCGTTGCGGATCTCCCAGCCGATCTCGCAGCCGAACTGGAAGTTCAGCCGTTTGTCGTCGATGGACCAGGACCGGTTGACGTCCATCAACACCCCGTTGTCGGTCGCGGCGACGATCTCCTCCAGGGTGTGCGGACCGGGCTCCAGGCCCACGTTCGTCATCCGCACCATCGGCAGCCGCGCCCAGCCGTCGGCGCGTACGCTGCCGCCGTGGTCCAGGCCCGCGACGGCCGCCGAGTCCCGGCCCGCCAGCACGCCCACCCAACGACCGTCCCGCACCGCGTCGCGCTTGACCGCCGGTGAGCCCTCGTCGTCGTAGCCGAAGCTGCCCAGCGCGCCGGGGATGGTCGGGTCGATGGTGACGGTCATCAGCTCGGAGCCGTAGCGCAGCGAGCCGAGCTGCGCGAGATCCAACCACGAGGTGCCGGCGAAGGCCGCCTCCCAGCCGAGGATCCGGTCCAGCTCGATGGCGTGCCCGACCGACTCGTGGATCTGCAGGGCCAGCTGCTCGCCCCCGAGGATCAGGTCGGTCTCGCCGGTGGGGCAGAGCGGTGCGGTCAGCAGCGCTCGGGACTCCTCGGCGATCCGCGCCGCGTGCGCGCCCAACTCCAGCGAGTCGACGAGCTCCCAGCCGGTGGTGCCGTACTGGCCGCGGTAGCTCGGCCAGGACCGGCGTTGGGTCTCACCGGCGCCGACGGAGGTGGCCGAGATGCCACCGCCGCACTCGCGGATGCGCTGGTCGATGCGGTGCCCCTCGCTGGAGACGAACCACTTCGCGGTGTCCCAGACCTGGTAGAGCCCCTCGGCGAGGTCGGCACCGTGCTCGGCCATGGTGCGGGTGGCCGCCACCAGCAGGTCACCCTTGACGGCGAGGGAGACGCCGAGCGGATCCACCTCGCAGGGCGCGGACCAGCTCGCCGTGACCGGGTCGACCGCGACCAGGTCGACGGGCGGGCCCGGGACCAGCGCACTGGCCGCCGCGGTCCGCGCGGCCCGGTGGCCGGCGTCGCGCGCGGCCCGGTCCGACAGCTCCGGTACGGCGTGGAAGCCCCAGCTCGAACCGACAAGCGCGCGGACACCCAGGCCGACGCTCTCGTCCTGGGTCAGTGACTCGATCTCGCCGTTGCGGGCGGACATCGATTCGTAGCGCCGATGCATCACCCGGACGTCGGCGTAGCGGGCGCCCGCGTCCAGCGCCGCCTGCACGGCCACCTCGGCCACCCCGAACTCGCTCATGGCCCGACCCTAGGCCAGCCGACTGACAACCGTCAGGGTACGAGATCCTCGGGGCGGACCTTCGCCTTGACGGGTGCGTTCAGCTCGAGCACTGCGCCCCGCCTGGCCGCCTGATGCTCGACGTAGTGACAACCACGCCGCTGATAGCGGCGGAGCCCGCCGGTCGACTGCTCGACCAGCAGATACCACTCGATGCCGGCGGAGGCGTAGTAGTGCATCTTGAGGACGTTGTCCGTTGCCGCATTGCCGGGCGAGATGATCTCGCAGACAAGTCGAACGTCGGCTGCCTCGATGTACGGGTCGTCCAGGTTGACCGGTCTGATGAGCACCAGATCCGGGATCGGAATGCGTCCTGGTCGCAGCCGAACGTTCACCGCTTCCAGCAGTTCCAAACCGACGGCTTCGGCCGCCGCTTCCAGGATGTTGCCCAGCTTTCGTGATATCCGCTGGTGGCGTGGGGTGGGGGCTGGGGTCACGTGCAGGCTCCCGTCGAAGAGTTCGACGCGCTGGGAGGTCTCGCCGAGGGCGAGGTACTCCTCCTCGGTCCACGGGCCCTCGTGGTCGAACACCGCCACGGTCATGGTCACCTCCGCTCGTCTCTGCGGGATCCTGCCTGCCAGGTCGTCTCCATCGTCGCACCCTTCGTGCGAGTGGCGCGGCGTCGAACGTAGCCGCGGCTCACGTGCCGAGGTGGGTGCGGAGGAAGTCGAGTTCGAGGCGGAGGAGGCGTTCGGCGAGGCCGCCGCTGGCCATGTGGGTGGCGCCGGTCAGCGGCAGCACCGAGTGCGGCCGGCCGGTGGCCAGCAACGCCGCCGACAGCCGCAGCGTGTGCGCCGCCACCACGTTGTCGTCGACCATGCCGTGCACCAGCAGCAGCGGGCGGGCGTGTGCCGGGTCGGTGACCGGCTCGGCGGCCAGTTCCACGAGTGAGTGGTGCGCGTAGACGTCCTCCCCGTCGGCGGGCAGACCCAGGTACCGCTCGGTGTACGCGGTGTCGTACAGCGCCCAGTCGGTGACCGGCGCACCGGCGATGCCGCACCGGAACAGCTCCGGATGCCGCAGCACCGCCAGGCCGGCCAGCCAGCCGCCGAACGACCAGCCACGCACCGCGACCCGGTCCAGGTCCAGGTCCGGGTGCTTGCCGGCGAGCGCGGTGAGGGCCTCCACCTGGTCGAGCAGGACCACGTCGGCGACCCGTCGGTGGATGGCCTTCTCGTACGACGGGGCGATGCCCGGCGTGCCCCGGTTGTCGGTGACGACCACCGCGAAACCGGCGTCGGCCCACCACTGCCGCTCCAGCCAGGCCGAGCGGGCGGCCACCACCTCCTGGTGGCCCGGCCCGCCGTAGACGTCCAGCAGGACCGGCAGCCGGCGGCCGGTGACGTGGTTGTCCGGGTAGAGCACCGCGGCGGGGAGCCGCCGGTCGGTCACCCGCTCCAGCAGCGGCAGCGGGGAGTAGCTGGGCGTGGCGGCCAGCGACCGCAGCGTGCCCACCTCCCGATCTCCCTGGAGCACCGTCCACCGCACGCCCGCGTGATCCAGCGAGGCGCTGCCGATGACCAGCACGCCACCACCGACCGCGCCGACGTGCCAGCCGGCGTCGCTGGTCAGCCGGCGGGCGTCCACCCCGCCGCCGATGCTGGTCCGGACCCGGAACAGGTGCTGTTCGCTCGGTTCGCCGTCGCTCGCCTCGACCAGCAGGTCCGCCGGACCGCCGCCGCCGGCCAGCCGGCCGACCACCCGGCGCACGTACAGCGAGGGCGGGGTGAGCAGGGTGCCGTCGGCGAACAGGCAGCGCGCGTCGTACCCGTCGTGGGCCAGCTCGCCACCGACCAGCACCCGCCCGTCGGGCAGGTGCGCGGGGGTGCCCGGGATCGGTTCGACCCAGCGTGGGTCGGCCAGCTCGGCGTGCACCTGGGTCTCTCCGGTACGCGGGTCGATCGCGAGCACCAACCCGTGCTGCTGGGCGCGGCGCAGCACGGTGATCAGCGGGGCGCCCTCACCCCAGTGCACCGCGGTCAGGTACGGGTAGGTCTCCCGGTCCCAGTGCACGTCGACCCACCCGCCGTCGAGGTCGAGCAGGTGCAGGCTGACCTCGGCGTTCGGGCCACCCGCCACCGGGTACGCGACACTTGTCGGTGGGCTGCCGGGCTGCGCCGGATCGTGCAGGTGCCAGCGGGGCAGCCGGGTCTCGTCGACCCGGGCGGCGAGCACCGACCGACCGTCGGGAGCCCACCAGTAGCCGCGGTGCCGCCCGAACTCCTCCGCCGCGATGTGCTCGGCCAGCCCCCAGAGCACGCCGGAGTCCTCGCCGGCCAGGATGGTGTCGGCGCCGTCGCTGTCGATCACCCGTAGCTCGCCGCGGCGGACTCCCTCGGCGGCGTCGGTCACGTAGGCCAGCCGCTGCCCGCTCGGGTCCGGTCGGGGGTCGAGCACCGGCCCGACGGTGGGCACCTCGATCACGTCGCCGTGCACCAGGTCGGCCCGGAAGAGCCGACCGGCCAGCGCGAACACCGCAACCCGGCCGGTGGCGTCGAGGGCGTACGAGCCGATGCCGGAGGCACTCAACCGCAGCCGCTCCCGCCGGGCCCGTTCCCCCGGGCTCAGCGCGTCGGGGTCGGCGTCGGTGCCGAGCAGCGCGCCCGGATCGGCGACCAGCCGTTCGGTGCCGGTCGCCACGTTCAGCAGCCACAGCGCGTCGGCCGGATCCTCCGGCCCGGCCGAGCGTAGGAAGACCACCCGGGCACCGTCCTCGGCCACGGCGACGGCACGCGGCGCCCCGTGGCTGAACCTGCGGGTGCGGGCGGCCAGCTCGGGAAAGTCCACAGGCCAGATCGTAGGCCGGTACCGGGCCCGATGTGAGCGACCTGCGCGGACGCGTCTGGGCCGGTGGGCGAGAACCGCCGGTTAGAGTGACCGTCGTGACGACGCTGCCTGACCGCCGCCTGCTGCTGGTCCACGCGCATCCCGACGACGAGTCCATCGGCACCGGCTCGACGATGGCCCACTACGCGGCCACGGGTGCCCACGTCACCCTGGTGACCTGCACGCTGGGCGAGGAGGGTGAGATCCACGTACCGGAGCTGGCCGGGCTCGCCGCCGCCGAGGCCGACCAGCTCGGCGGGTACCGGATCGCCGAGCTGGCCGCCGCCTGCGCCGAACTCGGCGTCACCGACCACCGCTTCCTCGGCGGGGCCGGCCGCTACCGCGACTCCGGCATGATGGGCCTGTCGACCAACGAGCACCCCCGGGCCTTCTGGGGGGCCGATCTGGACGAGGCCGCCGGCCAGTTGTTGGAGATCATCCGGGAGATCCGCCCGCAGGTGGTGGTCACGTACGACGACAACGGCTTCTACGGCCACCCCGACCACATCCAGGCGCACCGGGTGACCATGCGGGCCGTGGAGCTGGCCGCCGCCGAGGGGCTCGCGCCGGCGAAGGTCTACTGGACGGCGATGCCGCAGAGCGTGCTGGAGGCCGGCATGACGCACTTCGCGGAGGCGTCGGACAACCCGTTCGCCGGCATCGGTGACGCCACCGAGCTGCCGTTCTGCACGCCGGACGCGCAGATCGCCGCCCGCATCGACGCCACCGAGCAGCACGCCGCGAAGGAGGCGGCGATGCGCGCCCACGCCACTCAGATCCCGGCCACCTCCTGGCTGTACTCGATCGCCGGCAATTTCGGTGCCGAGTTCATGGGGGTGGAGTACTTCACCCTGGCGGTGGGGGAGAAGGGGGCGGGCAGCGGTCCGTACGGCTGGGAGTCGGATCTGTTCGCCGGGGTGGACGTCGCAGCGTCGGACTCGGTCGGCCGCCCGGGTGTCGTCGGCGGTCCCGGCCGTAGACCGGTCACCCCGGCCGGTCACCGGTGACGCTGCCCGCCGCGATGTCGGTCGCACCGCAGGAGCAGCAGCCGCCTCACCCGGCCCGGAGGTGGCGGCGTCCGCTGGATCTCGGCCTGCGGGTGGCCGGCGGCGGGTTCGCCGTCGTGGCGGCGATGCTGAGCGCGGTGCTGGAGTTGCTGCTCGCCCCGCTTCGGATCGGCGGGCACCTGATCGGCGTCACGGTACTCGTGGCCGTGGCCGCGAACATCGCGTTGAGCTGGTTGGCCGTCGAGACCGTGGGCCGCCGCTGGGCGGTGGCGCTGCCGGCGCTGCCCTGGGTGGCGATCATGGTGATCGCCGCCGACCGGACCAGTGAGGGCGACGTCCTGCTCGTCGGCAACTGGGTCGGGCTCACGCTGGTGGTGGGCGGTGCGATGACCTTCACGGTGATGGCGTTCCGGTCGATCCTCGCGCCGGCTCCGGCTCCCGGACGGTACTGACGTCGCTCAGCGACGGGTGGTACATATTCCTGCCAGGAGACCCGCCATCCGGGCGGGCGGTACGGCGGGAGGCGTGTGATGGGACAGCGGTGGCGTGCGGTCGGGGTGCTCGCGATCGCACTGTTCGCGGTCAACGTGGTCGCCCGGCTGGTCATCCGGTTCGGCTTCGACGGTGACGACACCGTCGCCGACCGGGTGTCGCTCGGGATGTTCGTGGTGATCGGTCTGCTGCTGGCCGGCGTGGCATTCGTCTGGGGCGCGCGGCGTCCGTTGGCCCGCTGGGCCGGCGACGTGGCCGCCGCGATCGGCATCGCGGTCGGGTTGACCGTGCTGGTCGGGCCGCTGCTGGTGGGCGACAACCCGTTCGCCGGTGGCGGCGGTACGTTCTTCGCGCAGATCGGGCTCTACCTGGTGGCGACCACCGTCGGGGCGATGCTGGGCTACCTGCTGCTGGTCACCCTCGGCCGCGACCACCGTTCGCGCAGCCTGCAACGGTACGCCGAGACCACCGCGGCCAAGCCCCGCCGGGTGGTCCGTCGTTGACCGGCGGGGTCACTGCGGCGCGATCCGGGTCAGATAGGTGTGGTGGGTGGTGAAGCCCAGCTTGCGGTAGAGCGCGACCGCGCCGGCGTTGCTCTGCTCGACCTGGAGGAACGCATCCGTCGCACCGGCCTCGGCGGCCCAGTCGGCGAGTGCCCGGATCAGCCGGACGGCGAGTCCCTGCCGGCGTGCGGCGGGCAGCACCTCGACCAGGCACAACCCGAGCCAGCGCCCCTGGCCGGTCACGGTGCCACGGCCGACGGCGACGAGCCCGCCGTCGAGATACACGTGGGCGAAGCGGATGTGGTCCACGGCGGTGAGCACGTGCCGGGCGGCGTCCGGTAGCCCGCCCTTGCGGCCGGCCGCGACGGCGAGCCAGTCCGCTGACGGCGCGCCGGCCAACTCGACCACTGCGCCTCCCGCGTCGGCCGTGCCTCCCGGGCCGGCCGGGCGGCCCGTGCCGGTGGTGTCACCCGGGTCGCGGCTGGGGTCGGGGACGCCGGTCGCTGCGGGAATCGCCTCGTCGGACGTGGCCGCGAGGAGGGCGGCGAGTGGTGCGGTCTGCACCAGCACCGGTGGGCGGCTGCCCCAGCCGCGCCGGTCGAGTTCGGCACCGACCGGCGCGGCCAGCGGCAGCGGCGTGTTGACCATGGCCGGGCGGCCGTGTCCGGCGTACCAGCGCTGCACCGCGTCCAGTGCGGCCGGCAGCGGACGGTCCGGATCACCCACCGGCAGGGCCGAGTTGGCCCGCCCGGTCCAGCCGTCGGCGGCCCGCAGCAGCCAGTCGCCCAACCGGGCCCGGACGGGCGCCGGCCACGCCTCGTCGGCGGCGAGTTCCAGCTCGATCATGGCGGCGGCGGTCGGCCGCCGGGCGGCCGGAACCCGCTTGGCCCGGTGCACCTCGGCGATCGGCACCCGCAGTCGCCCCTGTCGGGTGGTGAGCGTGAGATGTGTCTCGCTCAGCTCGACCAGCTCACCGAGCGCGTCGGAGTAGACCGGACGACCACCGCGTACGCCGACGCGACGCCGCACCACGATCCGGTGTCCCACGTCTTGCTCTCGGAGCACGATCGACCTCCTCCCCGGCGAGATACTAGGCTCTTACCGTCGCGGGTGATCGCGGCGTGTCTTGCGGAGGAGAAGACCGGTGACCTACATCATCGCCGAGCCGTGCGTGGATGTGCTCGACAAGGCATGCATCGAGGAATGCCCGGTCGACTGCATTTACGAGGGCAACCGGATGCTCTACATCCACCCCGACGAGTGCGTCGACTGTGGTGCCTGTGAGCCTGTCTGCCCGGTGGAGGCGATCTTCTACGAGGACGACGTCCCGGAGCAGTGGAAGGACTACACCGGCGCCAACTACGAGTTCTTCGAGGATCTCGGTTCGCCCGGTGGGGCCTCCAAGGTCGGCAAGGTGGAGAAGGACGCCACCTTCGTCGCCGCCCAGCCGCCCCGCGGCGAGGGCCACTGAACCGGCCCGGCCCCGTCTCGTCGCGGCTGCCCGAGTTCACCTGGGACACCCTGGACGCCGCGGCCACGTTGGCCGCGGCGCACCCGGACGGCCTGATCAACCTCTCCATGGGTACGCCGGTCGATCCGGTGCCGCAGGTGATCCGGCAGGCCCTCGCGGACGCCTCGGACGCGCCCGGCTACCCGTTGACCGCCGGCACCCGGGCGCTGCGGGACGCGATCACGGTTTGGGTGTCGCGGGCATGTGGCGCGGGCGCGGACGGGTTCGGAGTCCTGCCGACGATCGGCTCGAAGGAGCTGGTGGCCTGGTTGCCCACCCTGCTCGGGGTGGGGCCGGGCGACGTCGTGATGGTCCCGTCGATCGCCTACCCGACCTATGAGGACGGTGCCCGGCTGGCCGGGGCCACCACCGTACGCGCCGACTCGCTGACCGCCGTCGGTCCGACGTCCCGGGTGCGCCTGGTCTGGGTCAACTCACCGGGCAATCCGACCGGACGGGTGCTGCCCGCCACGCACCTGCGCAAGGTGGTGGACTGGGCGCGTGAGCGCGGTGCGGTGGTGGCCAGCGACGAGTGCTACCTGCCGTTGGGCTGGGACGCCGAGCCGGTGTCGGTGTTGGCACCCGAGGTGTGCGGCGGCTCGTACGACTCCGTGCTGGCGGTGCATTCGCTGTCCAAGCGTTCCAACCTGGCCGGCTACCGGGCCGGGTTCGTGGCCGGTGACCCGGCGCTGGTGGCCGAGTTGCTCAAGATCCGCAAGCATGCGGGGATGATCGTGCCGGCGCCGGTGCAGGCGGCCATGGTGGCGGCCCTGCGCGACGAGCGGCACGCCGACGAGCAGCGGGAGCGGTACCGTGCGCGGCGCGAGATGCTGCGGGCGGCGTTCGTCGGCGCGGGCTTCACCGTGGAGCACTCCGAGGCGGGGCTCTACCTGTGGCTGACCCGGGGCGAGGACTGCTGGGCCACCGTCGACTGGCTGGCCCGGCGGGGGATCCTGGTCGCCGCCGGTGTCTTCTACGGTCCCGGCGCGCGGCAGTACGTCCGGGCAGCGCTCACCGAGTCCGACGAGCGGATCGCGGCGGTCGCCGCCCGCCTGGCCTGACCATCGCCGAGGGCTGCCGAGGTCGTGCTCGACACCTGCCGGGCACGACCTCGGCTCGCCTCGCCGCGTCGGCTCAGTCCTCGTTGATCCGCTCGAACACCCGCAGCAGGTTGTCCCGGCTGTGCCGCTCCAGCAGCTCGCTGCCGTACAACTCCTGCAGGGCCACCGTCCGACCACCGTGCAGCGTCAGCTCGGCCTTCAGCGGAATCTCCCTGGTCACGTTCACCGACACCAGCTCCTCGTACGGCAGGAACTGGTGTCGAGTGGCCAGCGTGGCCACCGGCGTCGACTCGAGCAGGTTCTTGAGCCGCTTCTCGCCGTCGCCGGCCTTGCCCGGGCCACCGACCAGGATCAGACCACGGTCGAGGATCAGCAGGTCGTGCTGCACACCGTCGACCTTCATGTTGCCGATGGCGCCGATGACGCCGGCGTTGTCGGCGGTGGCGCGGCCCTGCACCACCGTCGCGGTGGCGGGGTCGACGCCCAGCTCGGCCAGCCGGACCAGGGCCTCGTCGAGGGTTTCCGCCGATACCGCCAGCTTGGCGATCTCGGCGAGGTCCAACGGCTCACCGTCAATGCCCACGAACTGGGCCGGACCACCCCAGGACAGCTGCCAGCGGGCCCGCTGGGCGCGGACGGCCGCGTTGTCGAGCAGCAGTTCCATCGGTCCGGCGAAGCGGGCCGCTGCCTCCCGCCGGGTGGCGTCGCTGAAGAACTGCTCGGCGAACTCGCCGAGACGGCCCGCCCGGACGAGGTCGAGCACGGTCGTCAGGCCCGGCTCCGCACTGCCGGTGAACCGGCCGGCCGCCCGGTAGATGTTGTCCGCCTGACGTTGCATACCGGCGGCGATCGCCGCGTGGGTGAATTCCGGCCAGGGCAGCACCTGACGGTTGCCGAGGTCCAGGACCAGGCTCTGCAGCCGGCGGCCGGCGGCCAGGACGTCGCTGACCAGCACGTGTGCGGGACGGTCGTCGGCGAAGGCGGCACCGGCGGGCAGCTGTGCCATCGCGTCGATCCGGATGCCGATCGGCGGGTGGGTGTCCCACCGGGACGGCTCGCGGTCCGGTACGTCCTGCTGGAGCTTGTCGATCTGCTCCCGGCGGGCGTTCAGCAGTTGCCCGAAGCCGCCGAACAGGTCGTCCGGGGCGAGGCCGGCCTGCCAGCCCGAGTCCACGTAGCGGTCGGTGAAGAAGTTCCAGGCCGCGTCGAGCGCCGGCAGGCTGCGCAGGGCGGACGTGGCCGCCTCGTGACCGGCGAGTTGGACGGAGGCCCGGTCGGCCTCCAACTCCTGCCGCCGCGACGCGGCGTTGTCGACCATCAGGTACAGCTTCGCGTACCCCTTGAAGACCAGGCCGATGGGGTTGCGGGGCTTGATCCGCTCGATGGTGCCCTCGATCGCCAGCCGTCCCCGGTAGGCGACGCCGCCGAGCCGGGTGTGCTTGCCGGAGTAGTGACCCAGCTCGTGTGCCAGCACCGAGCGGAGTTGGTCGACCCGCATCGCCTGCAGCAGCGGCAGACCCACGTAGAGGGTGCGTCGCCCGCCGATCAGCCCGAGCAGTCGACTCTGCTCGCCGACCGCCGCGTTCACCTCGGGCACCAGCCGGATCTCGTCCGGCGCGCGGGTACCGACCGCGTCGGCGAGCTCCCGGACGGTGGCCCACAGCTGCGGTGCCTCCCGCTCGTCGAGCACCAGGCCCGGTGCGGGTTCGTTCTTCGTCCGGATCGCCCGCCAGAGCCCGACCGCCACCGCACCCAGCGCGACAATGAGCGGCAGCAGCAGCTTCCCGGTGACCAGTCCGTTCGTGTGGCCGTACAGCCACACGCCGAGAGCGGCGACGGCCGCCAACTGAAGCAGCGCGACCACGTAGAACCCGATCAACATGACCACCGAGGCGAGTGCACGGTACGTCGCGGCCATGGCCGTTCCTCCCCGTTCCGTGCCCGCCTGGCTGCGGGCGGCGCAGGGACCGTACGACGTGGATCTTTGCCGGACAACCCCCTTCCGGTCCGGTTCGGTCGGCTTTACGATCTTGCCGGTCGAGATCGGGGGAGGGAAGGCACATGTGGCCGTTCCGGCGCAGGGGCGCGCAGCCAGAGACGCCGACGTTGGTGGTGGACGATCGGATCCGCCCGGCCCGTTCAGCCGCTTCCGGGACAAGGCGTACGCCGCGCGTGCCTGACCGTCGGGCGGGCGTACCGGTCCGACCGCCGATCCGGCCGGCGATATCCTCGGCGCGGACGTAGGGCGTGTCTGCGGACGTAGTGGCGGTTCCGCGCCGATCCGGCAGGCACGCCGCGGGGCCGGCCGGCTCCGTGACGAAACGGAACGCCGAGGTACGCGGATGGTGCTCAGGGCTGACGCACGGCTGCGGGCGGCGGTGGTCGGCACCGGCCTGATCGGTGGCTCGGTGCTCCTCCGACTGCACGCCGTCGGCGTCGACGTGACCGGCTGGGATCCGGACGAGCAGACCCGCCGGCAGGCCCGGCTGGCCGGCGTACCGACCGCGGAGCGGCTGGTCGACGCGGTGGCCGGCCGGAACGTGGTGTTTCTCGGCGGACCGCTGCCCACGCTGCCCGCGACCCTGGTCGAGGTTGCCGCCGCCACCGCGGAGGACTGCCTGGTCACCGACGTGGGCAGCACCAAGGCCGAGTTGGCGGCGTTCGCCGCGGAACAGGGGTTGACCAGCCGGTTCGTACCCGGGCACCCGATGGCGGGCACCGGTCGGGCTGGTCTCACGGCGGCGCTGCCGGAGCTGTTCACCGGCGCCGCCTGGGTGCTCTGCCCCGCACCGGACGGGCTGGCCGCGTTCCGCCGCCTCGTCACCCTGGTCACCGACGTCTTCGCCGCCCGGGTGGTGCCGATGGCCGCGGACCGGCACGACGCCGTGGTGGCGCTCGCCTCGCACGTGCCACACCTGCTCGCCGGGGCGCTGGCCGGTGCGGCGCACCGGTCACCGTCGCGGGACGCGGTCCTGGCGCTGGCCGCCGGGAGCTTCCGGGACGGCACCCGGGTCGCCGGCACCCCGGCGCACCGCACCGGCAACATGCTGCGCGGCAACCGCGACCAGGTGCTGGCCGCGTTGACACAGGTCACCGGGTTCCTCGACGAGTTGGCCGCCGCTCTGCGCGCCGACGACGCCGACGCCCTCACCGCCCGGTACGCCGAGGCCGCCGCCGCCCGCGCCGAGTTGGCCGGTCGCCCGTACGACGAACAGGTCATGTCGTTTCCGGTGGACGCGGCGGCGGCCGAGGTGGCCTGGCTGTACGACGTGGGGGCGGCCGGTGGCCACCTGAGCGGTTGCCGGGCCGGGGCCGACACCGTCGCCTATGTCGCTCGACTTCCGCGGGTCTGAAGCCCGGCTCATCGGTGGGCGCGGCGCCGGGCCCGCCAGTAGGGTGAGGGCATGGTGGACGGACCAGTCGTGACCGTGCGCGGCGAGGCGTACCGTGAGGTCGCGCCGGAACTCGCCCGGTTCACCGTGACCGCGCTGGCCCGGGATCGGGAGCGGGAGCCGACGTTGACCCGGCTGGCCGAGCGGGCGGCGGCGATCCGGGTGCTGCTCGACTCGTACGGCCCGACCATCGACCGACGCGAGACCGGCGAGCTGCGGGTGCGCCCCGAGACCCGTCGCTCCGGGGAGCGGGTGGTGGCCTGGCACGGTTCGGTGGTGACCACGGTGACGGTGAGCGACTTCACCAGCCTCGGCGAGTTGATGCTGCGCCTGGCCGACCAGGACCAGGTCGAGGTGGCCGGTCCGTGGTGGTCGTTGCGCCCGGACAGTCCGGCTTACCGGCAGGCCCGGCACACCGCGATCAGCGACGCGTTGCAACGCGCCCGCGAGTACGCCGAGGCGCTCGGTGCCCAGGTCACCGACCTGGTCGAGCTGTCCGACGAGGGCGGCACCGCCCAGCCGATGATGGCCCGGATGGCGTTCGACGCCGGCGCGGTGGAGTCCGGTGGCCCACCGGAGCTGGAGCTCGACCCGCAGCCGCAGGGCGTGCACGCGGCCGTCCGGGCCCGGTTCACGATCAGCCGGCCGGTCCTGTCCTGATGACCGTCGCGGAGGTGCTGTCGGTCGAGGCGCTGCTGGAGCGGGCCCGGAGGCTGGCCGATGCCGGGCCGCGGCAACTGCTCGGCGTCACCGGCGCACCCGGTGCCGGCAAGTCCACGCTGGCCGCACAGGTGGTCGAGGCGGTCGGTCCGGCCGCCCGGCTGGTGCCGATGGACGGCTTCCACCTCGCTCAGGACGAGTTGCGTCGGCTCGGCCGGGAACTGCGTAAGGGTTCGATCGACACCTTCGACGCCAACGGTTACGTCTCGCTGCTGCGTCGGCTGCGGCGCAAGGAGCCGACGTCGGTCTGGGCGCCGCAGTTTCGTCGGGAGCTGGAGGAGCCGATCGCCGGTGCGATCGAGGTGCCGCCGGAGGTGCGGCTGGTGGTCACCGAGGGCAACTATCTGTTGATTCCGAACTGGCCCTGGGACGAGGTACGCGCCCTGCTGCACGAGGCGTGGTTCCTGGACCTCGACGCCGACCTGCGGCGTCGGCGGCTGGTCGCCCGGCACATGGCCTACGGCCGGTCGGAGCAGGACGCGCGGGCCTGGGCGCTGGGCAGCGACGAGGCCAACGCGGCGCTGGTGGCCGGCACCGCCGACCGCGCCGACCTGGTGGTACGCCTAGCCGAGCCCCCGCCGGGGTGACGGGACCGCCCGCCGCAGCAGCCACGCCACCCGGGATCTCTCCCGTTGGAACTCGGCGGCCTCCGGATAGCCACTGTGGCTGCGGATCGGCGGGTCGGCGACCTCGCCGTCGCTCGGATGCAGGGCCTCCGGGTCGGTCACCGCGATGTCCCGTTCCCCGGCGGTGACCGGCCAGCCGAGCGGATCGGTGTCCCGCCAGAAGTTCGTCCACCGGGTGCCGCCGCCGGGGCGGGTCAGCGCCTCGGCCAGCACCGGTAGCCGGTCCGGGCCGAAGTAGGCGGGGAAGATCCGGCCGTAGAGGCGGGTCAGCTGGCAGCCGTAGGAGAAGAACCAGATCCGGTGCCGCCACCGGCTCGGCAGCTGGAGGATGACCGCGGTGCAGATCACCGTGCCCTGGCTGTGCCCCGAGAGGATGATGCCGTCCACCCGGCGCGGGTCGGGCTCGGCCAGCGCGATCAGACCGGCCGTGCGGGTGAGCAGTTCGGGCACCGCCCGTTCGGCGTAGCTCGGTGGTGCCAGGGGGTGTGCGGCGCGTGGCCAGAAGGTTCCCACGTCCCAGATCACGCCGACGGAGCGGCGGATGGTGTTCTTGCGATAGACGAGCAGGCCGACGGCGGCCACCGCCACCGGTAGCCAGCCGAGCAGCGCGTCGCCGACGTCCGCCACCACCTCGATCACCGGGGCCGCTCCGCCCGCCTCGTGGTCCGGGAGCGGACACGCGAGAACGGCCGCGCAGCCCACCACGGCGAGGACGGTCATCGCCCCCGCGTACCAGCCGATCAGCCGCAGCGCGTGCTCGCCGACCAGTCGGTGCAGCGCCTGGTGGGCACTGACGTCCCGAGCGCGACGCAGGTCGTGCGCGGACAGTCGGCCGCCCCGGGCGCGTAGCTGGGCGTACTCCTGGCGTCGCAGCCGGTGGAACAGCACCACCGCGCGGACGGCGACCAGGGCGAGCATCAGCAGCGCGGCGGCGAAGGCCAGGCCGGCCCAGGTCACCGGGGCCGGCGGAACCACCAGGGGTCGACCGACGGGCGCGTCTGCGCCGTTGAGCCGGTTGGTGACCCAGTAGAGCACGCCGGCGCTGTACGCCAGGCAGAGCAGCCAGCCGAAGCCGGCGATGACGGCGGGTGCTCGACCGCGCCAGGCCAGGTCGGAGTGCGGTTCGAGCGGCTGTTTGCGGCTTGTGGGGCGGGTTCGGGGCAGTAACAGGCCGACCGCGGCGAGGGCGAGCAGCGGCAGGCCGAACTGCCAGAGCGCCACCGGGGCCGGTGGTGCGGCCGGCAGCCATCCGTGGCACCAGGCGGCGCCGAGGGCGATCAGCAGTGCGGCGGCGGCCGGCGTGGCACCGCCACGCCGGCCGGATCGGGCGGTCGCGCCGATCGCGATGAGTAGCAGCAGTTGACCCGTACCCAGCCAGGCGATGACCCGGTCGAAGCCCGGTAGCGACCGGTCGGCCAGGCAGCCGGGCTGAGTGGGGTCCTGGTCGCAGCCGACCGGCGGGCGCAGTCCGGCCAGCGGGCTGCTCGCCGCACCGTCCGGCAGCAGCAGCACCGCGAGGGTGCCGGCCAGGCCGAGTCCGGTGAGGACGATGACCGCGATGCTCCACCCGCCGAGCGGGGTGGCGCCCTCGCGTCGGGTCAGGAAGGGCCGGCCGATGGCGACCAGAGTGATCGCCAGGACGGCGGTGAACGCGACCACGGCGGACCAGGTGAGCGCCGCCCGCGCGCCGTGTGGCGGGTCGAGCACCGAGACCGTGCCGAGCGGGACCGCCGCTGCCACCACCGTGCCGGTGCACAGATGCAGTACGGCCGCCCGGCGTAGTTGCCCCTCGCCCCACCAGAACGTCGGGTCCTGAAGCGGATTGGTCGGTGGTCCGGGTGGTGGCTCGGGAGTGGGTGGCGGCTCCTGCACCGGCTGGCCGATCGGCACCTCGACGTCGACCGGCGGCGGGGTCCGACGTCCCGGCGGATTCGTGGTGGGGTCGGCCGGCATCACCGCCTCGTACTGGTAGGTCCGCCAGGTGACCAGGCCGAGGACTCCGATCATGGCGAGTGGCACGGTCAGACCGACGGCCAGGGCCCGGCCGCCCTGCTGCCACCAGGCACCGGCGAGGAACTCCCACGGGCCGGGAATCCGGCTCAGGCAGACCTCGTCCACGCACTGCCAGCCGATGAGATCGACGCCGACACCGGTCGTCGCGAGCACCGGGGTGGCGGTCAGGCTCAGGCAGAAGAGCCTGATCAGCCAGGCCGTCACGCCGGATCGGCTGGCCAACCGTTCGGTGGTGGGGTCCGCCGGTATCCCCGGCCGGGCGTGCAGCGCCACGTTGGCCAGGGTGAAGGGCAGCAGCAGCGTCCACAGGGCGCGCTCCACGTCGCGGGCGGTCCGCGCGCCGGAGGTCAGCTGCCCCCAGCTGTACGCCTCGACGACGATCGGGTCGAGCGGCGCGGCGGTCGGCAGGCGGTAGAAGCCGGTGACCGGGCCGCCGGCGACGAGTCGTGGTTGGGGCGGCTCGCCCCCGGGTTCGCCCGTCAGGCCCAGGGTCTCGGCGGGCGGGGTGTTGGACACTCCGTGTACGCGTAGTTCGAGGATCCGACCTCCCATGCGAGCCTCCCGGTGACGCACCTGTCACCTACAGTGCCCGATGTGGTGCGGCGGGCGCCACTCGTCCTGGGGATGTTTACGCAGCTAGAAGGCTGATTGCGGGTCAGTCGAGCTGGCGTACCGGTCGAGCCGGATTACCGACCGCGACGACGTTGGCAGGCAGGTCCCGGGTGACCACGGCGCCCGCGCCGACCACGGTGTTCTCACCGACGGTGACTCCGGCAAGGACTATCGCGCCACCGCCGAGCCAGGCGTTGTCACCGATGGTGATGGGTCGGGCCGCCTCCCACTTCGCCCGGCGCGGCGCCGGCTCCACCGGGTGGGTGGGGGTGAGCAGTTGCACGTTCGGGCCGATCTGCACGTCGGCGCCGATGGTGATCGGTGCGACGTCGAGGAAGACCGCGTGGTAGTTGACGAAGCTGCGCGGCCCGATCCGGATGTGGTAGCCGTAGTCGCAGTAGAACGGTGGGCGGATTCCGGTCTCCTCGCCGATCTCGCCGAGCAGCTCGTGCAGGGCCGCTCGACGTGTCTCGTGGTCGTCGACGCCCCCGCCGTTGATCCGTTCCATCAGGCGCAGGGCGCGGAGGTGGTCGGCGATCAGCTCCGGGTCGTCGGCGAGGTACGGCTCGCCGGCGAGCATCCGTTCCTTCATGGACGTCACCCGTTCGATCATGCCCGGCGCCGCCGCGACGAGGACTCAACTTCGTCGAATTCCTGACTCCCTTTTGCATACTCGGTATGCAACCCTGATGGGAGTCGATGTGTCCTACATCGATGTAGACGCTCCAGAGGAGGATTCAGTTGCGACGAAGGAGCAAACTGTCCGCCACCGGACTCGTGCTGGGTCTGGTGCTCGGCGTACCGGCGGCGGCCACGGCCGCACCGGCGGCGCCGACAGCGGCCCCACCGACCCCCGTCCCGACCGGCCGGCCGGACAACGGCCGCACCTCAGCCACCGTCACCCTGGTCACCGGTGACCAGGTCACGGTCACCGCGACCGGGGCGAGCGTACGCCCGGCCGAGGGCCGCGACGGCATCCGTTTCCTCACCCAACGGCAGCGGGACCACCTCTGGGTGCTGCCGCAGGACGCGCTGCCGCTGATCCGCGACGGACGGGTCGACCGCCGGCTCTTCGACGTGGCCGGGTTGATCGCCGCCGGCTACGACGACGCGCACCGCGACTCGCTGCCCCTGCTCATGACCTACGGGGCGACCGCCCGACGGGCCGGCGCACCCGACGGGGTGACCGTCACCCGTGACCTGACGGCCATCGGTGGCGTCGCGGCCACCGCGGACAAGCAGCGGGTGGGCCAGCTCTGGGCCACGGTCGCCGGTGCCGGTAGCGCCCGGTTCGACGCGGCGGGGGGTGTCGAGCGGATCTGGCTCGACGGCCGACGGCAGCTGACGCTGGAACACAGCGTGCCGCAGATCGGTGCGCCCGCCGCCCACCAGGCCGGCTTCACCGGTCAGGGGGTACGCGTAGCGGTGCTGGACACCGGGGTCGACGCCGCGCATCCCGACCTCACCGGCCGGGTCGCCGAGTCGCGGAACTTCACCGAGGAGACGAACCCGGGCGACATCGTCGGGCACGGCACCCACGTCGCCTCGATCATCGCGGGCAGCGGTGCCGCCTCGGCGGGCCGAAACCGGGGTGTGGCACCCGATGCGACCCTGCTCTCCGGCAAGGTCTGCGAGGAGTACGGGTGCACCGAGTCGGCGATCCTGGCCGGCATGCAGTGGGCCGCCACCGAGGCCGGGGCCGACGTGGTCAACCTCAGCCTGGGCGGGACGGACACCCCGGAGGTGGATCCGCTGGAAGAGGCGGTGAACACGCTCACCGAGCAGACGGGCGCCCTCTTCGTGATCTCCGCCGGCAACGCCGGAGGGACCGGCACGGTCGGCTCGCCGGCCAGCGCCGACGCCGCGCTCGCCGTCGGCGCGGTCGACCGCGACGACCAGCTCGCCGACTTCTCCAGCCGGGGCCCCCGGGTCGGTGACGACGCCCTCAAGCCGGACATCACCGCGCCGGGAGTCGACATCGTGGCCGCCCGGGGGCAGGGCACGCAGCTCGGTGAACCGGTCGGCGACCAGTACGTCGCGCTCTCCGGCACCTCGATGTCCGCACCACACGTCGCGGGTGCGGCGGCGTTGCTGGCCCAGCAGCACACCGACGCGACGGCGGAACTGCTCAAGGCCACCCTGATGGCCTCGGCCCGGCCCAATCCGGAACTGACCGCGTACCAGCAGGGTGCCGGCCGGGTCGACGTGGCGCAAGCCATCACCCAGTCGGTGGTCAGCGAGCCGGCCAGCGTCTCGTTCGGCCGCACGCTGTGGCCGCACGACGACGACGAGCCGATCC
Organism: Verrucosispora sp. WMMA2121; assembly: GCF_027460185.1. NCBI lineage: Bacteria > Bacillati > Actinomycetota > Actinomycetes > Micromonosporales > Micromonosporaceae > Micromonospora > Verrucosispora sp. WMMA2121. Next base: position 1,017,589 of record NZ_JAPZBH010000004.1, on the reverse strand, counting down.
ACCGCCAGGTGACCTGGCGCAACACGGGAGCGGCACCGCTCACCCTGGACCTCGGCATCGAGGCCACCGGCCCGGACGGGGAACCGGCGCCGGCCGGGGTGTTCACGCTCGGTGCCCGGCAGGTCCAGGTACCGGCCGGTGGCACCGCGTCCGCCACCGTCACGGTCGACACCAGCGTCGACAGCCCGGACGGCCACTACACCGGCCGGGTGGTCGCCCGCTCCGGCGACCAGGTGGCGGTCACCCCGTTGGCCGTCAACAAGGAGGTGGAGAGCTACCCGTTGACCGTGCGACACCTGAGCCGTGAGGGTGCCGTGCCGGACGACTACGCGACCTTCCTGCTCGGGTTGGACGACTTCACCGACATCTTCGTGGCCGACCCGGACGGCACCGCCGAGGTGCGGGTGCCCAAGGGACGGTACGGGCTGGCCAGCTTCCTGTTCGACGAGACCAGCGAGGAACTGGTGCTGATGGCCCAGCCGGAACTGGTGGTGGACTCGGACGCCGAGGTCGTGGTGGACGCGCGCACGGCGAAGCCGGTGCGGATGACCGTGCCGGACCGGTCGGCGACGCCGGCACTTGTCGCCGTCGACGCGAACTTCCTGCTCGACTACGGGTCGGCCGGGTTCGGCGCGCTCGCCGACGACTTCGACGGGCTGTTCACCGGACCGGTCGGCAGGCGGGCTGCGGCAGACCACTTCTTCGCCGTGTTCAGCAGCCAGTTCGCCGATCTGGAGGCGGCCAGCAGCCGGTATCTGTACGCCCTCGCCGAGGTGGTTCCGGGCCGGATGCCTGCCGGGTTGACCCGGAACTACCGCGGCAGTGACCTGGCCACCGTCAAGCAGACGTTCCGGGACGGTTATCCGGGCACGCTCGCCGAACGGATGTCCTTCGCCCTGTTCGAGCCCGACCTGGGCGGCTGGGCGGTCGGGCTGCCGACGGCGGTGCCGGGCCAGCGGGTCGAGTACTACAACACCGGGGCGGTGCGCTGGAGCACCGAGCTGTGGTTCGGCACTCGCAGCGATGACGTGCCCTGGCTCGAACCGGTGGCCGTGCTCTTCTCGGAACCGACGGCGTACCGGGCCGGGCGGACCTACCGGGAGGTCTGGAACGGTGCACCCCACGGACCGTCGTTCCCGGTGCCGCGCTGGCCGGAGGACGGCCTGACCCGGCAGGGTGATTTGATCACTCTGTCCGTGCCGCTGTACGGCGACGCGGCCGGACACCCGGGCAGTTCGCTCACGGACGCCGGACGTACCGCCCTGTACCGCAACGGCAAACTGGTGGGTGAGTCCGAGGAACCCGGCTGGGGCCAGTTCGAGGTGCCCGCCGGGCCCGCCAGGTACCGGCTGGAGATGTCGGCGAAGCGCAGCGTCTCCGACCTGAGCACCGAGGTCGCCACCGCCTGGACCTTCCGGTCCCGGCACGTGCGGGGCGACGACCCGGTCCGGCTGCCCGCCTCCGCGATCCGGTTCGCGCCGCGACTGGACGAGCGGAACGCGGCCCCGGCCGGCCGGGCCTTCGTGATCCCGGTGGCGGTGCAGCGCCAGCCCGGTGCGCCGGCGGCGAAGACGGCGTCGTTGACCGTCGAGGTCTCCTACGACGGCGGCAAGCGCTGGCAGCGCGCCAAACTGCGCAAGGTCGGTAGCGGCTGGCAGGCCACCGTGCAGCACCCGCGTGGTGCCGGCCACGTGTCGCTGCGGGCCACCGCCCGCGACACCGACGGCAACACCGTCACCCAGCGGATCATCCAGGCGTACCGCCTGCGGTGACCCGCACCGGCGGGGCGGGCCCGATCGGGCCCGCCCCGCCGGGGGCTCAGTCGTTGGCGTGCAGGGCGGCGTTCAGCTCGATGCCCCGACCGGTACGGGGACGGGCCTCGAGCGCGCCGGAGACCGAGTTGCGCCAGAACAGCAACCCGTCGACGCCGGACAACTCGCGGGCCTTGACGACCCGGCCGTCCGGAAGGCTGATCTTCGAGGCGGCGGTGATGTAGCAACCCGCCTCGACGACGCAGTCGTCGCCGAGCGAGATGCCGACACCGGCGTTGGCACCGACCAGGCTGCGCTCCCCGATGCGTACCTTGTCGGTACCGCCGCCGGAAAGGGTGCCCATGATGGAGGCGCCGCCGCCGATGTCCGAACCGTCGCCCACCACCACGCCCTGCACGATGCGCCCCTCGACCATCGAGGCGCCGAGCGTGCCGGCGTTGAAGTTGACGAAGCCCTCGTGCATGACGGTGGTACCGGACGCGAGGTGTGCGCCGAGGCGTACCCGGTCGGCGTCGGCGATCCGCACCCCGGCGGGCACCACGTAGTCGGTCATCCGGGGGAACTTGTCCACCCCGTACACCCCGAGGTGGCGGCCGGCGGCCCGCTCGATGACCCGCAGCTCGTCCACCCGCTCCGGCGGGCACGGCCCGGCGGAGGTCCAGGCCACGTTGGCCAGCTTGCCGAAGATGCCGTCGAGGTTGATCTCGTTGGGGCGCACCAGGCGGTGGGAGAGCAGGTGCAGCCGCAGGTACGCGTCCGGCGCGTCCTTGATCGGATCGTCGAGCGAGCCGATGACGGTGACCACCTGGACGGTACGCAGACCCGGCAGGGCCCGGTCGCCGATCGCGCCGGGTGGCAGGTCCAGCACGTCTGCCTTGTCCTCACCGGCGACCAGCGGCAGCTCGCCGAGGCCCAGTTTGCCGGTCGGGTACCAGGTGTCGAGCGCCTGGTCCTCGGCGGTGACGGTGGCCAGGCCGATGCCCCACGCGGATTGTGTGGACGTCACTTACTCACCTCTCGTTCCCCTGCGGGCCGGCTGCTGCTCGCGACCACGGGGCTCGCCGGCCCACTCCTCGCGCTTCGCCGAAGGGCTCGCGTCTCACGGTCGCCGATTGTGACGGTACCGTGCGGACCATGGAGAACCCGCTTACCCCCGAGGTCCTCGCCGATCCGGTGGCGTTGACCCGCGCGCTGGTCGACATCGAGTCCGTGTCCCTCAACGAGAAGGCCATCGCCGACTGCGTCGAGGAGGTGCTGCGGGTGGTTCCGCACCTGACCACCCACCGGCACGGCAATACGGTGATGGCCCGTACCGACCTGGGGCGGGCCTCGCGGGTGGTGCTCGCCGGCCACCTGGACACCGTGCCACTGAACAACAACTTCCCGTCGACGCTGCGCGGCGACCTGATGTACGGCTGCGGCACCTCGGACATGAAGTCCGGCGTCGCCTACGCGCTGCATCTCGCGACCACCCTGCCCGAGCCCCGCTACGACGTGACGTACTTCTTCTACGAGGCCGAGGAGATCGAGTCGAGGTACAACGGCCTGCACCTGGTCGCGCAGGCGCACCCGGACTGGCTGGAGGCCGACTTCGCGCTGCTGTTGGAGCCGACGTACGGCATCGTCGAGGCCGGCTGCCAGGGCACCATGCGAGCCGTGGTGGTGACCACCGGGGTCCGGGCCCACTCGGCCCGTTCCTGGCACGGGGTCAACGCCGTGCACGGCGCGGGGGAGGTGCTCCGTCGGCTGTCGACGTACCAGGCGCGGCGGGTGACCATCGACGGGTGCGAGTACCGGGAGGGCATGAACGCGACCCGCATCCAGGGCGGGGTCGCCGGCAACGTGGTGCCGGACCGGTGCGAGATCGAGGTGAACTACCGCTTCGCGCCGGACCGTACGCCGGCCGAGGCCGAGGCGCACCTGCGCGAGGTCTTCGCGGACTACGAGCTGACGGTGACCGACTGCGCGGCCGGCGCGCTGCCCGGCCTGGCGGCCCCGCCGGCGCGGGAGTTCCTGGCGGCGGTGGGTGCCGCACCCATCGGCAAGCTGGGCTGGACCGACGTGGCCCGGTTCGCGGCGATGGGGATCCCGGCGTTGAACTTCGGCCCGGGTGATCCGAACCTGGCCCACCACCCGGACGAGCACGTCGAGATCAGCAAGATCCGCGACGGTGCGGCGACGCTGCACCGCTGGCTCGCCCCGGCCTGACCGCCGACGGCGTGGCCGGCGGTTCGGTGCGGGGTCAGACGGTGGTCAGGTGGGACTCGGCACCGGGATCGGCCGGCGGCTCGGGTGGCTTGTCGAGCAGCCGGGCGCGGCGGCGCTCGGCCACCACGTCGCGGATGCGCCGCTGCATCTGGCGGCGGATCCGAACCCGTTCGTCGTTGCTGATCACGCTGTCTCCTCCCCCGAAGTCCGCGTGCCGGGGCATACCCGGTATGTGAATAGTAAGACGTACGGGAAAGCGATTTGGTTGCACAAGATCACGAAGTGTTTGCCGGGTTCTTCGGTCCGGCTCCACTACGGTTGCTTCCATGACCCAGAGCAACGGGCGGGAACGAGGACAGGAGCGGCATCGCGGCGCCGTCACACTCCGTCGCCAGTCGATCACCAGCAGTACCGCGGACCAGCGGTTGCTGGATTCCCGGGCGCGGGCCGACTGGAAGACGAAGGACGCCTGGCGGGCGCTGCGCATCCTCTCCGAGTTCGTGGAGGGCTTCGACACCCTCGCCGACCTCCCGCCCGCGGTCAGCGTCTTCGGTTCGGCGCGCAGCAAGCCGGACAGCCCCGAGTGCCAGCTCGCCGAGGCGCTGGGCGCGGCGCTGGCCCGCGCCGGCTACGCGGTGATCACCGGTGGTGGTCCGGGTGTGATGGAGGCGGCCAACCGGGGGGCCAGCGAGGCCGGCGGCCACTCCGTCGGCCTGGGCATCGAACTTCCCTTCGAGCAGGGCATCAACGAGTGGGTCGACCTGGCCATCGACTTCCGCTACTTCTTCGCCCGCAAGACCATGTTCGTCAAGTATGCCCAGGCGTTCGTGGTGCTGCCCGGCGGGTTCGGCACCATGGACGAACTCTTCGAGGCGCTCACCCTGGTACAGACCGGGAAGGTCACCCGGTTCCCGGTGGTGCTGATGGGCGTGGACTACTGGCAGGGCCTGCTCGACTGGCTGCGGGACACGATGGCGGCCGAAGGCAAGATCGGCCCGGTCGACCTGGAGCTGATCTGCGTCACCGACGACGTCGCCGCGGCGGTGCGGCACATCGTGGAGGCCGAGGCCGCCCTCAACGCCGAGCAGGAGGCCGTACGCGAGGAAGCGGTCGCCCGGGTCGCCGCCGACCAGCAGGCCGCCGCCGGGTCGACCACCGTCGGGCCCGTCGCCGGCGATGAACGGGCCGCCGCCGACGGACCGGCCGCCACCGACGACCCGGCGGGGCGCTGACCGGTGGCCGCGATCTGCGTGTTCTGCGCGTCCTCCCGCACACTCGACAAGCGTTGGCTCGACCTGGCGACCGAGACCGGCGCGGAGATCGCTCGGCGCGGGCACACGCTGGTCAGCGGGGGCGGCTGCGTCGGGATGATGGGCGCGTTGGTCAACGGCGCACGCGCTGCGGGAGGCCGCACGGTCGGGGTGATCCCGCAGGCGCTCGTCGACCTGGAGGTCGCCGACCTCGCCTCCGATGAACTGCTGGTCACCGAGTCGATGGCCAGCCGGAAGATCCTGATGATCGAGAAGTCGGACGCGTTCCTCACCCTGCCCGGCGGGCTCGGCACGCTCGACGAACTCTTCGAGGTGTGGACCACCGCCACGCTCGCCCTGCACCACAAGCCGATGGTGCTCGTCGACACCGACGGCTTCTACGACCCGCTGCTGGCCTGGCTGCGCGACCTGACCGACCAGACGTTTCTCAAGCCCGCCGGCTTCGATCTGCTCCGGTCGGTCGACACCGTCCCCGGTGCCCTCGACCTCATCGAGTCCCACCTCACCTGAACCGCCCGGCCCGGCCCTGGCACCCCGTCGACGCGGTCCGTGGGCGGATGATCGGCTCCGGATGCGGCGAACCGGGCCTTCCCGTTGAGCGGAAGCCCCGACTTGCCGCGTGTCGGGCGCGGGTGCTGACCGGACCCGGGTGTGGCGGGTCGGGCGGTGTCGCAGGGCCGTGATGGGATGGCGGGATGCAGGCGTACCGGTTGGTGCGTCGGCCCGCCGGGCCGACCGAGGGGAACGGCCCGTCCGCCGGGTCGCCCTCGGGCGCCGCCCATCCGAAGGCCGCACCGGAGCAGACACCTTCGGGGCATGACGGGCCGGGGCGGATCGATCTGCGACAGGCGGAGGCGGTCGCGCACACCGCCGGTCCGATGCTCGTCCTGGGCGGCCCGGGCACCGGGAAGACCTGGACCCTCGTCGAGGCGGTCGCTGCCCGCGTCGCCGAGGGAGTCGACCCGGAGCGGATCCTGGTGCTCACCTTCAGCCGACGGGGCGCCGCCGACCTGCGACACCGGATCGAGGCGCGGATCGCCGCGACCGGTCAGCGGGTGCTGCGCGAGCCGCTGGTGCGCACCTTTCCCGCGTACGCCTTCGGGTTGCTGCGGCGGGCCGCCGCCGAACGCGGCGAACCGTCACCTCGGCTGCTCACCGGCCCGGAGCAGGATCTGATCATCCGCGAGTTGCTGGACGTCGTCGGTGCGGAACCCGACGGAGAGCCCGACGACGACCCGGTCGGTTGGCCGGCGGACCTGCGGCCGGCGCTGGGCACCCGGGCCTTCGCCGCCCAGCTACGCGACCTGCTGATGCGTGCCGCCGAGCGGGGTGTGGGCCCGGTCGAGCTGGCCCGGCTCGGCGAGCGGCTCGGCCGCGCCGACTGGCCGGCCGCCGCCCGGTTCCTCCGGCAGTACGTCGCCGTGTTGGCCCTGCGCGACGTGGCCAACCGTGGCTCGGTCGCCTACGACCCGGCGGAGCTGGTCCGGGCCGCCACCGGGATGCTGCGCGACGATCCGGAGCTGCTGACCGCCGAGCGACGGCGGCTGGCGTACGTCTACGTCGACGAGCTGGCCGACACCGACCCCGCGCAGCTGGAGCTGCTGGACACGGTGGCCGGTGGCGGCCTGCCCCTGGTCGCCTTCGCCGACCCCGACTCCTCGACGTACGCCTTCCGGGGCGCCGATCCGGGCGGCGTGACGTCCTTTCCGCACCGGTTCCGCACCGCGTCCGGCGCGCCGGCCGCCCAGGTGCTGCTGAGCACCAGTTACCGCGCGGGCGAGCGGCTGCTGGCCGCCACCGCGCGGCTGGCCCGACGGCTGCGCGGGCCGGCCGCGCACCGGCGGCTGCGACCGCTGCCGGACACTCCGGCGGGGAGTGTGGAGGTGCGCACGTTCTCCTCGACCACGAGCGAGGCGGCGTGGCTGGCGCACGCGCTACGCGCGGCGCACCTGCTCGACGGCGTGCCGTGGTCGCGGATGGCGGTGCTGGTCCGCTCCACCGCCCGGCAACTGCCGGGGCTGCGTCGGGCGCTGCACGCGGCCGGCGTGCCGACCGTGGTGCATGGCGAGGACCTGCCGCTGCACCTGCAACCGGCGGTCGCGCCGCTGCTGCTCCTGCTGCGCTGCGCGTTGGAGCCGGAGCGGCTCGACGAGGAGGCCGCCGTGGCGCTGCTGCACTCATCGCTCGGTGGCGCCGACCCGCTGGCGGAGCGACGGCTGCGGCAGGGCCTGCGCGCCCTCGCCCTGGCCCGGGGTGACCGCCGGCCCTCCGGGGAGCTGATCATCGAGGCGCTCCGTGACCCGACCGAGCTTTCCGGAGTCGAGCGGCGTTGGGCGGAACCGGCACAGACGGTGGCCGGGCTGCTGGCCGTGGCCCGGGAGGCGGCCGACCGGCCGGCCGCCACCGCGGAGGAGGTCCTCTGGGCCGTGTGGCGGGCCAGCGGCCTGGCCGAGCTGTGGTCGGCCGCGCTGAGCCGGGGCCCGGCGGTGGCCGGCGAGGGGGATCTCGCCCGGCGTCGCCGGGCCGAGGCGGCCGACCGTGACCTGGACGCCGTGCTGGTTCTCTTCGACGCCGCCGCCCGGTTCACCGACCGGTTGCCGGGCGCGCGTACCGAGGTGTTTCTCGACCACGTGCTCGGTCAGGAGCTGCCGGCCGACACGCTCGCGCCGACCGCCGACCGGGGCGACGCCGTGCGGCTGCTCACCGCGCACGCGGCCAAGGGACTCGAATGGGACCTGGTCGCGGTGGCCGGGGTCCAGGAAGGCGTCTGGCCGGATCTACGGCTGCGTGGCAGCCTGCTCGGCTCGGAGCGCCTGGTCGACGTGCTGGCCGGCCGGGGGGACGGCGCGGTCGCGATGGCCACCGTGGTGGGACAGACCTCGGCGTTGCTCGACGAGGAGCGGCGGCTGTTCCACGTCGCGGTGACCCGCGCCCGGCAGCGGCTGCTGGTCAGCGCGGTCGCCTCCGCCTCCGTCGGCGGCGACGACCACGAGGAGCAACCCAGCCGCTTCCTCTACGAGCTGGGCCGTATCGACGACCCGGGTGACGCCGTCGAGGGGTCCGCCGGTGCGCCGCCGCCCCGGCCACCGGACACGCCATCGTCCGCGGGCGGGCCGTCGACCTCGCCGGAACCGTCGAGGGCCAGCAATGCCCCGCTGGACCAGAACCCGGGCGACGCTGACCCGGCGGACACCACCGCGAGCGAGCATCCCGCGTCGGGCCGGCTGCCGTTGAGTCGGCCGCCCCGGGCGCTCACGCTGCCCGCGTTGGTGGCGGAGCTGCGTACCGCGGTCGTCGACCCGGCGGCGCCGGTCGCCCGGCGGCGCGCGGCGGCGGCCGAACTGGCCCGGCTGGCCGCCGCCGGAGTGTCCGGTGCGCATCCCGACGACTGGTGGGGGCTGCGCCCGCTCTCCGACGACCGGCCGCTCGTCGACGACGGCGAGCCGGTGCGGGTGACCCCGTCGGGCATGGAGAGCGCGCTGCGGTGCAGCCTGCGGTGGCTGCTGGAACGGCACGGCGGCAGCGCACCGGCCAGCACCGCGCAGGGTGTCGGCAACCTGGTGCACGCGGCGGCGATGCTCGCCGAGGACGCCCAGGCCGACCGGGAGACGCTGCTGGAGTACGTGGCCGCGCGCTTCGACGCGATCGAACTGGCCGCGCGGTGGATGGTCGGTCCGGAGCAGGCCCGTGCCGAGGCGATGGTCGACAAGTTGCTGCGCTGGCTGGCCGCCAACCCGCGGCGGTTGCTCGCCATCGAACAGGAGTTCGCGGTACGCCTCGACGACCCGCACCGGCCGGTCGAGCTGACCGGCCGGGTCGACCGGTTGGAGGTCGACGCGGCCGGCCGGCTGGTGGTGGTCGACCTCAAGACCGGCAAGTCCACCGCGGTCACCGAGGGAGAGGTGGCCGAACACCCGCAACTGGGTGCGTACCAGGCGGCGGTGGAGGCCGGCGCGTTCGCCGAGTTCGGCGACGAGCCCGGCGGCGCGGCACTCGTGCAGCTCGGCACCGGCGCGAGGGACGCCCGCGAGCAGGCCCAGCCACCCGCCACCGACGGGCCCGAGGCCGGTTGGGCGACCGCGCTGGTGCGTCGCACCGCCGACACCATGGCGGCCGCGACCTTCGCGGCGGTCGCCAACTCGAAGTGTCGGGTCTGCCCGGTCCGCAGCAGCTGCCCGGTGTCCGGTCAGGGTCGGCAGGTGGTGGAGCCGTGACCCAGCCCACCCTGTTCGAGCCGGTCCCGCCGGCGCCCCGGGCCGCCGACGCGGGCCCCCGGTACACGCCGGTGGAGCTGGCGAAGCTGCTCCGGCTGCCGGCCCCCACCCGGGAACAGGCGGCGATCATCGCCGCGCCGGTCGAGCCGCTGCTGGTGGTCGCCGGTGCCGGCTCGGGCAAGACCGAGACGATGGCCGCTCGGGTGGTGTGGTTGGTGGCCAACTCGTACGTCCGGCCGGAGCAGGTGCTCGGCCTCACCTTCACCCGCAAGGCCGCCGGTGAGCTGGCGCACCGGGTACGCGTCCGACTCGACCAACTGGTCCGCCGGTTGGGCCGCCGGGAGCGCAACCCGCTCGACGACCCGCTCACCGGCGAACCGACCGTGGCCACCTACCACTCGTACGCCGGGCGGATCGTCACCGAGCACGGTCTGCGCGCCGGCTACGAGCCCTCCACCCGGCTGCTGACCGAGGCGTCCCGCTGGCAGTTGGTCGACCTGATCGTGCGCAACTACGACGGGGACATGTCCGAGGTGGACCGGATGCCGAGCACGGTCACCGACGCGGTGCTGGCGCTCGCCGGCGAGCTGGACGAGCACCTGGTCGACCCGGACGAGCTGGCCGCCTGGACCGGCCGGTTCTTCGCCGACGTGCAGTCGCGTCCGGGGCGGGTCTACGCCGGGGTACGCAAGGCTCTGGCCCTCCAGCAGACCCGGTTGAAGCTGCTGCCGCTGGTGCGCGGGTACGTCCGCCGCAAGGACGACTTCGAGGCGATGGACTTCGCCGACCAGCTCGCCCGGGCCGCCCGGGTGGCCCGGGACCATCCCGGCGTCGGCGAGATCGAGCGCGGTCGTTACCGGGTGGTGCTGCTCGACGAGTACCAGGACACCAGCCACGCCCAGGTGGTGCTGCTCAAGGCGTTGTTCGGCGGCGGACACCCGGTGACCGCGGTGGGTGATCCCTGTCAGTCGATCTACGGCTGGCGGGGAGCCAGCGCCGGCACCCTCGACCGTTTCCCGACCGAGTTCGCCCGCGCCGACGGTGCACCGGCCTCGGTGCTCGGGCTGACCACCAGCTGGCGCAACCGACCGGAGATCCTGGCGGTGGCCAACGCGCTGGCCACGCCGCTGCGCGCGGCCGGGGCCCAGGTGCCCGAGCTGCACGCCGCGTTCGGCGTCGACGACCCGATCCCGCATCGCAGCCCGCGCGGAGCCGCCGCCGGCACGGTGCACTGCGCCCTGCTGCCGACGTACGCCGACGAGGCGGAGTGGATCGCCGACAGTCTGCTGGGCGCCTGGCGGGGCGCGGCCGGCAGCCCGGGCGTACTGCCCGAGCAGATCCCGGTGACTCGACGGCCGACCACGGCGGTGCTGGTCCGGCTGCGCAGCCAGATCCCGGCGATCGCGGCGGCGCTGCGTGAACGCGGCCTGCCGGTCGAGGTGGTCGGGCTCGGTGGCCTGCTGGACACCCCCGAGGTACGCGACGTGGTCTGCACCCTGCGGGTGCTGGCCGACCCGACCGACGGTGCCGCGTTGCTGCGGTTGCTGACCGGTGCCCGGTGGCGGATCGGGCCAAGGGATCTGGTGGCCCTGCACCGCCGGGCCCGGGCCATCGCGGCGGCCCGCCGCCGGCTCGCCGACGACGGCGCTCCGGAGATCACTCCCGACCGCCTCGACGAGGCGACCCTGGTGGAGGCGCTTGCCGACCTGGGGCCGGCGCAGGCGTACTCGGCCGAGGGCTACGCGCGACTGCGCGCGTACGCGCGGGAACTGGGCCTGCTCCGCTACCGGTTGGACCAGTCCCTGCCGGAACTCATCGCGGACGTGGAGCGGACCACCGGGCTGGACGTGGAGGTGGCGGTGCGGGCCGGCCGCGACGGTGCGGGTGACGCCGGACTGGCCCGGGGCCACCTGGACGCGTTGGGTGACGTGGCCGCCCGGTTCAGCGGCGAGTCACCGGCCGCCACGCTCGCCGGGTTCCTGGCCTATCTCGCCGCCGCCGAGGACGAGGAGCGCGGTCTCGCGCCGGGCGAGGTGGAGGTGGTCGAGGGGGCGGTGCAGATCCTCACCGCCCACGCCGCCAAGGGGCTGGAATGGGACGTGGTGGCGGTGGCCGGGCTGAGTCGTGGCGTGTGGCCGGGACCGGTCCGCAACTCGGACCACTGGCTCGGCGGCCTGGGCGTGCTGCCGTTCCCACTGCGCGGCGACGCCGACGGGCTGCCCGAGCTGGCCCTGGCCGAGGTGGCCGACCAGCGCGGGGTGGCCCGGGCGGTGGAGGACTTCACCGACGCCTGGCGCGCCCACGACGAGCGGGAGGAACGACGGCTGGCGTACGTGGCGGTGACCCGGCCCCGGCGGCTGCTGCTCTGCTCCGGTCACTGGTGGGGTGAGGGCACCAAGCGGCCGCGCGGCCCGTCGCCGCTGCTGCGCGAGGTGCACGACGCCTGCCTGGCCGGCGGTCCCGGTCACCTGGTCGACGAGTGGACCCCGGAGCCCGCGCCGGACGCGGTCAACCCGACCACCGAGGTGGTACTGCGGGCCGAGTGGCCCGCCGACCCGCTCGGTCCCCGCCGTCCGGTGTTGGCCGAGGCCGCCGCGCTGGTGCGCCGCTTCCTGACCGACGGCGACGGTGACGGCGACGGTGACGGCGACGACGGGGACCGGCCGGACGACCCGGCCGGGGCGGATCCGGAGGTACTCCGGTGGCGGCGGGAGGCCGATCTGCTGCTGGCCGAGCGGGCGGAGTTGAGCCGGCTGGCCGGCCCCGTCGAGGTGTCGCTGCCCGAACAGCTGTCGGTGACGCAACTCGTCGCGTTGCGCCGGGATCCGGCCGGGCTGGCCCGGGCACTGCGCCGCCCGATGCCGACCGAGCCCAACCCGTACGCCCGCCGGGGCACCGCGTTCCACGCCTGGCTGGAGCAGCGGTTCGGCGCGGACCGGTTGCTCGACACCGACGAGCTGCCGGGGGCGGCGGACGCCGACGCGGCGCCGGACGAGGAACTGGCCGAGCTGCAGCGGCGCTTCCTGGCCAGCGAGTGGGCGGACCGCACCCCGGTCGAGGTGGAGGTGCCCTTCGCCACGGTGATCGGCGGGGTGGTGGTACGCGGCCGGATGGACGCCGTGTTCCGCCGGCCCGGCGACCGGTTCGACGTGGTCGACTGGAAGACCGGCGCTCGGCCGGAGGGCACCGCCGCCGAGGTGGCGGCGGTGCAGTTGGCGGTCTACCGGCTGGCCTGGGCGGAACTTGCCGGTGTGCCGGTCGACCGGGTCGGCGCGGCGTTCCACTACGTGCGGGACGGGGTGACCGTACGGCCGGCGGACCTGCTCGACGTCGAGGGACTGACCGCGTTGATCAGATCGGTTCCCGAGTCGACGTGAAACACTGGCGTGTCGCCGGATCCGTGGTAGGGTTCCCCCGTTGCAGTTTCGGTTACCAGCTCTGTTTGCGCCTGGCGGAATGTGGCCCCAGGCGCTCTTTGTTATGTCCGGACTTCTCCGGGCGGGGCGACCAGCAGCGACAGGCGTTCCGGGCAGGTTCGTCCGGGACATTCCTCTTTCAACTCCGCAACAGGTGCGGAGTTGACGTTCCGTCAAGGAGACGAAACAAGCATGGCTATTGGCACCGTCAAGTGGTTCAACGCTGACAAGGGCTTCGGCTTCATCACCCCGGACGGCGGCGGCGCGGACGTCTTCGCCCACTTCTCGGCGATCCAGTCCTCCGGCTACCGCAGCCTCGACGAGAACCAGCGGGTGGAGTTCGAGGTCGTGCAGGGCCAGAAGGGCCCGCAGGCGGAGAACATCCGTCCGCTCTGACCTCCGGTCACCCGGTGTCGGCCGGGTCGTCGCCGTGCTCTGCGCACCGGTGGCGGCCCGGCCGTCCGTGTTCTCCGCGCGGGTCGGTCCCGGCGCGCCCGGCGCTTCAGGTCCGCTCCGAGCCGTGCCGACCAGCGCCGCAACCCTGAGTCGGTAATCAGCCTGTCGATCGTCGGGTGGGCGACTGTCTTCCTCGCCCGGCTCCGCGACCCTGGCTGCGGGGCAGGGCCGGGGGGCCCGTGATCGGCGCGGGGGAGGACGACCATGGTGGGCTCGGCGGCTCGTGAGCTGCTCCTGGTGATCGCGGTGGCGGCGGTCGGGCTGTTGCTGGCCACGGCGGTGACGTTCGCGCCCTGGCCGGCCACCCCGGGCGGGTCAGCTCCGTCCGGCCTGGTGGAACTGCACGTCCCGGCACCAACCGACCGCACCGGCAGCGCGTCCGGCTGACGGGCGGGCGCGCCAGGGGCCGCCGACCGACCTACCGCGCGTGCGCTTCCTCGCCCGCCGGCACCGGCGGGCGTGCCGAGACGTTAGGGTCGGATCCGTGCCGACCCGCAGAGCGAGAATCCCAGCGACGAGGTATCCGGTCGAACGGTTCACCCTCGACAACGGCCTACGGGTCGTCCTGACCCCCGATCGCAGCGCTCCGGTCATCGGTGTGGCGGTCGTCTACGACGTCGGCATCCGTTCCGAGCCGGAGGGACGCACCGGCTTCGCGCACCTCTTCGAGCACCTGATGTTCCAGGGCTCGGAGAACCTGGAGAAGCTGGCCCACTTCCGGTACGTGCAGGGCGCCGGCGGCACCTTCAACGGTTCCACCCACCTGGACTACACCGACTACTTCGAGACCCTGCCGAGCAACGCCCTGGAACGGGCGCTGTTCCTGGAGGCCGACCGGATGCGCGGTCCCCGGCTGACCGAGGAGAACCTGCGCAACCAGGTCGACGTGGTCAAGGAGGAGATCCGGGTCAACGTGCTCAACCGGCCGTACGGCGGGTTTCCCTGGCTGACCCTGCCGCCGGTGCTCTTCGACACCTTCCCCAACGCACACGACGGCTACGGCTCCTTCGACGATCTGGAGTCGGCCACCGTCGCCGACGCCGCCGACTTCTTCCGGCACTACTACGCCAGCGGCAACGCGGTGCTCGCGGTGAGCGGGGACATCGACACCGCCGAGGCGGTCACGCTCATCGAGCGACACTTCGGTGACGTACCGGCCCGCCCGGCACCCGACCGGCCGGACTTCGCCGAGCCGGACCTGACCGTCGAGCGGCGCACCGCGTACCCCGACAAGTTGGCCCCGCTGCCGGCGGTGGCGTCGGCGTGGCGGGTGCCCGACCCGATCGGCGACTTCGCCGCCTACCTGCCGTACGTGGTGCTGGCCGAGGTGCTCACCGACGGTGACGCGTCGCGGCTGGTGGAGCGGTTGGTGCGTCGGGACCGCACGGTGACCAGCGTCGGCGGTTACCTGGGCTTCATGGGTGATCCGTTCGACGTACGCGACCCGACCGCGCTGCTGCTCCAGGCGCATCTGCCGCCCGGTGGCGACGTCGACAAGGTGTTGCGGACCGTGGACGAGGAACTGGACCGGCTCGCCCACGACGGGCTCGGCGACGGCGAACTGGCGCGTACCCAGGCGCGGATGGCCACCCACCTGCTCCGCGACACCGATGCGGTGCTCGGCCGGGCACTGCGGATGGCGGTGCTGGAACAGCAGCGCGGCGAGCCGGGGTTGCTCGGTGAGCTGCCCAGCCTGATCGGCGAGGTCACCGAGGAGCAGGTCCGGGCCGCCGCGGCCACCCTGCGCCCGGAGCGCCGCGCGTCCGTCGAGGTCCTCCCCGAAGGTGGTGCCCGGTGAGCGCGAGGAGTGAGCCGGGTTTGCGAGCCCCGCAGTCGCGAACAGAGGGTGGCCGGTGAGCGCGAGGAGTGAGCCGGTTTTGCGAGCCCCGCAGTCGCGAACGGAGGATGGCCGGTGAGCGCGAGGTTGCGGCAGTTGCCGCCGTTGGGTCCGACCCGCCGGCTCAAGCTGCCCCGGCAGGCCGAGCGCACCCTCGGCAACGGACTCACCGTCATCGTGGTGCGCCGGCCGGCGGTCCCGTTGGTGGAGCTGCGGCTCTGGATGCCCTTCGGGCGGGCCCACCTGGCCCGGGGACACCTGCTCACGCAGACGCTGCTTTCCGGCACCGAGACGATGAGCAGCGTGCAGATCGCCGCGGAGCTGCAGAAGATCGGCGGCGGCCTCTCCGCCGGGCTCGACCCGGATCGGCTGATGATCTCCGGCACCGGCCTGGCCACCGGGCTGGACCGGATGCTGGAGATCCTCGCCGAGGTGCTCACCGGGGCCAACTACCCGGCCGGGTGGGTGGGCGTCGAGCGGAACCGGCTCGTCGACGGCATCCAGGTCGCCCGGAGCCAGCCGGCGCACCTGGCCCGTACGGCACTGCTGCGGCGGATCTTCGACGGCCACCCGTACGCCGTGCAGACACCGGAGCCGGAGCAGGTCGCAGCCGTCCGCCCGGCGGCGTTGCGGTCGCTGCACGCCCAACGGGTGCATCCGGCGGGCGCGGTGCTCGTGCTGGTCGGCGACCTGCGCCCGGAGCGGGCGTTGGACGCGGCCGAGAAGGCCCTCGGTGGCTGGAACGGTGCCGGGCACCCGGCCGACGTGCCGCCCGCCCCGCCGCTGGAACCGGGCCCGCTGCTGCTTGTCGACCGGCCCGGATCGGTGCAGTCGTCGATGCGGGTGGCGTTGCCGGCGGTGCCGCGTACCCATCCCGACCACGCCGCCCTGCAACTGGCCAATCTGATCTTCGGCGGTTACTTCTCCTCGCGCTGGGTGGAGAACATCCGGGAGGACAAGGGCTACACCTACGGTCCGCATTCGTTGATCGAGCATGCGGTGGCCGGTTCGGTACTGGTGGCCGCCGCCGAGGTGGCCACCGAGGTGACGGCGCCGGCGTTGCTGGAGACGAGTTACGAGCTGGGTCGGCTCGCCACCGTGCCGCCCGCTCCGGACGAGCTGGAACAGGCCCGGCAGTACGCCCTCGGTACGCTCCAGCTCGGCATCTCCACCCAGGCCGGGCTGGCGTCGCTGGTCAGCGCCTACGCCGGCAACGGGCTGCGGCTGGACTTCCTGGCCGAACACGCGGCCCGGCTGGCGAAGGTGGGCGTCGACGACGTCACCGAGGCGGCCGCTCGCTATCTCGCGCCGTCCCGAGCGGTCACGGTCGTGCTCGGCGACGCCGAACGGGTCGCCGCCGCACTGGCCACGCTGGCCCAGGTCGAGACCGTCGCTGTTCCGTGACGGACGTGCGTCACGCGGTGGTCGTCGGGTGCCGGGGTCACGCGCCGTGGTGAGTGAACGCGGGGACGACAGCCCGCCGCTGGCCCGGTCCACGCTGGACCGGATGGCGCACCGGCGTACCGATCCGCAGTGGCTGGCCCGGGCCTGGGCCGGTGCGCGGGTGTTGGTGCTGGACGTGGCGGCGGGCGGGCAGGCGCTGGTCCGCACCGACACCGCCGTACCGGAGTTGGTGCTGGTGGGTGCCGACGGCCTGCCGCCGGCCCTCGCCGCCGGGGCGATGTTCCTCGGCGTCGAGCCGGACGGGACGGCGGTCTTCTGTGTCCACGGCACCCTGCCGTCGGTGCCGGAGAGCCGGCCGGCCCAGCTGCGGACCATCGGGCACCTGCTCAGCGACCGGGACGCCGGACTGTTCACCACCGCGCTGGCGTTGACCAACTGGCATCTGCGGCATCTCTACCACCCGGTGACCGGTGAGCCGACCCGGACCGACGAGGCGGGCTGGAGCCGGGTGGACCGCACCGGCGAGCGGGTTTGGCCGCGTACCGACCCGGCGATGATCGTGCTCGTGCACGACGGGGTCGGTGGCGGCGAGGGCCGGTGCCTGCTCGGCAACAACGCCACCTGGCCAAGTTCGACGGACGGACGGCGGTTCTCCTGCCTGGCGGGCTATGTGGAACCGGGGGAGTCGGCCGAGGCCGCGGTACTGCGCGAGGTCCGCGAGGAGGTCGGCGTCGAGGTCCGCGACATCGCGTACGAGGGCAGCCAGGCGTGGCCGTTCCCCGGCTCGCTGATGCTCGGCTTCCTGGCCACCGCCGACCCGGCGCACCCGCTGCGGCTCGATCCGGCCGAGATCGCCGAGGCGCGCTGGTTCTCCCGGCAGGAGATCGAGACGGCGCTCGCCGGCCGGCCGGTCGAGGTGGGCGACACCCGCCTGCTGCTGCCACCGCCCTCGTCGATCGCCCTGTTCCTGGTGCACCGCTGGCTCGACGAACGCTGATCAGCCCGGCGCGGCGCCGCTGAGGGTGGCGCCGCAGCGTTCGGCGGCGCGGGCGACGGGTGCGGCCCCGGCCCGTGACCGTCGTTGCCGCGGCGGTCACGGACCGGGGACACGGGCCGTCGTGGTCGGCTGGGTGAGGAACTCGGCGGGGGAGCCGGTCGACCACGACGGACGTGCGGTGGATCAGGTGCCGGGCCAGTCCGCGACGGCCCGGTGGTGGCGTGGGTCGTCCAGCGGCAGCACCTTGACCCGTTGCTTCCCGGAGCGGACGGCGCCCACGGTGGCGATCGCGCGGGCCAGCAGCAGTGCGGCGTCGCGGTCGTCGGCGTGGACGACCTGGCGGCGTGGCTCGGGCCTGGCGGTCTCGTCCCGCAGGCGCTGGCCGTCCGCCCAGGCGGCGGTGATGTCGGCGTCGGCGGCGGTGCGGATGTCGGTGCGAACGATCAGGAACCGCATGTGGGTCTCCGGATGTGTCGCGACGGGTGGAAGCGTGGAAGTTCCACGTCACTATGCCGCCATCGTACGCCCGGCGCTCGTCCCAGCAAGTGAAACGCGCCCATCGGTCGGCATCCCCGACCGATCATCCGATCCCTGCTCAGCGTCGGTGGGGGCAGACGACGACGGGGGCCGCCGGCTGTTCAGCCGGCGGCCCCGCGGGATGTCCGCGTGCTAGGGCTTGTCGAACTGCCCGTTACTCGCACCGGAGATGAAGCCCTGCCATCCCACCCGGCCGAACAGCAGCACCGGACCACCACGGTCCTTGCTGTCGCGTAGCGCCACTGCGGCGGGACCGATGGACAGCGGCGCGACCTCCACGCAGTTGGAGGTCTGGCTGCGGGTACTCGTGCGCCAGGGTGCGTCCGCGAGTTGGGCGAGGACGGACGGCGTGTTGCGGAACTCGTTCATCGTGCGCTCCTGAGGTGAACCGATGGACCGAGTGGCACCGCACGTCCCGACGGCGGGCCGGTGCTGGTCACCGTTCCGTCAGGCGCCCGGAGGATCTGCGGCGTTGGGTCGGCGCCGTTGCCGGACCACCCGCCACAGTGGGCGGGACCGCCGCGCTGGACAGCCGTCCCGACGTATCCATCAGCCAGGAGAGGGTGTCCGTTGCGGAAAGTGCCGCCGTGCATAGCCACTCGAACACCACTTTATAGCGATTTAGGGTGATTACCTCGGTCGACATGACGTCGGTGAAGCCACCTTCGATGGCGAGCGTCTCCGGATCGAGGGGATCGGCGAACCGATAGACCGAGAACGCGGTCGGCGGGAGGTACCACTGGCCGATCGGGGTGTCCCGGGGCAGCACGTGCAGCGTGACGTTCGGCAGCATGGCCAGCTCGCAGAGCTGCGTCAGCTGCTCCCGGAGCACCTCGGGCGGTCCGGCCCGGCGGCCGAGTGCGGACTCCTCCAGCACCGCCGTGTAGCGCGGCGGGTCGGTCTCCCGGGTGAGCGCCGACTGACGCGCCAACCGGGCCCTGATCTCGGTCTCGATCTCGTCCTCGGCCTCCGGCGCACCGGCGGCCTGGTCGACCTGCCAGGCCGAGGAGATTCGCATCCGCGCGTACCCGGTGGTCTGCAACAGCCCCGGCACCAACACCGGGTTGTACTCGGAGATCTCGGCGCAACCCGCCTCCAGCTCGGCGAAGCCGCGCTGTTGCTGGGTCATCGCCGGATACCGCTTCAGCCAACCACGCATGTCGCCGGCCTCGTGGGTGATGCCGAGCAGTTCCAGCCGGAGGGTGTCGTCGACGTGGTAGAGGTCGAGCAGATCCCGGACGTCACCCGGATCGGGTCGGCTGCGACCGTTCTCCAGTCGGGACAGTTTGGACGCGGAAGCCCAGCCGATACGTTCGATGACCTGGTCGCCGGTGAGCCCGGCGGCCTCCCGCAAGCGGCGCAGTTCGCCGCCGAGCCGGCGGCGGCGCAGGATCGGGCTGGGTACGGCAGGAGGCACAGTGTCCTCTTTTCCGTCGACCGCCGCGGAGGCGACGGTAACCGTATGAAATTCGCCCCCCACGGTCAGTATGGACGTCGCGACTGGCGCCGGCGGCACCGGCGGCGGGCGTGTCATCGGAAATACGCAGACCCGACAGCGACTCCGGTCGGCGCGACAGAGCGTCGCCGGCTCCGCCGAACCCGCCCCGCCGAACCCGCCCGCCGCACCCGAGTCGCGCCACCGGAGGATCAATGCGCACCGTCCTGAGTCGCCCGGACTTCCGTCTGCTCTTCGGTGGACTGTTGGCCAGCATGACCGCGGAGTCGATCCTGCTGCTCGCGCTCGCCGTCTGGGTGAAGGACCTGACCGGATCGGACGGCCTCGCCGGTGCCACGATCTTCGTCATCCTCGCGCCACGCATGCTGGCACCGCTGGTCGGGTGGTTCGTCGACAGGTATCCGCGGCGCCCCTGCTTTGTGGTCACGAACCTCGCGACGGCGCTGCTGCTCACCCCCCTGCTCGCGGTCCGCGGCGCGGCGGATCTGTGGCTCATCTACGCGGTGGCCGCGGCGTACGGGTTGTCGAACCTGACCGTCGGGGCGGTGCTCAGCCGCCTGGTACGGGAACTGGTGCCACCGGACCTGCTCGGCGAGGCGAACGGGGCGTTGCAGACAGCCCGGCAGGGGCTGCGGTTGATCGGCCCGCTCGCCGGCGCCGGCCTCTACGTGGCACTCGGTGGCTGGCCGTTGGCCGTGGTCGGCATGGCCGGGTTTCTCGTCGCCGCCGTGGTGGTCGGCGCGCCCGGGACGACCACCCGGCCGGGCACGTCACCCGCGCCGCACCCCGGGCCCGGGCGGTCACCCGTGCCGGGCACGTCGGCCGGTTCGGACACGCCGGCCGGCCTGCCGGCGGACGGCGT
The DNA here is from genome assembly GCF_027460185.1 of Verrucosispora sp. WMMA2121. Lineage (NCBI taxonomy): Bacteria > Bacillati > Actinomycetota > Actinomycetes > Micromonosporales > Micromonosporaceae > Micromonospora > Verrucosispora sp. WMMA2121. The sequence continues at coordinate 997,159 of NZ_JAPZBH010000004.1, read as the reverse complement.
CGGGCACCGACCACGCTGGGCGGCGGAACTTCTCGCCGGGCTCCGCCACCTGGTGGACGAGCCGGCGTTGCGGCGTGCGCTGCTCGGATACGGGCTCGGCTCGCTGGTGATGGGCTTCACCGAGTCGCTGATCTTCGCGTACGTGGACCGGGGGCTCGGTCGGGAACCGGCGTTCGTCGGCGTGCTCTTCACCGTGCAGGGCATCGGTGGCCTGATAGGTGGGCTGCTCTCCGCCACCGTCCTGCGGCGGGTCGGTGAGCTGGGTGCGCTGGCCGTCGGTGTGGCGCTGTTCGGCCCCGCCGCGCTGCTGCTGGCGTACCCGAACTTGTGGCTCGGTCTCGCCGCGGTGCTGATGGCGGGTCTGTCGCTGCCGCTGGCCCTGGTCGGGCTGCACACCCTGATCCAGCGGCGGACCCCACCGGAACTGCTCGGGCGGGTGGCCGCCGCCGCAGAGGCGGCGGTCAGGTGCCCGCAGGCGTTCTCGATCGGCCTGGGTGCGCTGGTCGTCGCCCTGCTCGACTACCGGCTGGTGTTCGCGTCGGTCGGCCTGGCGACCCTGCTCGCCGGCAACTACCTCTGGCGTGGTCGCCACCTGAGCCCACCACCGGGACCGCCGGCCGGACCGCGGGTGCCCGCTCAACGCCGAGCACCCGAGCAGCGGCAGGGCGAGGTCGATGCCCGCACCCGGACTCCGACCCGCTCCGGCGCAGTTGACCATGATGGTGTTGCCCGGGTCAGGGCAACACCATCATGATCGACGCGGCACGAGCGCGCTTGGCGCGGGCGTGGTCAGGCGGCGATGCTCGCCAGGTGCTGCTTGACCTGGTTGATCGACGGGTTGGTCAACGCGCTGCCGTCGGCGAAACGTAGCGTGGGCACCGTCTGGTTGCCGCCGTTGACCTTCATCACGAACGTCGCAGCCGCCGGATCCTGCTCGATGTCGACCACCTGGTAGGCGATCCCCTCCCGGTCGAGCTGCGACTTCAGCCGGTGGCAGTAGCCGCACCAGGGAGTGGAATACATCGTCAGCATGGTCAGATCCTCCAACGTCGCGCCCGGTGGCTTGCCGATCAAGCACAGGCTATCCGCTGCAACGTTCGGGGAAGCTGCGACAATTCCCCGCTGTGGTGGTTAACTCCGCGTCCGTTCGCGTGCTCGCCGGGCTAGATCCGGAGCAGCGCGCGGCGGTGACCGCCCCGGCCGGCCCGGTCTGCGTGCTCGCCGGCGCGGGCACCGGCAAGACCCGGGCCGTCACGTCCCGGATCGCGTACCGGGCGCTGACCGGTGAGATCTCGGCTCGACACGTGCTCGCGGTCACCTTCACCGCCCGGGCCGCCGCGGAGCTGCGTCAGCGGCTCGCCGTGGCCGGCGTGGCCGGCGTGCAGGCACGCACCTTCCACGCGGCGGCGCTGCGCCAGGTGCGCTACTTCGCGCCCCGACTGCTCGACGGTCGGGCCATGCCCGAGTTGCTGGACAGCAAGGTGCGGCTGGTCACCCTCGCCGCGGCGCGAGCCGGGCTGCGGGCCGACCGCACGGCCGCCCGTGACCTCGCCGGTGAGATCGAGTGGGCCAAGTCCTCCCTCGTCGAGCCGGGCGACTACGTGGTGGCCGCGGCCAAGGCGTTGCGGGAGACCTCGTACGAACCGGCGAAGGTGGCGGAGGTGTTCGCCGCGTACGAGCGGCTCAAGCGGACCGGCGGAGTGATCGACTTCGAGGACGTGCTGCGCGCCGCGGTCTGGGGGATCGAGGAGCATCCGGACGTCGCCGAGCAGGTCCGCAACCAGTACCGACACCTGGTCGTCGACGAGTACCAGGACGTCAACCCGCTGCAGCAGCGGCTGCTGGACGCCTGGCTCGGCGGACGCGACGACCTGACCGTGGTCGGCGACGCCTCCCAGACCATCTACTCGTTCACCGGGGCGACCTCGGCGTACCTGGTCGACTTCCCGCGTCGGCACCGCACGGCCACCGTGATCCGGCTGGTCCGCGACTACCGGTCGACGCCGCAGGTGGTCGGGCTCGCCAACGCGGTCATCTCGCAGGCCCGGGGCACCGAGGCGCGGCTACGCCTGGAACTGGTCGGGCAGCGCCCGGCCGGTCCGGAGCCGGAGCGGCGGATCTTCACCGACGAACCGGCGGAGGCTGCCGCGGTCGCCGCCCGCTGTCGGGCGTTGATCGACGCCGGCACCCCGGCCCGCGAGGTCGCCGTGCTGTTCCGCACCAACGCGCAGTCCGAGGCGTACGAGAAGGCGCTGGCCGAGGCCGGCGTGCCGTACCAGGTCCAGGGGGCGGAGCGGTTCTTCGAACGCGCCGAGGTGCGCCAGGCGATGGTCGCGCTGCGTGCGGCGACCCGGTCCCTGCCGGGTGAGACCCCGCTGCGGGCGGCGGTGGTCGAGGCACTTGCCGGCGTCGGATGGGCACCGGACGCGCCGCCGCCGGGCGGCGCCGCGCGCGAGCGGTGGGAGGCGCTGGCCGCGCTGGTGCAACTGGCCGAGGACTACGCGGCCACGCCGGAGATCCTGCCGCTCGGCGTGGCCGCCACGGTGGAGCGTCCGGTCACCCTCACCGACTTCACCGAGGAGCTGGCCCGGCGCGCGGCCCAGCAGCACGTGCCGACGGTGGACGGGGTGACGCTGGCCTCCCTGCACGCCGCCAAGGGGCTGGAGTGGGACGCCGTCTTCCTGGTCGGCCTGGCCGAGGGCACGCTGCCCACCACGTACGCCCGCACCACCGAGCAGGTCGAGGAGGAACGCCGACTGCTGTACGTCGGTATCACCCGGGCCCGGCACTGGCTCTGGCTGTCGTACGCCTCGGCGCGCTCGCCGGGCGGCCGGCCCCGGCGGCCGTGCCGTTTCCTGCCACAACTGTCGCCCACCTCGCCGACCGAGCGGGCCGCCGGGGGACGGACGGCGCGCACCCCGCAGCGGCGGGCCGCGACCCGGATCGTGTCCTGCCGGATCTGCGGCACCACCCTGCTCGCCGGGCCGGACCGCAAGTTGGGCCGATGCGCCACCTGCCCCTCCGACATCGACGACGAACTGCACGAACGGCTGCGCGAGTGGCGGTCCCGGGTGGCCGGCACGCAGAAGGTGCCCGCGTACGTGGTCTTCACCGACGCGACGCTCGTGGCCCTGGCCGAGCGGCGGCCGGGACGGGCGGAGGAGCTGGTCGCGATAGCCGGGATAGGTCCGCGCAAGCTGGGCCTGTACGGGGAGGCGGTGCTGGCGTTGGTGGGTGGCGCAACTGTCGACGAGATCTGCCCACAGAAAACTTTCTGAATCTGGCCGTTAATTCGTTTGCCCTCGCCCCACCGGCCGGCATAGCCTCAGGGCACACCTCGGAAGGGGGCCCTGTTCGGGCTGCTCACGGGGTCTGTGTCCGGGTCGACCACGAGTGAACGTCAAGGAGGTGGCACCGATGGAGAGCTACATCTACCAGCGTCCGACGGCGCTGCCCGTTGCCGTCGCTCCGCTGTCGGCTGCCCCGACGACCGCCGCTGTGCTGGCGGGCGTCCGGGCCACCACCGTCGCCGCGCGACCGTGGGCTCCGCAGGTGCACCGGGCCGAGATTCAGGCCGAGCTGATCCTCGCACCGGTCACGCACGGGCTCCAGGGGAGCAGTGGCTTCACGGGCAAGGGCGTCGATGGCGTCAACAAGCGGATGGACGTCCGCGGTGTTCCACCTCGAGGTAGACCGGTCTGACCACAGACCACCGGCTCACCTCGAGGCCGCGGAACCCGCACACCGGGATCCGCGGCCTCAGTTTTTTGCACCGCCGAAGTACGTCGGAACAGCGATCCACGAGATCGCAGTGAGAGAGAGGTGACCGGGCGATGAGTCTGGCGTTGGCCCCACTCGACGTGAGCGTCGAGGTGGAGGCGAACCTGCCCTGCCGGAAGTTCGACCCCGACCTGTGGTTCTCCGACTCGCCCACCGAGCTGGAACTGGCCAAGTCGCTCTGCGGGGACTGCCCGCTGCGCGTCGAGTGCCTGGCCGGCGCGGTCGAGCGGGCCGAGCCGTGGGGCGTCTGGGGCGGCGAGATCTTCGAGCGTGGCGCGGTCGTTCCGCGCAAGCGGCCCCGTGGCCGCCCGCGCAAGGAGGACCTCGCCCGTGACGCCGAGCTGCGGGTCGAGGCCGAGGCGCGACTGGCGGCCAATGGTCTCGCCGCGTCGCGCAGCGCTGTCCGGCTGGCTGCCTGACATGTTCCCGATCCGGACCAACCCCGCCGGTGTCGCACCGGCCGAGCGAAAGCTGACCACCATGCTGCACCTTCCGAACGGAGCCGAGATGTACCTACTCCACGAAGCGTTGTCGAGGGCTCGAATGCTCCGGCCTCAGGCCGGTCGCACCACCACGAGCACTGAGGCAACCCGATCCGCCCGTACCATCGCCATGACCGGCCGTGCCCGGTCGGCCCGCGAGCTGGGCGTTCTGTAGGACGAACACCGCAAACGGCGGGCGGGGACCGATGTGGTCCCCGCCCGCCGTCGTCGTGTCCGGGTCAGCCGACCGGGGCGAATCCCGGCAACCAGCGCTCCAGGATGCCCCGGTAGGGCGCCTTGGCCTCCAGTTGACACAGCACCCCGATCGACCCGAGCGTCACCCGGTGGATGAGCAGGTAGGACGGCGGCAGGTTGAGCTGCCGGCTGAACTGGTACGCCGGGGAGCGCGGGCTGGCCAGCCGGGTGGCTTCGGCCCGCAGCCAGGCCCGGGTGAACCGGAACTCGTCGGCGGCGATCGGCTCCAGCATCGGCCGTAGGAACTCCAGCAGCGCGTGGGCGTCGATCGGCTCCGCGCCACTGACGAAGCCCTCGGCCCGCAATCCGGCCTCCACCTCGTCGGCGTCACCGCGCAGGGCCAGCCCGGCGATGCGCCCGATCGGTTCCGGCGTACCGTCCGGCATCCGCGCCACCGCCCCGAAGTCGATCACGCCGAGTCGGCCGTCGGGCAGCAGGCGGAAGTTTCCCGGATGTGGGTCGGCGTGCAGCAGCCCGGTCCGCGCCGGCGCGGAGAGGTGCAGGGTGGCCATCAACCGACCTGCTTCGTCGCGCTGCTCCTCGGTGCCGGACCGGATGATGTCGGCCAACGGGGTGCCCGTTATCCACTCGGTGACCAGGACCCGAGGCGAGGCGTGGAAGACCTCCGGCACGTAGATCTCCGGATCGTCGGCGTACCCGGCGGCGAAGGCTTGCTGTGACTCCGCCTCCAACTCGTAGTCCAGCTCCTCGGTGATCCGCTCCCGCAGCTCGACCAGGAGGGGCTTGATGTCCAGCCCGGGCTGGATGGCCCGGAACATGCCCCCCAGCCGGGAGAGCTGCTTGAGGTCGGCGAGGAGGGCGTCGCCCGCGCCGGGATACTGGATCTTCACGGCGACGTTCCGGCCGGTGCCGTCCGGCAGCCGCCACACCGCCCGGTGCACCTGCCCGATGCTCGCCGCGGCGGCCGGGGAGTCGTCGAAGCTCACGAACCGGTCCCGCCACGCCGGTCCCAGCTGCTCGGCCAACACCTTGTGCACGCTGGCGGCAGGCAGCGGCGGCGCGGCCTCCTGAAGTTTGGTGAGCGCCTGCCGGTAGGGCGCGGCGATCTCCTCCGGAAGGGCGGCCTCGAACACCGACAGCGCCTGACCGAACTTCATCGCCCCACCCTTGAGCTGGCCGAGGACGCTGAACAACTGCTCGGCCGTGCGTTGCTGGATCTCGGCGGAGATCACGTCGGAGGCGAGCCCGGTGACGCGCTTTCCCATGCCGAGGACGGTCCGGCCGGCGAAGCCGAGCGGCAGAGCGGCGAGCTTGGCGGTGCGGGACACGGCCCGGCGCGGGATGTCGGTCACTTGCTCATTGTTACCGACCAGGCCGGCCCGCTGCTGCCGTCAGCCGTACCCGCGCCACCTGTGCACCCGCTCACCCGCCACACCGGCAGCGCGGGTGCGGCGGCCAGTAGCGTCGCCGGAGGGTGCCCGGGGCCACCACCTCGACCGACCCGCCGAGGGTTTCCGGGGTACCGCCGTCGAGCTGGCTCAGTGCCTCGCCGACGGCGTACCCGGTCGCGGCCAGCACGAGACTCACGGCGCAGGCCGCGGCGGGCGGGCTGCTGGCGAGTTGGGCCGCGAGCGCCGGCCAGCCGGGATCCCGGTCGGCCCGGTGCAGGTCGCGACAACGCAGGCAGGGACCGACCGGCGGACGGACCAGCGGGCCGACCGTCGGAACCCCCTCGTGGACGTCCACCAGCAGGTGCGGTTGTCGCCGTTGGGCATGGCCCGCGGCCAGCAGCGCGGCCGGCCGGTCGGAGCCGAGTTGCACCACCAGGTCAGGACGGGGTCGCCGCAGGGGGCCGGTGCCGGTGCCCGGGGCGGCCCGCTGGATCGCTGCCCGGGTCGCGGCGTCGAGCGGACGCCCGATCTCGGTGGCGACGATCCCGGTGCCGACGAGGTCGAGCGGGCGGACCGCTCCGGGCAGGTCGGGGTGGACGTGACCGACGCCCGCCTGGGCCAGCGCGACCGCGATGGCGGGACCGAGCGGACCGCCGCCGGTGATCGTCACTCGGGCCGCCAAGCGGCGTCGGAGCAGCTGAGCGGGGGTGCCCGGAAGTCGGGCGGTCGCCATCGCCAGCGCGCTGGCCTCGGCGGCGAGCCGGGTCCGTCGAGGTCCGGTGAGATCCCGGGGCAGGAGGGTGTGCGCCGGCACCACCAGACCGGCGGTGCGCAGGGCGTCGAGCAGGGCACGGGCGTGGTCCGGTCGGACGTCCGTCCCGGCCAGCACCTGCCGCTCGCTGCGGGTGCCGTCGAGCAGGTCGAGTAGCCGGACCGCCCGGGGGTCGGCCACCTCGATCAGGACCGCCCGCTCTCGGCCGAGGCCGAGCTGGAGGGTGTGCCGGTCGCGCCAGAGACGGGCGAGTCCCGGTAGTAGACAGGGACGGGGCGACGGCGGACGTTCGGCGGTTCGCGTCATGGACACGAATAGTGACCGCTTCCGCGCGTTCCGTCGATCGTTGTCCACAGGTGGCTGGACCCAGATCCTGGGTTGTCCACAGGATTCGGCGAGTTATCCACAGCCAGCGAGTGGTGCTGTCGGTGGGCCGACAGTCACCGTGCATGCGGACGGGGGGTGGCCACCGGCCACCCCCCGTCCCGGTACGTGTTCGTCAGACCTTCGCCTTGCCCAGGATGCGGTTCACTGTTGTGCCACATACCGGACACTTGCCCTTGGCCATGTTCATGCCGGTCTTCGAGACCTCGACACGGCCCTCGAAGTCCCGCTTCTCCTTGCACTTGACGCAGTAACCGTTGTAGGTCTGGGCCTGGTCGGCCACGGTGTGCCCTCCTCGTGTCGTCCACCGGTCGATAACGACCCGGTGGGTCTCCGGTGGCGGTCGCTCAGGGCGTCCGGCGCCGGTCCTGTCCGGCGGCCACCTACGTGACCGCTGGTTGGCGGACCCTACCCAGGTGTGGGCGGTTCCATGTCAGCTGCGCATTGCCACTGTGAGCAAGGCGACGTCGAGAGTGTGCACGTCGAATTGGGTTAGATCGGTCAGTTTGCCGGGGACACGCCGACCGGTACCCCGCAATTGCGCTGGTGGTGCCGCCGAGCCGGGTGCGCGACCCTGATTTGGGCTTCCCGACGATGATCACTTACCGTGTTGGTCGGTCCGGGTGTGACACCTCCCCGGCCACCACGAAGGGTGACCGTGACGGCCACCCCGGGTTTGGCAAGAAATTTTTCTGGACTCCTGGCGACCAATCCCCATTTTCCGGACGCGTGTCGGGGGGTTGACTCTTGCGGACCCCTGGTCACAACGCATTAGCTTGCCAACGTGACAGCAAACCGAGGCTGCGCGGTCCACTGATGGCTGGGCCGCGGAAGCCGGTCGTCGAGGTACGGCGCAGCCAGCGCCGGCGACGCACGGTGTCCGCCTACCGCGACGGGGAGCGGGTCGTGGTCCTCATTCCCGATCAGTTCTCCCGGGCCGAGGAAAGCGAATGGGTCGACCGGATGCTCGCCCGGCTGGCGGCCCGCGAGGGGCGCCTGGTCCGCTCCGACGCGGAACTGCTGGCCCGCGCCGGCCGGTTGATCAAGCTCTATCTCACCGAGTACGGCGACCAGGCGCTGCCGGCCAGCGTCCGGTGGGTGAGCAACCAGAACGGGCGGTGGGGCTCCTGCACCCCGGCGGACCGCTCGATCCGGTTGTCCCACCGCCTCCAGGAGATGCCGGACTGGGTGATCGACTACGTGCTGCTGCACGAGCTGGTGCACCTCATCGTGTCCAGTCACAACGCACAGTTCTGGGCGCTGGTCGGCAGGTACCCGAAGACCGAACGGGCGCGTGGCTACCTGGAGGGCGTGGCGGCCGTCGCCGGCACCCCCTGAGTACCGAGGTGCCGCAGCGGTAGGGTCGGTGAATGGCCCGACGTGTGGTGGTGGCGCTGCTCGCGCCGATCGCCTGGGCACCACCCGGTGTCGACCCGGTGCGGTGGCGCAGCGCGCTCGCCGAGGACGTGGTGGATCTGCTCGCCATGCTCAACGAGGTGGACACCGCGGTGGCGGTCACGCCAGCCGACCGCTGGCTGGCCGACGCGGTGATCTGGCCCGGCACGAGGGTGTACGAGGTGCCCGAGCCGAGCCCGAACGCGGTATTCGCCGCCCTGACCGGCGCCCACGGCCCAGACGGCACGGACCCGTCGCCCGGCGCCGGGCCGGCGGGCGAACCCACCCCGGCGACGGACGACCGCTACGAGCAGGTGGCGGTCGTCGCCGGGGACGCACCCGACCTGCCCGGACTCACCGTCGGCAAGCTGCTTCGACCGCTGACCAGCCGGCCGGTCGCCGTCGCCCCGGCCGAGGGCGGCCTCCCCGGGCTGCTCGGGGTGGCGGCCCGGCTACCGGTGCCGTCCTGGTTGCCGCCGCTGGACCTGGACGCCACGGTGCCGGCGGCGGTGCGGGCGGCGGCCCCCCGCCCGGGCGACCTCGCGGTGACCCCTTCCTGGCACCGGCTGCGCGGCCCGGCCGACCTGGCCCGGCTCGATCCGGCACTGAGCGGGTGGGAGCACACCCGGTCGCTGCTGTCCGGTGCCGGCCACAGCGGCTGACACCGGCGCACCGTTCCCGCGACCGCCGATCAGCTGCGGCCCTCGCCGCCATCGGCGTCGTCGGGGCGCTCCGTCTCGCCCGGGGCCTTCTCCTCCGGACCACCCGGCGCGGAGAAGTCGAAGTTCTCCAACTCGGTCATCAGATCGGTGTCGGCCATGGCGAAGGCCACCGGGTCGGCGAAGTCGTCGTCGGAGGGAAGCAGGTCGGGGTGTCCCCACAGCGCGTCCCGGCCGGCGATTCCCCGGTGCTCGGTGAGCGCCGCCCAGAGCGCCGCGGCCTCGCGCAGCCGACGGGGCCGCAGCTCCAACCCGACCAGGGCCGCGAAGGTCTGCTCGGCCGGCCCGCCGGCCGCCCGGCGGCGGCGGAACGCCTCGCCCAGCGCCACGACGTTCGGCAGCCGCCCGGCGGCCGCCCCGTCGACCACGTGGCAGACCCAGCCCTCCACCAGGGCGAGGGCCGTCTCCAGCCGGGCCAGCGACGCCTTCTGGGTCGGGCTGTCCTCCGGTGTGAAGATGCCCTCCAAGGCGATCGCCTGCATCGACTCCGGATCGGTCGGGTCGACCCGACCCATCGCCTCCTCGATCGCCTCGCGATTCACCCGGATGCCGGCGGCGTACGTCTCGACGGCGTTGAGGACGTGCCCCCGCAGCCACGGGACGTGCTCGAAGAGCCGCTGGTGCGCCGCCTCCCGCAGGGCCACGTAGAGGCGGACCTCGTCCTCGGGCAGCTCCAGTCCCTCGCCGTACGCCTTGATGTTGGCGGGGATGAGCGCGGCCGTGCCGGCCGGGCCGAGCGGCAGGCCGATGTCGCCGGCGGAGAGCACCTCCGCGGCGAGCGACCCGAGGGCCTGACCGAGCTGACCGCCGAAGAGCGCGCCGCCGAGCGTGGCGACCATCGACTGCATCGGGCCGAGCTGGGCCCGGGCCTCCGGCGGAACCAGGTCACCCATCGCGCCGACCATCCGGCTGGCCACCGGGTCGCACAGCTTGCGCCAGACGTCGAGCGTTTTGAAGATCCACTCGTTGCGGTTCCAGGACACCGTGTTCCGGATGCCCGAGGGCAGCGCGGAGGCCGGCTCCAGCCAGAGGTCGGCGATGCGCAGCGCCTCCTCCACCGCGTGGCGCTCGTAGGGGGAGACCGCCGGGTCGCCCGCCGCGGCGAGCTGACTGGCCGCCACCTGACGGGCCAGGTCCCAGTTGACCGGCCCGCTGCCCGACGCGGAGAGCAGGTGCTGCAACTGCGACATGAACTGCTGCATCTGCGCAGGGTCGTTGGGGTCGGGCGGCTGCCCACCCGGTAGCGCGAAACCGAACGGAATATCAGGCACGACGTCTACGGTACGCGCGCCCGGCCCCGGGTCGCCGCCACCGCGGTTGCGCTGAGGGCGAAGTCGTGCCTCGTGCCGGCCGGACGCCGCGAGCGGGATCGGTACGCTCTGCCGCATGAGACGTCGCGGCCTGACCGTCCTGCTCGGTGCCCTGCTCACCGCACTGCTCAGCATCGGGGTGCTCGGCGCGCCCGTGCCGTACGTGGTGCTCGGTCCCGGCCCGACCGTCGACACACTGGGCCAGGCCGACGGCAAGGAGGTCATCCAGGTCACCGGCCGGGAGACCTCGACCTCCGCCGGCCAGCTGCGGCTGACGACGGTGGGGGTGCAGCCCGGCGTCAAGCTCCGCTCGGCCATCCAGGGCTGGCTCTCCGACGAACAGGCCGTGGTGCCGCGGGAACTGGTCTACCCGCCGGGGGAGACCCAGGAAGAGGTGGAACAGCGCAACGCCGAGGACTTCCAGGTCTCGCAGACCAGCGCGGAGACCGCCGCGCTGCGGGAACTCGGGTACGAGGTGCAGGTCGTGGTCAAGACGGTCGCCGCCGACGGGCCGTCGGCCGGGGTGCTGCGCCCCGGTGACGTGGTCACCTCGGTCGACGGTGAACCGGTGCCGTTCGCCTCCCGGCTGACCGACCTGATCCGGGCCAAGCCGGCGGGCACGGCGCTGCGGATCGGGTACACCCGGGACGGCGCCGCGCGGACCGACACCATCACCAGTCAGGAGCAGGACGGTCGGCCCCGGATCGGCGTCGAGATCGAGCAGCAGCAGCCGCACCCGTTCACCCTCTCCTTCGATCTGAAGGACATCGGTGGCCCGAGCGCGGGGTTGATGTTCGCCCTGGGCATCATCGACAAGCTGACCCCGGACGACCTGACCGGCGGTCGGATCATCGCCGGCACCGGCACCATCGACGACGCCGGGCAGGTCGGCCCGATCGGCGGGATCCCGCAGAAACTGGTCGGCGCGAAGCAGGCCGGCGCGACCACGTTCCTGGTGCCGGCGGCCAACTGCGCCGAGGCGGTGCGTAACCGGCAGCCGGACCTGCCGTTGGTCAAGGTGGGCTCGCTCGACGAGGCGTTGGACGCGCTGGAGACGCTGCGTTCCGGGGGCGAGCCGACGTACTGCTGATCCGCGCGGCATGACCTTGCGCTCACGCTTTCAGGAACACCCCGTACTCTGGGTGCCTGGTCGGAGCCGATCATAACGAGCGTGCGGAGCCAACAGTGGTCATGCGTAGCAGCAGCCCCCTGCCGAGGATGAGCCGACGCGGACGCGTCACGATCGGGGTCCTGATCGGGGTGTTCGTGCTGTTCACCCTGCTCGGCTGGGGAGTGCAGGCCTGGACGGACTGGCTCTGGTTCTCCGAGGTCGACTACACCGAGGTCTTCCGGGGTGTGCTGGTCACCCGGCTGCTGCTCTTCCTGGGCGCGGGTCTGGCGATGGCGGCGATCGTCGGCGGCAACCTCTGGCTCGCGCAACGGTTGCGTCCACGGATGCGGCCCCACTCGCCGGAGCAGGCCACCCTGGAGCGGTACCGGATGCTGCTCGGTCCCCGTCTGGGCCTGTGGATCACGGCGGTCGCCGCCGTCGTCGGCCTCTTCGCCGGCCTGTCGGCGCAGAGCCGCTGGAACCAGTGGCTGCTCTTCCTGCACGGCGGCGACTTCGGCGTGGACGATCCTGAGTTCGGCGTCGACGTCGGTTTCTACGTCTTCCAGTTGCCGTTCTGGCGGTTCCTGCTGGGGCTCGGCTTCACCGCGGTGGTCCTGGCGCTGCTCGGCGCGCTGGCCGTGCACTACCTGTTCGGCGGGGTACGCCTGCAGGGCGTCGGCGACCGGATGAGCAACGCCGCCCGGGCTCACCTGAGCACGCTGGTCGCGGTCTTCGTCCTGCTCAAGGCCGTCGCGTACGTGCTGGACCGGCGGGCGATGCTGTTGGAGTACAACGACGGCGTGAACGTCTACGGCGCCGGCTACGCCGACATCAACGCCCTGCTGCCGGCCAAGGAGATCCTCGCCTACATCTCCGTGGTGGTGGCGATCGCGATCATCATCTTCTCCAACGCCTGGATGCGGAACCTGGTCTGGCCGGGCATCTCGTTGGCCCTGCTCGGCGTCTCCGCGGTGGCGATCGGCGGCATCTACCCGTGGGCGGTGCAGACCTTCGAGGTCAAGCCCAGCGCCCGGGACAAGGAGGCGCCGTACATCCAGCGCAGCATCGACGCCACGCGCGCGTCGTTCGGGCTGGACATCACTCAGAGTTCGGCGTACTCGGCGAGCAACCTGAACCCACCGGAGAGCCTGGCCACCGACACGTCGGTGGTGCCGAACGTCCGACTGCTGGACCCGCAGCTGGTGAGCGAGACCTACACCCAGCTCCAGCAGGTCCGTGGCTTCTACGACTTCGGCCCCAAGCTCGACATCGACAGGTACACGCTCAACGGCGCGACCCAGGACTACGTGGTCGGCGTACGTGAGATCAACTACGGCGAGCTGACCGATCAGCAGAGCAACTGGATCAACCGGCACACCGTCTACACCCACGGCTACGGGGTGGTGGCCGCGCCCGCGAACCGGGTGGTCTGTGGTGGGCAGCCGTTCTTCGTCTCCGGTTCGCTCGGCGAGCGGTCGCAGGAGTCCTGCGCGGCGCCGACCGACCTGATCCCGGCGAGCCAGCCCCGGATCTACTACGGCGAGCGGATGGCGGCCGGTGACTACGCCATCGTCGGCAAGCCGAGCGAGGACGCCAACCCGGCCGAGTTCGACCGCCCGGCCGGCGAGGGCGGCGACGACGGTGCGGGGCCCGAGTCGTACTACACCTACACCGGGTCCGGCGGCGTCGAGATCGGCTCGTTCACCCGGCGCCTGCTCTACTCGATCAAGGAGCAGGAGGCGAACTTCCTGCTCTCCGAGGCGGTCAACGACAACTCCAAGCTGCTCTACGTGCGTAACCCCCGGGACCGGGTGGAGAAGGTCGCGCCGTTCCTCACCCTGGACGGTGACCCGTACCCCGCCCTGGTCGACGGCCGGGTGCAGTGGATCGTCGACGGTTACACCACCGCCGCGACCTACCCGTACGCGGAGCGGGTCAACCTCCAGCAGGAGACCACCGACGAGCTGACCGGGCGGGGCACCATCCAGCTGGCCCGGGAGAACGTCAACTACATCCGCAACTCGGTCAAGGCGACCGTCGACGCGTACGACGGCACCGTCGTCCTCTACGAGTTCGACGAGAACGACCCGGTGCTCAAGGCGTGGAACAAGGCGTTCGGCGGGGATCTCATCACACCCCGCGCCGAGATCCCACCGACGCTGGCCGCCCACTTCCGGTACCCGGCCGACCTGTTCAAGGTGCAGCGGAACCTGCTCACCCGGTTCCACGTCACCAACCCCGGCGACTTCTACTCCGGCCAGGACTTCTGGCAGGTGCCGAACGTGCCGGACGCGCCGGACAGCGGGCAGAAGCAGCCGCCGTACTACCTCTACACGCAGTTCCCCGGTCAGGACGCGCCGCGGTTCCAGCTGACCAGCGCGGTCACCCCCAACGGACGGCAGAACCTGGCCGCGCTGATCTCCGGGTCGTACCAGGACGGCAGGCCCACGTTGCAGGTGCTGGAGCTGCCGGACCAGACGGCGATCTCCGGACCGGTGCAGGTGCACCAGCGGATGACGAACACCAACGCCACCATCCGGCAGCAACTGAACCTGCTCTCCTCCAACCAGGCCCAGGTGCAGTACGGCAACCTGCTGTCGCTGCCCTTCGGCAACGGGATGCTCTACGTCGAGCCGGTCTACGTCAAGAGCAACCAGCAGGACGCGTACCCGCTGCTGCAGAAGGTGCTGATGTCGTACGGCGACGGTGGTTCCTACGTCGTGCTGGCCGACAACGTCGCCGACGGCATCAAGCAGCTCGTCGAGCAGGGCAAGCAGGCCGCGGCCGGTAACCCGCCGCCGGCCGGAGGTGAGGAGCCGCCGCCCGAGGGCGAGGAGCCGCCGCCGTCGCCGTCGGCCACCCCGTCGCCGGGCGACGCTCCGCCGCTCACCGGCGAACTCGGTGCGGCCGCCGAGCGGGTACGGGCCGCGATCACCGAGGTGCGGGCCGCGCAGGCTTCCGGCGACTTCGAGCGGTACGGTCGTGCGCTGGCGGCGCTGGACGAGGCGCTCACCGCGTTCCAGCAGGCACAGCAGGCGTCGGGCGGCAACGGCACGCCGAGCCCGCCGGCCCCGTCCGCCAGCCCCTCGCCCACCGGCTGACCGACAGACGCGATGCGGCCCGCGACCCGGCGTTCCTAGCTTGGGGTCGCGGGCCGCACCGTGTCCCTGGGGCGACCCGCCCGAACGCCGACCGGAGATCGGCGCGGCCGTGCGGTGGCACGAGGCGTTCCGTGGGTCGTTTTGCGGGCAGCGGGGGTGGTGCGCTACGGTGGATCTACCGACGCGGGGTGGAGCAGCTCGGTAGCTCGCTGGGCTCATAACCCAGAGGTCGCAGGTTCAAATCCTGTCCCCGCTACTGCGCGAAAAGGCCCCGGAGTTTCTCCGGGGCCTTTTCCTTTGTTCGCCGATCCTCGGCCCGCTGGGCCGTGGTCCGGGCTGCCCGCGCGTTCTACCGGGCCGTCCGCTCGGTACCGGCAACCGTCCGGGGCGAGACGGGTGGGGCTGCCGATGAGGGCGATCACCGATGGGGTAGGCTGGTCCTACCGACGCGGGGTGGAGCAGCTCGGTAGCTCGCTGGGCTCATAACCCAGAGGTCGCAGGTTCAAATCCTGTCCCCGCTACTGCTACGACAGCGGCCCCGGATTCGTCCGGGGCCGCTGTCGTCGTCCGGCGCCGTCCCCACACGCGCGGTCGTTCGGGCGGCCGGGGTTGCACCTCTCGGCAAGGATGAGCGCATGTCTTCCTTTGGTAGGTGGTGGGGGCGGCTCGGCACGCTCCTGGGCACGGTCGTGCTGACGGTCTTCGTTCCGGTCGCGGCGTGGGCGTCGACCGGCACCGGCGAACTGGTGGTGGAGGCGGCTCGACGGCGCGGGCGCGGCTTCGGCGTCTTCGGCTTCCTGAGCCTGCTCTGCTGCCTGGCGGTGGTGGCCGTGATCGTCCTCCTGGTGATCCGGATGACCCGCCGTCGGCGCTGACCGGCCCCGGGCAGCCGGTTCCGGCGGGACCGCTCGCGCGCTGGCGGTCCCGCTGCGTACCGCCAGCGGCGGTACGCTCCGCGCGTGGTCTACTTGTCCGCGTGGAACTTCTGCACTCGGGCAAGGTGAGGGACGTCTACGCCGAGGGCGATGACCTGATCCTGGTCGCCTCCGACCGCATCTCCGTCTACGACGTGGTCCTGCCGACCCCGATCCCGGACAAGGGCAAGCTGCTCACCGCGCTGTCGCTGTGGTGGTTCGAGCAGTTGGCCGACCTGGTGCCCAACCACGTGATCTCGGCGACCGACGTGCCGCCGGAGTTCGCCGGCCGGGCGATCCGGTGCCGCCGGCTGGAGATGGTCCCGGTCGAGTGCGTCGCCCGCGGCTTCCTCACCGGCGGCGGCCTGAAGGAGTACGAGAACACCGGGAAGGTCTCCGGTGTCGACCTGCCGCGCGGGCTGGTGGAGGCGTCCATCCTGCCCGAGCCGATCTTCACGCCGTCCACCAAGGCGCCGGTGGGTGAGCACGACGAGCCGATGACCTTCGCCGAGGTGGCCGACAAGGTCGGCGCCCAGACCGCCGACCGGTTGCGGCAGGTGACCATCGACGTGTACTGCCGCGGCGCCGAACTGGCCGCCGACCGGGGCATCCTGGTCGCCGACACCAAGATCGAGCTTGGCTGGGCGCCGGACGGCACCCTGGTCCTCGGCGACGAGCTGCTCACCCCGGACTCGTCCCGGTTCTGGCCGGCCGAGTCCTACCAGCCCGGACGTGCCCAGTTCTCCTACGACAAGCAGTACGTGCGGGACTGGGCGGCGCGCAGCGGGTGGGACAAGCGGCATCCGGCACCCGAGGTGCCCGCCGACGTGGTCGACGCCACCCGGGCCCGTTACGTGGATGTCTACGAGAAGCTGACCGGCAACCGCTGGTAGGGCCCGCCGCGGCTACTCGCCGCTGCGGTGGCGGCCGATGTGCTGCTCGGCGGGGGCGGTCGCGCTGATGATGCGTACCGTGGTGCCGGCCGATCCGGTCTCCACGTCCATCGAGTCGGTCAGCTCGCGGGCCAGCCAGAGACCCCAGCCGCCGGCCGTGTCGGGCGCGGGTCGGTTGCGGTTGCCGAGCTCCTGCGTGCTGATGCCGGGACCGTGGTCGGCGACCTCGCACAACACCAGGCCGGGCTCTTTCCACAGCCGCAGCCAGCCCCGACCGCCGCCGTGCCGGACCGCGTTGGTGATCAGCTCGTTCACGGCGAGCACGTAGTCGTCCAGTCGCTCGTCGCGCAGCCCGGCGGCGCCCGCGCAGGCGGCGACCGAGTGTCGCAGCTCGGTCACCTGGGCCTGGTCGAAGGCGTCGGCGATCAGAAGGGCGTGTTCGATGGGCACCACCGTACGCGGTGGGGGAGATCCTGCGTTCGTCATGGCCCCGTCCCGACAGAGATCGCAGAGTTTTACGCGGCTTTTACCACCGTACGTCAGGGTTGTTGAAGGTGCATCGGCCGCCGGAGGGCGCGGCGGCCTGTGGCATCGTGGCGCACGTGCCTGCTGCCGGTGGTTTCGCGGTGCCGCTCTGGCGGGCCGTCGCGGTCTTCCGGGTGGCGTCCCTGGCGTACGTCTGCGTGGTGTTGATCCGCGACGGGGACCGCTACGCCCATCCCCTCGCCGCCGGAGCGTTGGTGCTGGTCATGGCGGTCTGGACCGGCGTCACCGCCATCGGGTACGCGGTCCCGGCCCGGCGCGGCTGGCCACTGCTCCTGACCGATCTGGGCGTGGTGGTGGCGATCCTGCTGGCCACCCCGTGGGTGATGGGCCGACCGGCGCTCGACGCCGGGCTGCCGACCCTTCCGGTGGCCTGGCTGAGCGGGCCGGTGCTGGCCTGGGCGGTCGCCGGTGGGCGGCGACGCGGCACGGTCGCGGCACTGGTGCTCGGCGCGACCGACCTGAGCACCCGGGGCATGGTCACCCCGAGCGCGTTCAACGGCGCGATCCTGATGCTGCTGGCCGGCGTGGTGGTCGGGCACGTCGCCCGGCTCACGGTGACCGCCGGGGAACGGCTGCACCGGGCGGTCGAGCTGGAGGCCGCCACCCGGGAGCGGGAACGGTTGGCCCGAGACATCCACGACTCGGTGCTCCAGGTGCTCGCCCTGGTCCAGCGGCGTGGTGCCCACCTTGACGGGGAGGCGGGCGAGCTGGCCCGGCTGGCCGGCGAGCAGGAGGTGGCGCTGCGGTCGCTGATCTCCGGTGCGGCAGCGGCCCCGGTCGGTGCCGCCGACGCGTCGGTGGATCTGCGCACCCTGCTCGGCCGGCTCGCCTCGGCCACCGTCTCGCTGTCCGCACCGGCGGGCCCGGTGCCGCTGCCTGCGGTGGTGGCCCGCGAGTTGGCGGCGGCCGTCGCCGCGGCGCTGGACAACGTGGCCCGGCACGGCGGCGGTCGGGCCTGGATGCTGGTCGAGGACGAGGGGTCGGGGGTCACCGTGTCGATCCGGGACGAGGGGCCGGGTTTCCCGCCCGAACGCCTGGCCGAGGCGGCGGCCCAGGGGCGGCTGGGCGTCGCCCAGGCCATCCGGGGTCGGCTGACCGACCTGGGTGGTACCGCCCGGATCAGCTCGACGCCGGGCGCCGGCACCGAGGTGGAACTCACCGTGCCGAGGAGGCAACCGTGAACGGCGTACGCGTGATGGTCGTGGACGATCACCCGATGTGGCGGGAAGGGGTGGCCCGCGACCTGACCGAGGCCGGTCACGAGGTGGTGGCCAGTTGTGGCGAGGGCCGCCAGGCGATCCGGGTGGTCGCCGCGGCCCGTCCCGACGTGGTGGTGCTCGACCTGCAACTGCCGGACATCTCCGGCGTCGAGGTGATCCACGGACTGCGAGCGGCGCACCCCGGAGTGCGGGTGCTCATGCTCTCGGCCAGCGGTGAGCAGCAGGGCGTGCTCGACGCGGTGACGGCCGGTGCCACCGGCTACCTGCTGAAATCCGCCGGGCTGGCGGAGTTTCTGGCGGCGGTGCGGCGCACCGCGGCGGGCGAGCCCGTCTTCACGCCCGGCCTGGCCGGGCTGGTCCTCGGCGAGTACCGCCGACTGGCCGCCGGCGGCGACCACGCGGCGGCCGGGGCCCGGGAGGCGGCACCCCGGCTCACCGACCGGGAGACCGAGGTGCTGCGCCTGGTGGCCAAGGGGATGTCGTACCGGCAGATCGCCGAGCGCCTCGGGCTGTCGCACCGTACGGTGCAGAACCACGTGCAGAACACGCTCGGCAAGCTTCAGCTGCACAACCGGGTCGAGCTGACCCGGTACGCGATCGAACGCGGCCTGGACGACTGAACGCCGGCGCCGGCTGGTCAGACCGAGTGCGGCGGCCGGGTCTCGTGCACGGCCAGTTCCTCGGCGCTGGCTCCGCCACCGGCGGCCCCCGCGTCGTACGCGATCGAATCGGTCTCCTGATCGGTGTGCGCCCCCTCGTCCGGTTCGACCAGCCGGCCCACGGTGGCGTCCGCACTGGTGCCCAGCCGGTCGTGGTCGTAGAGGGAGACCGGGGAGTTCGGGTCGGAGGTGGGGCCCGGATCGATCACGTCGGCGTCGAGCTGCGCCTGCGCCGCCTGCTCCCGGCTGTCCGCCTCGGCCGCGATGTCCGGATCGACCGGACCGGCCAGCGGGTCGTCGACCGGCAGCTCGAACCGTTCCCGGCTGAGCTTGTAGTCCAGCGACTCCCCGTCGAGCTGCTCCTCGGCGGTGGTGCCGAACTCGTCGACCGCCACCGGCGTCCGGTCACCGGGCAGCTGAGCCGGTGCCGGGCCATCCGCCTCCCGGCCGGTCAGCACGTCGTCCCCGGCCGTCGAGTCGTCGTCGGCGGTGTCGGGCAGGCCGTCGGCCTCGGGATCGGACACGGGGGTCGGGTACTCGTCGTCGCGCATGACTGACCACTACCCGCTGCCCTCCCGCCGTAACCGACCCGGCCGGGCGAGGTCACCCCGTCCTCAGCGGGCCAGCCGCCGGGCCAGCGCGGCGGCGGTGCCGACGGCGGTACCGGCGGCGGCCAGCCCGAACGCGGCGGAGATCCGGACCAGTTGGCGCCGCCGGCCGTGCCAGCCGCCGTCGGTGCTCGCCGCGGCGTCGGCACGGAAGACGTTGCCGGTGGTGTCGGCCGTCGGCGACGGCCCGAACTGGGTGTACCGGCCGTACCAGCCGAGGACCCGTTCGGCCAGTGCCGGCGCCAGCCGCCACTGCATGCCGATCAGGCGGGCGGCACCACCGGCGTACGCCTCCCGGCGGGGTCGCCTGAGCAACCGCACGATCGTCTCCGCGACCACCTCCGGCGGATAGACCGGTGGTGGCGGCAGCACCTGCCGGCCGCTGTGGTTGGCGGCGTGCCGGAAGAACGGGGTGTCGATGGTGGCCGGCAGCACGGTGCAGATCGAGACCGATCCCCGGCCGGTGGCCCGTAGTTCCTGGCGAACCGTGTCGGACAGTCCCCGCACGGCGTGTTTGGCGGCGTTGTACGGGGACTGGTACGGCATCGCCACCTCGGCCAGCACCGAGGCGTTGTTGACCACGACGCCGCCACCGGCCGCGCTGAGGTGCGGCAGCGCCGCCCGGATGCCGTTCGCCGTACCGAGCAGGTTGACCTCCAGCACCCGGCGGAACTCCGCCACCGGGATCTCGTCGAACAACCCGATGGTGCCGACGGCGGCGTTGTTGATCCAGGCGTCGAGCCGGCCGAACTCCGCCACCGCGGTCGCGGCGAGCCGGCGCATCGCGTCCGCGTCCGTCACGTCGGTGGGCACCACCAGGGTGCGACCGCCCAGCTCACGACAGTGCCGGGCCACCTCGCGCAGAGCCGGCTCGGAGCGCGCGGCCAGCACCACGGTGCTGCCGTGACGCGCCAGGGCGTACGCGGTCGCGGTGCCGATGCCGCTGGACGCTCCGGTGATGACGATGGTGGCGTCGGCGAGGTTTCGGGCGAGGGGCATTCCTCATCGGTACCCCGTCGGGTGCGGGTCATGCCGCCGAGTGTGTTCCCGATCTGCGAGGTTTCGGCTCTTCGGAGGCCGGTTAATGGGACGCTCTGACCGGAGAGCACCGCCCCATACGCATGGAGGTGACCCATGCGCGTCGGCCTTGTCTGCGCCCACGCCGCTGCGCCGCCGTTCGGCGACGGAACCGTCGTCGGCACCTACCAGCACATCGCACGGGTCGCGGCCGAACTGGCCGGGCGAGGTCACGACGTGCGGGTGTACATCCGTCGGGACGACCCCGAGGCCAGCGAGACCGACATCCTGGACGGCTACCGGCTGGAACGCGCGCCGGTGGGCCCGGTCGCGCCGATCCCCACGGCCGAACTGGTGCCCTACGTGTCCGCGTACGGCGAGTGGCTGGCCGACCGGTGGTCCGGCGACTGGACGCCCGAGGTGGTGCACGGTCACTACTGGATCGGGGGCCTGGCCGCCGCGCACGCCGTGCGGGAGACCGACATTCCGATGGTGCAGACGTTCCACTCGATCGGGATGGAACAGCTGCGCCACCTCGGTGCCCAGTACGACGGACCGGGCACCCGTATCCCGCTGGAACGGGCGCTGACCCGGGCGGTGGACATCGCGGTCGCCCAGTGCAACGACGAGGTCGACGAGTTGACCCGGATGGGCCTGCAACGTGCCTCGGTCGCGATGGTCCCGACCGGGGTGGACACGGAACGCTTCCATCCCGACGGTGAGGCCGCCCCGCGTGAGCAGCGCCCCCGGATCCTCTCGGTGGGCGGGCTCGGGCGAGGTCACGGCCAGGAGGACCTGATCCGGGCGATGCGCCTGGTCGGCGACGCGGAGTTGGTCATCGCCGGCGGGCCGCCGACGGACCGACTGGCCAACCACGCCGAGGCCCGCCGGCTGCGGGAGCTGGCCGACCGGGCCGGGGTCGGCGAGCAGGTGCACCTGGTGGGCGCGGTGCCGCACGAGCAGATGGCCACCTGGTACCGCTCGGCCGACGTGGTGGCCTGCACCCCGCACTACTCGTCGGCGGGGCGGGTGTCGCTGGAGGCGATGGCCTGCGGCGTCCCGGTGGTGGGCTATGCCATGGGCGGCATCGCCGACGCCGTGGTCGACGAGGTGACCGGCAAGCTGGTGCCACCGGGCGACGTACGCACCCTCGGGATGACGCTGCGTCGGCTGCTCGCCGACAACGCCAGCCGCTTCGCGTACGGGCACGCCGCGGTCGACCGGGTGCGGTGCAGCTACACCTGGGAACGCACGGCCAGTGCCCTGGAACGCCTCTACGAGCGGGTGGTGGGCCGGCGCAAGCCGGTCGAGGCGGCCTGAGTCAGCGGATCACCCGAGCCACCGGCCGTGGCGACCTCGCAGCCCGCCGCGGCGGGCTGCGGCACGAGCGGCGGCCGGGGGCCCACCACCGCCCGGGTGGTCTCCCGGGCCACGGCGTGGTGGTGCTGCGGCTCCGCGTACCGGGTGAGCCCGACGACAGCGGCCAGGGTGACCAGGAAACCGATCCCGGCCAGCCATTCCCGGCCCGGCCAGATCTTGTCGTTGAGCAGCAGCAGCCCGACGATCGCGGCGGGTACCGCGCCGGCCGCGTCCATGGCGGCCACCGCCGCCGTGGTGGAGCCGCGCTGCATCGCCAGCCCGAGCAGCAACTGGCCGACCACCGAGTGGCCGACGAGCAGGTAGAGCAGCGGGTCGCCGAGAAAGGCGTCCCAACCCGGCGCGGAGGCCAGTGGGCGGGCCGCCACCGCGGCGGCGGAGAAGGCCAGCCCGGCCAGCGACCCGAGCGCCACCGACCCCGGCGCGCCGTGCAACCGGACCGCGAAGAAGCCCAGCACCGCGATCACCGCCAGGGCCAGCAGCAGGGCGACGATGCCCCCGGTGCCGAGCGCCTTCGAGGGTGCCGGGCGGGCGGCGAGCACCAGCGCGGTGATGCCGGCGAAGAGCAGCACCAGCAGCGCGACCTCGGCCACCGGCAGCCGCCACTTCAGCAGGACCACGCCGAGCAGGGCGGTGACGCCGAGCCCGGCGGCCACGCTCGCCTGCACCAGGAACAGCGGCAGGTCCCGCCGGGACAGGAAGGCCAGGACGAAACCGGCCACCTGACAGGCCAGCCCGACCAGGTAGGTGCGGTGCCCGGCCAGGCGCAGCAGCAGCCCGGGATCGAAGGTGTGGTGCACCGTGGTGCGGGCGGCGGCGACCGACTGCAACAGGTTGGCGACGCCGTACGCGACGATCATCGCCGCCAGGAAACACCAACCGGAGGTAGCCACCTGGCGAGGATAGAGGTTACCGGGCGTCAATGCGCGGCGGGCTGCCGAGGCGCTGGAGGATGTCCGGATGCAGCGCGCCGTTGCTGGCCAGGGTGCTGTTGTCGCCCCCGGCCGGGGCCGGCTGGCCGGTCAGGTCGGTGATCGTGCCGCCCGCCTCGGTCACGATGGGTACCAGTGCCGCCACGTCCCAGAGCGACAGTTCGGGCTCGATCATCACGTCCAGCGCGCCCTCGGCCAACAGCATGTAGCCGTAGAAGTCGCCGTAGGCCCGGCTGCGCCAGGTGTCCCGCATCAGCTGGAGCACCGCGTCGAGCCGGCCGGCCTTCTCCCAGCCGTCCAGCGACGAGTAGCAGAGGCTGGCGTCGGCCAGCCGGGTCACCCCGGAAACCCGGATGGGTACGCCGCGGGAGGCGTCCGGTCCCGCGTACGCCCCGGTGCCCCGTGCTGCCCACCAGCGGCGCCCCAGGGCCGGCGCGGAGACCAGCCCGGCGACCGGGCGGCCGTCCTCCAGCAGGGCGATGAGTGTGGCCCAGATCGGCACGCCCCGGACGAAGTTCTTGGTGCCGTCGATGGGGTCGACCACCCACTGGCGCGCTCCGGCGGTCGGCGTCGCGCCGTACTCCTCGCCGAGCAGCCCGTCCTCGGGCCGGTGCTCGGCGAGCAGGGCGCGGATCTCGCGCTCCACGGCGGTGTCCGCGTCGGAGACCGGAGTCAGGTCGGGCTTCGACTCGACCCGCAGGTCCAGGGCCCGGAACCGGGCCGTCGACAGGGCGTCGGCGGCGTCGGCGAGCCGGTGGGCGAGGGTCAGGTCAGCGGCGTACCCGGTCATGCCGGACACGGTAGCGACGCCGGTACCGGGACGACGCCGGGGGCCGGCGGTGCCGCGGTCGGGTCGGTCACTCGGTGGTGGGCCGCCCGGTCACTCCGGGTGCCCGCGTGGGTCGGGCTCGGTCCGTGGATCGGTCTCCCCGGCACGGGAGGCGAGCAACCGGCGGTACGAGGCCAGCCGGCGCGGGTCGGCCCGCCCGGTCGCCACCCAGGCGTCGAGTGCGCAGTCGGCCTCGTCGGCGGTGTGCGGGCAGTTCGCCGGGCAGTCGGCGGTGGCCTCGACCAGGTCCGGGAAGCCGTGCAGCAGACTCTCCGCCGAGACGTGGGCCAGCCCGAAACTGCGTACCCCCGGAGTGTCCACGATCCAGCCTGGATCCTGGCGCGCTTCGGGTGGCGCGGGCAGCCGCAACGCCACCGCGCTCGTCGACGTGTGCCGCCCCCGACCGATCGCGCTCACCGTGCCGACCGCCCGTTCGGCCTCCGGCACCAGGCGGTTGACGAGCGTCGACTTGCCCACTCCGGAGTGACCGACGAGCACCGAGACCCGGCCGGTCAACAGGCTGCGCAGCGCGTCCAACGGGGAGTCCGGGCGGATGAGCAGATACGGCAGTTCCAGCTCGGTGTAGTAGTCGAGCACCGTCTCCGGCCCGGCCAGATCGGCCTTGGTCAGGCAGAGCAGCGGTTCGATGTCCGCGTCGTACGCGGCGACCAGGCAGCGGTCGATGAACCCGGTGCGCGGCGGCGGATCGGCGAGCGCGCTGACGATCACGAGCTGGTCGGCGTTGGCGACCACCACGCGTTCCAACCGGCCCTCGGCGGTGCTGGCGTCGTCCTCGGCGGTGCGCCGCAGCACGGACCGCCGTGGTTCGATCCGGACGATGCGGGCCAGCGCGCCGGACGAACCGGAGGTGTCGCCGACCAGCCCGACCCGGTCACCGACCACCACCGACTTGCGGCCCAGTTCGCGGGCGCGCATGGCGGTGACGGTGGGGTCGTCCGGCCCGGCGCCGGGCAGTACGCAGGTGTAGCGCCCGCGGTCCACCGCGATGACGAAACCGTCCTTGGCGTCGGCGTGCCGGGGTCGGGTCCGGGTACGCGGGCGGGAGGACCTGCCGGGCCGGACCCGGACGTCGTCCTCGTCGTACTCGCGCCGCCTGGTCGCCAGGGCCGACCCTTCTTCCGCTCAGCTCTTACCGGTCACCAGTGCCGACCATAGTGCCGGGAACTCGGGCATGGTCTTGGAGGTACACGACACGTCGTCCAGCTCGACGCCCGGCACGACCAGCCCGGTCACCGCCGCCGCGTGCGCCATCCGGTGATCATGATAGGTGCGGAACACGCCGCCGTGCAGCGGTCGGGGCCGGATCTCCAGCCCGTCCGCCGACTCGGTGATGTCCGCCCCGAGCCCGGTGAACTCCCGCGCCAGGGCGGCCAGCCGGTCCGTCTCGTGGCCACGGATGTGGCTGACGCCGGTGAAGACCGACGGCGAGTCGGCGAGCATGGCCAGCGCGGTGAGCGCCGGGGTCAGCTCGCTGACGTCGGACAGGTCGGCGCGCAATCCCTTCACCGGGCCGGTGCCGCGCACCGCGAGCCCCTCGGTGGTCAGGGTGACCGTCGCCCCCATCTGCTGCAACAGCGAGCGCAGCCGCTCGACCGGCTGGGCGCTGCCCCGCGCCGGCCAGCCGCGCAGGGTCACCTCGCCGCCGGTGATCATGGCGGCGGCGAAGAACGGCACCGCACCGGAGAGGTCCGGCTCGATCTCCCAGCTACGCCCGGTCAACGGTCCGGGCTCGACCGTCCAGACGTCGGGGGTGCTGTCGTCGACCGCGGCGCCGGCGGCGCGCAGCATCTGCACGGTCATCCGCAGGTGCGGTGCGGAGGGCACCGGCGGGCCGACGTGCCGGACCACCAGCCCACGGTCGAAGCGGGGGGCGGCGAGCAGCAGCCCGGAGACCAGTTGGCTGGACGCGGAGGCGTCGATCACGACCTCGCCGCCGGTCACCCGGCCGGCGCCCAGCACCACCAGCGGCAGGCTGCCCGAGGGGGGAGCGTCGACGCGTACGCCGAGCGAGCGCAGCGCCTCGATCAGCGGACCGAGCGGGCGGGTCCGGGCTTGCGGGTCACCGTCGAGGGTGACCTGCCCGTCGGCCAGCCCCGCCACCGGTGGCACGAAGCGCATGATCGTGCCGGCGAGCCCCACGTCGACGTGGGCCGGGCCGAACAGCCGGTGCGGCCGGACCAGCCAGCGCTCGTCGTCGGCGATCGAGACGTGGGCTCCCATCGCCCGCAGCGCGGCGGCCATCAACTCGGTGTCCCGGGCCCGCAGCGGTCGGGACAGGGTCGAGGGCCCGGCGGCCAGCGCGCTGAGCACCAGGGCGCGGTTGGTCATCGACTTGGAGCCGGGCAGGCGCAGCGACGCCGACACCGGGTCACTGGCCGTCGGTGCGGTCCACGGCTGTAGCGGCCGGGTCGCGGTCACATTCCCCACGGTTACATTCTGCCGTGCCGGGGTCCCGGTGGCGCTAGGGTCACCGCCACTCCCGGTGAGCGGGACAGCCGCCCGGCGCAGCGCGCGCTAGCGTGAGCGGCATGTGCGGTAGGTACGCCACGACCCGCGGCGCCGGTGACCTGAGCGGCCTGTTCGAGGCGGTCGACGAGACCGCGGGTGAGCTGGCCGCCGATCACAACGTCGCGCCGACCGATCCGGTGCCGCTGGTCCGCATCGGTGCCGCGGGGCACCGGGCGCTCTCGCGGGGCCGCTGGGGTCTGGTGCCACCGTGGTCCCGGTCGCCCGCCGGCGCGGCCCGCATGATCAACGCGCGGGCCGAGACCGTCGCCACCAGCCGGGCGTACGCGCCGTCCTTCGCCCGCCGCCGGTGTCTCGTACCCGCCGACGGCTGGTACGAGTGGGTGCGGCTGGCGGACGGTGCGAAGCAGCCCTACTACATGACCCCACGCGACGGCTCGGTGCTCGCCTTCGCCGGCATCTGGTCGGTCTGGGACGGCCCGGACGCGACGCTGCTGACCTTCAGCGTGCTGACCACCGCGGCCGTCGGCGAACTGGCCGAGGTGCACGACCGGATGCCGTTGCTGCTGCCGCCGGAGCGTTGGGCGACCTGGTTGGACGACGGCGCGGACCGGGCCGAGCTGCTCGCACCGCCGCCGCTGGACTGGCTGGCCGGGTTGGAGGTGCGGCCGGTGGGGCGGGCCGTGGGCGATGTACGCAACGACGGTCCCGGGCTGACCGCTCGGGTGCCACTGGCCCGTCCGGGCGAGCCCGCGGAGCCGACGCTCTTCTGATCGAGCCCCGGCGCATTGTCGCGAGTGATTTGCTGCGGTTGCGGGTGAAAGGTGACTCGAACGTTCTGCCAACTTCCCGGCGAAGTCTTGTCCCCGCGTACGCAAATGCGATAGAACACAGCGCCGGTGATGGGTGTCGTTCGCGTCGGGTGAACGATCTCCATCGATGTTGCTGGTCCCACGGGGGAGGTGGGTGGATGACACGGGCGCGTATGCCCCGTCCGCACGAGGTGGCCGCCGCGCGACGTGATCCGCGACTGTTGCGGGCGTTGCGTGAGCGGCGACAGGACGAAGCCTGGCGTACCAGGGGCACCTGTCAGAGTGTCGACCCGGAGACGTTCTTTCCGGCGCCGAACGAGCCGGCCGACGCGGCGGTGGCCCTGTGCCGCAGTTGCGACGTGCAGGGCTCCTGTCTGGCGTGGGCGCTCGAGGTCGGTGACTGTCACGGCGTCTGGGGTGGCACCACCCCACGGGAGCGGCGGGCGATGCTCGTCGCCTGGCGCAGCGAGGTGCAACCCGATCCCGACGCCGCCGGTGAGCCCGGCCCGCCGGTGCGCGACCGGCTGCTCACCCTGGTGCCGCTGAGCTGACCGACGGGCGTGGTCCCGGTCGAAACGGGTTCAATGGGGCGGTGCCGTATGACGTCCTCGACACTCCGCGCGGACCCGCTCGGGTCGACACCGACGACCCGTCCGGTCCGCCCCGAGCCCTGCTGGTGCTGGGGCACGGGGCCGGCGGCGGCGTCGACGCCCCGGATCTGATCGCCCTACGCGACGCGGCGGTGACCGCCGGGCTGGTGGTGGCGCGGGTGACCCAGCCGTACCGGGTCGCCGGCCGGCGCGCACCGGCACCGGCCGGGCACCTCGACGAGGCGTGGTCCGTCGTGCTGACGGCGCTGCGGCAGCGGCAGCCCGGCGTACCGCTGGTGGTGGGTGGCCGCTCCAGCGGTGCCCGGGTGGCCTGTCGGACGGCGCGCGCGGTGGGCGCCGCCGGGGTGGTGGCACTCGCCTTTCCGTTGCACCCGCCCGGTCGACCGGAACGGAGCCGGGCCGGTGAGCTGGTGACCGGTGTGCCGACCCTGGTGGTGAACGGGGACCGGGATCCTTTCGGTGTGCCGGAGCCGGGCCCGCAGGTGCGGGTGGTGGTCCGGTCGGGAGAGCGGCACGACCTGCGGGGTGACCCCGTCGGTACGGCCGCTGCGACCGTGGACTGGCTGCGTGAGCACGGTTGGGCCGATGTCTGACGCCACCCGGGCCGCCGCCGGGCCACCACGTCACCGGTGCCGTGTCCGCCGGCCGCGCCGCTTCGTTGCACCCGATGGTGTCCCAGTGCCCGGTCCGGGCGGCGACACCGGGCTCCCAGGCCCTTCCTGGTCCCAGCTTCGGTCGCACCGCCGGGGCGGGGACCAGGAACGCCTGGGCCCGAGCCGGAATGTGTCGGCCCGCGGCACGCGTTGAACACCTCGGACAACCAATGTGCGAGGGGGTGACCGGTGCCGACCGAGATCCGGAACCGGGGACAGGACGAGCGGGAGGCACGGCAGCTCAGGCAGCTGCTTGCCGGCCCGAACTGGCCGGCGGCGGTACCACCGGTCGAGGTGGCGACGGGCACACCCGTCGGAACCGAATCTTCCGGAAGGCCGGTGCGCGTATCCTCGGCGGGGAAGCATCCAACCCGAGGGGATGTGCGGTTGACCACGGAGAAGACGGACGAGCGCAGGGCCCGGTTCGAACGGGACGCGATGCCATTCGTCGATCAGCTGTACGCGGCCGGCCTGCGGATGACGCGTAACCCGGCGGATGCCGAGGACCTGGTCCAGGAGACCTACCTGAAGGCGTACGCCGCCTTCCACCAGTTCGAGCAGGGCACGAACCTGAAGGCCTGGCTCTACCGGATCCTGACCAACACCTACATCAACTCGTACCGCAAGCGGCAGCGCCAGCCGGTGCAGGCGCCCACCGACGAGATCACCGACTGGCAGCTGGCCGAGGCGGAGTCGCACACCTCCAGCGGGCTGCGGTCCGCCGAGACCGAGGCGCTCGACCGGCTGCCGGACAGCGACGTCAAGGAGGCCCTCCAGCAGTTGCCGGAGGAGTTCCGGCTGGCGGTCTACCTGACCGATGTCGAGGGGTTCTCCTACAAGGAGGTCGCCGACATCATGGGCACGCCGATCGGCACGGTGATGTCGCGGTTGCACCGTGGACGTCGTAATCTGCGCAAGCTGCTTGAGGGGTACGCCGCGGAGCGGGGTTTCTCCGCGGCCCAGCCGGCCCGGAGTTCGACCGCCGCCACCGGCCGGGAGGTGTGACGTGAGCTGTGGAGATCCGCACGAGACGGACTGTCGTGAGGTGCTCGCGGAGGTCTACCTCTACCTCGACCTGGAGTGCGCGCAGGAGCGGCGGACGTTGATCCGGCACCATCTCGACGAGTGCGGCCACTGCCTGCGCGAGTACGGCATCGAGCAAGAGGTCAAGGCGCTGGTGGCCCGCTGCTGCGGCAACGAGTCCGCGCCGGACGAGCTGCGTGAACGGCTGCGGGTACGGATCAGCGAACTCGTCGTCTTCGAGACCACCGAGTCGCGCGAACTGGCCGACTGACACACGCCGGTGCCCGGGTCGATTCCGACCCGGGCACCGTTGCGTCCGTCGTCCGATAGCGGCGGGCAGCCGCCCGCCGGCTCAGGAGTTGGGGCGCTTGCCGTGGTTCGCGGCGCTCTTCTTGCGGGCCTTCTTCTTGCGGGCCTTCTTCGCCATGGTGACCTCCTCGTGATGGCCGGATCGGGCTGCGGACGACCCCCGTCTCCGGAGCCGGTCGCCCTCGCCGACGTCGGGTCTGACCCGTTGATGCTAGTGCCGGCGGTACGGGCGGATCGTTGCCGGGGCCGCTCCGCGCCCACCGGCGGTCCGCTCATGATTGGATACGTCGCAGGAGCCGCGAGGAAGGGGCCGCAGAGATGGCCGAGGAGATCCGCGCCGAGATGGTGGCGAACGTCTGGAAGGTCGTCGCGTCGGCCGGGGACACCGTGTCCGAGGGGGACACCCTGGTGATCCTGGAGTCGATGAAGATGGAGATCCCCGTGATCGCCGAGTCCGACGGCGTGGTGCAGCAGCTCGCGGTCAACGAGGGCGATGTGGTGCAGGACGGTGACCTGATCGCGGTGATCGGTTGAGTGGCCTGCTGATCCGTCCGGCCGAGCCGGCCGACTACGCCGGGGTCGCCCGGCTCACCGTCGCGGCCTACGAGGCCGACGGCCAGCTCAAGGGCGAGACCGGCTACGCCGACGTGCTGGCCGACGTCTCCGCCCGGGCGGAGCACGGTGACGTGCTGGTGGCCGTCGACCCGGCGAGCGGTCACCTGCTCGGCTCGGTCACCTTCGTGCTGCCCGGCACCCGGTACGCCGAGTTGTGCGCCCCGGGCGAGGCGGAGTTCCGGATGCTGGCGGTGGACCCGACCGCGCAGGGACGGGGAGCCGGCGCGGCGCTCGTCGAGGCGTGTGTCGTGCGCGCGCTCGAGCTGGGCTGCACCGCGGTGACCATCTGCGTACGCGACGGCCACGCCGAGCCGGCCCACCGGCTCTACCGCCGGCGTGGTTTCGTCCGCCAGCCCGACCGGGACTGGACCCCCCTCCCCGGCGTGCACCTACTGGCCCTCCGCCTCCCCCTCCCCTGAGCCCCTAGACCCGTGTTGATCATGAGGTTGGCGGCAGCCTCATAGACCAACTTTGCCGCTAACCTCATGATCAACCTGGGGTTAATGGGGGGTGGGTGGGGGTGGGGAGGTGATGGCGGTTAGGAGTTCGTTGGCGACCTCCAGGGCCACCTGCTTGCGCTCGGCATCGGTGATGTCCGGTGTGCGTACCGCGAACCAGCTGCTGTGCACGGCGAACAGGGCCAGCACGGCACGGAGCTGGGCGCCGGGAGAGTCGTCGCCCTGGCAGACGGCGGTGGCTAACCGGAACATCCGTCCGCGCAGTTCCCGGCCGGCGGACAGGCTCTTCAGCGCCGTCTGGTTCTGCTCGAAGAACCGCATCACCGAGGGCTGTTCGCCGCTGAACATGGCGTCGGCGTACCGCTCGATGACGGCTCTGCGGGTGGCCAGCGTGGCCGGCTGGCTCTCGGCCCAGGCGATCAGCGCGTCCATCCGCTCCAGCCGGTCCTCCACCACGCTGGAGACGATCTCGTCCTTGCTCTTGAAGTGGTAGTAGAGCGCGGCCTTGGTCACCCCGAGCCGCTCGGCCACCTCGCGCAGGGACGTCGCCTCGTAGCCCTGCTCGGTGAAGAGCTCCAGCGCCACGGCCTTGATCCGCTCGCGGGTGCCGCCTGTGCTCTGACTCACCCCTACCTGCCAATCCGGTTGACCGTCGTTACCTGTCCAACTTACCGTCCGGCTAGTAAGGTAACTAGCCGGGCGGCAAGTAAGTGCGCCGCATCTCGGGGGGAGAGCTTACCGATGGCCCAGCAGAACCAGACCGCCGTGCGACCCAATGTCCGGGTCGTGCTCTTCGGTCTGATGATCGCCATGATGCTGGCGATGCTCGACAACATGATCGTCAGCACCGCGTTGCCGCGCATCGTGGGCGAGTTCGGCGGGCTCAACCACTTCACCTGGGTGGTGA
Organism: Verrucosispora sp. WMMA2121; assembly: GCF_027460185.1. Lineage (NCBI taxonomy): Bacteria > Bacillati > Actinomycetota > Actinomycetes > Micromonosporales > Micromonosporaceae > Micromonospora > Verrucosispora sp. WMMA2121. Next base: position 965,628 of record NZ_JAPZBH010000004.1, on the reverse strand, counting down.
CCGCGTACGTGCTGGGCACCACCGTCTCCACTCCGATCTGGGGCAAGCTCGGCGACCTCTACGGCCGTAAGGCGGTCTTCCTCACCGCCGTGGTGATCTTCCTGGTCGGTTCCGCGCTGTGCGGCATGGCCGGATCGGGCTTCCTCGGCGGCGCCGACGACGGCATGGTCCAGCTGATCGCCTTCCGGGCCGTCCAGGGTCTGGGCGCCGGTGGCCTGATGGTCGGCGTCATGGCGATCATCGGCGACCTGGTGCCACCCCGCGAGCGCGGCCGCTACCAGGGGATGATCGCCGGGATCATGGCGATCGCGATGGTCGCCGGCCCGCTGGTCGGCGGCTTCATCACCGATCACCTCTCCTGGCGCTGGGCCTTCTACGTCAACCTGCCCCTCGGCGGTGTGGCGCTGGTGCTGCTGATCGCCACCATGCACCTGCCCAAGTACCGCACCGAGCACCGCATCGACTGGGTCGGTGCGGCCCTGCTGTCGATCGGCATCACCGGCATCGTGCTGATCACCACCTGGGGCGGCAACGAGTACGCCTGGGCCAGCCCGCAGATCCTCGGCCTCGCCGTACTGGCCGTCGCGGCGCTCGTGGTGTTCGGGTTCGTCGAGCGGCGGGTCCCCGAGCCGATCCTGCCGCTGCGGCTCTTCGCCAACCGGAACTTCGCCCTCATCTCGGTGATCGGCTTCCTGCTCGGCTTCGCGATGTTCGGCGCGATGAACTTCCTGCCCCTGTACCAGCAGACCGTGCAGGGCGCCTCGGCCACCAACTCCGGCCTGCTGCTGCTGCCGCTGATGTTCGGCATGCTGGTGGTCTCGCTGGTCGTCGGCCGGGCGATCACCCGGACCGGGCGGTACCGGGTCTTCCCGATCGTCGGCGGCGTGGTGATGACCGCCGGGCTCGCCCTGCTGAGCCTGCTGGCGGTGGACACCAGCAAGGTCCAGTCGTCGCTCTACATGCTCGTGCTCGGTGCCGGCATGGGCTTCCTCATGCAGACCTCGATGCTGATCGCGCAGAACAGCGTCGCCCAGAAGGATCTGGGGGCGGCCAGTGGCGCGGCCACCTTCTTCCGCTCCATCGGCGGGTCGTTCGGCATCTCCCTGTTCGGCGCCATCTTCGCCAACCGGCTGGCCGGCTCGGCCGCCGGTGGCGCGTTCAGCGGTGGCGGCGAGGCCGGCGCGGCGATGAACATCGAGCAGTTGCGGGAACTGCCGGCGCAGGCCCGCGAGGTGGTGCTCGGCGGTCTCGCCGACGCGATCTCGCACGTGTTCCTCTGGGCGGTGCTCTTCGCCGCGGTGGTTCCGGTGCTGGCCTGGTTCATCCGGGAGATTCCGCTGCGCACCAGCAACGAGCCGGAGCCGGACGCGAGTCGGCAGGAGCAGGCCGAGACCGAGTTGGCCCGGGCGCCGGCTGTCTGACGGCGACCAGGGACCGTCGGGGCGCGTCCGGGAGGCGCGTCCCGGCGGCGGACGTCCCCGCCGGGGGTGTCACCCGCCCGCGACTCGTCACACCGATCGACGGAGCAGTCGGCGCAGCAGGGCCCGCAGTGCCCGGGTGGTGCCACGGCGCTTGCGGGCGGTCACTCCGGCCAGCGTCCGCGCGGTGGCGATGGTCTCCGGATCGAGGTCTGGGGTGGCCAGCGCCAGATGTGCCAGCGAGGCCGCGTTGGGCACCGGATGGTGCCGGACCGCCGTGGCCACCGCCGCCAGCCGCTCGGTGACCAGCGCGGCCACGTCGGTGCGGACCGACGGATCGACCCAGGCGGCGGTCACCAGGGCGAACAGGGCCGCCTCGGCGACCTCCGGCACCTCGTGCGCCAGCTCCACGAGTACCCGTCGCCGGGTGGATTCGGGCCACGGCTCATCGGTGCGGTGGTGCAGCAGCCCGAGGCAGGTCCAGACCTGCACGCAGCGCACCCACAGCGCCGGGTCCTGACCGGCGAGCACCCGCCCGAGCGCGGTCTGCGGCGTCTCGGGCGGATGGGCCAGCAGGCCGAGCAGGTCGGCCAGGTCGAGCGTGGCCAGGCCGACCGCCGCGTCGTAGGCCGCCGGTGGGTGCGGCCAGGCGGGGTGGGCGAGTTGGCGCAGGCGGCGGGCGGCCTCCGCGGACGGCGGCGACGTGGGACGCGACGCCATCGTCGGCTCCGACCCGTCGACGGGCAGGGTGCCGGCTCGCCCGAGCGTCGCGGCGGTCCCGGTCGCCGGTGGTGCCGGCGTCACCTGACCCAGCCAGGGACGTCCGCGGCAGCATTCAGCCAGGTCGCCGTGTTCGTGCGAGTCGTCCGGGTGGTCGCGGACGAAGTCCGCCAGCGCCACCAGGTGTCGCACCGCACCATCCCGCTGGAACCGCAGGCGGTGCGCCGTGTGCACCGCGCAGTCGAAGGACGGGTTGCGGGCCAGGGCGCGCTCGATCCACCTGAGCGCCTCCTCGAGCCGGCCGTGGTCGGCCAGGGTGCCGGCGATGTCGGCGTACACCGCGAGGTCGTCCGGGTCGTGCTCGACGGCGCGACGCAACGCGGCGAGCGCCTCCCGGGTCCGGCCGGCGCTGCGTAGCGCGTACCCGAGCCACACCTCGCCCATCTTCGACGGCACCGCCCGTACGCCCCGGCTGGCCCAGCGGACCGCGAGCGGAACCTCCTCCACCCGCCGGGCCAGCGCGGACGCGGTGCCCAGCAGCAGTGCGTGCTCCGGGTGGACGGTGATCGCGTTGCGGGCGAACGTCAGATACGGCGACAGGGCGGCCCGGTTCGGTGGCGCGACCGGGTCGGGCACGGCGGCGCAGACCTGCATCAGCACCCGGGCGGCCTGCTCGGGTCCGAGACGCTCGGCCAGCTCGGGCGAGGTCACCCAGGGCACGCCCGCCCAGTCCGCCCCCGGTGCGTGGGCGGTGGCCGCGACCAGCAGATCGAGGCCCTCGGCCGGTCGGCCGGCGGCGGCGAGCAGGTGTGCCCGGGCGACCACGGCGCCGACGAACGTGTGGTGCTGCAACGGGAACAGGTCGATCCCGCCGTCGCCGCTGGCGGCGGCCAGCCGGGCGAGGGTCTCGTGCACCTCGGGCAGCGTCGGTGCCCGGGCCAGCGCCGCCGCGACGTGCTCGGCGGCATGCGTCAGCTCGCCGGAGTCCAGGGCCCGCCGGGCCAGGATCAGTTCCTCCGTCGCCGGCAGCGCCCGGTCGTCCGTTCCCTCGGCCACGTGGTCCTCTCACTCGTTGGTCCCGGCTGCTCGGTGAGGTCGGGTCAGCGTAGGTGACGAACCCCAGTTTTGGTGATCCACTGCGCACTACTGCTCATTTGATTGCTCAGACCGGATCAAAGATGCAAGACTGAGCAGCAAACGCGCGGATATCGCGCAGGGGAGGAGTTTCCGTGACGCGCCCAGGCAGCGGCATGACCGCCGACATCGACGAGCAGCCGGCCGGCTACGAGCGACTGCTCTCCACCCAGCACGCCACCCCCATCGCCCGGGTGGCCGCGGCCATCGCCGAGCGCCGACCCCGACACGTGGTGTTCACCGCACGCGGCACCTCGGACCACGCCGCGCTGTACGGCGCCTACCTCAGTGAGATCCGCCTCGGCCTGCCCGCCGGCCTGGCCTCGCCGAGCGCGGTCACCCTCTTCGGCGCCCGGCCGGACCTCTCCGACGCCCTGGTGGTCGGGGTCAGTCAGAGCGGCGGATCCCCCGACCTGACGGAGGTGCTCCGGGTAGCCCGCGACTCCGGTGCCCTCACCCTGGCCGTCACCAACGCACCGGACTCCCCGTTGGCGACGACCGCCGAACTCGCCGTCGACATCGCGGCCGGGCACGAGCGGGCGGTGGCCGCCACCAAGACCTACACGGCCGAGCTGCTCGCCCTGCTGATGCTGGTGGAGGGGATCCGGGCCGGTGACGGCGCGCTGCCCGCCGAGGAGCGCCGGGCGCTGGCCGACCTGCCCGAGTTGGCCGCCCGTACCCTCACCGACCCCGTCGCGGCACAGCTCGCGCCGCGCTACCGCTTCGCCGCCCAGATCGTCACCACCGGCCGGGGGTACGCGTACCCGACCGCCCGGGAGGCGGCGCTGAAGCTGATGGAGACGTCCTACCTGCCGGCGCTGGCGTTCTCCGGCGCCGACCTGCTGCACGGCCCGCTGGCCATGACCGACCCGGACGTGCCGGTGCTGGCGGTGGTCGGCTCGGGGCCGGGCGGACGGTCGATGGGCGAGGTGCTGCCCCGGCTCGGTGAACGCCGCGCCGACGTGGTGGTGGTCGGCTCCGCCGCGATCGACGGAGCGACCCGCCTCGCGGTGCCCGAGGTCGACGAGCGGTACGCCCCGCTACTGGACATCCTGCCGTTGCAGCGGCTGGCGCTGGCGCTCGCCCTGACCCGGGGGGAGGATCCGGACGCGCCGCGCGGGTTGAAGAAGGTCACCGCGACGATGTGACCGCCGGCGTGGCACGCTGGTCGGCGTGTCAACGCTGCGCGATCTCGCCGAGGAGCACACCCGCCTGCGCCGGGTCGACATCGACCACCTGCACCGCATCGCCGGTGACTGGCAGTTGCTGTCCGACCTCTCCTTCGCCGACCTGCTGCTCTGGGTTCCGGTGGACGGTGAGGGCAGCTTTCTCTGCGTGGCCCAGGTGCGCCCGACCACCGCGCCCACCGCGTACCAGGACGATCAGGTGGGACGGATCGTCGGCGGCCCGGAGGTGGCGCACCTGGAGGTCGCCTACGGGCAGGGGCGCATCTGGCGGGAGGGCGACCCGGTCTGGTACGGCGACGTGCCCGCCCGGCACGAGGCGATCCCGGTCCGGCTGCGTACGGCCGACGGTGAGTCCGGCGAGGTGATCGCCGTGGTGGGCCGGGACACCAACCTCTCCACCGCGCGTACCCCCAGCCAGTTGGAGCTCAACTACCTGACCACCGCCGACGACCTGGCGCAGATGATCGCCGACGGCACCTTCCCACCGCCCCGGCATCCGGGCGAGACCACCTCGGCACCCCGGGTCGGTGACGGGCTGGTGCGGCTGGACGCCGGCGGCAAGGTCACCTACGCCAGCCCCAATGCGCAGTCGGCGTACCGGCGCCTGGGTCACGCCTCACTCCTGGTCGGCGAGGATCTCGCGGCACTGCACCGGCGGCTGGCCGGCGATCCCCTGGACGGCACCGACGCCGCCAACGGCATCCTCGCCGCGCTGCGCGGCGAGGCGCCGCCCCGTCGGGAGATCGACGCGCGGGGGGCGACCATGCTCACCCGGGCCCTGCCGCTGATGCCCGCCGGCGTGCCGATCGGTGCGCTGGTGCTGGTCCGCGACATCACCGAGGTCCGCCGACGCGACCGCGCGTTGATCACCAAGGACGCCACCATCCGGGAGATCCACCACCGGGTGAAGAACAACCTGCAGACGGTGGCGGCGCTGCTGCGCCTCCAGGCCCGCCGGGTGGCCATGCCGGAGGCGCGGGTGGCACTGGAGGAGTCGGTACGCCGGGTGGCGTCGATCGCGCTGGTGCACGAGACGCTCGCCATGTCCAGCGACGAGGCGGTGGAGTTCGACGGCATCGTCGACCGGGTGGCGAACGCGGCGACCGAGGTGGCGGCGACCGAGGTGAGCGTCGCGATGCGCCGTACCGGCACCTTCGGCGTGCTGCCGGCGGAGATCGCCACCTCGCTGGTGATGGTCCTCAACGAGCTGCTGCTCAACGCCGTCGAACACGGCTTCCCGCCGGCCGACGACGACGCGCCGGCGCCCGCCGGCCCGCCGAAGCCCGAGGTGGTGGTCTCGGCACACCGGCTCCGCCGGATGCTCAACGTCACCGTGACGGACAACGGTCGGGGCCTGCCGGCGGGATTCGACGCCGAGGGCGGCGCCAAGCTCGGGTTGCAGATCGTCCGGGCGCTCGTCACCGGAGAGCTGCGCGGCACCATCGAGTTGCGTCCCGGCGCCGACGGCGGCACGGAGGCCTTCCTGGCCCTTCCGTTGGCCCGCAGCGCCCCCGAGGGCCGCAGCGGCGGGTGACCTCCTGCCCGCCGCCCCGACGGTTCCGGTGCCGATGAGTCACCTGTCGGGAGCGGGGGAGTCGATGCTCAGCCGCGTCGGGTGAGCAGCGCGAGCGTGATGCCGGGCCGTGGCCACACCCGGGCCACCGCGAAGCGGTCGCGGAGCGCGTCGCCCTTGGCGCCGGGCACGGCGGCCAGTGGCTCGGCTCGTCGTCCGGCCAGCACCAGCCAGACCCGGTCGACATTGTCCAGGCACTCCGCCGGCCGGCCGCACTCGGTGGCCCACAGGTCACCCCGGCGGTCCTGTCCCTCGACCAGCAGCGCGTCCTGCGGGGTCCGGCCGCCGAGGTGATAGCGCAGGCCGAGGTCGAGAAAGAGCCAGCTGTCGCGCGGCGAGTAGACCACCGCGTCACCGGGCTGCCGATCGCTGCCGACGATCTCGGCCACCGCCCGGTAGTCCACGGTCGCGCTGCGTGGCCACTCGTGGGTGCGGCGTAGCGCGGCCTGGTCGGGCAGGCCGAGCAGGCCGGTCAGCGCCACCACCGCGAGCGCGGCGGGCAGCCGGGCGGAGGCGAGTGCCGCGCCGGCCAGCAGGCAGCCGAAGGGCACCACGAAGACCAGGTAGCGGGGCACCCAGATGGGGACGACCAGCCCGGCGAGAAAGAGCAGCAGCACCGGCACCAGGACGCAGCTCACCGGCAGCAGCCCCCGGCGGCCCGCCCGGGCCGCGCCGAGCGCGGCGAGTCCGAGCAGCACGCCGCCGACCACACCGCTCTGCGTCACCCCGCCGGCCAGCGCCGCCAGGTCGCCGGGCCGGGCGGCGTCCACCCAGTCGAGCTGCCGGGCCCGCTGGCCCTGGGCCACCAGAGCCAGCGGCGCCACCGCCACCGCCACCACCACGGTGGCCAACCAGTACCCGAGCAGCCGGTCCGGCGCCCCGCGCTTCCCGCCACCGCCGGACCCGCCGGCCCGGCCCTCGACGCCGCCACCGGCGGTGGGACCGGTCCGGACACTTCCGGTCAGCACGGCGACCGCGTGGGCGGCGAGCAGGGTGAGGGCCACCAGGTGGGTGAGCCCGAGGGCGATGGTGGCCGCCGCGTAGCCGACCCAGCGCCACCGGCTTGGCCGGCGCAGCGCGTCGACCAGCAGCAGCGTGCTCAGCACCGCGAGCGCGCCGGCCAGGGCGTACGGCCGCGCCTCCTGGCCGTACCGGGAGGTGCCGGGCAGCACCGCGAACAGCAGGCCGGCGAGGGTTCCGACGCGGGTGTCCCACAGCCGGTGTCCGAGTACCGCGATCAGCCCGGCGGTCGCGGCCATGGCCAGGGCGGAGGGCAGGCGCAGGGCGGCCACCGAGTCGCCGGCCAGCGCCAGCCAGGCGTGCATGAGCAGGTAGTAGGGGCCGGTGGCGGCGTCGATGGTGCCGGCCAGTCGGAACAGGCCGGCCAGACCTCGGGTCGCCGCACTCCAGGTCGCCAGCTCGTCGCGCCAGGGCTGGGCGGAGTCCAGGCCGGCAAGCGTCGCCAGCAGGGTGACCGTCGCCGGTACCAGCCACACCGGCACCGCGCGCAGCCGCCCGCCGCTGAGCCGGACGCCGATTCCGGCAACCGGGATCGACTTGTCGGACAAATCGCCCACATTGCGAGCCTGCCACACGGTGACGCTCGGGGGAGCCGGCAGCGACCGCCCGTGATGTGGGATCGCGCACGCGACCATTGGCCGCCCCGGCGGAGGTGTGGCAGCATGACGGTTATGACTGCCGCTGTCGTGCGCCGCTTCGTGGCTCGACGCCACGTTGATTACGGCCGCGTGCGCAGCGCCATCTGTCCGGCTCACTGACGACGCCCGACCATCCCTGCCTCGGGCACGCAGCGCGCCGGCCGTGCAGAGACATCGCTGTCCACGGTCCCTCCGGGAACCGGTCGTCGCGCGCTCAGCCCCACCGAGGCGCAGCAGACAACGGAGGACGCCGCGATGGCAGTCAGCGAGATTCCGGCCCGCCCGCCGCGGGCGCCCCGGCGCCCCCGCGGTGAGGGCCAGTGGGCGCTCGGGCATCGAGAGCCGCTCAACCCCAACGAGCGGATCAAGAAGGACGACGATCCGCTGAACGTCCGGGCGCGCATCGAGAACATCTACGCCCACCGTGGCTTCGCCTCGATCGACCCGCAGGACCTGCGCGGGCGGTTCCGGTGGTGGGGCCTGTACACCCAGCGGAAGGCGGGCATCGACGGCGGTCGTACCGCTGTGCTGGAGCCGCACGAGCTGGAAGACGAGTTCTTCATGCTGCGGGTACGCGTCGACGGCGGCCAGCTCGACCTGACCCAGCTGCGCACCATCGCCGAGATCTCGCGGGAGTTCGCCCGGGACACCGCGGACATCACCGACCGGCAGAACATCCAGTACCACTGGATCCGGGTCGAGGACATGCCGGAGATCTGGCGGCGGCTGGAGTCGGTCGGGTTGCAGACCACCGAGGCGTGCGGCGACTGTCCCCGGATCGTGCTGGGCAGCCCGGTGGCCGGGGTGGCCGAGGCCGAGCGGATCGACCCCACCTCCGCCATCGACGAGATCGTCAAGCGGTACGTCGGCGACAAGCAGTTCTCCAACCTGCCGCGCAAGTTCAAGTCCTCGATCTCCTGGCTGGTGGACACCCCGTACGAGGCGAACGACATCGCCTTCCTCGGTGTCGACCACCCGGAGCACGGCCCGGGCTTCGACCTGTGGGTCGGTGGCGGGCTGTCCACCAACCCGATGTTGGCCCAGCGCCTCGGCGTCTGGGTTCCGCTGTCCGAGGTACCCGACGTCTGGGCCGGCGTGGTGGGCATCTTCCGTGACTACGGCTACCGCCGGCTGCGCCACCGCGCCCGGCTGAAGTTCCTGGTGGCCGACTGGGGGGTGGCGAAGTTCCGGGAGGTGCTGGAGAAGGAGTACCTCGGCCGGACGCTGCTCGACGGCCCCGCACCGAAACTGCCGGAGCGGCCGATCGACCACATCGGCGTGCACCGGCAGCGCGACGGCCGTAACTACGTCGGCGCCGCTCCGGTAGTCGGGCGGGTCTCCGGCACCCAGCTCGCCCGGCTCGCGGACGTGGTCGAGGCGCACGGCAGCGAGCGGGTGCGCCTGACCCCGTACCAGAAGCTGCTGGTGCTCGACGTGCCGCCGGAGCGGACGGAGTCGCTGGTCGCCGGCCTGCGGGAGATCGGCCTGGAGGCCCAGCCGTCGGCTTGGCGGCGCGGCACCATGGCCTGCACCGGCATCGAGTACTGCAAGCTCGCCATCGTCGAGACCAAGGCGCGTGGCGAGGAACTGGTGGCCCGGTTGGAGCAGCGACTGCGCGACTTCGACGCGGACATCTCCATCCACATCAACGGTTGCCCCAACGCCTGCGCCCGCACCCAGGTCGCCGACATCGGCCTCAAGGGGCAGTTGGTGACCGGGCCGGACGGCCGCCAGGTGGAGGGCTTCCAGGTGCATCTCGGCGGTGGGCTCGGCATGGCCGAGGGTCGCACCGCCGGCTTCGGGCGCAAGCTGCGCGGCCTGAAGACGACCGCCGAGGAGCTGCCCGGGTACGTCGAGCGGCTGGCCGAGCGCTACCTGGCCGGCCGGACCGAGGGTGAGACGTTCGCCAACTGGGTGATTCGGGTCGACGAGGAGGAACTGCGATGAGTGGTGAGACTCGTTCCGTGCCGCTGTACTGCCCGTACTGCGGCGAGGAGGATCTGCGGCCGAGCGAGACCGGGCATGGCGCATGGGAGTGCCACGCCTGTGCGCGGGTCTTCACGGTCCGGTTCAGTGGCCTGCTCTCCCGGGCGGTGACCCGGTGAGCGCCCTGGTCTCCGCCGCCGGCCTGGGCCTGGTCGGCACCACCGCCGTGGCCACCGCCGATCCGTCCCGACGCGACCCGGACGAGCTGCGGGCGCTCGCCGAGCGGGCCGGCCGGGAGCTGGAGGGCGCGCCCGCGCCGGAAATCGCGCGGTGGGCGGCGGAAACCTTCGGGGACCGGTTCTGCGTGACCAGCTCGATGGCCGACGCCGTCCTCGCCCACCTGGTCTCCCGGGTCGCACCCGGGGTGGACGTGGTCTTCCTCGACACCGGGCTGCACTTCCCGGAGACCCTCGCGGTCCGCGACGAGGTGGCCCGCACCCTCCCGGTGAACGTCCGTTCCATCCGGCCACGACTGACCGTCGGTCAACAGGATGGCCAGTACGGACCGCGGCTGTTCAACAGGTCCCCGGACGAATGCTGCCAGCTGCGCAAGGTGGAGCCGCTGGAGCGGGCGCTCACCGACTATGACGCGTGGGCCGCCGGCCTGCGTCGCGACGAGTCGCCGACCCGCGCCAACACGCCGGTGGTCACCTTCGACGCGCGGCGGGGCAAGGTGAAGGTCAATCCGATCGCGGCCTGGACGCAGGCGGACGTCGACGCGTACATCGCGAGGTGGAACGTGCCGGTCAACGAGCTGTTCCGGCGTGGCTACGGCTCGATCGGCTGCTGGCCGTGCACCCGGCGGACCGGAGCCGGTGAGGACCCCCGGGCCGGTCGCTGGGCGATGTTCGAGAAGACCGAGTGCGGGCTGCACGTCTGAGCGGAGGCGCCGGCCCGATCGGGCCGAGCGACCCCCGGCCGGCCGGCGCGCCGGGTTCGGTTGGTGCTTCCGGGCCGGTTGGCGAGCCGCTGCTGCTGGTCGCCCATGGCAGCCGCGATCCGCGCGCGGCCGGCGCGACCAGGGCACTGGCTCGGGCGGTCGCCGCCGCCCGCCCGGGTGCGCCGGTGTTGGCGAGTTGGCTCGACCACACCGAGCCCGGCCCGACCGAGGCGCTACAGGGGCTGGCCACGGCCGGGCATTCCCGGGCGGTTCTGGTGCCGCTGCTGCTGACCGCCGCGTACCACCGTCGGGTCGACATCCCGGCGGCCGTGGCAGCGGCCCAGCGAGCCGGGCCACCGATCCAGGTGCGGGTCACCGACGTGCTCGGGCCGGTGGGGGGCGAGGTGGACCCGGCGCTGCTGGCCGGGCTGCGGCGACGGCTGGACGAGGCGGAGCCGGGGGCGTGTGACGCTGTGGTGCTGGCTGCCGCGGGAACCAGGGACGCCGCGGCGCGCGGATCTGTCGGCCGGGTGGCCGCCGCGTTGGGCGCGGCCCTGAACCTTCCGGCCCGGGTGTCGTACGCCTCGGCGGCACCGCCGGATGCCGGCGCGGCGGTGACCCGGCTCCGGGCGGCTGGCGCGCGACGGGTGGCCGTCGCCGCCTATTTCCTGGCCCCCGGGCTGTTCCACGATGCGGTGACGGCGTCTGCCCGGGCGGCTGGCGCGATCGCCGTGGCGTCCCCGTTGACCGACGCGCCGGACCTGGTGGACCTGATCCTCCGCCGAACCACTCCCACCTGACGACTCTCTGCTGCTCGGGGGCCGTGCAACTTCAGGGTTGTTGCGGCCTCATTTCCCGTCGACCCAGCACTGTCAGAGAAGTTGTGGGGATCATGAGCGGGCAGCAGAACGCCCCGGCGGGCTTGGCCGGCCGGGGCGTCTCGCTTCGTACGTGTGTGGTGGTCAGGCGGAGTGAGCGCGCAGCACCCGGAGGCCGCCGCGACGCTTGACGGCGCGCCGCTCCTCCTCGCTCATCCCGCCCCAGACGCCAGCGTCCTGACCGGATTCCAGCGCCCACTGCAGGCACTGGTCGGTCACGGAGCAGCGCCGGCAGACGGCCTTGGCCTGCTCGACCTGCAGGAGAGCCGGACCGGACGTCCCGATCGGGAAGAACAGCTCCGGGTCCTCGTCGCGGCAGACAGCATGGTGACGCCAGTCCATGGCGGCAACACTCCTCATTCTGGATGGGTGGCAGATGTTGCTTGTTGGTGCTTTTCCTATATGCATCCGCATTGCCGACGGTGACGGTTCGCGTCCGCCATTTCGGCAGTGCGTGAGCAGGCTGTTGGCCCCGGGGGCCTGCTGGAAAAGCTCAACGTGCCGAGCATGTCCAGGCAATGTCCCGGTAACTCAAGTTTGCTTGTGAATACTTTCACGAACTCACGCGATGTCAAGGGTGACGCTCGGAAAAACTCCGGACGGTGAGCAAGCCCACAACCCATTTGTCCGGGTTCCAGATCTCTCCGGCTACCCGTCGTACCACAGTCGAGGATCAATATAGTACAGTCCGCCGAACATTGCTGACATTTCCGGCATCCGTCCCGGGTGTCGCAGTCGTCGCGCCGGGGGTTGCCGCCGACCACCTCACCCCGGTGGTACCGGAGACCTAACAGATTACTCTGAGTGCGGCGGGAACGCTTGTGAATCTGACTTTTTCCCGCTCGCCAAGATAGTCGCCGTCGAGCTGGAACGCCTGCGGACGGCTCGCGACCAGCGTGAACTCGGCCACGTCGTGCAGCCGCAGCACCTGGCGACCGCGCGGATCGGGCGTCGGCGAGAAGAATTGCGTCACGGTGCGTGTCGTGCTGGCGACGCCTAGCTGGCGCAGGGCCAGCACGTCGAGCCCCAGGTCGAACGACGCGGCCGGATTCGGGTTGACCTCTCGGTCCCCGACGTACGTCCACGGGGCGGTGTTCTGCACGATGATCGTGGCCAGCTCACCCTCGGTCGCCTCGCCCGGGCGCTCCAACTGGATCGCCGGATGCCGGCGCTCGCTGCCCAGTAGGAACTGCGCGCTGAAGGCGCGGAAATAGAGCGAGGGGGAGGAGACCCGGCCCCGGCGGCGCGCCTCCTCGACCCGGTGGATCACCGACGCGTCGAGCCCGAAGCCGGCACAGAACGTGAAGTAGCGGTCGTCGGCCCGGCCGAGGCCGATCGTGCGGCGCCGGCCCAGCCGCAGTCCCTCCATGATCATGCTGGCGCCTTCCGGCCATTCCCGGGGCAGGCCGAGCGCCCGCGCGAAGACGTTCGTCGAACCGCCCGGCACGGTGGCCAGGGCCGGCAGCCGGTCGGCGGTCGGTTCGGCACCACCGGCGGTGGTCGCGGTCATCAGGCCGTTGACCACCTCGTTCACCGTGCCGTCGCCACCGAGGGTGACCACCGCGTCGACGCCCTCCTCGGCGGCCTCCCGGGCCAGCGTGGTGGCGTGGCCGCGCTGGCGGGTGTACCGCACGGAGAGGTCGACCTCGCTGCGCAGCGCTCGGACGAGGACGTCACGCGCACGCTCACTGGTGGTGGTGGCCTTCGGATTGACCAGCAGGACGGCCCGCATGGGCGGCACAATACCCCGCACCGCCACCGGTATCGTGACCGCGTGACCATCGACTCCGACCCGGCCCCCGTCACGCTGCGTTGGGCGGTCCGGCTACTGCGCGGCCAGGCGGTCGCCGTCGGGCTGGTCGCCGCCTGGCTGATCTTCGCGGATCTGACCGCCACCACCACCGACCTGACGTCGGCGCTGTTGGTGACGGCCTTCGCCATCGGTGCCGCGGCTGCCCTCTGGGCGCTGGGCGGCGCACTGCTGCGCCGGCGGGCCGGTGCCCGCGCGCCGGCCATCGTGCTTCAGCTCATGCTGTTGCCGATCGGCTGGTTCATGATCCAGGGCGGGCTCGGCTGGCTCGGCGTGCCGCTGATCGCGCTCGGCGTCGGCGTCACCTGGTTGCTGGTGAGCCCGCCGACCACCCGCGCTCTGGGCTTCGAGTGACCTGACCGGGACCCCCCGGTCACCAACCGGAGGCGCGCCGGGTGAGCAGCGAGATGGTCGCCCGGCCGTCGGCCGCTCGCGCCCCCGCCGAGGTGGTCAGCGCGGTGAGCACCTTCCACGCGAACGACGACTCCGCCGGCAGCCGGGCACCGGGCACCGTCGGCACGGTCACCTCGACGGTCAGCGCGTCCTCGGTGACCGAGAAGCGGCAGTCCAGTTCGGCATCCGCGGCGGCGATGGCGAGCAACATCGCGCACGCCTCGTCGACCGCGATGCGCAGGTCCTCGATCTCGTCCAGGGCGAACTGGAGACGGGCCGCGAGGCCGGCGGTGGCGGTACGGAGAACGCTCAGATAGCCGCCGTCCGCGGGCACGGTGAGGTGCACGATGTCGTCATCGGTCGTCGGCTGGCCGGTCAGTTGAGTCACCACTCATCCCCCCGGTCGGGGACTCTACCCGCTCGGGCCGCCAAACGGTTGACGACGCCTCAGCGCGGCGTTCGAGCGGCACGGGTGAACCACAGCGGAGAGCCGTACGGGAGCGAGGCCGAGGACCAACGCGTCGGCGGTCGACGCGTCCGCGAGGGACACGTCGACCGCCGACGCGATGAATCAACCTCAGGTGCCGTCCGCGGGCGAGGTCACGCCTGCTTGGTCTCCCAGAAGATCTTGGAGATCTCGTCGATCTTCTGGAGCAGCTCGTCCGCCTTGGTCGGGTCGGTGGCACCCTTGGCGCCGGCCGCCCCGGCGAGCTTGGTGGCCTCGTTGAAGAGCTGGTGCAGGTGCGGGTACTTCTCGAAGTGCGGGGGCTTGAAGTAGTCGGTCCACAGCACCCAGAGGTGGTGCTTGACCAGTTCGGCCCGCTGCTCCTTGATCAGGATGGCCCTGGTGCGGAACTCCGGGTCGGTGTTGGCCTGGTACTTCTCGCAGATCATTTTCACCGACTCGGCCTCGATGCGGGCCTGCGCGGGGTCGTAGACACCGCAGGGCAGGTCACAGTGGGCGCTGGCGCTCACGCGGGGCGCAAGGATGCGTGGAAGTCGCATCGGGATCCTCCATGGGAAGTTTGCGATGATCCAAGACGACATTACTCCTGGACGGTGGTCCCCGAGGCCGCTGGAGGTGAAACCCGTGCCCGCCCCCCGGCTGCGGTGGCCGCTGTCGGCCGTGCTGGTGACCGGACCGTCCATGGCACCCACGCTGCGCCACGGCGACGCGGTACTGGTGCGCCGGGGCGGCCGGGCGACCCGGCCCGGTGACGTGGTGATCGCGGTGTTCCGCAGCCGACCGGACCTGCTGGTGGTCAAGCGGGCGGTCCGCCCCGTCGACGGCGGCTGGTGGCTGGCCGGTGACAACGGCCTGGTCACCGACGACTCCCGCGCGTACGGAGTGGCAGACGTGTGCGGCCGGGTGGTGGCCCGGTACTGGCCCCGACCCGGCCGGGTGCCGCCAAGACCGTTATGAACCTGCTCACATACTGGACCCTCGGGCGTGACTATGCTCGGAAGTGCCCGGGTGACCCCCCGCACCGCCGCCGCTCGCTCGCCTCACCGTGCGCCCGACCGGCCGGCCCAGTTGCTCGATTCTTCTGGAGTCACCATGTCTTCGTCCACCGTGGACCCTGCTGATCCCGTCTTCCAACTGCACCGCGGCGGCAAGATGGCCGTCGTCTCGACCGTGCCGCTGACCAGCCGGGACGACCTGTCCCTCGCGTACACCCCGGGTGTGGCCCGGGTCTGCGAGGCGATCGCCGCCGACCCGACCCTCGCCCACGACTACACCTGGGCCTCGCGCGCCGTCGCGGTCGTCACCGACGGCTCGGCCGTACTCGGTCTCGGCAACATCGGCCCGAGCGCCGCGCTGCCCGTGATGGAGGGCAAGGCCGTGCTGTTCAAGCAGTTCGGTGGGGTCGACGCGGTACCGGTCTGCCTGGCGACCCAGGACGTCGACGAGATCGTCGCGGTGGTCACCGCGCTCGCGCCGTCGTTCGGCGGCATCAACCTGGAGGACATCAGCGCTCCCCGCTGCTTCGAGGTGGAGCGGCGACTCGACGAGGCGCTGGACATCCCCGTCTTCCACGACGACCAGCACGGCACCGCGATCGTCGTGCTGGCCGCGTTGCGCAACGCCGCGACGCTGCTCAACCGCAAGCTCGGCGACCTGCGGGTGGCCGTCAGTGGCGCGGGAGCGGCCGGCGTGGCGGTGACCAGGATGCTGGTGGCCGGTGGCGTGGACCCGGAGCGGGTGGTGGTCTGCGACTCCCGGGGCATCATCTCCCGGCAACGCACCGGCCTCACGGGGACGAAGGCCGAACTCGCCGAACTGACGAACGCCGACGGCCGGCACGGCGACGTCACCGAGGCGCTGCGCGACGCCGACGTGCTGATCGGGGTCTCCGGCGGGCTGATCCCGGAACGGGCGGTCGCCGGCATGGCCCCGGGTGGCATCGTGTTCGCGCTGGCCAACCCCACTCCGGAGGTGGATCCGGAGGTGGCTGCCCGACACGTCGCGGTGGTCGCCACCGGCCGCAGTGACTACCCGAATCAAATCAACAACGTGCTGGCCTTCCCGGGCGTGTTCCGGGGTGCGCTGGAGGCCCGAGCCAGCCGGATCACCGACGGCATGAAGGTCGCCGCGGCCGACGCGATCGCCTCCGTGGTGGCCGAATCGCTCACGCCCGAGGCCATCGTGCCCTCGCCGCTGGACCCCCGGGTGGCACCGGCGGTCGCCGACGCGGTGGCCGAGGCGGCCCGCCGGGACGGCGTGGCCCGCGCCTGAGTTGTGCGAAGGGCCCTGTCACCCACGCGCAGGGCCCTTCTTAACGGGCGCTCAGCTTGTTACGGTGCGGATCATGCGTGCCGCCTTCGCCTCCCGTTTCGACGACGCCGACCCGCTCGCCGCGCTCACCGTCGGTGAACAGCCCGAGCCGAGCCTGCCCGACGACGGCTGGGTGCCGCTGCGCGTCACGGCCAGCTCGCTCAACCACCACGACCTCTGGTCACTGCGCGGCGTCGGGCTCCGCGCCGAGCAGTTGCCGATGATCCTCGGCTGCGACGCGACCGGGGTGGACCCGGACGGCAACGAGGTGGTCGTGTACCCCGTCGTGCCGACACCGGGCGACCCGCGCGGGATGTCCATCCTCTCCGAGCACTTCCCCGGCACGCTCGCGGAGCGGGTGGCCGTACCCCGGTCGAACCTGCTGCCGTTGCCGGCGGGGCTGCCGGCGACCGACGCCGCGTGCCTGCCGACGGCCTGGCTGACGGCCTGGCGGATGCTCACCACCAAGGGTCGGGTCGACGACGCCGACGCGGTCCTGGTCCAGGGCGCCGGCGGTGGCGTGGCCACCGCGGCCGTCGTGCTGGCCGCCGCGATGGGCAAGCGGGTGTACGCGACCAGCCGCGACGCCGCCAAGCGCGACCGCATCACCGAGTTGGGCGCGACCGCCGTGGAACCGGGCGCGCGGCTGCCCGAACGAGTGGACGTGGTGATCGAGACGGTCGGTGCGGCCACCTTCGACCACTCGTTGAAGTCGGCCGCCCTGGGTGCCCGGATCGTGGTCTCCGGTGCGACCGCCGGCCACGAGCCCACCGTCAACCTGCGCCGGGTCTTCGCCATGCAACTGGAGATCCTGGGCACCTCGATGGGCACGCCCGACGAACTGGCCGCCCTGCTGGCGTTCTGTGCTGAGCGGGGAGTGCGTCCCGTGGTCGACAGCGTGGTGCCGTTCAGCCGCGTCGGCGACGCGTTCGCCCGGCTGCACTCCGGTGACGTCTTCGGCAAGGTGGTCGTCGACCACACCGCGTGAGTTCCGCGCGCCGCCTACAGGTTGTCGTCGAGGGTGGCGATGTCGTCGCGGGAGGCGGCGGTGGGGATGCGCTTGCGGGCTTCGGCGTCGCCGTAGAGCGTCCACCGCAGGAACTCGGTGGTGGTCTCGGCGACGACCCGCAGCGCGGCACCCTCGCCGCGCAGCAGGGCGCGGCCGTGGTCGCCGTCGGGCAGGCTCAGCATCGCCTTGGGCCACGGCACCTTGTCGTACACCGCCTTGCCGGCGGCGTACCGCACCACCTCGTCGGCCTCGCCGTGCACGAACAGCTGGGGAGCGGCGGCACCGGCGAACGCGGTGCCCACCCCCAGGCCGGTACCGGCGAAGACGATTCCGGCGGCCAGCCGCTCGTCGCGGCCGGCGGTGAACAGCCCGATGGTGGTGACCCCGCCCGCCGAGTGGCCGGCGGCGGCCACCCGGTCGGTGGCCAACCGCCCGCGTAGCGGGTCACCGTCGCGGGCGTCGAGGGCGAGCACCCGGGTCAGCGCGTACGACACGTCGGCCGGCTGGTTGAGCACGTCGAGCACGTTCGGCTCGTCCCCGCCGCGGGAGGTCTTCGGGAAGGTCGGCGCGGCCACCACGAAACCGGCGGACGCCCATCGGGTCAGCAGCGCCTGGTAGTCGTCGGGACGGCCGCCGAGGCCGTGGCTGAACATGATCACCGGAAACTTGCCGTCGGCGGCGTCGGCACCACTTGTCGGCTTTCCCCCGGCCCGGCCGGTCGCTGGATACCAGACCGTCACCGGCAGCGGCCGGTCGCCGTCGCGGTTCAGCTTGAGCTGTCGTACGCCGAGCGCGAAGGTGCCGTCCGGGGCGCTGCCGGCGGGGATCGCCGGTGCTGACGGCGCGGCAGTCGCGGTGGCCTCCGGTGTGGGCGTTCCCGCCCCTTCGGTGGGCTCACGGTCGGCGGAACACCCGACCAGAGCGCTGGCGACGAGGGCAGTGGCGACCAGAGCAGCGGCAGCACGACGTGACATGACTCCGATTGTGCCCGGCCCTGGTCCAGGGCACGGAGGGCTGGACCAGTTTCGCTAAGGTTCCCGGCATGGCTGAGAACTACACCGACCCGAGCGGCAACACCGAGGCGTTCCGCGCCTTCGCCAACCCGGAGGCCGCTCCGGCGGAGACGGCGTCGCGTACCGGTCTGATCATCGGAGCGGCCGTGGTCGCCGCGGTACTGCTCGCCCTCGCCACCTGGCTCGCCTTCGGCTGACCGGTCGGGGCGTCAGCCGCGGGCCGTGACCACGGCCCGGGCGGCGCGGGCGATCTCCCGCTCCTCGTCGGTGCCGATGACGCACACGGCGACCTCCGCGCCGTCCGGTGAGATGAACCGGTCGCCGCGGCCGTCGTTGCGGTCCGGGTCGACCGTGATGCCGAGCCGGCCGAGTCCGGCCAGCGCCGCCGTGCGTACCGGTGCCGCGTGCTCGCCGACCCCGGCCGTGAAGGTGACCGCGTCCACCCGACCAAGCAACGCGTAGTACGCCCCCACGTAGCCGGTGATCCGGCGGCAGTAGACGTCGAAGGCGAGCGTCGCGGCCTCGTCGCCGGCCGCCCGGCGGGCGAGCAGTTCGCGCATGTCGTTGACCCCACTGAGCCCGAGCAGGCCGCTGCGGTGGTTGAGCAGATCGTCGATCTCGTCGACGCCCAGGCCGCCCTCGCGGCGCAGGTGGAACACGATCGTGGGATCGAGGTCGCCACTGCGGGTACCCATCACCAGGCCCTCCAACGGCGACATGCCCATCGAGGTGGCGACGCTTCGCCCGCCGGCCACCGCGCACGCGCTGGCGCCGTTGCCCAGGTGCAACGTGATCGTATTGAGCTCCTCGTACGGCCGGTCCAGCAGCTCCGCCGTGCGTCGGGACACGTACGCGTGTGAGGTTCCGTGGAAGCCGTACCGTCGGATCGAGTACCGCTGCGCCACCGCGCGGTCGATGGCGTAGGTGGCGGCGGAGTCGGGCAGCGTGTGGTGGAACGCGGTGTCGAAGACGGCGACCTGCGGTACCTCCGGCAGGGCCTGGCGGGCCACCTCGATGCCGGCGAGGTTCGCCGGGTTGTGCAGGGGGGCCAGTGGCACCAGGTCGGTGATGGCGGCCAGTACCGCGTCGTCGACGAGCGTCGGTGCGGTGAACCGCCGGCCGCCGTGCACCACCCGGTGCCCCACCACGGTGAGGCCGGTCAGGTCCAGGCCGTCCAGGATCTGCCGGATCGCGCCGGTGTGGTCGCTCGGACCGCCGCCGGGCTCGCCGATCCGTTCCACGGTGCCCCGGTCCAGTACGCGCTCGCCGTCGTACAGCCGGTACTTGATCGACGATGATCCGCTGTTGAGCACCAGCACCTTGCTCACGGCTGCACCTCGGCGAGCGCGGCGGCCTGGATGGCGGTGATCGCCACGGTGTTGACGATGTCCGGCACGGTGGCCCCCCGGGAGAGATCGTTCACCGGCCGGCGCAGGCCCTGCATGACCGGCCCGACGGCCACCGCCCCGGCCGAGCGCTGTACCGCCTTGTACGTGTTGTTGCCGGTGTTCAGGTCGGGAAAGATGAAGACCGTCGCACGGCCGGCGACCGCGCTGCCCGGCAGCTTGGTGGCCGCCACGGCCGGGTCGATGGCCGCGTCGTACTGGATCGGACCCTCGACGGCCAGTTCGGGTCGGCGTTGCCGGACCAACTCGGTGGCCGCCGCCACCTTCTCCACGTCCTCGCCCGCGCCCGAAGCACCGGTGGAGTACGACAGCATCGCCACCCGGGGCTCGATGCCGAACCGGGCGGCCGTGTCCGCCGAGGAGATGGCGATGTCGGCGAGCTGGGCGGCGTCCGGATCACGATTGACCGCGCAGTCGCCGTAGACCAGCACCCGATCGGCGAGCAGCATGAAGAAGACGCTCGAGGCGACGGAGACCTCCGGCATGGTCTTGACGATCTCGAAGGCCGGCCGGATGGTCGCCGCCGTGGTGTGCGTGGCGCCGGAAACCATGCCGTCGGCGTGGCCCGCCCACACCATCATGGTGCCGAAGTAGTTCGGCTGGGCGACGATGTCGTGCGCCAGCTCGGCGGTGACACCCCGGTGCGCGCGCAGCTTCGCGTACGCCTCGGCGAACTCGTCGCGCCATGGGCTGCTCGCCGGGTCCACCACCCGCGCCTCGCCGATGTCCAACCCCAGCTCCCGGGCCCGCCGGGCCACCTCGTCCGACCGGCCGAGCAGGGTCAGGTCGGCGACTCCCCGGCGCAACAGGATCTCGGTGGCGCGCAGGATCCGTTCCTCGGTGCCCTCCGGCAGCACCAGATGTCGCCGTCCGGCCCGGGCGCGGTCGATCAGGTCGTACTCGAACATCAACGGAGTGACCCGAGCGGACCGGCTGACCCGGAGCCGGCCGGCCAGCTCGACGGTGTCCACGTGCGCCTCGAAGGCGCCCAGCGCGGCCTCCACCTTCCGGGGGTTCCCGGTGCTGGGCCGGCCCTCGATCCGGCTCGACGCGGCCACCGTGTGATAGCTGTCGCTGGTTACCGAGAGCACCGCGAGTCGGGCGTTCAGTGCCTCCACCAGACGCATCGCCCGGGGGGCGGGCGGCACCCCGAGAGTGAGCACCAACCCGGCCAGCGACACCTGCCCGGCCACGTGCGCGGCGCTCGCCGCCACCAGCAGATCGTCCCGGTCACCGGGCATGATCAGCAGTGCGCCCTCGGTCAGGTGTTCCAGCAGGGTCGGCACGTGCGCCGCGCCGACGACGTAGTCGAGCACGTCGCGGGCGAGCGCGGTCTCGTCCCCGGCCAGCAGCGTGGCACCCAACGCGCCCGCCACCTCCGCCACCGTCGGTGCGGACACGCTCGGCACCTCCGGGATGGCGTACGCGGGAACCGGCAACCGGGGCAACGCCATCGCCCCGGGAACCCGGTTGGCCAGCACCGCGAGCACGGTCGCGCCGAGGTCCGCGAGATCGTGGTAGGCGCCTCGGGCGGCTGCCGCGATCGCCGACGGCTGCTGCCCGTAACCGTCGACCACCGGTACCACGACACTGCCGAACTCGGTGGCCAGCCGGGCGTTGAAGGCCAGCTCACGTGGGCCGGCGGTGTCACCGGCGGTGGCGAAGTCACTGCCCACCACGACCATCGCCGCGAACCGCCGCTCCACCTCCCGGTACCGCTCGACGATCCGGGAGATCAGTTCTTCCCGACGACCGTCGGCGACCAGGGCGGTGGCCTCGGCGTACGTGGTGCCATTCAGGTCCGCCACCGGTAGGCCCACCCGGTAACGCTCGCTGAGCAGGGTCAGGATCGGGTCGGGGCGATCCTGCGCGACCAGCGGCCGGAACACGCCGATCCCGCCGACCTGCCGGGACAGCAACTCGGCGAGGCCGAGGGCGATCGTCGACTTCCCCCCGCCCGAGCCGACACTGGTCAGGTAAACGCTCCGGGCCACGGCACTCACGCTACAAGATCAGGGTGGTTCTCGCGTGGGTCCTCGGGCCCGCCCACCCGGGCCGTCCGGTGACCACCCGTCCGACGAGCGTCCGGCTGACCTCCGGCTCGGCCAGGAAGATCTTTATTTCGGCCCGACCGACCAGGGGCGGCAGCCGGACCATCCGGTCCCTACCGCCGCCGGCACGAGCGCAGCCGGTACGTTCGACCTGCTCGCGGCCGGTTTCGGCGAGCCACGGGGAGCCGGGTCGAGGCGCCGGGTCGCCTACCGGTCGAGGCGGTGCTCACCCTCCGCGCATCGACGCTCACGCGGCCGCGCCGTTCGTCGGGTGACCTGCGATCTCCGTCCCATCGCCGGGCTCCCCGACTAAGTCGAGAATTGTTCACTCCTAGACTCCCGGCATGACTGCGGACCCGCTGACCAGCGCCGATGCGGCCGACGGCGGGCGGGGACCCGAGCGGACCACGGCCACCGAACCGGCCGCGACGCCAGCGGCCGCACCGGCACCGACGATGGTGCCGCCCGCCGTGGCAGAGGCCCAGACAGAGGTGCGACCGGCCGTACCGGACGCGCCTGCGGTGGTGCCGCCGGTCGTGTTCGGTGCTCCGACCCCCGGGCAGCCGGCCGTGCCGGACGCGCCGACGGTGGTGCAGCCGGTGGTCGACGCGCCCACGGTGGTGCAGCCGGCGGTGCCGGACGCGGTAACGGTCATGCTGCCGCCGGTGGTGGACGCCCCCACGGTGGTGGTGCCGGGGGACAGCCCCACCACCGTGATGACCGCCGTGGCCCAGCCGCCGCCGGTCTTCGTGGATCCGAGCGGCCGACGTCGATCCCGGCTGCGCTGGATCGGGTACGCCCTGGGTCTGGTGGGCCTGCTCTACACCGGCCTGGTCGTGGCGAGCTTCGCGGGCGGCCCGGTGAACGCCGACACGGTGCTGCCCTTCGTGGAGCCGACCCGCCAGCCCTGGCAACCACCGCCGGCCCCGTCGATTCCCGTCGTGGAGGCACCGCCGAGCACGGCGGCTCCCCGGACCACGGGCGGTGGTGTGCCGCGCCCGCAGGCCACCCCGTCCCGGGCAGCCCGGACGGCGACCAGTCTCCCGGTGCCACCCAGTCGCGCCGCCTCGTCGCCACCGACGTCACCCGCGTCACCGCGACCCTCCCGGTCGACCGCACCCGTGGTCACCCCCAGCGTCGAGCCGTCCACCACGGCACCGGCGTCGCCGAGCGTCGCTCCATCGGACGGCGCCGACGAGGCCGCCCCCGCCGATGACTGAATCGCCGGCGCGGCGGTCCCGCCGGCCGGTACGCGGTCGCCGCGTCGTGCCGCCGCCGAGTTGGACCCTCTTCGGCGTCCTCTGTGCGGTGCTGGCCGCCGTGCTGCTCGTCGGCGCGTACGCCAACGCGTCCTTCGCGCCGGATCGTCAGCAGAGCCACCAGGGGCAGCGCGAGGTGCCGGCGGCGGTGGTCGCCGGTGGCCCGATCATCAGTAGCGCCGGTGGGCGGACCCGGTCGTACCGACTGCCGCCACGCACCGTCGCGCTCACCTTCGACGACGGTCCCGACCCGGTCTGGACCCGCGAGGTGCTGCGGGTGCTGGCCGCCCATCAGGTGCCGGCGACCTTCTTCGTGGTCGGTTCGCAGGTGGCCCGTCATCCGGAACTGGTCGGGGAACTGGCCGCCGACGGCCACGAGATCGGCGTGCACACCTTCACGCACCCGGACCTGACCGTGCTGCCCGACTGGCGGCGACGGATGGAGTACGCCCAGACCCAGTTGGCAATTGCCAGCGCGGCCGGAGTCCGTACCTCGCTGATCCGCTTCCCGTACTCCTCCTACGCCCAGGCCATCGACGATCTGGACTGGCCGGTGTTCGCCCAGGCCGGCGAGCTGGGTTATCTCAACGTGCTCAACGACACCGACAGCCGGGACTGGGCGTTGCCCGGCGTGGAGCAGATCCTCGCCAACGCCACGCCGCCCGGATACTCGGGAGCGGTCACGCTCTGGCACGACGCGGGCGGCGAACGGGCGCAGACCGTCGCCGCGCTCGACCGGTTCATCCCGCTGATGAAGGAGCGCGGCTACCGCTTCGTCACCGTCACCGGTGGCCTGAACCTCGCGCTGGCCGAGGCCGGCGTCGACCACCGGGTCGACACCGGCCAGCCGGCCGGTGCGGGGGAGCGCTGGCGCGGCCGGATGTTGATCTGGGGGGTGCAGGGCGCGGACCGGACGCTGGGTTGGCTCGGGTTCATCTTCCTGGCGGTGGGCGTGCTGACGGTGGGCCGTACCGTCCTGCTGCTCGTGCTCGCCGGCCGGCACGCCCGGCGGCGCCGCGCCCCCGACTGGGCCTGGGGTCCGCCGGTGACCGAGCCGGTCTCGGTGATCGTGCCCGCGTACAACGAGAAGGAGGGGATCGCCGCGGCCGTCCGCTCGCTGGCCGGTGGCGACCATCCGGGCGGCATCGAGGTGATCGTCGTCGACGACGGCTCCACCGACGGCACGGCGGAGATCGTCGAGGCGCTCCGGCTGACCAACGTCCGGGTCGTCCGCAAGCCCAACGGCGGCAAGCCGAGCGCGCTGAACACCGGAGTGGCGCTGGCCCGGCACGAACTGATCGTGATGGTCGACGGGGACACCGTGTTCGAGCGCGACTCGGTGCGACGGCTCGTCCAACCCTTCGCGGATCCGCAGGTCGGCGCGGTCGCCGGCAACGTCAAGGTGGGCAACCGCGACAGCCTGATCGCCAAGTGGCAGCACATCGAGTACGTCATCGGCTTCAACCTCGACCGTCGGCTGTACGAGACGTTGCGCTGCATGTCCACCGTGCCCGGCGCCATCGGCGCCTTCCGCCGGCAGGCGCTGCGCTACGCCGGTGGCCTGACCGACGACACGTTGGCCGAGGACACCGACATCACCATGGCGCTCGGCCGCGCCGGCTGGAAGGTGGTCTACGAGGAGACGGCCCGGGCCTGGACGGAGGCCCCGGCGACGCTGGGGCAGTTGTGGAAGCAGCGGTACCGGTGGAGCTACGGCACCATGCAGGCGATGTGGAAACACCGCCGCTCGCTTGTCGACCGGGGCGCCTCCGGCCGCTTCACCCGTCGCTGCCTGCTGTTCCTGAGCCTGTTCGGGGTGCTGTTGCCGCTGCTGGCGCCGGTGATCGATCTACTCGCGCTCTACGGCCTGTTCTTCCTCGACCGGAGTGCGACGGCGGTGGCCTGGCTGGTCATGCTCGCGGTGCAGACGCTCACCGCCGTGGTCGCGTTCCGCCTGGACCGGGAGAAGCTCAGCGTGCTGTGGGTGCTCCCATTGCAGCAGTTCGTCTACCGCCAGCTGATGTACCTGGTGATGATCCAGTCCGTGACCACCGCCCTCACCGGCGGCCGCCTAGGCTGGCAGAAACTCCGCCGCACCGGCCTGCCCCCCACCCCCACCCCCACCCCCACCCCCGCCAGCCCTCGTTGATCATGAGGTTAGCGGCAAATTTTGTCCGTTTTGTTGGCGCTAACCTCATGATCAACGGGTTGTTCAGGGGGCGATGAGCGAGATGGCGTAGGTGGGCCAGAACTGGCCGGCGGGGGGTTCGCCGGGACGGCAGTCGCCGTCGGACTCGCCGGGGAACTTGATCCAGAGCAGGGCGTCGACCCGCGGTAGGCCGGGGTCGGCGGTGGGTTCCTCGCCGATCGCCCGGCCCGGCGGGTTGCACCAACTCGGCGCACCGCCGACGCGCTCGGCCGGGTAGGGGCCGTTGCCGTTGCGGCTGGTGTCGACGACGAACGTGGTGTCCCCGCCGAGTGCGTCGGAGATCCGGTGGCCGTAGGTGACGTTGTCCGTGGTGCGGACGAAGTTCGCCACGTTGAGCGCGAACCCGTCGGCCTGATCGACGCCGGCCTGGCGCAGGGCTGCCGCCAACGCCTCGACGTCGCGGATCCACCCCGGATGCCCGGCATCGAGGTAGATCCGGGCCCTGCCGGTGCTGGCGAGCACGGTGACCGCGTCGCGCAGCAGGGCGAGCCGGCCGGCGGCGTCGCGGACACAGCCGGCCACCGCGTCGGGCAGCGCACCCGGTTCGAGGACGACGATCACCGGGCGGCCGGCGACACCGGCCGCGACATCGCGGATCCACGCCTGGTACTCCGCGCCGGTACGGGCGCCACCCTCGCCCTGCCGGCCGCAGTCGCGCTGCGGCACGTTGTGCACCACCAGCACGGGTGTCTGGCCCGCGATCGCGGCCTGCCCCAGGAAGGCGTCGACCTCGTCGCGCGCCGCGTCGCCGGTCAGCCACTTGGCGCTGGGCCGGCTGCCGATCGACCGCAGCGCCTCCGCCGCGGTCGAGTCACCCCGGGCCGCGCGCCGCTGTGCCTCCGCCTCGGCCGGATTGGCCGGGTCGAGATAGAACACCGAGGGCACGGGCGGCGGCGCGGAGCCGACCGGGTCGGGTGACCGAGGTGGAACGGGTTCGTCGGAACACCCGGCCAGCAGCAATGCCAGGGCGACGCCGGCCGCCACGGCCGCCCGGCGACCGGACACGATCGCGGGCACGCTCGGCGACGGCCCGCGTCGAGGCCGGGCGACCGCGCGGGTGGTGGACAAGTGATCAGTCTTCGTCTTCGTCGTCGAGCCGGGCCAGCCAGGTGGCGAACCGTTCGATCGGGGTCTCGAACTCCGGGTTCAGGTCGACGAAGTCACGCAGCCGCGTGCCCAGCCACTCCAGGCTGACCTGCTCGTCGCCGCGCCGCTCGACCAGTTCCTCGATGCCCCGGTCGGTGAAGTACATCGATTTTCTCGCTTCCTCACCGGAGCCCCGGTGAAGTCGTCCGGTCCCGTCCCACCCTGCGGCGGGACGGGACCGGGTGAGTTCTCGTCAGGGGCGGGGAAGTGCCGCCTCGATCAGCGCGGTCTGCTCGACCTCGTGCATCTTCGCCGACCCGACCGCCGGCGCTGCGGCGGCCGGACGGGAGATGCGGCGAAGCCGGACGTCGTCGAGGTGCTCCAGCAGATTGAGCGCGACGAACGACCAGGCACCCTGGTTGGCCGGCTCCTCCTGCACCCAGGCGAAGTCCTCCGCGTTCGGGAACTGCGCGAGCGCGGCCCGGATCTCCTCCACCGGCATCGGGTAGAGCTGCTCCAGCCGGATGATCGCCGTGTTGCTGATGCCACGCTCCTGCCGGGCCTGGAACAGGTCGTAGTAGACCTTGCCCGAGCAGAGCAGCACCCGCTTGACCCGCTCGGGGTTGCCGGCCGCCGGGTCGGCCAGCACCGGGGAGAAGCCGCCGGTGGTGAAGTCCTCCACCGAGGAGACGCAGAGCTTGTGCCGCAACAGCGACTTGGGCGTGAACACCACGAGCGGCTTGCGCTTGGGCGACAACGCCTGCCGGCGCAGCAGGTGGAAGTAGTTCGCCGGCGTCGTCGGGTTCGCCACCCGCATGTTGTCCTCGGCGCAGAGCTGGAGGAAGCGCTCCGGGCGACCGGAGGTGTGGTCCGGTCCCTGACCCTCGTGGCCGTGCGGCAACAGCAGGGTCACCGCGGAACGCTGGCCCCACTTCACCTCGCCCGAGGAGATGAACTCGTCGATCACGGACTGGGCGCCGTTGACGAAGTCGCCGAACTGCGCCTCCCAGCAGACCAGCGCCTCCAGGTTCTCCACCGAGTAGCCGTATTCGAAGCCCATCGCGGCGTACTCGCTCAACAGCGAGTCGTGCACGAAGAACCGGGACCGCTCGCCGTCGGCGGTGAGCGACTGCAACGGCAGGTAGTCGTCGCCGGTTTCCGCGTCGACGATCGAGGCGTGCCGCTGCACGAAGGTGCCGCGGCGCGAGTCCTGCCCGGCGAGCCGGACGGTCACCCCGTCGTGCAGCAGCGCACCGAAGGCGATGATCTCGCCGAAACCCCAGTCGATGTTGCCTTCGACGGCCATCCGGGCCCGCCGGTCGAGCAGCTGCCGGATCCGCTTGTGCGGCGTGAAACCGTCGGGCAGGTTGACGTGCGCCTCACCGACGGCCTTGATGACCGACGCCTCGGTAGCCGTCTCCACCTGCGGCTCGGGCTCGTCCTGCCGGGGTGGACGGCTCAGCTGCCGTGGCGTGCTGGCCGCGTCGCGGGTGGCCTTGAAGACCCGTTCCAGCTGCGCCTGGTAGTCGCGCAGCAGCTCCTCGGCGTCCTCCACGGTGATGTCGCCCCGCCCGATCAGCTCCTCGGTGTAGAGCTTGCGGACCGAGCGCTTCGAGTCGATGATCCGGTACATCTGGGGGTTGGACATCGAGGGGTCGTCGCCCTCGTTGTGCCCGCGCCGCCGGTAGCAGACCAGGTCGATGACGACGTCCTTGTTGAACGCCTGGCGGTACTCGAAGGCGAGCCGGGCCACCCGGACCACGGCCTCCGGGTCGTCGCCGTTGACGTGGAAGATCGGGGCCTGGATCATCCGGGCCACGTCGGTGCTGTAGAGGCTGGAGCGGCTGTACTCCGGGGCGGTGGTGAAGCCGACCTGGTTGTTGACCACCACGTGGACCGTCCCGCCGGTGCGGTAACCGCGCAGCTGGGAGAGGTTCAGCGTCTCGGCCACCACGCCCTGGCCGGCGAAGGCCGCGTCACCGTGCACCGCCAGCGGCAGCACGGTGTAGCCCTCCAGCTTGAGGTCGATGCGGTCCTGCTTGGCCCGGACGATCCCCTCCAGCACCGGGTTGACGGCCTCCAGGTGGGACGGGTTCGCCACCACCGACACCTTGACGGCGTGGTCGCCGTCGGGAGTGGTGAACTTGCCGTTCTGGCCCAGGTGGTACTTCACGTCGCCCGAGCCCTGGGTGGAGCGTGGGTCCAGGTGTCCCTCGAACTCGGAGAAGATCTTCTCGTACGGCTTACCGACGATGTTGGCCAGCACGTTGAGTCGACCCCGGTGGGCCATGCCGATGACGACCTCGTCCAGCCCGCCCTCGGCGGCGTTCTCCAGCACCTCACCGAGCAGCGGGATGAGCGACTCGCCACCCTCCAGCGAGAAGCGCTTCTGGCCGACGTACTTGGTCTGCAGGAAGGTCTCGAAGGCCTCGGCCGCGTTGAGCCGGTTGAGTACGTGCTTCTGCTCGCCGGCCGGCGGCTTCTCGTACTTGCGCTCGACCCGCTCCTGGATCCAGCGGCGCTCGGCCGGGTCCTGGATGTGCATGTACTCGATGCCGACCCGGCGGCAGTACGAGTCGCGCAGCACCCCCAGGATCTCCCGCAGCTTCATCCGCTGACGGCCGGCGAAGCCGTTCACCGGGAAGGTGCGGTCCAGGTCCCACAGGGTCAGCCCGTGCTGGAGGACGTCCAGATCCGGGTGCTTACGGATCTTGAACTCCAGCGGGTCGGTGTCGGCCATCAGGTGACCGCGCACCCGGTAGGAGTGGATCAGCTCGTGGACCCGGGCGGTCTTGTTGATCTGACCTTCGCTGTCGACCGCGACGTCGCGCATCCAGCGCACCGGCTCGTAGGGGATCCGCAGCGAGGTGAAGATCTGGTCGTAGAAGCCGTGCTCGCCGAGCATCAGCTCGTGCATGACCTTGAGGAACTCGCCGGACTGCGCGCCCTGGATGATCCGGTGGTCGTACGTGCTGGTCAGCGTGATGACCTTGCTGACCGCGAGTTCGGCCAGGGTGGCCTCGCTCATGCCCTGGTACGGCGCCGGGTACTCCATGGCACCGACGCCGATGATCGCGCTCTGGCCCTGCATGAGTCGCGGCATGGAGTGCACGGTGCCGATGCCGCCCGGGTTGGTCAGCGAGATGGTGGTGCCGGAGTAGTCCTCCATGGTCAGCTCGTTGCGACGGGCACGCCGGACGACGTCCTCGTACGCCTGCCAGAACTGCCGGAAGTCCATCTGCTCGCAGGCCTTGATGGAGGGAACCACCAGGTTACGGCTGCCGTCCGGCTTGGTCAGGTCGATGGCGATGCCCAGGTTGACGTGCTCGGGGCGGACCATCACCGGCTTGCCGTCGACCTCGGCGAAGGAGTTGTTCATCTCGGGATGGGCGACGAGCGCCCGCACCAGGGCGTAGCCGATCAGGTGGGTGAAGCTGACCTTGCCGCCGCGTCCCCGGGCGAGATGGTTGTTGATCACGATGCGGTTGTCGACCAGGAGCTTGGCCGGCACGGCTCGGACGCTGGTCGCGGTCGGTACGGCCAACGACGCGTCCATGTTCTGGACGATCTTGGCGGCCACTCCGCGCAGCGGCGTGGTCTGTGGCCCGTTGGCGGTGGGTGCGGTCCGGGCCGGCTGGCTCTTCGTCGGTTCGGCCTTGGCGGCGGCCGGCTTGGCGGTGGCCGGCTTCGCGGTGGCCGGCTTGGCCGCGGCGGACGCCGGCTTCGAGGTCTCCGCCGCGGTCTGGCGGTCGCCCTTGCCTGCCGGTTCGCCCTTGCCTGTCGGCTCGGACTTGGCCTTGGCCGCTGGTTCGCTCTTGGCGGCCGTCTCGGTCCTGGCCGGGGTGGCCTCCTTGGCCTCGGTGGTGGCCGGCCGCCCGTCACCGGTGCCCGCTGTGCTCTGACCGGGCCGGTAGTCGGCGAAGAAGTCGTGCCAGGCCGGGTCGACGCTGCGGGGATCGGCGAGGTAGCGCTGGTACATCTCCTCGACGATCCACTCGTTCGGGCCGAAACCCGCCAGTGGGTTCTCCTGCGAAGTCTGCTGGGTCGACACGGCCGGTAATCGCCTCTTTCACGCGGGTTTGTATGTCACGCGGTGCCCGATGCGCCGGGACGGGCGCACAGGACGGTTCCCAGGCTACGCCGTAGCCGACTCCGGGGCATTTCCGCCTCCGTCCCGTGGTCGGATTCACAGAAGATGCCAGAAGTTCGGTAAGCGCTGCGTATTCCCTTGATCGCTGCTATGGCCGACGGGCCCGGCGCGCCGGCTGTCCACCGGTGCACCGGGCCCGTCGGGGGCGGGGGCGACCCGAGTCGGCCGCCCCGTTTTCAGGAGATGTCGCGGCGTCGGGTGAGGAGGATCCCGACCACGCCGCTGACCACGGCGTAGCCCACCAGTACGAGCGCGCCGACCCACCACGCGGGCAGCATCTCGTTCTCACCCGGCGTGATCATGACCTGGGAGGCGGCGGCCGGCCAGATCACCTGCCACTTGATCACGGCCATGTTGTCCAGCACGTTGGCCAGCAGCAGGAAGAGCAGCCCGACCACCTGGGTGCCGATCAGGTAGAGCACCGAGGCGGTGATCACCGCGCCCAACTGGTTGGTGATCAGCGTGCCGATGCCCACGCCGAGCACCGTCCAGATCGCGTACGCCATCAGGTTGAGCAGCAGGGCCCGCTGGACCTCCCACTCGCCGAGCTGGGTGCCGTAGTCGTTGAGGGACAGGAACGTCGCACCGGCGGCGAGGTCGATGATCGTGGTCACCAGCCAGAACGCGAAGCCGAGCAGGCTGGCCGCGACGAGCTTGCTGACGATCACCGAGGTGCGTCGCGGGGTGGCCAGGAACGTCGTGGTCGCGGTCTGGTGGAAGAACTCGTTGGTGACCATGAGGATGCCGATGAGCATCACGAACAACAAACCCAGGTACTGCCCCGAGGTGTAGAGGTTCGCCGCCT
This sequence comes from Verrucosispora sp. WMMA2121, assembly GCF_027460185.1. Lineage (NCBI taxonomy): Bacteria > Bacillati > Actinomycetota > Actinomycetes > Micromonosporales > Micromonosporaceae > Micromonospora > Verrucosispora sp. WMMA2121. Next base: position 934,227 of record NZ_JAPZBH010000004.1, on the reverse strand, counting down.
GGCCGGGCGCGGAGGCGGCGTCGCCGGTGTAACCGAACTCCTCGCCGCCGCCGCTGAGCGTCTCGGTGGCCAGCCACGCGTTGAAGGCGAAGGCCATGGCGATCGACAGGAACGCCCCGATGGCCAACCACCACCACGTGCTGGTCGTACGGATCTTGAGTAGTTCGGAGCGGACAAGGTTGCTCATCGGATGCCCGCCTTTCCGGCCGTCAGTTCCAGGAACACGCGTTCCAGGTCGGGTCGTTCGGTGGTCAGCTCATGCAGTTCCACCCCGGCGGTCAGGGCCGTCCGACCCACCGTCGGCGCGTCGACCCCGCCGATCAGCAGGGCACCCTGCCCGTCGTTCTCCACCGTGGCCGGCCCGCCCTGCAGCGCGGCGGTCAGCGCCTCGGCCTGTGGAGTGCGCACCCGCACCCGGACGCCCTGCGCCATCGACCCGATCACCTGCTCCACCGGACCCTGCCGGACCAACTGTCCGGCAGCGATGATCACCACGTCGTCGGCCAGCAACTGCATCTCGGAGAGCAGATGGCTGGAGACGAGCACGGTGCGGCCCTCGGCGGCCAGGCCCTTGAGGAACCCGCGCATCCACCGGATGCCCTCCGGGTCCAGGCCGTTGGCCGGCTCGTCGAGGATCAGCACCCGGGGGTCACCGAGCATCGCCGCGGCGATGCCGAGCCGCTGCTTCATGCCCAGCGAGTAACCCTTGAACTTGCGCTTGGCCGCAGGGGTCAACCCGACCAGCTCCAACGCCTGGTCGGCCCGCTCCCGCGGCAGCCCGGCGGCCGCGGAGATCACTCGCAGGTGGTTGACTCCGGTGCGCCCCTTGTGCGCGCTGGACGCCTCCAGCACCGCGCCGACGTGCCGCAGCGGGTCGGCCAGGTCGGGGTAGCGCCGACCGCCGATGGTGGCCGTGCCGGCGGTCGGGGTGACCAGGTTCAGCAGCATCCGCAGGGTGGTGGTCTTACCCGCACCGTTCGGGCCGAGGAAGCCGGTGACCCGACCCGGTTCGACCGTGAACGACAGGTTGTTGACCGCGAGCACGTTGCGGTACCGCTTGGTCAGACCGGAAACCACGATCTGGGCGTCGTTGGTGGGGCTTGGTCGCCCGTCGGTCATCGTTCTCCTCCCGTGTGGCGCCGGGATGCGCCGTTGCACAGCGTGACGTTAATGGTCAAGTAATTCAATCGGGCTCGTTCGGGAAATCGTGGTCCGTCTCAGGCAGGAGACGTCTCATCCCCAGGTACGAGCCGATCGACCGCCGGGTCTACACGGCGATCCAGGTCGCCCGGGCGTGACCGAGCGGGTGGCCGTCCGGGGCGTACAGGCTGGTGTGCACGAGCGCCTTGCGGCCCTCGGTGCCGATCACCGCACCGGTCACCACGCACTCGTCGTCGGGGCGGGGCAGCGCCTCGATCCGGGCCGCGATCCGGCCCAGCACGTACGGCCGGCCGGCACCGATCACCGCCCAGCCGCCGGGGCAGTCCAGGGCGGCCCAGACCGTGGCGGGGACGACCTGCCGGGGTGCCCGTACCGGCGCGGCCGTCCGGCCGTCCGGCAGCCGACCCGGAAAGATCCGCAGGCCGTCGGCGCGCTGCGGACCACAGACGTAGCAGCCGGGGAACGGATGCTCCACCAGCCCCGGGTACGCCGCCGACGCGGCCCGGGCGGACGCCAGGTCCACCGGAGGGACGGCCTCGCCGAGATCGCCCGCCGGGCGCAGCTGCGCGATCACCTCGCCGGCCGGGTCGAGCACCTGTGCGTCGACCAGGCTCAGCGGCGTATCCAGCGGCGGCGGCCGGCGCAGGGTCACCTCGACCGGACCGTGCCCGCCGTACGCGGTGGCGAAGACCCCGGCGCTCCAACCGCCGTTGCCCGAGCCCGGTGGTCCGTTGAAGCGTCCCTCGATGATCATCAAGCCCCTCCGCCCGCGTGGCCTCGTCGCCGACACCGGCAGCCTCGCACGCCGTCGCCGCCGCCCGGCGCGGCGGGGTCGGCCACCGGCCGCCGACCGGCGTTCACCGGATCGACATCGCTGGTCACCATGGCCGGCAACCGACCGGGCGCTACACAGAAGGCATGGCCGTTCTGCCAGCCGTGGACGTCGCACTGACGACCAGCGGCTACATCCTCTCGATCGCCGACAGCCCCAGCCAGGTCGAGGCCGCGCAACGCCTGCGTCATCAGGTGTTCGCCGGCGAGTTGGGCGCCACCGTGTCCCTCGACGCGGCGGGCCTCGACCGCGATGTCTTCGACACGTACTGCGACCACCTGGTGGTGCGCCAGGAGAGTAGTGGGGAGGTGGTCGGCACGTACCGGCTGCTTCCGCCGGGACGGACCAGCCGCCGATACGCGGCGGGCGAGTTCGACCTGAGCGCGCTCGATCCGTTGCGGACCCAACTGGTCGAGGCCGGCAGGTCCTGCGTGCACCCCGCGCACCGCAGCGGGGCGGTGATCAACCTGATGTGGGCGGGCATCGCCCGCTACCTGCACCTGCGCGGGCTGCGCTGGCTCGGCGGGTGTGCTTCCGTGCCGGTGGCCGACGGTGGCCTCGCCGCCGCCGAGGTCTGGGCCCAGACCCGGGCGAAGCACCTGGCACCCCCGCAGCTGCGGGTCCGGCCATTGCGCCCCTGGTTCGCCGAACCGGGTGTGCCGACCGAGACGATCGCCGGATCGGCCCGGTTGGTCCCGCCGCTGCTGCGCGGCTACCTGCGGCTCGGCGCCCAGGTCTGCGGCGAACCGGCGTACGACCCGGACTTCGGGGTGGCCGACTTCTACGTCCTGCTCTCGATGGACCGGATCAACCCGCGTTATCTGCGGCACTTCCTCGGCGGGCAACCGTGAGCCCGCTGTGGCGGCCCAGCTCCGGCTGTGGCCCGGCCTGTCTCCCCGGCCCGGGCGAAGCACCCACCATCCCGGTGCTGCGGCAACTGGGCCGTGCCGCCGGCCTGCTCGGCATGCTCGGACTCGGCATCGGGCTGGCGGCCCTGCTTCCGGCGCTGCCGACGCAGGAGCGTCAGGCCGCGCTGCGCGGTTGGGCCCGGACCACGGCCCGCGCCTGCGGGGTACGCCTCGAAGTGCGCGGTCGGCTGCCCCGACGGCGGGCCCTGCTGGTCGCCAACCACGTTTCCTGGTGGGACGTCCTGGCGCTGCTCGCGGTCGCGCCGGCCCGGCTGGTGGCCAAGCAGGAGGTACGCCGGTGGCCACTGATCGGCCTGCTCGCCCGCGCGGCCGGCACCGTGTTCGTGGATCGCTCCCGGCCTCGTGGGCTGCCCGCCACGGTGGGCCGGGTCGCCTCGGCGCTGCGGTCGGGCCGCTCGGTCGCGGTCTTTCCGGAGGGCACCACCTGGTGCGGCGGCGCCGCGTCCTGCCGGCCGGCGAACGGTTTCCGGCCGGCGATGTTCCAGGCGGCGATCGACGCCGGGGCGCCCGTCGTGCCGCTGCGGATCGGCTACCGCTGCGGGGTGACCGGTGAGACCACCACGGCCCCGGCCTTCGTCGGCGACGAGACCCTGCTGCGCTCGGTGCGGCGGATGCTCGCGGTGCGGAAGCTGACGGTCCGGGTCGACATCGCCGCGCCGCTGCACCCCGCCCGCTCCACCGACCGGCGGGCGCTCGCCCGGGTCGCCGAATCGGCCGTGCACCTCGTACCGTCGATGCCAGCTGCGCAGCCGGCGTCCGTGGTCGCCGGGCCCGCCCAGCCGGTGCGCGTGCCGGCGCGACCGGCAGCGGCGGTGCTACCGGTGACGCCCCGGTCCGCGGCCGCGACGTCACCCGGGGCGGTGGCGGGGGAGCCGGAGCGGGAGCTGCCGTTGGCCGCCTGACAGTCGGCGCGGGGTCACCCGGGTGGTGTGAGCGGCGCGGGTCCTGCCGCTCACAGGCTTTTTCCAGGATCCGCCCAGCGGAGGCGCAGTGTCTGCGCGGATGATGGGCGGCATGGCCGCTACCCAGACCGAGGCGCGACTGCTCGTCGTCGAGGACGATCCCAACATCCTCGAACTGCTCTCCGCGAGCCTGCGCTTCGCGGGATTCGACGTGGCCACCGCCACCAGCGGCAGCGCCGCGCTGAGCGCGGCCCGGGATCATCGCCCCGACCTGGTGGTGCTCGACGTGATGCTGCCTGACCTCGACGGGTTCGAGGTGATCCGGATGATGCGCGAGGGCGGCACCCGTACGCCGGTGGTCTTCCTCACCGCCCGCGACGCCACCGACGACAAGATCCGTGGGCTCACCCTGGGCGGCGACGACTACGTGACCAAGCCGTTCAGCCTGGAGGAGCTGACCGCCCGGATCCGGGCGGTGCTGCGCCGCACCAGCACCGGCGAGCAGGCACCCGCCCGGCTCACCTTCGCCGACCTGGAGCTGGACGAGGAGACCCACGAGGTGTACCGGGCCGGTCAGCGGGTGCAGCTGTCGCCGACCGAGTTCAAGCTGCTGCGCTACCTGATGCTCAACGCCAACCGGGTGCTGTCCAAGGCGCAGATCCTCGACCACGTGTGGAACTACGACTTCCGGGGCGACGACAACATCGTCGAGTCGTACATCTCGTACCTGCGCCGCAAGGTCGACACGACCGATCCCCGGCTGATCCACACCCTGCGCGGCGTCGGGTACGTCCTGCGCAAGCCGGCGGCGTGAACGCGGTACAGCAGGGCAAGACCCGGCTCCGCGCGGTACCGCTGCGGGTCAAGCTCGTCGCGGCCGTGCTGGCCCTGGTCGCCGCCGCGTTGCTGGTGATCGCCTCACTGACCACGATCTTTCTTCGTAGCTACCTGGTCGACCAGGTGGACGAGGAGCTGACAAGCGCGGTCGAAACCATCGAGAGCGATCTGGCCGGCAAGCCCTGGGCGGAGGTCTACATCCCGCCCGACTCGGTCATCCCCACCGACTACGTGGTGGTGGTGACCAGCCGCAGCACCGGGTTGGTCAAAGACTACGGGTTCGACGAACGTCGGTTCGACGCTGCCGACCTGCCGCACTGGCCCGAGGACGCCGCCGGCTTCCAGCAACTGGCCGGGAAACCGTTCGATACCCGGGCGCGAGGCACCGACGTGCGCTGGCGGATGCTCTACACCGAGCTACCCAACGGGCAGTGGGCCGCGATCGGGCAGCACCTCACCGACGTGGAACAGGCGGTGAAGCGGCTCATCTGGATCGACCTGCTGGTCGGTGGGGCGGTGCTGGTGCTGCTCGCCTCGATCGGCGCGGCGATCGTCCGGACCAGCCTCAAGCCGCTCGTGGAGATCGAACGCACCGCCGCCGCCATCGCCGGTGGTGATCTCAGTCGCCGGGTCCCGGACCCGGAGGACGGCCAACCCTGCCCGACCTCGGAACTGGGCCGGTTGTCCCGGGCCCTGAACGCGATGCTCAGTCAGATCGAGATGGCCTTCACCGCCCGGGCGGCGTCGGAGTCCGCGGCCCGGGAGGCCGCCGAGGGGGCCCGCACTTCCGAGGCCCGGGCCCGCCGCTCCGAGGAACGGATGCGGCAGTTCGTCGCGGACGCCTCGCACGAGCTGCGTACCCCGCTGACCACCATCCGCGGCTTCGCCGAGCTGTACCGTCAGGGTGCGGCCCGGGCGCCGGAGCAGACCTCCGAGCTGCTGCGCCGCATCGAGGACGAGGCGGCCCGGATGGGGCTGCTGGTGGAGGACCTGCTGCTGCTGGCCCGGCTGGATCGCGAACGACCGCTCTCGCTCGCCCCGGTGGAGCTGCCGGTGCTGGCCGCGGACGCGGTGGCGGCGGCCCGCGCGACGGCACCGGACCGGCGGATCGAGCTGGAGATCGAGCCCGGCTCCGGGCCGCTGGTGGTACGCGGCGACGACGCCCGGTTGCGGCAGGTGATCGGCAACCTGATGACGAACGCGCTGCGGCACACCCCGCCCGGTGCGGCGGTGACGTTGCGGCTGCGTGCCGAGCCCGGCAACCTGGCGGTGGTCGAGGTGGCCGACACCGGGCCGGGGCTCACCGCCGAGCAGGCGGAGCGGGTCTTCGAGCGCTTCTACCGGGTGGACGCCTCGCGTACCCGGCGAACCGACGGCAACACCGGCACCGGTCTCGGCCTGGCCATCGTCGCCGCGCTGGTGACCGTGCACCAGGGGACGGTAGAGGTGACCGAGACGCCGGGTGGTGGTGCCACCTTCCGGGTACGGCTGCCGCTCGCACCGGCCACCGACATCGACGACCAGTGATTTTCAGCCAATCCTCAGTTCCGCCCAAGGCGGGACGCAGAGCGATGGGAGAAGGTAGGGGCATGACCGAGTACGAGTCCGACCCGCGGCGGCCGGCCCCCACCGACGCCGAGCCGTCGCAACCCGAGCTGTCCCGCGCCGAGTACGCGCGGTCCGACTCTCCGTCCACTGGCCGTCCCGACGCCGACCCGACGGTCGAGGCGCCGACCGTACCGGTCCGGGCCGTCGATCCGTCGCCGTTCGGCCGGGACGGCGCGCCGAGTCAGCCGGCCCCGGCCGCAGGCGGCTCGACCCCGGCGGCACAGCCGGTCTCCGGTCAGCCCGGTTGGGCGCCGACCGGCGGCCACCCGTACCCGCACCCGCACCAGCCCGGCGCCCGCTACCCCACAAACCCGTGGTATCCCGGCCAGCCCGCCTGGAGCGGTGCCCAGCCGACCGGGCCCGGTGCCGGGCAGCCCGGGTATCCGGGGCAGGCCGCCGGAACGCCGAGCGGCTACCCGGGGCAGAGCGGAACTCCGGGCGGCTACCCGGGGCAGCCGAACCCGTGGGCCCCCACGCCGTCCAGCGGTCCCCGCCTCGGCAGGATCGCCAAGCTGGCGGGGGCCGGCGTGGCGGTGTTCGCCCTGATGCTGGGCAGCGGCGTCGCCGGTGGGGCGCTCACCCTGGCGCTGAGCGACGGCGGCGGAATCACCCGCACCTACAGCGCCGCACCCGTGATCGACGGTGCCGACCTGCCGCGCATCGCCGCGTCGGTGCAGGACAGCGTGGTGTCCATCAGCACCGGCAGTGGTGAGGGCTCCGGCGTGGTGCTCAGTGCCGACGGCTACGTGTTGACCAACAACCACGTGATCGCCGGGGGCGGCGACACGGTCCGGGTCTTCTTCGCCGACGGCACCAGCACCCAGGCCGAGGTTGTCGGCACCGACCCGAAGACCGACCTCGCGGTGCTGAAGGCGAACGGGCTGACCGATCTCCAGCCGGCCACCCTCGGCGACAGCGACGCGATGCAGGTCGGCGACCAGGTGCTCGCCCTGGGCAGTCCGCTCGGCCTGCAGGGCTCGGTCACCGCGGGGATCCTCAGCGCCCGGGACCGCACCATCCAGGCCGGCGGGGGGCAGCAGCTACCCGGCCAGGCGGTGAGCTCGATCTCCGGGCTGCTGCAGACCGACGCGCCGATCAACCCCGGCAACTCGGGTGGCGCACTGGTGAACACCCGGGGCGAGGTGATCGGCATCAACACCGCGATCGCCACCGCGGGACAGGGCAACACCGGCAACATCGGCGTGGGCTTCGCCATCCCGAGCAACAAGGCCAAGGACGTCGCGGAGAAGCTCCAGCGCGGCGAGAAGATCAGCCACCCGTCGCTGGGGGTCAGCGTGAACGCGGCGCCCGACGGCGGCGCGCTGATCGGTGCGGTGAACCCGGGCAGTGCGGCCGAGCGGGCCGGGCTGCAACAGGGTGACGTGATCACCCGGTTCGGCGACAAGGTGATCAACGACTCCAACGACCTGGTGGCCGCCGTCCAGGCCGGCAAGGTCGGTGACCAGGTCGAGGTGACGTACCAGCGAAATGGAGCCGAGGCGACGGCAACCGTGACGCTCGCCGAAGCGTCCTAACGAGACAGGACCTGCTTCCTCCCTCCGGGGCGGCGGGTGGCGTGGCCAAGGGGGTTGGCCACGGCGCCCGCCGCCCTTCCTCCGTTCCGGGCCCGGTTCACCCACACCGGGTGAACCACGCTCACCCCGCCGGCCGGCAACATCGGCGACGGAGACTGCCGAAGCGGACCGGAGGGTGTCATGACCACGGCGACGGCCACCCGCAGCGACGACCAGATCCAGCGCGACGTGCTCGCCGAACTCGCCTGGGACGCGCAGGTGCGCTCGACCGACATCGGGGTGAGCGTGCGCGACGGGGTGGTGTCGCTGGCCGGCGGCGTGGACAGCGCCGCCCGCAGGTGGGCGGCGGTGCGTGGGGCCCAACGGGTACGCGGGGTGCGGGCGGTCGCCGACGACATCGAGGTGCGGCCCACCGGTCCGGTCGACATCACCGACGGCGACCTGGCGATCGCGGCCAGCCGGGCGCTGGAGTGGCACAGTTTCGTGCCGGCCGAGCGGCTGGACCTCACCGTCGCCGACGGGTGGCTGATGCTACGCGGTGCGGTGGAGTTCGGTTGGCAGCGGCGTACCGCCGAGCGGGAGTTGCGCCGGCTGCGGGGCGTACGCGGCGTCACCAACCTGGTCGAGGTGCGGCCCCCAGCGCCGGCCGACGTCGACCGGATCCGCACTGACGTGCAACGGGCCCTGATGCGGGGAATCGGCACGGAACGGGTGATCGTCCAGGTACGCGGCGACACGGTGACCCTGAGCGGGGTGGTGCGGTCCTGGTGGGAGCGGGATCAGGCGGAACGGATCGCGTGGTCGGCCGAGGGCGTGTGCATGGTACGCGACCACCTGCTGGTCGGCGGCTGAACCGACGATCCGGCGCCCGGTTTGTCCATGCCGGGACTGGGAAGACGCTCGATCCCAGCAGGGGAGCCGATCGGGGTCGACGCCCCCGCACAGCAACGGGGAGGGCACGTGGCCGACAACCTTGCGCGCGAGCGGCGGTTGCGGATCGCCATGGTCGTGCCGCCCTGGCTGTCGGTGCCGCCGCCGGGCTACGGCGGACTGGAACACGTGGTGGCCGGTCTGGTCGACGCCCTGATCGCCCGGGGGCACGCGGTGACGCTGATGGGTGCCGGCGCGGCGCACGGCACCGCCGCCGACTTCCTCGCCACCCTCGACGAGTTGCAGTTCGACCGCCTCGGTGAGGCGCTGCCCGAACTGGCCCACCTGGCCCGGGTCAACCATCTGCTCAGTGCGGCTGATTTCGACATCGTGCACGACCACAGCACGATCGGTCCGCTGGTGGCCGGGCGACGGCAGGTACCCACCGTGGCAACGGTGCACGGCAACCCGGTGGGCGAGTACGGCACGGTGCTCAGCGACACCGACCGGGGGGTCGGCCTGGTCGCGATCTCACACACCCAACGGGGGTTGAACCCGCAGCTGCCCTGGGTCGGCACCGTGCACAACGCGATGAGCCTGGACGGCTTCCCGCGCAAGGAGGCCCCCAGCCACGGACCCGTGTTGTGGCTCGCCCGGTTCAGCCCGGACAAGGGGCCGGAACTGGCCATCCGGGCCTGCCGGGCGGCCGGTCTGCCGCTGGTGCTGGCCGGCAAGTGCAACGAGCCCGCCGAGCGGCGCTACTACGACGAGGTGATCCGGCCGATGCTCGGGCCGGACGTCACGGTGGTGCTCGACGCCGACCGGAAGGCCGTGCTGCGGCTGCTGGTCGAGGCGCGCTGCCTGGTCATGCCGATCCAGTGGGAGGAGCCGTTCGGCATCGTGATGCTGGAGGCGATGGCGACCGGGACGCCGGTGGTGGCGCTGAATCGGGGCGCGGTGCCGGAACTGGTCCGCCCCGGGGTGAGCGGGCTGATCTGCCAGCGGCCGGACGAGCTGCCGGCGGCCCTGCGGCGGTCCGTCGATCTCGCCCCGGAGGACTGCGTGGCGCACGTGGCCCGGACCTTCTCCACCGAGCGGATGGCCGCCGGCTACGAGGAGGTGTACCGCCGCTTCCTCGCGGCCGCGACCCCCCGGGCCGCGGTCCGCGAGCCGGCCCGGGTCACCCCGGCCTGACCGGTCGTGCCGCTCAGACCTGCGCGGCACCGAGCGCGGTGATCGCCGCGTCCAACTGCTGCGCGTACGCCGGGCTCAGACCCTTCTCGCGCAGTCGGATGGAGACCTTTTCCCGGAGCCGGGCGACGCCGGGCCCCAACTCACCCTCGCCGCCGGTCACCTCCCGGGTCAGGTTGCGCAGTTCGTTGCGCAGGTCGAGGCCGACATCGTCACGGATGCCACCGTCGGCGAGACCGGCACCGATCACCTCGTCCAAGCGGTTCGCGGCCTCGACGAGGCTGTCGCCACCACCCGGGGGCGGGTTCGGCGCGCCGGTCGTCGCCGCTGGCGTGGCCGAGGTGCTCGACGGTGCGGGGCTCGGCGGCACGCTGACGGTGTCGTCCGGTGGGGCCGGCTCGGCCGTCGCCGTCGGTCCGGTCGTGGGCAGCACGGCGGGCGGTCCGGCGTCGTCGTCCGGCAGCAGCGCCGGCACCGTCAGCGCCGTAGCGATCAGTGTGACCACGGCCGCCGTGACGAGCAGCGGGCGCCACGGTCGCCGCCCCCGCCGCGGGTCGTCGCCGGTCACCGGTGCCGGGCGCGGCAGCCGCCGCCCCCGCCCCGGATCCACCCCGGAGACCGGTACGGACCCGCCGTCGACCAGCCCGGTGGCGGTCTGCGCGTCGCGCCCGTCCGGCTGCCCGGCGGCGTCGACCGTGCCACCCGGAGCGACCGAGGTGCCTGCCGGCGCGCCGGAGAGGGCCCCGGCGAGAGCAGGCTGCAGAGCGGCGGGACCGACGGTCGGTAGGACCCAGGCGGGAGCCGGGGCGGCCACGTCGGGGCGGCCCGTCGTGGGCAGCGTGACGGTGGGCGCGAGCATCGTGTTGGCCTGCGGATCGGCGGGCAGCATCTGGTCACGCAGCACGGTGGCCACCTGTCGCGCGGTGGGACGGTCGGCAGGATCCCGCGACAGGCAGCGCAGACAGATCTCGGCCACCGTGGCCGGCAACCCCGGCACCCCGGCCAGCGACGGCGGCGGGCGCTCGGCGAGCGCCACGGTGAGTTCGTCCCAGGTGTCCGCCGGGTACGGCACCCGGCCGGTCAGGGTCTCGTGCAGCAGCACCCCGAGCGAGTAGACGTCGGTCGCCGGTTGGGCCGGCGCGCCGTCGAGCCGCTCCGGCGCCACGTAGGCGGGGGTGCCGAAGGTGGCACCGTCCTCGTCGTCGTCCGGGGCGCCGATCCGGGTGGCGATGCCGAAGTCGAGCACCTTCGCGCCGACCTGGGTCATCATCACGTTGGCCGTGGTGATGTCCCGGTGCACGATGCCGAGCCGGTGCGCGGCGGCCAGCGCGTCGGCGACCTGGGCGCCGATCTCCACCGCCTGTGGCCACGGCAGCGGACCCTCGGTGAGCCGGAACTCCAGCTCCTCACCGGCGAGCAGTTCCATCACCACGAACGAGGTGATGGCGCCGTCCGGCGACACCGTCTCGCCGTAGTCGTGCACCGAGGTGACGTTCGGGTGGACCAACTGTGCGGCGGCGCGGGCCTCCTCGCGGACCATGTCGCGGAACCTGGCGTCGGCGGCCAGTGACGGGGCGAGCACCTTCAGTGCGACCACCCGGTCGAGTACCTCGTCGTGGGCCCGCCAGATCACCGACATGCCGCCGGAGCCGATCTGGTCGATCAGCCGGTATCTGGTGGCCAGCAACCGGCCGGGCTGCAGCGCTGGCTTCACGGATCGCACCTGCCTCATAGGTGGGAGCGGTATCAGGTTGCGCGAATGTTGCTCACCTGTCAACGGGCCTCGATGCATATCGGTGGGTGCGACCGGCCGGTGGCGTCGCGTAGCGGTGGGGGGTGCCAGGGGTGCGAGGGCGTACGGGAGGGGACCGTCGGTGCCCGGCCGTGCCAGGATGAACGGCATGGCGCGGGGACCGGTGGCTTTCGTGCTCGGCGGCGGGGGCGTCCTGGGCGCGGTCGAGGTGGGCATGTTGCGCGCCCTGTTCCGGGCCGGAATCCGGCCCGACCTGGTGCTCGGCACCTCCATCGGCGCGGTCAACGGCGCCCTGGTGGCGGCCGACCCGTCCGAGGCGGTGACCGACCGGTTGGTACGGCTCTGGGCCTCCCCGGAGGCCAGCGAGGTGTACGGCGACTCGGTCGCCCGGCAGCTGCGACGCTTCGCCGCCCGTACCCACCTGCACTCGCCCCGGCCACTGCGCAAGCTGTTGGAGAACGAACTCGGTGCCCAGACCACCTTCGCCGATCTGAAGATTCCGTTCCGTTGCTGCGCGGCGAACATCGAGCGGGCCGCCGAGCACTGGTTCGTCAGCGGGCCGGTGGTGCCGGCGGTCCTCGCCTCCGCCTCGGTGCCGGGCCTGCTGCCGCCGGCCCGCATCGGTGATCAGCACTACGTGGACGGCGGGATCGTCAACTCCATCCCGATCGGCGAGGCGGTCGCGGCCGGCGCCAGCCGGATCTTCGTACTCCAGGTGGGCCGGATCGAGCGGGCGCTGGCACCGCCCCGGCGCCCCTGGGAGATCGCCCAGGTCGCGTTCGAGATCGCCCGCCGGCACCGGTTCGCCCGCGAGATGGCCGCCCTGCCCGACGGGGTGGAGGTGCACGTGCTGCCGACCGGCGGGCTCGAGCCACGCGACGACACTCCGTGGGCGTACCGGGACATGGCGGCGGTGGGCCGACGGATCAGCCGGGCCTACTCGGCCTCCCGGCACTACCTGGCCAACCTGGAACGCTGATGCCGTTACCGCCGCGTTGGCTGCGTCGACTGCTGCTGGCACCGGGCGTGGTGCTGCTGGCGATCCTGCTGGTCACCACGGTGCCGCTGTGGGCCCTGCTCGCCCTCGCCGTGTCCCCGTTCGTTCCCGGGCACCTGCGTCCCCTGCGGTTGCTCTGGCTCGGCTGCTTCTACCTGGTCTGGGACGCCGCGGCGCTGCTGAGCCTCTTCGGGCTCTGGGTCGGCTCCGGGTTCGGCTGGCGGGTCCGCGCACCCGCCTTCCAACGGGCCCACTACGTGCTGGCCGGCTGGTTCCTGCGGGTGTTCTTCTGGCAGGCCCGGTGGATGCTGCGACTGCGCATCGACGTGGTCGGTACCGACCCGGACACCGCCCTGCCGGGCCGGCCGGAACTGGTGCTGTGCCGGCACGCCGGTCCGGGTGACTCGTTCATCCTGATCCACGCGCTGGTGAACTGGTTCCGGCGGGAGCCACGGATCGTGCTCAAGGACACCCTTCAGTGGGATCCGGCGATCGACGTGCTGCTCAACCGGTTGCCGAGCCGGTTCATCGCGCCGGGGCACGACGGGCGGGGCTCGCTGACCGAGCAGGTCGGGCATCTGGCCACCGGGTTGGACGAGGACGACGCCTTCGTGATCTTTCCCGAGGGCAGCAACTTCACCCCGAAACGCCGGCTGCGGGCCATCGCCCGGCTGCGCGACCGGGGACACGAGCGGATGGCGCTGAAGGCGGAGGCGATGCGGCACGTGCTCGCCCCACAGCCGGGTGGGCTGCTGGCGGCGCTGGACGCCGCACCGGACGCCGGGGTGATCTTCGTGGCGCACACCGGCCTGGACCGGATGCTCACCGTCACCGACGTGTGGCGGGAACTGCCGATGGACAAGCGGCTGGTGATGCGGTTCTGGTCGGTGCCGCCGGAGGAGGTGCCGACCGGCCGACAGGAGCGCATCGACTGGCTCTACGAATGGTGGAGTCGGATAGACGAGTGGATCGCGACCAACCGCGACGACGCGACGTAAGGTGCGCGGGTGGAGCAGATCAGCGTGGTGACGACGGTGGTCGACGCGCGGTCGGTCGCCGATCTGCTGGCCGCCGCCGCGGTGGCCGGGCGGTTGGCGGCCTGCGCGCAGGTGGGTGGCCAGGTGGACAGCACATACTGGTGGCGGTCGGGCGTGGAGACCAGCACCGAATGGTCGGTGCAGTTCAAGACCGCGCCCGACCGGGTCGACGCGTTGGTCGAGCAGTTGCGGGCCAGCCATCCGTACGAGGTGCCGGAGATCCTGGTCACCCGGGTCGAGTGTGGCCATCCCGGGTACGCCGCCTGGGTCTTCGAGCACACCCGCTCCTGAGTACGCGCACTCTGGTGCCGGCGGCGCCCGGCCGTCGAGGATGACGGCGTGGACAACGCCTACCCCTGCCCGGCCTGCGGAAGCCCGGCGAATCTGACCTCCGGCTGCACCGGCTGCGGCCCACCGCCGCACCAGGCCGCCGCCGAGGTGATCCGGCTCGACCGGGAGATCGTCGCGCTGGGCGGTGAGGTGCAGCGGGCCCGTCAGGCGTACGAGGGGTTGGTCGGGCGGCTGGACACCGTGCGGCGGCGGCGGGCCGAACTGGCCGCCGCGGTCCGGGCCGAGTTCCCGGTGTCCAGCACGCCGCCGGGCCACCGCGCCGTACCGGCCGTCGGCGGGCATCCGGCGACCGCTCCGGTGTCGACCGGTGGCCGGTCCGCGTCCGTCCCGGTGCGCCCGGGTGGCGCGGAGACGTCGACGCGGACGGTGCAGGGCCTGCTCTTCGTCCTGGGTGGACTGCTGCTCGGCACGGCGGCGACGGTCTTCACCGCGGTCGCCTGGGCGTCGGTCGGGGTGGCTGGTCGGGCAGCCATCCTGCTGGCGTTCACCGCCCTGCTGCTGGCGGTGCCGCTGATCGCACGTCGGCGGGGACTGCGCGGCACCGCCGAGACCTTCGCCGCCGTCGGGCTGCTGCTGGTACTGCTCGACGGATACGCCGCCTGGTCGGTCGACCTGTTCGGGGTGACCGCCTGGCCGGGCAGCCGGTACGCCGCCCTGGTGGTGGCGATCAGCGCGGCGGTGACGGTCGGTTACGCCCGGATCAGCCGCCTGGCCGTGCCGTGGTTCGCCGCGCTGCTGGTCGTTCAGCCGCTGTTGCCGCTGCTGGCTGCCGAGTTCCGTCCGGAACCGGCCGGGTGGGCGGTGGTCTTCGTCGGGGTGGCACTGGTCGACCTGGCGGTGGTCGTCGCGCTGCGGCGGCGGGCCGGTGTCGTCGCGGACGAGGGGGCCGCGACGACACCGGCGGTGCGGCTGGCCGGGACGCTCCTGGCCTGGGCCTGGTTCGCCGGCTGGTTGCTACTCGCCGCGGGCTGCGCATTGGTGCCCCTGCTGGTCGGTCGGGCGGCCGGGGTACCGCTGCTGGCCGGCGGGCCGATGCTGCTGGTGGCACTCACCGCCTTCGGCGCGGCGTTGCTGGCCGGTGGCGGGTCGGTACAGGCGCTGGCGGCCGGCGCG
Organism: Verrucosispora sp. WMMA2121; assembly: GCF_027460185.1. Taxonomy (NCBI): domain Bacteria; kingdom Bacillati; phylum Actinomycetota; class Actinomycetes; order Micromonosporales; family Micromonosporaceae; genus Micromonospora; species Verrucosispora sp. WMMA2121. The sequence continues at coordinate 919,111 of NZ_JAPZBH010000004.1, read as the reverse complement.
CTGGTGCCGGTGCTGGCCGCTGCGGTGGTCCGCCCGGTGGTGGAGCTATGCGCCTCGGTGTGGCTGCTGGTGGCAGCGCTGGTCGCGGCCGGACTGGCCGGTGCGGTACGGCTGCTCCCGCCCGACTGGCGGCCCGGTCCACGCGTGGGTGCCTTGCTGGTGGCCGGCGGTGGCGGGCTGCTGGCGACGTTGGCGGGCCTGCTGCTGGCGGGTGCCGCCGTGGGTCGGTCGTTGCCGCCGTGGCGGGGCGCCACGGCGGGCCCGTTGTTCGCCTGGGGCTGGCAGCTGCCGGTGGCGGTGGCGCTGACCTCGGTGGCGGTGGCGGTGCTGCTGCCCCGGGCGGTGCAGTCGGCGGTGCTGACGAGCGGTCTCGCCGCGACCACGTTCGCCGTGCCGGTGGCCTGGGCCGCGCCGTGGCCGGCGGTGGTCGCGATCGACCTCGGGGTCGGGGTGGTGTTGCTGTTCGCGGCGGTGGTCCGCCCGACGCTGCCCACCGTCGCGGCGCTCACCTCGGCCTCGGCCGGTGCGGCACTGCTCGGGCACGGGCTGCTGGTCGGGCTGGCCGACCCGATCGGTGCCGGTAGCGCCTGCGCGGTGGTCCTGGCCGTCGGCCTCGGCGTGGCGGTCGCCGGCCGGGGCGGTGACCCGGTGCGGCGGACGGTGGCTGGTTGCGGGCTGGCTGCCGCGGTGCTCGTGGTACCGGCGGCGGCGGCGATCGCGCTGATCGGCGTCGGTGCCCCGCCGTGGTGGCAGGCTCGGGGCGCGCTGGCCGCCGTCGCGCTGCCGGCGGTGGCGCTGCTCGCGCTGCGTCGGTCCTGGCCCGAACTGGCCGGGTACGCCTCGACCGGGCTTGCCGTGGTGGCCGTGCTGACCGGCCTGTCGCCCCTGGCCGTGCCGGGTGCGGAGCAGGTGACGGTGTACGCGGCGGTGGCGACGTCGCTTGTCGCGCTCGCCGGATTCCGGGCTGGCCCGGCGGGGCTGTTGCCGGTGGCCGGGCTGGTGCTGGCCACGGTGGCGACGGTGGCGGCCCTACCGATGGTGCTGTCCGCCCTGCTGACGCCGTACGGGCCGCCGTCCGCACCGTGGTCCGGTGCGCCAGCGACCCGGGCGGCATCGGACGCCCTGCCGGTCGGCCTGACCATGGCACTGCTGGCGTTGGCGGCGGCGCTGGCCGTCTGGCCGGCCTCGCGCCCCCGCCCCGAGACGCGGCCAGTCGACGCCGCGCGGGCCGCGGGGCCCGGCGCGCAGCCGGGTGCCGTGGGTGGCGCTGCGGGTGTCGGCGCTGGTCCGGGTGGCCGTGACAGTGGCGACGACGCACGCGTCGCCGGTGGCAGTGGCGACGACGCACGCGTCGCCGGTGACAGGGGCGCTGGTACCGATGGTTGGCGGGTGGCCGGTGCGGTGCTGCCCTTCGTGGCCGCGGCCGGTCCGGTGCTGCTGGTCGCCGCCGCCACGCCGTGGCCGGTGGTGCCGGCGGTGGCGCTGCTCGGCGGGGTGGCTCTGCTGCTGACCGTCGCGCTGTCCCGCCCGGGCGGACGGTTCGGTGCGGTGGCCCTGCCGGTCGGTCTGGTGCTGGCGGTCGCCGGACTGCTCAACCTGCACGCCACCCGGGCGGGCACCCTGGGCGCGCTGGGACTGCTGGTGGTGGCGGCCACGGTCGTCGGCGTGGCCGCGCGTGGGGTGCCGGTACGCGTACTCGGCTGGCTGGTGGCGGTGGCGGCGGCGACCGGGTTCGCGGTCACCGCACCGCTGGCCGGCGGGCAGCCGCCGCGGGTGGCGGCGTTCGCGGTGCTCGGTGTCGCCGCGCTCACCCTCGCGCTCGCCGCGACGCTGCCGTCGAGCCGGTGGAGCCCGCCGCGACCGGCAGGGCCTCCACCGACCGTTGCGCCGACGGCGGGAACCACCCGAACGGCGTTCGGGACCTCCGCCGCCCCCGCAGCGGGGGTGCTGCTGGGCCGGGTGCTGGACGTCGCCGCGCAGGCGGTGGCGCTGCTCGCGCTGCTGCTCACCGTTGGCGCACTCCGGCACGCCGCGACGATCTGCGTGCTGTGGGGCGTGGCGACGGGGGTCCGGCTGTTGCGTCGGGACGAGTCGATCGAGCGACGCTGGGTCTTCGCCGGTATCGGCGGGGGCAGCGAACTGCTGGCCGTCTGGCTGCTGCTGGCGGCCGGCGGGGTCAGCGTGCTGGAGGCGTACACGGTGCCGCTGGCGGCGGTGGCGCTGGGCGCCGGTGCGGTGGGGCTGCGTACCCGGCCGGGACTGAACAGTTGGCTCGCGCTCGGCCCGGGCCTGGCCGCCCTGCTGCTGCCCAGCCTGACCGCCGTGCTGTTCGGCGCCGACCCGGACCCCTGGCGGCGACTGCTGCTCGGCGCCGCCGCGCTCGCCGCGACGTTGCTCGGTGCGGTCCGCCGCTGGCAGGCGCCGGTGCTGCTCGGCGCGGGCACGCTGAGCCTGTTGGCCCTGTACGAGCTGGTGCGCAGCTGGGACCTGCTGCCCCGGTGGGCCTTTCTGGCCGCCGCCGGGCTGGCGCTGATCGGCCTGGCCACCACCTACGAACGTCGCCGTCGGGACCTGCTCCGACTGCGATCCGCCGTCAGCCGGATGAGCTGACGGCCGGCCCCACGACCACCCTCGGGGCCAGCGTCTGCCCAACATCGCCACGGACCACGCCGAGGGCGACATCATCGGGGATTCTGCTGTGTCAGACGGCGGCGGAGGCGACAACATCCCTGAGGTAGTTCCATCCTGAATCCGCTGGTCAGTAGGTCTTGACCGTTGGGCGGTGGTGGGTGATTGAGCAGGTCCACGAAGAGATGATCTCCGGGTTGATCGTTTGCCCGGCACCAGCGTGGCCTGCATGACATACAGGTGAGCCCTCGGCCAGGGTGTTCGGTCGTGACACACAAAAACCCGCCGGCCGAGGGCTCGCCGCTTGTCTACCAGTCCCGTCTGCCGCTGTCCACGAAGACACTGACCACGGTCACCACCGCCATCCGCCGTCACCGAGCCCAGGTGCGCTCACGATGGCGCAAGCTACCCGACCACAGCGCAGCAGCGATCGTCCTCGCAGTGCTGCGTCACGACCAACGCCCGGTCGACCTGGCCGCCGCCAATGGCATCTCCGCCAACACCGTCCGCCGCTGGGTCAACCAGGTGATCACCACCCTCGCCGCCCAGATGCCCCGACTGTCCCGGATCCTGCGCCGCGCCCGCCACCACACACAGGTGGTCCTGCTCGACGGCACCCTGATCCCCGTCCAACGCCCCCGCGACCGACGCCGCCGCCACGCCCACTACAACGGCAAACACAAAACCTTCGGCCTGACAGTGCTCGCCATCACCGACCTGACCGGAAACCTGCTGTGGATCTCCGCCGCCTACCCCGGCCGCACCGCCGAGATCACCGCAGCCCGCCGACACCGCATCCCCGCCCACCTACGCCACCACGACCTGGCCGCCATCTGCGACCTCGGCTTCACCAACCTCGACGACCAACCCGGCCCCTACCCCGGCCTACGACCACGCCGCCAACCCCCCGGCCGACCCGACGACCACCCCACCATCATCACCGGCCGCCGACCCGCCCGCGCCCACCCACTGACCCGCTACCAACACGCCGTCAACAACCTCATCGCAGGCGAACGCGCCACCAACGAACACGGCTTCGCCGACCTGAAGAACTGGCGCATCCTCCACCAACTACGCGGCAACCACCGCCACGCCACCACCCTGCTCCGCGCCCTCACCGTCCTGACCCAAAGCCACACCACCCGCTAACAACCCACCAAACGAGGCATGCCAAACGATCAACCAAAAGATCACCCACCCCGTAACCAGCCCACCCACCACCACCAACCCCACAGTCAAGACCCCCCTACCAGCCCAAACAGGATGGAACTACTTCCCTGATGTTGCCGCCTCCGATGAGTGATCGGGTGGGTGGGTCGCGGGTGGCGGTGGTGCCGGTCGGCACCGGTAGGGTCTGGCCATGGCAGAGGTGCTCACCGCCGAGGCGGTGCGAGACGAGCTGGGTGGGCTGGCGGGCTGGTCGGGAGACCCCGCCGGGATCACCCGAACCGTGGAGCTGGTCAGCTTCCTGGACGCCATCGCAGTGGTCGACCGGGTCGCCGCCACGGCAGAGGAACTGGACCACCACCCCGACATCGACATCCGGTGGCGCACGGTGACCTTCCGCTGCGTGACCCACTCGGTCGGCGGGGTCACCATGCGTGACATCCGACTGGCCCGGCGGATCGACGAGATCGTGGAGAGTGCCTGATGAGGTTCGAGATCAGCAAGGTGCTGGACGCCATCGAGGGTCGGGTCTGCACCGACCCGCAACTGGCCCGCGCGGTGCTCGACCTGGCGGAGATCATCCGCTACCAGGATCTCGACGGTGGGCGGCCGGCGAGTTCGCTGCGCCTCGGCATGGTCATCGATGCGCTGGCGCGCAGCCTGGAGGAGGACAGCGTTCCGGTCTACGCGGTCGTGCACCGCGGGATGCTCTCCGACGCCGACCTCACCTCCAACGAGCGGATGGTGGTGCGTCGGTGGGCCGACGACGGCCTGGTGGAGGTGCTCGACAACCCCGGTGACCGGATGCTGGAGGTGGCCGACCTGCTCGGCCTGCCGGTGCTCAGCCGGGTCCGCTTCGACGGCCTACGCGGGCGGTTTCCCTGGCTGGTGGAGCAGCCCGGCCGGGTCCTCGCCCCGGTGCCGGGTGCCGGCGGCCCGGTCTTCATCGCCCACGTCGGCGGCGGTCACACCCCGGTCGCCGGCCCGCCCTCACCGGCCGGTGTCAAGCTGCTCTCCCGTGAGTGGCGGTGCCCCGAGTCCGGCTGCACGCTGTTCGGCGGTGCCGGTGGCGGCGGAGCCTTCGCCGACCTGGCCCGGATCGACCGCGCGCCGACCGGGCAGCCGCCGCCGTCGCTGCGCAACGGCGTGCCCACCTGCCCCCGGCACGGTTCGCGGCTGCGGGATGCCGGGCCCCGGCCGCGCAGTGAGGTTCTCGCGGTACGCGTCGGTGGCCTGATCCGTCGTCGTTTCGTGCTCACCGAGGACCAGCCGGTGATGATCGGCCGGGCGCCGGAGGGCTCCGGCGGCATCATGCTCGGCCAGTGGCTCAACGACGAGGCGCGACGCTGGATCAGCCGCAACCACCTGCGGCTGGAGCTGCGCGGTGCGGACGTCGTGGCGACCGACGTCAGCACCAACGGTTCGGGCGTACGGCCGGGTGGCTCCCTGGCGGAGACGGACCGGCTGGCACTGGCCCCCCAGCAGTCCCGGGTGCTCGGCGCCGGTGACATGGTGGAGCTGTATCCCGGGGTACAGGTCGGCCGGCCGGACGAGTTCCCGGCGGGAGCGCCGTACAACCCGGACTCGGTGATGTCCGAGGCACCGACCATGGCGATGCGCCTGCCGCGCTGACGCCGGTGGCGCCGGGACCGTCGGCCCGGCGCCACCGGCGGTACGACAGCTCAGCCGGCCAGTACGGCGGTCAGCTGCGCCACCGCGTGGTCGATCTCCTCCTCGGTGATCACCAGCGGCGGCGCGAGCCGGATGGTCGAGCCGTGCGTGTCCTTGGCCAGCACCCCACGCTCCATCAGCCGTTCGCAGGCCTGTCGGCCGCTCATCAGCGCCGGGTCGATGTCCAGGCCGGCCCACAGACCTCGGCCGCGTACCGCGACCAGACCCTTGCCGATCAGGCCGCGCAGCCCGGCGTGCAGCCGCTCGCCGAGTGCGGCGGAGCGGCGCTGGAACTCGCCGGTCGCCAGCAGCCGGACCACCTCGGTCGCCACGGCGCAGGCGAGGGGGTTACCGCCGAAGGTGGAACCGTGCTGGCCGGGCTTGAGTACGCCGAGCACGTCCGCGTCGGCGGCCACCGCGGAGACCGGCACGATGCCTCCGCCGAGCGCCTTGCCCAGCAGGTACATGTCCGGCACGACGCCCTCCTGCTCGCAGGCGAACGTGGCGCCGGTACGGCCCAGGCCGGACTGGATCTCGTCGGCGATGAACAGCACATCGCGCTCGGTGCACAGCCGCCGTACGCCGGGCAGGTAGCCCTCGGGCGGCACCACCACGCCCTGCTCGCCCTGGATCGGCTCCAGCAGCACGGCGACGGTGTGCTCGTCGATCGCCTCGGTCAGCGCGGCCAGGTCGCCGTAGGGCACGATCCGGAAGCCCGGCGTGTACGGCCCGAAGTCGGCCCGGGCGTCGGAGTCGGTGGAGAAGCTGACGATCGTGGTCGTCCGCCCGTGGAAGTTGCCCTCCGCGACCACGATGTTCGCCTGGCCGGCCGGTACCCCCTTGACCTGGTAGCCCCACTTGCGGGCCACCTTGATGCCGGTCTCCACGGCCTCGGCCCCGGTGTTCATCGGCAGCACCAGATCCTTGCCGCACAGCGCCGCCAGTTCCCGGCAGAAGTCGGCGAACTGGTCGTGGATGAACGCCCGGCTGGTCAGCGTGAGCCTGTCGAGCTGGGCGTGTGCGGCGGCGACCAGCGTCGGATGCCGGTGACCGAAGTTCAGCGCCGAGTAGCCGGCCAGGCAGTCCAGGTAGCGGTTGCCGTCCACGTCGGTCACCCAGGCACCCTCGGCCGAGGTGATCACCACCGGCAGCGGGTGGTAGTTGTGCGCGGTGTGCCGCTCCGAGTCCTGCACCGCGGCGGGGGTCCGCAGCATGTCCTCGATCATCGGTCTGCCTTTCCCTGACGGAGTCGCAACGTGCAGCACTTCGGGCCACCGCCGGCCCGACGCAGCTCGGACAGGTCGACGCCGATCGTCTGGTAGCCCCGGTCGCGCAGCTTGGCGGCCAGGTCGGTGGCCTGCTCGGGCAGCACCACGTGCCGGCCGTCGCTGACCGCGTTGAGGCCGAGCACCTCCGCGTCGGCCATGGTGGCGTGCACCGCGTCCGGGAAGAGCCGGCGGAGCACGGCCTGGCTGCCCGGCGAGAACGCCTCGGGCAGGTACGCCACGGTCCGTTCGTCGAGCACGGTCAGCGCGGTGTCCAGGTGGTAGAAGCGGGGATCGACCAGCTGCATGGTGATCACCGGGTATCCGAAGACCTCCTGGAGCTGGGCGTGCGAGGCGTGCGCGGTGCGGAAACCGGTGCCGGCGAGCAGGTGGTCGCCGGCCAGCAGGACGTCGCCCTCGCCCTCGTTGACGTGCTTCGGGTCGTACATCTCGAAGCCGGCGGCCTCGAACCAGGCGCGGTACGCGGGGGCCTCGTCGGCGCGCTGCGGGTCGCGGAACTGCACCGCCATCGCCTTGCCGTCGATCACGGTGCCGCCGTTGGCGGCGAAGACCATGTCGGGCAGCCCCGGTACCGGTGCGATCTCCTCGACGGTGTGGCCCAGGCCGAGGTAGACCTGCCGCAGCCGCTCCCACTGCCGTACGGCGAGGTCGACGTCGACCGGTGCGGTCGGATCCATCCACGGGTTGATCGTGTAGTCGACGGCGAAGTACGTCGGCCGACACATCAGAAACCGTTGGCGGGTGGCGTCCATCGTCATCTGTCCTGCTCCAAGCCTCGGGCGCGCCCGGCCACCGTCGGCCCACGGGCTGGCGCCGTGGCTCAACGGTATGCGGGCAAGACCAGCAGGATCCACCGCGAACCCTTGCATTAAGCGGCAGATCATTGCGTTTGGCACCCGAGTGGTGCAGATTCATTGCGTATGGGTCGTGGCCCGACTCGCCGGGCGACCCACGTCAGGGCCCGAGCCTCCCCGGGCATACGTCAGGGGCGGCGATTCGCCGCCCCTGACGAGCGTGTGCGCCCGGCTGGTGAACCACCAGAACTGATCGGGCTACGGTCGGTTTCGCACCGTCCGGCACCGGTGAACCACCGGCGGGGCGAAAAGTGCCCGTTAGAGGCGGTCCACAAACTGTGAATCAAGCCACTCGCGGAAGCGGACCACGGTGTCCCCGTCGGTGGTCGGCCAGTCGTACTGACCGGTCATCGCGAGCACGCCCAGCACCACCGCTCCGAGCCCGAAGGCGATGCCCAGCAGCGCGTCGGACTTGCCGGCGATGTGCCGCCGGCGGGTGGCCATCAGTCCGAGTACGGCGAGCACCGCCCCGACCGCGCCCAGCGCGATGCCGTAACCGGCGAGGGCGCCGGTGAGCACGAACAGGACGCTGCCGACGCCGACGATCAGGCCGAGCGTGGCCAGCAGGCTGGCCCGGGGTCGCGGGCCGACGGGTGCCGGCGGTACGTCCCGATCGGTCTCGCCGTCGGGCGTCCGGTCATCCACGGTGCCGTCCCGCTCGACGGTGTCGGTGGTCCGGTCACGGTCGGCGCGCCGGTCCTCGTCGGCGATCCGGTCGCCCTCGGCGGTGCGGTGGCCGTCGACAGCGCGGTCGAGGCTCGTGGTGCGGTGGCCGTCCACGGTCCCGTCGCGGTCGGTGGTCTCGGTGGCGGCGCGGCCGCTCCGGCCACCGTGCACGGTGGAGCGGGCGGTGGCGGCCCGGGCCTCGGCGGCCCGCTCCGCGTCGGGCTGGGGAGTCGCCCGGTCGGTGTCCGGGCCGGCGCTCCGGTCGGTGGCAGCCCGCCCGGTGACGACGGTGTTGCCGGTCGGCGTTCGGCGCTGCTCGGTGCTGCCGTCGGTGCCGCCCGCGTCGGTGCGGGTGTCGGTGGCGACCGTCCCGGTCCGGCCCCGGTCGTCGTCCGTCGGTGCCGCCGATTCGTCCCGGCGCAACAGCGAAGGAAACTTCATGATCTTCACCTCCTGATCGATGCGTGGACGGCGGCATCAGCCCCGTATTCGCCAGCCACGCCACAACATCTCGGAGTTACCCACCCCCCACCCCGCCGACACCCCCACCCCGCCGCCCTGCCCCACCACCGCGCCGATCATGCAATTGTGGTCGCACGGAAGGCTGTCAATTGCGACAAATGGACAGCCATAACTGCATGATCGCCGGCGCGGGCGGCGCGGGCGGCGCGGGCGGCGCGGGCGGCGCGGGCGGCGCGGGCGGCGCGGGCGGCGCGGGCGGCGCGGGCGGCGTGGGGGGCGCGGGGTGGGGGTTGGGGTGGGTTTGTGGGTGGGTCAGTGGGGGCGGGTGAGGGGGGCCAGGGCTGCGGTGAGCAGGGCGAGGCGGCGGGGGCGGGAGACGCGGACCGGGCGGTTGCGGACGCAGTGCGCGAGGACTTCCACGGCCCGGTCGACCGGGAGCATCAGCGGTCGGAACGTGCCCTTGGCCAGCTTGGTGTCGACGAAGCCGAACCGCACGGTGGTCACGTGCACGCCGTGCCGGCGCAGGGCCGCCGAGAGACCCATCAGGTACGACGACAGTCCCGCCTTCGAACCGGCGTAGCCGGGTGCCTCGCCGGAGACCAGCCGGTCGGCCAGGCTGGAGATCCCGATCAGGTGCCCGTCGCCGGCGGCGAGCATCGTCGGCACCACCACGGCGGCGGTGCGTACCGCGCCCATCAGGTTGACCTCGAAGGTGCGTGTCTGCGCGTCCAGGTCGGCCGGGTCGACGGGTTCGCCGATGCCGGCGGCGTAGACGCACAGGTCCACCCCGCCGAGTTCGTCGATCGCCTTGCCCAGCACCTCGGGATAGTCGGGTGCGGTGACGTCGACGGTGTGGTGGGCGTACGTCGGGACGATTATCGGGTTGTCGCGCCGGGACAGCCCGGTGACCAGCCAGCCGTCGGCGAGCAGTCGGCGGGTGAACGCCAGTCCGATCCCGTCGCTGTTGCCGATCACCACCGCGCGGCGCATCCGATCCGTCACGACTCACCGCCCCATCGAGTCGACGTGCTGCCCGCCCGTGCCGACGGCCCGACCGGCAATTGAACCAGAATCCCGAGGACAGTCCCTACCGTCGAGTAGCGGTCCTCTGCCGGGCCTGCCGAGCGGCGGGGGAGTCGAGGGTTGCGCCGGGGCGGGGAGCGACCCGCCGGGGTGCGGGGCGGAGCAGGGTGACGCCGGCCCGGCGAAGGAACACCTCGCGGCGGGCGACGGCCTGACCTCGTTCGTCGAGCTGGTACCCGTCCAGCCAGAACCATCCGTCGTAGGTGGTCCAGCCCAGCTCGCGGATCACCCGGAACAGGATCGGACGGTGAAACTGCACGCTGGCGGACCGGGTCAGACGCAGCAGGTCACCGGCGTGGAGTGGGCTCACCGCAGCCAGCCGAGGAACCGGCGGTGCAGTGTGCCGGCGGTCGACCAGCTCAGGTCGTGGCTGGCGGAGACGAGGCAGGAACCCATGTAGAGCGCCAGGGACACGGGCGCCCGGTCGTACTCGGCGCGCAGCTCGATGCGGCGTCGGGCGCACGGCCAGGGTCGGCCGCATCCGGCGCAGCTCCAGGTGGGCAGTACTGGCCCGTGCGTGGTCATGGGAATCCTCTCGGGGACGCCATTGCCGGCCATTTCCGGTCCGGGGAAATTCTGTCCCAGGATGCATTCGGTCGCGTACCTTGCGCAATGCGTCGCTTCGCCAATAGCCTGACTTGAAATTGGTGCGCGATGAATGCGAGCGAATTAGTCGTGGCAGGGAACGGCGGATGTTGCACCAGGAGAGCGGTGATGTTGCATGACGGATGAAACAGTCGGTTCCACGGTGCCGCGACGTCAGCTCGGGCGGCTGCTCACCCAGCTCCGCGAGGACGCCGCCGTCACGCTCGACGCGGCGGCGCAGGCGCTTGACTGTTCGCGGCAGAAGATATGGCGCATCGAGAAGGGGCTGGTGCCGGTACGCGTGGTCGACGCCCGGGCCATGTGCGATCTCTATCGCGTCGCCGACGAGATGAGGGCGATCGTCGCCGGTCTCGCGAAGGAAACTCGTGCCAGGGGTTGGTGGCACTCCTACGGTGACGTGGTGCCGCCGTGGTTCTCGCTCTACGTCGGCCTGGAATCGTCAGCAGCGCTGATTCGACGGTACGACTCGGAGCTGATCCCCGGATTGCTCCAGACCCGGGAATACGCCACCGAACTCTTTCGCCGCAAGAACCCGACAATGACAGTTGACGAGCGGGAGAAACTGGTCGCGGTACGCCTCCAGCGTCAGCACATCCTGGTCCGCCGGCTGCCCAGCGCGCCCACGCTGAAGGTGGTGCTGAGCGAGGCCGTGCTGCGCCGCACCATCCCCGACCGGCGGGCGATGGTCGAGCAGTTGCGCCACCTGCTCGACGTGGCCGCGCTGCCGACCGTCTCGCTGCGGGTGCTGCCGCTGGCCGCCGGCCCGCCGCTGGCCAGCGAGACCGGCACGTTCGTCCTGCTGGACTTCCCGCGCCCGCTCGGCCGGGCGTCGACCGAGCCGACCACCGTCTACCTGGAGAACATCACCGGCGCGCTCTACCTCGACAAGCCGGCGGAGGTGACCGCCTTCGAGCACGTCTGGTCCGACCTGGAGACGCTCGCGCCGGATGCGGCAGAATCGGAGAAACTCGTCCAGACGATCATCGAGGAGCATCATGCCTGACCTTGCCGGTGCCGTCTGGCGCAAGAGCAGCCGCAGCGGCGGCAGCGGCGGCGACTGCGTCGAGGTGGCCGACAATCTGCCCGGCGTGGTGGCCGTCCGCGACAGCAAGGATCCGCACGGCCCGGTGCTCACCGTCGCCCCCGTCGCCTGGGCGGCCTTCGTCGCCGAGGTGCGACGCGGCACGCGCTGACAACCCGCGTGGCAGGTGCGGAAGCCGGTGGCCTGGCCCGCGCTGCCACGCGCGCCGTCGAGGGTCGCGACCGCGCGGGTGGTGGGCGCGGCGGACGCCGGCCGGCCGGAGACTGCTGCGCCAACCGCTGGCTACGCTTGGCGCCGTGCCAGAGGGACACACGATTCATCGCCTGGCGGCCCGGCATGCCGAGCTGTTCGCCGGGGACAAGGTGCACGCCGCCAGCCCGCAGGGCCGCTTCGCCGACGGTGCCGCCACGATCTCCGGCACGGTGCTGGACGGCACCGAGGCGTACGGCAAGCACCTGTTGCACCACTATGCCGATGAGCTGACGCTGCACGTGCACCTCGGCCTCTACGGCAAGGTCGCCGACGGTGCCGGTGAGCCGCCGGAGCCGGTCGGGCAGATCCGGCTCCGGCTGACGAGTGACCGGCACTGGCTCGACCTGCGCGGGCCGACCGCCTGTGAACTGCTCAGCCCGCCCGAGGTGGCCGCGCTCCGGGCGCGACTCGGACCGGATCCGCTGCGCGCCGACGCCGATCCGGAGCGGGCGTACGCCCGGATCTCGCGCAGCATGACGCCGCTCGCGGCGTTGCTGCTGGATCAGACGGTGGTGGCCGGCACCGGTTTGATCTTCGTGACCGAGGCGCTGTTCCGCGCCGGTCTGTCGCCGAGGCTGCCCGGTCGGGAATTGACCCGGGCCGGCTGGGAGGTGCTCTGGGCCGATCTGGTGGAACTGATGACGCTCGCGGTCGGCACCGGCCGGATCGACACCGTCCGCGCCGCCCACCTGCCCGAGGCGATGGATCGTCCGGCCCGCGTCGACCGGCACGGGGGAGAGGTCTACGTCTACCGCCGCCCCGGCCAGCCCTGTCACGTCTGCCGGACCCCGATCAGCCGAGGCACCATCACCGCCCGCAACCTCTACTGGTGCCCCACCTGCCAGTCCTGACCCGACCGGTGTGAATCTTGGTCCGGAATTGCCCTTTACGGGGCTGTCCTCCTCGGGCTCACACATGATCTTGAAACACCCACCCGGGAGGCTCCCGCAGGTCACCGTGTCCGTGTGTCAAGCAATTTCTGCTGCGATTGCGGAATGGCAGGCGGCGTCATACGCTCGTAACACGTCAGTGGTCGGTTTCGATGCCGCACATCATTGCTGCCGCATGCCAGCCAATCGAGCTGGGGCGACGACCACGAGTCCGATGACCTGAGACAGTGAGCAATCGGGGGCACTGAATGCGGGTTGGATTGAGAATTTTGGGCAGGGTCGTCATCGTGCACGACAACCGCTCGCTCACATTACGGGGAATCAAACCGAAGCAATTGCTCACAGCGCTCGCGCTGAACCAGAACACTCCCGTGTCGATGGACCGGATCGTCGACGCGCTCTGGCCGTTGGATCCGCCCGTGTCTGTGCGGGACAACGTCAGGACGTACGTCACCGGCCTCCGCCGACGACTGCACGGCGGTGACCCGGCGGTCGCCCTACTCGCGACCGAGGGCGGTTACCTGCTCAAGGTCCCGTCCGAACAGGTGGACGCCACGATGTTCGCGGCGCTCGTGACGAGCGCCCGCGAGAAGCGGGCGGCGGGCAAAGTCGACGACGCCGCAGCTGAACTCACCCAGGCCCTCCGGCTCTGGCGCGGATCCGCAGGTGAGGGGCTGCCACGCGAGAGTTGGTTGGGCAACGCGCTGCTGACTCTGGACGAGCAACGGATGCTCGTGGTGGAGGAGCGGGTCCGGCTGTGGTTGGAACTCGGACGGCATGCCGAGCTGGTGCCCGAGCTGATGGGTGAGTTGACCGGACGACCCCTGCGAGAGAGCCTCTGGCGCTACCTGATGTTGGCCCAGTACGGCTGCGGTGATACGGCGGAGGCACTGGCCAGCTACGAGAAGGCGCGCAAGGTGCTGACCGTGCAGCTCGGCGTCGAGCCGGGGCCGGCACTGGCCGACCTGCACCGGGCGATCCTCCGCCGCGACCCCGCCCTGCGCCGCCACGATCCGGAGCTGGTGGACGCCCCGGTACGCCGAGCGGACGGCTCACCGGTCGGCACGTTGCCGATTCCGCGACAGATCCCCGCGCCACCTGTCGACCTGGTCGACCGCCAACTGAACTCCCGCCGCATCGAGCAGGCCCTGCAGGGTGGCGCCCCGGGGCCGATCGTCGTTTCGGTGACCGGTCCTCCCGGCACCGGCAAGTCGGCACTGGCCCGGCGAGTGGCGCACACCGTCACGCACAGGTTCCCGGACGGTCAGCTCTATGTCGACCTGCGGGAGTTCGGGCAGCCGAGCGATCCGGCGGCCATGCTGACCGTGATCCGGGCTCTGTTGCGGGGGCTCGGCCTGGACCATCCGCCCTTCACCACCGTCTCCGAGGCGGCCGCCCTGCTCCGCAGCAGCATGGCCGGCAGGCGCATCCTCGTCCTGATCGACAATGCGGTGTCCGCCTGGCAGGTCGGATATCTCCTACCGGCCTATCCGGGTTCCGCCGCCATCATCACCAGCTGTCGGCTCCTGGACCTGGGGATCGTGAGCGAACGGGTCACTCTCGGCCCGCTACCACCGACCGACGGCATGGCGGTGCTGCGGAACTTCGTCGGTGACGAGCGGATCCGCGCCGAACCGGAGGCGGCCCGTAAGCTTCTCGACCTCTGTGACGGCGCTCCGCTAGCGCTCAAGGCGGTGGGCAGGCATCTGACGCGGCAGTCGCACAGCGCCCCGATCCAGCACCTGTACGACAGGGTCCGCTCCGATCCCAGAATCCTCGACGACCTGCGCTTCGACGGACAACGCTCGGCAGAACCGGTGGCCATCGCCCTCACCGAACTCCGGGCGGCGGAGTGCCACGCCAGCGCTGCCCTGATCGAGCTGAGTGCGCTCGGCAGGTGGCTCGAGGAGTTGGCGATCAGCACACTGACCGGGCCCGGGGCAGGCACCCGCATCGATCGCGGGGCCGTCGACACCCTGCTGGACTTTCATCTGGTCAGGCCGCAGGGAAGGGGTTTCGTCGTGCCCGACGTCGTCCGCCGGCAGACCCTGCTCGCGGCGACCGACCCGGCGACCGACGACCCGTCGGCCCGGATCGGCGGGCAGGAGGTCTGGTGATCGACGCGGCGTCTGCGCCCGCCGACCGGCTGGATGCCGGCCACTGACCGGTCACGAGCGGAGCGGCCGTGGCACACGGCGATGGCCTGCGGGGTGCCAAACGACGACGGCGCGGACCTCGTCCAGCGGCAGGAACCCGAAGCGACGGGAGTCGTCGCTTCGACCGGGGTTGTCCCCGAGTACGACGATGTGACCAGCCGGCACCCTGGCGCCGAGGGTGTTCAGCTCCGCCGGCACCGGCCCCCCGGGCACCGACGCGACCCGCTTGATGAGCCAACGCCGGCGCACGACGGCGTCGCCGGCGGGAACCGGACGACCGCCACCAGCGGGCCCGAGCGGAGAGTCGACGGTTCGCCACGGCGGCGGCTGTTCGATCACCACGATGCGGCCCGGAGTCAGAGACGTGGGGGACCGACGGACGGCGAGCACCAGGTCACCCTCGCGCAGTGTGGGCTGCATACTGGGGCCGACCACATGGACCATCACCAGTAGCCGGCGGGCCAGGGCCAGGAGACCGCCGACGACCACCAGGGTGCCGGGCAGCAGGATCAGAGTCATCGCCGCGATCCGTCCGCCGCTTGCGTCAACTCGGGCAGACGCTCACTGAGGATGACGGCGAGCGCCAGCACGATGGCCACGGCCACCGCTACGGCCACGGCGCCGGTGTCGAGCCGCGCCTGTCCGTCGGCGGTGACGAAGCCCGACACCACAACCGTGACCAGCAGGACGTTACGCAGCAGCTGCCGGCGCCCGACCGGTCGGGTCGATGAACCGAAGCACGGGCAGGACGCGGCGACCTGACGCCGGAGCACCAGGGCGATGGCCGCGGTGAACGCCGTCAGGAGGCCGCCGGCGAGGGCCAGGCCGGCCGGACGCCAGCCGGGCACCGCAAGCAGCAGCGGCACCGCGGCCTCGAGGGCGACCACGGCGACGGCCAGTGGACGCGCGACCGAGGCTGCCACGAGCCGCATCTCGCTCAGCCCGGTGACGAAGGAGCCGAAAGCCGCCGGACTGCGAACCTTGCTGATGAAGGACACTGCGAAGATCATCGCCAGCGCGCTGCTACAGGTGATGCTGATATACCCAGACATCAGATCCTCCTACGTGACCGACGCCGTCGAACCGACGTAACCCTGCGCCTGCGCGGTGAACAGTTCGGCGTACTGTCCCCCGACCGCCATTAGTTGATCATGGGTGCCCTGCTCGACCACCTCGCCGCCGGCCAGCACGATGATGAGGTCGGCGTCGCGGAGCGAGCCCATCCGGTGCGACACCAACACATTGGTGGCACCCGCCCGGAACCGCCGTACCGCCAGGTGGACCTCACGCTCGGCCACCGCGTCGAGACCGGAGACGGGTTCGTCCAGGATCATGACATCACGCCGGTCCCGGAATAGGGCCCGGGCCAGGGCGAGGCGTTGCCACTGGCCTCCCGAGAGCAGTACGCCCGTCTTCGGATCGTCCGCGTCGTCCGGGCCGAAGAACATCCGCGTGAGCATGGTCTCGTAGCCGGCAGGCAGCGCCGAGAGGGTCTCGTGCATACCCGCCAACCGGGCCGCCCGGTGGATCCTCTCCCGATCGTGCAGATGATCGATGTCTGCCACGGCGACGTTCTCGGCGGCGGAGAGGTCGTAGTGCATCGCATCCTGGAACACCGCGCTCATCCGGTTCCGCAGCTGGCCCAGGTCCAACTGCCGGATGTCGGTACCGTCCCAGCAGATGGTCCCCCGCTCCGGGTCGTAGAGACGGCACAGGAGCTTGATCAGCGTGCTCTTGCCGCTGCCGTTGCGACCTACCAGGGCGACCTCCTGGCCGTGCGGGATGAACATGGTGACACCACGCAGCACCCACGGCTGGTCCGGTGCGTACCGGAACCACACGTCCCGAAGTTCAAGGCCGCGGCGCAATGCTCCGACGGCACGCGGCCTGGGCGCCACCGGCAGGTCCGGTCCCTCCGTCGTCACCATCCGGTAATGGCCGAACAGCAGCAACTCCTGGTGGGTCCTGGCGATGGTCCCCGCCATACTGGCGAGCGCGGCCTGAATGCCCACGACCGCCGACAGGAACAAGCTCAGGTCCCCGATCGTGAGCCGGCCGGCGTGCACCTGCATGCCAGCCCAGAGCAGGCCGCCCCCGGCGACCGTGGCGGTGAAGACACCGAGCAGGGTCTGGGCCCGCAACTCGCGGAGGTCCACCTCCCGGTGGGCGGAGTTCGCCGTGCGCCGCTCCTGGAACATCCGGTTCCGCAGGAACTGCCCGATTTTGAACAACCGCACTTCCTTGGCCGCCTGGACGTTGGTCAGGAGGCTCGCGTAGAAGGTTTCCCGTCGCTCCCTCGGGCTCAGTGTCCAGGCCACCGAGGCACGCCGCCGGGCCACCGAGATCTCGGCCAGGACCACCGGCGTCACCGCGACCACCACGACGACCGCCATGACCGGGCTGATGACCGCGAGCGCCGCCAGTAGACCGGTCACCGTGAGCAGAGCCGTCGCGATGCTCACGAGGTTGGCCACTACCTGACTGGAGGCGTTGGACGACGCGGCCTGTGCCAGCCGGAGCTGGTCCTGGAACTCGGGGTTCTCGAACCGGCGGAGCCCGCCCAACCTTTCGACCGCTTCGAACAGGTGGTCCTGCGCGTGCAGGGCGATCGCGCGCTTCATCTGCGCCTGGAGGTACCTGCTGCAGGGCACCAGCGTCGCGCTCACCACCCCGACCGCCGCCAGGACGGCCACCAGTCCGACCACCCGGGACCGGGTGGCGGCCGGGTCACTCAGCTCGTCGATCGCCAGCTTGGTCACCCAGACCGTACAGGTCGGCGCACCGGCCAGGAGCAGACTGACCACGGTGTAGGCGATCAGCGGGACGGGTGCGCTCTGCCATCCGAGGCGCAGCGCCGCCCCGCCGGTACGCACCGTGCCTACCGAATCTCTGGTCATGGCCGTGGCCGATCCTCAAGCCGCGACGGCGAGGGGCAGCACCGAGAGGCTGTGCCCGCTCGCACGCACGACGTGATCGTCGTCCATCAGGAAGAACGCGGGAAAGCCGGTCACCTCGAAGGCCCGCACGAGCGGTTCGGAATCGGTGGGCAGCACTACCCGGGTGACAGGCGCCAGTCGCGACACCATGTCGTCGGCCTGGTCCGCCGGACCCACCACGACGGCCAGCGACCGGACGGGCGCTCCCCGGTCGCCTGCCACCTGCTCCAGGAAGCCGGGCAGTGCCTGCTGACAGGGGATGCAGGTAGGAGAGAAGAAGGCCACGACGGTGCCGGGGGCGATGTCGGTCAGGGTGACCGGTTGTCCGTCGTGCGTTCGGGAGCGGAACTGCGGTACGGCTTCCCCGGCAGCGAGAATGCCTTGCGCGCCGGCCTGCCCGCCGTTGGTCGGCTGGTCCCGCAGACGCCGGATGATCGCTGCCGACAGGGCGAGATTGAGCAGACTCAACCCGCCGATGAGAACTACAGCGGCCGTGAGGTAGAGCATGGGATGACCTCCGAGAGAATCGATCCGGACTGTGTCGTTGGTGAGGCCGTGGGTTCCGGTCGTACGCCGTTTCGCGACGGCGTACGACCGGAACCCGTCAGTGGTCCGTGTCAGCAACCGGTGCAGGGGGGGCACTCGAGCGTGAAGCCGTACCGGACGTAGCACGTGCCGTTGTTCGCCTCGCAGTAGCAGTAGTTGCCACTGGTGCCGGCATTGCAGCACCACCAGGTGCCGGGCTCACAACTGCACGGTCCGGCCGCAGCGGTCGCCGACGGCACCAGCCGGTTCAGCAGGACGGTGCCCAGCCGTTCGAACGCAGAAATCACGATGATCTCCTTTCTGGATGACTGCGAGAAACCTACGATCGGCGGATAAACCGGAGCGGGACGGCGACCTACACAAACCGCTGTAGGAATCTCTCCGTATCGAATGACATCGATGATTGCGGGGCTCGGGGGAATCTCAGTCATGGGATTGAAGAGCCCTTCACGGGCCGTGCCCGACCAAGGTCTGACCGAGATGTGGATCAGTCGAGGAGCCAGCGGACCACGTCGGCGTGGTCGGTGAAGACCCGGTCGCCGTCGATGCTCCAGGCCATCGTCTGCCCGATCGTCCAGCCGCGTACCCGGTCCCGGTCCAGCCCCAGCTCGGCGCTGAGCCGGTCCAGGCGGCGACGGACCGCTGCCCGGGAGTGACCCAGCTCGGTGCCGCGCACCATCGGAACCACCGAGAACTCGCGCTCGCCGACCAGCGGCTTCGGGTCGATCACCAGCCACGGCTCGCGTTCGGCGCGCAGCACGTTGCCGGCGTGCAGGTCCTGGTTGACCAGGACCTGGTCACCCTGGCTGCCGGTGAGCCCGCCGAGCAGGTCGAGCGCGGCGTCGACCAGCCGCCGCTCGAACGGCCGCCCGGCCCGCTCCCACTTGACCGGCAGCCGGGCCGCCCAACCGGCGGCGGCCTCCGCCAACGACAGGAACGGCTGACCGGCCGGTACCCAGAGACGGGGGAGCAGCGCCACCACGGCGTCGAGCGCCTCGTCGAGCGGTACCGCGTGCAGCGGTGTGCCGGGGTCGCAGCGTTCCAGCAGCAGGGCCCGCAGGTCGGGATCGTGGGCGAGCAGCCGGACGGCACCGTCGCCGTCCCAGCGGCGCAGCGCGGTCGCCTCGTGCTCGCTCTCCGCGTCGGGGAACTGCACCTTGAGCACCGCCCGGGTGCCGTCCGGCAGCTCGGCCGGCACCGCCAGGGAGGCGCAGGCGTACCCGAAGGGTGACCCGAGCCGCAGTGACCAGCGCCGGGCGCAGGTGGCCAGCCGGCCGGGCAACCCGGCCAGCCATTCCGACCCAGCCGGCATGCCGTGCAGCCAGGTCAACCCGTCGGGGACGCGCAGCACGCCGCTCACCGAATCATGATGGCCGAGCCCGGTCGGCCGCCACAACGGAGATCAGCGGAGCCGGCGGATGTCGCCGTACGCCCGGTAGAAACCGCCCCGGCCGGACTCGCGGACCTCGGTGACCAGGTAGCGCGCGCCCGGCTCGCGGATGCCCTTGGGGAACTGCACCGACCAGTCCCGGTGGTAGCCGCCGGACAGCACGTGCACCCGCAGCCGGCCACCCTGCTCGACACACTCCACCACCACGCCGCCGCCGGTGTCGGCGACCACTTCGACCTGGGTCACCGCCGCCGGCTCCGGCAACCGGGCCGGCGCCTTGACGTCGACCACGTCGGGCACACTGCCCGCCTCCGCCGCCCGGATGGCGGGCTCGCTGGCGTCGATGCAGGCCAGGTGGCCGCTGGTGGTCACCACGTAGAGGCGCTGGTCGTGGTACTGCATGGAGTAGGCCGACCCGCAGCCGGTGCCGAGCTTCCACAGCCGGGTGCCGTCGGCGGCGAAGCAGTAGATCGAGGACTGGCTGTCCCCGGCGAAGACGTAGCGGCCGTCGGCGGCGGTGGCGCAGGAGAAGACCGGTGCGTCGGCCCGGTAGGTGCGCAGCGCCGACCCGCCGTCCTTGCCGATCCGGACCACCTCGCGGGTGGCGGTGCCGGCGAACACGGCGTCGCGTTCCTGCCAGCCGAAGAGCACCGAGCCGGTGCGGGTGTGCCACAGCTCGCGGCCGGTGCGCCAGTCGTAGCCGCTCACTCCCGTCGAGTCGCCGTGGTAGACGGCGTCGGCGTCGCAACGCACCATCCAGGCCGACCGGCCGCGCCCGGCCCGCCGCCAGAGGAACTCGTCCTCGTGGTCGATGGCGGCGATCCCGCCGTCGGCGTCGGAGACACCCAGCACGCCGTCGTGGATGTCGAGCCAGTAGATGTCGATGTCGGGCACGATCGCGTACGCCACCCGGGGGATCTTGCCGGAGAGGTCGTAGACGTTGCCGTCGTCGCAGCCGGCGTAGATCCAGGCGTCGTCGGCGACGATGCACTTGACCCCGTCGGGCAGGCGGACCTGGTCCAGCACCCGGGCATCGTGGTCGAGGGTGGTGATCACCCCCCGCTCGTTGCCCACCATGCAGGTGCGCCCGTCGACGAAGATGCCGAAGGCCGGTGCGCCGGAGTCGTACCGCCAGAGCACCGGGGCGGTGCGGGCGGTGGAGCGGGTGCTGACGATCTGTCGCCGGGAGACGGACCGCTTCTGGCGTACGCCGGGCACCGCCGGGGCGTACCCCTTGCGGATCTTCTCGCCGATCTTCTTCGCCGCGGCGGCCCGCGCCCGGGCGTTGTCGGGGTAGCCGGTGGTCTTGACCTGGCCCTGGTCGCCGATCCGCCCATAGCGCACGGTCATCGTGGCGTCGTCGACCGCCACCTCGTAGAACTTGTGCGCCGCACCGTCCACTTCGGACAGTTCGAGGTAGGTCGTCTCCTGCGACATGGGGCTCCTCCGAGGGGTTCGCGTCGGCCCTGACCGGGCGGCGCGCACACGCTAACCCCCGGCACCGACAGAATCCCCACCCTCGGCGCCGTCAGCGGGCGAGCGCGTCCACGGCCTTGCGGGCGGCGACCAGCACCGGGTCCCAGACCGGGGCGTACGGCGGGGCGTAGCCGAGGTCGAGGGCGGTCATGTCGTCCACCGTCATCTTGTTCCACAGCGCCACGGCCAGGGTGTCGATCCGCTTCGCCGCCTCGGACCAGCCGACGATCTGGGCGCCGAGCAGCCGCCCGCTCGGGCGCTCGGCGATCAGCTTCACCGTCATCTGCCGGGCGCCAGGGTAGTAGCCGGCGCGGTTCGTCGACTCCGCGATCACCGAGACGAACTCGAACCCGGCCATCCGCGCCTCGCGTTCCCGCAGCCCGGTGCGCCCCACCTCCAGATCGCACACCTTGGTCACGGCGGTGCCGATCACCCCCGCGAAGGTGGCGTACCCGCCGCCGATGTTGATCCCGGCGACCCGGCCCTGCTTGTTGGCGTGGGTGCCGAGCGGTACGTGCACCGGCATGCCGCTCACCTTGTGCAGGGTCTCCACGCAGTCCCCGGCGGCCCACACCCCGGGCACCTCGGACACCCGCATCTGGCGGTCCACCCGGATCCCGCCGCTCGGTCCCAGCGGCAGGCCGGCGGCGACGGCCAGCTCCGTGTTGGGGCGCACCCCGAGACCGAGCACCACCAGGTCGGTCGGGATCGGCCCGTCGTCGGTGACCACCTCGCTCACCCGGCCGTCGTGCTCCGTCAGGCCGGTGACCTGTACGCCGGTGCGGATGTCCACGCCCAGCCCGCGCATCGCCTCGGTGACCAGCCGGGCCATGTCGGGGTCGACGGTCGACATCGGCTGCTCGTCGCGCTCGACCAGGGTGACCGACAGCCCACGACGGACCAGTGCCTCGGCCATCTCGACACCGATGTAGCCGCCGCCGACCACCACCGCCCGCCGGGGCCGCGGGTCGGCCTCCAGCCAACCGCGCAACGCCGAGCCGTCGTCCAGGGTCTGCACCCCGAACACCCCGGCGGCGTCGGTGCGCGCCCAGGCCGGCTTCTTCGGCACCGCCCCGGCGGCGTACATCAGGTTGTCGAACGGTTCGCGGACGTCGCCGCCGCCGTCCAGGTCGCGGGCGACCACCTCGCGGCGGTCCAGGTCGATCCCGACCACCTCGTGCCGGATCCGCACGTCGATGGCGTAGTCCTCGCGATGCGTCTTCGGCGACCGGGCCACCAGCTGCTCCCGGTCGGTCACCAGGCCGCTGATCCAGTACGGGATTCCGCAGGCCGAGTACGAGGTGAAGTGCCCCCGTTCGAACACGACGATCTCCAGGTCGTCCGGGCCCCGGCGGCGGCGCGCCTGGGCGGCGGCCGACATGCCGGCGGCATCCCCACCGATGACGATCAGCCGTTCCGTCACACCGTCACCTCCTTCCTCAGGCCGGGTCCCCGCCCCGGGTCTGGCGTGCCACGTCCGTCACCACATCCTCCAACCGTCCGGTCCGGGCGTACACCGAACGCTGCCGTTGGGCGCCGCTGCCGTGCCGGCGCAGCCCCTCCAACAGGCTGGTCACCTCGGCCAGGTCGCCGTGGCGTTCCAGCGCCGGCCCGAGGCGTCCGACGAGCTGGTGCAGCAGGTCCCAGGCCGGCCGTAGCTCGCCGCTGGACAGGTCGACCGCCTCACCCTCCAACCCGTCGTGGGCGGCCCGCCAGTGCGCGCCGACCAGCAGGTGATGGTCGGTCGGCAGCGGTGGCCGCCCGGCCGCGATGTCGTCGAGCGCGGTCGCCACCAGCCCACGGACCAGCGCGGCGACCAGGACCGCGTCGTCGACGGTCGGGCAGACGTCACCGATGCGCAACTCCACCGTCGGGTACTTGGCGGACAGCCGGGCGTACCAGTAGAGCATCCCCTCGTCGAGCATCACGCCGCTGCTGATCAGCTGCCGGATCAGCCGTTGGTAGTGCTCGTGGTTGACCAGGTAGGGCGTCGGCGCGACCGAGGGCCAGCGTTCCCACTCGATCGAGCGCCAGCTGGCGTAGCCGGTGTCGGCCCCCCGGGAGAACGGCGAGTTGGCGGTGACCGCGTGCAGGATCGGCAGCCACGGCCGCACGTGGTTGAGCACCTGTACGCCGGCGTCGGGATCCGGCACTCCGACGTGGACGTGCATGCCGTTGTTGCCCGGCCCGGGGACCAGCAGCCGGAACCGGGCGAGCATCCGGTCGAAGCGGGGCTTGTCGACCACGGCGGGCACCGGACCGTCGATCGGCCCGGTGCCGATCGCCAGCAACCGGGCGCCGGCCCGCTCGGCGGCGTCGGCCAGCGAGGCGCGGAGCAGGCCGAGGGAGTGCCGGATCGAGGAGAGTTCCAGCCCTGGCGGACTGCCGATCTCGATCTGACTGGTCTGGAACTCCCGCTCGACCTGTCCGCGCAGCTCGGCGGGGACCTGATCGAGGACCGCCTCGACCGCGGGCACTGCCACCCCGGTGTCCGGGTCGACGAGCAGGAACTCCTCCTCGACACCCACGGTGAGCAGATCGGTTGCCTCGGCCGAAGAGCCCGGGGCCGGTGCCGCCTGCGTGACCATCACTACCACCGTCCACTTCTGCCGGGCGGTCCGTCCGCACCGGGTCGGCCGGCAATTACCCCCTGTGGTGGTCCCGGGAAACTCCGCCCGGTGTGCCGTGGTGTGTCCGCTCGCCGGACCGGTCACATCGATCGACATTGACAACTGCGCGAGGGCGACGTACAACTCCTGAGAGAGCGCTCTCTCACCCGTCCCCGCAGAGAGGCACGTCCATGACACCTGCCCCGGCGGCATCCGCCGCCCCGCCTGTGCGACGCCGGCTGCCGCTGGCGTTGGTCCTGCTCACCGCCGTCACCACCGTCCTGGCCGGGCTCGGCACGACCGCGGACGCGGCCGTGCCGCCACCCCCGTCGGGCTGGAGCCTGGTGTGGAGTGACGACTTCACCGGTGCTTCCGGCACCCTCCCGTCCTCCGGAAACTGGATCATCGACACCGGCACCAGCTACCCGGGTGGTCCACCGCAGTGGGGCACCGGCGAGATCCAGACGTACACGAACAGCACCGCGAACGTCAGCCACGACGGTGCCGGCAACCTGCGGATCACCCCGCTGCGCGACAGCGCCGGTCGCTGGACCTCGGCCCGCATCGAGACCGTCCGCAGCAACTTCAAGGCCCCGGCCGGCGGAGTGCTGGCCATCGAGGGCCGCATCCAGATGCCGAACGTCACCGGTGCCGCCGCGTCGGGGTACTGGCCGGCGTTCTGGGCGCTCGGTTCGCCCTACCGGGGCAACTACCAGAACTGGCCGGGCATCGGCGAGTTCGACGTGATGGAGAACGTCAACGGCCTCAACTCGGTCTGGGGCGTACTGCACTGCGGCGTCGCACCGGGCGGTCCGTGCGACGAGTTCAACGGCATCGGCGCCTCCCGGGCCTGCCCCGGCAGCACCTGCCAGTCGGCGTTCCACACCTACCGCTTCGAGTGGGACGCCTCGGTCAGCCCGCAGCAACTGCGCTGGTACGTCGACGGGCAGCTCTACCACACGGTCAGCCAGAGCCGGATCGGTGAGCCGTACTGGTCGCAGATGACCAGCCATGCCGGCTACTTCCTGCTGCTGAACGTGGCGATGGGCGGGGCCTTCCCGAACGGGGTCGCCGGCAGCGCCACGCCGACCTCGGCCACCGTGCCCGGCCGGCCGATGCTCGTGGACTACGTCGCCGTCTACAGCCGGGGTGGTGGCAGCAACCCGCCGCCCACCACTCCGCCGCCGACCTCGCCGCCGCCGGGCGGCACCCGGGACGCGTACGCGACCATCCAGGCCGAGTCCTTCAACGCCCAGAACGGCGTGATCGTCGAGGCGTGTGCCGAGGGCGGACAGAACATCGGGGCGCTGCGCAACGGTGACTGGGTCCGCTTCGACAACGTGGAGTTCGGCTCCGGCGGGCCGCGCGACTTCGTGGCCCGGGTCGCCTCCGGCGCGGGTGCCGGCGTCAGCGGCCTGGTGGAGGTGCGGGTGGACAGCCCGACCGCCGCACCCATCGGCAGTTTCGCCATCGCCAACACCGGCGGCTGGCAGAGCTGGCGTTCGGTGCCCGGCAACGTCTCCGGGGTGACCGGACGGCGCACCGTCTACCTCACCTTCACCAGTGGCCAGCCCAACGACTTCGTGAACGTCAACTGGTTCCACTTCCGCCGCTGAGCCGCGCGGCACGGCCCCCGGCGTCGCCTTCGGCGGGACCGGGGGTCGTGCCGTTTGGTCCAGACCGGCCCTGGACAGGAACAGTTAACACTCTTAATAATAGGCGCCAGGTTGACGTCCATGGATTTTCGTCCGGGCTGGAGGGGCAGATGAAACGGTCCAGAACCCTGGTGCTGTCGGTGGTCGGCGCACTGGCCGCCGCGCTCGGCGCGGTGTCGCTGACGCCGGCCGCGTACGCCGCCGGAGTCAGCGCGAGCTTCGTCAAGACGTCCGACTGGGGCTCGGGCTGGGAGGGGAAGTACACGATCACCAACGGCGGCGGCGCCACGGTCAACGGCTGGAGTCTCTCCTTCGACCTGCCCGCCGGCACCACGGTCGGCACCTACTGGGACGCGCTGCTGACCTCCAGAGGCCAGCGGTACACCTTCAACCAACCGCTCCTGGAACGGCACCATCGCACCCGGCGCCTCGGTCTCCTTCGGCTTCCTCGGCAGCGGCTCCGGCTTGCCGGCGAACTGCCAGCTCAACGGCGTGGCCTGCACCGGCGGCACGACGCCGACGACACCGCCACCCACCACGCCGCCTCCCACGACCCCGCCGTCGACCACGCCTCCTCCGACGACCCCGCCGCCGACCAGTCCGCCGCCGGTCACCGGGCTGCCGAAGCACATCCTCACCGGCTACTGGCACAACTTCGTCAACCCGGCGGACGAACTGCGGCTGCGTGACGTGCCCACCGAGTACGACCTGGTGGCGGTCGCCTTCGCCGACGCGACCGGCACGCCCGGCGCGGTTGGCTTCGCCATCGACCCCGGCCTGTCCGCCGCGCTGGGCAACTACACCGACGCCGACTTCTCGGCCGACGTGCGGACCCTCCAGAGCCGGGGCAAGAAGGTGATCATCTCGGTGGGTGGCGAGACCGGCCGGGTCGTGGTCGACAGTTCGGCGTCCGCGGTGGCCTTCGCCGACAGTGTCCACGCCCTGATCCAGCGCTACGGCTTCGACGGCGTCGACATCGACCTGGAGAACGGGCTGAACCCGACGTACATGGCGCAGGCCCTGCGGTCACTGCGGGCGAAGGTGGGCAGCGGGCTGATCATCGCGATGGCGCCGCAGACGATCGACATGCAGAACCCGGCGGGCAGCTACTTCAAGCTGGCGTTGGACATCAAGGACATCCTGACCGTGGTGAACACCCAGTTCTACAACTCCGGGGCGATGCTCGGCTGCGACAACAACGCCGCGTACGCCCAGGGGACGGTCAACTTCATCGTCGCGCTGGCCTGCATCCAGTTGGAGGCGGGGCTGCGGCCCGACCAGGTCGGGCTCGGCCTGCCGGCCGGTCCCGGCGCGGCCGGCGGCGGCATCGTCGCGCCCAGCGTGGTCAACGCCGCACTTGACTGCCTCACCCGGGGCACCAACTGCGGCAGCTTCCGCCCACCGCGCACCTACCCCGGCCTGCGCGGCGCCATGACCTGGTCCATCAACTGGGACATCACCAACAACAACACCTTCGCCCGCACCGTCTTCCCCCACCTCCGCACCCTCCCCTGACACGCTCAAGATCCGGGCAACTTCCCCGATGCTGCTGTCTCAGGCCCGGCTGAGGCAGCAGCATCCCCGAAGTTGCCCGGATCTTGGGCTTGGCGCAGGGGGTGTAGGGGGTGCAGGGGCGGTCAGCGGGAGGGGGTTTGGGTGGGGGAGGAGTGGTGGCGGCGGCGGAGTTTCTTGGTTACCCAGGTGGCGAGCATGAGGGCGAACAGGGCGAGGATGCCGTAGTCGAACCAGGAGCTGTAGCGGTCGATCTGCTGCCAGCGGGAGCCGAGGGCGTAGCCGAGCCCGATGAAGATCCCGTTCCAGATGCCGCTGCCCAGCGTGGTCAGCGTGACGAACTCGACGAGCGGCATCCGGTTCGCCCCGGCCGGCACCGACACCAGGCTGCGGACCACCGGCACCATCCGGCCGAAGAACACCGCCCAGCGGCCGTACCGCTCGAACCACCGGTCGGCCTTCTCCAGGTCGTCCAGATCGACAAGGGGTAACCGGTCGAGCCACCGTTTGAGGCGGTCCTCGCCGACGACCGCGCCGACCCAGTAGAGGAACAACGCGCCGAGTACCGAGCCCGCGGTCGCCGCCACGGTCACCACGAGCGCGTTGAACTCGCCCTCGCCGGCCAGGTATCCGGCCATCGCCAGGACGATCTCGCTCGGAATGGGCGGGATGATGCTCTCCAGGGCGACCAGCAGGGCCACCCCCACCGCGCCGCTCGCCTCGATCACCCCGGCGATCCAGCCGGTCAGCCCGCCGACCTGGGTGGGGTCGACGTCCTGGGCAAGCGCCATGATGATGCCTTTCGCGGTCGGGGGTAAACAGTGCTCTTACCCGCCGACGCCGCCCACACACCGGGCCTGCTGTGGCTCACTCCTGCGGATGCAGCGCCTCGTCGGCCGGGCCGAGGCGCCATCCGGTGAACCGCACGACGAGCCCGCCCCGACTGGGCGAGCAGCAGTACGGCCCAGCCGCCGCCACCGCGTCGGGAGCCAGCGGAGCGAGCCGAACCAGTCGCCACGACTCACCGGCGGCCCGGGCCCGTACGGTGAGCGCGTCACCCGCGCGGCTGACCCGTATGCTCACCTCCCGGCCCGCCCAGTCCGGCACCGGTGCCACCGACCAGTCGGAGACTTCCCGGGTCACCACCGCGCCCACCTGGGGCTGGCCGTCGCTGACCTCCACGCCCGCCTTCACCCAGTTCCGGTCGTTCACCCGGACCAGCACGCCGGCCTGGTCGAACTGCCCGGTCCAGGCCAGCCGGAAGTCGACCTCGACGGCCGCACCGACGGGAAACGGCGCGAGCAGTGCGGGGGCGTCGTCGTGCAGGAAGCCGTAGCTGGTGTGCCGCCACAGGTCGCTGCCGTGACCCGGCTCGACGGCCAGCGTGCCGTCCGGTTCCTCGGCCACCCGGACGGGCCGGCCGTGCCATTCGCCACCGGACCAATCGATGCTGCGCATGCCGGCACCGTACCCAGTCGGGTTTGCCGACGTCCCGACCGGGAGAAGGTACGGGGGCATGTCTGACAGGTGGTACTCGGAGGCGGTCGTTTACTGCCTCGACATCGACACGTACGCGGACTCCGACGGTGACGGGGTCGGTGACATCCGGGGTCTGATCGGCCGGCTCGACTACCTCGCCCGGCTCGGGGTGACCTGCCTCTGGCTGCACCCCATCCATCCGTCGCCCAACGACGACGACGGCTACGACGTGACCGACTTCTACAACGTCGACCCACGGTTCGGCACCCTCGGCGATTTCGCCGAGTTGCTGCACCAGGCCAACAACCGGGGCATCCGGGTGATCATCGACCTGGTGGTGAACCACACCTCCGACCAGCATCCGTGGTTCCAGTCCGCGCGCTCCTCGCCGGACTCGCCGTACCGCGACTGGTACGTCTGGTCGGAGCAGGAGCCGGCCGACCGGCACCAGGGCATGGTCTTCCCCGGCGAACAGCATGAGACCTGGACCTACGACCGGACCGCGAAGGCCTGGTACTACCACCGCTTCTACAAGTTCCAGCCGGACCTGAACACCATGAACCCGGCGGTACGCGCCGAGATCAAGAAGATCATGTCGTTCTGGATCCAGCTCGGCGTCGCCGGCTTCCGGATGGACGCGGTGCCGTTCATCATCGAGCGCACCGAGCCCGGCGACCCGAGCCCGGAACTGGACTTCGAGTTCCTCACCGAGCTGCGCCAGCACGTGCAGTGGCGGCGCGGGGACGCGGTCCTGCTGGCCGAGGCGAACGTCGAGCCCGACAACCTGCCCGCCTTCTTCGGCGACCGTGGCGGCTCGGCGAACCGGGTGCACATGCTCTTCGACTTCATGCTCAACGGGCGGCTGATGCTGGCCCTGGCCCGGCAGGACCCGGAACCGGTGATCGAGGCGTTGCGGGACACCCCGGCACTGCCGCAGGGCGGGCAGTGGGCGACGTTCCTGCGCAACCACGACGAGATCGACCTGTCCCGGCTCACCGCCGAACAGCGCAACGAGGTGTACGAGCAGTTCGGTCCCGAGGAGCACATGCGCATCTACGACCGGGGCATCCGCCGCCGGTTGGCACCGATGCTGGGC
Organism: Verrucosispora sp. WMMA2121; assembly: GCF_027460185.1. NCBI lineage: Bacteria > Bacillati > Actinomycetota > Actinomycetes > Micromonosporales > Micromonosporaceae > Micromonospora > Verrucosispora sp. WMMA2121. Next base: position 889,649 of record NZ_JAPZBH010000004.1, on the reverse strand, counting down.
AACGACCGGCGGCGCGTCGAGTTGGCGTACTCCCTGCAGTTCTCGCTGCGCGGCACGCCGGTGCTGCGCTACGGCGAGGAGATCGGCATGGGGGAGGACCTGTCGCTGGACGGCCGGGAGGCCATCCGTACCCCGATGCAGTGGTCCAACCAGCCCAACGCCGGTTTCTCCACGGCGGAGCCGGAGAAGCTCGTCCGCCCGGTCATCGACAAGGGCGAGTTCGGGTACGAGAAGGTGAACGTCACCCTCCAGCGCCGGGACCGGACCTCGCTGCTGGCCTGGTTCGAGCGGATGATCCGTACGCTGCGGGAAGCCCCGGAGATCGGCTGCGGCTCGACCACCCACATCGACGTGCCGATGCCGCCGGGAGTGCTGGCGCACCGCGCCGACGGGCCGACGGGGACGATGGTCTTCCTGCACAACCTCGGCACCACCGACGCCGAGGTGGACCTCAGCCAGCTTCAGCCCGAGGCGGACCTGCCCATCGACGTGCTCGCCGACCGCAACTACGACGACGTCGGCAAGCTGGACAAGCTGCAACTGTCCGGTCACGGCTACCGCTGGATCCGGCTCTGTCGATCCTGGTCGCACTGAGCCGAAGACCGGGCCGACCCGCCGTGGTCGGTGACCTCCGGGCCGGTGGGCCCGGTCCGGAGGTCGGGATTGGCGGGGGTCAGGCCGCCCCGACGTGGGTTAGGCTCCTGCCGTCGAGCCAAGTTACCGGGAGGTAGGCATGTCGGAAGGGCAGCGGGTCGCCATCGTGACCGGAGCGGCACGGGGAATCGGCGCGGCCACCGCCAGACGGTTGGCCGCCGACGGGCTGGCCGTCGCGGTGGTCGACATCGAGGAGGCGGCGACCAAGGAGACCGTGGACGCGATCGCGGCGGCCGGCGGCCGGGCACTCGGCGTCGGCGCGGACGTGGCGGACCGGGCCCAGGTGGAGGCCGCCGTGCAACGGGTGGCCGCCGAGCTGGGCGCGCCGACCGTGCTCGTCAACAACGCCGGCGTACTCCGCGACAACCTGCTGTTCAAGATGACCGACGCCGACTGGGACACCGTCCTGGGCGTACACCTGCGGGGGGCGTTCCTGTTCAGTCAGGCCGCGCAGAAGCACATGGTCGAGGCCCGTTGGGGCCGCATCGTCAACCTGTCCAGCACCTCCGCGCTGGGCAACCGGGGCCAGGCCAACTACTCGGCGGCCAAGGCCGGGATGCAGGGCTTCACCAAGACCCTCGCCATCGAGCTGGGCCCGTTCGGGGTGACCGTCAACGCGGTCGCGCCCGGCTTCATCGTCACCGACATGACCGCGGCCACCGCCGCCCGGATGAAGGTGGACTTCGAGGCGATGCAGAAGCACGCCGAGTCGGAGATCCCGGTCCGCCGGGTGGGCCGGCCCGATGACGTGGCGCACACCATCTCGTTCCTGGCCAGCGAGGGGGCGTCGTTCGTGTCCGGCCAGGTCGTCTACGTCGCCGGCGGCCCCCGCGACTGACCGGCCCCGAACAGCGGCCCCTTCTGATCTCAGGAAGGGGCCGCTGCCGCCCTTCGGCGGGTGTGCCGGAGCCAGGCAAGGCCGAGGACCGGCAGCACCAGCGGGATGTAGCCGTAGCCGCTGCCGAAGCCGGACCAGACCGTCTCGTCGGGGAAGAGGTCCGGTCGGGCCAGACTCACGGCACCGACACCGACCACGCCGACCAGTTCCAGCCCGCAGCAGGCCAGGGCGATCCGGCGGCCCGCGTGACCGGCCCGCGCCAGCCCGACCGCCGCCACGACGTAGACGATCGCGGCGAGCGCGGAGAGCAGGTACGCCAACGGCGCCTCGTCGAACCTGGTGACGATCTGGAGAGCGGCGCGGCTGCTGGCGGCGATGGCGAAGAGCAGGTAGACCGCGATCAGCAACCGTCCCGGACCGGCGTTGGTGCGAGGCCGGGCGGTGCTCAGCTCAGCCACCGAGCACCTGCCAGGTCTGTTGGAGCCGGACCACGACCACCGGCGTCACCAGGCACACCGCGCACACGATCGCCGAGCCCCAGCGGGTCGGTTCCATCCGAGCCAGCACCGCCGCGAGCGGCGGCAGGCAGACCAGCGTGACCAGGTAGCCGAAGAACGATCCCGGTTCGCCCGGACGCTCACCGCCGGCCAGCGCCACGGCGGTCACCAGCACCAGGCCGAGCAGCAGCAGCTCCAGCACGGCCAGCCCGATCAACTGCGTCCGGTCCGGCGGCCGGTGGCGCAACGCGGCCACCAGCGCCCAGGCCGCGACCAGCAGCGACAGCACGATGGCGGCGACGGCCAGTGCCCCGTCGGCCGGAGACCCGGTGGTGGTCGCGGCGGTGGTGCTCACCCGGTCCGTCCGGTGCTCGTTCCGATCACCGCACCACTCTACTAACCCCCGTAGTAAGAGCGTCCGCCGCCAGGGCGGCCGGTTACCGTGCGCGCGGCCCCGGCCCCGGCCGGCGGGACGCCGGGTACGCACGGTCGCGGGGGACTAGCGTGATCACTGTCGCGGATCAGCCGTGGCCAGGCGAGGACGGCGGAGGTACGGGATGCGGTTCGGGTTGTTCGGCACCGGGCACTGGGCGGCGGAGACGCATGCGGCGGCGCTCGAGGCGCACCCGAGAGCGGATCTGGTCGGCGTGTGGGGGCGCAACCCCGACAAGGCCGCCGCGCTGGCCACCCGGTACGGGGTGCCGGCCTTCGACGACGTCGACTCGCTGATCGAGGCGTGCGAGGCGGTGGCCGTCGCACTGCCGCCGGACGTCCAGGCGGACATCGCCGTCCGGGCCGCCACCGCCGGTCGACACCTGTTGCTGGACAAGCCGCTCGCGCTGACCGTGGCCGACGCCGACCGCGTGGTCGAGGCAGCCACGGGCACGGGTGTCGCGTCGGTGGTCTTCTTCACCGGCCGGTACCAGCCGGACGTCGCCGGCTTCATCGCCGCGACCGCCGCGGCCGGCGGCTGGCACACCGCCAGCGTGATCCGGTTCGCCTCGATCTTCCAGCCCGGCAGTCCGTACGGGCAGTCGCCGTGGCGGCGGGAGCACGGCGCGTTGTGGGACATCGGTCCGCACGCGCTGGCCGTGTTGCTTCCGGTGCTCGGCCGGGTGGCCCGGGTGGCCGCCACCGACGGCCCCGAGGGCCTGGTGCACCTGCTGCTCAGCCACGCCGACGGGGCCACCAGCACGGTCTCGCTGACGCTTGACGCACCACCCCGTTCGGTCGCCGCGGAGTTCGTCTTCTACGGCGAGAGCGGCATCGAGCGACTGCCGAACGGTGGTGCCGGCCCGGCGACGGCGTTCGGGGTGGCCATCGACCAGTTGCTGGCCGAGGTCGACGCCGGTACCCGGGACCACCGCTGCGACGTGCGCTTCGGTCGCGAGGTGGTGGCGGTCCTCGCCGCCGCCGAGGCCGCCCGCGCACAGGGCACCGTGGTCGACGTGCCGGCCTGAGCGCGGGCGGTAAACCGGTCGCCACCGGCCGGACGAGTCGGTAGGGTCGCCGGCATGTGCGTGCACGCCCTGATCAACGCGGCCGCCTCGCCGGCCGCCTTCGGGCCGCTGCTGGTGGCCCGCCCGCGCGTCCGGCGTCCGGCCCTGGCCGGCGCGACCCGCGACTGACGCCTTCCGCGCATCCGCCCGCGTCACCCGCACCGCATCGCGCGGTGCCGCTTCCGCGCCATCTCACCAGGGCCGTCCGAGTCCCGATCGCTCGGACAGGCCCCGTCGACGGTCGCCTGTCCGCTCTCGTCGCCCACCCGGCGACAGACAAGGACGACGCCATGGCGCCCCGCCGTACCCGCACGACCGAACGCGACCGGTCCCGTCGCGTGCTCTCGCAGAATTTCCTCACCGACCCGGCCGCCGTCGCGCGGTTCGTCGACGCCGCCCGCCCCGATCCGCACGGACTGGTGCTGGAGGTCGGCGCCGGCCGGGGGCAACTGACCCGCCCGCTGGCCGCGCGCTGCGGCCGGCTGACGGCCTACGAGGTGGATCCCGTCGCCGGGGCGGAACTGGCCCGGGTCTGCGCGACCCTGCCGAACGTGACCCACCGCCAGGCCGACTTCCTCGCCACCGTGGCACCGGGGGAGGAGTTCTGCGTGGTCGGCAACATCCCGTGGTCGCTGACCGCGGCGGTGGTGCGCTGGTGCCTGGCCGCGCCCCGACTGCGCGCCGCCACCCTGCTCACGCAGCTGGAGTACGCCCGGCGGCGCACCGGTGCGTACGGCCGGTGGACCCGACTGACGGTGCTCAGCTGGCCGGAGTTCGACTGGCGGCTCGCCGGGCGGGTGTCGCGTACCGCGTTCCGCCCGGTGCCCCGGGTCGACGCGGGCATGCTCCGCGTCGAGCGGCGGGCAACGCCGTTGCTGCCACCCCGGGCCCTACCGGCGTACCGACGGATGGTCGAGCTGGGGTTCGGCGGGGTCGGCGGCTCGCTCGCGGCGTCGCTGGCCCGCGAGCATCCGAAGGGTCGGCTGGCGGCGGCGTTGCGCGCCAGCCGGCTCGACCCGGACCTCCCGGTGGGGCATGTCTGGCCGGAGCAGTGGCTGGTGCTGTACCGCCTACTGCACGCCCGCTAGCGGGCCCGGCTCAGGGGAGGGTGCCCAGCGCCTCGGTCAGCTCGGTGGGCGAGCTGAACTGGTCCACCGGCAGCGCGCGTACGGCCTGCAACTGCTCGGTGCTCGCGCCGTTCTCCTGGCACCAGCGGATCAGGTCCTCACGGGAGACGGGATACTCCAGCCCGGCGAGGTACTCGTGCAGGGCGGCACCGCTGTCGGTCATGCTGTGCGAACTACCCGCGTAGCCGTCTCGGCACACCCCGGCGGGCCACCGCGTTTGCCCGTCGGGGTGCCGGGTAGCCGCAGGCATGCTGGTACAGCGGCTCGGCGCGCCGAGCGACCTCGATCCGTTGCTGGAGCGTGTCCGGGACGCGCGGGTGGTGATGATCGGGGAGGCGACGCACGGCAGCTACGACTACTACCGCATCCGGGAGCAGTTGACCCGCCGTCTGGTCGCCGAGTGCGGCTTCTCCTTCGTGGCGGTGGAGGGCGACTGGCCGGACTGCGACCGGGTGCACCGCTCGGTGACCGGTGCCCCGGGAGCGGCGGCCGAGCCGCAGACCGCCCTGGAGGGGTTCGAACGGTGGCCGACGTGGATGTGGGCCAACGCCGAGGTCGCCCGCTTCTGCCGTTGGCTGCGGGCCTGGAACATGGACCGGGCCGAGACCGCCCGGGTGGGTTTCCACGGGCTCGACGTCTACAGCCTCTGGGAGTCGATGCAGGCGATCTTCGACTACCTCGGTGAGGAGGAGCCGGCGTCGCTGGAGATCGCCCAGGACGCCTACCGGTGCTTCGAGCCGTACGGCAAGCGGGTCGAGGAGTACGGCGCGGCGAGCCGGTTCGTCTCCGCCCGGTGCGAGCAGGAGGTGATCCGGCTGCTGGCGCGTACCCGGCAACACGCCGCCGCCGACGGGCCGGACGCCTTCTCGGCCTGGCAGAACGCGGAGGTGGTGGCCGGCGCGGAGCGCTACTACCGGGAGATGGTCGCCGGTGGGCCCGGCTCGTGGAACGTCCGGGACATCCACATGACCGACACCCTGGATCGCCTGCTCGACCGCTACGGGCCGGGCGCCCGGGGTGTGGTGTGGGCGCACAACACCCACGTCGGTGACGCGCGGGCGACCGACATGGCCGCCGACGGGATGGTGAACATCGGCCAGTTGGCCCGGGAACGCCACGGCCCGGACCAGGTGGCGCTGATCGGCTTCGGCAGTTGGCGGGGCACGGTGATCGCCGCGCCGCGCTGGGGTTCGCCGGCGGAGGCGATGGTGGTGCCGCCGGCCCGGCCCGGTTCGCTCGAACATCGGCTGCACGAGCTGATGCCGGAGCGGGCGGTGCTCGTCTTCGGCGGGCCGGACCAGCCGGGTTGGGTCACCGACACGCTCGACCACCGGGCGATCGGGGTGGTGTACGACCCGTCGTTCGAATCGTGGGGCAACTACGTGCCGACCCGGCTGGGGGAGCGCTACGACGCCTTCATCTGGTGCGACGAGACCACCGCGCTGCATCCGTTGCCCGCCCTGGCCGCCCCAGGCGAGATGGAGACCTATCCGGCCGGCGTCTGAGCCGGCGTCGACCCGGCCCTCCACCCGACGTGCGGTGAAGGGCCGGGTCGCCGTGCGGGTCAGGCGCCGGCACCGACCTTGTCGTCGAGCCGGGCGCGCAGCTTCTCGCCCTCGATGTCGACGTTCGGCAGCGCCCGGTCCAGCCAGCGGGGCAGCCACCAGGCCACCTTGCCGAGCAGCGACATCACCGCCGGCACGATGGTCATCCGGACCACGAAGGCGTCGATGGCCACGCCGATGGCGAGCGCGAAGCCCATCGACTTGATCACCGGGTCGTCGAGGAAGATGAAGCCGCCGAAGACCGAGGTCATGATCAGAGCGGCGGCGGTGACCACCCGCGCGCCGTGCCCCATCCCGTTGATGGTGGCCTGCTGGGCGGTGTCGCCGTGGACGAAGTCCTCCCGCATCCGGGAGACCAGGAACACCTCGTAGTCCATGGCCAGGCCGAACAGGATGCCGATCAGCAGGATCGGCAGGAAGCTGATCAGCGGGCCGGGTGTGTCCAGGCCGACCAGGTCGGCGAGGTGACCCTGCTGGAAGACCGCGACCGTGATGCCGAAGGTGGCGGCGACGGTGAGCAGGAAACCCAGCGCCGCCTTGACCGGCACCAGCACCGAACGGAACACCAGCATCAGCAGCAGGATCGACAGGCCGACCACCAGCGCCAGATAGATCGGCAGCGCGTCGGAGAGCTTCTCCGAGATGTCGATGCCGATTGCGGTAACCCCGGTGAGCAGCACGTCGGCGCCCTGGATGTCACCGACGGCGGTGCGGATGTCGTGCACCATCGTCTCGGTGGCCGGGTCGGTCGGGCCGGTCTGCGGGATCACCCCGAGCAGCGCGGTCCGGCCGTCCGGGCTGAGCTGCGGCGGGGCCACGGCGAGCACGTTGTCGGTGCGCTGGACCAGGGCGGTCACCTGCGGGATGGCGGCGGCGGTGGCACCGGCGTCGTCGCCGGCGACAACCACCGCGAGCCGGCCGGTGAAGCCCGGTCCGAAGCCCTCCGTGATCAGGTCGTTGGAGACCCGCGCGGCCGAGCCGACCGGCGCGGTACCGGCGTCGGGCAGCGCCAGGCGCATGTCCGGTGCTGGCAACGCGAGCAGCCCCAGGCCGAGCAGGCCGACCAGGATCACCGGAATCCGGAACCGGGTGATCAGCCGGGCCCAACGGAAGCCGAACGCCGAGGTGTCCTCGCTGCCGTTGGTGGCGGTCTCCGGTGCCGCGCGGTGGGTGGTCACGTCGCTGCGGCGGGCGGCGTCGTCCGGGACGTCTTCGGCGGTCAGCGCCACCGGCACCGACGAGCGCAACCGGCGGGGCAGCACCCGGCGACCGGCGAAGCCGAGCAGCGCCGGTTGCAGGGTGATCGCCACCAGCACCGCGACGGTGACGGTACCGGCGGCGGCCAGACCCATCACGGTCAGGAACGGGATGTTCACCACCGCGAGACCGGCCAGGGCGATGACGACCGTGGCTCCGGCGAAGGTCACCGCCGAGCCGGCGGTGCCGACCGCCCGGCCGATCGCCTCGTCCGCCGGCATGCCGTCGAGCAGGTTCTGTCGATACCGCGAGGTGATGAAGAGCGAGTAGTCGATGCCGACGGCCAGGCCGAGCATCAGCGCGAGGATGGGTGCGGTGCTGGTCAGCTCGATGACGCTGCTTAGTGCGAAGAGGCCGGCCATGCCGACGCCGACGCCGATCAGCGCGTTGAGCATGGTCATGCCCGCGGCCACCAGCGAGCCGAAGGTGACCACCAGGACGACGAGGGCCACCGCGACGCCGATCGCCTCGGTGGAGCCGACCTCGGGCTCGGTGTTGAGCACCTCACCGCCGGGCGCCACCTGCCAACCCTGGGCCTCGGCCTCGGCGCCGAGCTGCTCGTACGCCTCCCGCTGTTCCTCGGTGATCTGGTCGGCGCCGTCGTTGAACTGCACCTGGATCAGCGCGTACTGGCCGTCGGGAGAGACCGAGCCGACCTGGAACGGGTCGATGGCGGCGAGCACACCGGGTACCGCCGTGGCCTCCTGGGTGACCGACTGGATGACCGACTGGCCCTCGGGTGTGCCGAGCTGTCCCGGAGCGGGCGCCTTGACCGCGATGGTGCCGGTGGCGCCGGCCGCCGCCGGGAACTGCTCGTCCAGCAGGTCGAGCGCGCGCTGCGACTCGGTGCCGGGCATGGTGAAGTTGCTGGCCGTCGGGCCGCGCAGGGTCGCTGCTGCCAGGCCGAGCCCGACGAGTACGACGAGCCAGATCGCGGCGACGAGTCGCCGCCGACGCATCGATCCCCGGCCAAGCCGGTAGAGCAGGGTCGCCATGAGGTCCTTTCCCTCGGTCGTGGATGGTGGGACGGGTCAGTGGGCGGGCGGTTCGAGCGCCCGGCGCATCAGGCCCAGCAGCGCGTCGCCCAGTTCCTGGTCGGGCACGTCGGCGAACTGGCCGCAGGTCTCGGCGATGCCGGCGAGCAGCACCAGCGCGGTGATCCGGGCGGAGGGCCGCTCGGACCGCCCGGCGAGCGCGTCGATCAACCGTTCGGAGATCTGCTGGATGTGGGCGAAGTCGGGCTGTTGCAGCAGCTCCGTGAACTCGCCCCGGAGCAGGGCGATCTCACCGCGGAACCGGACCGCGAGGTCGACGAAGCCTTCGGCGGCGACCCGCTGCGCGGCGGCCGGTCCGGGCTGGGCGGCGATCCGGTCGTCGAGTGACCGCAGCACCTCGATCGCGGGTGCCATCAGCTCGGTGAGGATGGCCTCCTTGTTGGCGAAGTGGTACAGCACCGCCGCCTTGGAACAGCCCACCTCGGTGGCGATGTCCTGCAACGAGGTGCCCCGGTAGCCGGTGGCGGCGAAACGTCTCGCCGCCGCCGCGAGGATCTCGCCGTGCGTCTGCGGGGTGGTGCGGGCCATGATTCCCAGCATGCCTGACCGATCGGTCAGAGCTGACCGATCGGTCAGATCAGTGGCGTTTCCCACAACCAGGTGCGCCGAATTGGCTCTCCGGGTGGCTCCGCGCCGTAGCGAGAATCGGGGTCATGACCGACTCGACGGCGGCCCGGGCGGTCGCGCTTCGTGCCCTGCACCGCCCCGGCGACCCGCTGGTGCTGCCCAATGCCTGGGACGCCGGCTCGGCCCGGGCGGTGGTCGACGCCGGTTTTCCAGCGGTGGCGACCAGCAGCGCGGCCGTCGCCGAGTCACTCGGATACGGCGACGGCGAGCGCACGCCACCGGGCGAGATGTTCGCCGCCGTGACCCGGATCGCCCGCGCGGTCGCCGTTCCGGTCACCGCCGACCTGGAGCGGGGCTACGGTCTGCGCCCGGACGAACTGGTCGCCCGGTTGCTCGACGCCGGGGCGGTCGGGCTCAATCTGGAGGATTCGGATCCGCGTACCGGCGTCATGGTCGATGCGGAGGAACAGGCCGACCTGCTGGCCGGGGTGCGGGCTGCGGCGGACGACGCCGGGGTGGGGGTGGTGCTGAACGCCCGGGTGGACGTCTTCCTACGGCCCGGTGCGGAACCAGCCGACCGGCTCGCCGAGGCGGTCCGCCGGGCGCGCCGCTACCTGACGGCCGGGGCGGACTGCGTCTACCCGATCCTGCTGGCCGACCCGACGCAACTGCGGGATGTCGTGCAGGCCGTGGCGGCGCCGGTCAACGTGCTGGCCCGCCCCGACGGACCGGGACGGACGGCACTGGCCGCCCTGGGCGTGGCCCGGATCAGCTACGGCTCCGGCCTGTACGCGGCGACCCGCGCCCACACCGCCCGGCTGCTCGCCGCCGTCGCCGCCGGTGAGCCTCGCGGTGGGCGGCCGGGCACCCTCCTCCCGTGGAGCCTGTCGAGCTGACGGCGTCAACGGATCACCTGCGGGTTCCGGTTGACCGCGGGGCTTCCGGCCGGGATGGTGATCGGATGGGGGCTGACGAGACCCGGGACGGGGTCGCGCTTACCAATCTCGACCAGCCGTTGTTCGACGGGTCGGGAGCGAGCAAGCGCGACCTGGTCGACTACCTCGACGCGGTGACCGACCGGATCGTCCCGCAGTTGCGCGGCCGTCCGCTGTCGGTGGTCCGGGTACGTCCGGGACAGCCGCAGTTCATGCAGAAGAACCTGCCGCGGTACACCCCCGACTGGGTACCTCGGGTGTCGATCTGGGCCGAGGCGTCCCACCGGGAGATCGCGTACGCGCTCTGCGACGACCGCCGTACCCTGCTCTGGTTCGCCAACCAGCGGGCCGTCGAGTACCACCCCACCCTGGCCACGGTCGGGGACCTGAGCCGTCCCACCCACCTGGTGCTGGACCTCGACCCGCCGGAGGGCGGTGGGTTCGCGGCCGGGGTGGCGGCCGCGCTGCTGGTCCGGCAGGCCCTCGCCGACGCCGGACTGGCGGGCGCGGTGAAGACCAGCGGCGCCAAGGGGGTGCACGTCTTCGTCCCGGTCGAGCCCGGCCCCGACGCCGAGGAGCTGGCCGCGGCCACCCGGGCCCTCGCGGCTCGGGCGGAGCGCCTGGATCCCGCGCTGGCGACCACCGCGTTCATCCGCGAGGACCGGGGTGGCAAGGTCTTCGTCGACCCCACCCGCACCGGCGGCGCGACGGTCGTGTCGGTGTACAGCCCCCGACTGCGTCCCGGCGTGCCGGTCTCCTTCCCGGTGCCCTGGCCGGACCTGGAGTCGGTCACCGCGGCGGACTTCACCATCCGGACGGTCCCGGCGCTGGTGGCACAGCGGGATCCGTGGGCCGAGCTGATGCCGCCACCCCAGCGGCTTCCCGCCGAGCTGATCGACGAGGGACGGACCATTCCGGTGCCACGGGTGCAGGCCATGCACGAGGGCCGCCGCCGGGCCCGCGCCCGGCGCGCCGCCGCGGACTGAACAGGACGAGCGCCCGCGCCGGTTTTCCTGCCGCCGGCACGCCGACGGGCCGGACCGTGGTGGCGGTCCGGCCCAGCGGCTGGTCGAGCGGATCAGAGCATCCAGCGGTGGCGCTGCACGAAGGGCAGCCGGGCCCAGAGCCGGCCCAGACCCCAGGTGTGCCCGGCGTACGCGGCGGCCAGGGCGACCAGGACCACGGCGTAGATCAGGTGGTAGTCGACCACCGGGTTGGTGGAACCGGTCGGGTCACCACCGGCGGTGAACCGGGCCAGCGGAAACTCGGCCAGCCACATCAGCGCCATCATCAGGGTGCCCGAGGCGGCCGCCACCCGCAGACCGACGCCGGCGATCAGGGCGAGACCGATGGCGGCCAGCCCGACCATGAAGAGTGCGTTCGCCCACCAGGTCCCGGCGATCGAGTGGGCCACCGACTGCAACGGTCCCACCTCGACGTTGGCGAGGAACCCCTTGGTCGGCGAGCCGCCGTTGATCCAGGCTCGCTCGGTCGGGGTGGCGTAGCCGAGGCCGAAGGTCTTGTCGAGGAAGGCCCAGAGGAAGACGAGGCCGGTGGAGATCCGCAGCACGGCGAGGGCCCGGGCGGCGGTCGTGGTCAGCATGGCGCCGGGCAGTTCGGCGTGCTCGAGCGGGCGCTCGATCGAGCGGTGGGTGCCCTGGTGGACGGTCATCGTTGCCTCCGTGGTCAGCTTCTTACGTGACCACTCTCGCCCGGCGGCGGGCCGTCGCGCGCGGGCCGGAACACCCGAAGCCGCCAGGACCAAGGTCCCGACCTCGGCAGGCCGCTCAGCTGACGGCGACTACGCCTCACCGCTGCCTGGGACGCGGCGATCGGAGCTTGATCTGGCTGTGCTCACGGCGACCTGCGTGATCGTCGGGACGCAGCCGACGAACGTCGACGGCGCGTAGCACATGTGCTACGTTGAGCTTATGCATGAAGTGGGGCTGCGGGAGATGCGGCAGAACGCCAGTGACCTGGTACGCCGGGCGCAGGCGGGTGAACGCTTGACGATCACCGTCGCCGGCCGGCCGGCAGCCGTGCTCGGCCCGGTCAGTCCTCGAACCTGGCGCGAGTGGGACGACCTTGCCGGCGTGTTCGACCAACCCACAGACCCGGGGTGGGTCGACGATCGGAATCTCCTGGACGACACCGTCACCGATCCGTGGGTCGAGCGGTGAGTCGGGGCATCCTCGACACCAGCATCCTCATCGCCACCGATGTAACCCCCATTCCTGGTGAGCTGGCCATCAGTGTCGCCAGCCTCGCCGAACTCCAGTTCGGTGTCCTGGTCGCGAAAAGCGCCGAGGCGAGGGCGCTGCGGTTGGCGCGGTTGAGTGCCATTCAACGTCGATTTGATCCGCTGCCTATCGACGAAGCGATCGCCGACAGCTACGCGCGGTTGGCCGCACGGGTCGTCGAGACCGGCCGCCAGCCGCGAGCCAGGGTGATGGACCTCCTCATCGCCGCAACGGCCCACGCCCACGACGCCGCCGTGTACACCCGTAACGCCGAGGACCTCACAGGTCTCGAAGACCTCATCACGATCCACCGCATCTGACTCCCGCCGCGCACATTGGCTTGGTCGCAACGGCAGAAGAAGCCGCAGATCTGGTGGTCGAGAGTCTGCCCGGCTCACAGATCATCGGGCAGAACCCGGAACGCCGGATGGCTGCTCAGCGGACGGATAGCTCGAAAGTCCCGCCGGTCAAGCGTCAAACCGCATCCGTCTCATACTGCTCGGCGAGCACTACCTTCCCGGAAGGCTCCCGGGATGCGGCCGGGCCACTACAGATCTTTCAGAAAAAGGTGCCCCCGGCAGGATTCGAACCTGCGCCCCCGCCTCCGGAGGGCGGTGCTCTATCCCCTGAGCTACGGGGGCTCAGCGACTGGAGAAGACTAGCAAACGCCCCTCCCGATCGCCCAATCGGTATCGGCGCGTCAGGCGGCGAGTGCGCGTCCGCAACTGGGCAGCGGGTGCGGCACGATGCGCCGGGGGAGTCGGCGCGGCCATTCGTTGCGGGCCCAGGAGCCGTCCACGATCAGGTGTACGGTGCGCCGCTCGGCCCCGCTGAGTCGGTGCACGAACTCCCGGGGCAGTGGTGGATCGACCGACGGGGTGGTGACCATGAACCGGACCCGCCCCCGCGAGGAGACCGCCGAGATGACGTCGGCCGCCGGCATGGTGCCCCGCAGCCGGACCCGGCCGACCCAGTAGACCTCGGCCAGGTGTTCCTGGGCCGCCCGGGTGATCGTCGGGTACTCGCTGCGGACCCAGCGTTCGACCGCCCCGACGCAGAGCCCGCAGGCCCGTTCGCGGGGCTCGCGCGGACCCAACCCCCAGGCCCGCAGGTACGCCCCGACGACCCCCACGTCAAGCGTCAGGCCGAACTGCTGCTGGATGAGGGCGTGCAGACTCTGGCGGGTCCACAGCTCCTCGTCCAGACCGAACGCGTCGGGGTAGACGCCCCGAAGGGTGTCGATCAGTTCGAGTTCCTGTTCGCGGCTGAGTGTTCCCGGCTCACCCTGCCGCTGTCCGCGACGGACGGCTGCCACCGCTCCGTCACCGCCGATGGTGTGGCGTCGGCACCAACTGGTGACCGAACGCCGCGCGTCTCTGAGTGCAACCCCCACGTCCCGGACAACGAGTGCACTTCCCTCCAAGTAACCCCTAGAGGGAAAATCGGTCTTATATCCCCAAGGTGGGGCGGAGAAGGCGAACTAGCTGGCACCTGGATGCCTACGCGTCGCCGCCCCGCTCGTTTGACGAGCGGGGCGGCGAGGGTTGATTCGGCAGGCGAGCGGCTCAGCCGTCGGCAGGGGTCATCCGGCGCAGCTCGTTGATCTCCTTCTGCTGTGCCTGCTTCGATGCCTCGGCCAACCGGACCACCTCGGGCCGGTCCGACACCTTGAGCACACCGTCGGCCATGTGAACGCCGCCAAGATGGTGGTCGATCATCAGCTTGATGAAGAGTCGGTCGACCTCCACGCCCTGGGCCTCGTGCAGCTGGGTGATCTCCTCGCGGGTCGCCATGCCCGGCATCAGCCCGTCCGGGCCCACCGGCACCGCGTCGGGCATCCACTCCATCGCGGGCCGTGAACCGGTGGGCAGCAACTCCCACTCCTGCAACCAGCGCTGCATGTGACCGATCTGAGCCTGCTGGGTCAGGGCCATGTCGTAGCCCATCTGCCGCAGCGCCGGATTCTGCGCCTTGGCGTACGCGATCATCGCCATCTCCACCGCCTGGGCGTGGTGCCGGGACATGTCCCGGGCGAAGCCGGCCTCGGCCGAGTCGTCACCCGGGGCCCGGTCCGACACCAGGGTCGCGGCCGTCCACCCGACGCCGAGCAGCAGCACCGCCGCCATGACCAGGGTCAGGTAGCGCAGCGTCCGGGACGGCCGGTGTAGTTCGGTGCCGTTGTGCTCCGCCGGGGTCGCCTCCTGGATGGCGCTGGACATGTCAACCACCCGTCGGCGGAGCCAACTCGCGCGGCTCGGTGCCGGTGCCGGTCGTGTAGTTGCCGGACGAGCAGGGCACACCCGGCTCGATCGAGGCGTTCTGCGCCAGCGTGGTGGCGAACTCCTTGATCCGCGGGTCGTCGGCGCTGTCGACCTTGAGCTGGTAGCCCCACGCCTGCAGCGACACGGCGGCGTCCAGGCCCTCGTACGGGCTCATCAGCATGAAGTCGTTGCCCCGGATCACGCTGGCCAGCTTCTCGACGTCGGCCGCGGGCAGGTCCGGGCGGTAGGTGAGCCAGACCGAGCCGTGCTCCATGCTGTGCACCGCGTGCTCGGACGCGATAGGCGCGTCGTAGACGTCACCGAGGCACCGCTGCCAGGCGTTGTTGTGCGCGCCACCGACCGGCGGGCTGTACTTGTATTCGATCTTGCCGGACTGGTGCGACTCGTAGGTGAGGCTCTCCGGGTCGGTCTCGCGGTAGTTGACGATGCCCGCGATGTCGGCCGCCTTGTCCTCCCAGGACTGGCTGCCCTTGAAGGTCGCCCAGGCACCGAATCCGATGATCGACGCGGCGAGCACGCCGACGGCGACGAACAGCGCGATCGGTCCCCACGACCGACCCTGGCTGACCTTCACCGGGGTGATCGGCTTACGTGGCCCCTTGCCGCCCCCCGCGCGCTGGGCCGAGCCGGCCTTGCCCGGGCCAGCCTTGGCTCCGGTCGCCTTGGCGCCGGCGGCCGGCCGTCCCGCCGCCGGCTTCTTGCCGGTGCTGACCACAGTCGGGCGGCGCTCCGGGCCGCCCGGGGTGCTGATACTCATCGTGCCTCGTCAGGTCGGTCGGTCAGGGGCTCTGGCGGGCGGGGTTCGGTTGCTGGGTCGCCGCCGCGGGGACCGAGTCTACCCCCGATAACATGGATCGGTGACTCCAGCAGAACTCGCCGAAGCCGTCCTCGCCGCCGCTCACGCCGTCTTCGCCGACCGAGAGTGGGACCGCGCCGCGCTGCCGGGGCACACGACGGTCGAGCGACCGCGCAACCCGGAGCACGGCGACTACGCGGCCACCCTGGCGCTTCAGCTGAGCAAGAAGGTCGGCCTGCCGCCCCGGGAACTGGCCGCCGCGCTCGCCGCCGAGCTGGCCAGCACGCCGGGGATCAAGTCGGTCGAGATCGCCGGCCCGGGCTTTCTCAACATCCGGCTCGACGCGGCCGCCGCGGGACAGCTCGCCCGTTCGATCGTCGAGGCGGGCGATGAGTACGGTCGCGGCGACCGGCTCGCCGGCCTGAAGATCAACCTGGAGTTCGTGTCGGCCAACCCGACCGGTCCCGTGCACATCGGTGGCGTCCGCTGGGCGGCGGTCGGCGACGCGTTGAGCCGGCTGCTGCGGGCGACCGGCGCGGAGGTCGGCACCGAGTACTACTTCAACGACGCCGGCTCGCAGATCGACCGCTTCGCCCGCTCGCTGCTGGCCGCCGCCCGTGGCGAGCCGGCGCCGGAGGACGGCTACGGCGGCGCGTACATCGCCGAGATCGCCGAGCAGGTCACCGCCCGGCGGCCCGACGTGCTGAGCCTGGACGACGCCGCCGCCCAGGAGGTCTTCCGGGTCGAGGGTGTCGCGTTGATGTTCACCGAGATCAAGTCCTCGCTGCGGGACTTCGGGGTCGAGTTCGACACCTACTTCAACGAGAAGGACCTGCACGATCGCGGTGAGCTGGAGCACGCCCTGACCCGGCTGCGCGAGCAGGGCCACCTCTTCGACTCCGACGGCGCCACCTGGCTGCGGACCACCGACTTCGGCGACGACAAGGACCGGGTGCTGCGCAAGTCCAACGGTGAGTGGACCTACTTCGCCGCCGACTGCGCCTACTACCTCGACAAGCGGGAACGGGGCTTCGACCGGGTCGTGATCATGCTGGGGGCGGACCACCACGGCTACGTCGGCCGGATGAAGGCGATGGCCGCCTGCTTCGGTGACGACCCCGAGCAGACGCTGGAGATCCTCATCGGGCAGCTGGTGAACCTGGTCCGCGACGGCGCGCCGGTCCGGATGAGCAAGCGGGCCGGCACCGTGGTGACCCTGGAGGACCTGGTCGACGCGATCGGGGTGGACGCCTCCCGCTACGCGCTGGCCCGGTACTCCAGCGACTCGCCGATCGACATCGACATCGAGCTGTGGACCCGGGCCACCCGGGACAACCCGGTCTACTACGTGCAGTACGTGGCGGCCCGCACGGCGAGCGTCGGCCGCAACGCCGCCGAGGTCGGCCTCACCAGGGGCGACGCGGCGTCGTTCCGACCCGAGCTGCTCGACCACGACAAGGAGAACGAGCTGCTCAAGGCGTTGGCTGAGTTCCCCGCCGTGGTGGCCGCCGCGGCCGAGCTGCGTGAGCCCCACCGGGTGGCCCGGTTCCTGGAGGACCTGGCCGGGGCGTACCACCGGTTCTACGACAACTGCCGGATCCTGCCCCGGGGCGACGAGGCCGTCACCGACCTGCACCGGGCGCGACTCTGGCTCAACGACGCGACCCGGGTGGTCATCGCCAACGGGCTGCGCCTGCTCGGCGTCTCGGCGCCGGAGCGGATGTAGTGGTGAGCGGTCCCGCGGTCGCGAATCCAGGGAGGCAATGATGCGGGCGCACGAGGCGGGCGCGCTGCACGGCGACATCGGTAACCGGGGGCCGGCCTGGCTGCGTACCCCGGACGACGTGAACGCCCTGGTGCCGCAGTTGTGGCCGCGCAACGTGACGCGCGCCGCCGACGGCGCGCTCACCGTCGCGGGCCTGGGCGTACGCGACATCGCCGCCGAGTTCGGCACCCCGGTGTACGTGCTCGACGAGGACGATCTCCGCTCGCGCTGCCGGGACTTCCAGGCCGCCTTCCCGGACGAGGACATCTACTACGCGGGCAAGGCCTTCCTCTGCCGGGCGGTGGTCCGGATGATCGCCGAGGAAGGCATGTTCCTCGACGTGTGCAGCGGCGGGGAACTGGCCGTGGCGCTGGCCGGCGGGATGCCGCCGGAGCGGATCGGCTTCCACGGCAACAACAAGTCGGTGGCCGAGCTGAGCCGGGCCCTCGACGTCGGGGTGGGGCGGATCATCGTCGACTCGTTCCACGAGATCGAGCGGCTCACCGCGCTGGCCCGTGAACGCGGCGTACGGCCCCGGGTGCTGATCCGGGTCACCGTGGGGGTGGAGGCGCACACCCACGAGTTCATCGCCACCGCCCACGAGGACCAGAAGTTCGGCTTCTCCCTCGCGGGTGGGGCGGCCCTGACCGCGGCGCTGCGCGTGCTCGACGAGGACGTGCTGGAGCTGCGCGGGCTGCACTCGCACATCGGCTCGCAGATCTTCGACACCAGCGGCTTCGAGGTCTCCGCCCGTCGGGTGCTGGCCCTGCAGGCGCAGATCCGCGACGCCCGCGGCGTCGAACTGCCCGAGCTGGACCTCGGCGGTGGTTTCGGCATCGCGTACACCTCGCAGGACGATCCCGCCGCCCCGCACGACCTGGCCAAGCGGCTGCGCAAGATCGTGGACTCGGAGTGCGCGGCGGAGCGGCTGGTCACGCCGCACCTGTCCATCGAACCGGGGCGGGCGATCGTCGGCCCGGCCGTGTTCACCCTCTACCAGGTGGGTACGGTCAAGGACGTCGACGGCATCCGGACGTACGTCAGCGTCGACGGCGGGATGAGCGACAACATCCGGACCGCCCTGTACGACGCGTCGTACTCGGCGACCCTGGCCTCCCGGGCGAGCACCGCCGGGCCGATGCTCGCCCGCGTGGTGGGAAAGCACTGTGAGTCCGGGGACATCGTGGTGAAGGATGAATTCCTGCCCGCCGACGTGCAGCCCGGAGATCTTGTCGCGGTGCCCGGCACGGGCGCGTACTGCCGCAGCATGGCCAGCAACTACAACCACGTGCCCCGCCCCGGCGTGGTCGCGGTTCGCAACGGCCGGGCCCGGCTGATCGTTCGACCGGAGACCGAAGAGGACCTGCTCGCTTTGGATGTGGGATGACGTCACCTGTACGCCTCGCCCTGCTCGGCTGCGGCACCGTCGGTGCCGAGGTGGTCCGGCTGCTGCACGAGCAGTCGGCCGACCTCGCCGCCCGCGTCGGTGCCCCGTTGGAGATCGCCGGCATCGCCGTGCGCCGGATCGGGCGGGACCGCGGCGACCTTCCCGTCGACCCGGCCCTGTTCACCACCGACGCGCTCGGGCTGATCAAGCGGGACGACGTCGACGTGGTGGTCGAGGTGGTCGGCGGCATCGAGCCGGCTCGCGGCTGGCTGGTGGAGGCGTTGCGGGCCGGCAAGAGCGTGGTCACCGCCAACAAGGCGTTGCTCGCCGAGGACGGCGGCGCCCTGCACGACGCGGCGGCGGAGGGCGGCGGCGACCTCTACTACGAGGCGTCCGTGGCCGGGGCGATCCCGCTGCTGCGCCCGCTGCGTGAGTCGCTGCACGGTGACCGGATCACCCGGGTCACCGGCATCGTCAACGGCACCACCAACTTCATCCTCTCCGCGATGCACGCCACCGGTGCCGGGTTCGCCGAGGCGCTGGAGGAGGCCACCGAGCTGGGGTACGCCGAGGCTGACCCCACGGCCGACGTGGAGGGCTTCGACGCCGCCGCCAAGGCGGCCATCCTCGCCTCGCTGGCCTTCCACAGCCGGGTCGCCGCCGCCGACGTGCACCGCGAGGGCATCACCGAGGTCACCGCCGCGGACGTGGCCAGCGCCAAGGCGATGGGCTGCACGATCAAACTCCTCTGTATCGCCGCGCGCGGCGCCGACGGGCAGGGCCGGGAGGCGGTGAGTGTCCGGGTGCACCCGGCGATGATCCCGGTGACCCATCCCCTGGCCAGCGTGGGCGACGCGTTCAACGCGGTCTTCGTGGAGGCCGAGGCGGCCGGGCAGCTGATGTTCTACGGACGCGGTGCCGGTGGGGCGCCGACCGCCAGTGCGGTGCTCGGTGACGTGGTGGCGGTGGCCCGCAACCGGCTCGCCGGAGTCCGCGCGGCCAGCGAATCCGCGTACGCCGACCTGCCGGTACGCCCGATGGGTGAGGCGCTCACCCGCTACCACATCAGCCTCGACGTGGCCGACCGGCCCGGTGTGCTGGAGTCGGTGGCCGGGGTGTTCGCCCGGCACGACGTCTCGATCGCCACCGTCCGGCAGGGGCCGGCCGCCGGTGCCGCCGGCGCCGCCGGTGACGCCGTCCTGGTCATCGTGACCCACGTCGCGCCGGACGCGGCGCTCGCGGCGACCGTCCGGGAACTGCGGGGGCTGGACATCGTCCGGTCGGTGGCGAGCGTGCTGCGGGTCGAGGGCGGGCTGTGAGTGGCCGGGTCAATCGTGGAGGCGAGGAGAGCGTGATGTGGCGTGGTCTGATCGAGGCCTACCGGGACCGGTTGCCGGTCACCGAGGCCACGCCGGTGGTCACCCTGCACGAGGGGAACACTCCGCTGCTGCCGGCGCCGGTGCTCTCCGCCCGGCTCGGCTGCGACGTGTACCTCAAGGTGGAGGGTGCCAACCCGACCGGCTCCTTCAAGGACCGGGGCATGACGATGGCCGTCTCCAAGGCGGTCGAGGCCGGTAACAAGGCGATCATCTGCGCCTCCACCGGCAACACCTCCGCCTCCGCCGCCGCGTACGCGGCCCGGGCCGGGATGACCTGCGCGGTGCTGGTGCCGCAGGGCAAGATCGCGTTGGGCAAGCTGGCGCAGGCGCTCGTGCACGGCGCCAAGCTGCTCCAGGTCAACGGCAACTTCGACGACTGCCTGGCGCTTGCCGCCAAGCTCGCCCAGGACTACCCGGTCGCACTCGTCAACTCGGTGAACATCGACCGGCTGCACGGCCAGAAGACGGCCGCCTTCGAGATCGTCGAGGCGCTCGGCGACGCACCCGACATCCACTGCCTGCCGGTGGGCAACGCCGGCAACATCTCCGCGTACTGGATGGGTTACGCGGAGGACCATGACGCCGGCAACGCCAGCCGGCGACCGAAGATGTACGGCTTCCAGGCGGCCGGCGCGGCGCCGATCGTGACCGGGCAGGTGGTGGCCGAACCGTCCACCATCGCCACGGCCATCCGGATCGGCAACCCCGCGAGCTGGACGAAGGCCCTGGACGCGCGGGACACCTCGGGTGGCCTGATCGAGGCGGTCACCGACCGGGAGATCCTGGCGGCGTACCGGCTGCTGGCCCGGGAGGTCGGCGTCTTCGTGGAACTGGGCAGCGCGGCAAGCGTCGCCGGCCTGCTCCAGCAGGCCGCCGCCGGCCGGGTGCCGGCCGGCGCCACGGTGGTCTGCACGGTCACCGGGCACGGTCTGAAGGACCCGGAGTGGGCCATCTCCACCGCACCCGCCCCCGTCACCATCGCCAACGACGTGCTCCTCGCCGCCCGCTCCCTCGACCTCGCCTGACGGCTCCGCGCGCGGCCGTAACCCGATGTCGCCACCCACCGCCATCGCCCGAGATGCGACCCCTACCCGCAGCACCCGCCGATCATGCAGTTGTGGCACCTCACAAGGGTGGATGAACGTGTGCGTTTCGGGAGCCACAACTGCATGATCGCCGCGAGGGCGGCTGGTGGGGAAGTCAGGGGCGGGGGGTGACGGCGCCGGCGACGGTCCGGGTGACCAGGCCGAGCACCTCGTGGCGGGACACGTCGTGTTCGGCCAGGTAGCTCCAGCCCGCGTAGAGCTGTGCCCAGAGCACGGACTGCAACCAGGTGGCGGGCAATGCCGGATCGATGCTGCCGTCGGCGTGTCCCCGGCTCACCAGAGCGTGGAAGTCGTCGTCGCAGACACCGGTGGCCCAGGCGGGGTCGGTGACCAGTTGCGGCTCGGCGAAGACCAGTGAGAGCAGGTCGCCCAGGTCGAAGTACTCGACGCAGAGCCGCTGCAGGGCCTCAGCGCCGGTGCCCTCTGCCAGCCGGGCGCGAGCGGTCGCCCGGTTGAGCCGGGCGACACCCTCGTCGACCACGCCGGCCAGCAGGTCCGACCGCTCGGCGAAGTACCGGTGCAGGGTGGTCCGGCCGACCTGCGCCACGGTGGCGATCTCGCCCAGGCTGGCCGCCGGATTGCGGCTCAGAACCTCGATCGCGGCCTGCAGGATCGCCTGCCGGGTCCGCGCCCGACTGCCGGTCTCCTCGGTGGTCACCACGGAGAGAGGGTACCAATGTGCGATTTCGGAATTCTGATTGCCCGTTATGGAACATAGGTGTTCCATAACGGGATGACTGCGAACGCCACTACCGCATCGACCCATCCGCGGCCGGCCGACTCCTGGGCGGCCGGCCGTCCGGGCCGGACCCACCTACTGCTCGCCTACCTACGGCCACACTGGCCGGCGATGTTGCTCGGGCTGCTGCTCGGCCTGCTGGCCAACGCCGCCGGGCTGGCCACCCCGCTGGTGACCAAATGGGTGCTGGACACCCTCGGTGCCGGCGGCTCACTGTCCCGGCCGGTGACCGTGCTGTTCGCCCTCGTCGTCGTCGGTGCCGGCATCTCGCTGTGGCAGTGGGTGCTGATGGGCGGCGTCGCCGAGCGGGTGGTGCTCGACGCGCGGTCCGGTGTGATCCGCCGCTATTTCGCCGCCCGGATCGACCAGCTCACCCGCCGGCCCGGCGGCGAACTGGTCACCCGGGCAACCTCCGACCCGGGGCTGCTGCACGAGGCGTCCGGCAGCCTCGTCGGCCTGATCAACGGTGCGGTGGCGCTGGTCGGGACGCTCGTGCTGATGGGCACGCTCGATCTGGTGCTGCTGGCCACCACCCTGGTCGCGGTCGTCGTCGTGGCGGTGCTGATGGGCCTGCTGCTGCCGTCGATCGGGCGGGCCCAGGAGGCGGCGCAGGAATCGGTGGGACGACTCGGCGGGATCCTGGAGGGTTCGCTGCGCGCCATCCGTACGGTCAAGGCCAGTCGCGCCGAACAGCGCCAGGCTGGTCTGATCATCAGGCACGCGCAGGACTCGGCACGGCACGGCGTACACGCCGCCCGCCGCGCGGCGACCGTCTGGACCATCTCCTGGACCGGCCTCCAACTCGCCGTGATCGTCATCCTCGGATTCGGAGCGGCGCGGGCCGAGCGTGGCCTGATCGAGGTGTCCACCTTGATCGCTTTCCTGCTCTACGCCTTCCAGCTGATGGGGCCGATCAGCGAGTTGACCCAGAACATGACGGCCATGCAGGCGGGTATCGCGGCGGCCGGCCGCCTGCGGGAGATCGAGGCCATCGCGGTCGAGCCCGGTTCCCGGCCGACCGGTCAGCCGACACCGGTACCCGCCGGACCGCTCGGGCCCGTCGGATCGGAATCCGGCGACGTCGTGCTGACCTTCCAGGACGTCACCGCACGGTACGCCCCGGGGGCGCCACCCGCCGTACGCGGCATCGACCTGGCGATCCCCCGTCGTGGCCACACCGCCATCGTCGGGCCCTCCGGTGCCGGCAAGACCACCCTGTTCTCCCTGCTGCTGCGCTTCCTCGAACCGGAGCGGGGTCGACTGCTGCTTTACGGCCGTCCCTACCCGGAGCACACCCCCGTCGAGATCCGTGGCCGGCTGGCCTACGTCGAGCAGGAGGCGCCGGTGGTGCCGGGCACCGTCGGGGACAACCTGCGCTTCACCCACCCGGACGCCAGCGACGAGGAACTCTGGGCCGCACTGCGCGCGGTCGACCTGCACGACCGGGTCGGCTCGCTCGACCTCGGGCTGGACGCGCCGCTGAGCGCCACCACCGTCTCCGGCGGCGAGCGGCAGCGCATCGCGTTGGCCCGGGCGGTGCTGCGTACCCCCGACGTGCTGTTGCTCGACGAGGCGACCGCCCAGGTCGACGGCCTCACCGAGGCGGTGATCGGCCGGTGCGTGCGGCAGCGGGCCACGGTGGGCGCGGTGGTGACCATCGCCCACCGGCTCTCCACCGTGCTCGACGCCGATCAGATCGTCGTGATGGACCGTGGCCGGATCCGGGCCGTCGGCGACCACGCCACCCTGCTGCGCACCGACGAGCTGTACCGCGATCTGGTGGCGTCGCTGCGGATCAGCACCGCCGAGAGCCCGCCCGACCCGGAATCCGGTGGACCGAGCGGGTCGGGCACACTGCTCGTACCCCTCGACCGTCTTCCCCAGGAGTGAGCCTCGCGATGTCGCTGCTCGCCAGATTCAGCCTCGCCAACCGAGGGCTGGTAGCCCTCATCGCGGTGGTGACCACGGCGTTCGGTGTGTACGCCGTGCCGTCACTGAAGCAGCAACTCCTACCGTCACTGGAGTTCCCCGCCGCCTTCATCGTGGCCCAGTACCCTGGTGCCGCGCCGGAGGTCGTCGAGTCCGAGGTCGCCGAGCCGATCGAGAACAGCCTGCGCGGCATCTCCGGTCTCGACTCGGTCGTCTCGACCTCCCGAGAGGGCCTGACCACCATCCAGGTGCAGTACGAGTTCGGCACCGAGCTCGACGACATGGTCAGCCGGATGCAGACCGCGATCAACCGGACCAGCCTGCCGGAGGGCGTCGACCCGCAGGTGATCGCGGGCAGCACCGACGACCTGCCGGCGGTGGTGCTGGCCGCGTCCGGCGACGACGACGAGCGGACCCTCGCCGGCAAGCTCCGGGACACCGTGGTGCCGGAACTGGCGGCGATCGACGGCGTACGCGGCGTCGAGCTGACCGGAGTCCGGGACGAACTTGTGGTGATCACCCCGGACCCGGCGAAGCTGGCGAAGGCGAAGGTACAGCCGACCGCGATCGGCACGGCGTTGCAGGCCAACGGCGTGGCGGTGCCGGCCGGTGCGGTGCTGGACGGCCAGCGCACCCTGCCGGTGCAGGTGGGCGCCCCGCTGACCACCCTGGACGAGCTGCGCGACGTGATCGTCGCTCCGCCGGTCAAGAAGGCCGGACCGGTCCGTCTCGGCGACGTCGCCACAGTCGAGGAGCAACTCGCGCCGGCCACCGCCATCACCCGCACCAACGGCCGGGAGAGCCTCGGCATCGCGGTCACCGCCGACCCGGACGGCAACGCGGTGGAGATCTCGCACGCGGTCGCCGACCGGCTCGCCGACCTGCGGTCCGCCACGGGCGCCGAGTTGACCGTGGTGCTCGACCAGGCGCCGTTCGTGGAGAAGTCCATCAAGACGCTGAGCACCGAGGGTCTGCTGGGTCTGATCATGGCCGTGGTGGTCATCCTGGTGTTCCTGCTGTCGGTGCGGTCCACCGTGGTCACCGCGGTCTCCATCCCGCTGTCGGTGGTGGTGGCGCTGATCGCCCTCTGGATCGGTGACTACTCGCTCAACCTGCTCACCCTCGGCGCGTTGACGGTCGCGGTCGGCCGGGTGGTGGACGACTCGATCGTCGTGCTGGAGAACATCAAGCGACACCTGACGTACGGGGGGCCGAAACGACAGGCGATTCTCACCGCCGTACGCGAGGTGGCCGGTGCGGTGACCGCGTCGACGTTGACCACGGTTGCCGTCTTCGCCCCCATCGCCCTGGTCGGTGGCTTCGTCGGGCAGCTCTTCGCACCCTTCGCGATCACGGTCACCGTGGCGCTGCTCGCCTCGCTGCTGGTCTCGCTGACGGTGATCCCGGTGCTCGCGTACTGGTTCCTCAAGCCGGTCAGCGCCGCGGCCGACGGGGCGGCGGTCCGGCGGGCGGCTGAGGAGCGCGAGCTGCGCAGCCCGTTGCAGCGGGCGTACCTGCCGGTCATCCGGTTCGCCACCGGGCGGCGGGCCTACCGGTGGGCGACCCTGGCGGCGGGACTGCTGGTGCTGTTCGGCACCTTCGGGCTGGCCCGGCAGTTGGAGACGAACTTCCTCGACGACTCCGGTCAGGACACCCTCAACATCCGCCAGGAACTGCCGGTCGGCACCGGGTTGGCCGGCACCGACGCGGCGGCCAGGCGGGTCGAGGCGGTGCTGGCGGACACTGCGGGCATCGACTCGTACCAGGTCACCGCCGGTGGCGGCGACACACCCTGGGCCGGCAGCGCCGGCAACAACGTGGCCAACTACGCCCTGCGGCTCGGCGGGGACACCGACGCGAAGGCGATGCGCGGCGTGCTGCGGGACCGGTTCGCGACGCTCGGGTCCGAGGCCGGCGAGATCACCTTCCCGGCGGGCCAGGGCGGGGCGTCCGCCAACGAGCTGGCGGTCATCGTCCGGGCCGCCGATCCCGAGGTGCTGGCCGCCGCCGCGGCGCAGGCCGAGGCGGCACTGACCGGCATCGGCGGGGTCGAGGACGTCTCGACCACCCTGGCCCAGCGGGTACCCCGGGTCGACGTGACGGTCGACCGGGTGGCGGCCAGCCGGGCCGGGCTCACCGAGGCCGCCGTCGGCCAACTGGTGGCGCAGTCTTTCCGGGGTACGCCGCTGGGTCAGGTGACCGTCGACGGCGCCGCCCGGGACGTGGTGCTGCGCCTGTCGGCGGCACCGCCGGCGACCGTGGCGGAGCTGCGGGCCCTGCCGGTGGGCGCGGTCGAGCTGGACGACATCGCCGACGTCACCGAGACCACCGGCCCGCAACAGGTACGGCGGATCGACGGTGAGCGCAGCGTCTCGGTGACCGGCACGGTCACCGGCTCCGACCTGGGCGCGATCAGCGCCGAGCTGCAGCGTCGCCTCGACGCGATCGACGTACCGGGGGCCACGTTCTCCCTCGGCGGGGTCAGCGCCGAACAGCGGGAGACCTTCGCCGATCTGGGTCTGGCCGTGCTGGCCGCGATCGCGATCGTCTTCCTGATCATGATGGCGACGTTCCGGAGCGTGGTGCAGGCGCTGATCCTGCTGGTGTCCATTCCGTTCGCGGCCACCGGAGCGGTCGCTCTGCTGCTGGTCAGCGGCACCGCACTGAGCGTGCCGGCGCTGATCGGTGTGCTCATGCTGGTCGGCATCGTGGTGACGAACGCCATCGTGCTGCTCGACCTGGTCAACCAGTACCGGGCCCAGGGCATGGGGGTGCGGGAGGCGGTGGTCGAGGGTGGACGGCACCGGCTGCGGCCGATCCTGATGACCGCGATCGCCACCATCTTCGCGCTGACGCCGATGGCCTTCGGGCTGACCGGTGAGGGCGGTTTCATCTCGCGACCGCTGGCCATCGTGGTGATCGGCGGCCTGCTCACCTCCACGCTGCTCACGCTGATCCTGGTGCCGACGCTGTACGCCATGGTGGAGGACACCAAGGTCTCGGTGCGGGCGTGGCGGCGGCGCCGTCACGGTGACCCGGCCGGCGAACCGGGTGCCGGCGAGACCGACGGCGCCGAGCCGGACACCGACCGGACGCCGGTGGGAGCGCAGGCCGGTGCCGGCACGGCGGACACCGGCCGGCGGGAGAGCCGGCCGGTACCGGCGGCGCCCTCCGGGGCGTTGATCGAGAACACCGACCAGTTCGAGGTGCTGCGGCTGCCGAAGACCCGTAACTCGCCGTTCCCACCGAACGGGTGACCGGGCACCCCCGGAGGGTCCTCGGGCCCTCCGGGGGTGTCCGCGCTCCGACTCGGCCACCGACGGTGGCCGGGTATGGTCCGCTCCGTGGCGTCCACCCTCTCGGTCCTCACCCGCAACCGGAACTTCCGCAATCTCTTCCTCGCCGAGCTGGTGGTCTTCGGTGCCGACTGGTTCGTCATGGTTCCGTTGCTGGTGCTGCTGCCGAAGCTGACCGGCAGCGGGGTGTGGGGCGCTCTGGTGCTCGCCGTGGACACCGGCATCGTGGCGCTGTTGCTGCCGTACTCCGGCACCATCGCCGACCGCTTCGACCGGCGCACGATCATGATCGTCTCGAACGCCGCGGCGCTTGTCGGCGTCCTGCTGCTGCTCGGCGTACGCGACGCCGGCACGGCCTGGCTGGCGCTGCTCGGTATCGGCGTGGTCGCGGTGGCGAAGGCGTTCTACTCACCGGCGGCGCAGGCGGCGCTGCCGAACGTGCTCGATCCGGACGAGCTGGCCGCCGGCAACGCGGTGGCCGGTTCGGCGTGGGGCACGATGACCGTCGTCGGCGCGTCGCTCGGTGGGGTGCTCAGCGCGGCGGCCGGGCCGTACGCCTGTTTCTGGGTCGGTGCGGTCGGGCTGGTGATCGCCGCGGGCCTGGCCACGCTCATCCGCCGCCCGTTGCAGGCAACCCGGGAG
Source organism: Verrucosispora sp. WMMA2121 (assembly GCF_027460185.1). Taxonomy (NCBI): domain Bacteria; kingdom Bacillati; phylum Actinomycetota; class Actinomycetes; order Micromonosporales; family Micromonosporaceae; genus Micromonospora; species Verrucosispora sp. WMMA2121. The sequence continues at coordinate 862,094 of NZ_JAPZBH010000004.1, read as the reverse complement.
CGGGGGGCGAGGCCGCCGCAGACCTGGGCGGCCATCCGCGAGGCGCTCGTCTACATCGGGCACCGTCCGCGGGTGCTGGCGCTGGTGACGGTCAAGTCGGCGGTGGGTCTCGGCAACGGTGTGTTGACCGTCTTTCCGCTGCTCGCCGGGGTGTACGGGGTCGGCGCGCTCGGTGCCGGCCTGCTGTTCGCCGTCCGTGGTGCCGGCGCGTTGGTCGGTCCGATCATGATGCGTCGGGTGCTGACCAACCGTGCCTGGCTGCTGCCCGGCCTGGCCCTGTCCATGTCGGCGTACGGGCTGGCCTACCTCGGTACCTCCGTGGCCGCCTGGTTCCCGCTGGTGCTGGTCCTGGTCTTCGTGGCGCACTTCGCGGGTGGCAGCAACTGGGTGATGTCGAACTTCGCCCTGCAGGGCGAGGTGCCGGACCGGCTACGGGGTCGCGTCTTCGCGACCGACATGATGCTGGCGACCCTGGCGATCTCCGTCAGTCAGCTGGTGGTTGCCGCGGTCGTGGACATCGTCGACGAGCGTGTCGTACTGGCCGGCTGCGGCCTGGTCACCCTGGTCTACGCGATCGGCTGGCGGATCGCGACGCGGGGTCTGTCGCTCGCCGCGTCGCCACCCGCCGTCGCGGAGAACCGGTAGCGAGGTGCGGTCCGGTGCCCCCGGTGTTCGGTGTCCCAGGTGCCGGGCGATGCTCCCCATCGGTGGCGGCTGTCCCTAGCATGGGCGGGGTGTCGACCACATTCGTCGCCGAACCGGCCCGGGTCCGGGTGCCGGCCACCAGTGCGAACCTGGGGCCCGGCTTCGACGCGCTCGGGCTGGCCCTCGCGCTGCACGACGACGTCGCCGCCGAGGTGACGGCCGGGGGCGTGACGGTGACGGTGACCGGCGAGGGAGCCGGCGAGCTGCCGACCGACGACAGCCACCTGGTGGTACGCGCCATGCGCGCGACCTTCGACGCGCTCGGTGGGCAACCACCGGGGCTGGCGGTGGAATGTGTCAACCGCATCCCGCAGGCGCGCGGGCTCGGCTCCTCGTCGGCGGCGATCGTCGCCGGGGTGCTGCTGGCCCGGGCGCTGGTGGCGGAGGGCGCAAGTCGCCTCGGCGACGACGCGGTGCTGCGGCTGGCCGCCGAGATCGAGGGCCATCCGGACAATGTCGCACCCTGCCTGCTCGGCGGCTTCACCCTGGCCTGGACGGAGCCGGACGGTTCCCGGGCGGTGTCGCTGCCGGTGGCCCACGGCGTACGCCCCACGGTGCTGGTGCCGGCCGAGCGGGGGCTGACCGCCTCGGCCCGTGCGGCGTTGCCGGCCGCCGTGCCGCACGCCGATGCCGCGTTCAACGCCGGCCGGGCGGCGCTGCTGGTGCACGCGTTGACCGCGCAGCCGGCGCTGCTGCTGCCGGCGACCGCCGACCGGTTGCACCAGGGCTATCGCGCGGCGTCGATGCCGGGCACGAACACCCTGGTCAACGAGCTGCGTGCGGCTGGTGTGGCGGCCGTGGTCAGTGGTGCGGGCCCCACCGTGCTCGCCCTGTCCGAGCTGCCCGTAGAATTCGACGCGGGAACAGACTGGCGGCTGCTGCGGTTGGCGGTAGATGTATGCGGGGCGCAGGTCGAACGGGGTAGACTCGGACACGCGGAGCGGGACCCTGTTGCCGCAGGTCGCAAGAGTTGATTACGCTCTAGACTTAGCACAGCCGCGAAGCATGCGATCTCCCTGCGGGTCGGCGCACCCCCGAAGCTTTCGGCGGTAAGCCCGTCACCCCTGCCTAGGCCCACGCCGCACCGCAGTCTTCACTGGTCGCCGCAGACGGCGAAACCCCGCCCACCGCTCCATCTGGTGGGTCGGGAGACCGACCGGCTGCTGTGTCAAAGACTCCCGCGAAGCGTCATGCGAGGCGGGTGTACCGAGGCCGCCCGGCCACCTGTTGTCGATTCCGGGCAGTCCCGGCCTATCGAGGGAAGGAATCCATTGAGCGACACCACCGACGTGACGTCGGATGTTTCCAACGTCGCTGGCGATGCCACCACCGCTGCCCCCGCCCGCCGCCGGCGCAGCGGCACCGGCCTGTCGGCGATGCTGCTGCCGGAGCTGCAGAGCCTGGCCGCGTCGCTCGGCATCTCGGGGACGGCTCGCATGCGCAAGGGCGAGCTGATCAGCGCGATCACCGAGCGGCAGGGCGGCACTGCCGGGGCCCCTCGACCACGGGCCGAGGTCGCGGCGGCCGCCGCACCGGTCCGCGAGGAGGTGCACGCGGAGGTACGGGACGCCGGCGAGCGACCGGAGGCCGAACGCCGTGGCGCCGAACAGCCGGCGGCGAGCGTCGAGAGCGAGGGTCGTGGCCGTACCCGGCGGAGCCGGACCGCCGTGGCCGAACCGCGTGCCGAGGAGGCCGCCGCCGAGGGCGAGCGGTCCGAGGGCCGGTCCGGCCGTGGCGCCGAGCGCGGCGAGCGTGCCGAGCGGGGTGACCGTGCGGAGCGCAGCGCCGAGCGCGGTGACCGAGGCGAGCGCGCCGACCGCGGCGACCGTGCCGAGCGGGGTGACCGTGCCGAGCGCGGCGAGCGGGACAACCGTGCCGAGCGCGGCGAGCGTGCCGAGCGTGGTGACCGTGCCGAGCGCGGTGACCGAGGTGAGCGTGCCGAGCGCGGTGACCGAGGTGAGCGCGCCGAGCGCGGTGACCGAGGCGAGCGCGCCGACCGTGGTGACCGCGGACAGCGCGGCGAGCGGGACAACGACGGTGACGACGACGGCGACAGCGGCGGTCGGCGCAGCCGGCGCAGCCGTTTCCGGGACCGCCGGCGGGGCCGGGGCGACCGCAACGATTCCGGTGGCGACGGCGGCCGTGAGCCGCAGGTCGGCGAGGACGACGTGCTCGTGCCGGTGGCCGGCATCGTCGACGTGCTGGACAACTACGCCTTCGTCCGGACCACCGGCTACCTGGCCGGTCCCAACGACGTCTACGTGTCGATGTCCCAGATCAAGAAGTACGGCCTGCGGCGCGGTGACGCGATCACCGGCGCGGTCCGGGCGGCCCGCGACGGCGAGCAGCGGCGTGACAAGTACAACCCGCTGGTCCGGCTGGACACCATCAACGGGATGGAGTCGGACGAGGCCAAGCGCCGGCCGGAGTTCTACAAGCTCACCCCGTTGTACCCACAGGAGCGGCTGCGGCTGGAGACCGAGCCGCACATCCTCACCACCCGGGTCATCGACCTGGTCATGCCGATCGGCAAGGGGCAGCGGGCGCTGATCGTGTCGCCGCCGAAGGCCGGTAAGACCATGGTGCTGCAGGCGATCGCCAACGCCATCACGCACAACAATCCGGAGTGCCACCTGATGGTGGTGCTGGTGGACGAGCGACCCGAAGAGGTCACCGACATGCAGCGGTCGGTCAAGGGCGAGGTCATCGCGGCCACGTTCGACCGCCCGCCGCAGGACCACACCACCGTCGCCGAGCTGGCGATCGAGCGGGCCAAGCGCCTGGTCGAGCTGGGCCACGACGTCGTCGTGCTGCTCGACTCGGTGACCCGGCTCGGTCGGTCGTACAACCTGGCGGCACCGGCCAGCGGCCGGATCATGTCGGGTGGTATCGACTCCACCGCGTTGTACCCGCCGAAGCGGTTCCTCGGCGCGGCCCGCAACATCGAGAACGGCGGCTCGCTGACCATCCTCGCCACCGCCCTGGTGGAGACCGGTTCCATGGCGGACACGGTCATCTTCGAGGAGTTCAAGGGCACCGGCAACGCGGAGCTGAAGCTGGACCGGAAGATCGCCGACAAGCGGACCTTCCCGGCCATCGACATCCACCCGTCCGGCACGCGCAAGGAGGAGATCCTGCTCGCGCCGGAGGAGTTGGCCATCGTGCACAAGCTCCGCAAGGTGCTGCACTCGCTGGATTCGCAGGCGGCACTCGACCTCCTGCTGGACCGGCTCAAGCAGTCCCGTACCAACATCGAGTTCCTGATGCAGATCGCCAAGTCGACGCCGGGGGAGTAACTCCCGCCGACGAAGACCGACGAAAGGGCGTGGCCGGGTCCGGCCACGCCCTTTTCGGGTGCCGGATCGGCTCGGGTCCCTCCGCCCGTACCCTCTCGGTTCTGGCCCTTTGCTCTGCTTCACCCCACGCACCGGAAGCCGGCCGGAACCAGTGCGCCGGTTGAAGCAGAGCAAAGGGGGCGCGGAGGTAGATATGTCCCTGCTGGTGGCGTCGGGGTGGGTGCAGGAATGCTTCGCGCAGGTGGTGGGAATGCGTACGGCAGGCCCGGTGTTGCTACCGGCGACCAGGTGACGCGGCCCGCCTCCAGGGCCCACCGAAGCCCATGGCAGACTGGTCAATCGGCCACCGGTTCCGGTTCACGCCCCCATCGGCAGGCAGCGGCAGGCCAGGGGCGACCCGGCGACCACAGACGAGAGGACCGAGGCGACATGAAGCCCAACATCCACCCGGAGTACGTGACCACCGAGGTCAGCTGCTCCTGCGGTAACACCTTCACCACCCGCAGCACCGCCAAGGGCGGCTCGATCCACGTCGAGACGTGCAGCGCCTGCCACCCGTTCTACACGGGCAAGCAGCGTGTGCTGGACACCGCTGGCCGGGTCGCGAAGTTCCAGCAGAAGTACGCCAAGGTTCAGGGCAAGAAGGCCAAGTAGCTCCTCGTCCGACGCCCGCGTCCGGTTCACCGCCGGGCGCGGGCGTTGTCCGTCTGTGTCCGGTCTCAAGGAGCGATCTCCAGCATGAGCAGTGAACGCCTGGCCGCCCTCCTCGACGAGTACGCCGAGTTGGAGAAGCGACTGGCCGACCCCGCGATCCACGCCGACCAGGGCACCGCCCGTCGGATCGGCCGTCGCTACGCCGAGCTGGTGCCGCTGCACAAGGCCGCCGCCGAACTGGAGCAGGCCCGCGCCGATCTCGCCGCGGCGCGCGAACTGGCCGCCGAGGACGCCTCCTTCGCCGCCGAGGCCGAGACGATCGCGGCGACGCTGCCGGTGCTGGAGGAGCGGCTCGCCGAACTGCTCATCCCTCGTGACCCGCACGACGCCAAGGACGTCATCGTCGAGATCAAGGCGGGCGAGGGCGGCGAGGAGTCCGCGTTGTTCGCCGGTGACCTGCTGCGCATGTACACCCGGTACGCGGAGCGGCGCGGCTGGGTCACCGAGGTGATCGACGCTCAGGACTCCGACCTCGGCGGCGTGAAGGACGTCTCGCTGGCGATCAAGACGAAGGGTGTGCCGGAGGGCGGCAACGGAGTCTGGTCCCGGTTGAAGTGGGAGGGCGGCGTACACCGGGTGCAGCGGGTCCCGGTCACCGAGTCGCAGGGACGCATCCACACCAGCGCGGCCGGCGTACTGGTGTTGCCGGAGGCCGAGGAGGTCGACGTCACCGTCGACCCGAACGAGTTGCGCATCGACGTCTTCCGCTCGTCCGGGCCCGGGGGCCAGTCGGTGAACACCACGGACTCGGCGGTGCGGATCACCCACCTGCCCACCGGCATCGTGGTCTCCTGCCAGAACGAGAAGTCCCAGTTGCAGAACCGGGAGCAGGCGATGCGGATCCTGCGCGCCCGGCTGCTGGCCGCCGCGCAGGAGCAGGCCGACGCCGCCGCGTCGGACGCCCGCAAGGCCCAGGTGCGTACGGTGGACCGCTCCGAGCGGATCCGCACCTACAACTTCCCGCAGAACCGGATCACCGATCACCGGATCGGCTTCACCGCGTACAACCTGGATCTGGTGCTCGCCGGGGAGCTGGACGGCGTGCTCGACGCGCTCGGCGAGGCGGACCGGGCCGCGCGCCTGGCGGGCGACGCGGAGCTGACCCGCCGCTGAGACGCTGCCGTCGGTCAGGCGGTACGCGGCCGGGCCTTGGCCCGCAGCATCTCCCGGTCGGCGGCCTCGAAGGCGGCGCCGAGCGCGTCCCGCTGGCCGGGGCCGCCCGCGCCCACCTCGGCGAAACCGATGCTGACCCCGACCGGAGTGCCCGGTACCAGTGACTCCCAGTCCTCGGTGCGGACGGCCGCGTCGATCCGGCGAGCCACCTCGGCCGCCTCGGTCATCCCCGCTTCCGGCAGCACCACCACGAACTCGTCACCGCCGTAGCGGGCGACGAAGTCGCCCCGACGCATCACCCGGTTGATGACTCCGGCGACCCGTTGCAGGACCAGGTCGCCCGAGTGGTGCCCGTGCCGCGTGTTGACCGCCTTGAACCCGTCCAGGTCGCAGACGCCGATCACCACCCGCTCACCCCGGGCGACCACGGCCGCGATGTAGCGCTCCAACCGGCGCCGGTTGGGCAGCCCGGTCAGCGGGTCGGTGAGTGCCTCTCCCTCGAACCGGGCCGCTTCGCGACGCATCTCCTCGTGGTCGATCCGGGCGGCGATGCCGTCGATGTAGACGTCCCGGAGCCGGTCGTGGCGCTGCGCGGCGAGCCGGAAGGCCAGCCGGTCGGCCCGGTGCGCGGCGGCGTGGTCACCGGCTCGTCCGAGCGCCATGCTGCGCAGCCGGGCCGGCTCGGCCGCGCCGAGCGTCTCCGCGGACACCTGGACGGTGTCCAGCCGGGTGACCGCCTCGATGGGGCGTCCGCTGGCGATGGCGAGACACACCTGGCCGAGCTGGCGCATGTCGCGGGCCCGGGCACTGTCCGCGCCGTAGCCGAGCAGCCGGGCCGGGTCCAGGCCCGGGACAGGATCGATGTCGTCGCCGAGGGCACACCGGCGGGCGGCCGCGTAGCCGTAGGCGGCCAGGCTGCTGGGACGCAGCCGGTCGGCACGTCCGGCGGTGACGAACCGGCCCAGGTCGCCGCCGACATCACGCAGTACGCGCAGACAGCCGTCGCTGTCACCGGTGTGGTCCAGGGCGACCGCGTTGCGCAGCCGGATGCCCGGCGCGGCGAACGTCTCCTCGGGGATGCCGGCGGCGGTGCCCAGTTGCCGGGCGCGTTCGATCGCGCCCAACGCGTAGCCGTGGAAGCTGAGGTACGAGTAGGCCATCGCCAGGTCGTGCCAGCCCCAGGCGGTGTCCCGGTCCGCCTCCTCGACCGCGCCGAGCGCCCGGGCGGCCTTGACCAGGTGCGTCACGCAGCGGTCCAGCGCGCCCTGATGATGGGCGGCCAGCGCGGCCAGGGCGTTGAGGTGCCCGTGCAGATAGGGCTCGGCGAGGTCGCGTACCGCCGCGGACGCCTCCTCGATGGCGCGGGTGTACTCGGCGGTACGCCCGAGGTTGATCAGGGCCGAGAGCCGCTGCACGAGCGCGTCGGCGCGGGCGTGCGGGTCGCGGGTGGCACGCAGCACCTGCTCCAGGAGCCCGTACGCCTCGGTGGAACGGCTCACCTCCTGCAACGCCCGCGCCTTCGTCAGGGCGTCAACCTGGTCCTCGACCCGGTCGAGCCAGCCCACCCGTGACCTCCTGTCGGTGTGCCGCTGCACCCGCTTATGCACGTGCACGGCGACGCTTCATGATTATTGCGTGACCACCGCGCCGCAACACCCGTCCGAAGGGACGAGACGTCACCGTCCGACGCCCGTGATCGCCGACGCGGCCCGTACTCTCGCCACCGCCGGCGTGACCTCGGCCCGCGCGGAGGCCGAGCTGCTGGCCGGGTACGTGCTCGGGATCCCCCGGGGGCGGTTGGCGCTGGCGGACGGCTTCACCGACGAGCAACTCGTCGGTTACCGAGCGCTGGTGGCCCGCCGGTCCCGACGGGAACCGTTGCAGTATCTCACCGGCACCGCCGGCTTCCGGCACCTGGAGCTGGCCGTCGGGCCGGGTGTCTTCGTGCCACGCCCGGAGACCGAACTGCTCGCCGGGTGGGGCGTCGACCAGGCCCGGCGGGTCGCGGGCAACGACGGCGGGCAGGCCGACGGGCGGTCGGAGCCGCTGGTGGTGGACCTGTGCAGCGGGTCCGGGGCGATCGCCCTGTCGGTGGCCTCCGAGGTGCCGCAGGCCCGGGTGGTGGCGGTGGAACGCTCGCCGCGGGCGCTGTCCTGGCTGCGGCGCAACGCGGCGGCTCGGGTCGCCGCCGGTGACCGGCCGATCGAGGTGGTGGCGGCGGACGCCACCGATCCGGCGCTGCTGGCCGAGCTGGCGGGTCGGGTGGACGTGCTGCTGTGCAACCCGCCGTACGTCCCGCTCGCGGTGGCCGTACCTCCGGAGGTGGCCGACCACGACCCGGCGGAGGCCGTGTTCGGTGGGACGGACGGGCTGGACGTCATCCGCCGGGTGATCGACCGGGCGGCTTTCCTGCTGCGTTCCGGTGGCGTCCTCGGCGTCGAACACGACGACAGCCACGGCACGGTGGTGCCGGATCTGCTCGCCGCCGACGGTCGGTACGCCGCGATCGTCGACCATCGCGACCTCGCCGGCCGGCCGCGTTTCGTCACCGCGTCCCGCCTCGCGGACCGCCCGCCACCCGGTGCCACCGCGACGTGGCAGACTGGCTCCTCGTGATGCTCTACGACTGCCGGTCGCTCGCCGACCGGGACCGCGGCATCGCTGCGGCCATCGAGGCGGTCCGCAACGGCGAGCTGGTCGTCCTGCCGACCGACACGGTCTACGGGATCGGCGCCGACGCGTTCACCCCGTACGCGGTCAAGGCGCTGCTGGACGCCAAGGCTGTCCCGCACGCCTCGCCGCCGGTGCTGATCGGTTCCCGGCACACCCTCGACGGCCTGGCCTACACCCTGCCCGCCGCGGCGCGTGATCTGGTCGAGGCGTTCTGGCCGGGCGCGCTGACCATCGTGGTGAAGCACTCGGCGAGCCTGCGGTGGGATCTCGGCGACGACAGCGGCACGGTGGCGGTGCGGATGCCGCTGCACCCGGTGGCGCTGGAGGTGCTGCGCGAAACCGGGCCGATGGCGGTCGCGTCGGCCAACAAGCTCGGTCAGCCGGCCGCGCTCACCGCCGACCAGGCGCGCGACCAACTCGCCTACTCCGTGCGGGCCTACCTGGAGGCGGGGCCGGCGGTGGATCCGGTGCCCAGCACGATCGTGGACCTGACCGGCGACGAGGCGGTGCTGGTCCGGGAGGGCGCGATCGACCTGGCCCGGCTCCGTGAGGTGGTACCGGAGCTGCGTGAGAGTCAGGTGGTGTAGGTGCCTCCCTTCACCGTCCTGCACGTCTGCATGGGCAACATCTGCCGTTCTCCGATGGCCGAGCGGCTGCTCACCCTCGCCGTGGCCGATCGGCTGGCCCGGCGCGAGGTCGACCCGGCCCGGGCCGGGGAACTGCTGCACAGCCACAGCGCGGGCACCGGCGGTTGGCATGCCGGCGAGGAGATGAACCCGCCGGCGGCCCGTCAGGTCATTACCCGGGGCGGCGACACCGACGGGTTCGCCGCCCGCAAACTGCGCTCCGATCACATCGACGCCGCCGACCTGGTGCTGACCGCCACCGCGGATCAGCAGGAGTACGTGACCGCGTTGCGGCCCGACGCCGCCGGCCGCACGTTCGTCCTCGGCGAGTTCGGCCGGTTGCTGGCCGCGCTCGACCCGGCCGGGTTGCCGGCGGCCGAGGCCACCGCCGACGCGGTACACGCCCGTGGCGTGGCGTTGGTCGAGGCGGCGCACGAGGCCCGTCAGGGCGCCACCGCGCTGCCCACCGACGACCTCGACGACCCGTGGGGGCGCGGTGACCAGTGCTTCAGCCGGGTCGCCGACGAGATCGAGGAGACGGTGCAGCCCCTCGCCGCGCTGCTGCTCCCCTGATCGGCGAATTTCATCCGGGTTTGGGGAAAGGCGCGGCAGAAAGGGTGATTAGCGCCATCCTGAGGGAGTCCTGACGGCTCCTGCGGGGAGAGCTGATGACCCGGGCGTTCTTGCCGAAGATGTTCACCGTCCTGCTGGCCGGCACGCTCGCCGGCCTGGTGCTGGCGGTGGCGGCGCTGCCGGCCGCGCTGGTGTTCGGCATCGGATTCTCGGCGCTCTCCGCGCCGTACGCGGAGCTGCCCAACACGCTGCGGACACCGCCGACGGCCCAACGATCGAACCTGTACGCCAGCGACGGCACCACCCTGATCACCTCCTTCTACCAGGAGGACCGGGTGGACGTGCCGCTGGACGAGGTGGCGCCGGTGATGCGGCAGGCCATCATCGCCGCCGAGGACGCCCGCTTCCACGAGCACAGCGGGGTGGACCTGCGGGGCATCGTGCGGGCCTTCACCGCCAACCGGCGCGACGGCGCCACCCGGCAGGGCGCCTCCACGCTGACCATGCAGTACGTCCGCAACGTGTTGAGCACCGACCCCCGGCTCAGCGAGGCGCAGCGGGCCGCGGCCACCGAGGTGAGCACCGCCCGCAAGATCCAGGAGATCCGGTACGCGCTGGCGCTGGAGCGGGAGCTGACCAAGGAGCAGATCCTCGCCCGTTACCTGAACATCGCGTACTTCGGTGCCGGCGCGTACGGCGTCGCCGCCGCCAGCAAGCGGTACTTCTCCACCGCACCGGCGAAGCTCACGCTGGCCCAGGCGGCGCTGCTGGCCGGGCTGGTCCGGTCCCCGGACAGCGACGATCCGATAAACGGCGACGCCGACAGCGCGACCGCCCGGCGCGGCTACGTGCTGGACCGGATGGTCGAATCGGGCGTGGCCGCGCCCGAGGAGGCGGCCCGGATCGCGGCCCAGCCGTTGAACCTGCGGCCCAGCGAGACACCGAACGACTGCACGGCGGTGCCCGAGGGGCACAACGACTGGGGGTTCTTCTGCGACTGGTTCACCCGCTGGTGGAACAGTCAGAAGGCGTTCGGCGCCAGTGTCGACGAGCGGCAACGCACCCTGCGCCGGGGCGGGTTCAGCATCGTCTCCTCACTCGACCCCGGTGTGCAGCGGGCCACCACCGAACAGGTGCGGCGGATCTACCCGGCCGAGCACCCGCACGCCATGCCGACCGCGGTGGTCCAACCCGGCACCGGGCGGGTGCTCGCCATGTCGGTGAACCGCACCTACAGCGTGGCCGCGAACCCCGGCGGGCAGCAGAACCACCCCAACACCGTCAACCAACTGGTCGCCGGCGGCGGCACCATCGTCGGCTACCAGGGCGGTTCCACGTTCAAGCTGTTCACCATGCTGGCCGCGCTGGAGGCCGGGCTGCCGCTGAACACGGTCTTCGACGCGCCTCGACGGATCGTGACCGACTTCCGGGTCAGCGGCACCGAGGCGAGCTGCGGAGGGTACTGGTGTCCGCAGAACGCCAGCGCCTCGGTGAGCGGCCGGCACGACATGTGGACCGCCTTCGGCGACTCGGTCAACACGTACTTCGCCTGGCTCACCGAGCGGGTCGGGGCGGACCGGGTGGTGGAGATGGCCGAACGGCTCGGCATCGTGTTCCGGGCCGACGACGACGCCCAACTGGCCCGGCACGGTGCCCGGGAGTGGGGCCCGTTCACCCTGGGGGTCTCCGCGACCACCCCGCTCGACCTGGCCGGTGCGTACGCGACATTGGGCGCGGAGGGCACGTGGTGCGCGCCCACGCCGGTCACCTCGATCACCGATGCGGACGGTCGCCGCGTGGCCGCCGGGCAGCCGGACTGCCGGCAGGTGCTCGACGTCGACGTGGCCCGGGCGGCGGCGGACGCCGCCCGTTGCCCGGTCGGCGACCAGTCGATGTACCAGGGCTGCGACGGCGGCACGGCGACCGGGCTGCGCGGTCAGCTCGGCCGGCCGGTGGTGGGCAAGACGGGCAGCTCCGAGCGGTACGCCACGGAGACGGTCGTGGCCCTCACCCCGCAGGTGGCGGTGGCGGCGATGGCGGCCAACCCCGACGAGCCGCGCGACGCCGTCGGCCGGGCGGTGCAGACCGCCATGGTGGAGGCGGTCGGGGAGATCCTCTCCTTCGCCCTGCGCGACGAGCCGGTCCGCGACTTCGTGCCGCCGAGCGAGACGACCGCCTGGCGGGTCACCGGGCAGCGCACCGGCGACTGACCGGCTCAGCCGGCGGCCGGGCCGCGGGCCGGGGCGGCCGCCGCCAACCGCTCGGCACCCTCGGCGATGTTGCGGGCCATCCCGCCGAAGACCACCGCGTGGAACGGCGTCACCGCGGCCCAGTACGCGTGCCCGACCAGACCCCGGGGCAGGAAGACCGCCCGCTGCCGGTAGCTGACCTGTCCCGCGTCGTCGGTCTGCACCCGCATCTCCAGCCAGGCCCGGCCGGGCAGCCGCATCTCGGCGCGCAGCCGCAGCAGTTCGCCGGGGACGATCTCCTCCACCCGCCAGAAGTCGAGTGCCTCGCCGACCCGCAACTGGTGCGGGTGACGCCGGCCGCGCCGCAGCCCCACCCCGCCGACCAGCCGGTCCAACCAGCCGCGCACGGACCAGGCGAGCGGGAACGAGTACCAGCCGTTCTCCCCACCGACCCCCTCGATCACCTGCCACAACGCCTCCGGCGGGGCCGCCACCGTCTGCTCCCGCAGGTCGGTGTAGGCGGTGCCGCCGCTCCAGTGCGGGTCGCTCGGCAGCGGCTCGGCGGGGGCGTCCGCACCGGCCGCGTTCGACCACCGGGTCTCCACCTCGGCGTCGCGCACCTTGGCCAGCGCCAGCTCGACCGCCCGGTCGAAACCGGTGAGTCCGCCGGCCGGGTCCGGCAGGTACGTCGCGATGTCGTGCTCGTGCGCCACCGCCTCGTGCACCAGGCTCTCCACCAGCGGCCGGGCGAGCGCGTTGGGCACCGGGGTGACCAGTCCGACCCAGTACGACGACAGTGTGGGCGTGAGCGGCCGTACCGGCAGCAGGAGACGGCGGGAGAGCCCGGCGACCCGGGCGTAGCGCTGCATCATGTCGCCGAAGGTCAACACGTCCGGACCGGCGATGTCGAAGGCCCGGTTGACCTCCGGTGGCAGCGTCGCGCAGCCGACCAGGTAGCGCAGCACGTCGCGGACCGCGATCGGCTGGATCCGGTTGCTGACCCAGCGTGGGGTGACCATCACCGGCAGCCGCTCGGTCAGGTAGCGCAACATCTCGAACGACGCCGAGCCGGAGCCGAGGATCACCGCCGCCCGCAGCACCACCGTGGGCACGCCGCTGTCCAGCAGGATCCGCGCCACCTCGGCGCGGGAGCGCAGGTGCGCCGAGGCGGCGTCGTCGGGCGCCGGCTCCGGCCCACCCAGGTAGACGATCCGGCGTACGCCTGCGGCGCGGGCCGCCTCGGCGAAGGTCGTCGCGGCCTGCCGGTCGGCGGCCTCGAAGCCGGCCTGGCCGAGCGAGTGCACCAGGTAGTACGCCACGTCGACGCCGTCGAAGACGCCGGCCAGGCTCTCCGGCCGGCTCAGGTCGCCCTCGACCACCTCGACCTGCGCGGCCCACGGCACGTCGCGCAGCCGATTGGCCCGCCGCGCCAGGCAGCGCACCGCGTATCCCTCGGCCAGCAGGCGCGGCGCCAGGCGCCCGCCGATGTATCCGGTCGCTCCGGTCACCAGGCATCTCACGCCTCCAGTCTGCGGTCTCCTAGACTCTGGCGCTGTGGAGACCGCCGAGGGCACCTTCTGGGGGCCGGACTTCGAGCAGCTCAGCACGGCCGACCCGGAGATCGCGGAGGTGGTGCTGGGCGAGCTGGACCGGCTGCGCGGCGGGCTGCAGCTGATCGCCAGCGAGAACCTCACCTCGCCGGCCGTGCTGGCGGCGCTGGGCTCGACGCTCACCAACAAGTACGCCGAGGGCTATCCGGGCCGGCGCTACTACGGCGGCTGCGCGCAGGTGGACCGGGCTGAGGAACTCGGCATCGCCCGGGCGAAGGACCTTTTCGGCGCCGAGCACGCCAACCTCCAGCCGCACTCCGGCGCGAGCGCCAACCTGGCCGCGTACGCCGCGCTGGTCCAGCCGGGTGACACGGTGCTGGCGATGGAGCTGCCGCACGGGGGGCACCTCACCCACGGCAGCCGGGTGAACTTCTCCGGCCGGTGGTTCAAACCCGTCGGCTACACCGTCCGGCGGGACACCGAGCTGATCGACTACGACGAGGTACGGGATCTCGCCCGCACCCACCAGCCGAAGATGATCATCTGTGGGGCGACCGCGTACCCACGACTGATCGACTTCGCCCGGTTCCGGGAGATCGCCGACGAGGTGGGCGCGTACCTGATGGTGGATGCCGCGCACTTCATCGGGCTGGTCGCCGGGCAGGCGATCCCGTCGCCGGTGCCGTACGCCGACGTGGTCTGCGCGACCACCCACAAGGTGCTGCGCGGCCCGCGCGGCGGCATGATCCTCTGCCGGGAGGCGGTGGCGGAGCGGATCGACAAGGCGGTCTTCCCGTTCACCCAGGGCGGCCCGCTGATGCACGCCGTGGCGGCCAAGGCGGTCGCGCTGCACGAGGCGGCACAACCGGCGTACCGCGGTTACGCCGCGCAGGTGGTGGCGAACGCCCGGGCGCTCGCCGCCGGGCTGGCCGCCGAGGGGATGCGTCCGGTCTCCGGCGGCACCGACACCCACCTGGCGCTGATCGACCTGCGGGAGACCGGGGTCACCGGCGCCGAGGCGGAGGCGCGGTGCGACGCGGCGACCATCACGTTGAACAAGAACGCGATCCCGTACGACCCGCAGAAGCCGTTTGTCGCCTCCGGAATCCGGGTGGGTACGCCCAGCGTCACCACCCAGGGCATGGGGGAGGCGCAGATGCGTCAGGTCGCCGTGCTGATCGCCCGGGCGGTGCGGACCGATCCGTCCGCCCCGGGTGGCGTCGACGAGTTGGCCCGGATCGCCGCCGACGCGGCCGAACTGGCGGCCGAGTTCCCGGCGTACCCCCGATGAGCGCGCCTTCGGGCGGACCCGGCGTACCCCGGGCGACCGCGCCCCGGGCCGGGGAACCCGGCGCGATCCGGGCCCGGCTGCCGTACCTGCGCCTGCCACTGCTGGCCTGTGCCGCGCTGGCGGTGGTCGCGGTGCCGGCCGCCGCCGTGCTGCGCGGCCCGACCGGTGCGGCCGGCGTGGCCGCCGGCATCGCCCTGGTGGTCGTCAGCTACCTGATCTCGGGTCTCTCGGTGGCCTGGGCCGACGCGGTCCACCCGCGACTGATCATGTCGGTGGGGCTGGTCACCTACGCCACGAAGATCGTCATCCTGGGAGTGGCGATGGCGGCCGTGGCGGCCACCGGCTGGCCGGGGCTGCCGGACATGGGGGCGGCCATCATCGCGGCCGTGCTGGTGTGGACCGGTGCCCACCTGACCTGGGCGTTGCGCTCCCCGCTGCCCAGCGTGGACCGTCCGTCGGATCACTGACCGTACGGCTGGAGTTTCCCCGGCGTTTCGTCGGCCTGTCCGGCTGGCCGGACAGGAGTAGGCTAACCCCGGCTTGACGCGCCGCACCCGCCGCCCGCACGCTGCCCGCAGTGTGGGGGGTGCCGCACACTCGCGAAACACCCGGCTGATAGTGTTCGCCTCGTCATGGCCGACAACCCACACCGCAGAAGCCCCGACGAACACTCGTCGGAAGGTGTCGCCGGAGCCGTCCTCGGCTACCTGCTCGCCGGCATCGTGGTGTGGGGATTCCTCGGCTGGTTGGCGGGGGAGTTCCTGGGCCTGCCGACCGGCGTCGGAATCGCCGTGGGCATGATGCTCGGCGCAGCCGGAGCGATCTACCTGATCATGAAGAGGCTCAGTGCCTGAGTGCCGGCACGCGCGGGTCTGTCGAGTGCGGAGGATGACACGGTGAGCGGACAGCTTGTCGCCGCAGAGGGCCTTCCCTGGCCCCCCAGCGTCGGAGACTTCTACCCGCCGGATCTCGCCGGCCCGTGGGTCACGAAGTTCACGCTGATGATCTGGCTGGCCGTCGGGCTTCTGATCATCTTCTTCATGGCCACCTACCGGAACCCGAAGCTGGTGCCGAGCAAGGGTCAGTGGATGGCCGAGTCGATCTACGGCCTGGTCCGGGACAACATCGCCCGCGAGCAGATGGGCAAGGACGGCATCCGGTTCGCGCCCTACTTCACCGTGCTGTTCTGCTTCATCGCGGTGACCAACCTCTTCGGCGTCACCCCCGGGTTGCAGATCTCCCCGAACTCGCACATCGCCTTCCCGATCGTGCTAGCCGCGATCACCTACGTGATGTACCTCTACATCGGTGTCCGCAAGCAGGGTCTGGGCCGCTACCTCAAGCAGAGCCTGATCATCCCGGGCGTGCCGTGGCCGATGCACGTCCTGCTGATCCCGATCGAGTTCCTGCAGAACTTCATCAACCGACCCGTCACGCTGGCGGTGCGACTCTTCGCCAACATGTTCGCCGGGCACCTGATCCTGCTGGTGTTCACCGTCGGCGGCTTCGTGATGCTCGCCTCGGACAACGTCTTCGTCCAGGTGACGTCGGTCTTCTCGTTCCTGATGGCGATCCTGATGGCCTTCTTCGAGGTGCTCGTCGCGCTGTTGCAGGCCTACGTCTTCGTCACCCTGACCGCCAACTACATCGGCACGTCGCTCGCCGACGGGCACTGATCCACAGACCTCGGCGGGCCGCCCGGCCCGACCAAGCTTCCGGTACGACCGCGTACGCGTGAGGAATCACGCGTCTACTAGGAGGAATACCCGCAATGGACGTTATTGCCGCCATCGAGGGCAGCGTCAACACCATCGGTTACGGTCTCGCCGCCATCGGCCCCGGCATCGGTGTCGCCCTGGTCTTCGCGGCCTACATCCAGGCCAGCGCCCGCCAGCCGGAGTCCGCCGGCTACAACCGCACCTGGCTGGTCCTGGGCTTCGCGCTGGTCGAGGCGCTCGCCCTGTTCGGCCTGGTGCTCGCGTTCGCAGTCTGACGTAGCCCGACGCGACCCGGAGGTCTGACATGTATGTCGCCGCTGAAGGTGTAGAGCATCACCCGCTCGTGCCGATCTGGCAGGAGCTCGTCGTCGGGACGATCGCCTTCGCCCTGCTCTGCTTCGTGCTGATGAAGTTCGTGATGCCGCGCATGGAGGCGATGTACCAGGCGCGGGTCGACGCGATCGAGGGCGGCCTCAAGCGTGCCGAGGCTGCTCAGGCCGAGGCCAACCAGCTGCTGGAGCAGTACCGGGCCCAGCTCGCCGAGGTGCGTACCGAGGCGGCCCGGATCCGGGACGACGCCCGCGCCGACGCCGAGTCGATCCGGACGGAGATCCTGGCCAAGGCCCGGGAGGAATCCGACCGGATCATCGCCGCCGGCCGGGAGTCGCTGGCCGTGGAGCGCCAGACCATCGTGCGCGAGCTGCGCGCGGAGGTCGGCGGCCTCGCGGTCGACCTGGCCAGCCGGATCGTGGGCGAGTCGCTCGCCGACGAGGCCCGGCGTAAGGGCACCGTCGAGCGGTTCCTCACCGACCTCGAGAGCGCGGGGGCCCGCTGATGCAGGCCGCCAGCCGGGAGTCCTACGCCGCCGCGCTCGCGCGGCTGGAGGCGTACGTCGCCGGTGCCGAGCCGTCGACCGTGGCCGGCACCGGTGCGGAACTGCTCGCCGTCGCGGACCTGCTGCGGCGGGAGGTCCGGCTGCGCCGGGCGCTCTCCGACCCGGCACGCGAGGGTGCGGACCGCACCGGCCTGCTGAACTCGGTGCTCTCCGGCAAGGTCGGTGCGGACACGCTCGACCTGCTCGGGACGCTTGTCGCCGGCCGCTGGTCGGTGCCGTCGGAACTGCTCGACGGCGCGGAAGGTCTCGGCGTGCAGGCCCTGCTCGCCAGCGCCGACCGCGCCGACGAGCTGGGCGAGGTGGAGGACGAGCTGTTCCGTTTCGGCCAGGTGGTCGCCGCGGACCCGCAGTTGTCCAATGCCCTGTCCGACCCGATGGCGCCGGTGGCCCAGCGGGCCGAGCTGGTCGGGATGCTCCTGACGGGCAAGGCCCGGCCGGTGACGGTGCGGCTGGCGGAGGCGGCGCTGGCCGGCTTCGGTGGCCGGTCGTTCACCGCCGCGTTGTCCCGGCTGGTGGAGCTGGCGGCGGAGCGGCGGGACCGGCAGGTCGCGTACGTGACGGTCGCCGCCCCGCTCACCGAGGAGGAGGAGCGGCGACTGGGCGATCGGCTATCCGCCATATACGATCGACAGGTTGCTGTCAAGCTTACGGTTGACCCGACGATCCTCGGTGGAGTGAGCGTACGGGTGGGGTCGGACCTCTACGACGGGACGATCCTGCGCCGCCTCAACGAGACCCGCAACGCGCTCGCGAAGCGCTGACCAGCACCCGCGAAGCGCCCGGAAAGACAGTCGACCCGAGGACCGGTCGGTACTAGGTATCCCGGGCCCCTGATACTTAAGGAAGCAGAGGATGGCCGAGCTGACCATCTCGACGGAGGAGATCCGCGGCGCCCTTGAGCGCTACGTCTCCTCCTATTCGCCCGACGTCTCCCGTGAGGAGGTCGGCACCGTCGCCGACACCGGCGACGGCATCGCCCACGTCGAGGGCCTGCCCTCGACCATGACCAACGAGCTGCTGGAGTTCGAGGACGGCACGCTCGGCGTGGCGCTGAACCTCGACGTCCGGGAGATCGGTGTCGTCGTCCTCGGCGACTACTCCGGGCTGGAGGAGGGGCAGCGCGTCAAGCGCACCGGCCGGGTGCTCTCGGTGCCGGTCGGCGACGCCTTCCTGGGCCGCGTGGTCAACGCGCTCGGCCAGCCGATCGACGGCCTCGGCGAGATCGCCGACGAGGGCTACCGCGAGCTGGAGCTGCAGGCCCCCAACGTGATGGCCCGGCAGTCCGTCTTCGAGCCGATGCAGACCGGCATCAAGGCCATCGACGCGATGACCCCGATCGGTCGGGGCCAGCGGCAGCTGATCATCGGTGACCGGAAGACCGGCAAGACCACCGTCGCCCTGGACACCATCCTCAACCAGCGGGAGAACTGGGCCTCCGGCGACCCGAAGAAGCAGGTCCGCTGCATCTACGTCGCCATCGGCCAGAAGGCCTCCACCATCGCCGGCATCAAGGGCATCCTTGAGGAGGCGGGCGCGATGGAGTACACCACCATCGTCGCTTCCCCGGCGTCGGACCCGGCCGGCTTCAAGTACCTCGCCCCGTACACCGGCTCGTCGATCGGCCAGCACTGGATGTACGGCGGCAAGCACGTGCTCGTGGTCTTCGACGACCTGAGCAAGCAGGCCGAGGCGTACCGGGCCGTGTCGCTGCTGCTGCGTCGCCCGCCGGGCCGTGAGGCGTACCCGGGTGACGTCTTCTACCTGCACTCCCGGCTGCTGGAGCGCTGCGCGAAGCTCTCCGACGAGATGGGTGGCGGCTCGATGACCGGCCTGCCGATCATCGAGACGAAGGCCAACGACATCTCGGCCTTCATTCCGACCAACGTCATCTCGATCACCGACGGTCAGATCTTCCTGGAGACCGACCTGTTCAACCAGGGCGTCCGGCCGGCGATCAACGTCGGCACCTCGGTCTCCCGGGTCGGCGGCGCCGCCCAGGTGAAGCCGATGAAGAAGGTCTCCGGTTCGCTGCGGCTGAACCTGGCCCAGTTCCGGGAGCTGGAGGCGTTCGCCGCCTTCGCCTCCGACCTGGACAAGGCCTCCCGCGCCCAGCTGGACCGCGGTGCCCGCCTGGTGGAGCTGCTCAAGCAGCCGAACTACTCCCCGTACCCGGTGCAGGAGCAGGTGGTGGCCGTCTGGGCCGGCACCGAGGGCAAGCTGGACGACGTCCCGGTCGGCGACGTGCGGCGCTTCGAGACCCAGTTCCTGGAGCACCTGCGGCGCAAGCACAACGCCACGCTCCAGGCGATCGCCGACAACAAGTGGGACGACGACATCATCGCCACCCTCGACTCGGCCGTCGCGGAGTTCAAGCAGGGCTTCCTCGGCCGTGAGGACGAGCGCACGATCAACGAGGCGCCGGCGGCGCCGCTGGAGGGCGAGGCCGAGCACGAGACGGTCACCCGGTACAGCGGCGAGGCTCCGGCCGAGAAGCAGTAGGGCCGGGCCATGGCGGCGCAGGTACGTGTTCTTCGTCAACGGATCCGCTCGGCGAAGGGGATGAAGAAGATCACCAAGGCGATGGAGCTCGTGGCGACGAGCCGGATCGCCAAGGCCCAGGCCCGGGTGGAGGCGTCCCTGCCGTACGCCCAGGCCGTCACCGGTGTGCTCACCGCGCTGGCGTCCAACGCCTCGGTCGACCACCCGCTGCTCACCCCGCGCGAGCGGGTGCGGCGGGCGGGCGTGCTGCTGGTGACCTCCGACCGCGGCCTGGCCGGTGGCTACAGCTCCAACGCCATCCGGACGGCGGAGTCGTTGATCGCCCGGCTCAAGGCCGACGGCAAGGAGCCGGTGCTCTACGTCATCGGGCGCAAGGGCGTGTCGTTCTACCGGTTCCGCAACCGGCCGATCGAGGCCAGCTGGACGGGCTTCTCGGAGCAGCCGTCCTTCGCTGACGCCCGCGAGGTCGGTGAGACGCTGATCAAGGCGTTCACCGCCGGTGCGGACGACACCGACGGCGATCCGGGCCCGGACGGGGTACGCGGCGTGGACGAGTTGCACATCGTCTACACCGAGTTCAAGTCCCTGATGACCCAGAACCCGATCACCCGCATCATCGGGCCGTTGCAGATCGAGGAACGGCCCCGCGCGGAGGGTGCGCTGCCGGCGTACGAGTTCGAGCCGGACGCGGAGGCGCTGCTCGACGCGCTGCTGCCGAAGTACATCAACACGCGGATCTACGCGGCGTTGCTGGAGTCGGCGGCCAGCGAGTCGGCGGCCCGGCGGCGGGCGATGAAGAGCGCCACCGACAACGCCGAAGAGATGATCGACAAGTACACGCGTGAGATGAACTCGGCCCGCCAGGCCGGGATCACCCAGGAGATCAGTGAGATCGTCGGCGGCGCGAACGCGCTGGCCGCGTCGGGAAGTGAAGTGTGATGACTGTTTCCACCGCTGCTGGAGGACCAGCCGAGACCAAGACGGCCACCGGTCGCGTGGTCCGGGTCATCGGCCCGGTCGTCGACGCCGAGTTCCCGCGCGACGCCATGCCGGACCTGTTCAACGCGCTGCACGTGGACGTGACCCTGTCCGGCGGCGAGAAGACGCTGACCCTGGAGGTCGCCCAGCACCTGGGTGACAACCTGGTCCGCGCCATCTCGATGCAGCCGACCGACGGCCTGGTGCGCGGTGCCGACGTCCGGGACACCGGCGGCCCGATCAAGGTGCCGGTCGGCGACGCGGTCAAGGGCCACGTGTTCAACGCCATCGGTGAGTGCCTCAACCTGACCGAGGGCGAGACCATCCAGGCCGACGACCACTGGGGCATCCACCGCAAGGCCCCGGCCTTCGCGGACCTGGAGCCGAAGACCGAGATGCTGGAGACCGGCATCAAGGTCATCGACCTGCTCGCCCCGTACGTCAAGGGCGGCAAGATCGGCCTGTTCGGCGGTGCCGGTGTGGGCAAGACGGTGCTCATCCAGGAGATGATCACCCGGGTCGCCCGTAACTTCGGTGGTACCTCGGTCTTCGCCGGCGTGGGTGAGCGCACCCGTGAGGGCAACGACCTCATCCACGAGATGACCGACTCCGGCGTCATCGACAAGACCGCTCTGGTCTACGGCCAGATGGACGAGCCGCCGGGCACCCGGCTGCGGGTCGCGCTTTCCGCGCTGACCATGGCGGAGTACTTCCGGGACGTGAAGAAGCAGGAGGTGCTGCTCTTCATCGACAACATCTTCCGCTTCACCCAGGCCGGTTCCGAGGTCTCCACCCTGCTGGGCCGGATGCCCAGCGCGGTGGGTTACCAGCCGACCCTGGCCGACGAGATGGGTGAGCTGCAGGAGCGGATCACCTCCGTCCGGGGCCAGGCCATCACCTCGATGCAGGCGATCTACGTGCCGGCGGACGACTACACCGACCCGGCGCCGGCCACCACGTTCGCCCACCTGGACGCGACCACCAACCTGGAGCGGTCCATCTCCGACAAGGGCATCTACCCGGCGGTGGACCCGCTGGCCTCCTCCTCGCGGATCCTGGCCCCCGAGTTCGTCGGCCAGGAGCACTTCCAGGTGGCCAGCGAGGTGAAGCGGATCCTCCAGCGCTACAAGGACCTGCAGGACATCATCGCCATCCTCGGCATCGAGGAACTCTCCGAGGAAGACAAGATCACGGTCCAGCGGGCCCGGCGGATCGAGCGCTTCCTGTCGCAGAACACCTACGCGGCGGAGCAGTTCACCGGCGTGCCGGGCTCGACGGTCCCGATCAAGGAGACCATCGAGGCGTTCCGCAAGATCAGCGAGGGGGAGTACGACCACTTCCCCGAGCAGGCGTTCTTCATGTGCGGTGGGCTCGACGACCTGGAGAAGAAGGCCGCCGAGCTGATGAAGGGCTGACCTTCGCCACACAGAGACACCAGAAAGAAGGCCGTCCCGGTAACCCCGGGGCGGCCTTCTGTTCATCTTTACGACGTACCATCGCCGCTGCCCGGTGACCCGTGCTCGGCGATCACGCCGACTGCGAGCTACCGTCGTTGCGATGTCCAGGAGGGCGACCGTGCAGTGGCGAGGCGCGGTCGCGGTCAGTTCCGCTGTGCATCGCACAGCCACGCTCATGCGCCGATGAGCGTTGATTGGTTAAACCATTCGGCCCCGCGCGCCCGTACTTCCCCCCGGGGGCGTGACGAACGGAGATGCTTGTGGGTAAGGCCGGCAGACGCGGCAAGCGTGGTGGGCGCTCGTCGGTGTGGCGGGGCGTGCCCCGCTGGGCGCAGCTCTGCACCATCTTCGGCGTTGTCCTGATGGTGCTCAGCGGGACCAGTCTGGTGGGCGCGGAGGCGCTGATCGCCCGCTACGAGGGCGCGGTCGGCAAAGCGGACCTCTTCGGCGACCAGGCGGCCGGCGCCACTCCCAAGAGCGACATCAAGGGCCCGCTCAACATCCTGCTGGTCGGCATCGATCCTCGCGACAAGGACACCCCGCCGCTGTCCGACGCGATCATGGTGCTGCACGTGCCGAAGGAGATGGACCGCGCGTATCTCTTCTCCCTGCCGCGTGACCTCTACGTGGAGATCCCGCCGTTCGAGAAGGCCAACTTCCCCGGCGACACCACCAAGCTGAACGCGGCGATGTCGTACGGCAGCCGGGTGCCCGGCGGAAAGCCGGACGCGGCGAAGGGCTTCGAGCTGCTCGCCATCACCGTGCAGCGGGTCACCGGCATCAAGCGGTTCGACGCGGGCGCGATCATCAACTTCTCCGGTTTCCAGAAGATCGTCGACGCCATGGGCGGCGTCACGATGAAGATCGAGCGGGAGGTCCGCTCGGAGCACCGGGAGCCGAGCGGCAAGCACCGCCAGGGCAACCCCAACGGCGAGGGCTACATCGGGCCGCAGGCGGTCTACCCGAAGGGCAAGCAGCACCTCAGCGGTTGGCAGGCGCTGGACTACGTCCGCCAGCGGTACCCGGAGAACGGTGTCCCCGACGGCGACTACGGCCGGCAGCGGCACCAGCAGCAGTTCGTCAAGGCGATGGCCGGTCAGGCCCTCAGCGCCGACGTGGTGACCAACCCGGTGAAGCTGGACAAGGTGCTCCGCGCGGCCGGCGAGTCGCTGATCTTCAGCGGCCGGGGGCACAGCGTGCTCGACTTCGCCGTCGCGCTCAAGGACATCCGTCCCGGCAACATCCAGATGATCAAGTTGCCGGGTGGCGGAATCAAGGAGAACGGCAAGTACCTCGGTGAACAGTTCGCGCCCGAGGTGGACGACTTCTTCGTCGCGCTGGAGCGGGAACTGTTGGACCCGTTCCTGCTCGAACATCCGAAGCTGGTGAACAGGAGCTGAACGTGGCGCGGGTCTTGGCACCCGCCTGAAGAACAGGTCCCGGGCGCGACTAGAATTTCCCCAATCCGCCGCCTCAGCAAGGAGACAGCGTGGCAGAGCAGCTTAACGTCCAGCTCGTGGCCGTCGAGGAGAAGGTCTGGTCCGGCACGGCCGAGATGGTCATGGCCCGGACGACCGAGGGTGAGCTGGGTGTGCTGCCGGGGCACGCACCCCTGCTCGGCCAGCTCGCCGAGCCCGGCCAGGTACGCATCAAGCTCTCCGGGGGTGAGCAGCTCAGCTACGACGTGGCAGGCGGCTTCATCTCGGTCAGCGAGCAGGGCGTGACCGTACTGGCCGAGACCGCCACTCCGGCCGCCGCGGCTTCCGGCAACTGAGCCGACCCGCCGATGGAGATCGTCGAAGGGGTCGGAATCGGCGTCGCCGTACTTCTCGGCGCGTTCCTGTTCCTCTTCATCCGGCGGGCTCTGGTCACCCGTAGCGGAGGCATCATCCGGCTCAGTGTCCGGACCTCCACCATGCTCGACGGTCGCGGCTGGTCACCCGGTTTCGGCCGCTTCGTCGGCGACGAACTTCGTTGGTACCGGATGTTCAGTTTCGCCGTACGCCCCAAGCGGGTGCTGTCCCGCGAAGGGCTGGCGGTCGAACGACGGCGACTGCCCGAGGGGCAGGAACGAATGTCCATGCCGGCCGACTGGATCATCCTCCGCTGTACCAGTCGACACGCCCCGGTCGAGATCGCCATGGCACGATCCACCGTCACCGGGTTTCTCTCCTGGCTCGAGGCCGCCCCTCCGGGGGCGGTCTCGCCACGTATGGCCTCCCAAGACTGGCCCGCCGCCTAACAGCCCCACCCCCCTCCACCCCGACCTCATGATCAACCGTGTGGGGGTGTGGCCCGCCGTGCCCGGCTCCGGGCGGTCAGGCTTGATCCCTGCGCCGGGCACGGCGGGCCACACCCCGTCGTGCGGCCACTTCGCCCGAATGTGCCGTCTGTCCGTTTCTGTTAGTGTCGCCGGTTGGAGATCTTGGTGCGGTCGTGCCCCTCGGTGGGCGGTTTCGGACCAAGATCGCGGAGTGGTCGGGGGCTCGGGCGGAATGGGTGGCGGGCCGGGGTGGTTGTAGACGGGTGAGCGACCGAGGAAGATCGCCCGCCGCACGGTGGGTGGGTGCAGGCCCGGGAATGATGGCGGGCCGGCGGTCGTTGGACATCCCTGAACGGCCGAGGAAGACGGCGCCCGCCCAGGCGGGTGCTGGCCCCCGGGAATGATGGCGGGTCGGTGGTCGTTACACATGGTCCCGGCGATGCGAAGCGGCGGTACACGCCCCGCGTGCTGGATGACTTTCCCCTTGTTTGAGCGCCTGTCGGTGCTTGCGTGCGCGCGCCCCGTCCCCCTCCGGGTGTGTGTGCGTCGACCCCCGAATGGAGCTTTGTGATGAACACGATGCTGCGGAAGAGCGTGTTGGGTATCGCGGGTCTGGCCTTCACCGGTGGTCTGTTCGCCGGTCCGGTGGCCGCCCACGCCGAGGCCACCCCGGTCACGAGCAACCCGGTCGCGGCGGCGGTGCAGGCCGACAAGCCCGACACCAGCAAGCTGCTGCCGCACGGCACCCCGAGCAACCAGTCGCACGTCGAGCTGAACGACGAGCAGATCGACAACGTGAAGGCGATCATCGCGGCGACGAAGAAGGCCGGCATGGACGAGCGTGCCGCGGTGGTGTCGATCGCGACCGCGTTGCAGGAGTCGAAGCTGGAGAACCTGGGTCACCTGGGTGACCGCAACGACCACGACTCGCAGGGCCTGTTCCAGCAGCGCCCCTCCTCCGGGTGGGGCACGGTGGAGCAGATCACCGACCCCGAGTACTCCACCCTGGCGTTCCTCAAGGGTTTGAAGCAGGTCGACGGCTGGCAGGACATGCCGCTGACCCAGGCCGCGCAGACCGTGCAGGTCTCGGCCTACCCCGACCACTACGCCCAGTGGGAACAGCAGGCCGCCGACCTCGTCGCCCAGCACTGGACCAGCTGACCCCACAGCGACCAGCCGACAACCGCCAACCGAAGACATTCCTCCACAGGGGGAGCAGAAAGCCGCTGGCCGGCACCCCAACCCGGGTGCCGGCCAGCGGCGTATCCGCACACCACCAAGCGCACTGACCGCGACCAGATCGCCAGACAGCCAGCAGCACCACAAACTGAACTGTCCAGCGGACAACAGACAACAGACAGCCGACAGTCAAACCCACCCGGGCTGGCTCAACGCCCACGCCCGGGCGGGGACCGACCAGGTCAGGCTGGGGGCGACCGTGCCCGGCGCAGGGATCAAGCCTGACCGCCCGAAGCCGGGCACGGTCGCCCCCAGCCCCCCACCGCAACCACCCCGAAGCGCAGCACAGGACAGCTCAGCCCGAGGCCACCAACTCCACCTCGTACCCCTGCCCGTCCGCCAGATACCCGGCGTACGTGTCGGGCCCGCCGGCGTACGGGTGCCGGTCGGCGAAGAGCAGCTCCCAGCCGTACGCCGGCGCCTGCTCGACCAGCCGGTCCACGGCGGCGGTCGGGCCGGCGTGGAAGGCCAGGTGGTTGAGGCCCGGGGCGCGTCGGTCGTGACGGGTGCCGGTGAGTGCGGGTGATGCCTCCAGTACCAGATATGTCGGGCCGAGTCGCCAGGAGTGACCGACCGGCCACTGCTGGAACGACGTCCAGCCCAACTCGCCGAGCAGCCAGCCCCAGCTACGCATTGCGGCGTTCAGGTCGGGTACCCAGACCTCCACGTGGTGCAGTGCACCGAAGGTCACCGGCCTCCGCCGGGCACCCATAGCACGTCTCCGTCCGGATTTGCCGTTCTTGACAGGATAAAGAGCAGATCCGACAGCCGGTTGAGATACTTGGCCGGGAGGTGGCTGGTCCGGTCGGGGTCGTGGGTGATGAGGGCCCACGCCGACCGCTCGGCGCGCCGGGCGATCGTCCGCGCCGCGTGCAGCAGCGCCGCGCCCGCGGTGCCGCCGGGGAGGATGAAGGAGTCGAGCTTGCTCAGGCGCGCGTTGTACTCGTCGCACCAGCCCTCGAGGCGCTCGACGTATTCCTCGGTCACCCGCAGCGGCGGGTACTTCGGGTCCGGTTCGACGGGCGTGGACAGGTCGGCGCCCACGTCGAACAGGTCGTTCTGGATCGACGCCAGCACCGCGCGGAGCCCGTCGGGTAGCTGGCCCAGGGCGAGTGCCACGCCGAGTGCGGCGTTGCACTCGTCGACGTCGGCGTACGCGGCGATCCGTGGATCGTTCTTCGGCACCTGCTCGTTGTTGCTCAGCCTGGTCATGCCGGCGTCGCCGGCCTTGGTGTAGATGCGCGTGAGGTGGACGGCCATGACGCACAGCCTACGGATACCGGACCTGACGATCCCGGCCCGACCGGATGCCGGCGCGGGTTGGCCGGCGGGCGTCGGCCCGGGTGACGCCGGTGACGCCGCGATCGCCGACGTCGACGTCATCCGGGTACGTGGCGGCGCCCGGCTCGCCGGCACCGTGCACGTGGTCGGTGCGAAGAACTCGGCGTTGAAGCTGATGGCCGCCGCGCTGCTCGCGCCCGGTCGTACGGTGATCACGAATGTGCCCCGGATCACCGACATCGCGATCATGGGTGAGGTACTGCGCCGCCTCGGTTGCGGCGTACGGTTCGACGCCGACGATCCGGTGGACCCGATGGTGGCGGTCGGCGGGGTGGCCCGGTCCCGTTCGGTCACCATCGACGTGCCGGAGCAGCCCGGCGTCGAGGCCGACTACGACCTGGTCCGCCGGCTGCGGGCGTCGATCTGCGTGCTGGGTCCGTTGCTGGCCCGACGCGGGTACGTGCGGGTGGCCCATCCGGGCGGTGACGCGATCGGCTCCCGGGGTCTGGACATGCACATCTCCGGGCTGACCCGGATGGGTGCCGACATCTCCGGCGAGCACGGCTTCGTGATCGCCTCGGCCCCGGACGGGCTGCGGGGCGCGGAGATCGTGCTGGACTTCCCGAGCGTCGGGGCGACCGAGAACCTCGTCATGGCGGCGGTGCTGGCGGAGGGCACCACCGTGATCGACAACGCGGCCCGGGAGCCCGAGATCGTCGACATCTGCACGATGCTCCAGCGGATGGGTGCGCTCATCGACGGCGAGGGCACCTCGACGATCACCATCGTCGGCGTACCTCGGCTGAGTCCGGTCCGGCACGCCACCGTGGGGGACCGGATCGTCGCGGGAACGTGGGCGTTCGGCGCGGCGATGACCCGTGGCGACGTGACCGTGACCGGCCTCGATCCCGCGTTCCTGGAGGTCGCGCTCGACAAGGTGGTGACGGCCGGCGGCACGGTGGAGACCCGGGCGGACAGCTTCCGGGTACGCATGGACGAGCGACCCCGCGCGGTGGACGTGGTGACGTTGCCCTATCCGGGCTTCGCCACCGACCTGTTGCCGATGGCGATCGGGCTCGCGGCGTTGAGCGAGGGCGCCTCGCTGATCACCGAGAACATCTTCGACGGCCGGTTCATGTTCGCCAACGAGATGATGCGGCTGGGCGCGGACATCAAGACCGACGGGCACCACGCGGTGGTACGCGGCCGGGAGCAGCTTTCCGGCGCGCCGGTGCGCGCGACCGACATCCGGGCCGGCGCCGGGCTCATCATCGCCGGACTCTGTGCCGACGGGGTGACCGAGGTGTCCCACGTGCACCACGTCGACCGGGGCTATCCCGACTTCGTGGCCGACCTGCGGGCGCTGGGCATCGAGGTGGAGCGGGCGACCGCGCCGGAGGAACCCGAGCTGACCATCTGAGCGACTTAGCCATCGTTCAGGCTCGCCGACTAGGGTGCAGGCAGACACTCATTCGCAGCGAGGGAGTAGCAGCATGGCGGGTCGACTCGCGGTCATCGGTGCCGGTCTGATGGGTTCGGGCATCGCCCAGGTGGCGGCGCAGGCCGGCTGGCAGGTGGTGCTGCGGGATCTGGACGAGACGGCGACGACGCGTGGTCTGGACGGCATCCGGCGGTCGCTGACGAAGTTCGCCGAGAAGGGCAAGCTCTCCGGCGACGAGGTCGAGGCGGCGCTCGCGCGGATCACCACCACCACCGAGCTGGAGGCGGCCGGCGACGCGGACATCGTCGTCGAGGCGGTCTTCGAGAAGCTGGAGATCAAGCACGAGGTGTTCCGCGCGCTGGACAAGATCTGCAAGGCGGACGCGGTGCTGGCCACCAACACCTCGGCGATCCCGGTGACCCAGATCGCGACGGCCACCGAGCGTCCGGAGGCGGTCGTCGGCACCCACTTCTTCTCTCCGGTGCCGATGATGAAGCTCTGCGAGCTGGTGCGCGGCTACAAGACCAGCGACGCCACCCTGGAGCGGGTGAGGTCCTTCGCCGAGGAGATCGGCAAGACCGTCGTGGTGGTGAACCGCGACATCGCCGGCTTCGTCACCACCCGGTTGATCTGCGCGCTGGCCATGGAGGCGGTCAAGCTGGTCGAGGCCGGCGTGATCTCCGCCGAGGACCTGGACACCGCCTGCCGGCTCGGCTTCGGGCACGCGATGGGCCCGCTGGCCACCGTCGACCTGACCGGTGTCGACGTGCTGCTGAACGCGACGCGCAACATCTACACCGACACGGCCGACGAGAAGTTCTTCCCGCCGGAGCTGTTGCAGCGCATGGCCACCGCCGGTGACCTGGGCCGCAAGACCGGCCAGGGCTTCTACTCGTACTGACGCAGCTGTGGGGAGGGCCGTGCGGCCCTCCCCGTGGCTCAGCCGTCGCGGCGGGTGGTCCACCGGAAGGTGGTCAGGCAGAGCACCAGGCCGATCACGCACCAGACGCCCAGCACCACGGCGACGCGGGTCAGCTCGAACGAGCCGCCGGGCTCGTCCGCGCCGAAGCTCTCCGGCAGGAAGACCGCCCGTAGCCCCTGGCACATCCACTTGAGTGGAAACAGCGCCGCCACCTGCTGCATCCAGCTCGGCAGGTTGGTGAAGACGAAGAACACCCCGGAGATGAACTGGAGCACCAGCGCGACCGGGGTGACCACCGCCGAGCCGCTGCGGGCGGTGCGGGCCAGCGACGAGATGGCGATGCCGCAGAGCGTGCAGGCGGTCACCCCCAGGGCGCTGACCCAGCCGAAGGTCACCCAGGCCGTGGTGGTGGTCGGCAGCTCCAGGTCGAACAGCGTCACCGACACCGCGAGCAGCAGCGCGGTCATCACGACGCCGGTCACCAGCACCATGATCACCTTGCCGGCGAACCAGACCCACTTCGGCATCGGCGTGCCCCGGTAGCGCTTGAGCACCCCCCGGTCCCGCTCGATCGGGATCCAGATGCCGAGGTTCTGGAAGCTGACCGTCATCAGGCCGGTCGCGATCATGCCGGTGATGAAGTACTGCGTGTAGCTCACCCCGGGAGTGATCTCCTCGTCGAAGATCGACGCGAAGATCAGCACCATGATGAGGGGGAAGCCCAGCGTGAACACGACGGACTCACGGCTGCGCAGGAACTGCCGGATCTCCAGCCGCCCCTGCCGCAGGGCGAGGCCGGCCGGACCGCTCCGCCGGGCCGGAGCCGCGGCGGTGACCGGCTCCGCCGGTCTCGTCGTGGTGGTCATCGGTGTCCGATCATCGTCAGGTAGATGTCCTCGAGAGTGGGTCGGGTGACGGTCAGGCCGGGCACCTCGCCGCCGAACCGCGCGGCGAGGTCCGCCACCAGCGCCGTCGGCGTCGCGCTCTGCGTGCTGTCCAGCGTGCCGTCCGGAGTACGCCAGGAGACCGTGGCCAGCGCCTCCTGCCGGTCGCCGAGCTGGTTCGGTGCGGCGACCTCGACCAGCCGGCCGCCGGCGATCACACCCACCCGGTCAGCGAGCGCCTCGGCCTCGTCCAGGTAGTGCGTGGTCAACACGATCGTGGTGCCGGCGGCGGCGAGATCACGGATCAGCTCCCAGAACTCCCGCCGGGCCTCCGGGTCGAAGCCGGTGGTCGGCTCGTCCAGGAAGAGCAGTTCCGGGCGGCCGATGATGCCGAGCGCCACGTCGAGCCGGCGCTTCTGCCCGCCGGAGAGGGTGTGCGTACGGGCGCGGGCCTTGGCGGTCAGCCCGACCCGTTCGATCACCTTGTCGGGGTCGTCGGCGTCGGGGTAGAAGCCGGCGAAGTGGTGCACCACCTCGGCGACGGAAAGTTCGTCGAACTCACCGGTGCCCTGGAACACGATGCCGACCCGCCCCCGCCAGTCGCGCGTCGGGTTGGCCGGGTCGACGTCGAGAACGCGTACCTCGCCGGAGTCGCGCTGGCGGTAGCCCTCCAGGATCTCCACGGTGGTGGTCTTGCCGGCGCCGTTCGGCCCGAGCAGCGCGAACACCTCGCCCCGGTGGACGTCCAGGTTCAGCCCGGCGACCGCGGGAGGGCCGCCGTACGTCTTGCGCAGCCCTCGGACGCGGATCGCGACGTCGTCACTCATGCCGTCAAGTGTGCGGCCCGCCGTGACCCGGCGTCCGCACCGGGGGTGGCGGAGGCTGTGTGGTTTTGCACAACCCGTTCTACTGAACGGTAACTTAGACTCCCGGCCATGGACGAGAAGGCACTCATGGGCCGGCTGCCGGAGCGGGACCGTCCCTGGGTGATGCGGACGTACGCGGGGCACTCCTCGGCCGCCGCGACGAACGCGCTCTTCCGTCGCAACCTGGCCAAGGGGCAGACCGGCCTGTCGGTCGCCTTCGACCTGCCCACCCAGACCGGGTACGACCCCGACCACGAACTCGCCACCGGCGAGGTCGGTCGGGTCGGCGTCCCGGTGTCGCACCTGGGTGACATGCGGGCGCTCTTCGACGGCATTCCGCTGGCCGACATGAACACCTCGATGACCATCAACGCGCCGGCGATGTGGCTGCTCGGCCTCTACGGCACGGTCGCCACCGAACAGGGTGCCGAACCGGCCCGCTGTGCCGGCACCACCCAGAACGACATCATCAAGGAGTACCTCTCCCGGGGGACGCACATCTTCCCGCCGGCCGCCTCGCTGAGACTGACCGCCGACGTGATCGCGTACACGCTGCGCGAGATGCCGCGCTGGAACCCGGTGAACATCTGCTCGTACCACCTCCAGGAGGCCGGGGCCACGCCGGTGCAGGAGGTGGCGTTCGCGCTGGCCACGGCGGTGGCGGTGCTCGACGAGGTGCGCGCGGGCGGCCAGGTGCCGGCGATGCGGATGGGCGAGGTGGTGCAGCGGATGTCGTTCTTCGTCAACGCCGGGGTGCGGTTCGTCGAGGAGATCGCCAAGATGCGCGCCTTCGGCGTGCTGTGGGACCAGCTCACCCGCGACCGGTACGGCGTGACGGACCCGCGACAGCGCCGCTTCCGGTACGGCGTGCAGGTCAACTCCCTCGGCCTGACTGAGGCGCAGCCGGAGAACAACGTGCCGCGGATCGTGCTGGAGATGCTCGGGGTCACCCTCTCCCGGCAGGCGCGGGCGCGGGCGGTGCAGCTACCGGCCTGGAACGAGGCGCTCGGCCTGCCCCGACCGTGGGACCAGCAGTGGTCGCTGCGCATGCAGCAGGTGCTCGCCTACGAGTCGGACCTGCTGGAGTACCCGGACCTGTTCGACGGCTCGCACGTGATGACCGCGCTGGTCGACGAGATCGTCACCGGCGCCCGGGCCGAGCTGGCGACGGTGCTGGAGATGGGCGGCGTGGTCGCCGCCGTGGAGACCGGATACCTCAAGAGCGCCCTGGTGGCCTCCCTGGCCGATCGGCGGCGACGGATCGAGGCCGGCAGCGACGTGGTGGTCGGCGTCAACCGGTTCACCGAGACCGAACCGTCGCCGCTGACTGCCGCCGGTGCCGAGGCGGTCGAGCAGGTCGACCCCGCCGTGGAGATCGCCGCCTCGGCGGCCGTACGCGCCTGGCGGGCCGACCGCGACGCGGCGGCGGTGGACGCCGCCCTGGCCCGGCTGCGCGCGGACGCCGCGACCACGGCCAACCTGATGACGGCCACGCTCGAGTGCGTTCGGGTGGGAGTGACCACGGGGGAGTGGGCGGCGACCCTGCGCCAGGTCTTCGGCGAGTACCGGGCACCCACCGGCCTGGTGGGCGGGTCCGCGAGCGGCGGTGACGACGGGCTGGCCGAGGTCCGCGCCCGGGTCGCCGCCACCGCCCGCGAACTGGGCAACGCGCGGCTGCGACTGCTCGTCGGCAAGCCCGGCCTGGACGGGCACTCCAACGGCGCGGAGCAGATCGCGGTCCGCGCCCGCGACGCCGGCTTCGAGGTGGTCTACCAGGGTATCCGGCTCACCGCCGGGCAGATCGTGGCCGCCGCGGTCGAGGAGGACGTGGACCTGGTCGGGCTCTCCGTGCTCTCCGGCTCGCACCTGGCGGCGGTGCCGGCGGTGCTCGACGGGTTGCGGGCCGCCGGCCGACCGGATCTGCCGGTGGTGGTCGGCGGCATCATTCCCGCCCGGGACGCCGAGAAGTTGCGCGCGGCCGGGGTGGCCCGGGTGTTCACCCCGAAGGACTTCGCGCTCACCGAGATCATCGACGAGCTGGTCACCGTCATCCGGCAGGCCAACGAGCTGTGACGCGCGGACCCCGGCGGGTGGCCGGGATCCGCGCGGACGGCACGCTCAGCGGTGGTCGTAGGTCATGCAGTCGGCCATGTCGGCGTCGGGGCCGACCCGGATCGCCGGTGCCTGGCACTCCAGTTGCTCGTTGTGCCGGCAGTCGGCGCGCTGGCACGCCCCGACCTGGGCGATCTGCCCGTCGAGACCCGCCCGGACGGCGGGCATCTCGATGAAGGTGTGGCAGTGGGCGTGGTCCATGCTGCCGATGGTGATGGCGAAGGCGTGGCAGTCGCCGGTGTGGTTGTACGCGCACGCGGCGACCACGCACTCCTGGACCCGGGGCATCTCCATTGCTGCGGTCATGACCCAACCTCCTCCGTTGATTGCCCCAATTTTAGGCTTTAGGGCGGGTTGAGGTGGTGATTCGGTCGAGCCGGCGACCCGGGCTCAGACGCGGAAGCCCGCCTCGCGTGCCGCCTGCCGCTCCCGACGCCGGTCCGCCCGGCGGCGCAGCAGCCACGGCAGGACGAGCACGAGGCCGACCAGGAACGCCAGCACCAGCACCGGCAGGATGATCGCGACGAGCGACATGACCACGCTCGTGGCGTCCTCGGCGGTGCTCGCCACCGGCGCGCCCAGGCCCGCCGTGGTGGCGTTGATGACCGGTCGCGCGGTCGACTTCAGCAGGTGGACGCCGAGCGCGATGAGCACCCCGACCAGCACCGGCAACCACTGGCCGCCACTGGCGAAGAAGCTGTCCGGGTCGCTGACCGTCACCGTCTCGGACGCCGAACCGGCTCCGAACGCCAGCCCGCCGGCCGTCGGCCGGACGACCGTCTGCACCATGTCGTTGACGTGGTCCACCACAGGCACCTTGTCCGCCACGACCTCGACCACGAGCAGCACCGCGAGGATGCCCAGCACCCACTCGTTGCCCAGCCACTGCCACCCGCTAGGCAGGTCGATGACGCTGGTGTAGCGGGCCAGCGCACCCGTGATGAGCAACGGAATGTAGGCGTTCAGCCCCGCCGAGGCGGCGAGGCCGGTACCGGTGAGCACTTCGAGCACCAGCCCAGCATGGCACCGGCACGCCAGCGCCGCTCGGTGGCGACGGCCGGTGACTCCGCTACCCTGCTCGGGTGCGGTTGGTGATTGCGAAATGCTCGGTGGACTATGTCGGACGCCTCTCGGCCCACCTGCCGCCGGCCACCCGGCTGCTGATGGTGAAGGCGGACGGATCGGTCTCCATCCACGCCGACGACCGGGCGTACAAGCCGTTGAACTGGATGAGCCCGCCGTGCCGGCTGGAGGAGGCCCCGGGCGTCTGGCGGGTGGTGAACAAGGCCGGCGAGGAACTGCGGATCACCCTGGAGGAGATCTTCCAGGACACCTCGTACGAGCTGGGTGTCGATCCCGGGCTGCGCAAGGACGGCGTGGAAGCCCACCTCCAGGAGTTGCTGGCGGCCAACCCCGAGGCACTGGGCGACGGCTTCACCCTCGTGCGCCGCGAGTACATGACCGCCATCGGCCCGGTCGACCTGCTCTGCCGCGACGCCAACCAGGGCACGGTGGCCGTCGAGGTGAAGCGCCGTGGCGAGATCGACGGGGTGGAGCAGCTCACCCGCTACCTGGAACTGCTCAACCGTGATCCGTTGCTCGCCCCGGTCGCCGGGGTCTTCGCCGCGCAGGAGATCAAGCCGCAGGCCCGGGTGCTCGCCACCGACCGGGGGATCCGCTGCGTGGTGGTCGACTACGACCGGCTGCGGGGCATCGAGCGCGACGAACTGACGCTCTTCTAGCCGGTCACCGGCCGTAGAGCAGCTTGACCGCCTTCACCAGCCGGCTCACGTCGGCCTCGGTGCGCTCGAAGGTGGTCGACGGCAGCAGCGAACGCCCCCGGCGGCGGGTGACGGCCTTGGCCCGGGCGAACTCGCGCAGCCCGTCCTCGCCGTGGATCCGGCCGAAGCCGGACTCGCCGACCCCGCCGAACGGCAGGGTGGACATGCCGGCGAAGGTGAGCGTCGAGTTGACCGAAGCCATCCCGGAGCGCAACCGCCGGGCGATCGCGACCGCGCGCCGCTGACCGAAGACCGAACCACCAAGCCCGTACGGCAGGGCGTTGGCCCGGGCGAGCGCCTCGTCGGCGGTGCGGACCCGGTTGATGGTCAGGGTGGGGCCGAAGGTCTCCTCGCGTACGGCGGCAGCCTCCTCCGGCACCTCGACCAGCACCGTCGGGTGCGCGTACGGCGGGCGTACCGCGTCCGGCCCACCGAGCACCGCCCGACCGCCACGGGCCACCGCGTCCTCGATGTGCCGCCGGATCACGTCGAGCTGACTGGGCATGGTGATCGGACCGATGTCGGCGTGGTCGGGGCCGACGGTGAGCCGCCCGGCGCGCTCGACGACCTTGTCGACGAACGCGTCGAAGACCGGCTCCACGGCGTAGACGCGTTCGATGCCGATGCAGGTCTGCCCGGCGTTGGTCATCGCTCCCCATACGCAGGCGTCGGCGGCGGCGTCCAGGTCGGCGTCGGTGTCCACAATCATGGCGTCCTTGCCGCCGGCCTCCACCAGCACCGGGGTCAACGACTCGGCGCACGCCGCCATCACCTTCTTGGCGGTGGCCGTCGAGCCGGTGAAGGCGAGCTTGTCGACCCCGGACCGGCACAGGGCGGCACCGACGTCGCCGAGTCCGTGCACCGCGGCGAGCACCGGATGCTCGGGCACCACCTCGGCGAAGCTGTCGACGAGCCACTGACCGACGACCGGGGTGTACTCGCTGGGCTTGAAGACCACCGCGTTGCCGGCCGCCAACGCGTACGCGATGGAGCCGATCGGGGTGAAGACGGGATAGTTCCACGGGCCGATCACGCCGACCACGCCGTGCGGCTGGTACTCCAGGTGGGCCGAGAACTCGGCGAGCACGAGCCGCGAGCGGACCCGCCGGGGGCCCAGCACCCGCCGGGCGTTACGGGCCGCCCAGTCCACGTGCTCCACCGTGGTCACGATCTCGACGAGCGCGTCGGCGAGCGGCTTGCCGCTCTCGGCGTGCATCAGGGCGGCCAACTGCTCCATCCGCTGGGCGAGCAGTCGCCGCCAGCGCAGCAGCCGCTCCCGTCGCCCGGTGTAGCCGAGCCCCGCCCACCACTGGCCGGCGGCGCGGGCCCGCTCGACGGCGCGTTCGACGTCGACCGTGGTGGCGACCGGGACGCGCCCGGCTTCGTCGCCGGACGCCGGGCTGGTCGAGATCAGGTGGTTGCCCTGGACCGCTGGGGTGCCGGGGGGTAGCACAGCCGTCATGGCGGAAGTCTAGACGCGAGAATTACTCGCCGGTAGGGGTGGGGAAACGGGCGAATCCTCCCAGCCGTCCGGACGGTTGAATCGGACGAACCTCTCGTCCGGGCCGGTAGTTCCGTCGCCGGATGCCGTGGAATATGTGAACACAAAGCACCCGGACGGTTACCGGTACGCATCCGGCTGGATGGTGGAGGTGGACACCCGGTGGTGAAACGCTGACCCGGGATCGTCACACGGGTGGAGGGGCTGACCGTCCATGGAGGAACATCCGCAACTGATGCCGCTGCTCACGGTGGCTGCCGGGCCGATGCGGGGGTGGCGTTTCCGGCTGCCGCGCCGGCCGCAGGTGATCGGCCGTGATCCGGCGGTCGACATCGTGGTGCACGACCCGCATCTGAGCCGGCGGCATGTCGAGATCTGGCGTGCCGGTGAGGGCGCCTCCCTGGTGGATCTCGGATCCACGAACGGCACCTGGGTGAACGACCTCCGGGCAACCGAGGTCGTCCGGCTCAGTGACGGCGACGTGATCCGGATCGGCGGTACCGAGCTGAGGTTCTTCGACCCGGGCGTGGCCCGCACGGATCCGGTGGGTCTGAGCTTCGAACTGCCGCGCCAGGAGCGACGACCGATCCGCCCGCTGCCCGCCACGGTCCCGACACCGGTGGTGCCCGGGCAGGCCGGCGTGCCGGACGGGGTGGTGGTCGGCGTCCACCGCTGACGACCGAGTCTCGATCCCCGTGCCGGGCCCGGAAGTCGCGTGCCGGCTTGCATCCGTGGTTTCCGGCCACACGTTCCGGCCAGGACGCGTGGGTGTCCGCCACCCAAGGGGGCCCGGCCCCGTGGGTGCCGGCCACATGGACCGGCGGTGTCGATCGTGGCAGCATGCCGCGGATGGACAGCCAGCAGCGCGACGTCACCGCGAACGGAATCACCCAGGCCGTCCGGGTGGCCGGACCCGTCGACGGCGTGCCGGTGCTGCTCGTGCACGGCAACTGCTCCTCGGCCGCCTTCTGGGAGCCGCTGGTGCGCCGCCTGCCGCCGACCCTGCGGGTGGTCGCGCCGGATCTGCGCGGCTACGGGGCCACGCAGACCGCCCCGGTCGACGCCACCCGGGGCCTGACCGACTTCGCCGACGACGTGGCGGCGTTGCTCGACGAGCCGTCGCTCTTCGCCGAGGGCGTCCGGCCCGTGGTGGTCGGCCACTCGCTCGGCGGCGGAGTGGCGATGCGCCTGCTGGTGGACCGCCCCGACCGGATCGCCGGGCTGCTGCTCGCGGCGCCGGTGTCCCCGTACGGGTTCGGCGCCACCCGCGACCTGGCCGG
The DNA here is from genome assembly GCF_027460185.1 of Verrucosispora sp. WMMA2121. Lineage (NCBI taxonomy): Bacteria > Bacillati > Actinomycetota > Actinomycetes > Micromonosporales > Micromonosporaceae > Micromonospora > Verrucosispora sp. WMMA2121. The sequence continues at coordinate 824,247 of NZ_JAPZBH010000004.1, read as the reverse complement.
CACGCCGACCACGCCCGACCTGGCCGGCTCCGGGGCCGGCACGGCGAGCGGCGACTTCGTCGCGCGGCTGGCCGCGGGTGACCGCGGCGCGGAGGCGCGGACCAGCCCGCGCAGCGTGCTGCGGGCGGCCTACGTGGCGGACCCCGCCTGCCTCGGCGACGACGAGGAACCGTTGCTCGACAGCGTGCTCTCCACCGCCACCGGCCCGGACAACTACCCCGGCGACGCGGTGAGCTCGCCGAACTGGCCGGGTAGCGCGCCGGGCGGCCGTGGCGTGCTCAACGCGCTGGCGCGGTTCCGGATCGCCGAGGAACTGGTGGCCGTGACACCCAAGCCCCCGGTCACCTGGATCCGCGGTGACTCTGACCTGATCGTCTCGGACACCTCGCTGTTCGACCTGGCCCAACTGGGGGCGCTGGGCGTGGTGCCCGGCTGGCCCGGGCCGCAGGAGTGCCCACCGCAGCCGATGATCGGGCAGACCCGCGCGGTGCTCGACCGGTACGCCGAGACCGGCGGCAGCTACCGGGAGGTGGTGCTGTCCGGCTGCGGGCACAGCCCACACCTGGAGCGCCCGGCGGAGTTCGTCGCCGAACTGCTCGCCCTCGCCGGGGTCGCTCCCGACTGAGCCGGGTCCGCTCCCGACCCGCCGGTCGACCGCCGACCGGGTCGGGCGGGTAAACCGGGACATCGGTGACATGTGCCACGACGCCTCGACAACGGTGCGTCACATGGCAGACTCGCGCGCATAACCTTAGCGGCCGTTAATGTCCGGCCGTGTCGCTGCCGACAGGGGAGGCCGGGTCGTGACGCGCGAGTTCACCAGCGTGGGTGTGGTGGGTCTGGGCACCATGGGTGCCGGCATCGTCGAGGTCTTCGCCCGCAACGGCATCGACGTGGTGGCCGTGGAGATCTCCGACGCCGCGCTCGACCGTGGTCGGGCCAATCTGACCGGCTCGACGGACCGGGCGGTGGCCAGGGGCAAGCTCGCCGAGGCCGACCGGGACGCGCTGCTGGGCCGGGTCACCTTCGCCGTCGGGCTGGACGCGCTGCACTCGGTGGACCTGGTGATCGAGGCGGTACCCGAGCACCTCGATCTGAAGCAGCGGCTCTTCGCCGAGCTGGATCGGGTCTGCCAGCCCGAGGCCATCCTCGCCACCAACACCTCTTCGCTGAGCGTGACCGAGATTTCCGTGGCCACCGCGCGCCCCAACCAGGTCGTCGGCATCCACTTCTTCAATCCGGCACCGGTGATGAAGCTGGTCGAGGTGGTACGCACGGTGGTCACCTCCGCCGACGTGGTGGCCGACGTGGAGGCGCTCTGCAAGCGGCTCGGCAAGGTCGACGTCACCATCAGCGACCGGGCCGGGTTCATCGCCAACGCCCTGCTCTTCGGCTACCTCAACCACGCCGTCGACCTGTTCGAGTCCCGGTACGCCACCCGCGAGGACATCGACGCGGCCATGAAGCTCGGCTGCGGACTGCCCATGGGTCCGCTCGCGCTGATGGACCTGATCGGCCTGGACACCGCGTACGAGATCCTGGACACCATGTACCGGCGTGGCGGCCGGGACCGCCGGCACGCCCCGGTGCCGTTGCTCAAGCAGATGGTGACCGCCGGGCTGCTCGGGCGGAAGTCCGGCCGGGGTTTCTACACCTACGAGCGGCCCGGCTCGCCGAAGGTCGTACCGGACGAGCAGACGCCGACCACGACGGAACCGGCGGCGTCCGACCAGGCTGTTACCAAGGTTGGCATCGGGAGCGCGAGGAGTGAGCTTGCGAGCCCCGCAGTCGTGACCAAGGTCGGCATCGTGGGTTCCGGGACCATGGCGACCGGGATCATCGAGGTCTTCGCCAACGCCGGCTACGAGGTCGTGTCGGTGACCCGGGGCGCGGAGCAGTCGGCCAAGGTCTTCGAGGCGGTGCGGACGTCGCTCAACAAGGGCGTGGTCCGAGGCCGGCTCAGCGAGGCCGACCGGGATGCCGCGCTCGGTCGGATCAACTGGTCGGCGACGCTGGACCACCTGGCCGACGTGGACCTGGTGGTCGAGTCGGTGGTCGAGGAACTCAGCGTCAAGAAGGCCCTCTTCGCCAGCCTGGACGAGACCTGCAAGCCGGGCGTGGTGCTGGCGACCACCACCTCGTCGTTGCCGGTGATCGAGCTGGCGATGGCCACCCAGCGCCCGGCCGACGTGGTGGGTCTGCACTTCTTCAACCCGGCCCCGGCGATGCCGCTGGTGGAGATCGTCCGGACGATCCGTACCTCCGCCGAGACCGTCGCCACCGCGCAGGCCGTCAGCGCCACGCTGGGCAAGACCGGGGTGGTCTGTGGCGACCGGTCCGGTTTCATCGTCAACGCGCTGCTGTTCCCGTATCTCAACGACGCGGTGCGGATGCTGGAGGCCAGCTACTCCACCACCGACGACATCGACCACGCGATGAAGCTGGGCTGCGGCTACCCGATGGGTCCGTTCGAGCTGCTCGACGTGGTGGGCCTGGACGTGGCGCTGGCCATCCAGCGGGAGCTGTACCTGGAGCTGCGCGAGCCCGGGTTCGCCCCGGCACCGCTGCTGGAGCACCTGGTCACCGCCGGCTACCTGGGCCGCAAGACCGGCCGGGGGTTCCGCGACCACACCCGCCGCTGACCGGGTCGCGCCGGCTCGACCGTACGCTTGATGACGTGAGTCCCCGTCGTAACCGTCCCCGCCGCGACGACGCGGTGCGCCTCGACGCCGAGCGCGCCCGGCACGGCGTCGCCGCGGTCCAGCAGTGGCGGGACGGGGAGTGGCAGGTGCGCGGCATCAGCGGCGGCTCGTCCACCAAGACGTACCGCTGCCCCGGTTGCGACCAGGAGATCCGGCCCGGTGTGGCGCACGTCGTGGCCTGGCCGGCGGACGGTCGGGGCGACCTCACCGACCGCCGGCACTGGCACACCGGTTGCTGGCGGGCCCGCGACCGTCGGGCCCCGGTGATCCAGCGGGGGCGGCGGAACGGGAGACTGGAGGCATGAGCGCACCGATCCGTGCCTCCTCGATCCTGCCCGGGCATCGAGAGGACATCGAGCTGCACACCGCGGACGACCTGCGGTTGGTCGGCGAGCTGGCCCGCCCGGTCGACCGGGAACCGGCCGCGACCCTGGTCTGTCTGCATCCGTTGCCGACCCACGGCGGAATGATGGACAGCCACGTGTTCCGCAAGGCGGCCTGGCGGCTGCCCGCCCTGGCCGACGTGGCCGTGCTCAGGTTCAACACCCGGGGCACCAGCAGTGTGCGCGGCACCAGCGAGGGCAGCTTCGACTCCGCCGTCGGCGAGCGCTTCGACGTCGCCGCCGCCATCGAGTACGCCGAGTTCCACGAACTGCCGAACGTCTGGTTGCTGGGTTGGTCGTTCGGCACCGACCTGGCGCTGCGCTACGGCTGCGACCCGGCGGTGACCGGCGCGATCCTGCTGTCCCCGCCGCTGCGCTACTCCGGCCCGTCCGACCTGGCCCAGTGGGCCGAGTCGGGCAAACCAGTCACCGCCCTGGTGCCGGAGTTCGACGACTATCTGCGCCCGGAGCAGGCCCGCGAGCGGTTCGCGGCGATCCCGCAGGCGGAGGTGGTCGGTGTGCCCGGTGCCAAGCACCTCTGGGTCGGTGACGCCGAGACCGTGCTGGACGAGGTGGTGCGGCGGGTCAACCCGGCGGCGCCGGTGCCGCTGCCGACCACCTGGGACGGCCCGATGGAGACCGGCGACGCCAGCGCGTACGCCGACCGGACGGTCGCCGCGTTCGCCGACGTCCCGGTGTCGGGCCCACCACAGCGCCAGGCCGACTGAACCGCGCTGGCGGCCTCTGCCGGTTCGCCCTGGCCCGGCAGGGTCAGCGGGCGTCCTGGCGGGGGAGGACCACCTCGCGGAGGATGAGCTGGATGGCGGCGACCGTCGGGATGGCGATCAGCGCGCCGATCACCCCCACCAGCGCGACCCCGAGCAGCGCGGCCACCAGCGCGGCGACCTCGTTCACCTGCACCGACCGCCGCATGATCTTGGGATAGATGAGGTAGTTCTCGACCTGCTGGTAGACCACGAAGAAGATCACGCAGGCGATGCCGACCGAGGGATCGGTGGCGAAGCCGACCAGGCTGACGATCACCGCACCGAGGGTGGCGCCGATCTGCGGGATGAGGTCGGTCACCGCGACCACCACCGCCAGGGCGAACGGGTACGGCAGGCCGACGACCAGCGCGAACACGAAGGTGCTCGCCCCGGCCAGCACGGCGATGGCGAGCGCGCCCACCATGTACGCCCCGACCTTGGTCAGGATCTCGTCACCGATCAGCTGCACCCGCTGCCGACGGGAACGCGGCACCAACGCGTACCCGAGGTTGCGGAGCCGGTCGAAGTAGACCAGGAAGTAGATGGTCAGCACCAGCACGGTGAGCACCCGGAAGACGGTGCCGAACACCAGCTGTGCCCCGCCGAGCACCCCGCCCAACGCCCGGCCGATCATGTCCGCGCTGGTCGCCTCCTGGGCGCGGCGCATCAGGTCGAACTGCTCGACCAGGTCGTTCACCGTCTCGTTGCGGCGCAGCGACTCCAGGTAGCTCGGCAACTGCTCGACGAACTGCCCGGACTGGGTGACGATGGGTGGCACCAGCGCCAGCACCCCGGCCGCCAGCAGCGCCAGCACGATCAGCACGACCGTCGCCACGGCCAACCCGCGCGGAAACCCCCAGGACCGCAACCGGACCACCGCCGGGTGCAGGCCCACCGCGAGGAAGAGCGCGATCACCACCAGGACCAGGATCCCCGCGGCGTTGCGCACCCCCAGATAGACCGCGTACGCGAGCAGTACGCCGAGCGCACCGGTGAATCCGACCAGGAAGCTGTTGCGGCGCAGCGGTCGCCCGGGGGTGCCGAAGCGGCCGGCATCGGCACCTACCGGACGCTGCTGCGGCGCGCCGGTCGCCTCGTCGGCCCCTGGCGGCTTCGAGTCGTGCTGCTCCCGCTCGGCCGGTCTCGGCTCGGCCTCATCGGGTTCGTGTTGCGCCATCAGGTCTCCCCGTCGGCTGTTCCGGCGGTGCCGCCGGGTCGAAATGAGCCTGCCGGGCCGGCGAGCCGGCGGCCCTGTTCGGCAGGGTAGTGCCGTCGCCCCGCAGTGCTGGTGCGGGCACGCTGTCGAGCTGAGGGCGTGGGTGGTTCAGCGCGAGCGGCTGGGGCGAGTCAGGTCCGCTTGAGCGTTGCGACGAAGGACCGCCAGGTCGACGGGGTGAACGCGAGCACCGGGCCCCGCCGGTCCTTGCTGTCCCGGACGGCCACCAGGCCGGGCAGGTTGTCGGCCACCTCCACGCAGTCGGTGTTGCCGCTGCGGGTGGCGGTGCGCCAGGTCGCGCCGTTCAGGGCCATGACTTCACCATCTCGTTGAGGAGTGCGATCGACTGCTGGCGGGACAGTGCCTCGTTGCGCACCGTCTCCCAGCGCGCCAACAGGGTAGCCAGATTCGCCTCGTTGTCGGTCGGCGCGGCGGTCAGTTGGGTCTCCTGGCTCGCCACCCAGCCGCCGTCCGCGTCCCTGGCCAACGAGAACGGCCCGGACAGGCCGATATGCAGCCCGACGCTGAGCGGTACGACGTGGACGCTCACGCTCGGGCGCTCGGCGCAGGCGATCAGGTGCTCGATCTGGTGCCCCATGAGCGTCCGGAAGCGCTCGTCCCGCCGGTGCAGGATCGCCTCGTCGACGACCGCGACGAGCTGCGGCGGGTCGGGCTGGTCGAGGATGGCCTGCCGGTCCAGCCGGGCGGCCACCCGCTGCTCGACCTCGTCGTCGCTGAGCAGGTCGTCGCAACGGATCACCGCGCGGGCGTAGCCCTCGGTCTGGAGCAGCGCGGGGACCAGCGTCGGCTGGAAGACCCGCAGCTGCCGGGCCTGGCGTTCGGCGTCCAGCCAGGGCAGAAACCAGGACGGCTGCCCCTCCCGCTCGGCGATCCGCAGCAGCGACCCCAGCAGGCCGCCGGAGGTCAGCACCTCGTCGGCCCGGGCCAGGAGCTGGCGATCGTACGGCCGGGCGCCGGTCTCCACGGCGGAGACCATCGACGCCGAGTAGTGCACCAGTTTCCCGAACTCCTCCTGGCTCAACCCGGCGGTGACGCGTAGCCGGCGTAGCTGGGACCGGATCAGGTCCGCCGTGGTCTGCTCCACACTGCCTCCACAATCGCCGGCCGAGAACCACTCGGCATTCCCCGGCGGCCTCCGCATCCCGCACCAGGGCCACCACCAGCCTCGATGCCTTCCGACAGTAGTGGTCCCGTCACCAGACTGTCAGCCATGCCGGATTCGTTCGTTGCCCGGAGGGCGCGGACGGGTTCAGGCGGGGGCCGCCCGCAATCCCCCTGTGGGCGGCCCTTTTCGAACCCGCTCCGGGTGCGGCTGTCGCTGCCCTGGCCACGACAGCCGCACCCGGGAGCCGTCCTTGCGGAGCTTGCTGTGTCACTTGAGCGCGCGGCCCGGCCAGGTCGACCGCCACACACGCCGTTGCGGCCGACCTGGTGCTGCCGTACCGACGGGCAGCCCTGGCCCTGCGGGGAGGCGCGACTGGTGCTGCGGGCGGAGTACAAAGACAACCTGACCGGTCTGTCCGTCTACCTCGCCGGCCTGATGCACGAAGCCATGCGCGACCTGTACCACCTCAACCCGCACGACGCCCCCACGCCGCAGGCCCTCTTCTCCCGCTTCCTCACCTGGACCCGACCCCGCCACCACCCCCCACCCGCCCGCCGATCATGCAGTTGTGGTGGTTGACTTGTCCGCAGTGGACCGCTTTGTAACCGCCACAACTGCATGATCGCCGCTGGGGTCGGCTGGGCGGCGTCAGTCGGAGGTGACTGTGCTGGGCTTGGCGGTCCGCTCGTCGGTGGTCGGCTTGGTGGGGCGCTTGCCGTTCTCGCCGGTGCTGGTGATCTTCGTCGGGGTGGCACCTCGGCCACCCTCGCCGGGAACCGCCGCCACCGTCGGCTCGCCGTCCAGTCCTTCGCTCGCGGTGCCGCCGTCGGCGCTCGTGGGCTCGGCCGCCGGCCGGGTCGGCGACGAGTCCTCGACAGTGGTGACCGGCTCCGCCACCGGCTTCGTCGCCGGCCGGGCATCGTCCCCGCCCGGACGGTCACCGGTCCGGCCGCCCGCCGCCGGGGCATCGTCGCCGGAGGGTCGAGCACCGTTCGCTGAGACGCCGACGGGGCGTGCCCCGTTCGTGGCCGAAGCTGCCACCGCAGGCGCGGCCGACGCGGCGGGAGCCGAGGTAGCCTGGAGCCGCAGGCCGAGCAGCTTGCGCTCCAGCTCGTCGGACTCCTGCCGGGACTTCCACGTCTCCTGGCGCAGGTCGGCGAGCTGCTGCTGGGCCTTGGCGATCTCCAACATCACCTGGGCGAGCTGCTGCCGGCTGGCCGCCGCCTCCTGCTGGGTGGCGGCGAGGTGCTGCTGGGTGGTGGCCAGGTGCTGCTGCGTGGTGGCCGCGTACTCCTCGAACTGGCGGCGGGACGCCGCGACGTGCTCGTCCGCCTCGCGCCGCACGGCGGTGACGTGCTCGTCGGCCTCCCGCCGGGTGGTGTCGGCGTACTCGTCGGCGTCGCGTCGGACGGTGGCGACGTACTCGTCGGCCTCGCCTCGCTTCGTGGTCGACTCGGTCTCCGCCTGGCGCAGCAGCTCACCGGCCTGCTCCTCGGCCTGCCCGCGTAGCGCGGCGGCATCCCGCTCGGCGGCCTGGCGGATCTGGTCGGCGCCCTGCTCGATCTCGTTCTTCCGCGCGGTGTACTCCGACTCGAGCTGGGACCTGCGGCTCTCGAAGCCGGACTCCAGCTCGGCGGTACGGGTGCGGATCCGCTCGTCCAGCTCGGCGTTGCGGGTCTTGTACTGCTTCTCGAGCTGATCGCGGCGGGCGGTGAACTCGCGTTCGACGGTGGCCTTGCGCTCGGTCAGCTCCCGGTCGGCCGCCTCGCGTCGGCTGTTCACCTCCTTCTCCACCCCGGCCCGCCAGGCGCCCAGCTCCTGCTGCGCCTGCGCCCGGGCGTGCTGCACGTACGCCTCGGTCTCGCCGCGCATCCGCTGGGCGTACGCCTCGGTCTCGGCGCGGGTGCGCTTGGCCGCCTCGGTCGCCTGGGTGCTCAGCCGCTCGGCCTCCTGACGGGCCTTGTTACGGGCGGCCCGGCCAGCCTCGGCGGCGTCGTCGATGATCTGCTTGGCCTCCTGCTGGGCCTTGGCATGGGTGGCCCGGCCCGCCTCGGTGGCCTGGTCGACCAGCCGTCGCGCCTCCTGCTGGGCGTTCGCGTGCACCTCTTTGGCGGCGTCGCGCAGCTGGGTCGCCTCCTGCTGGGCGGTGGCGAGCGCCTCGCGGGCCGCGTCGCGCAGCTTGGTCGCCTCCTGCTGGGCCCGACTGTGGATCTCCTTGGCCGCGTCCCGTAGCTGGGTGGCCTCCTGCTGCGCCCGGTCCAGGGCCTCCTGGGCGGCCTTGCGCAGCCGGGCGGCCTCCTCCTTCGCCGACTTCGCGGCGGCCTCCGACTCGGCCCGGCGAGCGGCGGCCTGCCGCTCCTCCTCGGCCCGGCGGGCGGCCAGGGCGATCTCGAAGTCCTTGAGCGCGGTGGCCGCCGCGACGCGAGCCTCCTCGATGATGTGCTCGGCGGCGGCCCGCCGGGCCTCGATCTCCTCGTTGGCGGCGGAGAGGATGTCCTCGGCCTGCTCCTCGGCCAGCGTCAGGATCTGCTCCACCCGTGGCCCGAGATGCCGGAAGGCGGCTCGGTCGACGACCCCGACCTGCTTGCGCACCTGGGCGAGGTCACGTTGCAGCACCTCGACCTGACCGGCCAGCTTGTGGATCTGGGTGTACGCCTGTTCCCGCTCGGCCGCGAGCGCGGCGATCTCGTGCTCCGCACGAGCGACGTATCGGTCGACCTGTCGTTTCTCGTACCCCCGCAGGGCGGACTCGAAGCTGGGCTCCGTGGTCACGTCCCCGCCGAGCGCGAACAGTTCCTCGCCGTGCGACATGCCCCCATCCTCACACGCATCAGGCCCTCCTGGGGCGATACGGACGCCGTGGATTGGAGGTACTTCACACGGATCGCGGCGGGTGTGGGACGCATGACGGCGTGAGGTGCCACCGGTGTCCCGGTGTCACCTCACGCCGTAAATTCATGCCCCGGTACGGGAGGCGGCTCAGCTGGCCGACTCGGCGGCGACGGGCTTCTCGGAGCCCTCCGCCTTGGTGTCCTCCGCCTTCGTGGCCTCGACCTTGGCGACCACCGCGTCGGCCACCCCCGGCACCAGACCGGCGAGGCCGGCGAGGCTGGACCGGATCTGGACGAGCTGGGCGGTGACGGCATCCTTCTGCCGGGTGAGGTCCTCGACCTCGCGGCTGGCCGCCTGGGTGGTCAGCTCGGCCTCGGTGCGGGCCTCGCTGAGCAGCCGCTGCGACTCGGCGCGCGCCTCGTTGAGCGTCCGCTCGGCCAGGGCCTTGGCCTTCTCCACCGTCTCGGTGGCGTTGCGCTCCGACTCGACCCGGCGGGCCTCGGCGCGCTGCTCGATCTCCTTGGCCCGGTCCTGCGCGGCGCGGGCCCGCTGCTCGGCCTCGTTGACCAGCTTCTGGGTCTGCGCGACCTGGGCGGCGTGCCGCTCCGACTCCTCGCGCTCGGCCTTCTCCCGCCGCTCCGCGAGCTGCAACTCCAGAGCCTGGAGATCCTTGTCGCGCTTGTCGCGGGCGTCGGTGAGCAGCTTGGTCGCCTCGGCGCGCTTCTCCTCGGCCTCGCGGGCGGCCTTGGCCCGCTGCTGGGTGATCTCGCGCTCGGCGGTGGCCCGCAGGGTGGCCACCTCGCGCTCCACGGTGGACTTCAGCTCGGCGACCTCGTGGGCGGTCACCGTACGCAGCTGCTTGGTCTCCCGATCCGCGTCGGCGCGCAGCGTGTCGGCCTCGCGTCGGGCCTGGACGCGCACCTCGGCGGCCTCGCGCTCGGCGGCGGTGCGGACGTTGCCGGCCTCCCGCTCGGCGGTCGCCTTCATGGCCGCGGCCTCGGCACGCGCCTTGTCGGTGATCTCCCGCGCCTCGAGGCGGGCGGCGGAGAGGATGCCCTCCGACTCGCGCTTGGCCTCGTTGCGGTGGTCGTTGGCCTGCTCCTCGGCGAGCCGGAGGATCTGCTCGACCCGGGTGCCGAGGCCGGACAGCGTGGGCCGGCTGTTCTCCTCCAGCTGCTTGCTGGTGTCGGTGAGCTTCTGCTCAAGGGCGGTGAGCCGCTGCTCGGACTGCCGGAGCCGGCGCTGCGCGTCGTTGAGCGCCTGCTCGGCGTCGGCGCGGTCCTTGTTGGCCTGGCTCAGCGCGGCGTTGAGCCGGCCGATGAAGTCGTCGACCTGACCGGTGTTGTATCCGCGCAGGCCAACCGTGAAATCTGGCTGCGAGTTCGCGTTATCGAAGAACGCGAGAGGGGAGGACTGCTGCTGGGGCATTGGGACATACTGGCAGACTCCCTGGGGTGCTTCGCAAGAGCGTGCCGCCCTTTGCCGTCCGCATTACATGGTCAACTCCGGGCGGTGGTCGGCCACCGGGTCGACAGGCGATCTTGCCAGCTCCGGGGCGAGCCGGATGGCACGGAGCGTGACGTGGAAAAGGGCCGTGGCGGGATCGCGCACGGCCCCTTTGTTTCCGCGTCGCTCTCTCACACGAATGGGCGTCAGGCCGCCCGTGTGGAAAGCCAATCGGCGATCACCGAATGGCCACCGGCGCCTCGGCCGTCAGGTCAGCGCCCACGGAACCGGTTGATGGCCTCGACGTGGCGGGCGCGTAGCTCGGGGTCGCGTACGCCCAGTCCGTCCGCAGGGGCCAGACAGCGCACGCCGACCTTGCCCTGGTGGGCGTTGCGGTGCACCTCGTACGCGGCCTGGCCGGTCCGCTCCAGCGGGTACGTCCTCGACACGGTGGGGTGGATCCTCCCCAGCGCCACCAGCCGGTTGGCCTCCCACGCCTCGCGGTAGTTGGCGAAGTGACTGCCCACGATCCGCTTCAGGTGCATCCACAGGTAGCGGTTGTCGTACTGGTGCAGGAAGCCACTCGTGGAGGCGCAGGTGACGACGGTGCCACCGCGCTTGGCGACGTAGACGCTGGCACCGAAGGTCTCCCGGCCCGGGTGTTCGAAGACGATGTCCGGGTCCTCGCCGCCGGTGAGCTCCCGGATCCGCTCGCCGAAGCGGCGCCACTCGTCCGGATTCTGGGTCTCCTCGTCCGACCAGAACCGGAAGCCCTCGGCGGAGCGGTCGATGACCAGCTCGGCACCCATCCGTCGACACAGCTCCGCCTTCTCCGCGGAGGAGACGACACAGACCGGGATGGCGCCGCCGTTGAGCGCCAACTGGGTGGCGTAGCCGCCCAGCCCGCCCGAGGCGCCCCAGATCAGCACCACGTCGCCCTGCTTCATGTTCGCGCCGTGGTGCGACACCAACTGCCGGTACGCGGTCGAGTTGACCAGCCCGGGGCTGGCCGCCTCCTCCCAGCTCAGGTGCGCCGGCTTGGGCATCAGCTGGTTGGCCTTGACCACGGCCAGCTCGGCCAGGCCACCGAAGTTGGTCTCGAACCCCCAGATCCGTTGCTGCGGGTCGAGCATCGTGTCGTCGTGACCGGCCGCGTCCTCCAGCTCGACCGACAGGCAGTGGGCCACCACCTCGTCGCCCGGACGCCAGCGGCTCACCCCGGCACCGACCCGGAGCACCACTCCCGCCGCGTCGGAACCGACCACGTGGTACGGCAGGTCGTGCCGACGGGCCAGCTCAGAGGTGCGGCCGTAGCGGGTGAGAAACCTGAAGGTGGACAGCGGCTCGAAGATGCTGGTCCAGACGGTGTTGTAGTTGATGGCGCTGGCCATCACCGCGACGAGCGCCTCTCCCGGGCCGAGTTCCGGCGTCGGCACCTCCTGCAGGTGCAGGGCCTTGCGGGGGTCCTTGTCCCGGGTGGCCATGCCGTCGAACATCCCGGTCTCCCCGGCCCGGACGACCACGCCCCGGTAGCTCTCCGGTACCGGCAGCCCGGCGACGCCGGCCAACTCGCGCGCCGGGTCGGCCGACCCGTCCGCGGCCATGATGGCTTCGAGAATCTCCTGCACGGTGACCTCCGGTTCTCGCCGCGTCGGCGGCGGGCCTGGGGCTGCCATCGTCGACGCCGTTCGGCGGCCGTCACCATGTCGGCCGCCGCCACATACCGCGCCACCGGGCTACCTGTGAGGCCGGAGGTTACTGAACGGTAGCTAAGGCTGGAAGCCTCCTGTGAGAAAGTGCATCGGCCACTGCGCGGAGGTGCGTGCCTGCCCGGGCAAGCGCACACCTCCGTGCTCGCGGCTCGTCAGGTCGGGTGGGCGCGGGCCGGGTCAGTGGGACGCGGCCGGTTGCACCAGTTCGATCAATACGCCGCCGGCGTCCTTCGGGTGCACGAAGTTGATCCGGGAGTCGGCGGTGCCGCGCTTCGGGGTCTCGTAGAGCAGCCGTACGCCACGCTCGCGCAGCGCCGCGCAGGCCGCGTCGATGTCGGTCACCGTGTACGCCACCTGCTGAACGCCCGGCCCGTTGCGGTCCAGGAACTTCGCGATCGTCGACTGCGGGGTCAGCGGCGCGAGCAGTTGCACGCAACCGCCCTCGGCGCTCGGCCCGACCGTCAACATCGCCTCCCGGACGCCCTGCTCGGCGTTGGTCTCGGTGTGCACGCAGCGCATCCCGAACGTGCGCTGATAGAAGTCGATGGCGACGTCGAGGTCGGGCACCGCGATCCCGACATGGTCGATGCGGCGCAGCCCGATGTCTGTGACATAGTCGGCAGCGGGCTCGGCGGGGGAGTTCTCAGGCATGACGTTAGTCTGGCCGAACATTCGTTAAGGCGTACAGTGCGGCATCCCCTCGGAGGCAGGTATGGCTTCGGTGATCGTCAGCGGCGCGCGGACCCCGATGGGGCGCCTGCTGGGCAACCTCAAGGACCTACCGGCGACCAAACTCGGCGGCATCGCCATCTCCGCCGCGCTCGAACGGGCGGGAGTCGCACCCGACCAGGTGCAGTACGTGATCATGGGCCAGGTGCTCCAGGCCGGCACCGGGCAGATCCCCGCCCGGCAGGCGGCCGTCGAGGCCGGCATCCCGATGTCCGTACCGGCCCTGACGATCAACAAGGTCTGCCTCTCCGGTCTCGACGCGATCGCCCTGGCCGACCAGCTGATCCGGGCCGGCGAGTTCGACATCGTGGTGGCCGGCGGCATGGAGTCGATGACCAACGCCCCGCACCTGCTGCTCGGTCAGCGTGCCGGCTACAAGTACGGCGACGTGGTGATCAAGGACCACATGGCACTCGACGGGCTGACCGACGCCTGGGACTGCTGCTCGATGGGTGAGTCCACCGAGCGGCACGGCGGCACCCGCGGCATCACCCGCCAGGAGCAGGACGAGTTCGCGGCCGGCAGCCACCAGCGCGCCGCCGCCGCCCAGAAGAACGGCCACTTCGCCGAGGAGATCACCCCGGTGGTCATCCCGCAGCGCAAGGGTGACCCGCTGGTGATCAGCGAGGACGAGGGCATCCGGCCGGACACCACCGCCGAGTCCCTGGCCAAGCTCCGTCCGGCGTTCACCTCCGACGGCACCATCACCGCCGGCAGTTCCTCGCCGATCTCCGACGGCGCCGCCGCCGTGGTGGTGATGAGCAAGGCGAAGGCCAAGGAGCTGGGTCTGGCCTGGCTGGCCGAGGTGGGAGCGCACGGCAACGTGGCGGGTCCGGACAACTCCCTGCACTCGCAGCCGTCCAACGCCATCCAGCACGCCCTGCGCAAGGGTGGCCTGGCCGTCTCCGACCTCGACCTGATCGAGATCAACGAGGCGTTCGCCCAGGTGGGCATCCAGTCGATCCGTGACCTCGGCGTCAGCCCGGACAAGGTCAACGTCAACGGCGGCGCGATCGCGCTCGGCCACCCGATCGGCATGTCCGGTGCCCGGCTCGTGCTCACCCTCGCGCTGGAACTCAAGCGGCGTGGCGGCGGCACCGGCGCGGCCGCGCTGTGCGGCGGCGGGGGCCAGGGCGACGCGCTCATCATCCACGTGCCCGACCCCAGCGAAACCGATCTGTGAGCGAGTCGGACACCCGCGTCCCGGCGGCGGCGACCGGTTCGGTGCGCCGCAGCCGGGACGTACCGATGCTCGTCGAACGGGCCCGCGACGGTGACCCCCGCGCGGTCGCCCGGCTGATCACCCTGGTCGAGTCGGGCGACGGGACCGTGCCGGCGATCGCCGCGGCGCTCGCCCCGTACACCGGACGGGCCCAGGTGGTGGGCCTGACCGGTTCGCCGGGGGTGGGCAAGTCCACCACCACGAACGAGCTGGTCCGGGCCCTACGCGCGCACGGTCACCGGGTGGGGGTGCTGGCCATCGACCCGTCCAGTCCGTTCACCGGCGGCGCGATCCTCGGTGACCGGGTTCGGATGCAGGACCATGCCACCGACCCGGGCGTCTACATCCGCTCGATGTCCAGCCGAGGGCATCTCGGTGGGCTGTCGGCGGCCACCCCGCAGGCGGTGCGGGTGCTGGAGGGCGCCGGTTGCGACGTGGTGCTCGTGGAGACCGTCGGCGTCGGGCAGGCGGAGGTCGAGGTGGCCTCCCTGGCCGACACCACGCTGGTGCTGCTCGCGCCCGGAATGGGCGACGCGATCCAGGCGGTGAAGGCCGGCATCCTGGAGATCGCCGACGTCTTCGTGGTCAACAAGGCCGACCGGGACGGCGCCGACGCCACGGTCCGCGACATCCAGGGCATGATCGCCCTCGGCGAGCGTGGGCCGGGCCAGTGGCGTCCGCAGGTGGTGCGGACGATCGCCGCGCGTGGTGAGGGCATCGACGACGTCGCCGCCGCGATCGACAAGCACCGCGCCTGGCTGGTCGAGCACGACGAGCTGCGCCGGCGGCGCGAGGCACGGGCCGCCGCCGAGGTCGAGGCGATCGCGCTGGGCGTGCTCCGCTCCCGGATCGGCTCGCTGCGCGACGGTACGCAGCTGCCCGCGCTCGCCGCCGAGGTGGCGGCCGGTGCCACCGATCCGTACGCGGCAGCCGAGGCGTTGCTGGCTCAGCTCTCCGGATGACCGCGTCCACTGCGGACCGCCGGAGACGGTTAGGCTCGCACCGCCGCGCGGTTGCGCGGCTGCCGCGACGGCCGCTGGGGGACGCATGGATCACGAGATGACGCAGGAGCTGGCGATGACGCCGGACGCGGTGGCGGGCGGGCGCACCCACATCTCGGACGAGGTGGTGGAGAAGATCGCGGTGGCGGCGGCGAAGTCGGTGCCCGGCGTGGTCGAGCTGGGTGGCGACATCGCCCGGTTCTTCAACGCGGTGCTCGACCGGGTGGGGCTCGACCAGGTCGGCGACGCGCGGCGGGGGTGCTCGGCGCACGTGACGAACGGCGGTGCCGTGATCAACCTGGTGCTCGTGACCGACGCCGGGCATCCGGTGCCCGAGGTGACCACGGCGGTGCGGGTCGCGGTGACCAGGGCGGTGGAGGCGTACGGGCTGCGGGTCGACGAGATCAACATCCGGGTGGACGACGTGGCCATCGACGGTCCCGCCGGCTGAGTTCGCGCAGCTCGGGTTACCGGTCGGTACGAACTACCTTATCGATCGTTCAGGCAGGGGCTCTACACTCGATCGCAGTCGAGGACTCGAGGAGGAGCCCGGGGATGAACGCCGACGACATCGCGGCCGGGCGGGCCCGCTGGCAGGCCCGCTACGACTCCGCGCGCAAGCGGGACGCCGACTTCACCACGCTCTCCGGGATGCCCGTCGAGCCGGTCTACGGTCCGCCGGAGGGCGTCGCGTACCCGGGCTTCGAGCGGATCGGCTGGCCCGGGGAGTTCCCCTACACCCGGGGCCTGCACCCGACCGGCTACCGGGGGCGGACCTGGACCATCCGCCAGTTCGCCGGGTTCGGCAACGCCCGGCAGACGAACGAGCGCTACAAGATGATCCTGGGCGCCGGTGGCGGCGGGCTCTCGGTCGCCTTCGACATGCCCACCCTGATGGGGCGCGACTCCGACGACCCGCAGTCGCTCGGCGAGGTGGGCCACTGCGGGGTGGCGGTGGACAGCGCCGCCGACATGGAGGTGCTCTTCGACGGCATCGACCTGGCCGGGGTGACCACGAGCATGACCATCTCCGGCCCGGCGGTGCCGGTGTTCTGCATGTACCTGGTCGCCGCCGAGCGTCAGGGTGCCGACCTGTCGAGCCTCGACGGGACGTTGCAGACCGACATCTTCAAGGAGTACATCGCGCAGAAGGAGTGGCTGTTCGACCCGGAGCCGCACCTGCGCCTGATCGGCGACCTGATGGAGTACTGCGCGGCCGAGATCCCGCGCTACAAGCCGCTGTCGGTCTCCGGGTACCACATCCGGGAGGCCGGCTCGACGGCGGCGCAGGAGCTGGCGTACACCCTGGCCGACGGCTTCGGCTACGTCGAACTCGGGCTGTCGCGTGGGCTCGACGTCAACGTCTTCGCCCCCGGGCTGAGCTTCTTCTTCGACTCGCACGTCGACTTCTTCGAGGAGATCGCCAAGTTCCGGGCCGCCCGCCGGATCTGGGCCCGCTGGTTGCGTGACGTCTACGGCGCCACCAGTGAGAAGGCGCTCTGGCTGCGGTTCCACACCCAGACCGCCGGCGTGTCGCTGACCGCGCAGCAGCCGGTCAACAACGTGGTACGCACCGCCGTCGAGGCGCTCGCCGCGGTGCTCGGTGGCACCAACTCGCTGCACACCAACGCCCTGGACGAGACCCTCGCCCTGCCCACCGACTCCTCCGCCGAGATCGCCCTGCGTACCCAGCAGGTGCTGATGGAGGAGATCGGGGTGACGAACGTGGCCGACCCGCTGGGCGGCTCCTGGTACGTCGAGGCGCTCACCGACCGGATCGAGGCCGAGGCGGAGGAGATCTTCGCCCGGATCCGCGCGCTCGGTGGCGACGGCCCGCACCAGATCGGGCCGATGACCTCCGGCATCCTGCGGGGCATCGAGGACGGCTGGTTCACCGGACAGATCGCCGAGGCCGCGTTCGCGTACCAGCAGGCGCTGGAGAAGGGCGACAAGAAGATCGTCGGCGTCAACTGCCACACCGGTACGGTCGCCAAGGAGTTGGAGATCCTGCGCATCTCGCACGAGGTGGAGGTGGAACAGCGCCGGACACTGGCCGAGCGCAAGCGCGCTCGGGACGAGGGCCGGGTGCGTGCCGCGGTCGAGGCGATGGTGGCGGTGAGCCGTACCGGGGGGAACATGATCCCGGCGATGCTGGACGCCGTCCGGGCGGAGGCGACGCTGGGCGAGATCTGCGACGCGCTGCGGGCCGAATGGGGCGTTTACCGCGAGCCCGCACGGTTCTGACCTTCGGCCCACCAGGGCGGCTGGGCAGGGGTGACAGTGGCAACTGCGCGGGCCGAGGCTGATCCGAGTTCGGCGGACTGCGTGCGAGACTAGACAACCATGAGCGACCCACGGATCACCTCGTCGATCTTCACCCGCGGCGCGGTCGACCTCAGCGCGCTGCGCACCCCTGCCCCCAGTTCCACACCGGCTCCGGTCCAGGCCGGCCCGCCCGCCGGGGCACCCGGCGGCGCCGTCGGCGGGGTCACCGTCATCGACGTGACCGAGGCGACCTTCCAGTCCGAGGTCCTGGAGCGCTCGCTGACCACACCCGTCGTGATCGACTTCTGGGCCGAGTGGTGTCAGCCCTGCAAGCAGCTCTCCCCGGTGCTGGAACGGCTGGCGGTGGAGGGTGGCGGCGCCTGGGTGCTCGCCAAGGTCGACGTGGACGCCAACCCGCGGCTCGCGCAGATGTTCCGGGTCCAGGGCATCCCGATGGTGTACGCGGTGGTCGGCGGGCAGCCCGTCGACGCCTTCTCCGGCGTGGTGCCCGAGGCGCAGCTGCGCCAGTGGATCCAGGCCGTGCTCAAGGCCGGCGGGGTGAGCGTGACCGAGCCGGAGGATCCACGGCTCGACGAGGCGGACGACGCGCTGATGAGCGGCGACCTGGACGCCGCCGAGCAGGCGTACCGGAAGATCCTCGCCGAAACCCCGGCGGACGCCGCCGCCGAGGCCGGGCTGGCCCAGGTGGGACTCGCCCGCCGGGTGGCCGGCGCCGATCCGCAGGCCGCGCTCACCGCCGCGGCGGCCAAACCCGACGACGTCGACGCCCAACTGCTCGCCGCCGACATCGAGGTGCTCAGCGGTCTGGCCGATCAGGCGTACCAGCGCCTGGTCGGGTTGGTCCGCCGCACCGCGGGTGACGACCGGGAGAAGGTACGCCAGCACCTGGTCGGCCTGTTCGCCATCGCCGGCCCGGACGACCCCGCCGTCGCCTCGGCCCGTCGGGCCTTGGCCAGCGCCCTGTTCTGAGTACCTGCCACGCCAGCGCGGGCCGGCGTGTCGCCGGCCCGCCTCCACCCCAGGAGGACGGGAGCTTCAGTGAGCGCGAGGAGTGAGCTTGCGAGCCCCGCAGTCGCGAACGAAGGCGGCCCATGATGCGCCGGATCGCCGTCCTCGACGCGCCGAGCAACCTCGGCCTGCGCCCGCCCACGCCCACCTCCGTTCCCGGCTGCGGGAAGGCACCCGGTGCGCTCCGGGACCAGGGGCTGCTGCCCCGGTTGCGGGCCCGCGACGCGGGCTGCCTGACCCCGCCCCGCTACGACGCCGGTGACTGGCGACCCGGCGACGGCGTCTGCCACGCGCGCGAGATCGCCGACTACTCGGCGGCACTGGCCGACCGGATCGGCGCGATCATCGACCGGGGCGAGTTTCCCGTGGTCCTCGGCGGTGACTGCTCGATCCTGCTCGGCTCGGCGCTGGCCATGCACCGGCTCGGCGAGGCGGTAGGTGGCCGGATCGGGCTGGTCTTCGTCGACGGCCACTCCGACTTCCGGCACCCCGGGAACGCGTCGTACGTGGGTGCGGCGGCGGGTGAGGACCTCGCCCTGGTCACCGGCCGGGGCCAGGCCGACCTGGCGGGCATCGAGGGACGGCGACCCTACTTCCGGGACGTCGACGTGGTGGTGCTCGGCATCCGCGCCCAGGACGAGTACCGGCTCGACCTGCAGGCCGCCGGGATCATCACCCGACCGGTGCCGGCGCTGCGCGCCGAGGGTGCGGCGCGTACCGCCCAGTGGGCGCACGAGCAACTGGCCGACTGCGCCGGCTACTGGGTGCACGTCGACGTGGACGTGCTCGACCCCGCCGTGATGCCGGCGGTCGACGCGCCCGACCCGGGTGGCATCGCCTTCGCCGAGCTGGAGATCCTGCTCGCCGGTCTGGTCGACACCCCGCACTGCCTCGGCGTCGAGCTGACCGTCTTCGACCCCGACTACGACCCGGACGGCGGGTACGCCGCGGAGATCGTCAACACCGTGGTGTCCGGCCTGCGGCCGGTGACCGCCCCCGGCTCGGCGCCCTCCCGGCTGCGTGCCGAGCAGGCGCCGGCTCCCGCTCCCGAGCCGCGCCGGAGCATCGATCAGCTCGGCCCACCGGACGCACCGGCACCGGTCCACGGCGGTCAGCTCCACGACGATGCCGCGAGCGGCGCCGACGTGTCCGACGGTGGCCCGGCTGACCCTGACCTGGCCGACGGTGACCTGGGCGGCGCGGGTGTCTCGACGGAGACCACCCGTCCGGCGACCGCCACCGGCGGGCCGGCCGCCTGATTCCGCACGACCGCTGGGTCGCTCAGTCGGCCAGGGCACGCAGGAAGCGCTCGGCGATCGGTACCGCGGTGCCGCTGCCCGAGCCGCCCTTCTCGACGAAGACGGCGAACGCGACGTCGCCCTGCCAGCCGACGAACCAGGCGTGGGTGTTCTCCGGGTTGTCGTCGTACTCGGCGGTGCCGGTCTTGCCGTGCACCGGCTCACCCGGCACGTCCCGCAGGGCGGTCCCGGAGCCGCTGGTGACCACCTCGCGCATCATCTCCTGGACCGCCGTCACCGCCTCGGGCTGCAACTGCGGCCCGGGCTCGGCGGCCCGTTCCGGCGCGGGATCCACGAGCAGCTGCGGTGGCAGGAACCTGCCCCGGGCCACCGCCGCGGTCGCCGCCGCCATGGCCAGCGGGCTGACCACAGTCGTACCCTGACCGATCGCCGCGGCGGCCTGTTCGGTGGCGCCGCCGTTCGCCGAGACCTTGCCGGTGAACGCGTCCAGGCCCAGGTCGCCCCACTCGCCTTCCAGGCCGAGGGTGCGTCCGGCGACGGCCAGGCCGTCCGCGCCCAGCTGGGGGGCGAGCGCGGCGAAGGCGGTGTTGCACGACTTGGCGAAGTCGGTGCGGAACGGCACCTCGCCGAGGGCGAAGTCGTCGGAGTTCTTGAAGGCGCGCCCGTCCACGACGAACCGCTTCGGGCAGGCGACGGTGGTGTCGGGGGTGACCGCGCCGCGCTCGATCAGCCCGAACGCGCTGACCATCTTGAAGGTCGAACCGGGTGGCACCTGCGCGGTGAAGGCCAGGTTCTCCCCGGTGGCGCCGGGGCCGTTGGCGGCGGCGAGCACGGCACCGTCGGTGATCCGAACGGCCACCAGGGCGGCCCGCCGGCGTTCCGCGCGCAGCGCCCGGTCCGCGGCGTTCTGGGTGGCCACGTCGAGGGTGGTGCGAACCGGCTGGCCGGGCTGGGGTTCGCTGCGGAACACCTCGGTGCCGGTCGACTCGACGGTGCCGTCCGGCCCGGCCCGGTTGATGACGACGGCCAGGCCCGGTACGCCACGCAACCGTTCGTCCCAGCGGCCCTGCAGCCCACCGTGACCGACGAGGTCGCCGGGGGAGTAGCGGTCGGGATGGTTGGCGAGGTCCTCGGCGTACGCGGGGTCGACGGTGCCGAGCACCGCCCGGGCGAACTCGCGGGTGGGTGCGAGGTCCAGCTTGTCGGTCGGGAACTTCGTCCCGGACAGGGGGTAGATGCGGGACTTGATCTGTCGGTACGCCTCGTCGCGCAGGGTGACCACCTCGACGAACGCGTCCGGTTTCGCCTCCTTCAGCCGCTTCGGCAGGTCCGACAGGTCGACGGGCGGGGTGATCGCCGGCCGGATGGCGCGGAACGCGCTGTCCAGTTCGCGGATCATGGCCTTGACGTCGGTCACCTCGTTGGGCTGCAACCCCACCCGGACCACGTCGCGGGGCGCCACGATCGGCTCACCGGCGCCGTCGAGCACGGTGGCCCGGGTGGCCCGGTCCCGCCGCAGTCCCAGCCGATCGCCGCGGGTGAGCTGTTCCTGGACGATCTGCGGCTCCCAGATGACCTGCCACTGGTCGTCGCGGCCCTGGGTCAGCCGCACCGGCCGGTCGTACGCCCACCTCGTCCCGCCCGGTAGCGTCCACTCCGCCCGGACGCTGGCGGTGGCGGTGTTCTGGACGACCTCGGGGTCGCCCTGGCGGGTCAGCGTGAGCGGCGCGTCGACGAGCTCGCCGGAAAGCTCCCGGATCTCCTGGACGACGGTGCCGGCGGAGATCTTCGCGCCGGTCGGGTCGACGAAGCCGACCGCGTTCAGGTCGCCCTTACGCCAACCCTCCAGGAAGGCGTCGACGGTGCGCTGCGGGCCGTCCGCACCGGAGCAGGCGACCAGGCCGGCCGCTACGACCAGGCAGGTGGCGGCGACGGCCAGTGGCGACCGGCTGCGGCGGTGTCGGCGCGGAACGAACATCTGTGCTTCCTCCAGGTCGGCTGCTCCGCACGCTAGTACGCCGGCGGGCCGGCCACTGCCCCGCTGGTCCTGGCCAGGCGAAAAGACGGTCTCGTGACGGTGTGATGAACAACATCAGGCGGGGTACTCCGAACCCGGTCGAACCTCGTACCGCAACGGGGTGAAAGGACGGCGTCGGAGATCCGGACGTCCGGCCGGTGGTCCGCCGACGGAAGTACCGATCGGTCGGCCTAGGCTTGGCGGCAGAGTGACCCACAGCGTTGTGGGTCGAGGGGAGTGGCACCGATGGACCGGCGTCCGGCGATCAAACCGGAACCCGACCTCCGGCAGGTTGACACCGGCCGGGACGACAGTTTCGACACGGCGACCGACGGGAACGGTTTCGGTCGGCTAGACACAGGCGCGACCGGAATGACCGGTTCGAGCATCGACACCCTCTACGATCTGGGACTGCCGCCGGAGGCGCTCGCCGACGACGCGGAGGACACCGAGTTCGACGAGCCGGTGCCCAACGCCGAGCGACTCGTGGCCCAGGCCGTGTCGCTTGCCGGCGACGACCACGACGCGGCGACCCTGGTGGGCAGGTTCTGGCGGTTCGCGCCGGACGAGGAGCTGATCGGGTTCACCGCCGAGGAGATGCTCGACGCCGCCCGTGCGCACCGGGAGCTGGCCCGGCAGCGGGTGCCGGGCGAGTTGAAGCTGCGGATCCACTCGCCCGACGCGGAGCAGCACCACAGCGTCGTCGAGATCGTCACCGACGACATGCCGTTCCTGGTCGATTCGGTGACCGCCCTGCTCAACACCCACCACCTGGACGTCCACCTGCTCGTGCACCCGCTGGTCGTGGTGCGTCGGGAGCCGTTGGGGCGGCTGGTCGAGGTCGCCGCCGACGTGGAACCGGACGACGCGATCTCCGGTGACCTGGTCGAGAGCTGGATGCGGATCGAGATCGACCCGGTCCGCGACCCGGAGGAGCGGGACAAGCTGCGCCGGGAGCTGCAGCGGGTGCTGACCGACGTGCGGGAGGCGGTCGAGGACTGGCCGAAGATGCGCCAGCGCGCCCTCGCCCTGGCCGACGAGTTGGCCGCCGCGCGGACCAGTGACAACCGGCCACCGGTGCCGGAGAAGGACATCACCGACTCGGTCGAGCTGCTGCGTTGGCTCGCGCACGACCACTTCACCTTCCTCGGCTACCGGGAGTACCGGCTGGTGCCGAACTCGGCGGCGGACGGGCCGGCGTTGGAGGCGGTGCTCGGCACCGGGCTGGGCATCCTGCGCCAGGACTCGCCGGAGGCGCGGGCGCTGTCCTCGATGACGCCCGAGGCGCACGAGAAGGTCACCGAGAAGCGCCTGTTGATCATCACCAAGGCGAACTCGCGGGCCACCGTGCACCGATCGGCGTACCTCGACTACATCGGCTTCAAGATCTTCGACGAGAACGGCGAGGTGGTGGGCGAGCGCCGTTTCCTCGGCCTGTTCTCCACCGCCGCGTACCGGACCAGCGTCCAGGAGCTGCCGGTGGTCCGGCGCAAGGTCGCCGAGGTGCTGGACCGGTCGGGCCTGAGCCTGCGCAGCCACTCCGGCAAGGATCTGATGCAGATCCTGGAGACGTACCCGCGCGACGAGCTGTTCCAGATCAAGACCGACGACCTGTACCACGCGGTCATCGGGGTGCTGCGGATGGCCGGTCGCCGGCAGTTGCGGGTCTTCCTGCGCCGGGACGCGTACGGGCGGTTCATCTCCTGTCTGATCTATCTACCCCGGGACCGGTTCACCACCCAGAACCGGCTGCGGATGCAGGACATCCTGCTGCGTGAGCTGAACGGGGTCGGGGTGGACTACACCACCCGGGTGACCGAGTCGATGCTGGCCCGGGTGCACTTCATCGTGCGTACCGACCCGACGAGCCCGCCCGGTGACATCGACGCCGACCTGCTGGCCGAGGAGTTGGCCGACGCGACCCGGTTGTGGGACGACGACTACCGGCTGGTGCTGGAACGCAAGCTCGGCGACGAGCAGGCCAAGCACCTGTTCGGCCGGTACGCCGACGCGTTCCCGGAGGGCTACAAGGACGGGCACACGCCGTACGAGGCGATGAAGGACCTGGCCAAGCTGGAGCTGCTGGAGGAGCCCGGCCAGCTGGAGATGCACCTGTTCCGCAAGCAGTTGGCGCCGCGTGCCGGTAGCCGGGGTCCGGACGTCGACGAGTCGATGGACGTGCGGTTCAAGGTGTACCGCTACGGCGAGCCGATGATGCTCTCGGCGGTGCTGCCGGTGTTGCACTCGCTCGGCGTGAAGGTGGTCGACGAGCACCCGTACGAGGTGGAGCGGGTCGACGGCCGGATCTGGCTGTACGACTTCGGGCTACGACTGCCCGAGGGGCACCAGCAACTGGCCGAGGTACGCCCGCACGTGGAGAACGCCTTCGCGGCGGCGTGGCGGGGCGAGGCCGAGGTGGACCGCTTCAACGAGCTGGTGCTGCTCGCCGGGCTGACCTGGCGTCAGGTGGTGGTGCTCCGGGCGTACGCGAAGTATCTGCGGCAGACCGGCACGGTGTTCTCGCAGGACTACATGGAGTCGACCTTCATCGCGTACCCGCACCTGGCCACGCTGCTGGTGCAGCTGTTCGAGGCGCGGTTCGAGCCGGGCCCGGTCGCCGCCGAGCAGCGCCAGCGACGTGGCGCCGAGCTGGTGGCCGAGATCCGTACCGCGCTCGACGACGTGGCCAGCCTGGACCAGGACCGGATCCTGCGCTCGTACCTGAACCTGATCCAGGCCACCCTGCGGACCAGCTTCTACCAGCGGCCGGTGGGCGGGCGACCGAAGCCGTACGTGGCGTTCAAGCTCGATCCGCAGGCGATACCCGAGCTGCCCGCGCCCCGACCGAAGTTCGAGATCTTCGTGTACTCGCCCCGGTTCGAGGGTGTGCACCTGCGGTTCGGGCCGGTGGCCCGGGGCGGCCTGCGCTGGTCCGACCGGCGGGAGGACTTCCGTACCGAGGTGCTCGGCCTGGTGAAGGCGCAGATGGTGAAGAACGCCGTCATCGTGCCGGTGGGTGCCAAGGGCGGCTTCGTGCTCAAGCAGAAGCCGGGTGACCGGGACGAGGCGGTGACCTGCTACCAGGAGTTCGTCTCGGCGCTGCTGGACGTCACCGACAACATCGTGGCCGGTGAGATCGTGCCGCCCGACGACGTGGTCCGCCACGACGGTGACGACCCGTACATGGTGGTGGCGGCGGACAAGGGCACCGCGACCTTCTCCGACACCGCCAACGAGATCTCGACGGCGCACAACTTCTGGCTGGGCGACGCCTTCGCCTCCGGCGGCTCGGCCGGCTACGACCACAAGAAGATGGGCATCACCGCCCGGGGCGCGTGGGAGTCGGTCAAGCGGCACTTCCGGGAGATGGGGCACGACACCCAGAGCCAGGACTTCACCGTGGCCGGCGTCGGTGACATGTCCGGTGACGTGTTCGGCAACGGCATGCTGCTGTCGGAGCACATCCGGCTGGTGGCCGCCTTCGACCACCGGCACATCTTCCTGGACCCGGACCCGGACCCGGCCACCTCTTACGCGGAACGGAGGCGGCTGTTCGAACTGACCCGGTCCACCTGGGAGGACTACAACGCCGAGCTGATCTCCGCCGGTGGCGGTATCCACCCGCGTACGGCGAAGTCGGTGCCGATCTCGCCACAGGTCCGTGCCGTGCTCGGGCTCGACGACGACGTCGACCAGTTGAGCCCGCAGGAGTTGATGAAGGCCATCCTCACCGCACCGGTCGATCTGTTCTGGAACGGCGGCATCGGTACCTACGTGAAGGCGTCCAGCGAGACCAACGCCCAGGTCGGCGACAAGTCCAACGACGCGATCCGGGTGGACGGTCGCAGCCTGCGCTGCCGGGTGGTCGGTGAGGGTGGCAACCTCGGCTTCACCCAGCACGGCCGGATCGAGTACGCCCAGGCGGGCGGTCGGATGTACACCGACTTCATCGACAACGCGGCCGGAGTGGACTGCTCCGACCACGAGGTGAACATCAAGATCCTGCTGAACACCGCGGTCGCCGACGGCGAGCTGACCATTCCCGAGCGGGACGAGCTGCTCGCCCGGATGACCGACGAGGTCGCGGAGCTGGTGCTGCGGGACAACTACGACCAGGCCCGGGCGATCAACAACTCTCAGGCGCAGGCCACCTCGCTGCTCCCGGTGCACCGCCGGATGATCACAGAGCTGGAGCGCGCCGGAGTGCTGGACCGGTCGCTGGAGGCGCTGCCGCCGGACGAGGAACTGGCGGTACGCACCGAGTCCGGACTGACCGCGCCGGAGTTCGCCGTGCTGTTGGCGTACGTGAAGATCGCCCTGGAGAAGGAGATCCTCACCGACGCGCTGCCCGACGAGGAGTGGACCGGCGAGGTGCTGGTCAACTACTTCCCGACGCCGATGCGGCAGCGGTTCGCCGACCGGATGAACCGGCACCGGTTGCGCCGCGACATCGTGACCACGGTGCTGGTCAACGAGGCGATCAACCGGGGTGGGATCTCGTTCGTCTTCCGGGTGGTGGAGGAGACCGCCGCCACGGCGGCGGACGTGATCCGGGCGTACGTGGTGGTCCGTGAGGTCTTCGGACTGCGCGAGCTGTGGGACGCGGTCGAGGCGCTGGACAACCGGATCGATCCGGAGTTGCAGACGAACGTCTACCTGGACACCCGACGCCTGCTCGACCGGGCGGTCCGGTGGCTGGTGACCAACCGCCGCTCGCCGCTCGACGTGCCGGCGGAGATCGCCCGACTGCGGGACGGGATCGCCCGGCTGCTGCCCGGGATGGAGACGCTCTTCTACGGCAGCGAACGCGAGTCGATCGCGGCCCACATCGACTCCATGACCGAGCGTGGGGTGCCGCGTGAGCTGGCCGAGCGCAGCACCCGCCTGATGTACAGCTTCGGTCTGCTGGACGTGGTGGAGACCGCCGCGAGCACCGGACGGGACGTCGGCGAGGTCGCCTCGGTCTACTTCGTGCTCTCCGACCGGTTCCGGGTGGACTCGTTGCTGTCGAAGATCTCCCTGCTGCCACGCGAGGACCGGTGGCAGACGCTGGCGCGGATGGCGTTGCGGTACGACCTGTACGCCGCGCTCGCCGCCCTCACCGCGGAGGTGCTGGACTCCACGCCGGGCGACCTGCCGCCGCAGGAGCGGGTACAGCAGTGGGAGCAGTCGAACGCCACGTCGATCCACCGCGCCGAACGGGCGATGGGCGAGTTCGACGAGTCCCGCGCCGACCTGGCGGCCCTGTCGGTCCTCCTCCGCCAGATCCGCACCCTGGTCCGCACCTCCGCCGCCAACTGACCACCCCGCCCTTCGCGATCATGCAGTTGTGGCGCCCCGAATGCGTGGATACACGGCATTCGTTCGGTGCCACAACTGCATGATCGGCGGGGTGGTCAGGGCAGCAGGGTGGCGAAGACGATCACGTTGTCGGGGTAGTCGCCGGTGGCCTCGTCGAACTGGCCGCCGCAGGTGACGACCCGCAGGCCCGGACGTTCGCTGGGGCCGTACACCTGCTCGGTGGGGAAGGCGTCCTTCGGGTACGAGGCCACCGAGTCCACCCGGAAGGTCGCCGTCCGGCCGTCGGCCCGTTCGACGCTCACGGTGTCACCGGGTCGCAGGGCGCCGAGGGAGAAGAAGACGGCGGGACCGATCGCGGCCGAGTCGACGTGTCCGACGATCACGGCGTTGCCCCGCTCGCCGGGGCTCGGGCCGGGCTCGTACCAACCGGCGAGCATCGCCTGGTCCAGTGGCGGCACCTGGACGGTGCCGTCGGGGTTGGTGCCGAGCGCCATGATGCCGGCGCGGACTCCGATGCGGGGAATGTCGATCCTGGTGGGCGCGGCCCGGGGGAGTCCGGCGGGCACCCGCCGCGCGTCGTCGAGGTCGGCTTCGGCGAACGGGTTCTGCGGGGGCCGGTCGGCCGTACCCGCCACGGGCTGCGGTGGGCGCGCGGCGTCGGTGCTCTTCAGTGACGCGCCGACGAGCCCGGAACCTGTCATGGCGAGCAGGACGACGACGGCGGTGCCGACGGCACGCCACGGTCTACCGTGGCGGCCGCCGGCCCGTCTCGTCGTCGCGTCAGGCCGCGAACTCATCGACCCGACGACGGCGCATCAGCACGAGGCCGCCGAGGGCGGCCGCGCCGACCAGGCTCGCCCCGGCGGCGGCCAGACCACGGTCGGCGCCGGTGGCGATGCCACCGTCACCGCCGTCGACCCCACCGTTCGGCAGGACGACCAGCTCGCCCGTGCCGCAGGAGCCCTCCAGCTTGTACGTGCCGGGCGCGGCGTCCTCGGCCACCTGGGCCTCGCCGTAGTAGACGAAGTCCTTCTTGTGCTCCCAGCCGCGCTCCTCGGCCTCCTCGGCCTCCTCGGCCGCCCAGTCGCCCTTGCCGGACCAGTCGCGCTCGCCCGACTCGCCGGACCAGTCGTCCTTGCCCGACCACTCGCTCTCGCCCGACTCGTCGGACCAGTCGCCCTTGCCGGACCAGTCGTGCTCGGCGGAGTCCGCGCCGTTCTCGTGCCGGCCGGACCAGCCGCCGGTGGACTCCTCGGCGGCCGAGTCGCTCTCCTCGGCCTGGCCCTTCCAGTCCTTCTTGCCGTGGTCCTTCGCGTCGCCAGCCTCGGCGTCCTGGCCGTGCTCCTCGCCCTTCCAGTCGTCGTGGGCGTCAGCCGCGCCGCCGCCCCAACCGCTGCCGGACTCGGCCTCGGCGGGCTGCGAACGCTCGTGGCCGGACCAGCCCTCGCTGTCGGCGCCTTCGGCGGCGCCGTTCTCCTCGCGCCAGTCCTTGTGGTCGCCACGCGAGTCGCCGCCCCGAGCCGGTTCGAGCTTGACCTTCCCGGTGACCTTGGACCAGACGAAGGGGTGCTCCTGCTCCTCGGGGCAGATCTGCACGAGCTTGACCTCTTCGCCGGCCTTGACGGCGTGCGGCTTGGCGAAGACCTTGCCCTCGTCCGTCTGTGCTTGGCCGTCGGCGTACGCGGCCCCGGGCGCGAACACCAGCAGGGAAGCGCTGCCGAGGGCAGCACCCGCAACCACCTTCCCCAGCATCTTCTTAGCCATGACCTGTGTCACTCCATCCCTGTTGTCCTGCGGCCGGCAACAACCGAGCCAGAACCGACGTTAGACCGTTTCATGACTTATGCAGGGAAAATTCGTGTTCTGGCATTAGTTCGGTATGCCGGGTTCTACCGGTTCGCTTGCCCCGGGACCCGCCGGCTTGTCCGGTGCCTGGGTGGATGGGTGGCGCAGTGCTTGCCAGGGCGGCCCGCTCGCGTTGTAGTGGAGTTGGGGGTTTTGCCCGGTAGGGTTTCGAAATATCGAACCATTGCCATGGAAGCGCTCCCATGTAAGAATCGCTGCACGCGGTGAGCAGAGCCACACCGCGTAGGCAGGTGTCGAGGGCATCCGGTTCGCCGGACGACCACCTGGCCGCCGACCGGTGACGCCGGTCGTCGCACCACCACCAACGCCCGTCCGGGTCGGGCGCTCCCGAAGAATCCCGTTGGCACCGGCGGCCGTCCGCACCGGACGTCCTTCGGGCCACGTACCGGGCCGTACGCGGATCCGGTCTCGCCCAAGGAGATCAGTGGCATGAATGTGTGGAGAAGGCTGTCCGGTCGACGCCGGGCCGTCGCGCTGGCCGGCGCGAGCGCGCTGGTCGCGGGCGGTTTGGTGACGCTACCGGTGACCGCGGCGCACGCGGCGACGCAGTGCGACGTGTCGTACACGACGAACGACTGGCAGGGCGGCTTCACCGCCAACGTCACCATCAGGAACGTCGGTGACGCGCTCAGCAACTGGACGCTCGGCTTCACGTTCCCCGACGCCAACCAGCGGCTCGTGCAGGGCTGGTCGGCCCGGTGGAGCCAGTCGGGTCGCAACGTGACCGCGCAGAACGAGTCGTGGAACGGCAACCTGGCCACCGGCGCCAGCACCAACATCGGCTTCAACGGCTCGTGGAGCGGCAGCAACCCCAAGCCCACCTCGTTCACCGTCAACGGGGTGGCCTGCAACGGCGGCACGACGCCGACCACGCCGCCGCCGACCACGCCCCCGCCGACGACGCCGCCCCCCACCACGCCCCCGCCGACCACCCCGCCACCGACGACTCCGCCGCCCACCACGCCGCCGCCCGGCACCAAGGTGGACAACCCGTACGTAGGCGCCCGGGGGTACGTGAACCCGGAGTGGAAGGCCAAGGCCGAATCGGTAAGCGGCGGTAACCGCATCTCGAACACCCCGACCGGTGTGTGGCTTGACCGGATCGCGGCGATCGAGGGTACCGACAACAGCCAGTCCAACGGCCCGATGGGCCTGCGTGACCACCTGGACGAAGCGCTGCGGCAGAACGCGCAGTACATCCAGGTCGTCATCTACAACCTGCCCGGCCGGGACTGCGCGGCGCTCGCCTCCAACGGTGAGCTGAAGGCGGACGAGTTGCCGAAGTACAAGGCCGAGTACATCGACCCGATCGCGGCGATCCAGGGTGACGCGAAGTACCGCAACCTGCGGATCATCAACATCATCGAGATCGACTCGCTGCCGAACCTGGTGACCAACACCTCCGGCAACCCGGGTGGCACCGCGATGTGCGACACGGTCAAGGCCAACGGCGCTTACGTGCAGGGTGTCGGCTACGCCCTGGCCAAGCTGGGCGCGATCCCGAACGTCTACAACTACATCGACGCCGGTCACCACGGCTGGATCGGCTGGGACAGCAACTTCACCCCGACCGCCCAGATCCTGCGGGAGGCCGCCGGCGCCTCTGGTGCCACCGTCAACCACGTGCACGGCTTCATCACCAACACGGCCAACTACTCGGCACTGGTCGAGCCGTACGCCAAGGTCACCGACTCGGTGAACGGGCAGACGGTGCGGCAGTCGGACTGGATCGACTGGAACCAGTACAACGACGAGCAGAGCTTCGCTCAGGCGTTCCGCCAGGAACTCGTCCGGCAGGGCTTCCCCAGCAACATCGGCATGCTGATCGACACCTCCCGTAACGGCTGGGGCGGCCCCAACCGGCCTACCGCCGCGGGCCCGACGACCAGTGTGAACGCCTACGTGGACGGTGGCCGGATCGACCGTCGTATCCACAAGGGCAACTGGTGCAACCAGGCCGGTGCGGGCCTGGGCGAGCGGCCGACGGCCGCGCCGGCGTCGGGCATCGACGCGTACGTCTGGATCAAGCCCCCGGGCGAGTCGGACGGCTCCAGCCGCGAGATCCCGAACAACGACGGCAAGGGCTTCGACCGGATGTGCGACCCGACCTACCAGGGCAACGAGCGCAACGGCAACAGCATGAGCGGTGCCCTGCCGGACGCCCCGATCTCGGGCGCCTGGTTCCCGGCGCAGCTTTCCGAGCTGATGCGCAACGCCTACCCGCCGCTGTCCTGACGGACACAGGCACACCCGCCGCCGACAGTAGGTGAGGCGCTGCGGCGGCAGGTCACCCGGGCCCCTGGTCCGACCGCACCGGTCGGACCAGGGGCCCCTCGCGCCGCCTGCGCCACGGTCGCCGTCACCCGCCCGGCGGCGGTGCAACGCCGCAACCGGCTACCGCTGTCCGGGTGGGGGCGCACCGGGGCGCGGGCGGATCAGGGAACCGTCTTCTCGATCGCCGCGCGTCCGGCCTCGGCCAGCTCGCGCCGGGCCCGCTCGATGTTCTCGGCGGTGAGATCCTGCCCTCGGGCCATCACCAGATCCTCCGGCTCCCAGGGCTGCTCGGCGCCGGTGCGGATGTTGTCTCCGCCCGCGCCGGTACCGGTTCCCGTCGCGCCGGTGCCGGCGGCGTACGGGTCGGCGATGATGTCCTCGGTCGACCCGCCTTCGGGCCGGTCGTCCGGTTCGGCGAACGTCGGATTGTCCCGGTCAGGTCCGCCTCCGGTCATCAGCTGCGGCACGGTGCTGTCGTCGTCGACCGCCGCAGCCGCCTCGGGGCGCTCCTCCAGCGGTCGTTGCCGATCACGATCCGTCATCGCTGCTGCCCTCCTGTCCGCGGCGCTCTCCGACCCTGTTGGGCGTACCCGCCACACCGGTGGCCATGCCTGACGGTGGTACGCCGAGGGCGGGTGCCCCGGATCGGAGGCACCCGCCCTCGGGTGGTACGGCCACGCGGAGTCAGCGGCCGAGCACCCGGTCGAGGAAGTCCCGGTACTCGCGCACGGCCACCCGCAACTGCTCGGTGTCGGACGAGCCGGCCTCCTGCCAGCCGCCGAGCTTGTCGCGGTGCGCGGCAAGGGCGGCGGACAGCGCCTCCATCGCCTCCTCCACCAGCGACTGCGCCTCACCCGCCGCCGCCCGGGGATCGTCCACGAAGCGCAGCTGGACGTCGCGCCAGCGGTCCCGGAAGCCCTGCGCCGTCGCGTCGTCGAACAGGGTCGCCGCGCCGGCCGGGACCGTCGTCCCCGAACCGGACGTGCCCTCGCCCGAGGTCTGGGTGTCGGGGTCGACCATCGTGGGGGCGGCACTTCCGTAGCCGGGACCACCCGCCGCCGCCGTGTCGTCGACGTCCGTCACCGTCGTCCGTCGGTTGTCACCGTCGGCCGCGTCCACGTCGTCGTCGGTCGCGTCCACGTCGTCGTCGGTCGGGTCGTCGTCGACGGCCGAAGCCCGGTCGTCGACGACATCGGCCGCGGGATCGTCGACTGGGTCGGTCCGGTCGACCTCGTCGCTCGTAGCACCGAACTCCGCCGTCGGGTCGGCCCGCCGTCCCTCCCGCTCCCCGTCGACGGCGCCGTCACCAGGTCGGGCGGTGTCCTCCTCGCGCGGGTCGCGCTCGTCCTCGGGGCGCGGGCTGGCCAGCGCGGACGCGGCGACCGCGCCACCGACCGTGGTCGCGCCGAAGGCGGTCGGCACCGGACCCGGCTCGTGGAACTCGGTGCGCTCGCCGTCGGAGCCGGGACGGCCGTCCCAGGGCCGGCCGCGGTCGGCCTCCGACCGGTCCCGATCCGTCGGCTCGTCGACGGTCTCGACCTCGTCGCCCGGCTCCCGGTCGTCCTCGGTGGTCGGCACCGCCACCGGGGCGGAGCGTACGGCCTCGGGGTGGTCGTTGTTGAGCTGCTGCTCTTCCTGCCGCATGGTGATCTCCTCAGCGGTTGGTGGCGTCGTGGGCGGCATCGGGGTGGCGCTGTTCCGGCATCCCCGCAGCGACCGGCGACTCCTCGCCGAGCAGGTCGCTGAAGAGGGCGCGATAGTGGACGACGGCCTGGCGGAGATCCTCGGTGCTGGCCTCGCCCCGGGAGTTGCGCAGGTGGATCTCGTGCGCGTCGCGGTAGTGGCCCAGCGTCCGCGCGTGCTCGACGGAGAGATGGGCGATCTGGTCGTCGAACTCACCGGTGGGGTACCCGCGTTCGGCGATCAGCCGGCTGACCAGTTCGTCGGCCTGCCCGACGGTTTCGGCGGGAGCGTCGACGAAACGTACCTGAAGCTCCTCCCACGCCTCGGTGTACCGGGCACGGGACTCGGGGGTGAGCGGGACCAGTTCGAGCTCGGCATGCCGGCGTTCCCGGTCCCGCAGCTCGCGCTCGGCGGCGCTGCGGCTGTCCTGCTCGGCGACGACGTGGTCGTACTCGGGGCCGAACCGTTGCCGGAGCGCCCGGCGGCGGCCGGCCACGACGACGACGGCGGCGATGGCGGCGACCACCAGGATGACGAGGACGGTGACGACTATCTGCGTGGGCGACATGGCTCCTCCTTCGCCTGCAGGTATTCCCTCCACGCACTGATCGCCAATCCCGTTCCGGAACACTTTCCTGACCCGACCCGGTTGGCGCGGGCAGGGAACCCGACAAGGGGTTGGTCGTCGGGACGTTCGGCAACGTACCGGTAGTCTCGACGGACGGTAGTGCGACCGGCGCGGATTACGTATCCTGCCCAAGGCGCCCGAGCCGGCGTCCCGGCGGGACGACCGGGATGCGCCCGGTGACGGCGCTGCCCGGCTGCGCCGGAGCCCTTCCAGCCACCCTTCCGGGCGAGGTCCGATTGAACACCCGCGACTGGCCGATCCGCTCGAAGCTGACCGCGTTGGTCGTCGTGCCGGTGACCGCGCTGCTGGCACTGTGGATCTTCGCGACCACGCTCACCTTCGGGCCGGCGCTCGACCTGCTCGCCGCCCGTACCCTGCTGTACGACCTCGGCCGGCCAGGTGAGACCGTGGTGGCCGAGCTGCAACGGGAACGACGGCTCTCCGTGGTGCACCTCGCCTCGCCACGCACCGAGTGTGGACAACCCTCGGCCGACTGCGTGCTGCCGGCCCTGGTGGCACAGCGGGGCCGCACCGACGCGGCGATCACCGAGTTGCGTCGCCGGGTCGGCGGCGACCAGCTGCGCGACGCCGCCGGTGAGCTGCTCGAAGCCCGGCTCGAACGGCTCATCGGCGAGTTGGACGCGTTGCCGGCCGGCCGCGGCTTCATCGATCGTCGGGATCTCGACCGCGCCGGCGCGGTCGGGCTCTACAGCGGAATGATCTCCTCCGCCTTCCACACCTTCACCGCCCTGGCCAACCTCCCGGACCACGACCTCAACCGCGAGGCGTTGGCGCTGACCGGCCTCGGCCGTTCGCGGGAACTGCTGGCCCAGACCGACGCGCTGCTGGCCGGGGTGCTGACCTCGGGCAGGTTCGCCGAGGGCGAGCACATCCTGCTCGTGCAGGGCATCGGAAATCAGCGGTTCCTGGCCGAGACCGCGGTGGCCGACCTGCCCGAGGCGGACCGGGCCGCGTACCAGCGGCTGACCGAGCGGGAGGCGTTCGGCCGGCTCCGGGAGATGCAGGACGACGTCGTCGCCGCCGACCCGTCAGCCCGGCTCAGGCTCGACCCGCAGGCGTGGCAGACCAGCTACGACACGGTGCAGCAGTCGCTGCGGGACTTCGAGCTGACCCAGGCGGACGGCCTGGCCGACCGGTCGGTGCCGATGGCGGTACGGACGCTGGTGCGGCTGGCCGCCGCGGGACTGCTCGGCCTGATCGCCGTCGTGCTCTCGCTGGTGGTGGCGGTCCGGGTCGGCCGCTCGGTCGCCCAACGGCTGACCCGGGTACGCGGCACGCTCGCCGACGCCGAGCGGCGCCTGCCGGAGGTGGTGGACCGGCTGCGCAACGGTGAGCAGGTCGACCTGGCTCGGGAGGCCTCGGTGGCCGACCGGGGCGCCGACGAGATCGGCCAGGTCGCGCAGGCGTTCACCGAGGTGCACAAGGTCGCCATCCGTTCGGCCATGGTCGAGGTGAGCCTGCGGCGTGGTCTCAACGACGTCTTCCTGAACATCGCGCGACGCAGTCAGGGGCTGGTGCACCGGCAGATCGCGCTGCTCGACCGGCTGGAACGCGACGCGGAGGACCCCGACCACCTGGCCGAACTGTTCCGCGTCGACCACCTCGCCACCCGGCTGCGTCGGCACGCGGAGGATCTGGTCATCCTCGCCGGCGCCACACCGGGCCGGGGCTGGCGCAACCCGGTCGCCATGGTGGACCTCATCCGAGGGGCGATCTCCGAGGTCGAGTCGTACGACCGGGTCGACATCACCACGGTGCAGCCCGCCGGCACGGTCGGTCGGGTGGTGGGGGACATCATCCACCTGCTCGCCGAGTTGATCGAGAACGCCACCGCGTTCTCCCCACCCGACTCCCGGGTTGAGATCTCCGGTGAGCACGTGGCGCACGGCTACGCCCTCTCCGTCACCGACGAGGGTCTCGGCATGAGCGAGGCGGCCATCGACGAGGCGAACCGGAAGCTGGCCCGGTCGCCGGAGTTCGATCCCAGCGAGACCGCCCGGCTCGGTCTGTTCGTGGTGGCGCGACTGGCCGCCCGGCACGACGTCCGGGTCCGGTTGCGGCGATCGAAGGGCACGGGCACCGGCCTCACCGCCGTGGTGCTCATCCCGACCGGACTGATCACGGAGGAACCGTCGCCGTTGCCCGGCCCGGAGGCGCTGGCGGGCGACGACAAGGGTGCCACGCCGGAGCAGCGGAGGCTGGCCCGGGCGACCCGACTGACCACGGTGCCCCGTCCCCGAACCCGCGCCGTCCCGCGCGACACGACGGCACCCGCCGGCGGTCCGGTCGAAGGCGAGCCGGTCGGCGAGACGACCCTCCGGACCCAGGGCGGCAGATCGACGGTCGGGCCGGCGGAGGCCGACGGTCTGCCCCGCCGGATCCGCCGCCGCGCCGTCGCGTCGCCCAGCGGCGAGCCGGCAGCGTCGACCGCTGATGCCGGCAACGGCGTCCCGTCCACCGCCGAGGTGGCCCCCGTCGTCCGGGCCGGACCGGAACCTCAGCCCGCACCGGCGCGGCCGGCCGGCACCGATCCAGCCGAGGCCGGCGCCGACGCGCCGGTTGGACCGGTTTCCGGGCACCGGGACGTGCCCGGTGCCGACCCCGTGCTGGACGCGCCCACCGTGCAACTGCCGGCGATGACCGCACGGCCCGCACGGACGGCCGCGATCGACGGCCCGACCGTCCGACAACCGGTGGTCGCGTCCCGGACCCTGGCCCGGCCGCACCGCGATCCGGCGCCGCGCAGCCCGGAGGAGGCACGCCGGGTCATGTCGGCGTTGCAGGCGGGCACCGCGCGGGGTCGGCTGGCCGCCACCCGAACCCCCGGCCGTGATCCGGGTGGACCGGTCCCCGGCAACGGGACCGACCGGACCGAGCCGTCTCCGGCGCAGCCGAACCACCAGCCCGGTGCGGCTGCCGCCGACCCGACCGACCGGGCCGGTTCCGCCGTGCCGGCTCCCGACCCGGCCGGAACGGACCCGCCGGGTCAAAACCGCAGCACCGCGCCGCCCGACGCCCTGCCGGCCACCGAATCGGCGCCGGCGAATCCCCCGACCGTGACTGAGAGGGACGCCTGATGCAGTCGACGAGGCAGAACGCAGATCTCGACTGGTTGCTGGACGATCTGCTGGAGCGGGTGCCGACCGCGCGGCAGGCCGTGGTGCTGTCGGCCGACGGACTCCTGCTGGGCGCCTCCGCCGGCCTGGGCACCGCCGATGCCGAGCACCTCTGTGCGCTGGCGTCCGGTCTGTCCAGCCTGGCCCGGGGCGCGAGCCGGCACCTCACCGGTGGACCGGTCCGGCAGACCGTCGTGGAGATGGAGTCCGCGTACCTCTTCGTCACCGCGGCGGGCCAGGGCGCGTGCCTGGCGGTCGCCAGCGACGCCGACGCGGACATCGGCCTGGTGGCGTACGAGATGGCGATGCTGGTGACCCGGGTGGGTGAGAACCTGGGGGCGCCGGCCCGGGCGGCTGCGGGTACCACCGATGCGGACTGACCTGCCCGGGCACCGACATGAGTGGCTCGACGACGACGCCGGGCCGGTGGTGCGGCCGTACACCCTGACCGGCGGGCGGGCCCGTCCCAGCACGGACGGGCTCGATCTGGTCGCGTACGTGCTGGCGAAGCCGGATCCGGACCTCGCGGCCTATCCGGAGCTGTATCCGGAGCACCGGCTGCTGGTGGAGCTGGCCGGCCGCGGTACCCCGGTCGTGGAGCTCGCCGCGGACCTCGACCTGGCGATCGGCGTGGTCCGGGTGCTGCTCGGTGATCTGCTGTCCCGCGGACTGGTCGCCGTGCACCAGCCACCGCGCGCCACGTACCTACCCGACAACGACATCCTCAAGGCGGTGGTCGATGGACTCCGTGCGTTATGACGGCGAGCGGCGGGGCAACCGGGTGCCCATCGCGCTGAAGATCCTCATCGCCGGCGGCTTCGGCGCCGGCAAGACGACGCTGGTGAGCGCGTTGAGCGAGGTCCGGCCGTTGCAGACCGAGGAGATCCTGACGGACGCCGGCATCTACACCGACGACCTCTCCGGGGTGGAGACCAAGACGACCACCACGGTGGCGATGGACTTCGGCCGGATCACCATCAACGAGGACCTCCAGCTCTACCTGTTCGGTACGCCGGGACAGGACCGGTTCTGGTTCCTCTGGGACGAACTGGCCTTCGGTGCGCTCGGCGCGGTGGTGCTCGCCGACACCCGACGGCTGGCCGACTGTTTCCCCTCGATCGACTACTTCGAGCAGCGGGGCATCCCGTTCGTGGTGGGGGTGAACTGCTTCGACGACGCCCGGCGGTTCAGTCTCGAGGCCGTGCGCCGGGCCCTGGATCTGGACCCGGACGTGCCGATGGTGCTCTGCGACGCTCGTGATCGGCAGTCCGGCAAGACCGTGCTGATCTCCCTGGTCGAGCACGTCGCCCGGCATCGGGGCGAGCCGGTACCGACGGCCTGAGCCGACCGGCGGCGCGCCCGGGTGGCGGCGCAGAGGTCTAATCCGTCGGCGTCGGGGGAAGGCTGCGGAGGTGGATTCGACGGAAACGAGCGGAGGGCGGCAACCGGTGGCAGGTCGAGGCGAGATCGTTCACATCGGCGGGTACACCGCGCCCAGCGGTGGGCGCGGCACCGGCATCGTCGCCGCCCGGCGGGAGCCGCGTACGGGCGAGCTGACGTCGCTGGGCACCGTCGCGGTCACCGACTCGCCCTCCTTCCTCGCCCGCCACCCGACGCGACCCGTGCTGTACGCGGTGAACGAACTGCCCGACGGCCGGATCAGCGCCTGGCGGGTCGGCACCGACGGCGAGCTGTCCGCAATCGGGTCGTGGCCCACCGGCGGAGCGGAACCGTGCCACCTGGCGGTCGCACCCGACGGGGGTCACCTGTTCGTGGCCAACTACGGCGGCGGCAGCGTGACGGTCTTCCCGCTCGACGCCGACGGGGTGCCGAGCGAGCGCACCGATGTGGTCGCGCACCAGGGACACGGGGCCGATCCCGAACGCCAGGAGCGGGCGCACGCCCACATGGTCTCGCCGGGGACGGGTGCGTCGCCGTTGCTGGCGGTCGATCTGGGCACCGACTCGATCTACCGGTACGACCTCGACGCCGCCACCGGACGACTGGTGCCACGCGCGCCCCGGGTGCGAACCGCGCCCGGGGTGGGGCCCCGGCACCTGGCCCGGCACCCCGACGGACGGCGCTGCTACGTCTCCGGGGAGCTGGACGGTTCGGTGCTGGCCTACGAGCTGCTCGACGGGGCGCTGCACCACCGGGGCCGGGTCGACGCCAGCGACCGGGGCGGGCACGTCCAGCCGTCCGAGATCGGCATCGGTCCGGACGGCCGCTTCCTCTACGTCGCGAACCGGGGTGTCGGCACCGTGACGGTCTTCGCCCTCGGTGCGGACCTGCCGGAACTCGTGGCGGAGGTGGAGACCGGCGGCGAGTGGCCCCGTCACTTCGCCCTGATCGGTGAACACCTGTACGTCGCCGACGAACGGGCGGACATGGTGCGCACCTTCCGGGTCGACCCGGCCACCGGGGTGCCGGTGGCGGTCGGCGAGCCGCTACCGATTGCGAGCCCTACTTGCGTTCTGCCCTGATCGTGTGGCTCGGACATAGATACATCCACATTGCGCCGCTGACTCATCACTCAAAGTAACTGAATCGCGGTGAACTGTTTCTCCTCTGTAACTTTCGTCCGAACGGCCATGGCAGTACAACGGTCGGATACGCAAGATGGTCTGCGTGTCAGCAGGCCGCCATCGCATGCGTTCAAGTATTCACGGTGCCGCCGCCGCAGCAGCGGTCGGCGTACTCGTCGTCACCGCTGGTGGGTGGGTCGGCTATCGCCAACTCGCCGGCCAGGACTGCTCCGGCAAGATCGAGCTGTCCGTCGCGGTGGCCAGCGAGCTCGCCCCGGCGGTCGACCAGGCGGCCACCGAGTGGGAGGAGAAGGGTGCCGCGGTCGATGGAACCTGCATCGACGTGACGGTCGCCGCCTCCGACCCGGTGGAGGTGGCCGCCGTGGTGTCCGCCAAGCACGGCGCGATTCTGGCCGGCGTGGGGCAGGCCAGTGGCACCGCGGTGAGTCCGGACGTCTGGATTCCGGATTCCTCCACCTGGCTGCTGCGACTCAAGACCGGCGGCGCGGCGGCCTTCGAGCCCGGCAACGGTTCCTCCATCGCGAGCAGCCCGGTGGTGGTCGCGATGCCGGAACCGATCGCCACCCGGCTGGGCTGGCCGCAGCAGGAACTCGGCTGGACCGACCTGCTGACGCGCCTCAACAGTGATCGGCCGCTGAAGACCGGCATCGTGGAGCCGACCCGCGACGCCGCCGGACTGTCCGGCCTGCTGTCGATGATGACCGCCGCGGCGTCGACCGGCGGCGAGACCGCCGAGCAGGAGCGCGTCGGCGCGTTGCGGGCGTTGGCCGCCGGCGCCTCGGCGCTGCGCCAGGACCTGCTCGCCAAGTTCCCGACGGCCAGCGACGCCACCACGCTGGCCAGCGCCCTCGGTGCGGCGGCGCTGTCCGAGGAGGACGTCATCCAGTACAACGCCCGGAAGCCTCCGGTGCCGTTGGCGGCGCTCTACCTGAAGCCGGCGCCACTGCCGCTCGACTACCCGTACGCGGTGCTGCCCGGGATCGAGCCGGCCAAGGCGTCCGCCGCCGGGGTGCTGTTCGAGGCGCTGACCACGACGTCGTTCAAGGACAAGCTGGCCGCGCAGTCGCTGCGGGCGCCGGACGGCAACTGGGGCACCGGTTTCAACGCGCCGCAGGGCGCGCCGAGCCCGGCCGGTGGGGACGCTTCCGTCGCGCCGCCGGCCCAGGGCGGCGTCGCCGCCGGTGGGCTGGCCCCGGACGCGGTGGAGCGGGCGGTCTCCAGCTGGTCCATCGCCACTCTGTCCGGTCGGATGCTCTGCATCATCGACGTTTCCGGCTCGATGAAGAACGAGGTGCCGACCGCCAACGGGGCGACCCGGCAGCAGGTCACCACGGAGGCGGCCCGGCGCGGGCTGAACCTGTTCGACGACTCGTGGTCCATCGGCCTGTGGGTCTTCTCGACGAACCTGGTGGGCTCGCGGGACTACCAGGAGTTGGTGCCGATCGCGCCGCTGTCACGGCAGCGCAGCGAGTTGGAGCGCGGCCTGGACCGGGTCGCCTCGTCGAGCGGCGACACCGGCCTGTACGACACGCTGCTGGCCGCGTACAAGGACGTCCAGGCGAACTGGGAACCGGGCAAGGTCAACTCGATCGTGCTGTTCACCGACGGCAAGAACGAGGACGCCGACGGCATCTCCCAGAAGGCCCTGCTCGCCGAGTTGAAGCGGATCAAGGATCCGGAGCAGCCGATCCAGGTGATCATCATCGGTATCGGCACCGAGGTCAGCAAGTCGGAGCTGGACACCATCGCGAAGAGCGCCGGTGGCGGTGCGTTCGTCGCCACGGATCCCACCAAGATCGGTGACATCTTCCTCCGGGCGATCGCGCTGCGGAAGGCACCCGCCTGACCTGAGACACCCCGTAAAGGGGCCGCTGGTACCGGTTTCGCCGGTACCACCGGCCCCTTTCTCGTTGTCCTACGCCTTGGAAACTGACGGCAATACGTCGGAAGCAATTGGTAGTCATGGTTGTCAGGGCAGGATGTCGTCGTGCATCGGCAGACCCGACCGTCCCGGCCGGGCCCGTGCCGTCGGCGAGCGAAGTGGGAGGGCTGGTGACCTCGGCTACGCTGTTGACCCCGGTCAGATCGTCATCGCAACCCAACGACGTCCCGGCATCGGGGCGACCGGTGCGTACCGACCAGCGGGCGTACGTCCGGACGCTTGTCGTGCTGGACACCGCCGTGCTGGCGGTGGCGGTGCTGGTCGGCTACGCCGTCCGGTTCGGTGAGGCCGCACCCCGTGGCCCGGTGCCGTACGTCCTGGTCGCCCCGGCGCTCGTGCTGGCCTGGCTGGTCTCGCTGAAGGCCCTGCGCTGCTACGACGACCGGGTGGTGGGCTACGGTGCGGACGAGTACCGGCGGGTGAGCATGGCGAGTCTGCGGCTGGCCGGCGCCACCGCGATCGCGGGCTACGTCGCCGACGTCGGGGTGTCCCGGGGCTTCCTGGCCATCACCTTCGCGGTGGGCACGATCGGTCTGGAGGTGGCCCGGTTCGCCGCCCGCAAGCGCCTGCACCGCGCCCGGTCGCAGGGGTCGGGCTGGTCGCGGCGGGTGCTGGTGGTCGGTGACACCGCCCACGTGCTGGAACTGGTGCACACCCTGCGCCGCGAGCCGTACGCCGGCTACCAGGTCGTCGGTGCCTGCATCCCGGACGCCCTGCTCGCCCCGGTCGCCCAGCGGCTCGGCGACGTGCCGGTGGTCGGTTCGTTCCGGGCCATTCCGGAGGCCGCCGCCGCGATCGGCGCGGACACGGTCGCCGTCACCGCCTGCGGGGAGCTGACCGCGACCCGGCTGCGTCGGCTCGGTTGGCAACTGGAGGGCACCGGCATCGACCTGGTGCTGGCTCCGGCGCTGACCGACGTGGCCGGCCCGCGCATCCACACCCGGCCCGTCGCCGGCCTGCCACTGATCCACGTGGAGGCCCCCGAGTTCCGCGGCGTCCGCAAACTGGTCAAGGGGTTCGTCGACCGGTCGATGTCGCTTGTCGCCCTGGCCCTGCTGCTGCCCCTGCTGGCGGTCATCGCGTTGGCCGTGAAGCTGGACAGCCGAGGCCCGGTGCTCTTCCGCCAGATCCGGGTCGGGCAGGGCGGCCAGGAGTTCGGGGTCTTCAAGTTCCGCACCATGGTGGTCAACGCGGACGTGCTGCTGGCGGAGTTGGCCGCCCGCAACGAGACCGACGGCCTGCTGTTCAAGATGCGGGACGACCCCCGGGTGACCCGGGTCGGTCGGCTGTTGCGCAAGTGGTCACTTGACGAGCTGCCGCAGCTGGTGAACGTCCTGCTGGGGCAGATGAGCCTGGTCGGTCCCCGGCCGCCGCTGCCCTCCGAGGTCGCCCGGTACGACGGCGACGTCGCCCGCCGGCTGCTGGTCAAGCCGGGGATGACCGGGCTCTGGCAGGTCAGCGGCCGCTCCGATCTGAGCTGGGAGGACGGCATCCGGCTCGACCTCTACTACGTGGAGAACTGGTCGCTCGCCGCCGACCTGACGATTCTGTGGAAGACCGTCGGCGCGGTGGTCAACAGCCGCGGCGCGTACTGATCCGGCGGGTGGTCTCACGGCTGCGGACCGAGCCAGTCCAGGCAGACCACGACGGCGTCGTCGGT
The DNA here is from genome assembly GCF_027460185.1 of Verrucosispora sp. WMMA2121. NCBI lineage: Bacteria > Bacillati > Actinomycetota > Actinomycetes > Micromonosporales > Micromonosporaceae > Micromonospora > Verrucosispora sp. WMMA2121. The sequence goes on along the minus strand of NZ_JAPZBH010000004.1, from coordinate 781,504 downwards.
GAGATCACCGGCGACGAAGGCCCGTAGGTCGCCGAGCAGGGAGCGGACGGCGTCCAGCGCCGCCATCGGTGCGGTCCGGCGCAACATCCGGTCCAGCGCGGTCTGGCCGTACTGCTCGGCGCCCCCGGTCGCCTCGATCACCCCGTCACTGATCATGAACAGTCGGTCGCCGCGCTGGAGCTGGACGAACTGCTCGCGGTAGTTGGTCCCCTCGAACATGCCGAGCGGGAACTGCTCCTCCAGCGGCTGGATGCTGACCTCGCCGTCCCGGAGCAGGACGAGCCGGGGCGAGCCGGCGTCGACGGCGGTGAGCCGCCCGGTGCGCAGATCCAGTTCGAGCAGCAGGGTCGCGAGGTACTGCTCACCCCGGTGCAGGTCGTAGATCGCCTGATCGGCGAGGGCGGCCTGGTCGGCCAGGGGAATGCCGGCCCGGCGGGCGTTGCGCAACGCACAGGTGGCGAGGGTGGTGAGCATGGACGCGGCGACCCCCTCACCCATCCCGTTGATGGTGGCCAACCAGACCCGCTCACCGTCGTCGGACCAGTCGAAGCTGTCACCACGCACCGCGTACGCCGGCTCCAGCTGACCGGCGAGGCTGAAGGAGGGACGCAGCCGGCTACGCCCCGGCAGCAGTTCCCACTGCACCTCGGCGGCGAGGGTGAGTCGGCGACTCCGCCGGGCCACCCGGTACACGTCCGTGCCGGCGTCGACGGCGGCCAGCTCGTGGGCCAGCGCGGTGGCGACCTCGGCCAGCTCGGCAAGTCGGGCGTCGGTGACCGGCGTGACCCGGAGCACACCCCGCCGTTCGCCACGCATGCTCACCGGCAGGTACCCCACGCCGTCGGCGTGGGTCGGGCTCTGGTGGTCGAAGCAACGCCAGGCCGGGTGCCCGGGCATGGTCACCGGTTCCCCACCGCCCAGCGGCAGCAGCGCCGCCAGCCGGTAGTCGACCTGGAGGAGATCGGTGTCGGTGATCCCGTACTCCCGCTCGAACAGCTCCCCGACGCGCGTCACGAGGAGATCCACGGGGGCGGCGGTGATGGCCGCGCGGCCCCTGTCGACCGGCTCGGTCATGGTCCCTCCTTGATCACAAGCCCAACCGCCGACGGAATCGGGGTACGCTCAGGCGCACCATGGCGGAACTGCATGGTCCACCGGGACCCGAGATGAGTATGGCTGCCGAGCTGGATGCCGCGGCAGGAGCCCTGCTGACGGTCTGGGACGGTGCGCGGGAGCGGACGGCCAACCGCATCTCCACCGCCCAGCTTCGCGCCGTCATGCTCGTCGAACGGCATGACGGGATAAACCTGCGGCGCCTCGCCGCCGGTCTGGACATGCTGCTCTCGTCGGCCAGCCGACTGTGTGACCGGCTGGTCGCCGCGGGGATGCTGGAGCGGGAGCCGGGCCGCGCCGATCGGCGGGAGATCTCGCTGCATCTGACCGCCGAGGCCCGCCGGCTGCTGGCCGAGCTGCGCGACGACCGTCGCCAGCACCTGGCGGCGATCCTGGCCGACATGACCCCCGACGCCCGGGAGGCGCTGCTGCGCGGGCTGCGTGCCTTCGACGAGGCCGCCCGCGCACGGGTCGTCCGACCGGTGTCGCCGCTGGTGCCACAGCCCGAGCAACCACGTGCGGAACAGTCGGACGGCCGGGACGCCGTCGAGGCGGCGCCGCGTGGCTGGGCAGCGGGGGACGCCTCCGTCTTCCGCACAGCCTGACCGGGCCGGCTACCGTCGGTGCTGCCGCACGGCCGGATCAGTCTGCGGCGGGACCGATCGCCAACATCGCGATGTCGTCGTGGCGGTGCCCGGCACACCACGTGTCGATCTCCCGGAGCACGCGGTCGACGAGCGTCGCCGGGGGCAGCCCGGCACCGGCCGCCAGCGTCCGGCGTAGCCGCTGCTCGCCGAAGGTCTCCGCGCCGTGCGGGCCGCCCCGGGCATCGGCGACCCCGTCGGTACGGGTGAAGAGCAGTTCGCCGGGGCCGAGCCGAAGGTCGGCGGCGGCGAACCGGGCACCGGGCAACGCGCCGACCGGCATCCCGCCCACCCGGAGCGCGGCCACCGTTCCGTCGGACCGCACCACGAGGGGTGCCGGATGCCCGCCACCGGCGATCCGCAACCGCAGTTCACCCTCGGGTCCGACCCGCAGGGCGCCCAGCAGCAGGGTGGTGAACTGCCCGCGCCGGCTCGTGTCCGGCAGGTCGAGCAGTGCCCGGTCGAGCAGCCGGAGCAGTTCCCGCGGTTGCCGTTCGACCAGCCGTAGGGTCTGCAGGGACTGGCGTACCCGGCCGGTGAGCACGGCCGCACCCACGCCCTTGCCGCAGACGTCCCCGACGGCGAACAGCGCACCGTCGTCGGTCGGCAGGACGTCGTAGAAGTCGCCACCGATGCGCAGTCCGTCGCCGGCCGCGCGGTAGCCCCCGGCCAGGCGCACTCCGGCCACCGTGGGCAGCCGCGGCGGCAGCAGGCTGTGCTGAAGGACCCGGGCGAGGTGGCTCTGTTCGTCGTGCAGTTGCGCGGTGGCCAGCGCGGCGCCGGCCCGGGCGGCGAACTCCCGGACCAGCTCGACGTCACGGCGGTCGAAACCGGCCCGCCCGGCTCGGCGGAGCAGCACCAGGGCGCCGGCCGTCCGGCCGGCGCCGGGGATCGGGCTGACCAGCAGGGTCGAGGGCGGGTCGAGGTCCGCCGGGACCAGATCGTCGATTCCCGCCCGGGTGATGGCCGGCCAGGGCCGCGGATCGGCGGGCTCGCCGTCGAGGGCCTCGACGAGTCCGGGTACGGCGGCGACCACGTCCCAGCCGACCGTTCCGGTGACCGGCGTGCTGTGGTCAGCGGTGTGCCGGATCCAGTGCGGCCGGTGTTCGGTCGGCGTCGGTGGCAGGTGTACCACCAGAGCCAGATCGGCCAGGTAGGGCACGGGTAGGGCGGCCACCGCGCGCAGCGCCTGGTCACCCTCGAGCGCCAGGCCGAGCTGACGGCCGGCGTCGGCCAGGAACCGGGTACGCCGACGCTCGGCGAGCAGCTCCGCCGTGCGGGCGTGCTCGTCGGTGACATCCCGCACGTACCAGGCGGACCGGTTGCCACCAAGCGTGCGGCGGACCCCTCGCAGCCGCCGGCCGAGGTGTTCGGCATCGAAGTCGTCGGCACCGGTGGCGGTTGCGGCCGCCAGGGCCGCGAACGGACAGCCGGTCAGGTCGGTGCCGACGACGATTTCCGGCAGCAATGCTCCGGCCACCGCGTTCACCAGCACGACCAGCCCGGCGTCGTCGGTGGTCAGCACCGCCTCGTCGAGGCCGTCGAGCAGCTCACGGGCGAGATCGGCGTCCACGGGTGACGTGCCGTGCGGCGCCTCGGCGGCGGTGCGCTCCGACCGGTCGTCGCTGGTCTGCTCGCCGGCCGCACCGGCGAAGGCGCCGGGTCGGGTGCTGGTCATCGGCGGACACCCGGCGGCGGGCCGTGTCGACCAGTACGCATGCCGGGGTGCACTCCTCGGGGTCACGGTTGGTTGCTTGGAAGCAAGCGTACCGAGCGGCTGCCGAGGCATCCGGTCGAGCGCGTCAGAGCCGGGCCAACCAGCCGCCGGGGCGAGCGATGATCCGGCGTACCACCGAACCGGCCGCTCCCACCGCGGCGGCGGTGGCACCCAGGGTGGCGGGCCGGACGGTGACCGGCGACCATGCCGCGGTGAGCACCCGGCGTTCGATCTCGGCGAGTACGGGCGGCCGGAGCCAGCCGGTGAGCGGGGCGTAACCGCCGCCGAGCACCACCGTGTCGAGGTCCAGCAGGTTGACCACGCTCGCCACGGTGACCCCGATCGCCGTACCGGCCTCGGTCAGGGCGCGCAGCACGGCGGGATGCTCGGCTGTGGCGAGCTGGGTCAGCCGGGTCGAGGCCCGGTCGGCGGGCAGATCCGCACCGGCCAGGCCGGCGGCGGACAGGATCGCCTCCTGCCCGGCGTAGAGCTCCAGACAGCCGCGGCCGCCGCAGCGGCAGGGTGGGCCGTCCGGGCGGACCGGGATGTGCCCGATCTCGCCGCTCCAACCACGGGTGCCCCGGAACAGCGCGCCGTCGAGGACGATGCCCGCACCGATGCCGACCTCGCCGGAGATGTGCAGGAAGCTGCCCGGCGCGGCACCGGCATGCAGCTCGCCCAACGCGGCGAGGTTGGCCTCGTTGTCCACCACCAGGGGCGGCACCCCGTCGACCCGTTCGGTCAGTGGGGGATGGTGGGCCAGCAGTTCCGGCACCGGCACGTCCCGCCAGCCCAGGTTCGGCGCGAGGCGGACCCGCCCGGCGTCGTCGACCAGACCGGGTACTCCCAGGGCGGCACCGGCCAGGGTCAGACCCTGGGCCTCGGCGTCGACGCGGGCCCGGCCGGCCAGCTCGGCGAGCTGGCCGAGAGCCTCGGCCGGCGACACGGGTCGCAGGTCGGCCCGGTGCACCGTGTGGTGCCGGACCTGCCCGGAGAGGTCGACGACGCACGCGGCGAGGTAGTCGACATTGATCTCCAGGCCGAGACCGGCGGGACCGTCGCCGGCCAGCATCAGACCGCGCGCCGGACGACCGGCGCCGGCTCGTGGCGTCGGATCCGCCTCGGTGACGAGGCGGCCGGCGACGAGGTCCTCCACCACGGCCGACACGGTGGCCCGGGTGAGACCGGTGTCGGCGGCCAGCGCCGCCCGCGACGGGGGGCGACGGGCGGCGGCGATGCGGCCGAGCACGAGGGCGAGATTCAGCTCACGCAGGCTGCCCTGCCGCACCGCGCCGGCAGGGGCTGCGGGTGAGGTCACCCCTTGACACTGCCACACCGCGGTCATTTAATTCAACCACTGAACAAATAGCGGATGACACCACCGGAGGTCTGCCATGGCACCCCGTCCCACTCCTGCCGACAAGTTCTCCTTCGGGCTCTGGACGGTCGGCTGGCAGGGCCGCGACCCGTTCGGCCACGCCACCCGAGACGCGTTGGATCCGGTGGAGTCGGTGCACCGGCTCGCCGAGCTGGGCGCGTACGGCGTCACCTTCCACGACGACGACCTGGTGCCGTTCGGCGCGGACGCCGCCACCCGCGACGCCCAGATCGCCCGGTTCCGCAAGGCGCTCGACGAGACCGGCCTGGTGGTGCCGATGGTCACCACCGACCTGTTCCAGCAGCCGGTCTTCAAGGACGGTGGCTTCACCAGCAACGACCGCGACGTCCGGCGGTACGCGTTGCGCAAGGTGCTGCGCAACATCGATCTCGCCGCCGAGCTGGGCGCGAAGACCTTCGTCATGTGGGGCGGTCGGGAGGGCGGCGAGTACGACGTCGCCAAGGACGTCCAGGCTGCGCTGGAGCGCTACCGCGAGGCGGTGGACCTGCTCTGCCAGTACGTCATCGACCGCGGCTACGACCTGCGCTTCGCGCTGGAGCCGAAGCCGAACGAGCCGCGCGGTGACATCCTGCTGCCGACCGTCGGGCACGCCCTGGCGTTCATCTCCACCCTCGCCCACCCGGAGCGGGTCGGGCTGAACCCGGAGGTCGGCCACGAGCAGATGGCCGGGCTGAACTTCGTCCACGGCATCGCCCAGGCGCTCTGGCAGGGCAAGCTGTTCCACATCGACCTGAACGGTCAGCGTGGCGTCAAGTACGACCAGGACCTGGTCTTCGGTCACGGCGACCTGCTCAACGCGTTCGCGCTGGTCGACCTGCTGGAGCACGGTGGCACGGCCGGCGGCCCCGGCTACGACGGCCCCCGCCACTTCGACTACAAGCCCTCCCGTACCGAGGACATCGACGGGGTCTGGGCCTCGGCAGCCGCGAACATGAGTACGTACCTGCTGCTCAAGGAGCGGGCCGCGGCGTTCCGGGCCGACCCGGAGGTCGCCGAGGCGCTGGCCGCGAGCAAGGTCGCCGAACTGGGCGTGCCGACCCTCGGCGACGGCGAGGGATACGCCGAGCTGCTCGCCGACACCAGCGCGTTCGAGGAGTTCGACGTCGACGCGGCAGCTGCCAAGGGCTTCGGCTTCGTCCGGTTGAACCAGCTCGCCGTCGAGCACCTGCTCGGCGCACGCTGAGGCGGCCGGCATGCCGCTCGTCGCCGGGGTGGACTCCTCCACCCAGTCGTGCAAGGTGGTCGTCCGGGACGCGGAGACCGGGGCCCTGGTCCAGCAGGGCCGGGCACCGCACCCGGACGGCACCGAGGTCGACCCCTCGGCCTGGTGGTCGGCCCTTAGGACGGCGATCGACGCCGCCGGTGGGCTGGCCGACGTCGCCGCGGTCTCCGTGGCCGGTCAGCAGCACGGCATGGTCTGCCTCGACGAGGCCGGCGAAGTGGTACGGCCGGCGCTGTTGTGGAACGACACCCGGTCCGCCGGTGCGGCGGCCGAGCTGGTCCAGGAGGCGGGCGAGGGGCAGGCCGGGCCCCGGTTCTGGGCCGACGCGGTGGGCAGCGTGCCGGTGGCCAGCTTCACCGTGACCAAGCTGCGCTGGCTGGCCCGCAACGAGCCGGCGAATGCCGATCGGGTGGCGGCGGTCTGCCTGCCGCACGACTGGCTGACCTGGCGGCTGGCCGGTGCTCCCGGGCTGGACGCGCTGCGTACCGACCGCAGCGACGCCAGCGGCACCGGCTACTGGTCCCCGGGCACCGGCGAGTACCGACCGGATCTGCTGGAGCGGGCGCTCGGCCGGGTGGTACGAGTGCCGACGGTGCTCGGCCCCGCCGAGGCCGCCGGCCGGCTGGCTCCGGCGGCACTGTCGGGTGCCGTGGCCGCTACGGACCCGGGCGTGGCGCTGCTCGGGCCGGGCGCGGGGGACAACGCCGCCGCCGGCTTCGGCGTCGGTGCGCGTCCCGGCGACGTGGTGGTGTCGATCGGTACCTCCGGCACGGTCTTCAGCGTCGCGGACACTCCGGCGGCCGACCCGAGCGGTATCGTCGCCGGCTTCGCCGACGTGACCGGCCGGTTCCTGCCGCTGGTCTGCACGCTGAACGCGGCCCGGGTGCTGGACGCCGCCGCGGCGATGCTGCGGGTCAGCCTGGACGAGCTGGCCGACCTGGCGTTGTCCGCGCCGCCCGGCGCGGACGGGCTGGTCATGGTGCCGTACCTGGAGGGTGAGCGCACTCCGAACCTGCCGGACGCCACCGGGGCGGTGCACGGGCTGACCCTGCGCACCTCGACTCCGGCGCACCTGGCCCGGGCCGCCGTGGAGGGGATGCTCTGCGCCCTCGCCGACGGGCTCGACGCGCTCGCCGCCCAGGGCGCGACCGTACGCCGGGTGATCCTGGTCGGCGGCGGTGCCCGCTCGGCGGCGGTGCGTCGCATCGCGGCGCAGGTCTTCGGCTGCCCGGTGGTGGTCCCACCGCCCGGCGAGTACGTCGCCGACGGTGCCGCCCGGCAGGCCGCGTGGTTGGCTCTGGGCACGGGGGAACCGCCGTCCTGGACACCGGCCGGCACCGAGGAGCACGCCGCCGAACCGGTGCCCGGCATCCGGGAGCGCTACGCGCAGGCCCGGGAACGCCATCTGGACCGGTTGTCCCAGGGGTGATCACGCCGTTCCCGGGTCGGGTGGTGTCCGCGTGACGAGGAGCCACCCGATCCGGGACCGAGCACGATCTCGGCCGCGCCGCGAGGTGACCCGGTGATCGGCTCGTTATCCCGCCCTGGTTGGCTGCCCGCATGACCTCGACCACAGGCGGACCCGCGCGGGTGTGGGGCAGCAGCGCGCCGCGTCGGCTCTACAGCGTCGTGGTCTTCGTGCTGCTCGCCTCGCTGGACAACGTGGCGATCGGTCTGGTGCCCCCGCTGTACGGTGCGATCGCCGAGTCCTTCGACGTGCCGCAACGGCTGCTCGGCCTGGTCACCGCGATCAGCTTCCTGGTCAGCGCGGTGGCGGCGGTGGGTTGGGCGTACTTCGGCGACCGCACCAACCGCAAGCCGTTGCTGATGATCGGCACACTGCTGTGGGCGGCCGGTACGGGCGGCAGCGCACTGGCCGGTAACTACCCCACCTTCCTGACCGCGCAACTGCTCGCCGCGGTGGGTCTGGGCGCGGTCGGGTCGGTCGGTTACTCGGTCGTCACCGATCTGATCACGCCTCGTCGTCGGGGCCTGGTGATGAGCTTCTGGGGGCTCTCCCAGGGGGTCGGCACGGTGGCCGGCGGCCTCGTCGGCGGGCTGCTCGGCGCGACCGACTGGCGTCGGCCGTTCCTGGTGCTCACCGTGGTCGGTCTGGTCGCCACGGCGGCCTACCTGTTCACGTACGACATCCGGCGCGGTCAGAGCGAGCCGGCACTGGCCGCCGCGCTCGCCGCCGGTGACGAGTACGACTACCGGATCAGCCGGGCCGACCTGCCGGTCATCCTGGGTCGGCGGACCAACCGGTGGCTCATCCTCCAGGGACTCACCGCGCAGGCCGCCTTCGGCTCGCTGGTCTGGCTGCCGGTGCTCTTCCGTGAGCGGGCCGAGGAGCAGGGGTACACCGCGGCGACCGCCATCGTAGTGGGCGCCGTCTTCGCCGCGCTGTTCCAGCTCGGTGGGGTGTTCTCCATCGTCGGCGGGCTGGTCGGCGACGCGCTGCAACGGCGTACGCCCTCGGGCCGGGCGTTGGTCGCCTCCGTCGGCATCTTCGCGGCGCTCCCGTTCTACCTGGTGTTGTTCTTCGTACCGATCCGCATCGAGGTGCCCGACGGGGCCGGCACCGGCGCGGTCGTCGGTGCGGTGCTGGGCAGCGTGTTCAGCGAGCCGACGGTCGGGTTGAGTCTGCTGGCCGCGTTGCTGGCCCTGGCGCTCACCTCGGCGAACTCGCCGAACTGGTTCGCGTTGATCGCCGACGTCAACCCGCCGGAGAACCGGGGCACGGTCTACAGCCTCGGCAACCTGGTCAACGGGGTGGGGCGGGCAGCCGGCAACGGCCTGGTCGGGGTGGCGTTCCACGGGCTGCGGGTGGCCTTCCCGCCGCCGCTGAACTACGCCGTCGGGCTGGCCGCCTTCCAGCTCTTCTTCATCCCCACCGGTGTCATGTACTGGCTCGCCGCCCGCACCTCACCGAAGGACATCGCCGACGTCCGGCAGCTGCTGCACACCCGCGCTCAGAAGGATCCGGGTGCGGAACCCCCGCCCAGCGGCGATTCCGCACCCGACTCGCTGGCTAGACCTTGACCCATACGGTCACGTCCGTGGGCACCGATCCGTCCTCGTTCAGCGGTGCGCTGCTGTGCACCACCTCGCCCTCGGGCACCGGGGCGGCGGCGGCACCGAAGTTGGTGGACACCACCAGGTCGCCGTTGCGGAAGGTCAACACCTCGTCGGTGGAGGAGAGCCACTCCAGGGTGCCCCGACCGAGCCCGTACGCGCGGCGTAGCTGCAACGCCTCCCGGTACAGCTCGTACGTCGAGCCGGGCACCCCGCGCTGACGGTCCAGCGCGTACTCGGCCCAGACCGGCGGCTGCGGCAGCCAGCTCGCGTCGGTCGGCCCGAAGCCGTACGAGGGCGCGTCGGCCTCCCACGGGATCGGCACCCGGCACCCGTCGCGGCCCCGCTGGGTGTGCCCGCTGCGTTCCCAGGTCGGGTCCTGCCGTGCTGCGTCGGGCAGGGTGGTGTGCTCCGGCAACCCGAGTTCCTCACCCTGGTAGAGGTAGGCCGAGCCGGGCAGGGCCAGCATCAGCAGGGTGGCCGCCCGGGCCCGACGCAGCCCGGTGGCGGCGTCCGGCTGCTCGTCGCCGATCCCGATGCCGTTCGGTCGGGGCGCACCGATCGGCAGCCCGAGCCGGGAGGCGTGTCGCACCACGTCGTGGTTGGAGAGCACCCAGGTGGTGGGCGCGCCGACCGCGTCGGTGGCCTCCAGCGATCGCGTGATCACCGCGTACTGGGCCGGGGCCGTCCAGGAGGCGAGCAGGTACTCGAAGTTGAACGCCTGGTGCATCTCGTCGGGACGTACGTATCGGGCCAACCGCTCCGCCGGCTCCACCCACGCCTCGGCCACCAGGATCCGCTCGCCGGGGTAGCCGTCCAGCAGCCGTCGCCAGTCGCGGTAGACCTCGTGCACGCCGTCCTGGTCCCACATCGGCGGGCGGGGCTTGTCCGCCTCCTGCCCGGAGAGGATCTCCTGCGGATCCTGCCAGTCGGCCAGATCGGCCTGCTTGACCAGACCGTGCGCCACATCGACCCGGAAGCCGTCCACGCCCCGGTCCAACCAGAACCGCAGCACGTCCAGGAACTCGGTGCGGACGTCGGGGTTGTCCCAGTTCAGGTCGGGCTGGGCGGTGTCGAACAGGTGCAGGTACCACTGGCCGTCCGGCAGCCGGGTCCAGGCCGGGCCACCGAAGACGCTCTGCCAGTCGTTTGGCGGCTCCGCGCCGCCCGGTCCGCGACCCTCGCGGAAGACGTACCGTCCCCGCTCGGCACTGCCGGGACCGGCGGCCAGGGCGGCCTGGAACCAGGCGTGGGCCGAGGAGGTGTGATTGGGCACCAGGTCGACGATCACCCGCAACCCGTTGGCATGGGCCTTCGCGATCAGGTCGTCGGCATCGGCGAGCGTGCCGAACAGCGGCTCGACGTCCCGGTAGTCGGCCACGTCGTAGCCGGCGTCGGCCTGCGGGGACGGATAGAACGGGGAGAGCCAGACCGCGTCGACACCCAACTCCGCCAGATGGTCGAGGCGGGCGGTGATCCCGGGCAGGTCGCCGATCCCGTCACCACCCGAGTCGGCGAACGAGCGGGGGTAGATCTGGTAGATCACCGCCTCCGTCCACCATCCGGTCGGTGGGGTCTGCTGCGTCGCGTCGTGGTTCAGGGCGTACTCCCGTGGTCGAGCCGTCCGGCCCGGTTGGCCCCGACGGCGTGCTGGCTGTCGTTCAGTTTGCCCGGGCGGGCGCGGTCGAATCACGTACGACCAGCCGAGTGTCCAGGATCACCGACGAATCGGGTTTGCTCACGTCGTTGTCGAGGGCCCGCCCGCAGAGCGGGTCGAGCAGCAGTTGCGCGGCCAACCGGCCCTGCTCCGCCGCCGGTTGGGCGATGGTGCTCAACCCCAGCACCCCGGAGAGGGCGTGGTCGTCGATGCCGATCACGCTGACGTCCTGGGGTACCCGCAGGCCGGCGTCGCGCAGTGCGGTCAGCGCACCCATCGCCATCTCGTCGCAGGCGGCGAAGATGGCCGTCGGTGGGTCGCCCCGGCGGAGCAGTTCCTCGGTGGCCCGGGTGCCGCCGGCGATGTCGAAACTCGACTCCACGTCGAGGCTCGGGTCCGGCTGCAACCCGGCCGCGCGCAACGCCTCCTGATGCCCCCGGCGCCGGTCCAGATGGGCGCTGAAGGCGAGTTCGTCGTCGGGATCACCAGAGATGTGCGCGATCCGGCGGTGCCCCAGATCCAGCAGGTGCCGGGTGGCGGTCCGCGCCGCCGCCACGTCGTCGATCCGCACGCAGGGCCAGCCCGGCACGGTGGTACCGGAGCTGATGGTGACGCCGGGCAGGTCGAGCGCGGCCAGGGCGGTCACGTCGGTGGCCCGCAGCGGGGTGGCGACCAGCATGATCGCGTCCACCCGCTTGTGCAGGTGGGTGGCGTGCAGGACGCGCTGCCTGTTCTGCTCCCGCCCACCCAGGTTGTGCAGCAGCAGGTCGTATCCGGCCCGGTGGAAGAAACCCTCGGCCGCCTCGACGACCACCCCGAAGAACCACCGGGTGATCCGGGGAACCACCACCGCGACGGTGCCGGTCCGGCCACCCGCCAGCCGTGAGGCGCTCGGCGACACGGCGTACTGCAACTGCTCGGCGGCGGCGAGCACCCGGCTGCGGGTCGCCGCGGACACCGTCGGCAGCCCGCGCAGCGCCCGGGAGACGGTGGCCGTGGAGACGCCGGCCAGCCGGGCGACATCGTCGATCTTCGTCACGTGACACCCCGTTCACGTCCCGCGTGGTGCCGCCGCCGACGGCGGCGGCACCACGGCGGATCAACCCTTGACGCTGCCGGCGAGCAGCCCACGAACGAAGTAGCGCTGCAACGACAGGAACACGATCAGCGGTACGACGATCGAGACGAACGCTCCGGCGGTCAACCGTTGCCACTCGTTGCCACGGGTACCGGCCAATTCGGCGAGGCGGACCGTGAGTGGCGCGGTGACGTCGCTGCCACCGGCGAAGATGAGCCCGACCAGCAGGTCGTTCCAGACCCAGAGGAACTGGAAGATGCCGAACGCGGCGAGCGCCGGGGCAACCAGGGGTAGCACGATGGTGCGGAAGATCTTCGGGTGGGTGGCCCCGTCGACCCGGGCCGCCTCCATCAGATCCTTCGGCAGTTGCGAGATGAAGTTGTGCAGCAGGTACACGGCGAACGGCAACGCGAAGCAGGTGTGCGCGAACCATACCTGGGCGAAGTTCTGCGCGCCGTCGAGGTTCCAGGCGGGCATCAGGGTGACGCCGCCCAGGCTGACTCCGCGCGAGAAGAAGCTCAGCAGCGGCACCAGGGCCATCTGCAGCGGCACGATCTGGAGCGCGAAGATGCCGATGTACACCCAGTCACGGCCCCGGAAGTTGATCCAGGCCAGCGCGTACGCGGCCAGGGCCGCGAAGGCGAGCGGGAACAGCACCGCCGGCAGGGTGATCACCAACGAGTTGACGAAGTAGCTGGCGAGCTGCCCGGACGAGGCGGACTGTCCGAACAGCACCTCCTGGTAGTTCTGGAGGGTGAACTCCGGATCGCGGAAGAACGTCCACCAGCCGGTGGTCTTGATCTGATTCTCCGGCCGGAACGAGGAGACCAGCAGACCGAAGGTGGGGATGGTCCAGACGACCGCGATGACGATGGCGACCATCGTCGCGGTGTGGGTGTTCAGCCGCTTGCGTACCCGCCCCGCACGGGTCGGCCGGCCGCTGGTCTCCTGTGCTCCGGCGGCGACCGGGGGAGTGGTGGTGGTCATCTCAGCCCTCCCGTCGCTGCTGACGCAGGTTGCGGATCTGGAAGATCACGATGGGGATCACCAGGATGAAGAGGAACACCGCGAGCGCGGAGCCTTGCCCGTTCTGGCCGTACCGGAACGCCTGGTTGTACATCTCGTTCGCGATCACGCTGGTGTCGTAGTTGCCGTTGGTCGAGGTGCGGACGATGTCGAAGACCTTCAGCGTGGCGATCGAGATGGTGACCACCACCACGATCAGCGCCGGCCGGATGCTGGGCAGGGTGATCTGCCAGAACATCTGCCACGGGCTCACCCCGTCGAGCCGGGCGGCCTCGACGATGTCGGCCGGAATCGCCTTGATCGCCGCGGACAGCACCACCATCGCGAACCCGGCCTGGATCCACACCATGATCACGATGAGCAGCAGCGTGTTCAGCGGTGAGTCGAGCAGCCACTGTCGGGGTGTGCCGCCGAGGCTGACCACGATCTGGTTGAGCAGACCGATCTGTTCCTGCTCTTCGCTGCGGAAGGCGTACACGAACTTCCAGATGATGCTGGCGCCGACGAACGAGATCGCCATCGGCATGAAGATCAGCGACTTGGCCACCGCCTCCAGCCGGGCCTTGTCGACCAGCACCGCGTAGATCAGACCGATCGAGGTGGCGACGAGCGGCACGAGGGTCACCCAGACCAGGGTGTTGAGCAGCACCCGGACGATCGAGTCGTCGGCGAACATCCAGCGGTAGTTGTCCAGGCCGACGAAGTTCTGGCTGCCGCCGTCCATGAAGGACAGCAGGGTGGTCCGCAGCGCCGGGACGACCAGGCCGATCAGCAGCAGCACCACCGTCGGCAGCAGAAAGAACGTGGCGAACAGCCCCTCGCGGGACCTGGGCCGCCCGGGCGGCGGCGCCCCGTTGGCGGTGGCGGCCACGAATCGCGCCTCGCGTCGCCGCGCGAAGAAGGCCGGCACCGCGTCGAGCAGCACGAGCAGGCCGCCCACCACCACCGCGAAGGCCACCAACCCCCACAGCAGCATCATCAGTTTGGGTGACTGCTCGGCGAAGTCGAAGTCCATCAACCCTCCCAGGGTCCTCGGTAGAGCCGGTGGGCCGGCCCGCGCACGCGGACCGGCCCACCACCGGAAACTACTTCCAGCTGCTCTCGATGCCCTGCAGGACTTCGGCGGTGTTCCCGCCGTTGATCCAGTCGACCATGCCCTTCCAGAACGTCCCGGCGCCGACGGCGGCGGGCATCAGGTCGGAACCGTCGAACCGGAAGACCGTGCTGTCGTCCTGGAGGATCTCCACCGACAGCTTGTCGATCGGGTTGGCGACGTTGGCCAGGTCGACCTTGTTGTTCGCGGACACCCAGTCGCCGATCTTCGCGCGGCTGTTGGCGTACTCGCCGGAGGCCAGGTACGTCTGCACCGCCTGCACCTCGGGACGGTCGGCGAAGGCCGTCACGAACTCGCCGCCGCCCAGCACCGGCTTGCCCTTGCCGGGGTCGATGGCCGGGAAGTAGAAGGCGAAGACGTCGCCGTCCTCGGCCACCCGGGTGCCCTCAGGCCACTGGTTGGCGTAGAAGGAGGCCTGCCGGTGCAGCGCGCACTTGCCCTGCGTGATCGGCACACCCGCCTCCTGGAAGGAGGTGGTGGCGATGCTGCGCACCCCACCGAAGCCACCGTTGACGTACTTGTCGTTCTTCAGGATCGTGCCGGCCCGGTCCAGCGCCTCGGCGACCCGGGGGTCGTTGAAGGGGATCTCGTGCGTGGTCCACTGGTCGTAGACCTCGGGGGTCTGCGTCCGCAGCATCACGTCTTCGATCCAGTCGGTGGCCGGCCAGCCGGTGGCGTCACCGGACTCGATGCCGGCGCACCACGGCTTGACGTCGCTCTGCGCGATCGTGTCGCTGAGCTGGATCATCTGGTCCCAGGTGGTCGGCACGGTCCAGCCGTTCTCCTGGAACATCTTCGGCGAGTACCAGACGAACGACTTCACGTTCGACCCGAGGGGTGCGCCGTAGAAGGTGCCGTTGACGGTGCTGTACTTCAGCCAGTCGGGCGAGTAGTTCTGCTCGGCCATCGCCTTGGTCTCGGCGCTGGCCGCCTTCAGCTGGTTGCGCTCGGCGAACCGGGCGAGCAGACCGGGCTGGGGGATGAAGGCCAGGTCAGGGGCGTTACCGCCGTCGACCCGCACGGGAAGCTGGGCCTCGAACTCGCCGCTTCCCTCGTGATTGATCGTGATGCCGGTGCAGTCCTCGAACTGCTTCCAGGACTCCGCCAGGCGGTCGGCCTCGATGTCCCGGATCGACGAGTAGATGTTCACCGTCTTGCCGGAGTGGCCCTGGTAGTTCTCGTACGGGGCGCACTCCGCGGAATCGGCGTTGCTGCTGCCGCCGTCGTTGCTGCTGCTTCCGGTGCCGCAGGCGGTGGCGCTGAGTGCCAGTCCGATCGCGCCAACGATCGCGACAGCCTGGCGTGGCCTGGCAGAGATCGCCATGCCGTCCTCCTTCCTGTCCGGCGCCGGCCGGGATCACATCCGGTTGACCAGGCGCCGGTCCGATGGGCGTTTTCACATGTAAGCGCTTGCATCCGCCCGGGGTCCACCCCTGGACGGACACGAGCGAGTAACAATCCGGAAACCTGGCCCGGGGCCATGGACCCACGTCTCTCGACCGGAGAGACCCCTGTCTATCAGCGGATATGTCTGTCGGCCGAGCCGAGCGGCAGGGAGATTCCCGGCGCGAGAGACCGGCTGGCGGGCAGCGGCGTGCCGCTGCCCGCCAGCCGGTGGTCGTCACCACGCCCGGGTGCGTTCGCCCGGTCGTGGCCGCGCTGCGGGGTGCCGATCGTCAGATCGCGGAGATGGCTGCCGCGGTAGCCGTTCGACGGCTGGCCGGCCCTCCGGTCAGGTGTTCAGCTGCCAGATCGAGTAGTTGAGGGCCGCGGCGAAGGTCACCCACGCCCAGTAGGGCAGCAACAGCACCGCCGCCACCCGACTCGCCCGGGCGAACAGCAGGACGGTCACGCCGATCGCCAGCCACAGCAGGATGATCTCGGCGAACGCCAGCCCGTACCGGTCACCGGCGAAGAAAAGCGGCGTCCAGGCGGCGTTGAGCACGAGTTGGACCACCCACGCACCGAGGGCCACACCGAAGCCCACCCGGCGCCAGACCAGCCAGGCGGCTAACGCGATCGTGGCGTAGAGGATGCTCCAGACCGGGCCGAAGAGCCAGGACGGCGGCGACCACGCGGGCCGGTCGAGGCTCGCGTACTGGTCGGCTGCGCCCGAGGCGGCCAGGTTGCCGATCACGGCGGCGGCCAGGACGGCCACCGCGAAACCGGCGAGCGCCCACCACTTGCCGGCACCGTTGCGTCGGATCTGTTCCGTACTCGTCCGCATGGTCGGAGGTTCTCCGCTGAGCGGGCGCGGCAAACCTTCCGGTGGCCGTCGTCGCGGCCGTGGTCACCGGCGAGCGCGCTAGCCCGCCGACCGGGAGCGGGCACGGTCGGCGGACAGCACGCCGGGGTCGCCGCGCCCGGTGACTCCTGTCGGGAGGACGGAGTACCGGTCGCGACGACCCCGGCGGGTCCGGTGAGCGACGCCCTGCGTCGCCGAATCAACTGAAGATGCTGACCCCGCCCGGGCCGACCAGCAGCCCGACGACGATGAGGACGATGCCCCAGAGAATCTGCCGGCGGAACAACGCGAGGATGCCGGCGACCACCAGTACGACTGCGAGAATCCAGAGAATCAGCTCCATGGTTGCTGAATACCCCCGGCGGCGACTCCGGAAACCTCGCCTTGATCAAGGTGGTCGCCCAGGTGGAAGACGCTGTACGCCTGCTTGATCACCGGGTGGGCGACGTTGCGGACGCGTACGCCGCCCGGGGTGGTGCCCCGCTCGGTGCCGTGGTGGGCGTGCCCGTGCAGGGCGAGCGCGGTCGGCGCGGCGTCGATGGCCTGCCCCAGCTGGTAGCAGCCGAGGAACGGGTAGATCTCCAACGGTTCGCCGGCCAGGGTGTCCGGCACCGGGGCGTAGTGGGTGAGGGCCACCAGCACGTCGCAGTCCAGCGAGCGCAGTGCCTCGCCCAGCCGATCGGCGCTCTCGGTCGTGGTCCGTACGAACGCCTTCATCTCCGGCTCGCCGAAGTCGCTGGCGCACCGGCCGGCGAAACCGCCACCGAAGCCCTTCACCCCGGCGACGCCGAGGCGGCCGCCCGGACAGTCCAGCACCACCCCGTCGCCCTCCAGGACGGTGATACCCGCCTCCGTCAACGCCCCGACCACCTGGGGAACCTGGTCGCACTGATGATCGTGGTTGCCCAGCACGGCGATCACCGGTACGCCCAGGCCGCCGAACTCCCGGGCCACGCAGCGGGCTTCCGCCTCGGTGCCGTGCCGGGTCAGGTCGCCGGCGAGCAGCAGCGCGTCGACGTTGCCCGGTAGTTGCTCAAGTGCCGGCCGGAACCGGCCGACCACGTCCTCGTCCAGATGTACGTCGCCCACAGCGGCGATCCGGATAACCATCGAACCTCCCTCAGGGCAGTTGCTCGATCTCCGTGGGCGCCTGCGTGCGGACCACCCCGATGTCACTGGTGATCGGCACGTCCGGGAAGCGGTCGGCCACCCGGCGCAGGATCTCCTCCCGCCGGTGCGCGCTCTCGACCTCGCCGTGCAGCACGAGAGCGCGTTCGGTACGGACCACGGTGATTCCCTGTTCGGCGACGGCCGGATCCTCGGTGAGCAGCCGGTGGATCTCCGCCTCGACGTACTCGTCCGGCGGTCCGGCGCCGGAGTCGCGGTGCGCGGTCACGGTTTCCCCTTCCCGTCGGCCGTGCCGGAGTAGGGCACGACGTCCAGCCTGTCCAGCAGCACCAGGAACGACTCGGCGTACGGCGAGTGCTGCGTCTCCTTGCGTACCCGTTCCCAGTCGATCTGCTCCCGCAGCGAACGGGCCAGCGGCAGCCCACGGGCGAAGTCGCAGTAGTGCTGGGAGAAGCTGAGCAACTTGTGCACCATCAGCTGGGTGGCCGACAGCACCGGCATGTGGATGGCGTCGACCGGGCGTACCACCGTGTCGGCGAAGGTCTCCTCGGTCACCGGCGTCTCGATCGGGCGGTGGATCAGGTCCACCATCCGGCCACCGTCGAAGACCTTCACCAGCCAGTCCTCCGGTGGCCGCTCGGCGGTGAAACCGGCCTGCCCCAGCGCCTCCAGCGCGGGTTCGACGTCGGACTCGCGGATGAGGAAGTCGACATCGTGCTCGCTGGAGTGTCCGCCGTGCGCGTACACGGCGAAGCTGCCGCCGAGCGCGAACGGGATCTCGGACTGCTTGAGCACGGCGGCGACCTTCTTGAGGGTGTGTAGGAGAGTCTCGTCGTCGCGCTCGGCCATCTCGCCTCTCCAGTCGACTCGTCGGGGGTGCCACCGGTGGGATCTCCGATCGGTACCCGGCATACCGGTTGCCCACACCTGCGCGGCGCGCGCAAGGGGATGAACAGGGCGCAAACCGGATCTAAGGTGCGAGCACCGTGCGCCTGTCGGATAGCCTTTCGAGGGTGGCCAGATCGACGGGAGCGCCCGATTCGACGGGAGTCCGCTGTGGCAGGGGGCGGCTCCGCACCATTGCCTTGATCGGCATCGACGGCTCAGGCAAGACCACCCAGGCGCACCGGCTGGCCGAGGCACTCACCGCGGCGGGGCATCCCGCCACCTACCACCGCAACGCCGGCGGCCGGCGCTGGCTCGGCCGGGTGGCACACCGGCTCGGTCGGCCTGATGCCCTGAGTCTCCTCGGCCGGGACGGGATGCTCCTGGTGGAGTCCGTGCTGCGCTGGTTGGCCATCGCGATGACCCTGCTCGGTGGCCTGTGCACCGGTCGGGTGGCCGTGATGGACCGCTACGCGGCCTGCCAGTACGCCAGTCTGCGGGCACACGGCGGGCACCGCTGGGAGCGGATGATCCGGGCCACCTACCGACTCTTCCCCCGGCCGCAACTGACGTTCCTGCTGACGGTCGAGCCGACCGAGGCGTACCGGCGGATCGAGCGTCGGGGCACCGACCACGAGACCCTGGGCTTTCTGGCCGCTGCCGACCTGGCCTACCGCACGCTGCCGGAGTATCCGACGTTCGTGCCGGTCGACGCGGCTCTCCCGGCCGAGGAACTGGCCCGGGAGATCCGCGAGCACCTGAACGCCTGGCTGACGGCCGGGAACGAGCCGACCGCTACCGTGCCGGCAGGGGCGGTCGCTCCGGTGACGGAACTGGTCCCACTTCAGGCCCGTCCGTAGACCGGTACGGCGGCGCCGCTGGTGGGTGCCGACTCGTCCGAGGCGAGGAAGCGGATCACCGAGGCGATCTCGGCCGGGTCCACCCAACGGGTGTGGTCGGCGTCCGGCATCGCGTCGCGGTTGGTCGGGGTGTCGATGACACTCGGCAGCACCGAGTTGCAGCGGACCCCGGCCGCCTTGTACTCCGTCGCGACCGCGGCGGCGAAGCCGAGCACCGCGGCTTTCGCGGTCACGTAGCCGGCGGCCCCGGGGAAGGGCGCGACCGCCGCCCGGGCCGCGACACAGACCACCGCGCCACCGCCGGCGGCGACCAGGTGCGGCAGCGCGGCGCGGGTGACCAGGTGGGTCGGGCGGAGATTGATGGTCAGCATCCGTTCGAAGTCCTCGATCGGTGTCTCGTGCAGCAGGCCGCCGCTGGCGTATCCGCCGACCAGGTTGACCACCGCGCGTAGCGGCGCCTCGGGATCGCCGGCCGCGACCTCGGCCACCCGGGCGGCGTCCCGCGGGTCGGTCAGGTCGGCGACGATCCGGACCGGAGCGTCGCCCTCGGGTCCGTCCATCGGGTCCGGTCGTCGGCGCTGGGGCGCGACCACCCGCCAGCCCGCCGCCGAGAAGGCGGCGCTGACCGCCGTGCCCAGCCCGCCCGTGGCTCCGGTGACCAACACACTGCGATTCACCATGGCCTGAGGTTAGTGCGGTGACCGGTCGGCGGGGGCGGGGCCCCGGCCGCGCTGCCCGAACCGGAGACGCCGTCCGCCCTGGCCGGTGACGTCCTCATCCGGGTGGACACCGGGCCGCGGGTGGTGGGCCGGTGCGACGGGGACGAAGGCGGCACGGCCCGGAATCCGTACCATCGCGTCGGGAACGAGACAGCTGGCCGGCACACGCTGTCGTCGCGGGCATAGGACCGGCGCGCGGATTGTTCATCAGGGCGTGGGGTATTACCACCGGCGTGGATGAACCGAGCGGTCGACGTACGCGTATCTGGCAGTGACCAGGATCGCAGCACGGTGGTGACCCGGGTCGCTGCGACTATCGGCCGGGCAGTGCTGCCATGGACCGGGACGGAAGGCGATCCGTCGATCCGTCGACCTCACGAGGTGCCTGCCGGCGACAGCCAGGCAGGGTGCTGACAGCAAACATGGACGCTGCTCTCAGCGGATTATCAGGCATTCGTGACACTTTCGACCCACGACATGGAATCCCCGACACGTCTCATCTGTTGTGTAGATGTCAGCACCGATGGGCACAGCGGAGGTTACGGGGGAGGGCTGATGGGCGTGGGGATGGCAAGGAACCGGGCAACCGGCGCGAGCGAGGGGACCGTGGGCACCGTGGACAAGAACATCGGAATGCGAACTGACGAGGTCGCCGAGGAGCGCGACCTGGTCGGAGTCTACCTGCACGAGATCTCCCGGACGCCGCTGCTGGACGCCGCCAAGGAGGTCGATCTCTCCAAGGCGATCGAGGCCGGCCTCTACGCCGAGCACCTGATCGGCGAGGACCGCGTCCCCGACGGGGTCACCCGGGAGGAACTGGAGCGGCTGGTCGCCGACGGGGAACGGGCCAAGGACCTGTTCATCCGGGCGAATCTGCGGTTGGTCGTGTCGATCGCCCGACGCTACGTCCGCTCCGGCATGCCGATGCTGGACCTGATCCAGGAGGGCAACACCGGTCTGGTCCGGGCGGTCGAGAAGTTCGACTACGAACGCGGCTACAAGTTCTCGACCTATGCGACGTGGTGGATCCGTCAGGCCATCAGCCGGGCGATCGCCCAGCAGGAGCGCACCGTGCGGCTGCCGGTGCACCTGGTCGAGGACGTCAACCGGATGCGTAACGTGGCCCGGCAGCTCACCCGTGAGCTGGGCGGCGACCCGGAGCCGGAGCAGATCGCGGCGGCGCTGGGAGTCACCGTCGAGCGGGTCAACGAACTGGTCCGCTGGTCGCAGGACACCGTGTCGCTGGACACGCCGGTCGGCGACGACGGCGACACCAACCTCGGCGACCTGGTCGCCGACAGCGACGCTCCCTCCCCGGAGGAGATCGTGCTCACCGGGTTGGAGCGGCAGCGGATCGAAGGGCTGCTCAACCACCTGGACGACCGTTCGGCCGGCATCATGCGGGCCCGGTACGGGCTGGAGGACGGCCGTGAGCACTCGCTGACCGAGGTGGCCTCGCGGTTCTCCCTGTCCCGGGAGCGGATCCGGCAGTTGGAGATCCAGGCGCTCGGCCGGCTCCGCGAGCTGGCCCGGGCGGAGGGTCTGCAGGCGGCCTGAGCGGGAGACAATAACGGCGAACGGCCGGCGTCCGATAGGGGGACGCCGGCCGTTCGCCGCTTGTCGTCGGCGGCCGGGACGCGGCCGGATCGACTCGTCGAGGCCGGTGGGTCAGCGCACCCGCCCGTAGCCGTACGGCGACATCAGGTCCACGGATCGCTTCTCCACGTTGCGGCCGAAGGTCGGTGCGTGGATGACCTGCCCGTCACCGACGTAGATGGCGACGTGACCGAGGCTGCGGTAGAAGACCAGGTCACCGGGGCGCAGCTCACCGCGACTGATGTGGGCCACCGCTCCCCACTGCATGCGGGTGTTGTGTGGCAGGGACCGGCCGGCCGCCCGCCAGGCGGCCGAGGTCAGCCCGGAGCAGTCGTAACTGCCCGGCCCGTCCTGTCCCCAGGCGTACGGCTTGCCCAGCGCGCCGTAGGCGTACCGGACGGCGACGCCGGCCTTGCCGGAGACGGCGGGTGCGTCCTGGGCACTGCTGGCCCGGTTCGTCGGTCGTTCGGTCGCCCGGCCGTACGCCTGCCGGCGCAGCTCGTAGAGCTTGGCGAGATCGCGCTCGATCCGCTTCTTCGCCGAGGACAGCTCGCGGGACTGCGCCGCCTGCCGGCTGAGCGTCACGTCCAGCCGGGTCTTCTCGTCGAGCAGCCGCCGCTGGTCGGCGGTGTAGCCGGCGATGGTGGCCTGCCGCTGCCGGGTCAGGTGGTCCAGCGTGCCGAGCCGGTCCAGTACCGTGGTGGAGTCACCGCCGTGCAGCAGCGCGTCGACGGTGCCCAGGGTGCCGGTCTTGTACGCGGTCACCGCCATCTCGCCGACGTCCTCGCGGCTCTGCTCGGCCTGCTGCTCCAGTGGGCCGATCCGGTCCTGCAACCGCTCCACCGCGGCACGGTTGTCCTTGATCTTCTCCCGCAGCTCGTTGTGGGCCTCCACCACACGTTCCAACTCGACGGAGGCCTTCTCGATCCGCCGGGTCAGTTCGGCGGGGGAAGGCTCGGCCCGAGCCACCGTCGCCGGCATGAGCAGCGCCAAGGTGACGGCGGTGGCCGTCAGGGCGCGCAGCGTGTGCGTCAGGGACGACAAGAGCCCGAATGCTCCTCTCCCAGGGCCGGCGCGGGCGGCTGAGGCTCCGCGACGGCGACGGCCCGGTGCCGTCCCGGTGGACGGCGGCCGGCCGAGCCGACCCGCCCAACCTAGTACGGGACGCCTGTCATCCGCAGAGAAAGCCGGGACCAATGGTGGTGCTGTGGCAAAGCACGCAGGCCACGACCAGCCCCAAGGCGGTTATCAGCGACATGTCGGACTGGTCGCTCCCGGCATATGACGTCGGATGCCGGGCCGTTATGACCGACAAGCCGGACTTGCTGCGCTGTTTCCGGCGCCACCTGTCCCTGGCAGGCCTCTGACCATCGCAAACGCCCGAGCCGGAGTGGCGCGGGCGGCCCACAATGAAGCGCGCGGCCGGGAATCCCGTCAACCGGTGTCGATGTCTCCGGCCGGCGGTGATCGAACCGGTGCCAGCCGTGGAAGGAGGGGTCGTGAATCCTGATGGCGCGACGACGCGACCGCCACGGACACCCCGAGGCGCCGGCACCGGGCCGACGTTGCTCTACGCGCGCCCCGGGATCATCGTCACGGTCGACCGGTTCACCGTCGGGCGCAGCAGTTGGCGCGTCGCCGAGCTGACCCACCTGCACAGCACCCGGGGGCCACACGACCGGGCGGCGACCCGGGCCGTGCTGACCTCGACGGTGGTGATCGGCGGGGTGGGACTGCTGCTCGGGTTCACCGGCGGGCTGCAACGGCTCACCGCCGGGGCGTACCTCCTGCTCGGTGCCGTGTTCCTGGTGCCGGTGCTGCTCGCGGTGGCGGGCGACCGCTGGCGCCCACCCGCGTACGAGCTGTGGGGTCGCCGGGCGGGCGGCGACGAGCTGTTGTTCAGCAGCGACGACGAGCACCAGTTCGGCCAGGTGAGCCGGGCGCTGCGCCGGGCCCGCGAGATGAACAGCTACGGCGGCTGGGAGGACCCGCTGGCGGGTACCGAACCGTGGCGACCGCGACGGTGAGGGTGGGTCGCTAGCCGGCGATCGGCTCGGGCTCCTGCTCGCGCTCCCGCTGCTCGGCGGTGACCAGCGCGCTCACCCGCCGCTCGGCCCAGAAGGAGACGAACGGTACGGTGCCGGCCAACATCACCAGGATCATCCGCTTGAGCGGCCAGTCGGCCCGCCGGGACAGGTCGAACGCGGCGACCAGATACACCATGTAGAGGAAGCCGTGTGCCTGGCCCACGGTCTCCACCACGACCGGGTTGTCAAAGCCGTACTTGAGTGGCATGCCGATCACGACCAGCAGGATCAGCACCACGCCGACGACCCAGGCGATCACGCGGTAGCGGGTGAGGGCAGCGCGCACTTCTCGTCCGTCCTTCCGGGCCCGGTTCAGCCGGGATAGTCACCGGGCTTCGCGCCCGGATTGGCGTTCAACCATGACAGGTAGCGGTTGTAGGCGGCCAGCTCGGCGTCGTCCGCACCGGGCCCGGCGCCGACCCGGGCGACCCGCACCGGGCGACGGATTCCCGGGCGTGGCGGCCCGGCGTCGGATGCGGTGACACCGCCGGGTCCGGCGGACTCGGCCGGGTGATCGGCGGACCTCGGTGCGGCCGGGTGCTCGTCCGGCGCAGCGGCCGTCCGTAACGTGTGGCGCACCTCGCGCCACCAGACGAAGACCACGAAGCCGGCGAATATCGGCCACTCCACGGCGTAACCCCAGCTGATGGCGTTGCCCGCCGCCGCCCGGCTGACCTGCCACCAGCCGAGGCCGAGGAAGGTGGTCACCAGCACGACCATGGCCACGTGGCGAGCGATCCACGCCGGGGTCCAGAGCCGCTTCATGCCACGAGGGTACCGAAGTCGGCCGCCTTCTCCGACGCGGTGTCGTAGTGCCTCGTGGTTTGGCCACACCCGAGGTGGGCAACCGTACAGACGCCAGCCCAGGACGGACGAGGGGGCGAGATGACGGCATCGGGACGACCGGACGGATTTCCCACCGGCGGTACGGAGGTGAGCCCCGAGCAGCGGATTCCTGAGTGGGGCGACGACCGGACGCCGACGCCCGCGCCCGAGGCGGATCTGCTCGGCATCGATCCGGCGGAACTGGGCGAGGAGGATCTCATCCGGGAGATGCAGAGCCTGCACCGCACCCGACTGGACACGCTGCGCCACGCCACGGACTCGGCGCTCGCCAATCACCTGCGACGCACCGCCGAGCTGGAGACCGAGTACCTCGCCCGCCACCCGGGGCGTGAGGTCGATCCGAGCCGGCTGCGGGACGCGTGATGGCGTACGCCGAGCGGGGGGTGTCCGCGCCTCCGGAGGTGGTGTTCAACACGGCCACCGATCCCGACCGGATCTCCTCCTGGCTGCCCGAGCCGTTGCTGTCGAACGACCCGGCCCAGGAGGGCGAGGCCGAGCAGTTGCACGCCCGCTGGACCGCCCGAGGCACCGACTGGTCGGCCGACCTGCGGGTGGAGCCGGTCGACGCCGGTGGCTCCCGCCTCCGGTTGGAGATCGGCGGGGGTGGCGAGGACGTCGACCGGCTGGCGGACGAGGCACTCGACAGCCTGGCCCGCGAGGTGGCCGACAACCTGCAGGCCGGCTGATCCGATCGGACCCGCCGCCGGGCCGCGGCGGCACTCGTAGCGTGACCCGAAGAGGAGGCCGGGTGAGCGATCTGAAGCAGAAGGTGGCGCGGTTGCGCCAGGCGTACGCGCCGCACGAGCACCGCCCGCTGGGTGGTTACCTGGCGGCGATGGGCACCTACGCCGCAGTGACCGGTGCGATCGCCGGCCTGGTGCGGGTGACCGGACGGACCGTGCCCGAGCGACCCAGCACGTCGGACGTGGTGCTGCTCGCCATCGCCACCCACAAGCTCAGTCGGCTGCTGTCCAAGGACGCGGTGACCAGTCCGTTGCGCGCCCCCTTCACCCGCTACGACCGGCCGATCGGCAGTGGTGAGGTGATGGAGCAGGTACGCGACTCGGGCAGTTCCACCCGCCACGCCATCGGCGAACTGCTCAGCTGCCCGTTCTGTCTGGCCGTGTGGGTGGCGACCGGTCTGACCGGCGGACTGGTGCTCGCGCCCCGGCTGACCCGGCTCGTCGCCACGGCGTTGACCGCGGTGGCGGCCTCCGACTTCCTGCAGATGGGGTACGCGGTGGCCCAGCAGGCGGCCGAGGGTGGCGGCGGGGAGGATTGACGGACGGTAGGTACCTGCGACGAGGTCGGCCCGGGATCCCGGGCCGACCTCGTTCCGGTTGTCCGACCGATCTCCGGGTTCCGGCTGTATCTCCGGCGGCCCGGAAGTTCAGCGCTGCATGCCGGACCAGCCGCGGGGTGACTCCGGTTCCCGCTCGTCCTCGTCGGCGCCGGTGACGATGTCCCGGTCGACGGCGGTGCGGTCGTGCTCGTTGGCGAAGTCCGGCTCCGGCAGGGTGTCCGTCCCCTCCGGTGGCTGGCCGAGCGCGGGCGGGTGGGGGTGCTGATCTTCCTCGCGCTGCGTCATCGCGTTCCTCTCCTCGTCGCCGGCAGCCGCCGGCGGATCATCCCGTCGAGCCACCCAGCAGGTCGGTCACCTCGTCGGCCGCGTACTCGCCCTCCGGCAGCGCGTTGAGCCGGGACAGCAACTGCGCCGGCAGTTCCGCGGCGACCGCGCGGCGGTAGATGTCCGCCTGACTGATCCGCTCCTGACCGTGGTAGATGTCGTCGAGCAGTTCGTCGAGCGGACGGGTGTCCACCTGCTCGGTCTCCACCTCGTCCCCGACCGCGGCGGCCGTGCCGGGCAGGTCGGTGGTGGGCGGATCGAGCGCGGCGGTGTCCACCACCGGCACGTCGGCCAGGATGGCGTCGGGCAGCCGAGCCTGGGTCGTAGGTGCCGTGGCTGCCTCGGTCACGGGTACGTCGTCACTCACCCCCGTGACCTACCCACCCCCACCCCACCAAAACACCCCACCCACCCACCAGCCCACCCAGCCCACCCACCAGCCCACCCGCGTTGACCATGAGGTTGACGGCACCGTGGAGATCGAACACTGCCGTCAACCTCATGATCAACGAGGTGGGACTAGGCGGGGGTGGGGAGGGAGGGGGCGGTGGCGCGGCGGGTGCGGACGGCGGCGGCCAGTTCGGAGAGCACCTCGTCGGTGGTGTCCCAGCCGATGCAGGCATCGGTGACGGACTGGCCGTAGGTGAGTTCGCGGGTGGGGTCGAGATCCTGTCGACCCGGTACCAGGAAGCTCTCCAGCATGATCCCGACGATGCCGCGCTGGCCGGCGGCGATCTGCCCGGCCACGTCGGCGGCGACCGCGGGCTGGTTGCGGTGGTCCTTGCCGCTGTTGGCGTGGCTGGCATCCACCACCAGCCGTTCCGGCAGCCCCGCGGCGCGCAGCAGGTCCAGCGCCCCGGACACCGACTCGGCGTCGTAGTTCGGCCGGCCGCCGCCGCCCCGCAGCACCAGGTGGCCGTCCGCGTTCCCCCGGGTGTGCATGATCGCCGGCGTGCCGGAGACGTCGATGCCCGGGAAGACGTGTGGTACGCCGGCCGCCCGGATCGCGTCGACCGCGGTGGCGATGCTGCCGTCGGGACGGTTCTTCATGCCGATCGGCATGGACAACCCGGAGGCGAGCTGGCGGTGCACCTGGCTTTCCACGGTGCGCGCCCCGATCGCCCCCCACGCGACGGTGTCCGCGATGTACTGCGGGGTGATCGGGTCGAGGAACTCGCAGCCCACCGGCAGACCGAGACGCAGCACGTCGAGCAGCAGCGCCCGGGCGCGGCGCAGCCCTGTGTTGACGTCACCGGAGCCGTCCAGCCCGGGGTCGTTGATCAGCCCCTTCCAGCCCACCGTGGAACGCGGCTTCTCGAAGTACACCCGCATCACGACGAGCAGGTCCTCGTCGACCCGCTCGGCCGCCGCCCGGAGCCGGTGCGCGTAGTCGAGGGCGGCGGCGGGGTCGTGGACCGAGCACGGCCCGACCACCACCAGCAGGCGGTCGTCGGCGCGGTCGAGCACCTGGCCCACCGCCCGACGGCCAGCCAGTACGGCCGCCGTGAGGGCGTCGTCCAGGGGTAGCTCGTGCAGCAGCAGGGCCGGGGTGGTCAGCGGTACCACACGGTCGATCCGCTGGTCGATGACCCGGTGGTTCTCCGGGGTCGTCACGGTGGGCATCCTTCCGCCGACCGCACCCGGGGCCGGTGCCCGGGTCGAGCCGGCTGCTCGTACGCGAAAGGGCAGGAACGAAAGCTCCTGCCCGGCCGGCTCGAATTCGGTGACGTCAGATCATGGTGAGGTCACCGGCCGAGCCGGCTGCCTAAACCATCGATACGAGCGCGTCACGGCGGTAAGCGTACCCGACCGTGCCCGAGCGCTCATCCTCCCGTCGACAAAGCCTCGTCTCGTGTTCACCGACATCGATAAAACCGCCGGTAATTTCAGCGCCACCGAACGCTGCTCCCTCCGGAGGTCCCCGATGGATCGTCGTACCGTCCTGCGCGCCACCGTCGCCGGTGGCGCCGCCGCCTTCTCCGGCAGCCTCTGGGCGGGCGCCGCCGTGGCCGCACCCGCCCAGCCCGGCCCCAGCCCATACGGATCACTGCGCAGCGCCGACGGCAACGGCATCCAGCTGCCCACCGGCTTCACCAGCCGGGTGATCGCCCGGTCCCGCCAGGCCGTCTCCGGGACGTCGTACACCTGGCACGACGCGCCCGACGGGGGTGCCTGCTTCGTCGCCGGCACCGGCTGGATCTACGTCTCGAACTCCGAGATCACCCCGGGCGGCGGTGCCTCGGCGGTGCGCTTCAACGCCGACGGCAGCATCGCCTCGGCGTACCGGATCCTCGCCAACACCAACCAGAACTGTGCCGGTGGGGCCACGCCGTGGGGCACCTGGCTCTCCTGCGAGGAGGTCAACCGCGGGTTCGTCTACGAGACGTACCCGCAGGGGGGTACCGCCGCGGTGCAGCGGCCGGCGATGGGACGGTTCAAGCACGAGGCCGCGGCCTGCGACCCGGACCGTCGGGTGATCTACCTGACCGAGGACGAGAGCAACGGCTGCTTCTACCGGTTCCGGCCGAACAGTTGGGGCAACCTCTCGTCCGGCACCCTGGAGGTGCTGGTCGCGGGGTCCGCCACCAGCGGCCCGGTGACCTGGGCGCGGGTACCGGACCCGGACGGGTCGCCGACGGTGACCCGCAGCCAGGTCTCCGGCGCAAAGCGGTTCAACGGTGGCGAGGGCTGCTGGTACGACGACGGCACCTGCTGGTTCACCACCAAGGGTGACAACCGGGTGTGGGCGTACGACGCGGTCAACCAACGCATCGACCTGGCGTACGACGACTCGCTGGTCTCCGGCACCGCACCGCTGACCGGGGTGGACAACATCACCGGCACCGGCTCGGGTGACCTCTACGTGGCCGAGGACGGCGGCAACATGGAGATCAACATCATCACCCCGGCCGGGGTGGTCGCCCCGTTCCTGCGCATCACCGGTCAGTCGTCCTCGGAGATCTGCGGGCCGGCCTTCTCACCGGACGGCACCCGGCTGTACTTCTCGTCCCAGCGCGGCACCTCCGGCTCCTCTTCCGGCGGCATCACCTACGAGGTGCGTGGCCCGTTCCGCTGACCTCGGGTCTCCGGCGAGGTCGGGTCCCTCGGACAACACGAGGGGCCCGCCCTCGCCGGAGTGGGGAAGACGGGGGCGGGGTATGAGGAGCGCCATGACTGACGAGACTGACGAGCGAAGCGACCAGGAGCGGGTGGAGTCCCGCGCCCACCTGCTACCGGAGGAGGCGGCTGCCGGCAGCGACGACGCGCAGGCCCAGGCCGACGCGATCCTCACCGAGTCCGACGCCCGGGAGGCCAACCAGAACGTCGCCCCCGACACGGTGTTGGAGCGGCGCACCTCGGATCAGACCGTCAACCCGGTGGAACCGCCGGACTGAGCGGTGGCGCCACGCCCTCGGCGGGATCCTCGGTAGGTGTGCTGGCGCAGCCAGGCCAGCGGTCCGGCCAGGCGCAGCTCCTCCGGGAGGTTGCCGACCGGGTCGAAGGCCAGCCCGGCGTCCTCCCGCGCGCTGAGCTGATCGCCGATCGTGACCTGCCCGAACGGCCGCCACGGTCCGGCGGCCGAGGCGACGGCAAGGACCAGTCTCGGCCGGCCGGCCGCCACCGCGGCGGACAGGCCGGCCAGGTCCCGGCCCAGGTCGGGTGACTCCGGGTCGGCCAGCACGGCCAACCAGAGCCGCCGCCGACCGGTGCGGTACGACATGACCGAGCTGTACGTGCCGGCGAACCTGCGTCTCGGCAGTGGCAGATGCCGCAGCACCGGTGCGGTGGCGCTGGAGCTGACCAGGAGGTCGAACGGCTGTCCGGTCGTGCGCTGGATCCGCACGGCCAGGCCGAGCACGTCGGGCCAGGCGCCCGGGGTGGGTGTTCCCTTGGAGAGCCGGACGGTGGCCGGGTACTGTCCGGGCCGGTCGAGCAGCCGGACACCGGTCGGCCGCCCGGGCGTACCCCAGACGAGCACCGCACCGGTGAAGGACCGGCCGGCCGGGTGCAGCATCCGGCCCCGGCGCAGCCGGGCCACGGCCCGTGCCGCTCGTTCGGCGAGGACGGCGGGCGGCGGCCAGGAGAGCGTCGGCATGTCTTCCGCATACCCAGGGCCCCACCGTCGATGCCGCCGTCCGCTCCTCGGACCCGTGCGTCGACGCGGCTCGCCGGTGGGGCGTCCCGCGGCCTGCCGAGGCGGAAGATCGGATAGCGTCGGTGCCATGCCCGACAGCGGTTACCCCTGGCCGATCTCGACGACCCGACTGGACAACGGCCTGCGCGTGGTGGTCAGCGAGGACCGCACCGCCCCGGCGGTCGCGGTCAACCTCTGGTACGACGTGGGTTCCCGGCACGAGCCGGCCGGACAGACCGGCTTCGCCCACCTCTTCGAGCACCTGATGTTCGAGGGCTCGACGCACGTGGCGAAGACCGAGCACATGAAGCTGGTCCAGGGGGCCGGCGGCTCGCTCAACGCCACCACCAACCCGGACCGCACCAACTACTTCGAGACGGTCCCGGCGGAGCACCTCGAGTTGGCGCTCTGGCTGGAGGCCGACCGGATGGGCGGGCTGGTGCCGGCACTGACCCAGGAGACGCTCGACAACCAGCGGGACGTGGTCAAGAACGAGCGTCGGCAGCGCTACGAGAACGTGCCGTACGGCGACGCCTGGCTGCGGCTGCTGCCGCTGCTCTACCCGCCAGGCCACCCGTACCACCACGCCACCATCGGCTCGATGGCCGATCTGAACGCCGCCGACCTGGCCACCTTCCAGGCGTTCCACCGGACCTACTACGCACCGAACAACGCCGTGCTCAGCGTGGTCGGCGACACCACGGTGGACGAGGTCGTCGCGCTGGCCGAGAAGTACTTCGGCGGCATCCCGCCCCGGCCGGAGATCCCGGCGGCACCCGACGGGCGGGCCGTGCCGGCCACCGGAGTCCCCGCGGTGGAGACGGTGGTCACCGAGGTGCCGGCACCGCGGGTGTACGTGGCGCACCGCACCCACCCGTTCGGCAGCCCCGGATACGACGTGGTGACCGTGCTGGCCACCGTGCTCGGCAGCGGTCGGGGCAGCCGGCTCTACCAGCGGCTCGCCGATGGTGAGCGGATCGCCCAGCCCGATCTGGTCGGTGCGTACGGGGTGGATCTGGCACACGCACCGGCACCGCTGATCGCCACCGCCACCGCCCGTCCCGGGGTGAGCGGTGAGCGGTTGGCCGCCGGGCTCGCCGAGGTGGTCGACGAGCTGGCGACCGTGCCGGTCACCGCCGCCGAGCTGGATCGGGCGAAGGCGTTGCTGACCACCGCGTGGTGGCGGCAGATGTCCACGGTGGACGGCCGGGCGGACGCGTTGAGCCGGTACGCCACCCAGTTCGACGACCCGGCCACGGTGGCCGAGCGGTTACCGGCCTGGCTCGCGGTGACCGCCGAGCAGATCGCCGAGGTGGCCGCCGAGGTGCTCGGCGCCGACGACCGGGTGACCCTCACCTACCTTCCGCAGGACAAGCAGTGAGCGCCAGCAGCGGGCGGTGCCGCCCGGCGGAGTGCTGCGGGTGGGCATCCGTGAGCCCCGCAGCCGCGAACGAGAGGATCGCCCGGTGACCCTGATCGCTGATCGTCCCGGTCCGGGTACGGCCCGCCCGTACCGTTTTCCCCAGGTGGTCCGCCGCTCCGTCGCGGGTGGCGACGTCGTCGCCGCGCACCTGCCCGGGCAGAACCTCGCCGTGGCGATGCTGCTGCTGGACGCGGGTGCCGGTCGGGAACCGGTGGGCCGCGAGGGGCTCGGCGGGGTGCTGGCCAAGGCGCTGGAGGAAGGCACCACCCAGCGTGACGCCACCGCGTACGCGCTGGCGATCGAGGCGCTCGGCACCGAGTTGGTGACCGGGCTGGACTGGGACACCTTCCAGGCCAGCGTGCAGGTGCCGGTGGGTCGGCTGGGCGCGGCGGTGGAACTGCTCGCCGAGGCGGTGCGTACCCCGAGGCTGGACCCGGACGACGTGCGGCGGGTCCGCGACGACGAGGTGACCGCGCTGCGGATGGACTGGGCCAACCCGGGGCCACGGGCCGACGCGGCGTTGCGTGCCGACCTGTTCGGGGCCGGCAACCGGTGGGGCCGTCCGATGTACGGCGACCCCGACTCGGTGGCCGGCCTGGACGTGGAGGACGTGACCGTCTTCCACTCGGAGTGGTTCATCCGTCCGGGCACCCTGGTCGTCGCCGGTGACCTGGAGCGGCTCGACCTGGACGCCCTCGCCGCCACGGCGTTCACCGGCACCGGCGGTGGGCCGGTGGACCGGGGGACGCCGATCGAGGTGCCGGTGCGTCCCGAGCGGCGGATCATCCTCGTCGATCGGCCCGGATCGGTGCAGTCCACCCTGCGGCTCGGTCATCCCGGCCCGCACCGGGCACACCCGGACCACGTGCCGATCGCGCTCGCCGGCACGGTGCTCGGCGGGGCGTTCACCTCCCGGCTCAACCACCTCATTCGGGAGGTCCGTGGCTACACGTACGGCATCCGGGGCGACTTCGCCTCGTCCCGCCGGTTCGGCCGGTTCGCGGTCAGTTCGAGCGTGCAGACCGCCGTCACCGCACCGGCGCTGGTCGAGGCGGTCGGCGAGATCGCGCGTACCCAGGCCGGTGGGGTGACCGAGGACGAGCTGGCGGTGGCCCGGTCCTGGCGGGCGGGCCAGCTCTCGGTCGAGTTGCAGAGCCCACGGGCGATCGCCGGGGCGCTCAGCACGCTCGTGGTGCACGACCTGCCGGACGACTACCACGCCCGGCTGCGGGAGGAACTGCTCGGCGCCCAGGTGGACCAGGTCTCGGCGGCCGCCGCCACGCACCTGCGTCCGGAGTCGCTGACCCTGGTGGTCGAGGGCGACGCCGCGGTGATCAGGGACGAGCTGCTGGCCACCGGTCTCGGCGAGCTGACCGACCACCCGTCCGGGACATGATCGACCGCCCGCGGGGCCAAAGTGTGACGTCGGTCGCGGCGGTGGTGACCGGGCTGAGATGCTGCGGTGGGTGAGGGCGGCGCGACGATGTTCTTGCGGCGGAACCGGCCGGCGAGGGGCGACTCTCCCGGACCGGTCCGGTCCGGCCCGGCCGCCGGAATCCCCGCCGGTGGGAAAGCGTTCCCGATCCGGGCACCGGGCTGGGTAGCCTCGCGGGCATGAGGATCGGCATTGTGGGTGCCACCGGCCAGGTCGGTGGCGTGATGCGGCAGGTGCTGGCGGAGCGGAACTTCCCGGCGGAGCAGCTGCGGCTGTTCGCCTCGGCGCGCTCGGCCGGGCGGACGCTCGCGTGGCGCGGCGAGGAGATCACGGTCGAGGACGCCGCCACCGCGGACTACGCGGGGCTGGACATCGTGCTCTTCTCGGCCGGCAAGGGTTCCGCCAAGGAGCTGGCGCCACGGGTCGCCGCCGCCGGTGCGGTCGTCATCGACAACTCCTCGGCGTTCCGGATGGACCCCGAGGTGCCATTGGTCGTCGCCGAGGTCAACCCACACGCCGCCGCCGTCCGGCCCAAGGGCATCATCGCCAACCCGAACTGCACCACCATGGCCGCGATGCCGGTGCTGCGCCCGCTGCACGCCGAGGCGGAACTGGTCGCCCTGGTCGTCGCCACCTATCAGGCGGTCTCCGGCGCCGGCCTGGCCGGCGTCGCCGAACTTGACGAGCAGGTCCGCAAGGTCGCCGAGACCGCCGCCGGGCTCACCTTCGACGGCGGCGCGGTGGAGTTCCCCGCACCCCGCTCGTTCGCCCAGCCGATCGCCTTCAACGTGCTGCCGCTGGCCGGCTCGATCGTCGACGACGGGTCGGCGGAGACCGACGAGGAGCAGAAGCTCCGCAACGAGAGCCGCAAGATCCTGGAGATCCCCGACCTGAAGGTCTCCGGCACCTGCGTGCGGGTCCCGGTCTTCACCGGTCACTCGCTTCAGCTCAACGCCCGGTTCGCCCGGCCGATCAGCCCGCAGCGGGCGTACGAGCTGCTCGCCGACGCCCCGGGCGTCGCCCTCTCCGACGTGCCGACCCCGTTGCAGGCGGCCGGCCAGGACCCGACGTTCGTCGGCCGGATCCGGGTCGACGAGACCGTCGAGCACGGTCTGGCGCTCTTCTGCTCCGGCGACAACCTGCGCAAGGGCGCCGCGCTCAACGCCGTGCAGCTGGCCGAGCTGGTCGCCGCCGAGGGCTGAACGATTGTCCGACCGATCGGAGCAGAACGTGACCGACGAGCACGTCCGCAACGCCCTCAGCGACCTCATCGCGGGTCGGTCGCTGGGGGTGCTGGCGACCATCAGACGCGACGGGCGGCCACAGCTGTCGAATGTGGTCTACGCCTATGACCGCACGAACGGGCTGATCCGGGTGTCGGTCACCGACGGGCGGGCGAAGACCGCCAACCTGCGCCGTGACCCCCGGGCCAGCTTCCACGTGGCCAGCGACGACGGCTGGTCGTACGCGGTGGCGGAGGTGCGGGCCGAGCTGACCCCGGTCGCGGCGGAGCCCGGCGACGACACCGTCGCCGAGCTGGTCGATCTCTACCGGGCGGTACAGGGGGAACATCCGGACTGGGACGACTACCGCCGGGCCATGGTGGCCGAGAGGCGGCTGGTGCTGCGGCTGCGCGTGGAGCGCCTGTACGGCATCCCGCCGCGCGGCTGACCGGTCACGTTACTGCCCGCGACGGTCGGGTAGACCCCTGGTTGCCCGACACCCAGAGGGAGGCGCCATGACAACGGTCGGAGAGTTCATGACGACCCGGTTGGTGACCATGGACGGCAACGCCACGCTCGTCGCGGCGGCCCAGGAGATGCGCGACTCCGCCATCGGTGACGTGGTGGTGACCGACGGCGACAACGTGGTCGGCATCGTCACGGACCGGGACATCACGGTCCGAGGCGTGGCGGAGAGCATGGATCCGGACACCACCCGGCTGAACCAGATCACCACCAAGGACGTGGTGACGGTGAGCCAGTACGACGACGCCGTCGCCGCCGCCGACCTGATGCGGACGTACGCCGTGCGGCGGTTGCCCGTGCTGGAGGACGGCCGACTGATCGGCCTGGTGTCCATGGGCGATCTGGCGGTCGAGCGGGAGCCCCAGTCGGTGCTGGCCGACATCAGCGCGGACGACCCCAACAACTGATCCTTGCGCCGAACGGAGCCGGTTCCCGAGCCGTCGGGAGCCGGCTCCGTGCCGCTCGGCGCCACGAGTCCCGCGGTCCTGTGTTTCACCGCAGCACGTGCCGGTCGGGCCTCACCCCAAGCGGGTGAGGTTGAGTCAGCGGGCCTCGGGGACCCCTCCTGCGGGACATGAGCGATTGGGAGGAGGGGCCCGATGGCGGACGCGACCACGCGGTTTTTCGAGGACCTCGACCAGCAGGGGTACGAGCCTCTGCTGGCGAAGACCTCCGGAGCCCTGCGCTTCGACCTGCACGAGGGGCCGCAGACCACGCACTGGCTGGTGCGGATCGACCGGGGAGACATCCAGGTCAGTCGGCAGGACATGGAGGCCGACACGGTGGTCGGTACCAGCCCCGCGCTGTTCGAGGAACTGGTCACCGGCCGGGAGAACGGGCTGGCGGCGCTGCTGCGGGGGGACATGACGGTCACCGGTGACGCCCGCCTGGTGGTGCAGGTCGAACGGATCTTCCCCGGGTCGCCGTACGCCCGGGGACCGCAGCGCTACCGGAAGGGGGTGCAGTGATGGCGCCCAGCCACACCGTACGGATCCTCGACGGCAACAACTTCGTCGTCAGCGAGGCCACCGGGGACATCGAGGCGACACCGACGGAGCCGACGGGACTGTTCTCCATCGACACCCGCTTCCTCTCCAGATGGGTGCTCACGGTCAACGGTGAGCGACTGAACGCCCTCTCCTACGACGACCTCCAGTACTACGAGTCGCGCTTCTTCCTGGTGCCCGGGCTGGCCACGCACTACGTGGACGCGAAACTGTCGATCATCCGGGAGCGGGCGGTCGGTGGGAGCTTCCGGGAGGACATCACCATCCTCAACCACGACGAGAAGGCGGTCGACCTGGAGATCCGGATGGACGCCGGCTGCGACTTCGCCGACCTGTTCGAGGTCAAGGACGAGATCCTCAACAAGAAGGGTGAGATCTACTCCGAGGCCGAGCCGGACCGGCTGCGCCTGGGCTACCGGCGGGGCAACTTCAAGCGCGAGACGATCATCTCGTCCTCCGTGCCGGCCCGGTACGACCGCAACGGCTTCGCGTACTCCATCCACCTGGAACCGAACGAGCAGTGGAACACCCGCATCGACGTGCAGACCCTGGCGGTCGGCCCGGGCGGACGGGACCTGCGTCTCGGGTTGCAGGCGCACGGCACCGAGCGGCTCGCCCTGCAGCACGACCTGGAGGAGTGGATCGCCAAGGCGCCGACGGTGAACAGCGAGCACGACCGGCTGGCCGCGACGTACCGCAAGTGCATCGTCGACCTGGCGGCGTTGCGCTTCTCGCCGCTCTCGCTGGGCGGTCAGACCCTGCCCGCCGCCGGCCTGCCGTGGTTCATGACCATGTTCGGCCGGGACAGCATCCTGACCTGCCTGCAGACGCTGCCGTTCACACCGCAGCTGAGCGCGACCACGCTGCGGATCCTCGCGGCCCTGCAGGGCACCCGGTTCGACGACTTCCGGGAAGAGGACCCCGGCCGGATCCTGCACGAGATGCGGTACGGCGAGAGCGCCGCGTTCGAGGAGCAACCGCACTCGCCGTACTACGGAGCGGTCGACTCGACGCCGCTGTTCGTGGTGCTGCTCGACGAGTACGAGCAGTGGAGCGGCGACGGCGCGCTGGTCAAGGAGTTGGAGCAGGAGTGCCGCCGGGCCTTCAAGTGGATCGACGACTACGCCGACCTGGTCGGCAACGGCTACATCTGGTATGAGCGGCGGAACACCGACACCGGCCTGGAGAACCAGTGCTGGAAGGACTCCTGGGATTCCATCTCCTACCGCGACGGCACGCTGCCGCCGTTTCCCCGGGCCACCTGCGAGGTGCAGGGGTACGCGTACGACGCGAAGATGCGCGGCGCGCGGCTGGCCCGCGAGTTCTGGGACGACCCGGCGTACGCCGACCAGTTGGAGCGGGAGGCCGCGGCCCTGAAGGAGCGGTTCAACCGGGACTGGTGGGTCGAGGACGGCGGCTACTACGCGCTCGCGCTCGATCCCGACGGACGACAGTGCGACGTGCTCAGCTCCAACATCGGCCACCTGCTCTGGAGCGGGATCGTCGACGACGAGCGGGCCGAGCAGATCGCCAACCACCTGGTCGGGCCACGGCTCTGGACCGGCTGGGGAGTGCGGACCCTGGCCGAGGGCGAGGTGCGTTACAACCCGATCGGCTACCACAACGGCACCGTCTGGCCCTTCGACACCTCGTTCTGCGCCTGGGGTCTGCGCCGGTACGGCTTCGCCGAGGAGGCCGCCATGATCGCCAACGGCATCCTGGACGCCGCCCGGTACTTCGACGGACGGTTGCCCGAGGCGTTCGGCGGCTACCCGCGTGAGCAGACGAAGTTCCCGGTGGAGTACCCGACGGCGTGCAGTCCGCAGGCGTGGTCGACGGGGGCCCCGCTGCTGTTGCTGCGGACGATGCTCGGCCTGGAGCCGCACGAGGGGCACCTGGCGGTCGAGCCGCGGCTGCCGGTCGGCATGGGCCGGATCGAGGTGCTGGACATCCCCGGCCGCTGGGGCCGGGTGGACGCCTTCGCCCGTGGCCGGGTGGACCTGCACCCGCTCGCCGGGTGACCGGCGTGGCCGGGTCGCCCGACCGGGCGACGGGTGACCCGGCCACGCTTGGCGCAGATCACGGCGACCACCGTCCCTACCGGTGCGTAACCTACTCGGGGTAAAGTTCCGGAATGCCGGAACTCGTGTACCCGCCCGTTATCGCCGCCGCCAAGACGATGTTCCGGGTCCTCGACCTCAGGCTCACCGTCGAGGGCGACCACCACGTTCCCCGTACCGGCGGGGCGGTGCTGGCCAGCAACCACGTCAGCTACCTGGATTTCATCTTCTGCGGACTTGGTGCCCTCGAGTCACGGCGACTCGTCCGGTTCATGGCCAAGGACTCGGTGTTCCGGCACCGGGTGTCCGGGCCGTTGATGCGCGGCATGCGACACATCCCGGTGGACCGGCGTGCCGGCGCCGACTCGTACGCCGCCGCGGTCGCCGCGCTGCGCTCGGGTGAGGTGGTCGGCGTGTTCCCCGAGGCGACGATCAGCCGCTCCTTCACCGTCAAGGAGCTCAAGAGCGGAGCCACCCGGATGGCCCGCGAGGCGCAGGTACCCGTGCTGCCGGTCGCGCTCTGGGGCACTCAGCGGCTGTGGACGAAGGGGCGTCCGCGTACGCTCACCCGCCGGCACACCCCGATCACCATCCTGGTCGGCGAGCCGATGGATCCGTCCGGGTACCCGGACCCCGCCACGATGACCGAGGAACTGCGTACCCGGCTGAGGGCGCTTGTCGACCGGGCGCAGCGGGAGTACCCGGACCAGCCGGCCGCACCGGCGGACCGGTGGTGGTTGCCGGCGCACCTCGGCGGCAGCGCGCCGACCCCGCAGGAGGCGGCGGCGCTCGACGCCGGCGACCGGCGTCCCACGACTCGCTGAACAGGTCGAGCCCGCAGGATGCCGGCGGCCTACCGCTGGCCGGATGCCGCGTCGTACGGCTGCGCGTCGACGTGCCTCGGCCGGTAGTAGTCCTCGCGGGAGTGGAACTCCACCGGCAGGGCACCGGGCAGCAGCACCCGGCCCGTGCCGCTGAGCGACGTGGTCCGGGCCAGCCGGGCCAGCGCGTCCCGCTCCGGCGGGGACAGGTCCACCAGCTCCGGCCGGACCAGCCGGAACGTGGCGATCGCGTGGCGCAGCTGCCCGGCGAGTTCGCCGATCCGGTCGCCGGGACCGACCAGGGCGAGCGCCGGCTGCCGGATCGTCCGCAGCGCGTCACAGACCACCAGCAACGTCGCCGGGTTGCCGTCGGCGGCGGGCGCCAACTCCAGCCGCGACGGCCACTGCCAGCGGATCTGCCCGCTGACCAGTGCCGGCAGGCGGGCTGTCCCGCGGTGCCTGACGCCCAGGTCGGTGCGCTGCCGGTCCCCACCGACGTACGTCAGCCGGTGGTCGGTGACGGTGAGCGCCACCGGGGCGGGCAACGACCAGGCGCGGTAGGCGTCGCTGGGACCGAGCAGATACCCGGCCACGTCCACCCGGTGACGGTCGAGCACCTGCTCGCCGCTCGCCGGGACCAGCTCGTGCCGCCGGTCCAGCACCGGGCCGGTACCGTCGTCCACCGCGTCGAATCGGTGCGGTGCGATGAAGAACGGGGACGCGTCATCGTGCATCGTCGGGAACCTCCGGTGCGGACGGCATCTACCCATGAGCCTCGCCGAGACTTCCGCCGCTGTCATGACGCCCGTTAGGGGGTCGGCCGATCGGTCGACGCGCGCGACCGGTAGATACCAATTTCCTCTGGTCGGACGAGTCCGTCCTCGATCGCCCGGGCGAGCAGCGCCGCCTTGGTGGCGGCCGGGCGACCGGCCCGCGTGTACTTGATCCGCGCCCGGTCGACGTACTGCTTCACAGTGTGCTCGCTGATCCGCATCCGCCGGGCCACCGACGCCTTCGACATCGACTGGAACCACAACAGCAGCGCCTCACGCTCCTTGTCGGACAGCATCGGCCGGTCCGGTCGCGGATCACCGACCATCGCGCCGGCCAGCGCCGGCGCGACGTACGGCCGGTCACTCGCCGCGTCCAGCACGGTCGCCACACAATGTTCCCGTCCCTCGTGCTTGGCGAGGAACGCCACCGCACCGGCGTCCAACGCGGCCAGCATCGTCGCCGGGTCGGAGTGTTCTGAGTAGACCACCACCCGCCGTCCGGCGGAACTCAGCTCGGCGAGCTTGTCCAGCACCAGCCGTCCGTGCAAGCGCAGGTCGAGCAGGACCACGTCGGCCTGCGGTGCCGTCCGCAACACCTCGTCCGGATCGTCACCGGTGGCCAGCACGGTCAGTCGGGGCTCGGTGGCGAGCCAGGCGCGCACCCCGTCGATGACCACCGGGTGGTCGTCCACGATCGCCACACCGACGGGCCGTCCCGGCGTCACCGGTGCCAGCGCGTCTGCGTCCATCTGATCTTCCCGTCCCGTTCGTAGAGGTGCTCCACCTGCCCGTCGTCCTCCGCCGGATGCCCGGGGTCGTCCGGGCCCTCCCGGTCGGGTGTTACGAGGCTGACCACCACCTCGTCCGGGCTGGAGACGACGGTCAGCCGGGCCCAGTCCCGTGCGTCCGCGAGTCCGGCGGTGAGCGGATCCGCCAGGCCCCGGCGGATCCGCACCGGCAACGGTGGCGGTGAACCAATTGTGACCAGGTCGATCGGCAGGCCGTTGCGCTCGGCCAGATCGGCTGCGGCCCGCAGTTCGTGCAGCAACGGGTGGGGCACGTCGTCGGACTCGGCGATCAGGCGTCGCAGCCGAGCGGCAGCGCGTACGCAGCGGCGCTGGACCTCCGGGTCGGCCGGATCGGCCTGCCCACGGGCCAACTCGGTGAGCACCTCGCTGGCGGCGCGACTGACCAGGTTCAGCCGCTCGCCCCGCTCGTGCCGGGCACGTTCGGCGGCTTCCCGTTCGGCCACCATCGCATTCGTGGTTGCCGCCGTGGCGGCCCGCTGCCGGGACAGCGCGGCGAGCGCCGCCGCACCGGCGAAGACCGCCACCGGCAACGACGACGTGCCGTAGAGCGCCATCGTGGCCCGAGCCAGATCGGCGGCCTGCGTAGCGCCGTGCAGCACGACGGCGGTCAGCGCGGTGGCCGCGTGCGCGGCCAGCAGGGCGAGCAGCCGGCCCACCGGCCGCCCCCAGAGCGCCACCAGGAAGAACCAGGCGAGAGTGCCCCACACCCAGTTCGCCGGGCTGAACAGATGCGACCGACCGACCGCGGCGAAGACCGCCACGTCCACGACGAGCAGCAGGCCGGCCAGCGGCGCGGCCGGCAGCGGCGTGTCGCGTAGCAGTCGGATGCCGGCGATCACGCCGAGCGCCGCCACGAGCAACCAGCCACCCAGCACCACCGCGGGCACGGCCAGCGCCGATCCGGCGGCCAGCACCGCGGGCAGCCCGATCGCCAGATGCCAGACCAGCGCGATGGTGACCGCGACGATCCGGGCGCCCCGGTCGGAGATGCGGGCCACCGCGGCGGCCGCCCGGACCGCACCGATCTCGTCGGGCGCCGACCTCAGCCGCTGAGCCGGTACCGGACCCGACCGGGTCCGCCACGGGCGGTACACCGCCCTGCCGTACCGCCGCCGAAACCCGGTATCGCGCGTATCGGGGCCGCCCGACAATCGCTCAGCCGACATCCGACCACTCCAGCCGGATCCGGGTGCCCCGACCGGGAGCGGAGTCGACGTCGGCGTGGCCGCCGATCGTCGCCATCCGGCCGCGTACCGACTCGCGCAGACCGTACCGGTGCGCCGGCACTGTGCCCGGGTCGAAACCGGGACCGTCGTCGCTCACCTCGACCGTGACGGTGTCGGCGAACCGCCGCAGTCGCAGTGTCGCCCGCGCGCCGGGAGCATGATTCACCACGTTCGCCAGCGCGGCGTGGGCGCTCTCCGCGACGGCCTCCGCGACCGGTGCCGCCACCGTGCAGGGTGGTAGGTCGGCGGCGACCGGCAGGCCGGGCAGCCGGGCGAGCACCGCCCGGAGGCGCTCGTCCAGCCGGGCCGTCGCGTCGTGCGGCACGGAGCGCGCCTCCGCCAGGGCGGCGAGGGTACGCAGATCGGTGGCACACCGCTCGCGTAGCGCGGGTGAGGGCCCGCTCACCGCGCCCTGCCCGACCATGGTGAGCGTCGCCAGCACCGTGTCGTGCAGGTCGCGGTTCTGCCGTCGTTCCGCCTCCCGCGCGATCCGGGCGACCGTGGCGTTACGGGTGGCCCGCTGCGCGGCCACG
Source organism: Verrucosispora sp. WMMA2121 (assembly GCF_027460185.1). Classification (NCBI taxonomy): domain Bacteria; kingdom Bacillati; phylum Actinomycetota; class Actinomycetes; order Micromonosporales; family Micromonosporaceae; genus Micromonospora; species Verrucosispora sp. WMMA2121. The sequence goes on along the minus strand of NZ_JAPZBH010000004.1, from coordinate 739,496 downwards.
AACGCGGTGTCGGCGCGGGCGATACGTCGGCGCATCACCGCGGTCATCATCGCCGTGCAGCCGGTCTGGACCAGCAGGGTGACCGCGTGGGCCCACGCCTCGGTCGGGTTTCCGGCCGTGTGCGCACCCGTGGCGTAGGCGGCGACGACCAGCAGCCCGGCCGGAATGGACAGCCGGGCCGGAGCGGTCGCCTGCGCGTTGATCACGGTGGTGCTCGCCAGCACGGCGATCCAACTCGCCTCGCCGGGCAGCACCTCAGGCGCGACCAGGACCGGAATCGCCAGGCACGCCGCGCTGGTCAGCGCCACGTCGAAGGCGACGAGTGGGGGGCCGAGGCCGTGCCGCCAGGCGCGCGACGCGTACCAGAGCGACCAGGCGGTCAGCACCGCCACCGCCGGTAGCAGCAGTTCCGGACGTACCGGCGGGGTACGCACGGCGAGCGCCACCGGGAGGCAGAACAGCCCGCAGGAGAGCCGCAGCAGCGCCGGCAACCGGGTGAAGATGAACGCGAACGCGCCGGCGGCCGGGCGGTCCACCGTGGTGGGCGACGTGATCGGGTTGGGCAGGGCCGGCATCGGGAAGGCGTCCTTTGCGACAAACGACCCGATCCGGGTGCGCGCTGCGGAGATCGACGCCGGAGAATAACACACGGCAGTGGCCGTGATGACTGTAGGTGACGTCGGGATGGACGCTACGTCGCCCATCCGTCACACTCAGCCGCTGCCGTCCTCGCGGAGCCCCACGCAGTCCTGCTGCCAGAAGGTGGCCGAGTAGACGAACGTGCCGGTCATCCACGGCTCGTAGCCGGAGAGCCTGGCCACCTGGAAGGCGGGGGCCGGAATGCGCAGCGACGGTCGACGAAAGCCCAGGCCACCGGCGGCGGCGAAGCCGAAGCGGGCGTAGAAACGCGGGTCGCCCTCCAGGAAGACCGCCGGCACGCCCCGCTCGTCGAGCAGGCGCAGCCCGTGGGTGACCAGAGCGCCGCCGATGCCGCGCCGCCGCCGGTCCGGTACGACCGCGAGCGGGCTGAGCACCTGCACCGGTACGAGTCGACGTGGCGCGTCGAGCAGGCCGCGGCTGAACAGCACGTGGCCCACGACCTCGTCGTCCTCCTCCGCGACCAGGCTGAGGGCCTCCGGATCGTCGTCCCGCAGCGCCCGCACGAGCGCCGCCACCACCTCGCCGTGGCTGCCGAACGCAAGCCGGTGCAACTCGTTCACGGCGTCCCGATCGGCTGTCAGTTCCTCGCGCAGGCGCATGGCGTGGACGGTACGGCCGGCGGCGCGGCCGGGGCCAGCGATATCCGGAGCCGGCGTGGCATCGTGTTAGATTTACTTGCATCTATGCATGAGGGGGTGGCATGAAGATCCGACTCGCGGTCGGGGCTGTACTCACCGCCGGTCTGGTCGCCGGCAGCGTCGGCGTCGCCGGCCTGGCCGGCGCGGTCCCGAACGCCGAACGTCCATCCGGTGCCCTCGGTGACGCGGCACCCGCGTTGCTCGCCGTCGGCGACTTCGACTTCTCCCGGCCCGAGACGGTCGCCACCGGCCTGCAGGTGCCGTGGGGGATGGACTTCCTGCCCGACGGCAGTGCGCTGGTCGCCCAACGACCCACCGGGCAGGTGGTACGGGTCCGCCCAGGCCAGGCGCCGGAGCCGGTGGTCACCATCTCGGGTGTGACTCCGGTGAGCGAGGGTGGCCTGCTCGGGCTGGCCTTGTCGCCGACCTACGCTCAGGACGGCTGGATCTACGTCTACTTCACCACCGCGACCGACAACCGGATCGCCCGGTTCCGGCTCACCGCACCGCAGACCCAGCAACCGATCCTCACCGGGCTGAACCGGGCGGCGATCCACAACGGCGGCCGGATCGCGTTCGGACCCGACGGCATGCTCTACGTCGGAGTGGGCGACGCCGGACAGACCGCGTCGGCGCAGGACCCGCAGAGCCGCAACGGCAAGATCCTGCGCATCCGACCCGACGGCACCGTTCCGCCGGACAACCCGACCGCCGGGTCACCGGTATACAGCCTCGGCCACCGCCACGTGCAGGGGCTGGCCTGGGACGCCCAGGGGCGACTGTATGCCACGGAGTTCGGTCAGAACACCTGGGACGAAATCAACCTGATCGTCGCCGGCGGCAACTACGGATGGCCCACGGTGGAGGGAAGGGTCAACGACCCCCGCTTCCGTGACCCACTGCTCACCTGGACCCCGGCGGAGGCGTCACCGAGCGGTGCGGCGATCGCCGGGAACCGGCTCTTCGTGGCCAGCCTGCGCGGCAACCGGCTGTGGAACGTGCCGCTGAACACCTCCGGCGGCGTCGGCACCCCCACCGCCGAACTGACCGGCAGCTACGGGCGACTGCGCACCGTCGAGTACGGTCCGGACGGTTGGCTCTGGGTCACCACCAGCAACCGGGACGGCCGGGGCACACCGGCCGCGACAGACGACCGTATCCTGCGCTTCCCGCCCCGCGACGGCACCACGCCACCCCCGACCACGCCGCCCCCGCCGCCTCCCCCTCCCACCACGCCGCCTCCCACGACGCCGCCGCCGACCACCGGGCCCGCGGGCTGCGCGGTGAGCTGGACGGTCAACCAGTGGAACACCGGCTTCACCGCGGACGTCCGGGTCACCAACCGGGGTGCCGCCCTGACCGGCTGGACCGTGACCTGGTCCTTCGGCGGCAACCAGCAGGTCACCAACGCCTGGAACGCGCAGGTCACCCAGTCCGGCAGGAATGTGACCGCCCGCAACGCGGCCTGGAACGGCAGCCTGCCGACGAACGGCACGGTGAGCTTCGGCTTCCAGGCCACCTACTCCGGCACCAACGACCGCCCCACCGACTTCCAGCTCAACGGCACCCCCTGCCAGCCCAACTGACCACCGGCCTCGGACGCCGCATGCCAGACCGAGCCAATCTTGGACAGTTTCCGTGACGCGCTAACGGAAACTGTCCAAGATTGACGGTGACGTGGCCTGGCGGCGGCTGTTCGGTCCGCGCGCCTGGGTGCGGAAGGATGGCGGCATGCTGCGATCGCCCCGCGCGCTCCTGTTGGACTTCGGCGGTGTCCTGGCCGACGCTCCACGACAGCCACCGGCGCCACCGGAACTGGTGCGTCGGTTGTTCGACCTGATCGGCGGCACCGTGTCGGCCGAGCAGATCGCCGCCGACGTGACCGAGGGCGGCCGGGCCTACGCGCGGTGGCGCGACGACGCCGGCCGCTCGGATGATCCCGTCGAACTGCCACACGCGCAGGTGTGGGCGAACTTCGTCACCGGCACCTGGCCCGGAGCGGCGCGCACGGCGGTCGAGGAAGCGGCGACCCCGCTGGCGTACGCCTGGGCGTGGCGATCGGAGTGGCAGGTCCGCCCGGGGATCCTGGAGGCGTTGCGGGCCGCGGCCGTCGCGGATCTACCCATGGCGGTGGTCAGCAACGCGCTCTGCGGGGCGGCACATCGGGATTTCCTCGCCACTGCCGGGCTGTCCGACCTGTTCGTGGCCGAGTTCTACAGCGACGAGGCCGGGCTCCGTAAGCCCAATCCCCGCCTGGCCTGGCTGGCGGCCGACGCCGTCGGCATACCGATCGGCGACTGCTGGTTCGTCGGCGACAGCGTGCACCGCGACGTGGCCTGCGCTCGTCGAGCCGGTGCCGGCGCCGCGATCCTGATGCGCTCGCCCCGCACCGACCGCGAGCCGTCCCCACCCGACCTGCGACCGGACGCCCGGATCGAGGACGGTCACGGCCTACTCGCCCTCCTGCGACAGCCCGGGCGCGTTGTCGCAGGCTGACGACGAGGAGACGGGAGGCGCGCCCGGCAGGATTCGAACCTGCGGCCTTGGGATTAGAAGTTGAATCCGGGTCGTGAGCCCGGGTGCTTGGCAGTCCGCAGGGGTGTCTATCTGTCCAGCTAGATGCCCCTGCGGATCCCGGGCCATGCTGCTCAGTATTGCCAGGTGATCAAACGTCCGGGCTCACACGGGGCTCACTGGTGCGCGGCAACGGAGACCGGTCCGGGGCAGGTGAAGGCTGCGGGAGATCTCCGGGTGGGCCGGGGAGTAGCCCCCGCAACGGGGACTGGCCGGGGTGGGCCGGTGACGGCGGTGAGATCCCGGTTGGTCCGGTAGAAGTCCTCGCGCCCGGAACGGAGGCCGGCCCGGGTGGGCTGGCCAAGGCGGACGACGCGTTGATGTTCGGAGGCCAGTGGGACATTTTCCCGCAACGGTGACCGGCCGTCGTAGGCCGGTGAAGGGGACCCCGGACCCGTCGAGGTTCGGTTCGACCCCATAGCCGCAACGGTGACCGGCCGTCCGTCGTAGGCCGGTGAAGGGGTTCGTAATGTACGGACGAGCGGGCTTCGCTTTCCTGCGCCATCGAATCCTGCTCAGCTGACCAGCACCCTCCGTCACCACCGAATGTGAGACAGAGCCGAAATCGACACACTCCCTCTCGTCGCCGAAGGTCATCACGTCCAGCGTCCGGCCCTGCCTGGCCAGCAGGACGATGCCGGCGAACACCACGGCCGCCACCCGGGGGCAGCGCCCCCAGGTGACGGCCCCGAAGTCGCCCATCGACCAGAACAGCAGCGTGCTGGTGGCCTTGCTGTCCGGCGAAAAGTACACGATCATCGCCATCAACGACTGGAAACCGAACGACATCACCACGCCGGTCAACACGAGTCGCAGCGGGGCGAGCCCGGCCCGAGTCCAGGACGCCAGGAACAACCAGCGCGGTGGCCGCCACCGCTCCGACAAAGGCTCCCGCGAGACGGCGTACACGGCGGCGGCGAGCCCGCCGGAGACGGTGACGGCGACCGCACCGACCGAGGCGCCGAGGAGACACCCAGCATTTACGGTCCGCGAGAGCGTTGCGCACCAGCACTTGGAGGGCAACCCCGACAGCGCCGAGCCGGCACCCACCCAGGCCGCCAGCAGCACCCCGGGCGTACGGATCTGCCAGTCGATCTGGTACCGGGTCACCTCGTCGGCGGAGATCGTGCCACCGGTCACGCCTGCCCACAGGTAATGCGCGGTCGCCGATGGGGGGATGACGGCAGCGTTCAGACCGATCACCACCACCGCGGAGACGAGCAGGCCGAGGACATGCAGCCCGATCGCTAACCCGGTGATCGTGCCTGCTTGGCCCCGGTGGTTGGTCAGTGGTCTGCGCCGGTCGATTGGCAGCGCAAGGTGGCCCGGTCGGTTGGGTTCGCGGGCGTGGCACCGCGTCGCCGGGGTCGACTGGTCGCGTCCGCCGATTGGCGCAGGAGAGGCCATGATCGTTCGGATGCTCGCTATTGCAAATGAGCTTCGTTTTCGATGATGATGGCGATCCACCTACTGAGGAGCGTCGTAGCATGGAACCTCTCCGGCGTTGGATGCGCCGACCTATGACAATGAGCCGAGCCCTCGCTGCCCTGCTGGCAGTGGCCGTGGCGGGAACGGGCGTCGTGTTGCTTCCGCGGGCTTCGGCCGGTGCGGCGGATGGGCCAGCCCCGCCTCCGGCGCAGAAGACGGTGATCGCCGACGTCCACGCGGACGCGATCGCCACGTTCTGGGACGATGGTTCGCTGCAACTCGGCAGCAAGGCCGACATACCGGACGTGGGTACGCGCTATGACGCCGACAAGGTGTGGTTCCACATCGACAACGACTCCTACGTGGCGCAGTTGCCGGCCGGTTATGAGTTCGTCGCGCCAGCGGGCGCAGCGGTGTGGATGATCCCTGAGACCCAGGCGCCGGGTCAGTTGTGGGCCGGGTTCTCCACCGAGTCGGTGCCGGCGGGAACGCTCGACAACGACGACACGACGCTGACGCTGGTGGATGTCGAGGGTCCAGGCGATGTCGAGGTGTGGCAGGGCGGCGCGCTCGGCCAGCAGGTGCGGCGGTTGTGGTCCAGCGACGAGGACGTCAAGTCCTTCACTCTCGGGCGGGTGCATATGCATGCCAACTGGGCGTTCACCGCGCCCGGTTCGTATGACCTGACCGTGCGTGCGGGCGCCGCTGTCGGCGCCGCGCCGGTGAGTGACACCGCGACGTACACGTTCATCGTCGGCGACGCGCCGGTGCAGGTGGCGACCACGACGTCGGTGTCGGCGTCGGCGACCACGCTGACCGCGGGTGACTCGGTCACCTTGACCGCGAACGTCGTACCCGCCAGCGTGAGCGGTTACCTGGAGTTCCGGGACAACGGCAACGTGATCGGTCACGCACCGGTCGTCGCGGGTTCGGCCAGCATGGTCACGACTCCGGCCGTCGGCTCCCACTCGATGACGGCGCGGTTCGTCCCGGCCGTCAGCAACCTGGCTGCGACCTCGACCTCAGATCCCGTGACCGTCCAGGTCACCGACCCGTCGGGAGTTCCGTTCACGGTCGAGCTGGACAAGGCGTCGTATGTCGGGGGCGAGACCATGACCGCGACGATGAAGGGCTTCACGTTGAGTGAAGGCCAGAATGTCACCTGGTCGATTCGTGGTACCGGCGGCGGCAGCGGCATCGCCTTCAGTGGCCTCGGTCCGGACGCGGCGACGGGTACGGCTGTGTACCGCGTGGAGGCGAGCGACAACACGCGGGAGATCCGCGCCAACGTCCGTCAGGGCACCACGGTCATTTCCTCGACCCCGTGGGTGCGTCTGAACGTCGCCAACGCGGTGCCGGCGATTCAGGGCCAGTTCATCGGTGACGGTCGTAACCTGTACATGGGCGACGACATCAAGATTCAGCTCACGGACAACCGGGCGCTCGAGGAAGGTGAGACGATGCGGCTTGCCCGCCTCGCGGCGGCCTCGTCCGGGCGGTGGGGCGCCTCCGGGTTCGGTATGGGCCTGGACGGCGACGTGCTGTCCGTCGAGCCGCCGGACGCGAACTTCACCGGCTACGCGTCGTACGCCCTCCAGATCGTCAAGAACGGGATCGTCATCGCCCAGTCCGACGTCTTCCGCGGCGAGATCAAGTGGAACCACGCGGTGGTCTCCGGCCTTCAGCCGGTCTACCGCGCCGGCAGCTCGTTCGACCTGACGCTGGATGAGTTCTACCCGAACACCGACAACCTGACCCACTTCGCCTGGACGATCCGGCCCAGCGCCAGCAACACCTCCAGCAAGGTGGTGCTCGCCGAATCGGACAACATCGAGGACGTACGCCATCTCAGGTACGAGAACATCCCGGCGGAGTGGAACAACTGGCACCTCGACTTCGACGCCTACCGCACCTACGCGCACAGCGGCAGGACGGTCCAGGTCAACGACTTCTTCCGGCCGCTCGTCCGGTCCCTGCAGGTGCGGCAGCTCAACCCGGACGAGCAACTGCTCTTCCTGCGCGCGCTGCCCGACCACTACCACACCGGCAACACCGTGAAGTTCGACCTGGTGGCCGACCCCACCCTCGCGACCGAGGACACCGTACGGTGGGAGTGGAAGTGGCCCGGCAGCGAACAGTGGTACGACATGGGCCTGACCGGCGTCTACCACGAGTACACCGCCGAGCAGGGCCTCAACGGTGCACAGGTTCGCGCGGAGGTGACCTTCGGCAACGGCGAGCGGATGATCACGGATCCGGTGACCATCGTGATCGACGACCATGGCGGTGCGTCGGGCCGCCGCCCCACCGTCGTTGGTGCGACCAACCACCAGGTGGGTGACCAGGTCACCTTGAGGGCCGAGGTCCAGGGGGCGCCGACCGCGCTCACCCAGTTCCGCTGGTTCCGTCAGCGGACCGGCGAGACCGAGCCAAGCGTGATGCCGGGCGAGAACGGCGCCTCACTGTCGTTCACCGCGTCCGCGGCCGATGACGGCGCGCGGTACCGGGTCGCGGTCATCACCCCGGCCGGCCGGATCGCCTACGACCCCGCCAACACCCTCACGCTGTCCGTGAGGCCGGCTGCCGACCCCAAACCGACAGTGACGGTGACCGGGCTCGCCGACCGCTATGACAGCGGTGATGCCGTGACCCTGACCGCCACCACCGACCCGGCGCACGGTGATGCTCGCTACGAGTGGGCGACGCGCGCGGCCGGGGCATCGGAATGGTCGGTCGTGCCGAATATCACCGGTCCGTACCGCTTCACCGCCACGGCAGAGATGGATGGGCTGGAGATCGTGGTGCGGGTCTACGACGGTGACACGCTGCTCGCCGAATCAGCTCCCGTGACCGTGCGTGTCACCAACGGCGGCGGGGAGCCGGAACCCCCGAGCGGTGCGTCCCAGAACATTGTCGCGACCATCGACGACTCCGCCGGAGCCCTGGTCATGTCCGTCGACCCTGACGACCGGGAGGTCAATCTCCCGGCGATGACGCTCGCCACCGACGGGACGTCCTGGGCGGCATCCGGTCAGCTACGGCCGGTTTTGGTAACGGACACGCGGTCCGGATCGCCGGGCTGGTCCGTATCCGGCCAGAGCTCCGGTTTCGCGGCGACCAACGCGTCGTTCTCCGGACGCTATCTCGGCTGGGTACCAACAGTGACGGCTCAGGCGACCGGTGGAGGAGTCGAGCCTGGCGCGCCCGTGCCCACCGGCTTCCCCGATGGAGACGGCCTGTCCGTCAGCCGCCTCCTGGCTATCGCCACACCCGGAGAGGGCCTGGGCAGTACTCGACTGGCCGCCACGCTGGAACTGCGTGTGCCCACCCACACCGAGGCAGGTGTCTATCGAGCGACCCTGACCTTTACCGCGATCTGAACCCCTCCATCCGGGTCGCTTCATCGAACTGATCTCGTTGGCAATGCACTTGGTCGCTCTGCTGCGGACGTGCCAGCGCCCGCAGCAGAGCGACCGCCTGTCTGCCCCGAATAGCGGGGAGGCCCGTGCTTGTGGCCGGCGCTCTCGCCGGGATCACCGGCGCGACCACCGGCCTGACGTTCGTGATCGCACCCATCGCCGGTACCGCTCTCTATGAATTCGGGAGCGCGATGCCGATTGTCGCCGGAACGGTGATCATGGCCGCCGTCGTCACCGTCTTCGTCCACCCGCACTTCCGGCGCATCCCCCCACCGGCGTCAGGACTGCCCCCAGCGTGAGTCCCTTCGCGACGATGCCGCGATCAGGGTGTCGTCAACCGTGTGGGTGCGCGTGTCGGACACCTCCGCCGTAGCGCTGCGGGCTGACGGAAGCACCCCCCGGCGCAGGAGGTGACGCCGGGTCCCACGGTGCCCGGCAGTCTTTCCGGCGGCACCGGCCTGACGACCGGCTGTGTCCTCGGATCGGCGCCGGCCGCGGAACCGCTCAACTGGACGCCGGTCTTCGGCTGGATCTGCCCACCGACACCGCTCCCGGCACCTACGCCGCCACCCTCGCCCTCACCGCGATCTGACCCGGGCCGGAGTCGGGTCACGACGAGTTGTTGGCGGATGTCGCAGTAGCCTGCGACATCCGCCACAGCGAGGAGTGAGGTGATCTCGTCCGGACGGACCTCCCCGTGTTCGGTCTAAAGATCGCCGCCCTGCTGCCACTGGTGGCAAGCAGGGCGGCGAGGAAGCCCGGATCAGCGGGCTACCGCGCGTACCACGTCCATTGGGCCGACGACCGCGTCGAGACCGGCTGCGGACAGTTCGGCGATGATCGCCTCCGGTGATACGACAAACCACTGGTAGGCGGCCGTGATCTCGCGTACCAATTGGCCGTCTTGGTCGAGCACCTGGTAGCGCATCCGCCACCGCAGAGTGTCTGGTCCGTCCGGCTGTGCCGCTCCGCTGCCCACATAGGTGTGGTCACCCACCCGCACCCTCACGAACTCCGCCTCCGGAATCTCCATCGGCTCTGCCGGCGGTTGCGCGTTGACCACCAGGGGCGCACCGTCGGCGAGCCGGTCGCGCAGCCGCCCCCACAACTCGCGACGGGCGGGCGGTGCCAGATGCCCGATCATGTTCATCGCGACCCCGCCGCCGATCCGGTCCGGCAGGGGGACGTCCTGCGCTGCGGCGGCCACCACCGTGACCCGCTCCCGCAACTCGGGGACGGGGCCGAGTCGGCAGAGCAGGGCCGCGCGCTGGACGGCCGACGGCTCGACCGCCAGGATCCGCGCAGCCGGCAACACCTCGGCGATGAGCTGGGTCCCGAGCCCGCTGCCCGCTCCGAGGTCCACAATGGGGCCCGCCTGCGGTGCGGCGCCGGCCAACGCGGACCGTACCGGATCACGCAGCGCCTGCCACGCGTCGAGACTGAGCAGGTCGAGGAACTCGCCCGAGTCGTGGTATTCGTCGCCGTTCATCCGCACCCTCTCGTAGTGGTTGTCGCTGATGCGACCGGCGGTGAAGACGAGGTCGCCTCCACCGCCGGTCACCGGGATGTCAGTGCGCCGACAGCGTGCCGCTGATCTCGTTCGGGACCGCGTCGAGCGTCACCGATCCGACGACCTTGCCGGTGCTGAGGTCGAGCCGGTGCACCTGCTTTGTGGCGGGCTCGGTGATGTAGGCGTCGTCACCGCGGACGAACAGGGCCGGGCGCGGCTCCTGCCACTGCATCGGTTCCTGCCACGCGCCGACCACCGGCCACGAGTTGGTCAGCTTGCCGGAGGCGGGGTCGACCACGTGCAGCTTGCCGTCGGTGCCGAGGATCAGGCCCTCGCCCTGCGGACCGCGGGCCAACGAGCGGAAGCTGTAGCTGACGCCCTCGGGCATCGGCACGACCTGGAGCTTCTGGGCCGCCGTGTCGATGAGCGCGAACTGCTCGGGGAACTCGCGCTCCGCGTCCGGCTCGACCTTGTAGTCGCCGAGCAGGACGGGCGACTTCTCGCTGCCCACCTGGGTGGCGACGGCGCCGTACGCACCCGCGCTCCTGACCTTCACGAAGGCACCATTCTTGAACAGCAGTACGCCGTCCGTGCAGCCGAGGCCCACGACCTCGCCCTGGGCGACCGCCTCGCCGTGCACGCCGGGGCACTCCTCGCTGCGGGCGATCTCCTTGCCGTCCTTGTCCAGCGCGATAGCTCCCGGGCGCGACTCCTCCGTGCCGAGGGTCACGACCAGGGTGCCGTCGGCGAGTTCCACGGCCACGCCGTGGTGCGGCTGCGCGGTCTTGTACTGGCGTCCCTCGGGCTTGCCGTCGGCGAGGGTCTTCGGGTCGAAGCTGTGCACCTCGCCGGTGCCGTCGGTGAACAGCACGGTGCGGTCGCCGTGCAGCACCACGTGGCCGGGCTTGGGGCCTGCATAGTTGATGTCCGTCATCTCGCCGGCGCCCGCGTCGAGGACCTGGAACCCGGACTCGGTGGAGACGAAAACGTTTGTGTCGTTGCCGGCCGGGTTGACCCGGTTGAAGCCGGGCAGGGCGACGTTGTGCGCCACCTTCAGCGCCTCGCCGTCGAGCACGTAGATGCCGCCGTCGTAGGTGATCGCCACCGGCTCCTGCACCGAGGCCGCGGCGGACGAGCTGGCCGACGGTGCGTTGCCCTCGTCCGCATCGGACGCGCACGCGGTGAGCGCCAGCGTGGCGGCCACCAGGGCGGCCGCGCCGCTGATTCTGCGATGCCTCACGAACTACTCCTCAATTGCAACTGACAATCATTTCTATTAACTCTACACGGGGTGCTTCCCGGCCCGACGTGGGGGTGTGTCAACCGGAGAGGCCGCCGATGATCGCCTCGGCGTTGAAGCGCATCATCGCCAGGTAGCTGGGGGCGCCGCCGTCGGCTTCACTGAGCGACTCCGAGTACAGGGCGATCACCTTGACGTTGATGTCTGCCTCCGAGACGAGCACCTCGGCGAGCCGGGCCGGCTGTGAGGTGTCGACGAAGATCGCCGGCACCCGGTGGGTCCGGATGGCGGTGACCAGCGAGGCGAGATCCGACGAGCTCGGCGACGCGAGCGTCGTGCCGCTCGGGATGATCGCGCCGATGATCGTGAAGTCGTAGCGATCGGCGAGATAGCCGAACACGTGGTGGTTGGTGACCAGGACCCGACGCTCCGGCGGGATGGCGGCGAACCGCCGCGCGAGGTCCGCATCCAGCTCGCCGACCCTCTTCGCGTACGCCTCCGCGCGCTCCCGCACCGCGCGGGCGTCCACCCCGTCGACGTGCTCGATGATGTCGTCGGCGAGCAGCCCCACCGCCGTGACCACCCGCTCCGGATCCGTCCAGAAGTGCGGATCCGGCAGGCCGGCGGCGTCGCCGTCCTGGTACTCCATCGAGTCGATCCTGGCACCCACCTCGACGGTGTGGACGCCCTCGGCCTTCGCCGACTCGACGTGGCGCAGGACGCCCTCTTCGAGTCCCAGGCCGTTGTAGACGACCAGGTCGGCCGTCTGCATGGTGTGCGCCTCCCGGGCCGAGATGGCGAACGAGTGCGGGTCGGCGTTCGGTTTCATCAGCACGCTCACCTCGGCCTCGTCGCCGACGATCTCGTTGACGACGTCGCCGAGGATGTTCGTGGTCACCACGATGCGGGAGTCGTCCCGTGAGGCGCAGGCCGCGCCGCCGGTCAGCAGGGCACCGACGAAGAGCATCGCGAGAAGCTGTCGTGCTCTCATCGGCCGACCTCCACGGCGAGATCCGGTCGTTCGGTGACCTGCAGCGCGCGGGCGGTGCGTAGCCCGTCGCGGTAGTCGATCTCGTGGATGACCTGGGCCTTCGGATCGGCCAGGTAGGCGCGGTCGATGTCCAGCGTCAGGCTGGCGGCGCGCAGCGGCTTCTCGGCGAGGATCTTGCCGGTCTCGAGGTCATAGCTGATCAGGTTCTCGGACGCGTCGAGGGCGAGCACCGTACTGCCGTCAGCAGGTGACGCAGCGGCCACCAGTTCGCGGCCGGTGGCCGGCACGTACCGCAGGGTGGCCTTGGCGGCGTTCACCGACCAGATGCCGGCCTGGTCGGCCACCGCGGCCTCGTTGCTGCGCGGGCGGTAGCCGAACCCGTCCGACGCCACCGGTGTCCGCGGGGAGGCCAGCGTCTTGGCGGCGAGCTTGTCGCCCTCCAGCTTGACCCGTACGAAACTGTCCGCACAGGCGAAGACCGCGCCGCCACGCAGGACGGCCCACCCACGGGGCGCCGCGCAGGGCACCTCGAAGGCACCTGTCGGCTGGCCCTTCGCGTCCATGGCGACGATGCGGTCGGCCGGCCGCCGGGGATCGTCGCCCAGGGCGACGAGGAGCTGCTCGGCGTACGGTACGGCCAGCGGCGTGGAGCTCTTCGAGTCGATCGTGGCCAGTTTGGCGACCTTGCCGGCCTCGAGTTCGCGTCGGTCGAGGACCGTCACCTTCCCGTCGGTGGTGCCGACCGTGGTGTGGGCCTCGAAACCGGCGATCGTCCGGACCGGTGCGTCGAGCGACAGCGTGCCCACCGACCGGGACGGTGCCCGGTAGTAGTGGACGTGGTCGACATGGTCGACAGTCCACACTCCGGCGTCGACGATCTCGAGGGTGCGGTCGCCGCCGTCGACGTAGACGAAGCGGCCGTCCTCGGTGAGCTGTTCGGCACCGACCGACAGCCCGATCTCGTTCTCCGCACTGGTGCGCAGGTCGAGCAGGCGCAGCCGCTGGGCGCCGCGGGTCGCGTACGCGATTGTCGACTGCGCTTCGGCCAGTTCCTCGGCGCCCTCGACGTAGCCGTGCGGCGTCTCCTCGACGTCCTGTGGTTGTTGTCCTGTCGAGCCGCACGCGGAGATCGCGAGCGTGAGGCCCAGGGCGGCCACGCCGAGGAGCCTTCCGGTGGTGCTGGTGATCACGAAGATCCTTCCGGTGCGGGGATGGGGGGGAGCGTGGGGACCGATGACCGATGGCGTCGCGCTGCGGTCGTGACCCGTCGCACGCCGAGAATCCCGAAGAACATCGCTACCGCGACGGCGGCGATCGTGGCGCCGGCAGCGGTCGCCGCGTACCAGGAGATCCACAGACCGATCACGGTCGCGACCGAGCCGATGCCGAAGCTGGTGAGCATCACCGCCGGCAGTCGGCGCGCCACGAGCATTGCCGCCGCCGAGGGCGCGATAAGCATCCCGAAGGCGAGCAGTGTGCCGACGACGCTGAAGGCGACAGCCATCGTGATGGTGAGCAGGGCCAGCATGACGGCGTTGGCGACCTCGGGGCGCAGGCCGAGGGTCCGGGCCTTGCGCGGGTCGAAGGTGAGCGCCAGGAACGGTCGGTAGCAGATGGCGGAGGCCACCGCGACGACGGCGACCGCGGCGGCGAGCAGCAGCAGGTCGGGCCACCGGATGGCCAGCACGTCACCGAAGAGGAAGGCGGTCAGGTCGGTGGCGAACGACCGCGAGTGCGACACGACGATCACCCCGACCGAGAGCATCCCCACGAACAGCAGCCCGATGCTGGTGTCGCGCCCGAACTCGCGGCTGTGCCGTAGGGCGTTGACGCCGAGCGCCATGGCGAACGCGCTGGCGGCCGCCCCGACGACGAGGTTGCCGCCGAAGATGGATGCGATGGCGACACCGGGCAGCATGCCGTGGCTCATCGCCTCGCCGAGAAAGGTCATGCCGCGGGCGATCACCCACACGCCGACCAGGGCGCACACCGCGGCCAGCAGGATGCCGCCGATCAGCGAGCGGACGACGAAGGACACGGTGAACGGTTCGAGGAGTGACGCCATCACCGGGTCGACTATAGTGCAATTGATAATCGATATCATTTGGGGGAGCGTTGGGCGCTGAGGTCCTGACCGTCGAGCACGTGGCCTTCCGGTACGCCGGCATCCCGGTGCTGCGAGACGTGAACCTGCGCGTGGAGGCTGCCGCCACGGTCGCCGTGACCGGCGCGAACGGTTCCGGCAAGAGCACTCTGCTGCACCTGCTGGCCGGCGTCGAGGAGCCGGCCGAGGGCAGCGTCCGGCGCCGGGCCGGCTGCCGGCTGGCGCTGCTCCCGCAGCGCACCAGCGGCATCGACGCGCTCCCGCTGACCGTCGCGGAGTGCGTGCAGATCGGTCGGTTCCGGCCGCGTCGACGCCTGAATCGCGACGACCGTGCCGCCGTGAGCACGATCATGGAGCGGCTCGACCTCGTCCACCTGGCCCGGCGGCGGTTGCGTGAGCTGTCCGGCGGGCAGCGTCAGCGCACCCTCATCGCCCAGGCGCTCGTCCAGGTCGCCGACATCTACGTGCTGGACGAGCCCACGGTCGCCCTCGACGCGACGAGCCGGCAACGCGTCCACGACCTGCTCGCCGAACGGGTCCGGGCCGGAGCGGCGGTGGTCTACGCCAGTCACGACGCCGCCGACGCGGCCCTCGCCGATCGCACGGTGCGACTCGCGGGTGCGGTGGAGTGCACCATCACCGACACCCCGGTGTAGCAATGATCATGAGTGCCGGCCCGCCCGGGCGGGCTGTCCACCGCCCATCCCTGGTGTCGTGGCGATGGAGCAGCCGCAGCACGGACTGGCGCCTGAGTTGCCCCGGCTTCCGACCGGGGCGGGACGAGCCCTGTCGGAACCGGGTTCAGTGCTCGTCGTAATGGCCGCCGTGTGCGGCGTGCCGGTGGCCGTGGTGCACGTAGTCCAAGTGGTCGCCGTGCAGCACGGGGGAGTGGCCGCACCCGTCTCCGTGGATGTGGTCGTGCTCCTCGGCCACCACGTGCTCGCTTGACGCGCACTCGTCGTAGTGCCCGTCGTGGGCGTGGTGCACGTGCCCGTCGTGCAGGTAGTCGGTGTGGCCGTCATGGGCGAACGACACGTGCCCGCAGCCTTCGGCGTGCCGGTGTTCGTGTGCCTCGGCGGGGCTGTGCCCCTCGACGCTGCACTCGTCGTAGTGCCCGTCGTGGGCGTGGTGCAGGTGCCCGTCGTGCAGGAAGTCCACGTGCCCGAGATGCCGCACGCCCACGTGCCCGCACTCGGGGCCGTGCGTGTGCTGGTGTCCGGCGGTATGGGTGGGGTGGATGGTGTCCGTGCTCATGTCGCCCTCCTTTGCGTGCCTCGCTCTCGGGGCCAACGATACATGTTCAGTTGCGCATTTGTTTACGTGTTCCAGTGACAGCTCCTGTGCCGCCGGCTGGTCAAGGCGGCCTGTGAAAACGAAAACCGATACCGGTAGTCTGTGCCGTGACCCCGAGCTGAAGGAGTTCCTGTGGCCGTTCCGAAGCGGAAGATGTCGCGGTCGAACACCCGTCACCGGCGGGCGCAGTGGAAGGCGAGTGTGCCGCAGTTGATTCCCTGCCCCTGTCCGCGCAAGGAGATGGTGGTGCCGCACCGGGCATGCACGCACTGCGGCCTGTACAAGGGGCGTCAGGTGGTGGAACAGCCGTGACCGGCCGGCTGCCGGTGACGGTCCTGTCGGGGTTTCTCGGTGCCGGCAAGACCAGCCTGCTCAACCACGTCCTGGCCAACCGGGACGGGCTGCGGGTGGCGGTGATCGTCAACGACATGAGCGAGATCAACATTGACGTCGCGCTGGTCCGGGACGGCGGGGCGCTGTCGCGGACCGAGGAACGCCTGGTCGAGCTGACCAACGGCTGCATCTGCTGCACGCTGCGCGACGACCTGCTCGACGAGGTGGCCCGCCTCGCGCGGTTGGGTCGGTTCGACTATCTGCTGATCGAGTCCAGCGGGATCTCCGAGCCGATGCCGGTGGCCGCCACGTTCGCCTTCGGGGTGGAGGGCGGGCAGATCCTGGATGATCTGGCTCGGCTCGACACCACGGTCACCGTGGTCGACGCGGCGGGTCTGCTGGCGCGAATCGACGCGGGGGAGACCCTGGAAGCGCGCGGCCTGGCCGCGTACGAGGGCGACGACCGGAGCATCGCCGACCTGATGGTCGACCAGATCGAGTTCGCCGACGTGCTGGTGGTGAACAAGACCGATCTGGTGGCCCCGGAGGACCTCACGGTGGTGGAGGCGCTGCTGACCCGGCTCAACCCGGCCGCCCGGCAGGTCCGTGCCGTGCGCGGTCGGGTGTCACCGGCGGTGATCATGAACACCGGCCGGTTCGACCTGGAGCGAGCGGAGACCGCGCCCGGTTGGGTGGCCGAACTCAACGGTGAGCATGTGCCGGAGACCGAGGAGTACGGCATCTCCAGCATCGTGTTTCGCGACCACCGGCCGTTCCATCCGCAGCGCCTGTGGGAGTTGCTCGCCGGCGGCCTGGACGCCTTCGGTGTCGTGCGGTCGAAGGGGTTCCTCTGGCTGGCCAGCCGGCCGGACGCGGTGGCTCTCTGGTCACAGGCAGGTCCGTCCGGGCGGTGCGACCCGGCCGGTGTCCCGGTTGCGGTGTCGGGACAGTGGCCGGAGGATCCCGTCGAGCGGACCGAGTTGGAGTCCCGCTGGCATCCGACGTTCGGTGACCGTCAGCAGGAGTTGGTCTTCATCGGCGTCGGTCTGGACGCTGCCGGGCTGCGGGACGCCCTGACCGCCTGCCTGCTCACCGACCCGGAGGTCGCCGCCGGGGAGCCGACGTGGCGGGCCCTGCCCGATCCGTTCCCCGAGTGGGACATGGGCGGCCTGCACGAGCACGACCACGTCGAGCCGGTGCGGGTCTGATCGATCATGGCGACGATGCTCGCTCACGCTGACGTGACCCGGTGGCGGCGGGACTGGGAGTCGGTGATGCGGCACTACCAGCCGGGTCGGGACGAGCTTCTCGCCGCCGGCCTCGCCGCGGCCGAGGAGGTTCACGGGCGGCGACCGGAGCGGGTGCTCGACGTCGGCGGCGGGCCGGGCACCACCGCGGAAGCGGTGCTGCGTCGATGGCCCGGCGCGCACGTCACCGTGCTGGACGTCGACCCGCTCCTGCTGGCGTTGACCGCCACCGCGTTGCCGCACGTGCGCACCGTCCGGGCTGACCTCCACACCGCACAGTGGCTCGCGCCGGCCGGTGGCCCGTACGACGTGGTGCTGGCGCTGATGATCGTGCACTATCTGCCCGAAGACCGGGTCCGCGACTGGTACGCCGAGGCTCGGCAACTGCTGCGGCCAGGCGGGCTGCTACTCGTCGGTGACGCGATGCGGGACGCACCGTCCACGGCCCCGTCGCTGGCAGACACGGGAGTAGATCCCTGGACCGCGTGGTGGACGACGCTGGCCGGCGAACCGTCGATGGCGCCGCTGCTGCGCGAGCGGGCAACCGCCCTGGCCGGTCTCGTCTGCGCGGAGTTCGCCGCGCCGGCCGGCTGGCACCGGGAGACCGCCTGGCGGGCCGGCTTCTCCGACTCGACGGTACTGCACCGGAGGGCGGACCAGGCCCTGATGGCTTTCCGCCGCCCGCCGGACGGCCGATGAACGTCAACGCGCACGCCGGGGTCACCGTCATCTACTGCGACGGCCATCGCTGCCACGCACTACGCCGAGCGGGCGGTTCGGAGGCTCCGGCGGATTACGTCGGTGCCGTCCGCGAAGCGGTGGGTCCAGCCGGAACGCGGTCCTGATCCGGGCGGGCTGCCTCGGTGCCTGCCATCGGGCGCCCGCGCTGCTCCTGCTCAGCAGCGCGGGCGGACGGCCAGCGCTGATCGGGCCGATCGAGACACCACACCACCGGCAGGCTGTCGTCGACCTCATCCGAGAGCCCGACCTGCCGCTCCGCTGACCTGCGTCGGTGTGATCCTCGACCGGCACGGTGACCTTGTCGGCTAGCATCACCGTCGCGATCCTCGGAACACCCGGACCGGGCGGAGCAAGGAGGAGGTGACTGTCGATGACAACGAATCCGATCCCCGGTGCCGTCCGCAACACCCGACAGCGGGCGGAGGTGGTCGAGCTGCTCGCTCGCTCGGACGAGTTCCGCAGCGCGCAACGTCTGCACGCGGAGCTCCGCGAGGGGGGAGCCGCGGTTGGCCTCACCACCGTCTACCGCACGCTGCAGGCCCTGGCCGACGCGGGTGAGGTGGACATCTTGCGACTGCCCACCGGTGAGCAACTGTTCCGCCGGTGCAGCCGCACCCACCACCACCATCTGGTGTGCCGGCACTGTGGCCGCACCGTCGAGATCACCGGCCCCGCCGTCGAGACGTGGGCCCGCCGCACGGCCGACCAGCACGGGTTCACCGACGTCAACCACACCCTGGAGATCATGGGCACCTGCGCCGCCTGCACCACCCGGTGACTGCCCGCCCAGGGCAAGCCGTGGTACGGGATCTACGGCGCCGCTGCGGTGCAGTCGGCGCAGTGCCCGTGCAGGTCGATCCGGTCGGCGTGCGGAGTGAAGCCGGTTGTCGCGCGTAGTTCGGTGAGCCAGGCGTCCACCAGGTGCGGTGGGCACTCGGTGATCAGGCCACACGTGTCGCAGAGCAGGTGTTGGTGCGTGGTGTCCGGGCAGCGCCGGTAGGCGCGTTCCCCGCCCACCTCGAATGAGTGCAGCAGCCCGACCTCGGCGAGCCGGTGCAGCGCGCGGTACACGGTGCTGAGACCGATCCGGTGACCGGCACCGGTCAGCGCGGTGTGCACGGCCTGGGCGGTCATCGGGTGGGTCCGGCCGGTCAGCGCGGTGAGGATGGCCTGCCGTTGCCGGGTGGTGCGTACCCCGATTGCCCGCAGCGACGCGTCGGCGGGGGGCGCGGTCTCGGTCATCGCCGGTCAACCGCGCCGGCCGACATGGACACTGCGCGCCTCGAGAAGGAACACGTCGCGGCGGTTGCCGAGCCAGACCGGATCTTCCGGGTCGAGGAGCCGGTCCCAGGTGTGCAGATCGCCGGGGGTGAGCAGGCCGGTGTCGCGGAGCCGGCCGATGCGACTGGCGATGCCGTTGACGACAGCGCGCCGCTGGGGCGGCGCAAGCGGCGGGGACAACTCGCAGAGGGTGGTCGCGGTCGTGGCCGAATCCAGGCCGGCACGGCGCAGAGCCTCGTCCCAGCCGTACGGCATGGGTCGGCTGCCGGGTAGCGCGGCGCGCATACGGGCGAACCAGCGGTCCTCGGCGGTGTGCAGCCGCAGCTCCAGCCCGGGCTCGCCGACGCCAAGGTCCCAGGGCAGATGACGGGCGGGGAGGCCACCCTCGGCGAGCGCCAGCCGCCCGCCGCGAGCCAGCAGGGCGGCCAGGGCGTCGACGGCGCGTTGCTGGTCACCAAGGTGGTGCACCATGGCCGAGGCCCACACGAGATCAGCCTGCCCACCGGCCGTCTCCTGCAGGACGTTGATGTCATCGATGTCGACGAGCTTGACCTCGATGCGGATCCGCGGGTCCGCCCATTCGCGGTGAATCCGCGCCCGGGCCGTCTCCACGATTGCCGGTTCGGCGTCGACAGCGAGGATCTGGCCGCAGGTCATGTGTCGGGCGAGTGCGAGCGCCATGCCGGCACCGCCGCAGCCGACGTCGACCGCGAGCCGGTCGCCGGGGGCGACCAGCTCGCGGGCGACGGCCTGGTACCAGGCCCGGTCGGCCGTGGCGGCGTCGACGAGGTGGGGCGCGGCGGCCGCCCAGTCGATACGCGCCTCGGTCATCGGGGTTGCTGGGGTCCGCGGCGGGCGTACTTTGCGCGGAACCTCTCGACCCGGCCTTCGGTGTCGAGCAGGCGCTGCTTGCCGGTCCAGAAGGGGTGGCTGGCCGAGGAGATCTGGACGTCGATGACGGGGTAGGTGTTGCCGTCGGTCCATTCGATCGTCTGGTCGCTGGTGGCGGTGGAGCGGGTGAGGAAGGCGAAGTCGGCGTCCTTGTCGCGGTAGACGACGGGCCGGTAATCGGGGTGGATGCCAGGCTTCATGCGGGTCGCGCTCCTTCGGTGTCGGCCAGCTCCTCCGCCCCGAGGGGGAAGCAGCCGGCGAACGGGTCGGGGTAGGTGCGCCAGATCTGTTCACCGTCGGCGAGTTCGGCGTCGGTGAGCAGGCAGTTGGCGAGGGTGCGGTGCAGCTCGACGGGGTCGACGTCGAGGCCGATGAAGACCAGATGCTGGTGCCGGTCGCCGTAGTAGGGGTCCCAGTCGAGGGCGGCGGCGAGGCGACGCTGGTCCTCGACGTGTTCCCAGCGGTCTTCGGGCAGGCTGACCAGCCAGTGTCCGAGGGAGCCCATGGCCAGGCCGCCACCGGCGAACTCCCAGGCGATGACGGTGTCGGGTTGGCTGGCCAGCCAGAAGTGCCCGCGCGAGCGGATCATCTCGGCGTTTACCTCTTCGAGGACGTCGTGCAGGCGCTGCGGATGGAACGGGCGGCGGGCCCGGAAGACGGCGGAGACAACTCCACAGTCGGACTCCGGCTCGTGTGCGCCGAGGGTGTAGCCCTGTAGACCGCGGGCGAAGATCCCCGGGGTCTCCGGCCGGTGCCGGTGGGTGTGGCAAAGCTGCCTGGTCAACGTACCGGCGTCGACGACGTCTCCGTGGACGCGGACCGGCGTCGCCCACGGCGACATCCGTTCCAGCAGCACCGACAGGCGGCTGGTGTCGTACGCGCCCTCGCGGGACTCGCCCCACAGGACGAGGGTGTCGGCGTACTCGATCTGCCGGACCACCACGTCGGCCAACGCCCGGTCGTCGTTGTCGGCGGCCGCGATGCCGAGGGTCTTCAGGTCGTCGGTGCTGGCCAGCCCGTCGAGCAAGTGCTCGGCGTCGACCACGGTGACGTAGGAGTCGACCCGGATCAGGTCGGTGAGCGGCGCGCCGTCGACGAGGCAGTGCGCGCAGACGGCGGCGACCGACTCGGGCTCGACCACCTCGGGCAGCATCAACAGCAGGTCGCGGTGCGGCTGGGCGCGGGCCAGCCGGGCGAGGGTGGGCAGCACGTCCTCCCGCAGCGTGCAGGAGACGCAGCCGTGGGCCAGAGTGATCCGCTCGTCCTCGAGCACGCCGGCACCGTCGCGCACGATCCGGTGCACGGTGCCGGCGGCCAGGTCGGCGAGATCATGCCGGATCAGCAGCAGCGCCGGGTTCGCCGCCAGCAGCGTGCGAGCGACGGCGTACGTCGCGGACGGCCAGAAACCGCTGAGCACGGTCAACGACGGGCGGGTGTCGGCCGCCGTGGCGCCGGGCTCGGCGGGTGCGAGCGGTGACGTCGACATCACAATCCTCTCGACACGAATTGAAAACGGTTGTCATTATAGGCACGTGATGGGCGACGAGCGGGTGGGGGTGTCGGTGGAAAACGACGGGGGCGTGGTGGTCACCATCCGGTTGCCGGGTGTGGCGGGGCCGCTCGACGCCGATGCGACCCGCCTGCTGCGGCTGGTGCGTCGCATCGCCGCCCGCCAGGTCGGTGGCGGTGTCGAGCCTCCTGTCGCGAGGGGCACGCCCCTGCTGCGAGTCGTCCCGCACGCGCGCACGGTCTACTGCGACGGTCGCGAGATCCCTCTCACCCGACGCGAGTTCGACCTGCTGCGACACCTCGCCGACCATCCGCGGCGGGTGTTCACCCGCGCCCAGTTGCTCGATCGAGTGTGGGGGCATCCCTTCACCGGCGCCCGAAGCGTCGATGTCCACGTGCGGCGCTTGCGGGCGAAGCTCGGCGCCGACCTGCCGGTGATCTCCACCGTCCGTGGGGTCGGCTACGGGCTCGGTTCCGCCGTGTCGGTCGAGGTGGAGGGCGACCCCGGGTGAAGGCTCGTCCGAACGGCTGATGTAAAAACGAAAACCGTTCTCGTTACTGTCAAGCTTGAACTGGAGGAGAGTCGTGTCCCGACGCTGTGACGTCACCGGCGCGAAGCCGAGCTTCGGCAACGCCGTGTCCCACTCCCACCGGCGCACCCGCCGCCGGTGGAACCCGAACCTGCAGAACCACCGCTACTGGCTGCCGTCGGAACGGCGGTGGGTCAGCCTCACCCTGACGGCGAAGGCGTTGAAGGCCGTGGACCGTAAGGGCATCGAGAAGGTCGTCGCCGAGCTGCGTAGCCGGGGAGTGAAGCTCTGATGGCCCGCCAGACCGATGTCCGTCCGATCGTGCGGCTGCGCAGCACCGCCGGCACCGGCTACACGTACGTCACCCGCAAGAACCGCCGCAACGACCCCGACCGGCTGACCCTGCGCAAGTACGACCCGATCGTGCGCCGGCACGTCGAGTTCCGCGAGGCACGCTGATGGCCAAGAAGAGCCTGGTCAACCGGCAGGCCCGCCGGGAGGAACTGGTCGCCCGGCACGCCGAGGCGCGGACCGGGATGAAGCGGCTGATCGCCCACCCGGACACCGACCCGGAGGTACGCGCCGACGCCGTCCGCCGACTCGGCCGGCTGCCGCGTGACTCCAGCCCGGTGCGACTGCGCGTACGCGACCAGATCGACGGCCGCCCACGTGGGGTGCTGACCCGCTTCGGACTGTCCCGGGTCCGGTTCCGCGAGTTGGCCCTGCGCGGCGAGCTGCCCGGAATCCGCAAAGCGTCGTGGTGATCTCACGGGGTGCCGAGGGCACCCCGGGTTCCAGCGTGCTCGGTCCCGACCAGATCTACCACCGCAGACAGCGGTGGGAAAGGGGAGGTATGAATGCGACAGTGAGGGCTCGCGGTTTCGCGGCCCTTGTCGCGGGGGCGGTGGTGGTCGCCGGTACGGTGCTGGCGCCCACAGCCGCGTCTGCGGCGGAGAAGGTGGTGCTCTCCAAGGGGCACACCGACGCGGTGGACGTGCACTACAGCGACGGGGAGCTGTCGCTGAAGGTGCATGACGACACGGTCAGCCCGTCCGTGACCCGGGATCCGGTGGATGTGACGTTCCAGGTTCTGCCGGAGGCCGCGATGGCGGTTCCGGACGACTCCCGGTTCGCGTTTCTCGGGCCGGCGGGGAGCCAGATCTGGCTGCTGCCGATGACGCAGGATCCGGATCTGCTCTGGCCGGGTTGGAACACCACGACGCTGAAGAGCGGGGTGTTCGACGGGAACAAGGTGCGGCTGAGCCTCGTCGACGTCGAGGGGCCGGGCAACGTCACACTGTTCACGCAGGATTCGTTCGGCGGTCCGATCATCAAGTTCCGCTCCGATGACGGGCTTCCGGACGCCATCGACGTGCCGGTGCACACGCACGCGCACTCGAACTGGGCGTTCAGCGCATTGGGCAACTACACGCTGAAGTTCCAGGCCGACGCGACGTTGGTCGACGGCACCACGCTCAGCACTGGGCCGGTCGACTACTCGTTCGTGGTGGGCGAGCTGTCCGGCGGAGGGCCGGAGGTGAGCCTGGCGGTGAGCGGGATGGCCGCCGAGTACCAGCCCAACGACACGGTGACGCTGAACGCGGTGCAGACTCCGCAGACCGAGCTGGACCACTACCACTGGTTCAGCAGGTGCCCGGGCGCGGCGGACTGGAACATCATCTCGGGTGAGGGTGGCGCGAGCTACTCGTTCACCGCGACCCGGGAGCTGAACGCCTGCGAGTACGTGGCGAAGCTCTACGACGACGACCACGCGGTCGTGGCGACCAGTGAGCCGGTGACCTTGTGGGTGGCGTTCCCGCCGCAGGATCCGGGCACTTCGCAGACGATCACCGCGTCGATCGACGAGACGCAGGGCTCGCTGGTGATCAGCGTCAACCCGGACGACCGGGCCGTGGTGCTGCCGCCGGCGCAGCTCAACTCCGCCGGTGACCGGTGGGAGAGCATCGGTGAGTTGCGGCCGGTCACGGTGACCGACACCCGGGCGGGCCAGCCGGGGTGGAGTGCGTCCGGGCAGATCCCGGCGGACTTCGTCGGGCCGGACGGGGCGACGTTCAGCGCCGGTTACCTCGGCTGGACGCCGCGGGTCCTGGCTCAGGCTGACGGGCAGGGCGTGGTCCCCGGTCCGGAGGTGTCTCCGTACGTCGTCGGGGTTGGCGGCGGTCTCGGCAACAGCGCGGTGCTGGGTTCGGCACCGGACGGCACCGGACGGGGCAGCGCGCAGCTCGGCGCGGGCCTGCGACTGAGCCTGCCCACCGAGACGGCCGCGGGCACCTACACCGCGACCCTCACCCTCACCGCGATCTGATCGCACCACCTTGTCCGGTGGTCGGGCGTCGAGCCCGGCCACCGGACGACCACGGGGTGAGCGTGTCGGTGACACGACCCGCCCGCCCCGCACCTCCCTCGTACCCACAGGAACGGACCCGCCCCCGCAATGCGCCTGCTCGCCACCATCGTCGCCGGGATCGCCCTGCTCGGCGTGGTCCCCACGCCACCTGCCGCTGCGCTGGCCGCACCCGCACCCGCCACCCCGCCGGCGCAGCAAGGAACGTCGCCGTCGCCGGCACCGCCGTCCGCCGCCGCCACGTGGGGCGTGGCACCGTCGAGCGAGCGCGGACCGAACGGCCGGCCGGCGTTCAGCTACAAGCTCGATCCGGGTGCCACCCTGACCGACTACGTGGGCGTCACGAACCATTCGAACCGCCCGCTCACCCTCAGCCTCTACGCCAGCGACGCGGTCACCACCACGCAGGGCGGGTTCGATCTGCTGGCCGCCGATCGGAAGCCCACCGACGTGGGCTCGTGGGTACGCCTGCCGAACAAGACGGTGACCATCCCGTCGACGTCCCGGCTGGACATACCGTTCACGCTCACCGTCCCGAAGAATGCGACGCCCGGGGATCACGCCGGAGGGATCGTCGCCTCGCTGGCCGGCACCGCCGCCGACGCGCAGGGTAACCAGGTCGCCGTCGACCATCGGGTCGGCGTGCGCATCTACCTGCGGGTCGCCGGTGAACTACAGCCGACGCTCACCGTCGAAGACCTGCGAGTGCGGCACACCGGCTCGGTCAACCCGCTGGCCGGCGGCACGGTCACCGCCACATTCACCGTCCGCAACACCGGCAACGTCCGGCTCTCCGGACAGCCGGTGCTCGGCGTGGCCGGACCGTTCGGCCTGGCCCGGAAGTCCGTGGACGGTGCGGCCCTACCGGAGATCCTGCCCGGCGGCGAGCTGACCATCACCGTACGCATGTCGGATGTTGCGCCGCTGTTCCGGCTGACGGCGGACGCGACGGTCACGCTGGCCGCAGTGGGGGACCAGGTCCTCGACCCGCCGCCGCGGGCCGACCCGGCGCAGGCCGTCGTATGGGCGGTGCCCTGGCCACAGCTCGCCCTGCTGGCCCTGCTGGCCCTCGCCGGCTGGGCACTGGTCGCGACCCGCCGCCGCCGGGCGGCGCAGCTCGCGCGGGCGGTGGCCGCCGCTCGGGAGGAGGGCCGCGCGCAGGCCAGCCGGGCACCGGACAACCAGGACGTCGCAGTAGCCGCCGGCGGAGCAGCACCCGACGACCCCCCGATGCCGGACGCCGACAGTTCCGGCACGGGCTCCGACAACCGGCCTCTGGCCACTGGAAACACGGGGAAGGACAAGAAGTGACTCGGCTACGCCTGGGGGAGCGAAAAATGAGGACGAGAAGCATGCGCGTCGGTGCTGCCAGCCTTGCCGCCGTCGTGCTGGCACTGGCCTCCGCAGCGACGCCAGTCGCCGCGGAACCGGTCGCCGTCGTCTCGACCGGCGTCGACCTGGTCTCCGTCGCGCTCGACGGAGACACGATGTCGCTGCGCTTCCGGGACGAGCAGGCGGCCGGGCGCGACCCGGCCGAGGTGGTGCTCGGCCCGGACGGCGGCCTGGCCGGCCGCGTCCCGGCCGGACCGGCCCTCGCCTTCCTCGGGAAACCCGGCCACGCCGTGTGGGCACTGTCCGCCGGTGACACCGGGTTCCCGTCTCTGGACACCACCGGAGTACGCCCCGGCGTCGTCGTCGACGACCGGGTGACCCTGACGCTGGGCTCGGTCGAGGGGCCGGGGACGTTCACCGCGTACACCCTGTCCGGCCTCGGCGCGGCGACCCCGCTGTTCGGCAACGGTGCCGACCTGCCGCGGTCGACGCAGCTACCGGCGGGCGCGCGTACCGATGGCGTGGTGTGGGCCTTCGACGCGGCGGGCGAGTACCGGTTCACCCTGACCGGTTCGGCCGACCTGCGCTCGGGTGCGACGGCGCATGCCGAGGCGACGTACCGGGTCCACGTGCCGGCGATCGAGCCGGCTGAGCCGGCGGTGCCCGCACCGATGAAGCCGGCGGCGCAACCGCCCGCCGAGGCAGCCGAAGCACTCGCCGCGCCGAAGCCCGCCGCCGCGCCGAAGCCCGCCGCCGCGCCGAAGGCGGCGGCCGCGCCGCAGGCGGCGAAAGCCGCTGCCGGTGCTCGTCAGGTGATCGCCGACGGGCACGTCGACATGGGCCCGAACCTGTCCGGGGACAGCTGGACGATCCGGATCAAGGATGACCGGTCCAGCCCTCCGGTCTGGCGGGAGACCGCCGACGTGGTCCTGCACGCCAAGGACAAGGCGAAGATCACGGTGCCCGACGGAGCCGACTTCCTCGGTAAGGCGGGCGACACCGTGTGGGTGTTGCCGCAGACCCAGCAGGCGGGTCTCGTCTGGCCGGGCTGGAACACCCAGCACGCGTCCGTCGTGTCGGGAATCAAGGGCAACGTCACCTGGACGCTCAAGGGAGTCAACGGGCCCGGCCGGTTCGCCCTGTTCCTGACCGGCTCGTTCGGCAAGGCCGACGTGCTGTTCGACTCGACCAAGCCGTTCCCGCAGAAGCTGGACATCCCGCTCAACACCCACACGCACGGCAACTGGGCGTTCGGTAAGCCTGGTCTGTACCGCCTCGCGGTGCAGATGAGCGGCACCACGACCGCCGGCAAGGCGGTCACCGACACGAAGACGCTCACGATCGCCGTCGGCGACAGCACCGACCCGAACGCCGGCTTCGGCTCCGGCTCCGGCTCCAACGGTGGCGGCAACGGCGACGACGGTTCGGATCAGGGCGGTGGTGGCCCGCTGCCGCGTACCGGCGCGGGCTGGGTGCTGACGGCCGGGGCGCTCGGCGTCGTCCTCGTCGCGGTGGGAGCCCTGCTGTTGCTGCTGGTCCGCCGCCGCGCCGCCACCCAGACCGGGTGACGGCGGTGACGAGGACTGGCAGCCGCCGGGTCGGCGCACGGCGGCTGGTCGTGCTGCCGCTGTTGGTCGCGTTGCTCGCCGGCGGCTGTCGGTCGGAGGTGGCGTTGAGCTCGCACGACCAGCGGGTCCAGGTTCTGACGACCACCGGCATCCTGCGGGATCTGGCCCGCAACGTGGGCGGGGACCGGGTGAGGGTCACCTCGATGGTGCCGGACGGTGCTGATCCGCACAGCTACGAGCCGTCGCTGCGGGACATCCGCGACGTTGTCTACGCCGACGTGGCGTTCAGCAACTACCTGCTCCTTGAGGAGCAGGCCGTCATCAAGGCGCTCGACGCCAACCTGCGTGACGGCGTACCGAACGTCTCGCTGGCCGAGGGGGCGGTGAAGTACGCGGCGGACATCATTCCGCTGGTCGAGGACGTGTCGCTGGACACCATCTGGCTGGGCATGCGGGTACGCGGCACCGGCGCGGCGCTGGGGGCGAACCGGTCCTCGGAGGTGCTGCTCAGCGCGACCGGCGCGGACGGACCCGGTCGGATGCTCGCGTACCTGACCGAGTCCTTCGGCAACCCGTCGTTCTACGTCGACTCCGGCGACGGGTTCGACCCCGCCAACGGCTACCGGGACGACACCGCGACGCTTCCACCTGACGCGCACACCCACATGAGCTGGGCGTTCACCGAGCCGGGTGTCTACCGGCTGAGGATGCAGGCACGGCTGGCCGTCGACCCGCAGTCGGCACCCGTGCCCATGGGCGAGCAGGTGTTCACCTTCGCCGTCGGGGTGGACCCGCACTCGCTGCCGGGCATGTCGGAGGTACTGAACGGTGGGCACGCCGACGTCACGGTCGACCTCGACCAGCGGCGGCTCTACCTGCTCGCCGACCCGGAGGGCGGCGGCGAGGCGACCCAACGGGTGCACGACCCGGCGCGCACCGTCATCGAGGTGCCGAACAAGGCGCTGTTGGAGGTGCCCGGCGACCGGCGGTTCCGGTTCCTCGGCCGGCCGGGAACCCAGGTCTACCAGCTTCCGCAGGCGGTCCTCGGCAAGCACGTGCACGGGGAAATCGACCCGCACCTGTGGCAGAACGTCCGCAACGCCATCGCGTACGTGCAGCTGATCCGGGACACCCTGATCGGCGTGGACCCTGGGGGCGCCGCCGACTACCGCGCGAACGCCTCGGCCTACCTGCGGCAGTTGGAGGAGCTCGACACGTACGTTCGGGACACCGTCGCGCAGATTCCACAGTCGCGGCGTCACCTGGTCACCACCCACGACGCGTTCGGCTATCTGGGCAAGGCGTACGGCGTGCAGATATCCGGCTTCGTCACACCCAACCCGGCCGCCGAGCCGAGCCTGGCCGACCGTCGCCGGCTCACCGAGACGATCCGCAACCTGAACATCCCCGCCGTCTTTTTGGAGCCGAACCTGGCGGCCCGGTCCGCCACCCTGACCGAGGTGGCCCGGGAGGAGGACCTGCGGGTGTGCCCGATCTACGGCGACGCGTTCGACCGCGACGTCACCACCTACGCGGAGATGATGCGGTTCAACGCCGAATCGCTGCGCGACTGCCTGACCACGAACAAGTGATGGAGGAATCAGTGATGGCAGGACGGGCGCGCCGCACCCGCGCTACCACAGTCATCCTGCGCGGCGCGCTCGCGACGTCGATCGGGTTGGCGACGGCACAGGCCCTGGCACCAGCCCCGGCGCGGGCGGCCGAGCCGACGCCGAACCTCAGCCAGTCGATCGCGGCCGACCAGCCCCTCGCCACCGGCCGGGTGGAGCTGTCCGCCGGACACATCGACATCGGTCCCCGCTACGTCGATGACAGGTGGACCCTGCTGATCCACGACGGCACCCAGGCGCAACCGGTGTGGCGTGACCCCGACGACACGCTGCTGCGGGTGTCCGACGCCGCGCAGCAGACCGTTCCCGACGACCCGGCGTACGCCTTCCTCGGCATCGAGGCCGGCCAGCAGGCGTACGTGGTGCCGCAGGTCCAGGCCCAGGATGTCGTCTGGCTCGGCTGGAATACCCAGGATCCCCGGGTGATGCAGACCATCGACCGGGGGGTCACCCTGACCCTGCTCGGCGTGCGCGGTCCAGGAACCCTCACGACCTACCTCCAGTCGGGCAACTTCGCGCCGCCGCAGCCGCTGTGGCGGTCGGCCGAGTCGACGGCCCAGCCATTCTGGGTCGAGGTCAACACCCACACCCATGCGAACTGGGTCTTCTCCGCACCGGGGGTCTACCTGGTCGCCGTGCGGGTGTCGGCCGACCTGGTCAACGGCGAGGAGGTGTCGGCGACCCGGACACTGCGCTTCGCCGTGGGAGACGCCACCAGCGCCGACGAGGCCTTCGCCGCCACCGCGGACATCGCCGCGCCGGATGGCCAGGAACCGCCCGGCCAGGACCCGGTCGGAGCCGACGACCAGGCCGGTGGTTCCCAGACGCTCCTGATCACGGTGCTGGCCGGGACTGCCGTCGTGCTCGCTGTCGGCCTGGTCGTTCTGCTGTTGCGCGGACGCGGTGCCCGACGACGGGCCGAGCGGGAGCGCGCGATCGCCGCACCGGAGGATCAGCGGTGAGAGCACTGGAGATCGACGGGTTGGACGTGGACCTCGGCGGCCGGGCGGTCCTGCGGGACGTACGGCTGCACCTCGACCGCGGCGAGCTGGTCGGGCTGCTCGGACCCAACGGTGCCGGAAAGACCACATTGCTGCGCGCGATCCTGGCATTGACCGGCACCCGTGCCGGTCGGGTGCTGGTAGAGGGCAGACCGGCGCGTCCCGGCCGGTCCGAGATCGGCTACGTCCCGCAGCGTCACGAGTTCGCCTGGGACTTTCCCATCTCCGTGGAGCAGGCCGTGATGAGCGGTCGGACCGGCCGCATGGGGCTGCTCCGCCGCCCCGGTGTGCCCGACTGGCGGGCCGTGGGCGACGCCCTGGACCGCGTACAGCTCACCGAACTGCGCCGGCGGCCGGTCGGTGAGCTGTCCGGTGGGCAACGCCAACGCGTCCTGGTCGCCCGGGCTCTCGCCCTCGCGCCGCGCATCCTGCTGCTCGACGAGCCGTTCACCGGCCTGGACATGCCCACCCAGGAACTGCTGGGCCTGCTGTTCACCAGCCTGGCCGGCGAGGGGCACGCGGTGCTGATGACCACCCACGACCTCGTCGCCGCAGTGGACACCTGCACCCGCCTGGTCCTGCTCAACGGCCGGGTCATCGCCGATGGGCACCCCGCGGATCTGCAGGACGCCGAGCTGTGGACCAAGACCTTCGGCGTGAGCGAAACCTCACCCCTGCTGAAACTCGTGAGGGCGACCTGATGTCGATCACCGATTTCCTCACCGACCTGTTCAACCCCGACCTCGCGTTCCTGCCCAAGGCGCTGGCGATCGCGGTGATGTCCAGCATCGTCTGCGGCGTCGTCGGCTGCTACGTCGTGCTCCGCGGGATGGCCTTCATCGGCGACGCCGTGGCGCACGCGGTCTTTCCCGGTATCGCGG
Organism: Verrucosispora sp. WMMA2121; assembly: GCF_027460185.1. Classification (NCBI taxonomy): domain Bacteria; kingdom Bacillati; phylum Actinomycetota; class Actinomycetes; order Micromonosporales; family Micromonosporaceae; genus Micromonospora; species Verrucosispora sp. WMMA2121. The sequence continues at coordinate 708,329 of NZ_JAPZBH010000004.1, read as the reverse complement.
TCGCCTTCGTCCTACAGGGCAGCCTGGTCCTCGGCGGTGCCGTCGCCGGCGTCGTCACCGCACTGCTGATCGCGATCTTTTCCCAGAACCGGCGCGTCAAGGAGGACTCGATCATTGGGGTCTTCCTGGTCGGCGCGTTCGCCCTCGGCATCGTGATCATCTCGCAGGCACCCGGATACGCCGGGTCACTGCAACAGTTCCTGTTCGGCTCGATCACCGGCATTCCGGACCGGGACCTCTACGTCGTCGGCGGCACCGGCCTGGTCATCCTCGGTCTGGTGCTCGCACTGCACAAGGAGTTCGTCTCCGTCTGCCTGGACCGGGAGATGTCCCGCTCGATGGGGCTGCCGGTCTTCTGGCTCGACATCGTGCTCTACGTGCTGGTCACCCTGGCCGTGGTGATCTCCCTGCAGACGATCGGCAACATCCTCGTCCTGGCATTGCTGATCACGCCAGCTGCGGCGGCCCGCCTGCTCACCGACCGGCTCGGCGTGATGATGCTGCTGGCCCCGGTGATCGGCGGCACGTCGGCGCTCGTCGGGCTGTACCTGTCCTGGAGTTACGACACTCCGGTCGGCGGCACCGTAGTCCTGGTCGCCACCGTCATCTTCCTGGCCGCCTGGCTGTTCGCCCCACGACACGGCCTGCTGACCAGACGGATGCGCCGTGCCCGTGGGCGGGAATCCGCCGACGTCGCCCGATCTTCGTCGATTCCCGATCTCACGCGGCCACAGGACCCCTCGGCGTCGCTGCGGTAGGCAGGACCGCGGGCCGGCGGTGGGAAACGGCTCCTGGTCGACCCTTCCCCGTTCTATTGAAAACGACTATCGTTCCTCTTGGCTGTGGTCCAATGGGGACCACGGGAAGGAGTTCCTCTGTGCGTAAGCCCATCCGCCTGCTGCTCGCCTCCGGAGCGGTGACCGCGGCGCTGCTCGCGGCAGCGCCACCGGCGCAGGCATCCGTGGTGACGTTCAGCTCTGGGCACCTCGACCTGGTCGACATCGCCTACGAGGACGGCGAGCTGGAACTCGGCGTCCACGACGAGGACAACGACGTCGAGTACGCCGCCGACGAGGTCAAGATCGTCGTCAAGCGGCAGGCCAAGGTCACCGTCCCCAACGACCCCGCCTTCGGGTTCCTCGGCACCCCCGGGGTGTCGAAGGTGTGGATCCTGCCCGAGATCCAGAACACAAACCTCGTGTGGCCCGGCATCGCCGCCGAGGAGGTCGAGGCCGGCACCTTCACCTCCGACGCACTCACTCTCAAGCTGCAGTCGGTCAGCGGCCCCGGGCAGCTCGCCATCTACACCGAGAACGCCGTCGGGCAGCCCACCATCCTCGCCGACAGCGGCGACGGCCTGCCCGACACCATCGCGGTGACCGCCGGCGACCACACGCACGCCAACTGGGCCTTCGACTGCGCCGGCACCTACCGCATCACCTTCCGCGCCACCGGCACTCTCGCCGCCACCGGCCAGCGGGTCACCAGCGAACCCGCCACCCTGCGCGTCGTGGTCCGGTCGTGAGCCCCGTGCGTACCCGCAGCCGCTTCCTCGCCGGTCTCACCCTGACCGCAGCACTGCTCGCAGGCACCGCCACCCCCGCCGCCGCAGCACCGATCGTGCTCACCAGCGGCCACGTCGACGTCATCGACGTCGACTACGCCGGCGGCGCACTGGCCGTCAACGTGCTCGACGACACTGTCACCCCGTCGGTGGAACGCAACCCCGCCGACGTGGTCCTACGCGTTCCCACCGCGGCCAAGCTCACCGTGCCCGGCGGCAGCGCCTGGTCGTTCCTCGGCACCGGCGGCCAGGCCTGGGTGCTGCCCCAGAGCAACACCGCCGGACTGCTCTGGGCCGGCTGGAACACCACCGAGGTGCCCAGCGGCGTCTTCCAGAACAACCGCGTCACCTTCAAGCTCACAAACGTCAGCGGGCCGGCAGGATTCAGCATCTACACCGTCTCCGGCGGCACCCCGACGGTGCTGTTCGACAGCGGCAACGGCCTGCCCGACAGCCTCAACGTCAACCGCAACACCCACGCCCACGTCAACTGGGGCTTCGACGCCGCCGGCACCTACGCCGTCACCTTCGAGGTGACCGGCAAGCTGGCCTCCAACGGCAGCACCATCACCTCCGGTCCGAAGACCTTCACCTTCGAGGTGCTGGCCTGATCACTGCAATTGAACCCCGTTGACAACTCTGCGGTCCGCTGAGGCAAGGGGTGCCTCCGGGAGGCGGATCCGGTCGGCGCGGGACCCTCACCCACCGGGTCTCGCGCCGACCCTCCGGCCGGCTGACTTCGCCGCCAGCGGCCACCGCCATCCAGCCAAGCACGGCCAGCTCGCTCCGCTGCGGCCCACGCCGCCATTGACGCATCGATCGTGACATGGTGTGCTCATGCCGCGACGCCAACGACAATCGTGGGCGTTACTGTGTGTGAGGAGAAGTATGTCTCTCACCGTGTCACCGGGCCTGTTGCGCGCCGCAGAATCGGGACCTGTCGATGATGAGGAGTTCGTGGCCTGCGTCCGTGAATCGTTGCCGTACGCCTGGCAGGTCGTCAGCCGCGTGGCGGCCGACCTGGAGTCGTCGGACGTCGACTTCGCCGACAACGTCGTCCCACCGCCGAGCGAGGCCGAACGCGGCCAACTCCTACGCGCCCTGGCCAGCGACGCCATCCGGTCCAGCCTGGAGCGCCACTTCGGTGTCAAACTGGCCTTCCAGAACTGCCACCGTGTCGCGGCGTTTCGGCTCTCCGCCGTTGACTCCGACGCCTACCGCCGCTTCGTCTCCGTACGGGGCCAGTTGCTCAACCAGTCTCCTGAGCTGCGCGACTGTTGAGCCGGACACCGCCCGGCAAGCGGGGCCGTGACGCGGAGGTCTTGGAACGACGAGCCGGTAGCCGGCACCGGGCCTCGATCACTCTCGCCCGACGAGGCCATTGATTACTGCAGTCTTGCGTTCGACTTGCCGTGGCTCGCCGAGAAGCCTCGGGACGAGGGAACCACCGCCGCCGCCGCTGGAGCGGCGAAGCACACCACCGCGCAGACGGCCAGAACCACGGTTGCGCCAAACTGGTCGATCGCGGGTGCGATGAGCGCAAGACCGACCGGTGCGAGTCCGTAGGAGAGCAAGAAATCGAGTGAGGACACCCGGGCGAGTTTGGCGGGCTCGACCTCGCGTTGGGTGGCGGTGAACCAGGGAACGTTGAACAGCTCGATGCCGATGCCGGCGAGCACATACGCGGCGAAGATCACTACGGGGTTCACCGGCAGCAGCAGGCTCAGCGGCACGAGTCCGTAGAGCGCAAGCCCGGCCAGCGCGGACCAGCCCTGGGCCCGGGGCCGCCATCTCGCAATGATCATGGCACCGACGAGGGCGCCGATCGTGTAGGTGGTCATCGCGGCCGCCAGGACGGCCTCGCTGCCGAAGCGGTCCCGGCTGACCAGTGGCAACACCACGAAGGTGGCCGAGTACCCGGTGGCGATCACCGCAGTCAACGCGGCCAGGCCGGCAACGAACCAGGGATGCCTACGGGCTTCGCGCAATCCGTCGGCGAAGTCGGCCAGAATGTTCGGCCTGGTGGTCGAAGGTGGAGGCGAATCGTTCCCCGGGGGAGGAACCAAAGCGGCCACCAACCACAGGGCGCCGACGCCCCACAGCAGCACCGGCGTGGAGACGGCTACGGCCAGTAGCGCGGTAAGCGTCGGCGCCACCAGGGTGGTGACCCGGACCGCGAGGGTGATGGCGGCGTTGGCCTGTTGCCGCTGTGGCTCGGCGACCACCTCGGCGGTCAGTGCCTGGAAAGCTGGGCGGCACGCGCCCTGACCAGCGCCCATTACGAACGCCGCGGCTGCGGCCACCAACAGCGACCGCTCCAGACTCATCGCCATCACCGGCGTGGCGAGGGCGGCCGTCAGCCCGGACCAGAGCACCGTCTTCCTCCGGGAGTACCGGTCGGCCAGCACACCGGCGACCGGCATGGCGGCGACAAAACCCACTGTGCGCGTGGCCAGGAGAACTCCGAGCCCGACGCCGGTCAGCGACCGGTCGAGGACTGCCAGACCGAGGATGAACGGCAGTGCCCACGTCGCCACGCCGGAGGCCATCGTGCCGGTCCAGAGCCGGACGAAGGACGGGCTTCGCAGCAGGGGGGTCGGCGCGGGAGTGACCGCCACGGCGTTGTCAAGCATGTGTACGTTCTCCAGTCACGGATGACGTCAACCCGCGATGGCTGTCGCGTCAGCTGTTCGCGGGGCGGTGGCAGCCAGGTAGGTGATGCGGAGAATGCCCGCGGTGGGCTCACGGTCGACCAGTACCTCAACGCCGTATACCGATCTGATCAGTTCGGTGGTGAGCACTGCCGCGGGCGTGCCGGCGGCAAACACCTGCCCGTGGTCGAGGACGACGACGTGGTGGCAGTAGCGTGCAGCGAGATTGAGGTCGTGCAGGGCGACGACACAGGTGACCCTCAGCGATCCGAGCAGTTCGAGCAGTTCGAGCTGGTAGCGGATGTCGAGATGGTTGGTGGGTTCGTCGAGCAGGATCTCCCGGGGCTCCTGGGCGAGGGCACGGGCGAGTTGAGCGCGTTGTTTCTCGCCTCCTGACAGGGTGTGCCAGCTCTGGCGCTGCTTGTCGGTGATACCGACCCGTTCCAGTGCCGCATCGATGATCCGCTGATCGTGCTCGGTCAGTGCGTCGAAGCGGCCCCGGAACGGTGTGCGGCCGAGCTCGACGACCTGCCGGACGCTGACGTGGTTGTGGGCGGTCACGTCCTGCTCGACGACGGCGAGCCGCCGGGCGAGCACCCGGCGGCTCAGGTCGCGCAGGCTGGTGTCGTCGTATCGGACGGTGCCGGTGTCGGGGCGGCGCAATCCGGCGAGCAGGCGCAGCAGTGTCGACTTGCCGGAGCCGTTGGGGCCGAGAAGCCCGACAACCTTTCCGTCGTGAGCGGCCATCTCGATGTTGTCAAGCAGCTGATGACCCTTGACCGACCAGGAGATTTCGGTGGCGTTGATGCGGCCCATCAGGACTCCAGACGCTTGAGGACCAGCGCGAAGGCCGGCGCGCCGAGGAGCGCGGTGATGACGCCGGCGGGCAGTTCATGTGGCGTGAACCCCGTTCGGGCGAACGTGTCCACCCAGATGAGCAGGATGGCGCCGACGACCGCCGACAGCGGAAGCAACGTGCGGTGCATCGGGCTGACCAGGATGCGGACCGCGTGCGGGACGAGCAGGCCGACGAAGCCGATCGCGCCGGAGGCGGCCACGGCGGCCGCCGTGATGAGAGAGGTCAGCACCATCAGCCAGATGCGGACCGCTGTGACGTTGACGCCCAGGGCTGTTGCGGAGTCCCAGCCGAATGTGAAGGCGTCCAGGGAAGGCGCGAAGAAGAGGATGGCCACCACCCCGGCCAGGATGATGACGGCGGTGAAGTCCACTCCGTCCCATCTGGCGCCCGCGAGGGTACCGAGCAGCCAGTAGGTAAAGCCGCGGGTGGAGTTCGCATCCCCGCTGATCATGAGGATGAGCGAGGTGACAGCGGCGAAGAACTGGGAGACGAGCACACCGGTGAGCACCACGCGGGTGGGGCTGGCGACGCGTCCTCCACCGAGCAGGAGCAGCAGCAGGCCGAAGGCGAGTAGACCGCCGATGAAAGCTCCGGTTGACAGCGACATGCCGCCACCGATCCCCAGAAGGATGACGGCTACCGCTCCGGTCGAGGCGCCGGAGGAGACCCCCAGCAGGTAGGGGTCGGCTAGCGGGTTCCTGGTGATCGCCTGCAGGACCGCTCCCGAGACGGCCAGTGCTGCGCCGACGAGCGCGGACAGCAGCACGCGCGGGAAGCGTGACTCCCAGATCAGCGCGTCCAGCAATCTCGGCAGCGGCGGGTTCGGGGCGATCTCGCCCAGGCCGATGTGCCGCAGGATCGTGGAGACGACATCAAGAGCGCTGATGTTCGCACTGCCGAACAGGGACGCCGCGATGATCGACGCCAACAGTCCGACCATGGCTAGGAGGATGATGGCCGCCACCGAGGCGCGCCGCAGACGCGATGGCGCCGGCTTGGAGCCGGTGATCGGGTTCGAGGCGCGCCTAGCGGCTTTGTGCAGGTTCGTCGTCATGGTCGTCGGCCGCTCACCGGAACTTGTTCAGACCTTCGACCAGGGCGGGAACCATCTCCACACTGCCGTAGGAGGGGTCCATCTGGGCGCCGGGGATGGTGATGAAACGGTCGCCTGTCACCGCGCCGAGCTTGCTGGTGAGCGGGTCCTTCTTGAGCAGGGCGATCTTCTGCGCCGCGGTGTCGTTGGGCTCACCCCTGGTCAGGTCGGCCAGGATGATGACGTCGGGATTCCGGGCGGCGACCTCGTCCCAGCTCACCTCGGCCCACTTGGTCTTCGCGTCGTCGAAGATGTTCTGCACCCCGACGAGGTCGGAGACGTGCTGCGGCAGACCGCCGGGACCCGCTGCCCAGGGAGTGCCGTCGTAGGTGGAGTAGAACCACAGCACCTTCAGCGGCTTGTCCTTGTTCTTCAGAGCGCCCATCGCCTGCTCCACCAGGGCCCTCTGTTCAGCCGCCAGCTTCTCCCCGGCATCTGGAACACTCATGATCTTGGCCAGGGCGCGGTACTCGTCATACAACATGTCGAAGTCCGCGTCCGGCACGCTGACGTGGTAGCTGCAGTCGAACTCGGTCACGTAGGTTGCCACGCCCAGGTCGTGCAACTGCTTGCGATCGCCGGCCTGCTCTGCGGTGAGGAAGCTCCCGAAACCGCTGTAGACGAAGTCCGGCTGCGCCTCCAGCAGCTTCTCGTGCTTGACCGGCTCGCCGCGTGGACCCAGTTGCGGGATCTTCCCGTAGGGTTCGGCCATCTCGGCCGGTGGCTTGTAGATCTCGTAACCCGATCCGACGACCCGGTCGCCCACCCCGAGCTTGATGAGGATCTCGGCTGCCGTCTGGTTCAGCGTGACGACCCGTTGTGGCGCCGCTTCGAAGGTGACGTCGGTGCCGCAGTTCTTCATGGTGAGCGGGTAGGTCGTTCCACCCGGCGCCGCTGACGCTGCCGGAGCGGGCGCGCCGGAGGGCTCGCCGCTCGAACACCCCGCGAGGACCAGCATCACCGCAGCAGTCATGACTCTGATACCCGTTGTCGTTTTCATCGGTGGCAGGCTAGCAGCCCGCGCGGCGGCAGCGAAGGGTCACGGCGGGCAATTCCATTCAGGACGACAACGACGGCACCCCTCTGTGGGGCCATCAGGGGGAGCGACCAACATCGATCGCCTATTGCACATGGTTATCAAGTCTAGTAGACATGGCGAGGTGACCACGTCGCAATCAGTAACTGAGCCGATGCTGACCGGAGTCCAGCCCTTCACGCTCACCGCCCTTCGGCATCCCACGGTCTCCACGCTTCTGGACGGCCACCGAGCCCTGCTTGCCGAACTCCTGGACGGCCTGGGTTCACCGCTGCACGTCGTGCTGCCGGAGGTCTTCGACGAGAACATCGCCGCGCTTCGGCAGGCGTTCGCCGAGACGGGCGCCGACGTCGACATCCTGTTCGCCAAGAAGGCGAACAAGGCCGACTGCTTCGTCCGGTCGGCCGCCGCTGCCGGCATCGGAGTCGACGTCGCCAGCGCCGCCGAACTGGTCAAAGCCCTGGCCGGCGGAGTGCCCGGACACCGGATCGGCATCTCCGGCCCCGAGAAGGACGACGCTCTGCACTCTCTCGGTGTCCAGCACGACTGTCTGGTCGCCGTCGACTCGGTCAGCGAACTCCGCCGGCTGGCCGCCACCGCGAGAGTCGCGCATCGACAGGTGAGGGTGCTGCTGCGGGCTCGGACCGGGAGCCAGCCGGGAAGTCGCTTCGGCATGGCCGCAGCCGAGCGTCACGCGGCGGTCGACCAGTGTCTGGACCTCATCCAGTATGTGCGTCTCTGTGGATTCTCGTTCCACCTCAACGGCTACTCGCCTGAGGAACGGGCGACGGCGGCGAACGAGATGATCGAATACTGCCTCGACGCCAAGCGACGCGGCGCACCGGCCGCCGACCTAGTCAACATCGGCGGCGGTCTACCCATGCGCTACGTCGATCCGCAGCTCTGGGACGAATTCCTCCAGCACAACGAGCCGGCCCACTACCACGGGACCAAGACCTCCAGGGGTCTCCACTTCTATCCGTACGGAGGGCTGCCCACCACCCAGGCCGCACACATGATCATGAACCATCCGGTCGACGGCGACGAGAGCCTGTCGGCGAAGGCTGTCCGCACCGGCATCCGCTTCATCGTCGAGCCGGGCAGGTCGCTGCTGGATCAGGCCGGCTTCACCGTGTTCCGCGTGCAACAGGTCGAAGACCGGCGCGACACCGACGGGTACGCGATCGCCACCGTCGCGGGCAACAGCCTGAGCCTCTGCGAACAGTGGTTCAACACCGACTATCTGCCGGACCCCATCCTGCTCTCCACCCAGTCCGTCACCGACGAGGAATTCCCGGCCTGCGTCGCGGGCTCGACCTGTCTGGAGAACGACATGGTCACCTGGCGCAAGATCGGGTTTCCCCGGCCGGTACGCCCCGGTGACCACCTCGTCTACCTCAACACCGCCGGCTACCACTCAGACTTCCTCGAATCCCGGTTCCACGACACCGCGCTGCCGTTGAAAGCGGTCCTCCGGCTCGGTCACGGATCACCGCGCTGGCGACTGGACGGAATCTGAGCAACCTCGACACGAAGGAGAACCCGCGCATGTCACAGAGCTACGCCGCCCCCGGACAGCTGTGGTTGCTGCCGCAGTCGGAGCAGGAAGGGCTGAATTTCGACTACCGGCAGGTACTCGAGGTCGTCGAGGGCGCCTACCGCGCTCTGCGGGAGAACGGGTCGAACAACCCGGTCAAGACGGTCATCGAGGACTCGGACGATCACTCGCTCAGCTACTCGATGGTGGCCCGGGACGGCGGCACCAACACCGTGTGTTTCAAGGCCGTCTACGAGTTCGACCCGAGCCGCCGCCGCGATGACTACCGGTTCCACTCGTTCATCTTCATCGCCGACGACACCACCGGGACGCCCATCGCACTGATGGACGTGGTGAAACTGGGGCCGTTGCGGTCGTCGGCCAGCAGCGCGTTGTTCGCCCGCGCGGCCTGCCCGGACGCTCGCACCGCCCTGGTCATCGGCACCGGCGTTCAGGGGCAGATGGCCCTGCCGATGCTGGTCGCGGCGCTTCCGAATCTGGAGCGGTTGCAGGTGTGCGGCACCTATCCCGACGGTCTACGGGCCGTTCAGAACAGTGTCGACGGTCGCGAGGTGGAGATCGTGGACGACCTCCAGAAAGCCGCCGGCGAAGCGGACATCCTGATCGGCGCCTCCGGTCTGTCCGTGACGAAGGTGGTCCAGCGCGACTGGGTCAAGCCCGGATCGATCTCCGTCCTGCTCGGCTACGGCGTACACGACGTGTTCCACGGCGCCGACTACCGGATCGCCACCGACATCACCCAGATGCAGGTCACCTGCGGCAAACTCCGAGGCCCGGACGGGAGCCTGCCCCCGATCGACGGCGAGCTGCCCGACATCCTGCTCGGCCGGACACCGGCCCGACGTGATTCCGGCGATGTGGTCTTCGCCTACAACAGCGGGATGGCGGTCACCGACGCCGCGCTCGGCCGGTACATCGCCGACCTCGCACTGGCGGCCGGGCGTGGCCAGCGGGTCGATTTCTGGTGAGCGCGGTCGAGGCCGATGCCGTCGCGGCGGCGACCTCGGCATCCGTGGTGCGCCGGGTGGTGGCGGGCCTGCCCGCCTACGACCCCGGCGCCGACCCGGATGCGGTGGCCGCCCTCAGCGGCACCGCCCACGTAATCAAGCTGTCCAACAACGAAAGCCCGTTCGGCTCCTCGCCGGCGGTGGCCGAAGCGGTACGCGGGCGCCTGGACAGCGGCGTCTCCCGCTATCCCGACCCCACCGGGAGACGGCTGGCGGAGGCTATCGGGGAGCGCCTGGCGGTACCTGCCGAGCGCGTCGTCCTCGGCAACGGTTCGGAGAACATCCTGGAGTTGCTGTGCCAGGCGGTACTCGATCCGGGCGACCTCGTGACCACTCAGGCACCGGGCTTCAGCCTGCACGAGATCTTTCCCCGCATGGTGGGCGCCCGGGTCGAAAAGGTCCCGGTCACCGCGGAGTTCGGGTTCGACGCGTCCGCCTGGCATGACGCGCTGGCCGCGGGCCCGAAACTGGTCTTCCTCGCCAACCCCTGCAATCCGACCGGCGCGATGCTCAACGTCGGCGAGTTGGCACACCTCGTGGCCGAGACCCCGGAGTCGGCTCTGCTGGTGCTCGACGAGGCGTACTGCGAGTTCGCCCGACCCGACCCGGGCTATCCCGACGGGCTGGCGCTGCTGCGCGAACAGCACCGGCCGTGGATCGTCCTGCGCACCTTCTCCAAGGCGTACGGCCTGGCGGGTATCCGGGTGGGATACGGCGTCGCTTCCGACACCGCCCTGGTCCAGGCACTGGACCGGGTTCGCGCACCCTACAACGTCAACCAGTTGGCCCAGGACGCGGCCATCGCCGCGCTGCGTGACCACGCGCACCTGGCGGAGACCGTCCGCCGGACCGGGCTCGAGATCGTTCGGGTCACCGACGGGTTGCGCGAGGCGGGCTTCCGCGTAGCACCGTCGTCGGCCAACTTCGTGTTCATCGACACGGGCTGCCGCTCGGACTGGGTGGCCCAGGAGTTGCACCGCGTCGGGATCGTCGTCAAGGCCTGGCGTGAGCCGGGGTACGAGAACTTTATCCGAGCCTCATTGTCGCTTCCCGAGGACAACGACGTCTTTGTGCGTTGTCTGATGCGAATCTGTGCGAAGGGTGAGCAATGATCAGGGACAAGGTATCCGATCTGATCGGGCGGACGCCGCTGCTCAGACTGTCGGTATCGGGCGGGGCGGGAACCGTCCTGCTCAAGCTGGAGCAGTACAACCCCACCGGTACCGCCAAGATCCGGATGGCCAGGAACATGGTGGACGAGGCCGAGGAGCAGGGGCTGCTCGCCCCCGGCGGGTGGCTGGTCGAGGCCACCTCCGGCAACACCGGGATCGGCCTCGCGCTCATCGCCGCTGAACGCGGCTACAAGTTCACCGCCGTGGTGGACAACCATTCCAGTGTCGACAAGCTGCGCGGGATGCTCGCCTACGGCGCCGAGCTGCTGAACGTCGGTGGAGACGACAATGGACTGGCCACCGCCGAACGGTACGCCACGGCTCGCCGGCTCGCGGCCGAGCAGGGTGCGTATTGCACCTCGCAGGACAGTAATCCGGGGAACCCGAACGGTTACCGGCCACTCGCCCGCGAGTTGTACGACGATCTGGGCGAGGACATCCACTACCTGTATGGGGCTGTCGGCACCGGGGGCTCGCTCTGCGGCACCGGTCGTGTCCTGCGGGAGCGCATCCCGGAGCTGAGGATCGTCGGTGTCGAGCCGGTGGGCTCTGTGAATTTCGGCGGGGAGGAGGCTCCGTACCACCAGTCAGGCACCGGGACGCCGGTGGTGTCGGAAATCTGTGACACCCTCGACTACCGCTTGATCGACGAGGGGATCAAGGTCAGCGACTCGGAGGCCTTCGAGACCTGCCGTTACCTGGCCCGGAATTTCGGCATCCTCGTGGGCGGCTCGGCGGGGGGCGTGGTCTACAAGGCGCTGGAGCGTGCGCAGAGCGTAGGACCGGGGACCACCATCGTCGCACTGGTGTGCGACGGCGGTGAAAAGTACCTCGACACTGTCTTCAACGACGAGTGGATGGCGGCCAACGGCTTGTTTGACGCGCAGGTCGTCGACCGACTCGCATCGATGCTGCGTCGCGCCCCGGCCGACCGAACCGGACAGACACCCGAGCAGGTGCACTAATCAAAAGCGTGGCTTGTCGCCTGAAAGGATAACGGTTTCCGTTATCGTAAGCGACGGTAGGGCCGACTCACGAGGGCCGGTTTCCTGCGGTCGGGTGATCTCGTCAGTGTGGAGGTGTCGGCGTGTGGTCGACGGTGAAGTTGTTCCTTGGCCTGCGTCCGCGGTCATGGGTGGAGATCGCCGGCCTGGTCGGGCTGATGTTGCTGGTGACAGCGACCTATGTCGGCCAAGGCCTGATGATCGCGGACCTACTGTCCACGGTCTTCTCGTCGGCTGACATCGCCGGCCTGGCGGCGCCACTGGTCGTGATCGGCGTGCTGCAGGTGCTTCGGATCGCGCTGATCGTGGCGCGGGACTCGTGGGCGCCGCGGGTGTCGGCCCGGGTGAAGGGGGCGGTGCGTGAAGGACTGACGCTGAAGTTGATGGAGATCGGTCCCGGACAGGCTCAGCGGATGCGTACCGGCGACCTGCAGTCGACGCTCGTGGACTCCGTGGAGTTGCTCGATCCGCTGCTGAGTCGATTCGTCCCGTCGGTGCTGGCGTCGGTGCTGGGTTCCTGTCTCGCTTCGATGTACGTGATAGCGGTGGATCCGGTAGTGGGTCTGGTCGTGCTGGCGTGTGCGCTGCTTGCTCCGTTGTCCAAGTTGGCCGGGGAGAAGTCGATCAGGGAACGTGGCAGCCGTTGGACGGTCTCCTACCGAAGCATGTACTCGGAAAGTCTGGACGCTGTGCAGGGGATGGCGACACTCAAGGCATTCAATGCCAGCGGCCGGCGCGGCCGAGAGTTGATCGAACGCGGGGAGGCATTCTGCCGTGACTCCATCGGGCTGATGGTGGCCTGGTGCGGCACGTCCAGTATCGGCGCGCTGATGGTCCCGATCGGCACCACGGCGGCGGTGGGCCTGGGCGCCTGGCACGCTGCCACCGGCTCGGTGAGCGTCGCGGGATTGTTCACGATTCTGATGCTCACCCGCGAGACGTTCCGGCCCATGACCGAACTGGAGGCGGCCTACCACTCGGCCTACTACGCCATCCCAGCCGGCCGCGCGGTCGCCGACGTGCTGAATCTGGAACCGGTGGTGAAAGACACGGCAACCACGGCACCGGAATGGCCCTGCGATCCTCCGGGCCTGGAGTTCCGCGATCTTCGATTCTGTTACCCGACCCGGCGGGCACCGGCACTGGACGGGTTCAACCTGGTCATAACGCCGGGCGAACGGGTGGCCATCGTGGGGCGCTCGGGGGCGGGTAAGAGCACCATCATCGGGTTGCTCATGCGCTACTTCGACACCGACGCGGGGTCCATCCGCATCAATGATCGCGACATCCGGGAGCTAGCCCTGCGTAACCTGCGATCGATGATCGGTGTGGTCTCACAGGACACCTACCTGTTCCACGGCACCGTTCGCGACAATCTGCTCCTGGCCAGACCCGACGCCACCGACGAGGAGATCCGACGCGCGGTGACCGCTGCACAGGCCGCTGACTTCATCACCCTCCTGCCCCAGGGCCTCGACACTGTCGTCGGCGAACGCGGCCTGAAACTGTCCGGCGGCGAGCGGCAGCGCATCGCGATCGCGCGTGCGCTTCTCAAGGACGCTCCCGTGCTTGTGCTCGACGAGCCGACGTCCAGCATTGACGCCGCCAATGAGGCGGAGATCACCCAGGCTCTCGGTGACCTGACCCTCGGTCGGACGACGATCATCATCGCGCACCGGTTGTCCACCGTGCGCGGCGCAGACCGGATCGTGGTGATGGAGTCCGGCAGGGTGGTCGAATTCGGCAGTCACCCCGACCTGGTGGCACGCAAGGGCCTCTACGCCGAACTCGTCGCTACCCAGGCTGGTGCGCTCGCATGACCTTGACTGTCCACACTCATTCCCACGACCACGACCACGACACGGGAGACGGGCACGGCCGGTCGCTGATCACCAGGCTGAGGAGCCTGATGCCCCTCCTGGGCGAGCACCGCCGGCTCATCCTGGTGGCCTATCTGGCTGGCGCGCTGCATCAACTGCTCCTGCTCGCCTCATCCGGCATCGGTGCCTACGTGGTGGCACGAGCCGCCACGGGAGCACCGCTGGACCAGCTCACCGGCTGGCTGATCGCACTCGGCGCCCTCATCGTGCCGCTGGTCGTCCTGAGCATCGCCGACAGCACCTACGCACACATCGCTGCCTTCCGCGCGCTGGCCGACACCCGGGCGAAGGTGTACACCGCCTTCGAACGGCTCTCGCCCGGCTACATGCTCGAACGGCGTTCCGGCGACCTCGGCTCCGCCGCAGTCGCAGACGTGGAACAGATCGAGCTGTTCTTCGCCCACACTCTCAGTCCGCTCGCGGTCGCGTCGACCGTGCCCGTGGCCACCACCGTCGCACTCGGCTGGTTCCACTGGTCGCTGGCCTGCGTCCTGGTTCCGGTGCTGGTACTGCTCGCGTCAGTACCGGCTTGGTTGCGGCGTCAGGCCGAACGACACGGACACGAGCTACGCGACTCGCTCAGCCAGATCAGTGCCGACAACACCGACACCTTTCAGGGACTCCGCGAACTGGTGAACTTCGGCGCACACTCCCAGCGACTCGGGCTGCTCCGCAAACAGAGCGTCCGGCTGGCCGAAGCGAAGTCCGCGCACGGACGCCGCAGCGGCATCGAGTACGCCGCCACAGACACCATCGCACTGCTGGGAATACTCGTGGTGCTGACCCTCGGCGCGTGGCTCGTCGTCGCGGGAGAACTCGACCGCGCTCTCTTCCCGGTCGCCGTCGTGCTCGCGGCGATGGCGATGCTGCCCGTGCTGAAGGTGACCGAGGTCGCGCGTGAGCTGTCCGTGGTGGCCTCGTCAGCGGACCGCATCAACACGTTGCTCGACGCGCCCGCCCCGGTCTCGGACCTGGTCAACCAGCCGCCCGAGGGCCCGATCGTGCCGCATGTGCGCTTCGACGCTGTCACCTTCGCCTACCGCAGCGACCTGACCCCCGCAGTACGAGATGTCAGTTTCGAGATCCGCCCCGGCGATACGGTCGCCCTGGTGGGGCACTCCGGCGCAGGGAAGTCGACCTGCGCCAACCTGCTGCTGAGGTTCTGGGACGTCACCGCTGGATCGATCTCGGTGGGCGGACACGACGTTCGCGACTTCCCGCAGGAGGACCTTCGCCGCCTCATGACGCTGGTTCCGCAGGACACCTTCCTTTTCAACACCAGTCTGCGGGAGAACATCCGTCTCGGCCGCGCCGACGCCTCCGACGAGGAGGTCGAGGCCGCCGCGCGGGCCGCCCAGGCCCACGAGTTCATCACGACACTGCCGGACGGCTACGACACCACCGCGGGTGAACTCGGCGCGCTCATGTCCGGCGGTCAACGGCAACGGATCGCGATCGCACGGGCCCTGCTCAAGAACGCCCCGATCCTGGTCATGGACGAGGCGGTGTCAAACCTTGACGCCGCGAGCGAACAGGCGGTCAACCAGGCGATGAACGAAGCCCGGCACGGCAGGACCACACTGATCATCGCGCATCGGCTCTCCACCATCAGGACGGCCGACCGGATCGTCATGCTGTCCGGCGGACGAATGATCGAGACCGGAACCCATGAGGAACTCGTGGCCGCCGGTGGCGCGTACGTCGACCTGCTCGCCTCGCAACTCGAGGGGTGAGCCCTCTTCGACGTGACCGGGACCCGCCGACTAGGCGCAGACCGATTCATCGCCCGAAGCTCTCGCGACGTAAGGATCCATCATGCCCAAGATCCTGATTCTCGGTAGCGGACGTGACCTGGACCGCGAGCACATGCTCGCATCAGTCGCCGCCGAGCACGACGTGGTGCTCGCCCAGGAGTCTCCGGCGACCTGGGAGATCCGCTACGCCGACTCCGTACACCGGATCGCCGCCGACGACCTGACGTCCGTGCTGCTACTGGCTCGGAAAGAGTCCGTGGACGCGGTGCTGACCTGGGAGGAGGAATGGATCGAGACCGCCGCGGCCACCACCAGCACGCTGCGGCTACCCGGTCATCCCGTGCCGTCGGCCCGCGCCTGCCGGGACAAGCACCGGCTGCGCCAGGCATGGGCCGCCGCGGGGGTGCCGTCGGCTCAGTCAGTCCTGGTCACCGACGAGGTTCAGGCCCTCCGCGCCGCCGCTGAGCTGGGGTACCCGGTCGTGGTCAAGCCGCGTTCGGGGACCGGCGGCACCGGGGTGCGGCTGGTTCGCAGCCCGGCGGATCTGGCCCGCGCCTATGCCGGGGCGGCCGGCGCCGACGGCGCTCTGGTGCAGGAGTACCTGGACGGGCCGCAGATCAGCGTCGAGTCAGTTCTGGTACAACAGCGGCCGGTTGCACGTGGTCGCGGTCGGAAGCCGGCACGCCGGACCAGGGCCGGGACTCGCGACAGCCAGCCGACTGATCTCAGTTCCTCAGCAGGCCGAGCACCTGGCCTCGGTACGCCGTGCCGTCGATGCCGCCCACGCCGCGCTCGGGCTGTGCGAGGGCGTCACCCACACCGAGGTACGGTTGACCGCCGACGGACCCCGGTTGATCGGGCTCAACGCCCGGCTCGGTGGTGACCTGATCTCCCGGCTGGTGCCCTTGGCCACCGGCGTCGATCTGGTCGCGGCGGCGGTCGACACGGCGCTCGGGAGACAACCGCGGCTGCGGCACATGCGGCGACGTACCGCCGGAATCATCTTCCGTTACGGTGACACCGTCGAAGACACCGTACCCACGAGCCGACCCGCTCGGCTGCCCGACGGTGTCGAGTCGCTGTGGACGGCGCCGGAGGCTCCGACGGCCCGATTCGGCGGCCGAATCGGGCATGCCATTGTGGTGGCCGACGACTACACCACCTGCCAGGTCCAGTTGGAAAAGGCGTACGCGGCGCTGCTTCCGGACTTCGGGTCGGCGATTGCGGTCCTTCCCGGCAGCGAGCCGTCGGCCAGCATCTCGGACGGAACCCTGGTCACCTGAGCGAAGGTGGGGTGCTGCGGCCCTCCAGCCGTAGGTGAAGGTCCACCGGGATCACCGGCGGAGGCAGGGCGTACCTTCGTGTTTCTGCTCCGGCCGCGAGTGGTCGACGCGAGTCCTGCGTTCGGCGGCACTGAGTGGTTCGCCGGTGACGGAGCCCGTCGTGGCGTCGTCGCGGGCCGAGTCCAGGCGACACCTCACACGTTCATGAGTAGCAGCATGGTTCCCATGCCGGCGGCCATGACGGAGTAGCTGAGCGAGTGCAGCCGGTGGCGGGACGCCGTCATGGTGCGGTACAGCCACCACAGGGCGGTGGCGGCGGCGAGTACCACGAAGGCGATGTTGACCGTGTCCGCCCACGCCGGTGTCGGCACGGGTACTCCGCCGGAGGCGCCGCCGCCGTGGGAGTGCCCGCCGCCTGCGCCGCCGGTTCCCAACTCGGACATGAGTGTGGGCATGGCCGCGAGCATCCAGATCATCGCCACGTCCATCGCGGCGTGACTGACCAGATCGGCTCGGTCCGATGCGTGCCGGGTGCGTCGGTAGGCGGGTAGCAGCGCGAGGGCGAGGATCGCGAAGACCGCGATCTGTGCCCAGGCGACCGCGCCCTCCACCATCACCCAGACCATGAGGATCATCGCCGCGCTCATCACGCCGTGGTTGATGCCGACCAGTTCCTCATCGGAGAAGGGCTGGTCACGGGAGACCGCCCGGCGGCGGACGACGAGGTCGGCGACGCAGACGAGACCGGTCAGCAAGAAGACGACCGTCAATACGGGAACCCATGGGGCCTCAAGCACGACTACAACTTAGACCATGTGAACCGGGCGACCGGCGACGCTTGAAAGGCCCACCTCGATGACCGTCTCAGAGACCGAAGCGCCACCTCCCGCGGAGACGCCCGCGCCTACCGCGAGAGTCCGCAGGACGAAGTGGTTCGCCGCGTTCTGGCGCTGGCACTTCTACGGTTCGATCATCGTCATCCCGGTGCTTTTCGCCCTTTCCGTCACCGGCATGATCTACATGTTCCGCGACGACGTGGACTCCCTCACGCATCCCGGGGTGCTGAAGGTCTCTGTGGTCGAGGGTGCCCAGAGGGTCGCATTGTCCGCCCAGGAAGCGGCTGTTCGCGCTGAGTTCCCGGATCGTTCGATCCTGTCCGTTCAGGACGGCATCGGCGACCGTACCACCCTGTTCGTCGTCGCCGCCCAGGAGAACGGCAGCACCACGAACGTGTACGTGAACCCCTACACCTCCGAGGTCACCGGCGCGCTCAGCCAGGACCAACTCGTCTCCACCTGGGCCGAGCGCATCCACGGTGACCTGCTCATCGGCGACGGCGGCGTGGGAGACCGGATCGTCGAGCTCGGCGCCTCCTGGGGGATCGTGCTGACGATCACCGGGTTCATCATCTTCTTCCTCGGCCGGAAGGCCCGCAGCGGCGCCCAGGCCAAGGGCAGACGCGGTGCCCGGGTCCGTGGCTGGCACGCCATCGTCGGGCTCCCCGTGGGCCTCGGCGTCCTGCTGCTCGTCATCTCCGGCCTGCCGTGGACCGGCTTCTGGGGCGCCAAAGCGTCGGAACTCGCCGCGCACGGCAACATCTCGCTCTGGGGCGAGGATCCCGGTGCCGAGTCCACCATCCGGCAGCAGATCGAGAACAGCGACGGCCAGTCGGCGCCCGCCGGATGGGCCTCCGGCAACGCGCCGCAGGGCACCAGCACCGGCGCCGGCACACCGATCTCGATCGACAAGGCCGTCGCCACGGCGCAGGCACAGGGCGCTCCCGGGCCGTACCTGATCATGTACCCCGAAGGCGAAACGGGCGTCTTCAGCGTGATGAGCAGCCAGTGGTACAACGTCGGCAACCCCGCCGAGTCCGACGTCACCCAGGAGACGACGGTCCACGTCGACCAGTACAGCGGCGAGAAGGTCGGCCAGTACAGCTATGCCGACTACAGCGCCATGGCCAAGGTCGTGTCCCACGGAATCGCCCTGCACGAGGGACGGCGTCTCGGCGTCGCCAACGAGATCCTGTCCACGCTGTTCTGCCTCGCCGTGATCTTCATGTGCGTCACCGGACCGATGATGTGGTGGACCCGCCGCGGCACCGCCTCCGGGATGGCCGCACCCCGCGGGAAACTTCCGATCTGGGGCAACTGGCTCCTGCTCGCCGCGATGGCCGTCCTCGGCGTGTTCCTGCCCCTGTTCGGTCTGTCGCTGCTGGTGATCCTCGCGCTGGACCAGCTCCTGATCCGCAGGATGCCGGCCCTCAAGAGCTTCTTCGGTACGGTGTGAACCTCGGCGACGGCCCGGCCTGATCTGTCCGGCGTCACGTCAGACACTCCTGGTCGTCCCTCTCGATGGTGTGCAGCCACTCGACGTGGCCGGTCCGCTGGCTGCGTTCGCGGTGGCTGCACACTTCGTCGAGTGCGTAGGGCGGGCCGCCCAACGTCGGAGGTGCCGCGTCGATGAGGGCGCGGCGTCATCGGCACGTCCTGCCGGTCCCGTCCTGCCCGGTTTCAGGCTCACTGGTGCAGATGCGCGCGCTGCCCCTCGCGGTCGAAGATCATGATCAGCTCGGCCGGCTCGTCGAGTGCTGTCATCGAGTGTGGTGTCATCGTCGAGAACTCGGCTGCCTCGCCCTTTTCGACTTCGATCTGCCGCTCGCCGAGCCACAGCAGCACCCTGCCCTCGAGTACCAGGAACCAGTCGTACCCCGGATGGACCCGCTGGGCCGGCATCGTCGCCTCGGGCTCCAGGCGGATCTTCATCGCCATGGTGCGCCCGTCGACGCGGCTCAGCGGCCACGTGGTGCGCGAGCCCGAACGGTGCTGCACGGGGCGGATCACCACGTCCTCGTCGCTGGTCGCCTCGAAGAGGACGTCGAGGCTGACCTGTAGCGCGTTGGCCAGGGGTACGAGCACGTCGAGGCTTAATGTCCGTTTGCCCGTCTCGACCCGGCTGATCGTCGACGGGCTGAGATTGGTGCGTTCGGCGAGTTCGTCCAGGGAGTAGCCGAGCGTGGTGCGGATGCTTCGCAGCCTTGTGCGCGCCAGATGTTCCACGTCACTGCGGTCGTTCATCGCCCCAGCATGTGGGTGTCTTGCGGATCTCGCAAGCGGCCTGTTAGATGCCGCCAGTTGTTCCTACGCTTGACGCATGACAGACCCTGCCCACGGAGCCTCCGAACACCCACCGCACCAGAGCATCGTCCGCAGGTGCGATGTCGCCGTCATCGGCGGATCAGCGGCCGGTCTGGCGGCCGCGCTGCAGCTCGCTCGTCAGCGACGCTCGGTCATCGTCGTCGACGACGGCACGCCGCGGAACGCGCCGGCGGCGCACATGCACGGCTACCTGGGACGTGAGGGCACCCCGCCCGAGGCGATGCGGGCCATCGGGCGGGAGGAGGTCCGTAGCTATGGTGGCAACGTTCTCACCGGCCGGGTCCTGGCGGTGCGGAAGGAGGACGACGGATTTCACCTCGCGCTCTCGGGCGGGCACGGTCTCGTCGCTCGCCGGGTACTGGCCGCGACCGGCATCGTCGACGAGCTTCCCGAGATCGAGGGCCTCACTGAGCGTTGGGGTGCTCAGGTGTTCAACTGTCCGTTCTGCCATGGCTGGGAGGTCCGCGACCTGCGGGTCGTGCAGATCGTCACGACGCCGATGGGACTGCACCCGACCCAGCTGATGCGGCACCTGACCGACCAGTTGACCGTGGTGCTGCATGACGCCACGGGGATCGACCCGGCCGCGGTGCAGACTCTCGTCGCCTCCGGGGTCCCGGTGGTCGAGAGTGCGGTGCGCCGGGTGTCCGACGCCGACCCGGACGGGTCGCTCGCCGTCGAGCTCGCCGACGGCCGCAGCCTGCCGGCCGACGCGGTCCTCGCCGGTGCCCGGTTCCGTCCCCGGGTCGAGATGCTCGCGGGGCTGGGCATCGACACCACCGTCCACCCCAGCGGACTCGGTGACCTCGTCGCGGTCGACGCCACCGGACGTACCAGCGTGGCGGGCGTCTTCGCCGCCGGGAACCTGACGGACCCGAGCGCCCAGGTCCTGCAGGCCGCGGCGAACGGTAGCTGGATCGGCGCTCAGATCGCCTTCAGCCTCGCCGCCGAGGACACCACGGCGGGCGTCCGGCCCTCCGGCGTCGCGATCGAGTGGGACGGTCGCTACGGGGATCAGGAACGCGTGTGGAGCGCCAACCCGAACGGCACGTTGGTGGCGGAGGCGACGGATCTGCCGCCCGGCCGGGCGCTCGACGTCGGCGCGGGTGAGGGAGCCGACGCGCTCTGGCTGGCCGAACGGGGCTGGCAGGTGACCGCCTCCGACGTCTCCGGCAGGGCACTGGACCGCATCCGGGCCGAGGCGGAACGTCGCGGGCTCGACGTGCGTACGCTGCACCGCGACGCCAACGACCCCGCCGCCTTCGCCGACGAGACCTACGACCTGGTGTCCCTGCAGTACGGTTCGTTCCAGCGCACCCCCGAGCAGCGTGGACTGCGCAACCTGCTCGACGCCGTGGCGGTCGGTGGGACGCTGCTCGTCGTCGGCCACGACCTGACGTGGCTGCAGCAGCCGTCGGACCCCGCCGAGCAGACCCCCATGTACGACCCGCAGGCGTACGTCGGCATCGACGACATCGTCGCCGAGATCACGGCCTCGGACGACTGGCGCATCGACGTGCACGAGACCCGCCCGCGCCCCCCGGGAGCGATCAGCACCCACCACGTCAACGACGTCGTGCTACGCGCCGTCCGACTCGACCACCGCAAGGAGTTGTAAGGCCACGCCGAAGGGGTCAGTCGGCGGCCAGTCGCATTAAGAGCGCGACGAGCACGACTGCGCAGACCTGGTTGACGCGCCGTGACCAGCGGCCGTCAGCCATCCGTCGGGCGAGGCGTCCGGCACCTGCGCCGAGGGCGATATCGACGGTGACCTGCACTTTATGAAGACGGCGCCGAGCAGAACCGGTTGCCCGGTGGGGGTCACGCGAGGGCTGCCGTGGAGAGTCCGAGCATCTCAGGACTCCTCGGTGCCGTCGAGCAGGGCACGGCGCAGGGTCAGCCGGTGTTCGCGGCGGATCTGTGCCTCGCGGTAGCGGCGCCGGTCTCCGTCGGTCTGGGGTAGCAGCGGCGGCACCGGGCGGGGTTGGCCGTTGTCGTCGACGGCGACCATGACGAGGTGGGCGGTGGCCACGTCGGTCGGTGGTACGGCGCGGTCCCAGCGGTCGGCGGTGACCTTGACGGTGACCTCCATGGAACTGCGACCCGCCCAGGTGATGCGGGCGTCGACGTGTACGACGTCGCCGACGCGGACCGCGCGCAGGAAGGCGGTCTCGTCGATGGCGGCGGTGAGTGCCGGGCCGTCGGAGTGCCGGGCGGCGACCACTCCGGCGACGGAGTCGATGAGGTTGAGGATCCGGCCGCCGTGGACCGTGCCCATCAGGTTGGTGTGGTGCTGGTCCATGATCTGCGACAGGGTCAGGTGGGAGGCTGACGGTGGTCGGCCGGCGAGAGTGGTCGTGTAGTGCACGGGTGTCCGTCCTCGGGGAACAAGCCACCGACCCGTAGGCGCGCACGTCGAGGAGCACGCCGTTGCGGCGCGTCACCCGCCCGACCCGCCCGCGAGGTCGACGGCAGCGCACACACCTTGTGTCCGCAGCGCGGGCAGGTCTTCGGACTCGTGGGCGGTGCCGGACTCGGCCGGTCTCCTACTGGCCGTCGCTTCCCAGGCCTTGCGGCCCAGTGCGTGGTGACGGCTGTCGTTCCCACTCACCGCTGCGGGGCAGTCCCGGACTTTCACCGGGTCCCTCTTGCGACGCCCGACTGCAACGGCCGGGCGAACCAGCGCCGTCGGCCACCCTATCCTGACCCGGTCCGACGACCGTCCGGCCCGGGTACCTGCGGCGAGTTGCCCCATCACTCCGACGCCGAGCGTCGGCCCGTGGCCGCGATCGCCACGAACCTCGCCGCCACGACCCACCGTGTGCGATCGGTAGCGGATTGACAGTGGCTGTGGGAGCAGACGAGACTGGCGCGACAACTGAACAACCGCGTGTGTGTGCGGGGGAAGTCCGGTCGAAGTCCGGCGCTGGCCCGCAACGGTAGGCCGCCGGGAGCATCCCTGGTGGCGAGCCCGAATACCTGCCGCACCCGCGATTTCTGCTCCCCACCCGTCGTGGCCCACGGGTCGGAGGCCGGCCAGCCGCGCCGTCGCCGGGCGGGCCGGGTTTCTGACGACCGCCGGGCCGGAAAGGCGCGTCCGATGGTCGTCCGCCTGAGCCGGCACCGCCTGCTCGCCCTGCTTTGCGGTGTGCTCGCCGCCCTCACTCTGACCACACCCGTGATCGCCGCGCCCCCGCAGGCCGGCACCGTCCGATCCGATGCGGCCGCGGGCTGGTTGGCCCGACAGCTTGTCGACGGGGAACGCTTCGAGGCCGTCTTCGACGGGGTCGCGTACCCGGACCAGGGGTTGACCCTGGACGCGGTCTTCGCGTTCGCCGCCGCCGGTGTCGCCGACGACTTCGGCGCTCGAGCCCTGGCCTGGGCGACCCGGCCGGACGTGCGTGACGGGTACATCGGTGACGGCACCACTGAGGCGTACGCGGGCGCGACCGCCAAGCTCGCACTCGCCGTCGCGGTCCGCGGTGGTGACCCGACCGACGTCGGCGGTGTGGATCTCATCGCCCGGTTGGAGTCGCTCCAGGACCCGGGTGGCCGGTTCACCGACCGGTCGGCGTGGGGTGATTTCAGTAACTCGTTCAGCCAGTCCTTCGCGATTCTCGCGCTGGACCGGACCGCGCAAGGTGTGCCGGCGGTTGCCGCCGGTTGGCTGGCGGGTACCCGGTGCCCCGACGGCGGCTATCCGCTGCTGCCCGCGCAGCCGGTCTGTGTGTCGGATGTGGACGTCACGGCCGTCGCGGTGCAGGCGTTGCGGGCCGCCGGTCGTAAGGCTGATGCCGCCGCAGGGCTGCAATGGCTGCTTTCGGTGCAACGCGCCGACGGTGGGTTCACCAACGCGGGTGGGGTCGCGAACGCCAACAGCACCGGGTTGGCAGCTCAGGCGCTGCGTGACGGTGGACGGCCGCTGGCCTGGGCCCGGGCCCGCGTGTTCCTGGCCGATCTTCAGGTCGGGTGTGCCGCCCCGGTCACCGACCGGGGCGCGGTCGACTTCGACGGCGGCGTCTTCGATCCCGGTACCGCCCCCCGCGCCACCGCGCAGGCTGTTCTCGGTCTGACCGGCACCGGATATGCCCGGCTCTCCACTGTCACCGCGACCGCCGGCGCACCCACTCTGCCCTGCCGCTGACCGGCCGGCAGATTCCGTCCCACCAGAAGGAGTGCTCATGTCGCAGGTCTATGATCCCGTCCGTCGGTGGCTGGCGAGCATCGCGGCGGTGGCTGTCGTCGCCGTCGGGTTGATTGCTGTCGAGCCGTCTCCACGGGCCGCGCAGGCCGCCGCGTGCACCGGGACGTCGGGGGTCACCGTGGTGGTCGACTACGGTGCGCTCGGCGGCGGCGTCCAGGTGGCGTGCGCGCTCGGTGACCCGGCCACGGGCCTGGCCGCCCTGCAGGGCGCAGGCTTCACCGTGACCGGTACGCAGCGATGGGGATTGGCCTTCATCTGCCGGATCAACGGCAAGCCGACCGCCGCGACGGAACCCTGCATCAACACCCCGCCGGCCAGCGCGTACTGGTCGTACTGGCACGCCTCCGGCAGCGGCGCCTCCTGGACCTACAGCACGTTGGGGGCGACCAGCTACAACCCGGCCCCGGGCACGGTCGAGGGCTGGTCCTTCGGCTCCGGCGCGGCACCCAGCATCACCGCCCCCTGACCTGCGTGTACCCTTCACGAGCCGTGGACGTGCCGGGTGTCGCCCGCCACGCTGGCGCCGAGAGGTGACCGGCGGTACGGTGGCGACACCCGGTGCGCCGGGTACACAACTGAATACGTCCCGTACGGGGGGAAGTCGGTAGAAGCCGACGCTGACCCGCAACCGTGAGCGAGCACCGCCTCGCGAGCCGGAATGCCCCGCACAGGACGAGCGGCTTCCACTGTCGAGGTCTACAGGGTGGAGTCCGGGTAACCGAGGTACAGCATCTCGTCGCGGCCACGCGAGCGGATGCCGCCCGTCGGTGCCTTCCGGAGCTTTCACCGACCGCTCTGCGAAAGGCACCCCTCATGCCCACGTTCCCGCTCCGGCGCGTCGGCGCCGGTCTCGGCGCCGCCACCGCCGCAGCGCTCGCCATCGTCGCGACCACCCCCCTCGGCGTGGCCGCCGCGCCATCGCCAACCCACACCGCCGCCGCGCGCGACGCCGCGACCTGGCTCGCCGGGGAATACGTCGACGGCGTCCTACCTGGACCGTTCACTCCCGAGGACTGGGGGCTGAGCATCGACGGCGTGATCGCTCTCGCCGCCACCGGGGTGGCCGGCTCTACTCGACAGGCGGCGACGGCGCAGATCGCCGCGCACGTACGGTCCTACAACAGCTACGACGACTGGGGCATCGAGGGCTTCACCGACGGGGGTGCCACCGCGAAACTGCTCTACGTGGCCTCCGCCGCCGGTGCCGACCCCACCGACTTCGGCGGCTGGGACCTGCGTGCCGAGACCGTGGCCCTGCTGTCCGCGGCGGGCACCGGGCACCAGCGGGGCCGGATCACCAGCCGGACCACCGAGGCCACCGGCCCGGACCCCAGCAACACCTTCGATCAGTCCTTTGCCGTGCTGGGCCTGGCCCGCAGCGGCGGCGCGCCGCAGGAAACCGTCGACTTCCTCATCCAGCAGCAGTGCACGGCCGGCGGCTTCCGGCTCTACCCCGACGCCGACGGAGCACCGTCGCCTTCCTGCGACACCCAGGCCAGTGCCACCCTCGACGTCGACTCGACCGCCATGGCCGTGCAAGCACTGCTCGCGACCGACGCAACAGGTGCGGACGAGGCCGCTCAGCGCGGCGCGGACTGGCTGGTGGCGCAGCAACGCGCCGACGGGTCGTTCGGCGGGTCGGGGCCGACCAGCGGCGCGAACTCCAACAGCACGGGCCTGGCCGGGCAGGCCCTGGCCGCGGCCGGGCGCGACGCCGGAGCGGCACGGGCCGCCGAAGCCCTGGCGGCGCTGCAGCTCACCACCGCCAACGGTGGTGCCGCGGCGGCCGACGCCGGCGCCATCGCCTACGCCAGCGACGCGTTGACCGAGGCGGTCGCCGACGGCATCGCCGACACGTTCCGGGACCAGTGGCGGCGCGCCACCGCCCAGGCGCTACTCGGGCTGGCCCAGGTGCCGCTGAGCCGGATCGGCCTCGACGTGCCGCCCTCCGGTGAGCCCACCCCATCGGCCACCGTGCCACCCACGCCGACCGGCTCACCCAGCCCGACCGGACGACCGTCCCCGTCCGCCTCGCCCACACCGACCACCGCGCCCACCCACAGCCCGACACCGAGCGCCTCCCCGAGCGGCACGCCACCCACCCCCACCACGACGCCGACTCCCGCTGCCTCCGTCACCAGTCCCGCCGCCGGACCGGGCCGGCTGCCAACCACCGGCGCGGCGATCGGCGGGTACGTGCTCACCGCCCTGCTGCTGCTCGGCGGGGGAGCGGTGCTGCTGGTGCTCGGCCGTCGGCGGGCCACATGAGCATCCGGGCGACCCGCCTCGCCGTCACCCTCGCCGTGGCCGCCGCCAGTGTTTTGGTCGGTTCGGGTCCGGCAGCGGCCGCCGGCAGCGCGGGTTACTGCCCCGACGCCGCCGGTGTGACCGTCGTGGTTGACTTCAAGGAACTCGGCGGCGGCACCGTCGTCCGGTGCGCCCCCGGCGACCAGGCCACCGGCCTGGCGGCGTTGAAGGCCGCCGGCTTCCGGATCGCCGGCACACTGCGCTGGGGCGAGGGATTCATCTGCCGGATCGAGGGCAAGCCCTCGGCCAGCACGGAGAAGTGCGTCGACACGCCACCGGCCAGCGCCTACTGGTCATACTGGCACGCGCCCAACGGGGGTACCTGGACCTACAGCGACAAGGGTGTGCTCAACCGCAAGCCACCATCGGGCAGCTTCGAAGGCTGGTCGTTCTCGCTCAACCGCAACGCCGACAGCGCACCCCGACCTGGTGTGGCCCCCGCCCGGCCCGCACCACCGCCGCGCACCACACCACCCGCGCCTCCGCCGCCCGCACCCCGTACGTCCGCACCGGCGCCGCCGGGTCCCCCGTCGGCTGCGCCACCGGTCGCCCCGCCGCCGGCCGTCGGTGCACCGAACGCACCCACGATGTCGGGCGGTACCCCACCGGCCGGGTTTACCCTGACCCCACCGGTGGCCGCCGCCACCGCGACCCCTTCCGGCAGCTCATCCGTGCCGACGACGGCCGCCACCGCTCCGCCGCTCGCGGCTGCGCCCGTTGCCCCGTCGGCCGATCCGACGGACTCGTACCCGGCGACCGAGTTCAGCGCCACGCGTGACACCGACGGCCTCCCGCTGGGCACCGTGGCGGGGGTGCTCCTGCTGGTCGCGCTGGCGGGTGGCGGGCTCGTCGCCGCCCGCCGCCGGCGAACCGCCGAGCCGGATGACTGATCAGGCCACCGCTGACGGGGTTGCGCGACAGCCACCTGTGACACCGCCTGACAGCCGGCCGGCCCTGGCGAGACGGCTACCCCGCGCCCTGCACCCGGGTGCCTGGTGGCTGTGGGCACTCGGTCTGGCGACCGCGGCCAGCCACACCACCAACCCGCTGCCGCTGGCGCTGCTCATCGCCGCTGCCGCGCTTGTGGTCGTCCGCCGCCGCGGTGACGCCCCCTGGGCGTTCGCATTCCGGATGTACCTGATGCTCGGCGCGGTGATCGTGGCCATGCGGGTGGTGTTCCGCCTCGTCTTCGGCGGCGGACA
The DNA here is from genome assembly GCF_027460185.1 of Verrucosispora sp. WMMA2121. Taxonomy (NCBI): domain Bacteria; kingdom Bacillati; phylum Actinomycetota; class Actinomycetes; order Micromonosporales; family Micromonosporaceae; genus Micromonospora; species Verrucosispora sp. WMMA2121. Next base: position 680,594 of record NZ_JAPZBH010000004.1, on the reverse strand, counting down.
GGGGGACCACGTCCTGCTTCACCTGCCGGAGATTCCGCTGCCGGCGTGGGCGGCCGGCATCCGGCTGTTCGGCCCGGTCGCCGCCGGACAACTCCTCGGCGGCTTCTACGACGGGCTGCGCCTGGCGGCGATGCTCATCTGCCTCGGTGCCGCCAACGCTCTGGCCAACCCGAAACGCCTGCTGAAAGCGGTCCCTGGTGCCTTGTACGCGATCAGCACCGCCGTGGTGGTCGCGTTGTCGGTGGCTCCGCAACTTGTGGAAAGTGTGCTGCGGGTACGCCGGGCCCGCCGGCTGCGCGGTGCCGCCGGGCAGGGTCTGCGTGCCCTACGGGGCATCGCACTGCCGGTGCTGGCCGACGCCCTGGACCGATCCCTCGCCCTGGCCGCGGCCATGGATTCGCGCGGCTACGGCCGCAGCGCGGCGATACCTGCCGGCCAGCGCGCCTTCACCGGCGGGCTGGTGCTCGCCGGCCTGGTCGGGGTCTGCGTCGGCACGTACGGGCTGCTCGACACGACAGTGCCCGGCTACCTCGGTCTGCCGATGCTGATCGTCGGTCTGGCGACAGCCGTCATCGGAATGCTGCTGGCCGGCCGGCAGGTCCGGCGCAGCCGCTACCGGCCGGACCGCTGGCGGATCACGGAGGTTGCCGTCGCCGGCTGCGGGGCGGCCACCGCCGTCGTGATGGCGGTGGCCGGATCCGTGGCCCCGGACCGGCTCTACCCGCCGGTGAGCCCGCTCACCTGGCCCGAGCTGACCCCGCTGATGCTCCTGGTCGTCGCGGTCGCGGTCGCGCCGGCCTGGCTGGCACCGCCGCCGACACTCGCGGCTCACCGCACCCGCCGCCCGGTGCTCATCCCACCGAACGGCACGACCCGCAGCTCGCCGAAGCGCGACACCAGCGAGCCGGAGGCCCAACGTTGATCGACTTCAGTCGGGTGACCGTCCACTACGCCGAAACCCCCGAACCGATGCTGCGCGACGTGAACCTGCACATCCCCGAGGGCGAGTTGTGCCTGGTCGCTGGCCGCACCGGCGCCGGGAAGTCGACTCTGCTGCGGGCCATCAACGGGCTGGTGCCGCACTTCACCGGCGGCACGCTCCACGGCACCGTCACCGTGCAGGGCCGCGACACCCGCAGCCACCCTCCCCGTGACCTCGCCGACGTCGTCGGAGTCGTCGGCCAGGATCCCCTCGCCGGATTCGTCACCGACACCGTCGAAGAGGAACTCGCCTACGGCATGGAACAACTTGCCCTGCCGGCGCCGGTCATGCGTAAACGCGTCGAGGAGACCCTCGACCTGCTCGGCATCGCCGAGCTCCGGGACCGTCCGCTCCGGACCCTGTCGGGCGGGCAGCAGCAGCGGGTCGCCATCGGCGCCGTGCTCACCAGCCACCCGCAGGTGCTCGTCCTCGACGAACCGACCTCCGCCCTGGACCCCACCGCCGCAGAGGATGTCCTGGCCGCCGTCACCCGCCTGGTCCACGACCTCGGCGTCACCGTCGTGGTGGCCGAGCACCGCCTCGAACGTGTCGTGCAGTATGCCGACCGCCTGCTCTACCTGCCCGGCGACGGCACCGTCATCGACGGCGAACCGGCCGCTGTGCTCGCCGACGTCGATCTCGCGCCACCCCTTGTCGACCTGGGCCGGGCTGCCGGCTGGACACCCTTGCCGCTGTCCGTACGCGACGCCCGTCGCCGCGCATCGGACCTGCGGCAGCGGCTCGCCGACGCCCCGGCGCCTCCGGCCACACCACCACCGGCTGGTCTGCCGGTACTGGCCGCCCGCAACATCGTGGTGCGCTACCCCGGCACCGTCGCCGTGGCCGGCGTGGATCTCGACCTGCATCCCGGCCGGATCGTCGCGCTGATGGGCCGCAACGGCTCCGGCAAGTCCAGCCTGCTCTGGGCGGTGCAGGGCAGCGGCCCACGGCACAGCGGAACTGTCACCGTCGTCGGCCCCGACGGCGCCACCGACCCGAAAACACTGCCCGCCGGGCGTGCTCGACGACGGGTCGGACTGGTGCCGCAGACCCCAGGTGACCTCCTCTATCTGGAGACGGTGGAAGCCGAATGCGCCCAGGCCGACCGGGAGTCCGACGCATCCGTGGGCACCTGCCGGGCGCTGCTGGACCAGCTCACCCCCGCGCTGCCCGGCGACCAGCATCCCCGCGATCTGTCGGAAGGGCAGCGGCTGGCCCTCGCGCTCGCCGTCCAGCTCACCGCCGCACCACAGGTCGTGCTGCTCGACGAGCCCACCCGAGGCTTGGATTACCGTGCCAAACGGCAGTTCACCGCGATCGCCCGGCGGTTGGCCACCGAAGGTCGGGCGATCGTCGTCGCCACCCATGACGTCGAACTCGTCGCCACCCTCGCCGACCGCGTTGTCGTGATGGCGCAGGGGGAAATCGTGGCCGACGGCAGCACCGCCGAGGTCATGCTCGCCTCACCCGCGTTCGCCCCGCAGGTCGCCAAGGTGCTGGCACCGCAGCCCTGGCTGACCGTGGACCAGGTCACCGCCGCGCTGGCCGCCACACGGACACGAGGATGACGACCGCCCTGCGGGTCGCCCCGCGTACGGCCGTCGTGCTGGTCCTGGCCTCCGTCGCCGCGCTGGCCACCTTCAGCTGGCCGTTCTTCGTACCAGCCCAACCCGAGAGCATGGCCCGGACCACCGAGGCACCACTGGTCTTCATCGCCGTACTACCGATCCTGCTGGCCCTCGTCCTGGCCGAACTCAGCTCCGGCGGCATCGACAGCAAGGCCCTGGCGATGCTCGGCGTGCTCGCCGCCGTCAACGCGGCCCTACGTCCGCTCGGAGCCGGCACCGCCGGCATCGAAACGGTGTTCTTCCTGCTCGTGCTCGCCGGCCGGGTCTTCGGACCCGGCTTCGGGTTCCTGCTCGGCGCCACCTCGCTGTTCGCCTCCGCCCTGCTCACCGCCGGTGTCGGCCCGTGGCTGCCGTTCCAGATGCTGGCCGCCGCGTGGATCGGCCTCGGCGCCGGGCTGCTGCCGGCCCGGTTGCGGGGCCGGGCCGAGATCGCCGTGCTGGCCGGCTACGGTGCGATCGCCGCCTACGGCTACGGGCTGCTGATGAACCTGTGGTTCTGGCCGTTCAGCATCGGCGCGGACACCCAGCTCTCCTACGTCGCCGGGGCGCCGGTGCTGGACAACCTGCACCGCTTCGCCGTGTTCACCGCCGTCACCTCCACCTTCGGGTGGGACACCGGCCGCGCCATCACCACCGTGATGGCCATCGTCCTGGTCGGACCCGCCGTCCTGGCTGCTCTGCGCCGCGCCGCCCGGCGCGCCGCCTTCGAGGCGCCGGTCACCTTCGCCACGACACCAGGGCCAGCCATCCCGCCCGGGCAAGACAGCGGTCTCGGTGTGCGGCCGCCGGGGTAGGGCAGGCCGAGCAGGCGTGTTCGTCCATGCTGGTGGCGAGGGCGTCGCCGAGCAGGACGCCGTCGGCGACGATGCCGACGCCGGTCTCGTCGCAGGAGGTTTCGATGCCCAGGACGACCGGCATCGGTCAGTCGTCCTGGCCGGTGCCCACGCCGACGCCAGGGTGTTCGGCGTTGGTGGTGAGGATGCGTTTGCGGAGTTTGCTGGGAAGTCGGTCGACGTAGGCGAGGCCGTCGAGGTGGTCGACCTCGTGTTGGAAGCAGCGGGCCAGGGTGCCGGTGCCGTCCAGCCGGACTTCCTGACCGTGCATGTCGAATCCGGTGACGGTGGCGGTGGCGCAGCGGGCCAGTTCGGCGTGCTGGCCGGGGACGGAGAGGCAGCCCTCGGTGTCGGTCACCAGGTCGCGGTGCTCGGGTAGGTGCAGGACCGGGTTGACGACGGTGGCCACGGTGCGGGCGCCGGTGGCGTCGGGGCAGTCGACGACGAAGATCCGGGCGTCGACGCCGATCTGGTTGGCGGCCAAGCCGACGCCGTGGGCGGCGTACATGCTGGCGAACATGTCGGCGACGAGCTGGGCGAGGACGTCGTCGAAGTCGGTCACCTCGGCACAGCGACGGTGCAGGACGGGCGTGCCGTAACGGGTGATGGGGCGCGGGGTGCCTGTCGAGGTCTGCACAGTGGCCTATCCTATGCAATTGCCAAAGCTTTGCAGTAAGAGCAGCAGTCCCAGAGGAGTTCTGATGGCGGTTTACACCCTGCCCGACCTGCCCTACGACTACGGCGCGTTGGAGCCGGCGATGTCGGGGCAGATCCTTGAGCTGCACCACGATAAGCACCACGCCGCGTACGTCAAGGGCGCCAACGACGGTCTGGAGCAGCTCGTCGAGGCCCGGGCCAAGGGCGACTTCTCCACTCTTGTCGGTCTGGAGAAGACGTACGCGTTCAACCTCTCCGGGCACGTGCTGCACTCGATTTTCTGGGGGAACCTCTCCCCGGATGGTGGCGACCGTCCCGACGGCGAGTTGGCGGCGGCGATCGAGGAGCACTTCGGCTCGTTTGAGGCGTTCGCCGGGCAGCTCTCGGCCGCCACCAAGGGCGTGCAGGGTTCCGGTTGGGGTGTGCTGGCCTGGGAGCCGCTCGCGCAGCGGCTGATCGTGGAGCAGGTCTACGACCACCACGGCAACGTGGGGCAGGGCTCCACGCCGCTGCTGGTGTTCGACGCCTGGGAGCACGCCTACTACCTGCAGTACAAGAACGTGCGGCCCGACTACGTGGACCGGCTGTGGAACCTGGTCAACTGGTCGGACGTGATCGCCCGGTTCGATGCCGCCCGCGCCACCACGCCGAAGCTCTGACCGCATGACGGGCCTCACCCCGGCCGCCGCGGAACTGGTGCAACGCGCTGCCGGGGTCATCGCCGCCAAACATCGCGGCGACCTCGGCGGCGCTGAGGAACTCCTCGCCGCGTTCGGCTCCGAGCAGGCCAAGACCCTCGGTTTCTACCTTCTGGCGGACCTGAGCCTCGGACTGCTCCGCGCGCAGAGCGGTCAGTCACTGGACGATCTCGTCCGAGAGTTGTCCCTGCTCGTCGCCGCCACCACCACGCAGCCGGACAACTGACACGTGGTGACCACTGGTCGGTGTCGCCGACACTGTGAAAATGCCGGCGACACCTGCCAGAACGCGACGGCGGGCGGCCCGGCGACTGTTTCGCCGCGCACGGCGCCCAGGCCGGCGACATCGTCTCCGTCGCACTGGACCGCCCCCGTTCTACGCCGAAAGCGGCGGACAGGACTCCGACGCCGGCATGCTCACCGGTCCGAACCTGCGCGCCGAGATTATCGACGTGCAACGGCCGGTCAAGAATCTGATCGCGTTCACCGTTCGGATCCTCGACGGCAGCCTCGCCGTCGGCGACGCGGTATACGCCACAGTCGACCCGGAGTGGCGCACCGGCGCCCGGCAGGCCCACTCCGGCACCCACGTCGTACACGCCGCGCTGCGCCACGTCCTCGGACCGAACGCGTTGCAATCGGGCTCGTACAACCGACCCGGCTATCTGCGCCTGGACTTCGCCTGGCGTGGTGGCCTGTCCGAGGCGACCACAGCGAGGTCGAGGAGGTCGCGAACCTCGCGATCCGTCGCGACCTGCCTGTCGACGTCCGCTACCTGCCCCTGGAACAGGCCCGCGCCGAGGGTGCCTTGGCCCTGTTCGGCGAGACCTACGACGAGACCAGTGCGGGTCGTCGAGTTCGGCGGCGAGTGGTCCTGCGAGCTGTGTGGCGGCACCCACGTCGACCACTCCGCGCAGATCGGCTCGCCCTCGCGGGTGAGCCGGACTTGCTCGTCGCCGACGAACCCACCCCCGCATTCGATGTCGCTGTGCAGGCACAACTGCTCGACCTGCTGGCCCGGCTCCGCGACGAACTGATCATGATCATGACCTGGCGGTGGTCACCCGCCTGGCCGACACAGCGGCCGTCATGTACGCCGGTCGGATCGTTGAGACAGGGCCGCTTGCCACCGTCATCGGCAAACCGGACCATCCCTACACGCGGGGCTGCTCGACGCCGTGCCCCGTCCTGGAGCGCCGCCGGGCACGCGGTTCCGCACTATGCCTGGACGCTCCGGTGCCGGTCCAGACGACACCATTCGCCTCCCGATGCCCGGTCGCCCTCCCCGCCTGTGTGCAGCGCCAACCGATACTGGTCGCGCTGGGCGGGGCGCACCGGTCCGCGTGCCTGCGCCAACCCGGCGAGCCCTCGCTGATGCCCGAGGCTGGCGTCGGGCGAAACGGAGACTGACCGGGTGTTGGAGATCGAAGGTGTTGCGGCCGGTTATGCCGTCGCGCGAGGGCGGCACCGCAACACCGTGGTGGATGCCATCACCATGCGGGTCGATGCGGGTGAAATCGTCGGCCTGGTCGGCGAGTCGGGGTGCGGCAAGACGACCCTCGCCCGCGTGATCACCGGGCTCCACCGCCCCGATTCAGGCTCGGTACGCCTCGCCGGGACGGACGTGTACAGCCTGCGCGGTCGGGCACTGCGCACCCACCGACGGCGGATACAGATGGTCTTCCAGGAGCCGTATCTCACTTTCAGCCCCCACCAGACAGTCCGGCAAGCCATCACCGAGCCGCTACATATCCACCGCCTCGGCGACTCTCGTGCCCGGTCCGCCCGCGTGGACGAATTGCTGGACCTCGTCGGGCTCGATAACCGTGTGGGTGATCGTCGGCCGCAGCAACTGTCCGTGGGCAGCAGGAGCGGTTGGCGATCGCCGGCGCACTGACCGTCGAACCACGCTTGCTTGTCTGCTACGAGCGGGTTACCGCACTCGATGTGTCGGTGCAGGCCAAGTCCTCAACCTGCTATGCGACCTGCGCGACCAGCTCGGCCTTGCGTGCCTGTTCATCTGCCATGACCTCGCCGTCGTCAGGCAACTCGCCGACCGGATTGCGGTCATGCACAACGGTCGCATCATTGAGCAGGGTCCGACCGCGCAGCTCACCACCGATCCTCGCCATCCGTACACCCAGTCGCTACTCGCGGCGACGCCAACAGTCGACCTGAAAGTGGCGTCACGCACGCTCGGGAGGAAGGGGTGATCTGACTGGCTGTGAGTCGTGGCCGATGGCAAGCCGGCGAACAGGTCACTTGCCGCGCAGGATGGGCAAGGGCCGGACCCGCAGCCAGTCCTCGCCGACTACGACGATCGCTCCACTGGCCAGGTCGTCGGCGACTGCGGCGAGGTTCGCCACCAGGATCGCGACGATCTGTGTGGATCGACGACCGCTGATCCGCCGCACCAGCAACACGGACGGTTCGCCGGCCCCGGAGGAGGCCAGCAGAGTGCCGAAGTCGGTATCTGCGGATATCAACACTCGCTGTTCCTGGCGTGCCCGATCCAGCACGATCTCATCCGGCGCCGCTGCCAGGCCGTAGTCCCTGAGGTGCTCGGCGTCATGCCCCTGAGCGCGCAGACCTGCGGCAACCGCTGGCGACAGGTTGTTGTCGATCAGGAATTTCATGCCGCGTGATGTAGCGGCAGCTCCCGCTCCCGGACAGCCTCGGCGGCGAAGCGCAGCGCTTCCCAGACGTCTTCAACGGTCAGGTCCGGCAGATCTGACACGATCTCGTCCGCGCTCATGCCGTCCGCGATCATTGCCACGACCGTCGCGACCGGGATGCGTAACCCACGGATGCACGGTGCACCGCCCATCTGGGCCGGGTTGACGGTGATCCGCTCGAAGTTCATGACGGCATGGTAACCCGTCGTGACCTAGCCCGACCCCGGGCCAGCCTGAGACCTGGCTCCCCATCGGTACCGGAGGATTCCGCAACAGGCATGAGGATTGCGTGGTTGGTCGCAGCCGGGGCGGGGTGATCGCTGTGGGACGGCGCGGGAGCGCACGGGCTGGCATCCGGCCTCCCACAATTTCTGTGCTCACACATGCTCACAGCCCAAAATCAAATAGCCATCATTGCGCGACATGCGGCGACAGGGGGTGTGATCTGACGTAGAACTGGAACTGACCCCCTGGCGACGGATTGGGATTGACCCCCCGTTACCCCCGGGGGGGGGGTGTGTCGTTCTGCTTGTCGCGGTCTTTTGCGAGGAGTTCTCGGCGGGCTCTGGTGCGGTAGGACTCGCCTGCGAGGGTGAGGACCTCGGCGTGGTGCACGAGGCGGTCGATCATCGCGGCGGCGACGACTTCGTCGCCGAAGACCTCGCCCCACCGCCCGAAGGGCAGGCGCGAGGTGAGGAAGTCTCTACAAGATCCGGGGCGGTTCACTGTCCGAGAGTTGGCGTTCGAAGTCACCACTCGTCTGGCGCTTGTCGTGCGAGGGCTGCACATCCGGGCTCACCTAAGGTAAGCCTAAATCAAAGAATACCATTAATGAAGATCGCGAAAACCGCTAGAAACCGCAGGTCAGAGCCATGTAGTGGAGCGCGCCCGGCAGGATTCGAACCTGCGGCCTTGGGATTAGAAGTTAAACTCGACTCGTGATGCCAGGTGCCCGGCAGTCCGCAGGGGTACCTATCCGTCCAGCTAGGTGCCCCTGCGGATCTCGGTCAATGATGTCGAGTGCTGCTGGATGCTTGAGCGTCCGGGCTCACAGCGGGCTCACCGGTCGACCTTGTTGGCTGGTCTGACCAGCGAGGCGGGCGCTGGTCGCCAGGGTATGCATACCGCGTAACGGTTACAGGTTGAAGCTGCTAAGGCACGCTGCAGAAGTAGAGCAGCGCAGTCAGCATGCCGAGTGAGCCGGTGACCTGCACCGACGTCCAGCCGGCGGGCCCGTTTGCGACCAGTTGGAAGGTACCGCTGCCGATGGCCAGCAACCCCCCGGGGACGGTGACGCTTGCGGCGGTGGGGCCGAGATTGCCGCCGCCGGAAAAGCCGCCGGACAGTGACCAGGTGAAGCCGCTGCGGGTCAGGCCACCGGCGGGCAGATTCCAGCTGAAGGTGGGTGGGGTCAGCAAACCTGCGGTGCACTGCAGGTTGGTCGGTGGGTTGACCGTGCCGGCCTGGAGGCTTCCACTGCCGTACTCGGTGTCCGTCCATGCCGCGAGCGTCGACTGGGGCGGTGCGAGCACACCGACACTAAAGGCGAGCATCAGGGCGGTCACAGCCGCGATCCAGCGCCGCCCGATGCGTCTCCAGGGGGGTCTAGCCTGGACCCGCGTTCGCCTCACGACTGACCCACCCGGACGCGGTACCTGCGCACGGTGAGGACGAGCAGCAGTCCGGCGAGCAGCGCACTGGCCCCGGCGAACAGCGGGGTCCGCAGCGCGGTTCCGGTACGCGGAAGCGGGTTGACCTTACCGCCGGCCGAGGCCCGGTCACCGAATCCGGTCGCCGTGACGACCAGGTCCGCCGACCCGGAGGCTGCCGGGCCGGCGAGCAGGCTCGCGGTGACGAGCAACCAGCGCTGCTGGTCGGCACGCATGGAGGTGATGGTGAGGGGCTCGGCGGCCACTCTGGTGGCCGGGCCGTCCACCAGTACCTGTTCTTCCTTGCCTGTGGGACAGGCTCCCTTCACCCACCGCTCGGGGCAGATGGCGACCATGACCTGGAGGCCTTCCGGCTCGGTGGCCAGCGATCCGAACGCCGACAGTGAGATGTCCACCCGGCCGGGCTGCTGCGCATGTGCCGAGACGCCCACCTGCCAGGGGACAGGGTCACCCGGCGTCATCTTCGTCATCCGATCGTGGTCGCCGATCGAGACCAGAGTCAGGTACCGGCTCCGGATCACGTCTACGGTCGTCTCCGCGCGTGCCTGGCTGGGTGTCGTCAGCACCGCTGCGGTGACGCCCGGCAGCACCGCCACGGCAATGAGGAGACACCGCAAGGTTGGACCGCGGGGCATGACCGTGCCCATCTCAGTGTCCGGCGCTGCCTCATCCGAACCCGGTAAATCCCGTCGCCGTCGCCGCCACTGATTTGGCTGCAGTGGTCGCGGTTCTGAGCGCGGCCAGAAAGCCCAGGTGACGATCGCGGCGGTGCCGATCGTGATCCCACTCATGACGTAAACGTTCGACACGGTGCGTACCGCGTATCCGAGCTTGGGCACCGACCATTCGACGAGCCGTACGCGGGTCACCGCGTACGGTGCAGCGTCGTTGGACTCGTTCGCGTCTCCGCGCAGGGTGAGCAGGCGAGTAGGGCCGCCGCCGTCGGCGATGCCGACGACCCGGTGGGTGATTGGCGGCAGCGGCGTACGGTCGACGGTGATGACGTCACCCACGTTGGCCTCGGACGCGGGGATCTCCCGCACCACCGCCAGCGATCCGGCCGGGATGGTCGGGCTCATCGACCCGGTCTTGAACAGGATGAGCGAGATGTCGAAGAAGAATGCCAACGGAACGAGGATGACGCACACCGTCCCGCCGACGGCAAGCAGGGTCAGCGCCAGGTCGCCGACGCGTGCGAGGATTCCGGGCTGCCGATCCACTCGTCTCACCATCTGCTAGGTCCTCAGGTAGATGTCGCGGTGAATTCCCAGGTGACGGCACCGGTGGTGCCTTGGTACGAGTTGTTGGCACCGGACTGGACACGTACCTCGAAGCAGAACCGCAACTGCGGCGTCCCGCCGCTCGGCGGGGTGATGGCCGACGAGACCGGCGGGCCGGGAATGGAGGTCACACCCAGATAGCTCGGCCCGACGATCCACGTCGGCGTACCGGTGAAGGCGGCGGCGGAACAGGTGGTGCCGGTACTGGGAGTCCGCACCGCGCGGTATTCGAGTACGGGTAGCAGGGCACCGGAGTTGTTCGACGAGCTTGTCAGCGTGACCGTGCCACCGATGTTTGTGGTCGATGTCGTCCGGATGTCGAGGTAGGCGTAGAACGAGACCGAGGGGGACATCGCCGTCGCGCTGAACGCCAGTATCGCGGCATTCGCCGCCGGGGTGTGGCTGGTCCAGCTACTGGACGCGGTCTGCGACTCGGTGCCGAAGACGCTAGCCGCGAACGACCCGGTGCCGTACTCGCCGTCGGTCCAGGCGGCGAGCGTGGACGTCGCGCCCAGCCCGAGGACCAGGGCGCCGGCGAGTACGGCACGGATCCGGCGGAACCGTGGTGAGCCGGCCGATGTTCGACGGTTGACCACGGCCGCCACCTACACGGATTCGGCGAGAAGCTGCCAGGTCTCCGTGACCGACGTGCCCTGTACCAGACCGGAATCCGCCGTGACGACGAAGCACAGGAACGCCGGAGCGCCGGGCGTCGTGGGTGGAGTACCCTGCGTCAGGCTGAAGGGCACTGCGCCAGCCACCGAGTCAAGCGCCGTACCCTCGGCCACGATCCAGGTAGGAGTCGTGGGTGTCGCGCTGCAGTCGCCGAAGGTGGGAACAGTGGCGATCCCGTAGGTTAGGCCGACGAAAGCCGGTGGGGCGGGCGTGGCCGACGCCACCGTGACGGTCGCGTCGTAGGTCGTTGTCGCGGTCAGGCGAACGGCGAACGGTGCCGCGACGACTTCACCCGGACTGATGTTGTCGAATCCGGTACTGAATGCCAGCGAGGCCGCCGTGCCCGCCGTGGGGTGCTCCGCGTAGGTGGTGCCGTCCGTACTGCCCTCGATGCTGAAGCTACCTGCGGTGAACGTGCCCGAGGCGTACTCGGAGTCATTCCAGGCGGCGAGTGTGATGGTCGCGCCAAGACCGAGCGTCAGCCCTCCGGCCAGGACCGCCTTGAGCTTGCGACGGCTCTTTCGGTCGCCCGTTCTCATCCCTCTCCTGTCCCCCAACTTGTCCTCCTCGGTGACAACGCGTAGGCGTGTGATGGTCCGTGGCAGCGGCGCAGGGCGATCCGACTGGCCGTCGCCTCCTGGAGGTCGCGCAGACAGTGGTCTTGGCGCGCTGTCACTCAGGGAAACCATAAGCCTAAATCAGGACAAAAAGTGTTATAAGCCTATAAACGGGCAGCCGCAGGGCAGTGCAGATGCGGAACTCGTGTCGGCAGATCCATCGATCATCTGAAGCTGCGCGAGGATCTGCACCTACGCCCGCGCTGGGAGGCAGCCATCGATGCGTGCGACGTACAGGGGGCGACTCTCGGTCGCTGGGCGGGCGGTACGCCCGCTTGTTGACGGACCACTATCGGGTGATGGCGGAAGCATCTGCGCTGGCTGGTTCCTGCTGTTCGGCCGGTATCCGCGACGAGATCTTGCAGGAGCGGGCGCAGCGAGATGCCGACGTCTCAACCCAGCCGAACGCGAGCACGGCAACGGCGGTCAGCATCACCATTCCGATCAGTGTCGCCAGGAGGTGGGTAGCTGAGCCGAGGGGCAGCATCGGAGCCAGTACCGTCACAATCACCGCACTGGCGGGGATGTGCCAGAGGTAGATGGTCGCCGCCCGGGCGTTGATCAGACGCAACAGCCGGTCGGCTACAGGGTTCTGCCTGAAGCGGCGAAGTTCCATTCGCGCATGCGGACGCATCAGCACGGCGGTCCACGCCATCGACCACAGGGTGGTCGCTATGGGAATGTGGTTCAGGGTACTGGTCGGGTGGGTGGCCATGGAAATGCCGATCCAGCTGCCGCCGACGACCGCCAGCAACAACGCTCCGAGATGGAAGGTGCGCGCCGGCAGTCGCGGGAGCTGTCCGTCGTGGCTGGCGAAGCCCAACAACCAGCAGGGCAGGTAGGAGAGAACAAAGTATCCGTGCTCGATGTGGCCGACCTGGAACCCGATCGATATCGCCACAGAGGTCAGGATACAGGCCCAAGGATGCCGGCGGAACAGCCAGAGGGTGATCGGTGATATCAGAATCAGCCACAGGTAGGCGCTTATGTACCATAGCCCTATGGTGAAAGCCCACGCCCAGGATAGTTCTCCGGCGGATGGTACGCGTAGCGGTAGGATCCACCAGATCAGCTGATCCCAGTCGAGCATGCTTACCGGGCCGTCCCGCAGACTGATGCCGTGCACCAGCGTGAGGGCGGCCAGGCTGAATGTCCAAAACGGCACCATCAATCGGGCCGCTCGCCGGACCACAGCCGCAGGGCCGTGCCGATCCAGTGACGCCGCCATCAGATGCCCGGCGATGCCGAACATCAGCCCTATCGCGGGAATCAGCAGACAGAGCCAGAGCCAGCCGGTGGCGTGGTAGATGAAGACACGAATGAGCGCCCCGGCACGAAGCAGGTCGAAGTAGCGAATCCGCTGATGTGCCGGGTGTCCAGGCTCGGCGGTGGCGGCCGGGTGCCCTCGGTGGCTTGTGGCCACAGGGTCAGTAGACACGGTTCCGTTTTACATGGAACACGTCGATCCTCGGGGTGGATTCACCTTTGTTGCTGTGGATTGTGCGGAGCGCGTAGGTGTGTTTCGACGACGGGCCTTCGGTGAACCACAAAGTTGCAGGGAATCACGTATTCGACCGCGTTCGTGGCGGCCGTTGGTAGATACTGGAAGAGGAGAGGCTGGTCCCGCCGCACCATTGTGATATGTCTTCGGATCGCCAGAAATGTTGTCGAGAAGGACAGTGGTCGACCGAGGCCGTGAACCAGCGTGGGGAAAGTGTGCCTGGCATCGGAACAACCTTATGGATACGCGGCCCGGAGCCGATTCGACAGCTAGGTGAAAGCGTAGACAGAGATGGCAAAGGTTCATTTTGCGACAAGTGTGTGGCGGCGCATGTCCGGCTGGCAGAAGGCGGGCGTTTCCCTGGTCGCGCTGCTTGGTGTGTTGTGCGCCGCGGGCGTGACTCTCGGCATTGGTCTCAAACATCGGTATGAGAGCAGAGTGCAGCGGGAGGACATTCTCGGGCACGGCACCGCGCCCCGCGACGACGAGCGTTGGAACTCAGGCCCGTTGAACCTGCTCCTGCTCGGCTCCGATTCGCGTGCGGGTGAAGCGGACGAGGGCCTGTACCCGGGGCAACGCTCGGACACCATCATGCTCGTGCATCTCAATGCGACGAGGGACACTGCGACGGTCGTTTCCATTCCGCGTGACAGTTATGTCGAGGTGCCTGCGAGAAGTGGTAGTTGGCCCGGCGGCCTTAACAAGATCAACGCTGCGTTCGCGTTTGGTGGTGCGTCCCTGGCCGCCGAGACCGTGCATAAACTCACCGGTGCGACCATAGACGGCGTGCTGGTCGCCAACTTCGCGGCCGTTCGGCAGATCGTGGACGCCATCGGCGGTGTCACTGTGTGCCTGCCCTACGTGGTTATCTCCACCGATACCGGCACACGTTGGCAGGTGGGTTGTCACCAGCTCGACGGCCGCAATACCGACGACCTGATGCGGCAACGCCACAACGTGCCTGGCGGTGACTTCGGCCGGATCCAGACCCAGCAGCTGGTGGTGCGGGCGATCGTGGAGAAGATCACGGCTGAGAACCTCCTCACTGACCCTGCGCGGTTGGACCGGGTGCTGACCACGACGGCGGAGTCGTTGACCGTGGACAGGGAACTCGACATCGCCGAGCTGGTGCTCGCGGTACGCCGGATCACGACAGCGTCGTTGCGGTTCGTCACCGTTCCGGCCGCTGAGACCGACCTGATGACGCCGGCAGGCTCGTCGGTTCAGCTGGACGAGCGGTTGTCCATGAGCCTGTTCGCGGCGCTCCGCGAGGACCGGCTCGACGAATGGTTCGCAAGCCAGCCCGCCACATCGATACCGGACTGAGGGGTTCATGTCGTTCGTTGCCAGTACCGGCAGGTCCAGTCGACCGGGTGAAGCTCGTCGCTGATGCCGAACTCGGCGCGGAAATCGTCGACCGCCTGTTTGCAGCCGCGAACCGCATGGTAGTCGTCCACGATCACGTAGCCGCCCACTGACAACTTCGGGTAGAGGCTGCGCAGCGCCACCATTGTCGAGTCGTAGAGGTCCCCGTCGAGCCGGATGAGCGACAGCCGATCGACCGGTGCGGTGGGCAACGTGTCGTCAAACCACCCGGGCAGGAAGTGGACCCGGTCGTCCAGGAGCCCGTACCGGCGGAAGTTGTTCTTGACCTGATCCAGAGAGACGGCGAGGAAAGGTTGGGCCCAGAGCGCATCCTCGACGTCCTCGGTCCGATGCGGTTCGGGCTTGGGTAGGCCGCGGAACGAGTCCGCCACCCAGACTGTCCGGTTCGGGTCGCCGTAGGCCTGCAGCATGCCCCGCATGAAGATCACCGCGCCGCCGCGCCAAACGCCGGTCTCGATGAGATCGCCCGGTACGTCTCGTCTCAGCACGTCGCGAAGGCACTGCTCCAGGTTGTCGAGACGACGCAGGCCGATCATCGTGTCCGCCTCCGGGGGCCAGTCCCGGCCGTTCGCGCGTGCGTCAGGGTCAAACGGAAACTTCAGCACGAGTTCCATTCCACGGCGTTGCAGCAGATGCTTGTACCGGTTGTAGAACCGGCCGTGCAGGGAGGCTGGTCGCGGCTGGTAGGGCATCCACGTCTCCTGGAAGACGTATCGGGTGAGTGCCTTCTTCAGCAGGTCGCAGTACATGGCACGGGGATCGCTGAGGGTGGGCGGCAGGCAAGTGAGCGGCTCGCTCATCGGCTACTCCTTTGACGTGGGTTCAGTTGGACGGCCAGCGGTAGCGGCCGGCCGGTGCGTGGTGGTCGTCGAGGTCGGTAGGCGTCCCGTTGCAGACGTACTGAGTGACGCTGTCGTTTCGGGGGTGCTGGTCCGGCACGGGCTCGACCGGCTGGTGTCCGGCACCGGCCCGGTAGGCGCGACCGGGCGTTTCGGTTCGAGGCGCCAGGGGACGACCTAGCGCCGATCCGGCCGCCTCCCGGCCACCGGCGATCAGCGGGGTGGACCACGCGACCCCGTCGTCGATCGGGGACACCGTTCCCGCGACACGCCAGCGTGCCGAGGCGTTCTCCCGGTGGTGCGGCTGCCGTGGCGGCAGCGGCGGAACGTGGTCGCCCTGGATCGGTTCCTCTCGCCCGTCGGTGACGACCGCGACGGGGACCCTCGCGTCACCTCTCGGCGGGGGAGTCGGGGCAGTGCCTGCTGCTGGGGCTGGTGTCGTGGCGAGGATTTCCGTCGCCGCCGTCGAGTCGATCGTCCGGCGCTGTCCGCTTGGCGCAGCCGCTCGGTGCTGGTGGGAGCGTGGCTCGCGATCCGCAGACCGCCGCCTCCTGTCCGGGGTCTCGCCCGATGCGGTGTCCAGCGCGCTCACCTCGTCGGCAGCGCATTCAGTGGTCCGGTCGATCGCCCCAAGAGCGACGATGCCGACCAGCGGGAGGTTCAGTCGTCGCAGCAAACGCGCCGCCCGTGTGGCCTCGGTCAGCCGAGTGCTTCCTGCCGCCACCACGAGCAGCACCCCATCCACCTGCTCGGCCAGCGCGGCAGTGTCCCAACCGGCCAACATCGGTGGCGCGTGAACGATGACACAGTCCTCGCTGTCGGCCAGCATGTCGAGCACCTCGCTGAGTTCCCGCGCGTGCTCGTCGGTCAGACCGTCGCGTGGCTCGCTCGGTAGCACAGACAGTGTGGGAAAGTCGGGCATACGGGTGGGGGAGTGCTTACCGGCCTGGACCTGCTGCCAGGTGAACGAGGCGTCCGGGAAGTGCCCGGCGAGCATGGGGTCCCGGACCGCGCCGTCGACTATCGAGACCCGGCGTTGGTCCGCTGCCATCGAAAGGCCCAGGAGGGCACTGACCAGCGCCGCACCGTCGTCGTCGTGTGCACTTGTGACCAACAGGCGTCGCTTCGACGACCCGGTGAGCACACTCAGTGACGAGACTGTCGCCCTGGTGGGCACTGCAACGTCGCGGCGGGCTAGCAGCGCAGCGGCGTGATGACGGGCGAAACGCCTCGGCAGCTGTGGAAGAACACCGATGACCGGCAAACCCAGACGCAGCTCCATCTGGCCTATGTCACGCAGCCGACGGTCGAAACGATCACGGAGCACCGTCGCGCCCCAACCGGCGAGCAATCCGATGAGTGCTCCCAGTGCGCTGTTCATCAGCGGTTTGGGGAAAGTCGGTCGAGATGGTGGACTGGCCCTGTCGACCACCCGGGTGGTCACCACCGCGTCGCCGCCCAACTCCAAGCGGTCCAACTGCCCGCTGAGGTTCTGGCTCACCGCATTCGCAATCGCAGCGGCCCGGCCGGCGGAGGCCGCCTCAGCCCTGACCGTGACAATCTGCAGACCGGGTTCGAAGGTTCCGTTGACGGTGCCGATGACTGTCTGCGCGGGCAGTCCCAGGTCGCGCGCCGCCGCGACGGCCACCTCCCGAGAGCTGATCAATTTGGCGACGGTGGGTGCGAGGCTCTGTGCGAGAGCGAGGCTCATCTCTGCGGGCCTGTCATTCTCGGGCGGATCGGCCACTACCAGGATCGAAGCGTGCGCTTCGTACCGATCCGGCAGCATCGGTGTCACCGCTTGAGCGGCGGCCAGCCCGGCGAGTAGACCGAACAGCGGAAGTCCGATCCTGCGCCAGGCGGTGTCCACCAGGTCGATGAAGTCGACGGTACGCATCATGCGATCACCTTCCGGTCCGCGTTGTCGCGAACCTTCTGACCGGCTCGTGCCGGGATGGGTACTGACATGCTTGTCTCGTGCAACTGTTGCCAGATCTGAGCAAGCCGATCGGCGATTCGATCCCAGGCGAACTCGTTCGTTGCGCGGTGCACCCCCGTGGCGGACAACCCACGGGCCGTTGCCGGGCAGGCGCGCAGCTCGACGAGCCGTTCGGCGAGCGCGGCCGGGTCCCCGGCTGGGAAGACCAGTCCTGCGTTCCCGATGACGTACGGAATCTCGCCGACATCACTGCCGATCACCGGAACACCGCAGGCCATGGCCTCAACCAGTACCCGGCCGAACTGCTCGCGTAGCGGGATCCCGACCCACGGCAGCACGTTTCGCTGCACGATCTCCCGAGCGGGCAGCGCCAGCACACTCATCTGCGCCAGCAGATCGGGTAGCTGCGCGTGGCCCGTCCAACGATGCCGCCGAATGCGCCCAGGGCGGCGCCAGGCGGCCCGATCGATGTCGGCGGTCAGGCTGCCGTCGCCCACCAGCAGCACGTCGCAATCGGCCAGATCGGCCGCGCGCAGCAGGTCGAGCACACCCTTGTGGGGCTCGAAACGGCCCACGAAACCGACGGTGAAGGGTCGTACGGCGGCGGCCTCGGCCCGCGGTCGGAAGATGGTGGTGTCAACGCCGAGGGGAACGTTCGTCGCCGCACCGCGGTAACCCTTGACGCGTAACACCTGCCGCGCTGCGGGCGTGATCGGCAGGATCATGTCCACCTCGCGATACGCGTACCGCTCAACCAGCGGGAACGGCATGGGGAACCGGGTCACCACGTTCTGCGCCGCGTACAGCGTCGTCGGTACTGCCGGCCAGTGCCGACGACGCATCCGCAGGACCTGCCAGGTCGACAGGTACGCGGCCTCCCCAATGATGTGCACCACGTCCGGTGGCTGCGACACCGGCGGTCCGCCTCGTCCGCCGAACTGGACCACGACGGAGGCCATGTGACCCGTCCTGGCCTCACCGAGACGGTGCGGGAGCACCTGCGAGTGAAAGCTGGGATACCGTTGGCCCAGCCGGTCGAACTCGCGGCGAGTGGCCGGCGACACCTCGGCGGCGAGCACGGTGAGCCGGAGGTCGGGTCGCTCGCAGAGCGAGCTGAACAGGTCGGTCCAATGCTCGGTACGGGCCCCCACGACTGTGATCAAGACATGCATGAGTGATTCCTCAAATGTGGATACGGGTGATCGCGATGCGGCCAACTCGGGTCCAGGCACGCATCCGGGTGATGCCGGCACCCGGTTGCAGCGACAGTCGTACGGTGGCCAGAATGACCCCCAGCACCGCCCGCAACAGGACGACGGCCCGGACCGCGGCTCGGGACCGGGGCCGGTGGCGGCTGAAGAACACCAACATGCTGCGGTAGAGGTGGGGCCAGATCCAGGCCGGGTCACTACTGCTCGCTCCGCCGCTGTGGACCGCCGTCACATGTGGGAGGTACAGCACCTCGGCACCGTGGCAGCGAACTTGAAGACACAACTCTTCGTCCTCGTAGTACATGAAGTACGCCTCGTCCAGACCGCCGACGGCGGTGAACAGGTCGGCGCGGACGGCGAGGCACGCGCCGGAGACCCAGTCCACCCTGGCCGGAAGAGCGCCGTGCAGGCACGCGTCGTACGCCTGTCGACGGCGTCGCCCAGACAGCCAGCGACGTACCGGCACCGGCACCAGCATTCCCCCGAACCGGCTCGCCACCACCGTGGTGAGCGTTTCGAAAGGGTGGGCGCTGACCGCCACCTGGCCGTCGGCGTCAAGCAGTCGTGGCCCGGCGATGCCGATCTCCGGCCGGCCGAACACGGTTTCGACGAGAGCCCGAGTGGTCTCGGGTGGAACCACACAGTCGGGATTGACCAGTAGCAGGACACTGGTCTGTACCCCGGATGCGCCCCGGTTGACGGCGGCGGCGAAGCCGACGTTGCCCTGACCGACCAACACGGTCACCTCAGGAAAGTGAGTCCGCACCAGCTCGACGGTGCGGTCGGTCGATCCGTTGTCGACCAGCCGTACCGGTAGGCCGGCCTGCCGTAGCGCGGTGAGCGCGGCGAGCACCTGTCCCTGGGAGTTGTAGGTGACCACGATCGCCGTCGCGTCGAGTTCGACCATCAGCGCACCGCCTCAGGAACCCGCACCTGCAGCCGTAGTCGGCCCGGTGGACGTTCTCGCACCTGGGCGGGAGGACGGGCGGTCAACAATGCCAGGGCTGGTAGCAATCCGAGTTCCCAGTGCCCGTCGGTCGGGGCCGCGAACACCGCAGCGCAGAGAAACCCACAACACAGAGCCGCGAACGGTAGGGCGGGCCCTGCCGGGTCGGCAAGCCCGGCCCGGATCCCACGTAGTACCGGCCAGAGCACCAGGGCGAGGCCCACCAGTCCGACGTTCGCCAGTAGCGTTACGTAGAAGGCGTGGTAGACCGGCCCGACATCGGTGAGGGCGAAGTCGGCCAGGTAAACGTCGGTGGTTGACTGCCCGAGCCCGGCTCCCAGGACTGGTCGGTCTGCGAAGATGTTCAGACCGACCGACGACTCCGACGCGCGATAGCCGGCGGACTGTTCAAACCCGATCGCGATCTCCTGCGCGCGTTCCCGCACGCCGGGCTGGATCGCGAGCAGTGCGGCGATGACCAGCCCAACGGCGGTGGTGGCAGCCATTCCAATCCGCACCGCCCGCCCGCCGCAGACCAGCATCGTCAGCAGCGTCACCCCGGCCGCGAGCCAGATACCCCGGTACGAGGCGAGCACCACGTCGATGGCGAAGAGTCCAGCGAGCAGCACCGCGGCGAGCCGGCGCCAGCCCCGGTAGTGACCAGCGAACCAGATCAGCATCGGGACCGCG
Organism: Verrucosispora sp. WMMA2121; assembly: GCF_027460185.1. Taxonomy (NCBI): domain Bacteria; kingdom Bacillati; phylum Actinomycetota; class Actinomycetes; order Micromonosporales; family Micromonosporaceae; genus Micromonospora; species Verrucosispora sp. WMMA2121. The sequence continues at coordinate 660,367 of NZ_JAPZBH010000004.1, read as the reverse complement.
AGCAGTGTGAGTAGCCCGCCGTGACGGCCAGGGACGGTCATCGAGATCGCGGCCAGCACAGCCACCACGCCGACGTAGAGCAGCCCGGCGGCGGCCAGCCGGCGGTCGGTGGTCAACGTGTGCGTGGCGAGGAAAAAGTACAGCGGGAGGATGGCGATCTGGTAGCCGGCGACGACGACCTCGGTGGGTAGATTCCCGACAGCGAGGCCGTAACAGGCGGCGGCGACGGTCAGCCCGACTACCAGCATCATGCCGGTGTCGGCCGAGGTCCGCCGCCGCCCGGCCGAGATGCCGAGGGCGTACCGGATCAGCAGAGCGACCCCGCCGACGGCCAGCAGCAGCAGGTGCGCGGCCACGTAGATGCGGACGTCTCCTCCGCTGACCAGGCCGCCAGCTACCGCACCACCGACGATGCCGACCGGCAGCACGGCCCACGGCCAGAGCAGGAAGACGGCCAGGCACACCAGCGCACCCGTGCCCGCCAGCGCCAGCATCCCCGGCAGCATGGTGGCCAGCGACACGGCGGCGCCGAGCATGGCACTCACCGCCGCCAGGCCGATCCCGACTGCGAGCCGGGTCATCGGACCAGCCCCGCGAGCAGCCGATGCAGTTGCTCGCCCCGGACGGACCAGCTGTTCGCTGTCGCCACAGCCCTTCGGTGAGCGACCCGCTCCGGGCCCGTCGTCTCGGTCAGCGTCGAGGCGATCGCGGCGGAGAAGTCATCGGCACCAGCCGCGAGCCGGACCACGCCGGTCATCCCGGTCAGCGCCGGCAGCGGCGTCGCGACCACCGGCTTGCCGAGCGCCAGGTACTCGTAGCATTTCTTCGGGTGCACATAGTCCACCAGACCGCCGAGGCGGTACGGGATCATGGCCACATCACAGACACGCAGTGTCGCGGGGAGGTCGGGGTACGGGATGGGGCCGGTGAGCAGCACGTTGGTGAGACCCGCGAGGGGCTTCCGGCCGGCGCGTGTGCTCGGCCCGATCAGCAGAAAGGTCCAGTCGGGTCGGTTCCGCGCCACCGCAGCGACCAGCTCGCCGTCGAAGGCCCGGCTATCGATGCTGCCGGAGTAGCCGATCAGCGGCCGACCCGGCTCGACCGGCCGGGGAACGGTCGGGCCATGGGGAGTGAAGTGCCCCGGGTCGCAGGCGTTGGGCAGCACCACCGGTGTCTGTCGGCTGGCCGGCATCCGCGCAGGTAGTGCAGCCGACGACGCTAGTACCAAATCTGCGGCCGCCACTGCCCGACTGAGACTCCGACGCAGATGGCGCCGGTTCCACCGTCGGGTGAAGGTCCAGTCCAGGTCGGCCGCGTCGTAGACGACCGCGGAGGCATCGATCCGGCTGGCGCAGCCGGCGGCCAAGTCCTCGTCCAGCCACACCAGAGCTACCTCCGCCGGGTCACGGAGCAGCCAGCGCCGCAACACGGCCACGGCCACTCGTCTGTTGATCGAGTTGGCTGCCGGCAGGTGCCGACCGAACGGGACCGTGGTGGGCAGCTCGGCGTGCCAGATGGCATGTTCAACCCTGCGGATTGAGGTGCCCCTCCGGATTCGTAGGCCAGGGGGATCGACGAAGATCACCCGGTATGTGGTGGCGAGCTGCCGCGCTATTGCGTGCTGGCGGTGCGCGCCGCCGTGCCAAGGGGTGGCGCTGAAGAAGATCACCCAGGTGGCGCCGCCGCTTGCAATGCAAGGGTGCATCGCGGATCCCCGGTCGCTCAGGTCAGTCATGGCCGGCCCGCTGCCTGACCGGCACCCGGCACGTCGCCGGCAGCACCTCGTCCTCGCCGACCCGGCCGAGCACAGTCTGGGCATCCGCGTCGTCGAGCCGGAGCAGCCGGGCACCCGCCTGACGGTCGAGCCAGCGGCGTACGGCGGCGGCGGCGAATCGACGGTTCGCCGTGTCGACGGTTCGTATCCGAGCGCCGAAGGGCAGCGGCGCCGGCGGAGCGAGGTGCCATGCTCTGTCATCGATGCGAGTGACCCGGCTGCGCCAACGTGGACGTGGTGTTGGCGGGTCCACGAGCAGCAGGCGTTGTTCGGGGTCGTCGTGCAGCGCTTCGGCGATCACCGCTCGGTCGGTCTCCGGGGTGGATGGCGTATGCGTGAACACGATCAACCAGTCCCGGATGTCGCCGTCTGGCAGTGGACCGACATCACCTCGAAGGGCGGCTCGCAGGTCGGCGAGGGAGAGCTGAACGGTACGCCCGCAGATGCGCTTGACCGCGTGATCGACCAGGACGACCAGCCGGAACAACGCGACCCGGTGCCGAGGCTGGGTCATCCCGAGGTAGGTCACCAGGCTGCCGAGGAGGTGACGGAAGCGGATGGACGGTCCGAGCAGCCGACAGGAGGCGCCCCGGACGTGGGTCACCACGGCGTTCGGAGTCATCCACAATTGCTGGCCGGCGCGGTGGAGCTGCCGGGCGAGGATGGCGTCGTTCCAGTAGATCGGAAACCGCTCGTCGAAGATGTGATCTGGTGCCAGCACGGCGCGACGCAGCAGCATGCAGCTAGCCGAGGCCAGCAGGCGTGGACGGCTGAAGTCCTCCCCACGCATCTGGAAGGTGTGCAGCGCCTGCCGGAACCCTGGCACTCGGCGTAGCGCGGTGACCAGCGCCAGGGACGCCAGGAACCTCGGCTGCTGGACGTAGTGCTGTTGGAAGGTGCCGTCGGGGTTGAGGTAGAGCGGGCTCACCCCGGCCGCTTCGGGGTGGTCGTCCAGGAACGACAGCATTGTGGAGAGCGCGCCGGGATGAAACGCCACGTCACTGTTGAGCAGCAGGATCAACTCACCGCGGGACTGCCGGTATGCCTGATTGACGGCGGGAGCGAAGCCGACATTACGGCTGTTCCGGATGAGGTGTACTCGGGGCCACCGGGAAAGCAGTTCTGCCGAGCCGTCGCGAGAGGCGTTGTCCACGGCCACGACCTCGTAGTCGAGATCGGGTGGCACGGTGGCCGCCAGCGTCTCCAGGCATTGCCGGGTCTGCTCTCGGGTGTTCCAACTTGTCAGCAGGATGGACAGGGACGGTGCCGACCTGAGCGGCCCGCCTCGCGGTTCAGCGCTCATCGATCCACCGCCGTTTCCTCGCGGCGGGCGAAGACGCGGAGTAGGTCACCGAGGAGCGGATGGCGCATCCGGGGAGACCGGCTGGCGGCGACGTCGGCGACGAAAAGATCCCGGGACCGGCGCAGACGTGCCACCGGCTGCCAGTAGAAGCGGGAGAAGACGGTGTCGTGCGAGACGATCTTGAAGCCTGTCTGGTGCAGCAGTCGACTGAGCGTGTCGGGGGTGAAGTGCCATCGGTGATATTGGGGCGCCACCGCCGGCCATTGGTGTCCGAGGCGGGTGGCGGCGGCGGAGGCGATGTTCGGTACTTCGAGGGCCAGCCATCCGCCGGGCGGCAGTACCTCCCGTGCGGTGTGCAGGAATGTTCGCGGATCGTCGACGTGTTCGAGCACGTGGAACGCGCAGACGACGTCGGCCTGTAGCGTTGGGGCGACCTGCTCGAAGTAGCCCTGTCGTACCGGCACCCGCAGTTGTTCGACGGCGAACTTTGCCGCCACCTGCGAGACCTCCACACCGGTCACGGTGAAGCCGGCGCGCTGGGCTGCTTCCAGGAAGTAGCCGCCCGCGCAACCCGCTTCCACCAGCACCGAAGGTGGCACCACCGTCGACAGCCACCGCAACCGCCGCCCCGCCTCGAACCGTCGCTGGCCGCTGGCAGCGAAATAGTCCTGGTAACCGTCGGTTAGGTAATAGGCCTCGTCATACAGCTCATCCGGTGGCACAGCGACACCCGCCGTCCAGAGAAACCCGCACTCGGCGCAGCGGCGCAGCGTCCCATCAAGAACCCACTCAGGCTGGCCGTCGCGGCCGCACAGGCGGCAGGTGGTCAGTTCGTCGTTGCTGAGCTTCATCAGCCGCTCCGTACATCTCGCGGTCTGCGGGCGATCACCCGCAGGAGGTCTCCCCGCCACCGATGGGTCAGGGCTGGCGAGCGCAGATCGATCCAGTCCGACGGAAGTAGCCGTCGGGCGTGTCGTATGCGGAATCCGATCGGCATGTAGAACCGGAAGGCCGCGGTGTCCTGCCGGACGACCTCGAATCCCTCAGTCGCCAGCAGCCGGGTCAGCGCGGTCGGAGTGAAGTGCCAGCGGTGGTACGCCAGTTGCAGGGCGGGCCATTGGTGTCCGAGGCGGGTGGCGGCGGCGGAGGCGATGTTCGGTACTTCGAGGGCCAGCCATCCGCCGGGCGGCAGTACCTCCCGTGCGGTTCGCAGGAACGTTCGCGGATCGTCGACGTGTTCGAGCACGTGGAACGCGCAGACGACGTCGGCCTGTAGCGTTGCGGCGACCTGCTCGAAGTAGCCCTGTCGTACCGGCACCCGCAGTTGTTCGACGGCGAACTTTGCCGCCACCTGCGACACCTCCACACCGGTGACCGTGAAGCCGGCACGCTGGGCTGCTTCCAGGAAGTAGCCGCCCGCGCAACCCGCTTCCACCAGCACCGAAGGTGGCACCACCGTCGACAGCCACCGCAACCGCCGCCCCGCCTCGAACCGTCGGGGTGCGTTGCGGAAGTAGTCCTCGTAACCGCCGCCCGTGAAGTAGTCCACGTCGTACCGGGCGGGGCCGACGGTCGGATCCGGCACCGTCCAGCCAAGCCCGCAGCAGGTGCAGCGGCGTACGGCACCACCGAGGACCTGGCGGTGTGGCTGGCCGTATCCACAGTTCAGGCATTGGGCGGGGTGGAGGTCGAGGCTCATCGGTGAACTCCGGTGGCCAGCGTGATTCGGACCCGACCAGCGAGCGACCGCAGCCAGGCTCGCTCGTCGGCTCGCGGATATCCGCAGAGCATGAGCAACCCGGCGGCGAGCGTCAGCGCCAGGCCCGCGCGGGTGGCAACGGCAAGCGCTGCGGAGGATCGTCCCGGACCGTCTGGCAGGTACCCGACGAGCGCGGCCGTGATGACACCCGCCACCGTCGCGGCGGCGGTCGGCACCCACAGTGTCCGCAGCATCGGCCGCACCGGGCGCGCCGTCGCCTGATGGAAGTGGGCCATGAAGTACGCCGTGGCGAGCACCACCGCGAGCGCGGTAGCGGCTGGCACCCCGACCGGACCAGCGAAGATCAGCAGCGGTACGGTCAGTGACACGTTCAGCACGACCGACAGCAGCACGTAGCGCGTCTCAAGGCCGGGACGGCCCTCAACCCGGGCGACGATGGTGGCCGCGCCCATGATCAGGTTGAGTGCGTACGCGGGGGCGAGGACCGCGATGGTCGGCGCGGCCCACGGCACCGGTTCCCCGAGCCACAGCCGCACCAGGGGATCGGCGCTGACCATCAGGGCCGCCGCCACTGGCGCGAGAAACGTGGCCAGGTGACGTGTCGCGTCAAGGTAGAAGGTGTCGAGCCAAGCCCGTCCGCCGGTGACCGTGCGCCGGACCGCAGCGGGAAACAACACGAGCAGCGCGAAGCCGGGCGGTAGCCGCAACAGATTGAGCAGACGGACGCCGAGATCGGCGTTGCCGGCCACCGCCGGGCCGAAGAAGCCGCCGAGAACGAGCCGATCGAGTTCCACGTTCACGGCGGCGGCGCCGCTGGACACCTGGACCCGCAGACCATATTCGCCGATACGACGGACATCGTGACCGGCCAGGCGGCCCCAGCGGGGAGTCAGGTCTCGGTGCCGGTGTTCTGCGGCGGCGGCGAGCAGAACGGTCCGGATCGCACTTGTCGCTCCGGTGGCGGCGGCGAGTGCGACCAGACCGCCGCCCAGTCGCACCACCGCGATCGTCAGTGCCGCCCCGAGGACGGCCATCGCGGTGCTCACCAAGGCCAACGTTCCGTAGCGCTGAACACCCTCCAGCACCGCGCGCCAGGGGAGTTCCACTCCGTTGGCCACCAGACCGAGCAGCAGCCATAGCGCCGCGTGCCACGCGTCTCGGGTCAGCTCACCGAGCCGTAGCAGATGGGCGATCCACGGCCAACTGGCGGCGAGCGCGAAGAAGGTGAGCCCGCCGAGGATTAGTCCCCAGGCCAGGCCAAGCCCGAGGAGTCGCCTGATCACCGCGCTCGGCTCGCTGTGGGCGTTGACGCTCGCCACCTCCCGCACCAGTGCGGAGCCGAGACCGAGGTCGAACAGCGCGGCGATGGCGAGCAGACCGGTCAGCAGCACCCAGATGCCGAACGCCTTGGATCCGAGGTGCTGGTAGACAATGGGCAGTGTGACCAGCCCGGCCAGTGCCATCACCACCCGGGCGGCAAGCATGCTCAACGTGTTGCGGGCAAGTCGCCGTCCGCCAGCGGTGCCGGTCGGGCTAGCCACGGGGAAAACCCCGGAACAGGTCTAGGACGGTCAAGGCCAGCAGGCTCAGGTCCAACCGCAGTGAACGACAGTTGAGGTAGAAAAGGTCGCAGCGCAGCTTCTCCTCCACCGTGGCGGCATAGCCACCAGTGAGTTGCGCGAGCCCGGTGAGCCCCGGCCGGACCAGATGGCGCAGGTCGTAGTGCGGCAGCTGCCGGAACTCTGCGATGAACTCGGGCCGCTCGGGGCGGGGACCGACCAGACTCATCTCGCCGCGGATGACGTTCCACAGTTGCGGAAGTTCGTCCAGGCGAGTGCGGCGCAGATGGCGGCCGACGCGGGTGACCCGGGTGTCTTCCGGCTGGGCAAGCACCGGCCCGGTGTCGTGCTCCGAACCGGGTCGCATGGTCCGGAACTTGATCATGTAGAACGGCCGTCCGCCCGTGCCGACGCGCTGTTGACGGTAGAACGGCGGACCGGTGAAGGAAAGCACGATGGTGATGGCGAGGATCAGCGGAAGCGCCGGCAACGCGCTGAGCGCGATGATGCCAAGGTCGAGGCACCGCTTGACATGTAGGCTGGCGCGGCGGCGCTGGCTCGACCGCAGGCGGATCCAGGGCAGCCCGCCGAAGCGCCGGAGACCTCGGGTGGGTAGTAGTCCGTAGACCGGCCGTGCCAGCACCAGGATTTCCACGTCCAGTTGCTGGCATGCGGCCACTGTGGGCTCGTCGATGCTGTCGAGCGAATTCTTGAGCAGCAGCACCTTTGGTCGTAGCCGTCGAAGGATCGCCGTGAGTTGCTCGGTGCGACTGGGTGTCGGCACCCGAAGCACAACGTCGAAGTCCTCGTTGAGCCGGTCGGACCGTACGGGTGAGTCGGCCGGTTCGATCACCATTGCGCGTAGGCGTCCGTCGCTAACCTGCCGCGTCGAGGCGCTCCGGTGGCCGCTGAGCAGGGATGTGCGCCCGTGCCGGCGAGTCGGATGTCCAGGCTTCGTTCGCGGAGAATCTTCAGTTGGTGCGACGACTGAAGGTTTGTCCACGTGGCTGACCTCCTCCCACCCGGCCTAAGCAGGTTGATGCTCTCGACAGCACTATGAACGATTCGAAGGGATAAACCGCCCATTTGCCGCAAAACAAAGCTTCTTCGTCTACGGAAACTCGCGCCCGTTTGGTGCGTTTATGTCAGGATGATCCTGCTCAACGGAAGGTACGGCAGGTCGCACGGCCGATGCCGACAGAAGTCAGCACCCCCGCTGTCAAGGAGTTTCATGATGGAATTTCCGCCGAACGGGGCCGAGTCGGCCGGACAAGGCAATTCGGTTCCGAATCGCGTTCTGGTGACCGGTGGAGCCGGATTCATCGGCAGTCACGTCGTTGCGCGTTTGATGCTGATGGGCATTCACGTCAAGGTGCTCGACGACTTCTCGACGGGCCGGGTCGAGAACCTCGCCGATGCCGCGTACGGCGGGCTCTCGCAGTCAGACGTCCTCAGAGGCGACATCCGTACGGCTGAGGCGGTCGACGTTATTTATGAGTGGGAACCCGAAGTGGTGGTACACCTCGCGGGTCAGGGCAGCTTGCAGACCGCCCGGGAGTCAACTCTGTTCGACGCTGATGTGAACATCTTCGGGACGATCAACGTGTTGGACGCCTGTGCGCAGGCTGGCGTGCGGCTGTTCGTGCATGCCGCTAGCAGTGCGATCTACGGCAGCCTCCCGTCGGAGGCCCTGCCGATCCGGGAGAACCGACCACTGGCTGCCACCAATCCGTACGGCATCAGCAAGGCTGTGGCGCTCTGTTATCTGGACTGGTACCGGCGGGAACGCGGCATGTCGTACACGGCTCTGGCGCTCGGCAATGTCTACGGCCCGCCGCCTGCAGGGGGCGGTACCAGCGTGGTGGCCGTGATGACCGAGGCGCTGTTGAACGGCCACCCCCCCACCATCCACGGTGACGGCGAGCAGACTCGAGACTTCGTGCACATCGTGGACGTGGTCGACGCGGTGGCCCGAGCGTGTCACTATCCGGGCGCCGGACTGGTCAACATCGGCACCGGCAGGGAGACCAGCGTCAACGACCTCTATCACCTTGTCAGCTCGGTGCTGGCGGTGGAGGCGGACGCGCACCATGCGCCGCATCCCAACCCGCAGGAGGTGCGCCGGATGGCGCTGGACAGCAGCAAGGCGCTCGCTCAACTCGGGTGGCGGCCCACGATCGGGCTCACCGAGGGAATTGAGCTCACCGTCCGCGAGGCCTGGCGGCGACGCGTAGGGGGCTCAGCGCGTACCTACCGGCCACGACAGGGGCAGCCGGTGGGAGTTTCGCAGTGACCTGTCCCATCCGCTGCGTGTTCAGCCCATAGAGCGGGCATCGCCGATCCAGCCGGGTAGCTGCCGGCCGCTGCGTGTGTCAACAAGCGTGGGTGGGCCGTGTACCTGAACGTGGCCGTGCTGTGCCTGAACATCGCTAACCAGAGCACCCTGGAGTGCCGATCGCCCGGGGGATCCCATGCTGCCCAGCCTCCTTCCAGATTGCCCTGGGCCTGCTCGGTGCTGTCCGTGCCGTCCGGCCGGAGCTCGGTTCCGGGGCAACCTGCGGCGGACCATCACGAAGATCCATCATTTCCGGCATAGGTCACTTATCACCACTTGTGTCCTATATGTTCTTTTTGTCGCGCTGGAGGCGCGGCCTCTGAGTGGAGGGAGTGAAGGCTGATGTACGGGGTTCCGACGAAGGGGCCGGCGGTCGGCGGAGGGCTCGCCACGACCGGCGTAGCGATACATTCCTGGCTGCTCGTCGGGATCGGCCTGATCCTCCTCGGGACCACCCTGTGGCTCGTCACGTTCGTAAGCCGACCTCGATGAGCACGCGGCCGCCGACCGACAGGTCCACCGCGATGAGTTGGCTCCAGGCCTCGCTCGGCGCCGTCTGCGGTATCGCATTAGGAACAGCCCTACTGCGGCGATGGCACGACGTGGCAGTGGTCGAGGCATGGCTGAACGCACGACTGGTCTCCGCGATCGGCCTCGCCGACACCACCTCCATCGGGGCAGCCGTCATTTTCCCGCTTGAACAGCGCTGGGTCGGCTTTCTCGTCTCCACCGGTTGCTCGGTTGCCCTGCTGCTGGTTCCACCCTTCGTTCTCGCTGCGCTGCTGGTCGGCTTCCGGCGGGTGACGCTGGCCCGCGCACTGGTCGCGGTGGCCCTGGCGATCGGTCTGCTCGTGGTGGTCAATCAAATGCGTCTCGCCGCCGTCGTCGCGTCGATGCAGTTGTGGGGCTTCGAGGTCGGCTACCAGCGCAGCCATGTACTCATCGGCTCGGCCATCAGCACCGTCGGACTCATCGCCGTGGCCATCGTCTTCTTCCTCCTGGTAGGGCGCGGAAGCCGGACACGGAGGCCAGCAGGTGCCCGTTGAGATCCAGTCCCTCGCCATTCTGAATACGGCGGCCTTCCTGCTCTGCGTCTACTTCTGCGCGTACGTGCTGAGCATTCTGGTGCTGCATCTACGCACGGGACGGTCAAGCGGTGGCGAGCACAGAAGCTTCGACTGGCACATCGTCATCCCCTGCCGCAACGAGGCCAGTGTGATCGCGGGAACACTGCACCGACTGCTCCGTGACTTTCCTGACGTCACCGTCTGGTGCGTAGACGACGCTTCGGACGACGGCACGGACGCGGTACTGCAGTCCTTCACGGCCGACTCTCGCGTTCGCGTCGTCTCCCGTCGTCTACCCGAAGCCGTTCAGGGCAAGGGGGCGGCGCTGAACGCCGCATGGAAAGCGATCCTGCAACATCTACCGGCAGACGCCGACAACGAACGAATCATCGTCGGCGTTCTCGACGCTGACAGCTACCTGGATCCTCGATGTCGCTCCGCGCTCGCCGGCCCCCGCTATTTCGGCTCCGCGAAGGTAGCCGCCGTTCAGGTCGAAGTTCGCATGATCCAGTGCGCCCGGCCGGCGGGGAACTCCGGTAGGTGGGCCCGGCTGCTGGTTCGGCTACAGGACATGGAATTCCGCGCGCCGATCGCAGCCATGCAGTCGCTGCGGCGCTACACCGCGAGTGTCGCGATGGGCGGTAACGGGCAGTTCACGCGGGTCTCGCTGTTACAGCAACTCGCGACGGAGCACGGGACCCCTTGGCACGGCGCGCTGCTGGAGGACTTCGAACTCGGTCTGCACATCCTGCTGCAGGGTGGCCGCACCGAGTACTGTGCGGAGACCTGGGTCGCCCAAGAGGCGTTGACTCAAATTCGGCCACTGATCCGCCAGCGAACCCGTTGGGCGCAGGGATCGATGCAGTGTGGTCGCTATCTGGCCGCCGTCCTGCACTCTCGACGAATCAGCAACTCTGCCACGCTGGAGATTGCCCACTTCCTCGCAGCGCCGTGGTTCCAACTCGTCGGCACGCCAATCTATGTCGGCTGTCTCGTCGTCCTCGGGTGGTATGTGGCGCAGACGCCCGGCGGCGTCGCCACCTGGTGGGCGGCGGGCGGCTGGGGCGTACCCCCGCTGGTAGCGGTGTTCGGGATCCTTCCGTTCGCGGTCTGGGGCCTGGTCTACCGCAACAGATGCGAGCCGCACCTGTCGGTGGCCGCAGCGTTGGGGCTCGGCGTCGGCCACTGGCTTTACAGCTACGTGCAGTCAGTAGCTGTCTGGATCGCCTTCGCGCGAATGCTCACCTCCCGCTCCGAGTGGCAGAAGACGGCGCGTAGCGCCGATCCGACACCGTCGAGCCAGGCCTCCGACACCGACCCGAATCCGCCGCTGGCGGCCGGCGCTGTCGCGCGCCTCGACGGCCGTCCCCGCGGCACGGTTTCCGTCCCGCAACCCCCGGCACAGCCCACCCCAACCCACCGCCCCGACGGTCCAGTCAGGCACAGAAAGAGAGATCTCGCATGCACAAAGTAAAGTCCGGCGTCGTCCGGGCTGCGGCGACCATCGCCGGCGGTCTGGCACTAGCTGTGGTTGTCGCGTCACCCGCGATGGCCGACACCTCCCAGTCCAGCGCATCGGCACTTCAGATCAGCCTGGTCGGTGGTGGCCTGGCAAGCTCTGGGACCGCCAGCGCCACCAACGACGGCACGACCGAATCCATCTCAGGCAACACGAATCCGCCGCTGGCTGTGCTCGGCGGCCAGAACGTCATCAGCGCCGGAGTCCTCGGGCAGTACGTACGCGCCTACAACGACGGCACCTCCGCAGCCTGCGCTGGCGTACTCGGCAGCGGCGGCGCCATCACCATCGGGCCCGGTGGCGCGTGCACGGTGACTCCCGGTGCCGAGGTGACCCTGACGCTCGGTACCAACGGGCTTGCCACGATCGACCTCGTCGCGGACGCCATCTATTCCGAATGCACCGCGACGAGCAGCCCGTCGGCGACCGGCACCGCAACTCTCGTCAACGCCCGCATCGTCTCGACCGTGCTGGGCGTGCCGACGACTCTGCTCAGCCTGCCCGCCAACCCGGCGCCGAACACCGGGTTGAGCGTCCCCGGCCTGCTGAACCTCACCCTGAACGGGCAGTCCAGTTCCGGCGTCGGCCAACTGACCGTGACGGCACTGGACCTTTCCGCACTGGGTGGCTCGCTCGCCTCGGTGGTCATCGGCCTGTCCAGTTGCGGAGCCAACGCCGTCGCACCGCCCATCCCGGTCATTCCGCTCGCCGGCGCGCCGGTTGCGCTGGGCCTGGGTGCCCTGGCCGCGGGCACCGGTGGCTTCCTCGTGAGCCGCCGTCGACGCGCAGGTCGGAGCTGACCGATGGGTCGTGACAGAGCGAGGCCGCCCGAAGTGCTGATTCTGGCCGGTACGCGACCTGAGGGCGTCAAGATCGCGCCAGTGGCGCGCCTCCTCTGTCACGACCCGAAGCTGAGCACAGTCGTCGTCGACAGTGGTCAGCAACCCGGCCGGGTCGACGAGGCGCTGGCTCCGTTCGGGCTGCGTGCCGACACCGCCCTGGCCCTCAGGCGTCGGACAGGCTCTCTTGCCGAACTCGCTACGGAGCTGACCAGCGCGGTGGAGCTACTGCTGACTGATCGCCGACCAGACGCGGTGGTGGTACACGGAGACACCACCACCGCGTTGGTGAGCGGGCTCGTCGCGTTCTGGAACCGGATACCGGTCGTACATCTGGAAGCCGGTCTGCGTAGTCACCAACCTCAGCAGCCGTTTCCGGAGGAGTCCAACCGGGCGATGCTCGCTCGCATCGCCACGCTGCACCTTGCTCCGACCAGCACGGCGCGACGCAATCTTCTCGCCGAGGGGATACCCGCAGGGCGCATCGTGACCACCGGAAACACCGTCGTCGACGCCGTACGCACGCTGCTGCGAGAGGGGCAGGCCCGCGTTCCCACGTGGATCGATCCGCGTCGCCGTCTGATCGTGGCCACCACGCACCGCAGGGAGAGCTGGGGCGCGGGAATCGCCAAGGTTCTGCAGGCACTGGCCAGGGTCGCCGAGGCCCGGCCCGAGGTGGAACTGGCGGTCATCACTCACCCGAATCCCCGGCTCGCTGAACAAGCCCGGACCGAGCTGCCCGACCTGCCGAACGTCCGACTTCTCGATCCGCTGCCATACCCCGACATGGTGGGACTCCTTCGCGCATCAGACGTCGTGGTGACCGACTCGGGCGGTCTACAGGAGGAGGCAGCCAGCCTCGGTGTTCCGCTTGTTGTCACCCGGACCGCGACCGAGCGACCGGAGATCATCGAGCACCAGCTGGGAGATCTCGTCGGCACCGATCCTGACAGCATCGTCGAGGCCGTTGGTCGCCGCCTCGGTCAATCCGCCCCGGTCAGGGCCCGGGAAATCTACGGCGACGGTCACGCGGCACAGCGGTGCGTTCGAGCCATCAACACCTTGCTAGGCGGGCAGGCAACGCCGAACGTGCCGACACCGAACAGCCGACCTGCGGCACGGCGAGTCATGACCGCAGGCTCCGCGTCCGTTCTCACCGAGACATCCGGTTACTAGGAACGACATCGAGATGAGCCACGATCAATCCCTCATCCGGGGTGGACCATCCCGTCTGCCCGGCGGGACCGAGCGTCGAGCGGCCGGCGGCAATGACACCATCCTGGCAGGCCGCTTTCGCCGTGACATCGAGGGGCTACGAGGACTCGCACTGCTTCTGGTACTGGTCGGGCACGCAGGCGTACCCGGGCTTCCCGGTGCCTTTGTCGCCGTCGATGTCTTCTTCGTGATCTCCGGGTTTCTGATTACCGGGCTCCTCGTCGACGAGGCACGCCGATCCGGCATGATCTCCATCGCCGGCTTCTATGTCCGACGTGCCAAACGCCTGTTGCCGGCCGCGAGCGTCGTCATCGTGGCAAGCGTCCTGCTCACCTACCTGTTCCTGCCACCGATTCGCTGGTCCGAGACGGCCCGGGACGCGCTGGCCAGCACCGCCTACGTGATGAACTGGCGGCTGGTCGAGCAGTCGACTGACTATCTACGTGCTGAGGAAGCACCGAGCATTCTCCAGCACTTCTGGTCGCTCGCGGTGGAGGAGCAGTTCTACCTACTGTGGCCGCTGCTCCTGCTCGGCGTCGCTATGCTGAGCCGGCACCGCCATAAGCGTGGGCTCACCCCCCGAAAACCAGCCGCGTGGCACGGACTTTCGGGTCGTCACCGCAAGCGGCTTCTCGGTGACCGGATGGCCGTGTCGTTGCTGGTCGCCTTCACTTTGGTCGGCGTTCCGTCCCTGGTGTGGTCGATACAATTGAGTCTGGTCGATCCCGCGCAGGCTTACCTTGTCACCACCACTCGTGTGTGGGAGTTGGCCCTGGGTGGTGCCTTGGCGATCCTGGGCGGACAGTTGCACCGGCTGTCGCGTCGAGTCGCCCTGGTCCTTGGCTGGACCGGGATGGCTGCGGTGGCTTTCGCGGCGGCGTCGGTCCGACCGGAGACGGCGGCCTACCCGGGATACCTCGCGCTGCTACCTACGCTCGGCGCCGTCGCCATCATCGCGGCCGGCCCCAGCGCTGGCCGGTACGGTCCCGCTCTGCTCCTCGAACTACGGCCGATTCGGGCGGCCGGGGTCGTCTCGTACTCCTGGTATCTGTGGCACTGGCCGTTGCTGGTGGTGGCGGAGACACGGTGGGGCCAGTTGGATACCGTCGCGGGACTCGCGATGATTCTCTGTTCGGCGGTGCCGGCGGTGCTGACCTATCACCTGGTGGAGAACCCATTTCGGCACAGCCGGTTCTCCAGGGCCGGCACCCTCCGCCTGGGCCTGGTCGCGACCAGCGTGACAGCCCTCACTGGGGTCGGGCTTCAGATTGCTGTCCGGCCACCGGCAGCATCGGTGCCCACGAACCCGCAGCATGTGGCCGGCGCAACGAGCGGTGCGCTACCCGGTAGCAGCGCCTCGATGGCGTTGGTGGACCAGTTCCCCAGTATCCATCCTGATCCGCTCGAGGCCCGTGACGACCTGCCCGATGTCTATCAGGACGGCTGTGTCACGCAAGCACGGGAGTCGGACCTGCGGAGTTGTGTCTACGGCAACCGTGACTCAGCGGTCGAGGTGGCCCTGGCAGGCGACTCCCACGCGGCGCACTGGGTGCCGGCGCTGCAGGTCGTTGCGGCCGAGCGCGGCTGGCGCCTGGTTACCTACATCAAGACCACGTGTTCCTTCTTGGCGGCGCCGACCGTCATCGGCGGACGGGCTGATGATAGTTGCACCGAGTGGAACCGGCGGCTTCGAGCGGCGCTAGTGGGCGAACGACGCCCTCGACTCCTGATCGTCTCCAGCGTGACCCAGATTCCTCTGGTGAATGGCAGTACACCACCTCCCGGCCCGGCAACCGCGGAAGCGCAGGCGGCAGCGCTGCTGGAAACATGGTCGGAGTTCACAAACGTCGGGCTGCCACTGATGGTCATCCGAGATACACCAGCATTCAGAATCGACATGGCCGAATGTGTTTCGGCTAATCGCGAGCGGCTAACCAGCTGCGCACAGCCACGGCAAAGCGCGCTCGCCTGGGGCCTCCCTCAGCAGGCTGCTGCGGCCTCATTGCCGGCAGTGCATCTCGCTGATCTGAATGACGAAATCTGTCCCTTCGAGCTGTGCCCTCCTGTGATCGATGGGGTACTCGTGTACCGGGATGCTCACCATTTGACCGCCACGTATGCCCGCAGGCTCGCACCAAAGTTCCATGATCTGCTGCGTAAGCATCTACCTTGAGTCGGCCTCAATCTTACGACGATTCCCGGGTGCCCGTGGCGGTCACCAGTCGGTCCCGCCTCATTTCAGCTGACGAGTTCACGTTGATTGCTTCTTTCAGCATTCGGTGGCTGAACTGTTCCTACCGTTCGTAAGACCTTTCGGGTGGTCTGTGTGCGTTCGCCGGTATCTCCTGGTATTTCTGCCACACTGATCCTTGCGACAACTCGAACGTCACGCGAAATCCGGTCCTGCAAGCACTTAGTCGGAGGATCGGATGACGCCTCTATTGTGCTGTCTCCTCGAGAACCCGAGGTCGGCGGCGCAAGGCGGCAGATCCCGGACATAATCCGGGTGATATCGCCATCGTAGGCACTCGTGGTATGTGATCGGGTTCGTGTTCAGGGAAACGCGTCCTGGTCGTGTCGAGCTATTTCCAGGACCGGTAGCACTTGATTGGTGAGGGCGTGGCCGGATCTGGTCGGGCGTGCCGCCCGGTGGTGAACGTGGAAAAGGAGTGCCACGCAGCCACCGGGCGGCGCTCCTCGCTTCCGTTTGCGCCTCCACGGCCGAGGTGGGGGCGCATCCAGCCGGCGGTCGCGAGCGGGCCGCCGGCCATTCACGGGTCTCGTTGGGGCTAGGGCAAATGATTTGGACCGAGACGTTCTGCTCGGACACCTACCAAACTCATTAAGAAGGGGTCGTCAGGTGCAGGCGTGGCTCGAGGAACAGCGCTCCCAGACACTGCGAGATAGGTACTCGGCTCAACACAACGCTTTCGGCGTGCTGCGCCTCATGATGGCCTGCGGGGTGGTGATCGCGCACGCGGGGCCGATCGGGTTTGGCGAGGCGAACCTTGGTACGACGTTCTTCGCGGGGCAGAGCGACATCGGTACGATGTCGCTCTACGGCTTCTTTCTGATCTCCGGATTCCTTATTACGGACAGCGCGCTACGATCATCGCTGCCACAATACATCCGTGCCCGTCTGCTTCGGGTATTTCCTGGCCTGTGGGTTTGTCTTGTGGTGACGGCCTTCGCGATCGCGCCACTGGTGGCCCTGTACGAGAACGGTAGCCTTGACGGCTTCTGGGGGCATCCGGAAGGTCCCTTCGAATACGTCACCACGAACCTGTTCGCCTCGATGGAGCAACTTCCCATCTCCGGCCTCCTCGCCGACACACCCTACGGGCAGATTTTTGGGGGACCTAGCGCGTTCGACGGCTCGCTCTGGACGCTCCGATACGACCTCGCCTTCTACGGTCTCATCGGCATCCTTCTCATGACATCGGTGCTGCGCCGGTCGCCGCGTGTGATACTCCTGCTGACGGGCGTCTGCTACGCACTGGTACTACGGGACTTCGTCACGGGTCCCACGCTCACCTCGCGTCCACCGCAGCACGGTGCCATCGGCCCGTTCCCGATGATCGGAGCCTTCGCCGCCGACTGGACGCTGATGCTCGGCTTTCTCTTCCTGCTCGGCGTCGCCGCCCGGCTCTACGCGCACCGGATCCCCATCAACGGCACCCTGGCAGGGCTTGCCGCCGTAGTTCTGGTCATCTCCCTCTGGCGCGGCGGCTTCTTTGCGGTAGGTCTACCGACATTCGCTTACCTGGTCCTGTTCGCGGCGGTGACACTGCCGAAGAAGCTGTCCCGAGTCAGTCGGCGGCACGACTACACCTACGGCATATATATCTACGGGTTTCCAGTGCAGCAGGTGATCGCCCTGCTCGGCGGCGCACAATTCGGAATGACGGTGTACATCTTGTTGAGTCTGCTCGGTTCGTTGCTCTTCGCTGTGCCCTCCTGGCACCTGGTCGAACGACCCGCGCTACGACTCAAGACCGAAAGCGTGCGCGCCGGGTCCGGCGCTGCTGCCGACACTGATCAGGTTGAGCAGTTGGCGGAGACGGTGCCGACGGCCGACCCTGGGCGCCTGTCGCCGACGGAGCGCCACGGATAACTTGTCCACCGGGTCGTAACCGGTCTTGTTGGCGCCTTACTGCCTGCACCTACCGGACGCTCCCTGTCCGAGTGTTGGCGTTCGAAGTCACCACTCGTCTGGTGCTTCGTCGGGCGAGGGCTGCACACCCGGGCTCACCTAAGGTATGCCTAAATCAAAGAATGTCATTCATGAAGATCGCGAAAATTGCTAGAAACCGCAGGTCAGAGCCATGTGGTGGAGCGCGCCCGGCAGGATTCGAACCTGCGGCCTTGGGATTAGAAGTCCCCTGCTCTATCCGCTGAGCTACGGGCGCAACATGGTATCGCGCGAGAAGGGTACCGCCGCCCGGCTCTCGCCCGGTGGAACGGGTGGTCAGGCCGGACGTAGCGGCCGGGTGTCGGCGACGGTCAGGCGTCCGCGGGAAAGCGGTCGGCCGGCGGGTGTTCCTCCTCGGCCGAGGGCCGGGGCTGCGGCGGGGTCGGGTGGGTCGCCGTCGGTCCGGCGCCGAGGAAGGCGTCGGCCCAGCGGCCGACCTCGGCGAAGACCTTCTCACGTACGGCGGGGCCGGAGAGCGTGAGGTCGTGCAGGCCGCCGTCGAAGCGGGACACGGTGACGTGGTGGCCGAGTCGGGGTGCCCAGCGGACCATGTGTTCGACGTCGAGGACGGCGTCGGCCAGGGTCGCCGCGTCCTGCCATTTTGTGCCCCGGAACGACCGGGTCGAGCAGGCGAGCAGCACCGGCACCGGGATGTCCAGGCCGGCGCGCAGCCGCCGCTGGCCGGTGCGGACGGCATCCAGCCAGCCGGCCCGGACAGGGAAGCCGGCAAGTGGCTTCCAGGCCAGGTCGTACGTCCACTCGCCGCGATGGTCGGCGTGCAGGCTCTCGCCGTACACGGTGCCGAGCGAAAAGGGGAGGATGCGGTGCGGCGCCCTGCGGCCCAGGCGGGCGACGGCGGCCGCGAGGGGCCTCCGGACGAACCAGGGGGCGTTGAGGTCGAAGAAGGGACTGTTGAGGAAGAGCCCGTCGACGAGCCCGGCGTCGCGGCGGGCGTCGGCCCACAGGGAGAGGATCAGGCCGCCGGTGGAGTGGCCCATGGCCAGCAGGGTCTCGTGCCCGTCCCGGTCGCGGACGAGTTGTGCGGCGGCGTCCAGTTCGGGGAAGTAGTCGGCGAGGTCACGGCAGAAGTTCGGGGTCTGGTGCGGCAGCAGGCTGCGACCGTACTTGCGCAGGTCGAGAGCGTAGAAGTCCCAGCCGCGTGCGGCGAAGAAGTCGGCCACGTGGGTCTGGAAGAAGTAGTCGACGAAGCCGTGCACGTAGAGCACGGCCCGTCCGGTGGGGCGCTCCGGTCGGCGGCGGACCAACGTCGCCACCACCGGGCCCTCGTCGTCCCGGCCCAGGTCGATGATCTCCCGCTCGTAGGGCGGGCCAAGCACGTCCGGTTCCACCTCGCCGACGGTACGCCGGCTGGCTACCGGGCGGTAGCCCCCGCCCGCCGGTACCCGGCGGACGGGGGCTGTTCGCTGGTCAGTCGCCTACGGCCTCCCGGCCGGACGGCTCCTGCGAGGTCGTGGCCCGTCCCCGGTCGGGACCGTACGGCGACACCTGGTCGACCGGCACTGAGCGGTGCTCCCGCCGGGCCGAGGACGAACCGCCCTCGATCGGGCCGTCGCTGTCCTGGACCAGCCGGGTCTCGCCGCTGCGGCGCATCTCGGGCTGCTGCACGTTCGGCATGTCGTTCACCTCCACGGTGGCGTGGCCGGGGCGTTCGTCGCCCCGGCCCGGCGCTCACCTTTCGTCGGTCGTCGTCCCGGCGCCGGCCAACTCGTCGGTAGGCGTGGCCGGGCCGGGCGGTTCGTTGACCCGCAGGTGCTTGTTGTTGCGGGGCTCCTGCCGGGTCTTCGCGTCGTTCAACTGGCGACGCAGGTCGTCGCGGACGTCGTTGAGCGCGGCGTGCAGGTCCTCCTCGGTCGAGGTGGCCACCACCCGTTGCCGGCCGGCGATCCAGCACTCCAGGGTGACCTTCTGACCCTTGGCCTCCCGGTCCTTCACCGACAACTCCATGTCGGTGGCGTCGGCGTGGAAACCGGCCAGGCGGGCGTCGAGCGTGGCGAACTGCTCGACGATGCGGTTCCGCTCCCGGTCGGAGAAACCCGCGCCCAGCCTGAGGCACGTGGCCACGGTGGCGGGGTTCTGCACGGCGCTCATCGCCGCACCTGCCCGGAGAGGCGGGCGGAACGGGTGACGGTCATCATCATGATCGCTGACCTTTCGTTCGACGTCGTGCTCACGCGTGCGGTTGTAGAGATCCCTACCCAGGTCGGCTCCGTCCGGAACGTGACCATTTCCGCTTCCCATTGATCATCGATGGCCGGTGGCCCGGCGGGCAGGGGCGATGGGCCTACCACATCAGGACCTTGATCAGGCGTTTGTCCACAGCTGGTCCGGTCGTCCACAGATGCCGCCTGCTGGGCTGTTCGGGGCGGCCGCCAGCCCGCAGGCTCGGTGACGAGTCGACTCGCCGAAGCCAGGCCCCGACCCTTCAAGGGAGGAACGATGTTCGATACCTATATGACGATTGTCGGAAATGTTCTGACTGCGCCGGAATGGCGCCGCACCGCCCAGAGCAACACCCTGGTGGCCAACTTCAAGGTCGCCTCGACCGCTCGACGCCTCGACCGGGACAGCGGACGCTGGGTCGACGGCAACAGCCTGCGGGTACGCGTCAACTGCTGGCGCAAGCTCGCCGAGGGAGTCGCCGCCTCGGTGATGGTCGGCGATCCGGTGGTGGTCTGCGGCCGGCTCTACACCCGCGACTGGGTCGACGACGCCGGCAACCACCGCACCCTGTACGAGCTGGAGGCCGTCGCGGTCGGCCACGACCTGTCCCGGGGACGGGGAAGGTTCCTGCGCAACCGGCCCACCCTGGCCACCAGCGCGGTCTCGGACGCCGACGCGGAGCGGCGGGTGCAGGGGGAGCCGACCGAGCCGGTTCCGGACGACGAGGCGCCCGCCCGACTCGACCACCGCCCGGTCGACGACGACTTCGAACTGGCCGACATGTCCGGCTTCGGGGCTGGTGCGGCCGGCGCCCGCCACCCTGGTCCGCCCGGCGACTTCGACCCGGGCTCGACGGTCGGCTTCGATCCGGGATCGGCGGTCGGCGGCTTCGACCCGGGCTCGGCGGTCAGGTCCGACTCGACGCCCGGCTCCGAGACGTCGAGCGACGACCACCTCTCGCCGGAGTTCGACGACTTCGCCGACGCGGGCGAAGGCGTCGCCGACGAACTGGCTCCGGTGCCCGCCGACGCCACCGCGACCGAGTCCGAGCTGGCGGTGCGCCCGGAGGAATCGGGGGCGGGCGATGCCGCGACCGGGCGTGGTCGTCGAGGGCGCGGCCGGCTGCCACAGCCCGTCTGACATCCCGGAAGCTCGCCGGCGACGATTGGTGACCGGGCACCCCGCCCGACGGTGTACGGCTCGCCGATCGGCGCCCGGTGCCGAGGTGACCGGGTCTCGGCGACGGGCCCGGTCACCCATCGGCCGACGTGGCGCCATCGGGTACGGCCGCGGCGTGGGCGGGCTTCGCCGGGCACGATCCGGGCGGCAGGGCTCGGCTAGGCTGACCGCCCGGGGGTGACATGCCGTGCGACACGCGGGTGCGGTGGCGAACGCGACGGGACTGGTCGCGGGCTACGCGCTGGACGCGCTGTTCGGTGACCCGCGCAGAGGGCACCCGGTGGCCGGATTCGGCCGGGCCGCCGCCGCCCTGGAACGTCGCCTCTACCGCCCGGAACAGCTGGCCGGTGCGATCTTCACCGCGCTCTGTGTGGGCGCGCCGGTGGCGATGGGGGTGGCTGCCACGGTGGGCACCCGGCGTCGGCCGGCGGCCCGGGCCGTGCTTGTCGCCGCCGGCACCTGGGCCGTGCTGGGCGGGCGCAGCCTGCGCCACGAGGCGAAGACGATGGGCCGGTCGTTGCGCGGCGGTGACCTGCCGGCGGCCCGACAGCGGCTCGGGCATCTCTGCGGGCGGGACCCGTCGACACTCGACGAGCCCGAGATCGCGCGCGCGACGGTGGAGTCGGTGGCGGAGAACACCTCCGACGCGGTGGTCGCCCCGCTGGTCTGGGGTGCGGTCGCCGGGCTGCCCGGCCTGCTCGGCTACCGCGCGGCGAACACTCTCGACGCGATGGTGGGCCACCGCAATGTTCGGTACGCCCGGTTCGGCACCCCGGCTGCCCGCCTGGACGACCTGCTCAACCTGGTGCCGGCCCGGCTGACCGGGCTGCTGACCGTGGCGCTGGCGCCGGCCGGAAAGGGCGACCGGGCCCGGGCCTGGCGGGTGTGGCGGCGCGACCGCGACGACCATCCCAGCCCCAACGCCGGGCAGTGCGAGGCGGCGATGGCCGGGGCGTTGGGCGTACGGCTGGGTGGACGCAACGTGTACTTCGGCCGTACGGAGGTGCGTCCGTTCCTCGGTGACGGGCCACGTCCCGAGGCACGGCATCTGGCGCGGGCCGCCCGCATCTCCCGGGCGGTCGGGCTGGCGACCCTCGGTCTCGCGGTGGCGTACCCGATGACCGCGGGTCGCCTGGTGGCTGCCGCCGCCCGCCGGGCCGGTCCGCTGGCCGGCAACGCGGCTCGGCGGGCGGGCCGTCGGTGAGCGGTGGGCTGCTGGTGGCCGGGACGACCTCGGATGCCGGCAAGAGTGTGCTCACCGCCGGCATCTGCCGGTGGCTGCACCGGCGAGGTGTGAAGGTGGCGCCCTTCAAGGCGCAGAACATGTCAAACAACTCCGCCGTGGTGCTCGGGCCGGACGGCCGGGGCGGCGAGATCGGCCGGGCCCAGGCGATGCAGGCGGCGGCCTGCGGGCTCGCGCCGGACCTGCGATTCAACCCGGTGCTGCTCAAGCCCGGCAGCGACCTGGCCAGCCAGGTGGTCCTGCTCGGCGAGGCGGTCGACACGATCACCGCCGGCACCTTCCGGACCCTGCGTCCCCGGCTCGCCGAGACCGCGTACGCCGCCCTGACCGAGCTGCGCTCGGAGTACGACGTGGTGATCTGCGAGGGCGCCGGCAGCCCGGCGGAGATCAACCTGCGCGACGGCGACTACGTGAACATGGGGCTGGCCCGGCACGCGCGGCTGCCCACGATCGTCGTCGGTGACATCGACCGGGGTGGTGTGTTCGCCGCGATGTTCGGCACCCTCGCCCTGCTCGACCCCGCCGACCAGGCCCTCGTCGCCGGCTTCGTGGTCAACAAGTTCCGCGGCGACCGGGGTCTGCTCGCCCCCGGGCTGGAGATGCTGCGGCAGCTCACCGGGCGTCCGACGTACGGGGTGCTGCCCTGGGCCCTGGACCTGTGGCTCGACGCGGAGGACTCCCTCGCCTACGGCCGGGTACTCGGTCGCCCGTCCGCCCCGCACGGCACCGAATGGCTCGACGTGGCCGTGCTGCGGCTGCCCCGGATCAGCAACGCCACCGACGTCGAGGCGCTGGCGACCGAGCCGGGGGTGCGGGTACGTCTGACCGTCGAGCCGGCCGAACTCGCCGCCGCCGACCTGGTGGTGCTGCCCGGCTCGAAGTCGACGGTGGCGGACCTGGCCTGGCTGCGCGAGACGGGCCTTGCCGACGCCGTCACGGCGCACGTGGCGGCGAACCGTCCGCTGCTCGGCATCTGCGGCGGCTACCAGATGCTGGCCCGCGCCATCCACGACCCGGTGGAGAGCCGGCAGGGCACGGTGCCCGGTCTCGGCCTGCTCCCCATCGAGATCACCTTCGACCGCCGCAAGACCGTCCGACCGGCGGTGGGCAGCTTCGCGGGTGACCGTCCGGTCCACGGCTACGAGATCCACCACGGTCACGTCTCGACCGCCGACCCCCGGTTGGTCCCGTTGCTGCGGTACACCGGCGGCGCCGACGAGGGTGCCATGCACGGCGTCGTGCACGGTACCCACTGGCACGGCACGTTCGAGTCCGACGAGTTCCGTCGCTGGTTCCTCACCCGGGCGGCCCGCCTCGCCGGACGTACCGGCTTCCGGGTCGCACCGGACACCTCCTTCGCCGCCGCCCGGGAACGCAATCTCGACCTGCTCGGCGATCTGGTCGAGGAGCACCTGGACACCGACGCCCTGTGGCGACTCGTCGAGGACGGGCCCCCGACCGACCTACCGTTCGTCCCACCCGGCGCCCCGCGACGGTGAGCCGGGATGCCCGGCCGGCGGGCGCCGGAGGGACGGCCCGCTGTGGCACGATCTCGTGGTGATCGATACCCGCCGTCTGGGCCGGCTCGCTCTGGTGCTCCCGGTCGTGCTCACCGGCTGCGCCGGCACCGCCACCCCGGCACCCAGCTCACCCCCATCACCCGCCGCGTCCTACCGCCTGGTGGACGACCTCTGCATCAAGCTCGACCACCAGCCGTTGATCGACGTGGCCGGCGGGACGACACGGGTACGAGACCGCCCCGACCGGCCGGACCGCAAGAGCTGTGTACTCAGCGCAGTGTCGGAGGACCCCCTGGCGATCCACGCGGTCACCATCACCATGCTGGTCGCAGATTCGACGACAGCGGCCCGTGAGTCTCTCGGTGGTCCGCCGCCCGCCGGAGCGCAGGGCATCGCCCGGGAGGCCAGCGGGGTCGGCGAGGGCGCCTGGGTGTCGATCCCACCGGCCAACGGCCCGATGACTGATCCACCGGAGCCCTACGACGGGCCGGTGAACAGCCGGCTCTCGATGGCGGCGGCGATGGCGGGAACGGCCGTGGTCCATTTGCAGCTCAACTTCATCGCGGCGCAGGTGCCGAACGAGGCCCAGACCGAGGAACTGGCGATGGAGTACGCCAGGCAGACCCTGGATCTGATGGCCTACTGAATCAGTAGCGGACGTCGGCGGATTGGTCGGAGAAGGGCAGGCCGGCCGACCGCCACGCCTCCACTCCGCCGATCATGTCGGTCGCCCGGTGCAGGCCCAGGGCGCGCAGGCTCGCGGCGGCGAGGCTGGAGCTGTATCCCTGCCGGCACATCACCACGATCTCAAGGTCGTACCCGGTGGCCTCGGGGATCCGCCAGTCGCTGGCCGGGTCGAGCCGCCACTCCAGCACCGTCCGGTCGATCACGATGACGCCGGGCAGGTCGCCCTGTTCCCGACGCTGTGCGTCGGTGCGCGTGTCGATCAGGAGTGCGCCACGGCTCGCGGCCTGCACCGTCTCCTGCGGGGTCAACCGGGTCATGCCCGCGCGGGCCTGTTCCAGCAACGCCTCGACGCCGGGACTCATCACGGAATGGGACACGCCACGAGCATGCCGCCCGGTGCCCGGGCGTGCGATCCGAAGTGGCCCGGGACAACCCGATCGGTAACGTCGGTGTCCGTGGTGGTGGTCTTCGAGGCGTACGCCGGACTTGCTCGACGGGTGTTGGCGGGGCCGGCCCGGCTGGGGCGTACCCGGTTGGTGGCCGTCGACGGGCCCAGCGGCGCCGGCAAGACGGTCTTCGCGGCGCGCCTGGCCGATGCCCTCGCCGCCGCGACGCCCGACGCCACCCGGCCACCGGTGGTGCACACCGACGACCTGCTCGACGGATGGGACGACCAGCTCACCTTCTGGGACCGGCTGGAGGAGCAGGTGCTGGCGCCGGTACGAGCCGGGCGGGCCGGCGCCTACCGGCGCTACAGCTGGGTGCGCCGGCGTTTCCTGCCCACGCCGGTGCCGGTGCCGGTCGCGCCGGTGCTGATCGTGGAGGGGGTCAGCGCGGCCCGGACGACCGCCGTGGCGAGCTTGACCCTGGCGGTCTTCGTCACCGCCCCGCAGCCACTGCGGCTGGACCGGGCGGTGGCCCGCGACGGCCCGGCGATCCTGCCGGAGCTGCGTCGTTGGCATGTCACCGAACGCGCCCACTTCGCCGCCGACGGCACCGAGGCCCGCGCCGACCTGGTCGTCGAGGGCGCACCGGTCCTGCCGCATGCCGCCGAGCGCTACTACTGCCGACGCGGCTGACCGCACCGGCCGTACCACCCGCCGGCGCCGACCCGCCACCGTCGGACCCGCCACGCCGGCCGCGCCGGCCGGTAAGGCCGGCATACGATGCCGGTCATGACCACACCGATCATGACCGAGTCCGACCTGCGGGAGGCCGTCGCGCGGGAGCTGCCCGGCGTCCGGGCCGACCTGGAGCGCCTGGTCCGCATTCCCGGCATCGCCTTCGACGGCTTCGACCACGCCCACGTGGAGCGCTCCGCCGAGGCGGTGGCCGAGTTGCTGCGCGGCTGCGGCCTCGACGTGGAGGTGGCGCGGGCCGGTGGTCAGCCCGCCGTCATCGGCCGCCGGGCGGCGCCGCCCGGTGCCCCGACGGTGATGCTCTACGCCCACCACGACGTGCAGCCGATCGGCGACCCCACGTTGTGGGAGTCCGACCCGTTCGAGCCGGTGGAGCGCGACGGTCGGCTGTACGGGCGGGGTGCCGCCGACGACAAGGCCGGCATCATGGCGCACGTCGCGGCGCTGCGCGCGTACGGTGACCGGCTGCCGGTCGGTGTGGTCGTGTTCGTCGAGGGGGAGGAGGAGTACGGCTCCGACTCCCTGGAGCGGCTGCTCGCCGAACACCGGGACAAGCTCACCGCCGACGTCATCGTGATCGCCGACTCGACCAACTGGGATGTCGGCGTACCGGCGCTGACCACGTCGCTACGCGGCATCGTCAACTGCTTCGTGGAGGTGCGCACGCTGGACCACGCCGTGCACAGCGGCATGTTCGGCGGTGCCGTCCCGGACGCGCTCACCACCCTGGTCCGGCTGCTCGCCACGCTGCACGACGACGCCGGCAACGTGGCGGTGGCCGACCTGGTCGGCCGGGAGGCGGCCCGCGTCGACTACCCCGAGGACCGGTTCCGCGCCGAGGCCGGGCTGGCCGACGGTGTGCGGCTGTTCGGCACCGGCCGGATCACCGACCGGTTGTGGACCAAGCCGGCGCTCGCCGTGCTCGGCATCGACGCCCCGGCCACCGGCGAGGCGCCGAACGCGCTGGTTCCGGCGGCCAAGGCCAAGCTCAGCGTGCGGCTGGCGCCGGGCGACGAACCGAAGCGGGCGTACGCGGCGCTCCGCGCCCACCTGGAGCGGTACGCACCGTGGGGCGCGCAGGTCGAGGTGACGTTCGAGCACGACGGTGCCCCCTGCGTCATCGACGCCAGCGGCCCGATGTTCGACGCGGCCCGATCTGCCTTCCGGTCCGCCTGGGACGGCACCGACGCGGTGGAGATCGGGGTCGGCGGCTCCATTCCGTTCATCGCCACCTTCCAGGAGATGTTCCCGCAGGCGGCGATCCTGGTGACCGGAGTGGAGGATCCGCACGCCCGAGCCCACGGGCCGAACGAGAGCCTGCACCTGGGCGAGTTCGCCCGGGTCTGCCTCGCCGAGACGTTGCTGCTGGCCAGAGTGGCTGAGGTGGGTCGCGGGTGAACCCGTAACTTCACACCGACGGTAGCCGTTTCCGGTGTGTCGGACGCGGGGCTGTTGTAGCCTCTCGAACATGCGTACGAATGAGGTTCTGGCCCGCCTGGAGGCCGCCGTCATCGCTCTGGGGGACGTCGACGTCTCCGCGTGGCCCGAGGACACGCTTAAGGAACAGCTCGGCGAGTTGTCCGCCGCGCTGGTCGCCCTGGACGCGTCGCTGTCGCGCATCGCCGACGGTGTCCGCGCCCGGGGGCTGCGGATCGAGGAGCCGGTGCCGGCCTGACGTCGGCGACCGCCGGGCGGTCAGGTGGCGGTCGCGACCACAGCGAAGGTCGGGCCGTCCGCAGGTGGCACCGGTTGTCGGTGGTGGCTGGCAGGATGAGGTCGTGCGGTTCCTGGACCTGGCTGCCACCTCCGCGGCCGTCGGCGCCACCAGCGGTCGTCGGGCCAAGGTGGAGCTGCTCGCCGATGCCCTGCGGCGGCTCGATCCGCCCGAGGTGGCGGCGGGCTCCGGTTGGCTTGCCGGCGAGCTGCGCCAACGGCAGACCGGGGTCGGCTGGGCCAGCCTGCGCGACCTGCCCCCGCCGGCCACCGAACCGACGCTCAGCGTGTCGGCGGTGGACGCCGCGATCGACGAGATCGCGGCCGTGCACGGCGCCGGCTCGCAGGCTCGGCGTCGGGCCCTGGTGCACGCCCTCTACGCGGCCGCCACCGCCGACGAGCAGCGCCTGCTGACCGGCCTGTTCCTCGGCGAGCTGCGGCACGGTGCACAGGCCGGGCTGCTCGCCGACGCGGTCGCCCGGGCAGCCGAGGTGCCCGTCGCCGTCGTACGCCGGGCGCTGCTGCTCGCCGGCGACCTGCGGGCGGTGGCGGTGGCCGCTCTCGGCGGCGGGGCGACCGCGCTTGCCGAGTTCGGTCTCCGGGTGGGCCGGCCCCTGGCGCCGATGCTGGCGCAGAGCGCGTCCACCGTCGACGAGGCGCTCGCCGCCACCGGGGTGCCCGCCGTGGTCGACGTGAAGCTCGACGGCATCCGCATCCAGGTGCACCGCAGTGGTTCCGACATCGCCGTCTTCTCCCGCAGTCTCGACGAGATCACCACCCGGGTGCCCGAGGTGGTCGCCGCCGTGCGTGCCCTGCCCGCCCGGGAGATCGTCCTCGACGGGGAGGCCATCGGGCTGGACGCCGCCGGCCGGCCGCTGCCGTTCCAGCAGACGTCCAGTGCCGCTGCCCGCCGGGCCGGGTCCGCTGGTCCCGCCGCCGGGGCGCCGGTCGCACCGGCGGTGCGCGCCGCCGCCGAACGGACCGGTGCGACCGTGCTCACGCCGTACTTCTTCGACCTGCTGCACCTCGACGGGGTGGACCTGATCGACCTGCCGGGCCGGGAGCGGTGGGCGGCGCTGCGCGGCACGGCCGACGCGTCGCTGCTGGTCGGGCGGATGGAGGTGGACGACCCGGAGCAGGCCGGCGAGGCCTTCGCCGCCGCACTGGACGCCGGCCAGGAGGGCGTGGTGGTCAAGGCGCCCGGCGCGCCCTACGACGCCGGCCGGCGTGGCGCCGCCTGGGTCAAGGTGAAGCCCCGGCACACCCTCGACCTGGTCGTGCTCGCCGTGGAGTGGGGCAGTGGCCGACGCACCGGGTGGTTGTCGAACCTGCACCTGGGCGCTCGTGACCCGGGCACCGGCGGGTTCGTGATGCTCGGCAAGACCTTCAAGGGGCTCACCGACGAGCTGCTGCGCTGGCAGACCGAACGCTTCCTCGGCCTCGCCGTGGACCGTGGCGACTGGGTCGTCCGGGTCCGACCCGAGCAGGTCGTGGAGATCGCGTTCGACGGCGTGCAGAGCAGTTCGCGCTATCCGGGCGGGGTGGCCCTGCGGTTCGCCCGGGTGGTCCGCTACCGGGACGACAAGACCGCTGCCGAGGCCGACACCATCGACGCCGTCCGGGCGATCCACGCGGGCCGCCGGCCCGGCTGAGTGATCAGGTGACGGCGGGGGTGCCGGAGTCGGCGGCCCGGTCGCGGGGGCGTTCGTCGACCACCCCGGCGAGCCGGCGGGCCTCGCGGCGGGCGATCCAGCCGTAGCCGACCAGGGTCATCGCCGCGAAGATCCACCACTGGACGACGTAGCCGAGGTTCTGCCAGTTGTTGGTGTGGCCGATCGACACGGCCCGGAACGTCGGGTCGGCGGCCGGCGTCTGCTCGTCAAGAAGCACGTACGCGCCGTGCACCGGGTAGGGCAGCGCGCCGGCGAGCTGAGGCACGGAGACCCGGCGGCTCTCCAGGCGGCCCTCGCGGCGGGACACCTTGGCGTCGCCGCTCTCGCTCGCGTGCACCCGACCCTCGACGGTCACCTCACCCGCCGGTGCCGGTGGCACGTCCGGCTGCGCCACCGCCCCACCGGGGGCGGGTGGGATCCAGCCGCGATCCACCAGGACGGCGGTGCCGTCGGTGAGCAGCAGCGGGGTGACCACCTCGAAGCCGACCCGGCCCTCGGCCGTGCGGCCCCGCACCAGGACGATGTTGTCGGTGTCGTACCGGCCCGTCACGGTGACTCGGGTGAAGGTCCGCTCCTCCGCCGGTGGCGCACCGACGGTGCCCGGACCGCCGGTCGGCGCGGGCAGCGCCTCGCGCAGTGGCACGGGATCCATCCGCAGGCCGGCGTCGATGCGTTCGTTGATCGCGGTGCGGCCGTGGTAGCGGTCCAGCTGCCAGTTGCCGAGCAGCACCATCACCGTGGCGGCGGCCAGGGCCAGCACGAGCAGGCCCAGCCAGCGCGGGGTCAGCAGGAACCGGTACACGCCACGAGGTTACCCGTGTGACCGCCGCCACTGTGCCGAGCCGTCGGGGCGTCCACGCGCCGTTGTCGGCGCCGGGCCGCCGCAGGCAGTGAGCCCGGCCGGAATCCGGTGCCGCAGACCTCGTGGTGGCGGAGCGTACGCGCGTCGGGGCCCTCCGCCACCGACCGGCTGACCTGGCCCGGACGAGGTGGCGGAGGGTGCGTGTCCGGCGTCCGGTTCAGCTATCGTCACGCGGGCGGAGCGCGCCGACGGTCGGCACGCCGACCGCTCGCGAGGAGTCGATGATGACCGTCGTGCCGCGTCTGGTGCTCAGTGCCCCCTCGTCCGGACACGGCAAGAACGCGCTGGCGATCGGTCTGCTCGCCGCGCTCGCCGACCGGGGCCTCGACGTGGCCGGCTTCAAGATCGGGCCCGACCAGGTGGATGCGGCGTACCTCGGGCTGGCCAGCGGCCGACCCGGGCGCACCCTGGACCCGCGGCTGGTCGGTGCCGAACGCGTCGCCCCGCTGCTGCTGCACGGTGCGCAGGGCACGGACCTTGCGGTGGTACAGGGCAGCATGGGTCTGTACGACAGCCTGACCGGCCGGAGCGAGACCGAGTCGACCGCCGCCGTCGCCACCGTGCTGCGCAGCCCGGTGGTGCTGGTGGTCGACGTCGCCGCGATGGGCCAGTCGGTGGCCGCCCTGGTGCACGGCTTCCGGGCGTACGACGAACAGTTGTGGATCGGCGGGGTGATTCTCAACCGGGTCGCCTCCGCCCGGCACGAGGCGCTGCTGCGGGAGGCGCTCGACGACATCGGTGTGCCGGTCTACGGCGCGCTGCGCCGTCAGGATCTGCCCTCGGTGCTGCCGTCGCGCCGGCACGGCGTGGTGCCGGTGCTCGAAGGCGCCGGTGAGGCCACCCGGGCGGTCCGGCGGTTGGGTGAGGCGGTGACCGCCACGGTCGACCTGGAGCGGCTGCTCGGGCTGGCCCGCTCGGCACCGGCGCTGGGCGTGCCGCAATGGTCGCCGCCGAACACCGCCGAGGCTGTCCCGGCCCGGCCAGCCGGCGCCGCTCCTCCGGTCGTGGCGCTGCTCGGCGGACCGGGCGGCAGCTTCAGTCACGCCGAGACGCCCGAGCTGTTGCGGGCCGCCGGTGCGGAGGTGATGACGCTCGACCCGTTCGCCGACGAGGCGCTGCCGGCCGGCACCCGTGCCCTGGTGGTCGGCGGAGCGCTGCCCGAGTCGTACGCGGAGCAGCTCTCCGCCAACCGGCGGCTCTGCATCGCGGTCGCCGAACTGGCCCGCACCGGCCGACCGGTGGTCGCCGAGGGCGCCGGCCTGCTCTGGCTGGCCCGCGAACTCGACGGGCTGCCGATGTGCGGGGTGATCGACGCGATCGGCAGTCTGCGGGACGGGCTGGTGGTCGGCTACCGCGAGGCGACCGCTCAGGGTGACAGCGTGGTTGCCGCCCGTGGTGACGTGGTGGTCGGGCACAAGGAGCACCGCGCGGTCCTCACCCCCCGGGGCGGGCAGCGTCCGGCGTGGAGCTGGCCGGGCGGCGCGCCGGAGGGATTCATCTGGCGGGGTGTGCACGCCTCCCAGCTCGTGCCGCACTGGGCCGCGTACCCGCAGATCGCGACGCGGTTGGTGGCCGCCGCTGCGGCCGAGCCGGCCACGGTCCCGGTCGGGCCCGGCGGCGGTGTCCCGGCCGGGCCGGCGGGTGTCGCTCCGGGCGACCCGGCCGGTGCGGTGGCGTCCGAGCCGGTCGCCGGGCCGTCGGCCTGAGCATCAGCCGACGATCCGGTCCGACGGTGGGACGAAGTCCCGCGCGGGTTTGCCCTTCAGGGCGTCGCGGAGCGTGTTCGACACCGCCGCGATCGGGATCTGCGACTGGCCGTCACCCACCGCGTTGAACGGATTGTCGGGGTCGGAGATGAAACTGGCCGCCGCCAGTTCCGGCGTGTAGCCGACGAACCAGGCGGATCGGGTGCTGTCCGTCGTACCGGTCTTGCCGGCCACCGGGCGGCCCACCGTGCCGCGCACACTGTCGGCCGTGGACCAGCCGCCGCAACTGCCCTTGGCCGGGGTGTCACCGGTGGGGCAACGGGCGGCGTCGGTGGCCGCGCGCGCCGCGTCGGCGCTGACCACCTGGCGGCAGCGTGGCTTGGCGACCTCCCGTTCGATACCGCCGGGTGTGGTGTAGGTGGCCGGGGTGCCGTCCCGGTTGTAGATGGCGTTCACCGGCAGCGCCTCGCAGTAGCGCCCGTCGGCCGCGACCGCCGCGTAGGCGTTGGCCATCTCCAGCGGAGTGGCGTCGGAGACGCCCAGGGTGAAGGCGCCCCACTTGTTGGCCTTCGCCGGGGAGGCGTGCTCCCGGTCCACGTCGGTACGCCAACGCAGCCCCAGTTGCTCGGCGAGCCGGACGGCCCGTTCCGCCCCGACCTGCTCCTCCAGCCAGACGAAGTAGGTGTTCACCGACTTACCGAAGCCGGACCACATGGTCTGCGTGCCGCTCATCGCGCCGCTGGCGTTCGAGGGCTGCCAGCCGTCGTAGACCTCGGAGCGGTAGCTGTGCGGCGCGTTGAAGGTGGTGTTGAGCGGCATGCCGGCGTCGAGGGCGGCCAGCATGGGGAACATCTTGAACGTCGATCCGGCCTGGTAACCGGGCAGGTCACCACCGCCCATCAGGGGTGCCACGGTGTTCGGATAGTTGGCCCGCACCTCCGGACCCGCCTCCGGGTTGGAGCTGAGCGGATTCTCGTCGACCTCGAGCGAGTAGGTGCGGTTCACCGCCATCGCCTTTACCCGCCCGGTGCCGGGTTCGGAGACCACGATGCCGTTGGCGAACGGGCTGCCGGTGTTCGACTCGGTGCCGACGTTCTTCTCCGCCGCCGCCTGGATCTTCGGGTCCATGCTCAGCACGATCCGGTAGCCGCCCCGGCGTAGCTTGTCCAACCGCTGGAGCGGGTTCGCACCGAACGCCGGCTGGGCGCTCCACCAGTTCTTCAGGTAGTCGCAGAGGAACCCCCAGCTGTTCCACTTCTCGGGCACCGCCGCGCAGTCGTTCGGCGGATAGGTCAGTCGGAGCCGGATCGGCTCACCCTTCGCCGCCTGCGCGGAATCCGGTGAGACATAGCCGAGACGTGCCATGTTGTCCAGCACGTAGTTGCGTCGGGCGGTGGCCTCCTTCTGGTCCGAGCTGGCCGGGTCGTACTGGGAGGGTGACTTCACCAGCCCGGCGAGGGTGGCCGCCTCGACGGCGGTCAGCTCCTTGGGGGTCTTCGAGAAGAAGATCTCGCTGGCGGCGTAGATGCCGTACGCGCGGTGCCCGAAGTAGGCGGAGTTGAGGTACCGCTCCAGGATGTCCTCCTTGCTCAACTCCTTCTCCAGGTCGACCGCCATGCGCATCTCCTTGATCTTGCGCGTCGGGGTCTGCGCGGTGGCCTCCTGCACCTCTCTGGGGTTGGTGGCGCTGTCGCGCAGCGCCATCCGGACGTACTGCATGGTGAGCGTGGAGGCTCCCTGGGAGACGCCGCTGGAGCGGGCGTTGGCCACGAAGGCGCGGGCGACGCCCTTCGGGTCGACGCCGTGGTGCTGGTAGAAGCGGTTGTCCTCGGCGGCGACGATGGCCTGCTGCATGCTGGGCGAGATGTCCGACAGCTTGGTGTACTGCCGGTACTCCTCGAAGAACATGGTCAGCACGGTCCTGCCGTCGGGCGCGTACAGGTAGGAGGTCTCGGCGGGCAGGGCGGTGGTCAGCAGCCGGGTCTTGCTCTCCACGGCGTGCGCGGTGGCCTTGGCGCCGATACCGGTCACCGCGACGGCCGGGTACGCGGCGGCGGCGACGACGATGCCGGCGATCAGCCCGGCGCGGAGCAGTGGAACGAGACGACCAGCGGCAGCAAGGGGTCGGTAGCTCACCCCGTCAAGTTATGACATTTCCGATTCAAGCATGAGAAATACTCATGAAGTGATGCGTGGTGATGCGGCCCACCCGCCGGGTTGCTGTCCCCCGCGCCGCCTTCCCGGCAGGATCGCGGTCATGCATGGGCAGCTGAGCACCACACCCACGACGGCGGCCGAACCGGATCTGACCCACCACGGCGACGCCGAGGTCGCCACGGGCCTGGTCGACCTCGCCGTCAACGTGCGACGCGCCCCGCTGCCACCCTGGCTGGCCGGGCCGATCACCGCGTCGATGACCGACCTCGCCGCGTACCCGGACCCACGCCCGGCCCGCGCCGCCGTCGCCGCCCGGCACCGTCGCCCACCGGAGGAGGTGCTGCTCACCGCCGGAGCCGCCGAGGGCTTCGTGCTGCTCGCCCAGGCACTGCGCGGGGTACGCCGGCCGGTGGTGGTGCACCCGCAGTTCACCGAGCCGGAGGCCGCGTTGCGGGCTGCCGGACACCCGGTGGAGCGGGTGCTGCTCGACGCGGCGGACGGTTTCCGGCTCCACCCGGATCGGATACCCGCCGACGCCGACCTGGTGATGATCGGCAACCCGACGAATCCCACCTCCGTACTGCATCCCGCCGCCGACCTCGCCGCACTGGCCCGCCCCGGTCGGGTACTCGTGGTCGACGAGGCGTTCGCGGACACCGCCGCCAGGACCGGCGTGCCCGGCGAACCCGAATCGCTTGCCGCCCGCCGGGACCTGCCGGGACTGCTGGTCGTACGCAGCCTCACCAAGACGTGGGGGCTGGCCGGGCTGCGGATCGGTTACCTGCTCGGCGAGGCCGCGCTGCTGCGCCGACTGGCCGCCGTACAGCCGCTCTGGGCGGTTTCCACCCCGGCGCTGGCCGCCGCCGAGGCCTGTGCGGGCCCCGAGGCGGCCCAGGCCGAACGGGCCATCGCCGAGCAGCTCGCGGCCGACCGCGAACATCTGGTCGCGCGGCTGTCGGCCCTGCCCGGGGTGCGCGTGGCCGGTCGTCCGGCCAGCGCCTTCGTGCTGGTGCGGATCTCCGGCGCGGACCGGATCCGGGACCGGCTGCGGGCGCGTGGCTGGGCGGTACGCCGGGGCGACACGTTCCCCGGGCTCGGTCCGGACTGGCTGCGGATCGCAGTTCGGGACCGGACGACCACCGACGCTTTCACCACCGTGCTGGCCGAGATCATGGAGGCATGATGCTGGAGAACACCATCGCGGCCGTCGGCCCGCTCGACGAGTCGGCGATGACCGCGGCGCGGCAGTTGCAGGCGCGCCTGACCAAGCCCGCCGGTTCGCTCGGCGTCTTGGAGGAGTTGTCCGTACGCCTCGCCGGCCTGGCCGGCAGCTGCCCGCCGCCGGTGCCCGACCGGGCGGCGGTGGCGATCTTCGCCGGTGATCATGGCGTGCACGCCCAGCGGGTCAGTCCCTGGCCGCAGGAGGTCACCGGGCAGATGGTCGGCAACTTCCTGGCCGGTGGAGCGGTGGTCAACGCCTTCGCCCGGCAGGCGGGCGCCTCGGTGACCGTGATCGACGTCGGGGTGGCGACCCCGCTGCCGGAGGCCGACGACCGCCCGGACGGTTCCGGTGCGCCGCGCGGCGGCGTACCGGAACCGGCGGTGCCCCGGCTGCTGAAAACACCGATCCGGCGCGGTACCCGGGACATGACCGTCACCGCCGCGATGAACCGGCAGGAGGCGCTGGCAGCGGTCGAGGTCGGCATCGGCGTCGCCGGCGACCTGGTCGACGCCGGTGCCGGAATTCTGCTGACCGGTGACATGGGGATCGCCAACACCACCCCGGCCGCCGCCCTGGTCGCCGCCTTCACCGGGGCCGACGCCGCCGAGGCCACCGGCCGGGGGACCGGCGTGGACGACCCGACCTACCAGCACAAGATCGAGGTGGTCCGGGCCGCGCTGCGCCGGCACCACCCCGACCCGGCGGACCCGCTCGGTGTGCTGGCCGCAGTCGGTGGGCTGGAACACGCCGCCCTGGCCGGGTTCGTGCTCGGCGCCGCGGCACGCCGCGTACCGGTGCTGCTGGACGGGGTGATCGCGGTCTCCGCAGCGCTTGCCGCGGCGGCCTTCGCCCCGGACTCCGTGGCGGCCATGGTCGCCGGTCACCGTTCCGCCGAGCCTGGCGCGACGGTCGCGCTGCGACAGCTCGGCCTCACCCCCCTGATCGACCTCGGACTGCGGCTCGGTGAGGGCACCGGTGCGTTGCTGGCTCTCCCCGTGGTCACCGGCGCGGTCCGGGTACTGCACGAGGTGGCCACCTTCGACTCCGCCGGGGTGGCCGAGAAGTGAGCGAGCGAACCCTTCGGGCTGCCGCCCGCTTCGTCGGGCACCACCGGTGCGCGGAGCGAGGCGGCATGAGCGGGCGTGCGATGCAACGATCAGGTCCGGCAGTGGCCGTGCCGCGCCGCTGCCCGGCGAGGCGGTCGGCAGCGTGAGCACCAATTCCTATCCCCTCGGGCTCCGGCTGGCCGGACTCCGCGTGGTGGTGGTCGGCGGGGGAGCGGTGGCCACGCGGCGGGTCCCGGCGCTGCTCGACGCGGGCGCGGACGTACTGCTGGTGACGCCGGAGATCACCCCGGCGCTGCGCGCGCACGTCGACGCCGGGCGGCTGCGCTGGGCGGCACGCCGGTTCACCCCGGACGATCTCGACGGCGCCTGGCTGGTGCAGGTCGCCATCGACGACCCGATCGCCGCCGCGGAGGTCAGCGCCGCCGCCGCCCAACATCGGATCTTCTGCGTACGCGCCGACGACCGGAACGCGGCGACGGCCTGGACCCCGGCCGTGACCCGGTACGGCCCGGTCACCGTCGCGGTGCACGGCGGCGGCGACCCACATCGCGCGGTGAGCGTCCGCGACGCCATCCGTACCCTCCTGCAACACGAGCGGAAGCCACTGGAGCCGACCGAGCCGGAAACCCCGGCGAACCGTCCCGCTGACGGGGGCGGCCGTCCTGGTCGGGTCGCCCTGGTGGGTGCCGGACCCGGTGACCCGGAACTGATCACCCTCCGTGGATGGCGGCTGCTCAGTGAGGCCGACGTGGTGGTCGCCGACCGGCTGGTGCCCGGACTGCTCCTGGACGAACTGCGCTCGGGCGTGGAACTGGTGGACGCCTCCAAGATCCCCTACGGCCCGTCCCGGACGCAGGAGGAGATCAACCGGATTCTGGTGGACCGGGCGTCGGCGGGCGCCTTCGTGGTCCGGCTCAAGGGCGGTGACCCGTACGTCTTCGGCCGGGGCGGCGAGGAGCTGCTGGCCTGCGCGGCGGCCGGAGTACCGGTCACCGTGGTGCCCGGGGTGACCAGCTCGATCGCCGCACCGGCCGCGGCGGGCATTCCGGTCACCCACCGGTCGGTGGCACACGAGTTCACCGTCGTGTCCGGGCACGTCGCGCCGGAGTCGCCGGACTCCCTGGTCCGCTGGGAGGCGCTGGCCGGGCTACGCGGCACGCTGGTGATCCTGATGGGCCTGAAGAACCTACCGTCGATCGCCAGCACGCTGCTGGCGCACGGACGGGCGGCCGGTACGCCGGCCGCGGTCATCCAGGAGGCCACCACCGGCGGTCAGCGGATCGTCCGCTGCACGCTCGGCGAGGTGGCCGAGGCGGTGACCGCTGCGGGGTTGCGTCCGCCGGCGGTGGTCGTGGTCGGTGACGTGGTCGAGGCACTGGGGGCGGCCGGGCTGGACTGAGCGTTTGCTCTGGGTTTCCGACTTGTTGGGTGGTTGCGGTGGGGCTGGGGGCGACCGTGCCCGGCTCCGGGCGGTCAGGCTTGATCCCTGCGCCGGGCACGGTCGCCCCCAGCCTGACCTGGGCAGCCCCCGCGCGGAGGTAGGGCGGGTCAGCCCGGGTGGGGTTGACAGTCTGCTGTCTGCTGGGCGGTTCTGTCGTCTGCTGCTGCTGGCTGGTTGATCTGGCTGCCGTCGGTGCGCTTTCTGCTGGATATACGCCGCTGGCCGGCACCCGGGTTGGGGTGCCGGCCAGCGGCTTTCTGCTCCCCCCTGTGGAGGAATGTTCGTGGTGGTCAGCTGGTGGTTGTCAGCTGGTCCAGTGCTGGGCGACGAGGTCGGCGGCCTGCTGTTCCCACTGGGCGTAGTGGTCGGGGTAGGCCGAGACCTGCACGGTCTGCGCGGCCTGGGTCAGCGGCATGTCCTGCCAGCCGTCGACCTGCTTCAACCCCTTCAGGAACGCCAGGGTGGAGTACTCGGGGTCGGTGATCTGCTCCACCGTGCCCCAGCCGGAGGAGGGGCGCTGCTGGAACAGGCCCTGCGAGTCGTGGTCGTTGCGGTCACCCAGGTGACCCAGGTTCTCCAGCTTCGACTCCTGCAACGCGGTCGCGATCGACACCACGGCGGCACGCTCGTCCATGCCGGCCTTCTTCGTCGCCGCGATGATCGCCTTGACGTTGTCGATCTGCTCGTCGTTCAGGTCGACGTGCGACTGGTTGCTCGGCACGCCGTGCGGCAGCAGCTTGCTGGTGTCCGGCTTGTCGGCCTGCACCGCCGCGACCGGGTTGCTGGTGACCGGGGTGGTGTCGGCGTGGGCGGCCACCGGACCGGCGAACAGACCACCGGTGAAGGCCAGACCCGCGATACCCAACACGCTCTTACGCAGCATCGTGTTCATCACAAAGCTCCATTCGGGGGTCGACGCACAGCCACACCGAGGGGGATCGGTCAGGCGCACGCAAGCACCAGAAAGGCGCTCAAAGAAAGGGGGGAAAGTCCTCCGGCACGCGGGGCGTATCCGCCGCTTCGCATCGCCGGGACCATGTCCAACGACCACCGGCCCGCCATCATTCCCCGGGGACCCACACCCATCGGGGCGGGCGGTGTCCTCCACGGTCGTTCGGGGATGTCCAACGACCACCGGCCCGCCACCATTCCCCGGCGGCCCGCACCCACCGGGGCGGGCGGTGTCTTCCTCGGCCGTTCACCCGTACACAACGCCCCCGGGGCCCGCACCCATTCCACCCCGAGCCACGCCCGGAACCCGACACCCACCCCAAACCCGACAACCGCCACCCACAACCCGCAATCTTGGTCCGACAACGCCCCCCAAGGGGCACAATCGCACCAAGATCCACACCAAACGCTGGCCCCTCCCGCACGACAAGGAAGGATGCGGGCTCGCATCCGCCGCGCCCGCCGCACCGGCCCTGGGGTCAAGCCCGACCGCCCAAAACCGGCGTAGCACCCAAACCCCCCGGGCGGCGCCCGACACCCCAAAGGCACCCACAGCGTTGACCATGAGGTTAGCGGCAGTTTTGGAGATCATAAACGCCGCCAACCTCATGATCAACAGGGAAACCGGGGGGTGAGGTGTGCGTGGAGGCGGCCGGAGACGGGGGTCTCCGGCCGCTTTGGTGTGGGCGATTTGTTACTGCTTGAGCATGTTGTCGAGGAGCAGGGCGCAGCGGACCACGCCGAGGTGGCTGTACGCCTGCGGGTGGTTGCCCAGGCCGCGCTCGGCCAGCGGGTCGTACTGCTCGGGCAGCAGGCCGGTCGGACCCGCCGTGTCAATCATCTGCAGGAACAGTTCCTCGGCGTCGGTCCGCCGGCCGGTGCGCAGGTACGCCTCGATCAGCCAGGCCGTGCAGATGTGGAAGCCGCCCTCGCGACCGGGCAGCCCGTCGTCCCAGTGGTAGCGGTAGACGACCGGGCCGCTGCGCAGATCCGCCTCGATCTTCAACACGGTGGAGAGGAAGCGGGGATCGTCGCCGGCCAGCAGTCCGGAGATGCCGATCCAGAGCGACGAGGCGTCCATGTCCTCGTCGCCGTACGCGACGCTGTACGCCTCGGCGTGCTCGTGCCAGCCGTACTCCAGCACGTTGGCGCCGATCCGGTCGCGCAGTTCCACCCACTCCGGGCGGTCCTCGCCGCCGTGCTGACGCATCACGTGCAGCGCCCGGTCGACGGTCATCCAGCACATGACCTTCGAGAAGACGTGGTGCCGGGGTGGTAGGCGGGCCTCCCAGATGCCGTGGTCCGGCTCGTGCCAGCGCCGGCGGACCGCCTCGACCATGTTCTCCAGCACCCGCCACTCCTCGGCGCGTACCGAGCCGCGCACGTCGGCGGTGGCGGCGATCAGGTCGGCGATCGGGCCGAAGACGTCGAGCTGGAGCTGGTGGTTGGCGAGGTTGCCGACGCGTACCGGGCGGGATCCGGCGTAGCCGGGCAGGGTGTCGATGACCGCCTCGGCACCCAGCTCGAAGCCGTCGACCGTGTAGAGCGGGTGCAGCCGTTCGGGGTGCCCACCGGTGCGCTCCACACAGCCGTCGACCCAGCGCAGGTACGCCTCGGCCTCGGTGATCGAGCCCAGGTCGACCAGGGCCCGGGCGGTCATCGCCGCGTCCCGCAGCCAGCAGTAGCGGTAGTCCCAGTTGCGTACTCCGCCCAGCTCCTCGGGCAGCGAGGTGGTCGCCGCCGCCAGGATCGAGCCGGTGGCCTCGTGGCAGAGGGCGCGCAGGGTCAGGGCGCTGCGGGCGACCAGGTCCCGGGCGGTGGTCGGCAGCCGCAGCGAGGCCACCCAGTCCTTCCAGGGGCGCTCGGCGGCGGCCTGCCGCTCGTGGATCGGTAGCCGGTGGTGTTCCAGGCTGTGCGTACCGAAACGCAGCTCCAGCACCACCTGGCCGCCGAGCGCGGCGAGGTCGACCACCGCCTTGGCGGTCTCGTACCCGCCGTCGTTGCCGACCTCCCACTGCACGCCGGGGGAGTAGAGCGCCACCGGCTCGTTGGAGCCGAGCACCAGCAGGCCGTCGCCGAGCGGCTGAAGCTGCACCGCCACCTGGCCGAACTCCGGCCGGGGTGCGAACTCGATCCGGACCCGGCCGGTGCCGGTCAGCACCCGGATCAGGGTCGAATCGCCAGAGATGATCGCCGGGCCGTCCGGCGTGGCCTTGGGATCCGGCTTGTCCAGCCAGTCGGTGACGGTGAGCCCGGACCAGCGGGTCTCCACGGTCATCGTGCCCGACCGGTAGCGCTGGCCCAGTGGAATGCCGCCCCGCTCCGGTGCGACGCTGAAGTGCCCGGCCGGACTGCCACCGACCAGATCCGCGAAGATCGCCGCCGAGTCGGGCTTGGGGTTGCACAGCCAGCTCACCTTGGCGTCCGGCGTGAGCAGTGCGACCGTCCGACCGTTGGCCAGCATCGAGTGCCGCTCGATCGGCACCGCCCGCTCACCGAACAACCAGTGCCGTCGGGTCTCCAGCAACAACCCCAGCGCCCGGGCGGCCTCGATCGGCTCGGCCACCCGGTAACCGGCCTTCGTCTCACCCGGGCCGATCTTGATGCCCACGTCCGGGCCGTGCAGGTTGCCGAAGGCGTTCTCGTCGGTCACGTCGTCGCCGATGAAGAGCACCGCACTGGCCGAGAGCTGGGTGCGCAGCTGGTCGACGGCGGTGCCCTTGTGGGTGGCCACGACGGAGAGCTCGATGACCTCCTTGCCCTGGGTGACGGTGACGTCTGGCCAGGTCGCGGGGCCGTTGCGGACCGCGTCGATGGCGGCGGCGGCGACCTGGGGAGCCACCCCCCGGGTGTGTACGGCGACACTTGCCGGCTTGCGTTCCAGCCGGACACCGGGGTGGGCCGCAGCGATGTCCCGCAGGGCGTCGCGCAGCCGGGCCCGGACGGCGATCAGTTCGGGGGAGAGCCGCTCGACGAAGCCGATGTCGAATTCGGAGCCGTGACTGCCGACCAGGTGGACCTCGCTCGGCAGCCGGGAGAGGGCGGCCAGGTCGCGCAGCGCGCGGCCGGAGACGACCGCCACGGTGGTCTGCGGCAGCGCCGCCAGGGCCCGCACCGCCGCCACCGACTCCGGCAACGGTACGGCCTTGCTGGGGTCTTCCACGATCGGCGCGAGCGTGCCGTCGTAGTCGCAGGCGACCAGGAGCTGGGGTACCCGGGCGATGCGCCCGATGGCGGAGCGCAGTTCCGGATCCATCGGGCCCGCGACGGGCGTGCTGTTCTCGTTGGACGCCGCGTTCACGCTGCCTCCATGTCGGGCACACCGAGTTCGGTGAGGAAGGACTTCGCCCAGTGCCCCACGTCGTGGGTGCGCAGATGGCGTTGCATTGTCCGCATACGGCGACGAGCCTCCGGCTTCTCCACATGCACGGCCCGTAGCAGAGCGTCCTTGACCGCGTCTGGGTCGTGCGGGTTGCACAGGAACGCCTGACGCAGCTCGGTGGCGGCGCCGGCGAACTCACTGAGTACGAGTGCGCCCCCGTGGTCCGCCCTTGACGCGACGTACTCCTTGGCCACCAGGTTCATTCCGTCTCGCAGCGGAGTGACCATCATCACGTCGGCGGCGGCGTACATCGCAGCCAGTTCGGTCCGACTGTACGACTGATGCAGATAATGCACCGCCGGCACACCAACCCGGCCGAATTCGCCATTAATCCGACCAACCTCGCGCTCAACCTTGACGCGAAGTGCCTGGTAGTGCTCCACCCGCTCGCGGCTCGGTGTGGCAACCTGCACCATAACCGCGTCGGGGACTGTCAACTTTCCGTCAGCCAGCAACTCGCGGAACGCCTTGAGGCGCAGCTCGATGCCCTTGGTGTAGTCGAGCCGGTCGACGCCGAGGATGATCGTCCTGGGATTGCCCAGCTCCTCGCGGATCTCCTTGGCCCGCGCCTGGATCGCCGGGTCGGCGGCCAACCGTTCCATCTCCTTGGTGTCGATGGAGATGGGGAACGCGCCGGCCTTGACCTGGCGGCCGTCCACCTGGATCATCTGGCCCTCGTACCGCAGCCCCAACAGGTGCCGGGCGAGTCGGACGAAGTTCTGCGCGGCGAGCCGCTGCTGGAACCCGACCAGGTCGGCGCCGAGCAGGCCGCGCAGGATCTCGGTGCGGAACGGCATCTGCATGAACAGCTCGATCGGCGGGAACGGGATGTGCAGGAAGAAGCCGATCCGCAGGTCGGGGCGCAGCTCCCGGAGCATCGCCGGCACCAGTTGGAGCTGGTAGTCCTGGACCCAGACCGTGGCCCCCTCGGCGGCGACCTCCGCCGCGGCCTCCGCGAACCGGGCGTTGACCAGGCGGTACGCCTCGCGCCAGCGGCGCTTGTAGGCGGGTGTCTCGACGGCGTCGTGGTAGAGCGGCCAGATCGTGGCGTTGGACTGCCCCTCGTAGTAGCGCTCCAGCTCCTCGGCGCTCAGTGGCACCGGGTGCAGCCGGATGCCCTCCAGGTCGAACGGCTCGGGGGCCGCGCCGGTGCCGCCTGCCCAGCCGACCCAGGTGCCCTGGTGCTCGGCGAGAACGGGATGCAGCGCGGTGACCAGCCCGCCGGGGCTGCGTCGCCACTGCCGTCCCTCGGGTGTGCTCACCTCGTCGACCGGCAGTCGGTTCGCCACTACGACAAAGGAGCTACGGACGGTCACGATCGGCCACCTCCGGGTGCTGACGGGTCCACCGCGATGAGCGTACTGAGCGTAGCTGCGGTGTCTGTTCCCCTGTGCCGGACTCACCTACCCGTGCCGAACTCGGCGAACCCTGGACGTGATCATGTTTACAGGTGCGCTCCCGCCGCCGGTGGTCGGGGCGCTGGCCGGACCCGCTGGACACCGTCTGGCGGGGCGATGTGGGCGCGGTCCGGCGTACCTGTCAGGATTGACGACGGCGTGCGTGCGGCCGGCTGCCGGCCGACGGCGGCGGACAGCGGCCCTGGCCCGCGCCCGTGGCACGCGAAATCGGCGATCGACAGCGACGGAGGAGCCCGCACCGTGGCCCAGTTCATCTACGTCCTGGACAAGGCGCGCAAGGCGCACGGCGACAAGGTCGTGCTCGACAACGTGACGCTGAACTTCCTGCCGGGCGCCAAGATCGGGGTGGTCGGTCCGAACGGCGCCGGTAAGTCCAGCCTGCTCAAGATCATGGCGGGCTGGGACCAGCCGAGCAACGGCGAGGCCCGGCTGATGCCCGGCTTCACCGTGGGAATGCTCGCGCAGGAGCCGCCGCTCAACGACGCCAAGACCGTCCTCGGCAACGTCGAGGAGGCGGTGGCGGAGACGAAGGTCAAGCTGGAGCGGTTCAACAAGATCGCCGAGCAGATGGCCACCGACTACTCCGACGAGCTGATGGAGGAGATGGGCCGGCTCCAGGAAGAGCTGGACCACGCCGACGCCTGGGACATCGACTCCAAGCTCGAACTCGCCATGGACGCGCTGCGGTGCCCGCCGCCGGACGCCGACGTGACCCAGCTCTCCGGCGGTGAGCGCCGTCGGGTCGCGCTGTGCAAGCTGCTGCTGGAGGCGCCCGACCTGCTGCTGCTCGACGAGCCCACCAACCACCTGGACGCCGAGAGCGTGCAGTGGCTGGAGCAGCACCTGGCCAAGTACGCCGGCACGGTCGTCGCCATCACCCACGACCGCTACTTCCTGGACAACGTGGCCAACTGGATCCTGGAGCTGGACCGCGGCCGGGCCTACCCGTACGAGGGCAACTACTCCACCTACCTCGAAAAGAAGGCCGCCCGGCTGGCGGTCGAGGGTCGCCGCGACGCCAAGATGAAGAAGCGCCTGGCCGACGAACTGGACTGGGTGCGCTCGAACGCCAAGGCTCGGCAGACCAAGTCCAAGGCCCGACTCGACCGGTACGACGAGATGGCCGCCGAGGCGGAGAAGACCCGCAAGCTGGACTTCGAGGAGATCCAGATCCCGCCGGGCCCCCGCCTGGGCAACACGGTCATCGAGGCGAACGGCCTGACCAAGGGCTTCGGCGACCGGCTGCTGATCGACAACCTCTCCTTCTCGCTGCCCCGCAACGGCATCGTCGGCATCATCGGGCCGAACGGCGTCGGCAAGACCACCCTGTTCAAGACCATCGTCGGGCTGGAGGAGCCGACCGGCGGCCGGGTCCGGGTCGGCGAGACGGTGTCGCTGTCCTACGTCGACCAGAACCGTCAGGGCCTCGACGGGGACAAGACCGTCTGGGAGGTCGTCTCCGACGGGCTGGACCACCTCATGGTGGGCAAGGTCGAAATGCCCTCGCGGGCGTACATCGCGGCGTTCGGCTTCAAGGGCCCCGACCAGCAGAAGCCGACGAAGGTGCTCTCCGGCGGCGAGCGCAACCGGCTCAACCTGGCGCTGACGCTGAAGATCGGCGGCAACGTCATCCTGCTGGACGAGCCGACCAACGACCTGGATGTGGAGACCCTGTCCAGCCTGGAGAACGCGTTGCTGGAGTTTCCCGGCTGCGCCGTGGTGATCTCCCACGACCGGATGTTCCTGGACCGGGTCGCCACGCACATCCTGGCCTGGGAGGGCGACGACGA
Source organism: Verrucosispora sp. WMMA2121 (assembly GCF_027460185.1). Classification (NCBI taxonomy): domain Bacteria; kingdom Bacillati; phylum Actinomycetota; class Actinomycetes; order Micromonosporales; family Micromonosporaceae; genus Micromonospora; species Verrucosispora sp. WMMA2121. The sequence goes on along the minus strand of NZ_JAPZBH010000004.1, from coordinate 615,513 downwards.
GGACCCGGCGAAGTGGTTCTGGTTCGAGGGCAACTTCGAGGCGTACGAGAAGAACAAGGTCGACCGGCTCGGCGCCGAGGCGGCCCGTCCGCACCGGGTGACGTACCGCAAGCTGACCCGGGACTGACCGGGCGATCCGTCGTGGCTGACCGGTTCGTCTACCGCTGCACCCTGCGCTGGTCCGACCTGGACGCGTACGGCCACGTCAACAACGCCCGCTTTCTCACCCTGTACGAGGAGGCCCGGGTGGCGTTGATGTTCGTCGGTGCCCGGGCGTACGGGGTGGACTCGTTCGCCGAGGGCGTGGTCATCCGCCGGCACGAGGTCGACTACCTGCGGCCGGTGGACTACGCCCTCGACCGGGCCACCGTCGAGACCGCGCCCACCGTCCGGATCGAGCTGTGGGTGGAGCAGTTGCGGGCCGCTTCCTTCACCGTCGGCTACGAGATGTACGACGGCGAGCTGCTCATCAGTCGGGCCCGCTCGGTGCTGGTGCCGTTCGACCTGGCCCGGCAGGTACCCCGGCGGCTGAGCGAGCCGGAGCGGACGTTCCTGCTCGGCTACGCGGCGCAGGTGGTGCCATGAGCACCGGACACGGCATCGTCGACAGCGCCGACGCCGGGGCGTTCCTGGCCCGGCTGGTCCGGTTGGAGCGCGCCGCCCTGGTCCGGCTGAGGCCGGCCGCTGCCGGCGCGCGTACCGCCCTCTGGGCGCGGCTGCCGTGGGAGGTACTGGCCGTGCGCACGGTGGCTGGGGCGTGCCCGGCTGACGTGACCGTCGCCGCCGGGCAGTTGCTCGCCGAACTCGCGGCCGGCGGCGCGGACCTGCCGGCCCGGCACGACGCGCAGTGGCGGTGGGCCCTGCCGCCGGCCGTCAGTCGTCGGGTCGAGACGCTGCCGGGCGGGGAACTGCGCCGGCTGGCCGAGGCGGCGGCGGGCACCCTGCGCGCGGCGGCCGAGCACGGCGTCGGTGGCCGGGCGGTGGGGCAGCGGGTGCTGCGCGACGCCCTGCTGGACCACGTGGCGGTGGTGGTCACCCCCGACGACCAGCCTGACCGTCCGGTGGAGGTGACTCAGCGGATGGTCCAGGGTCTGGTTCGCATGGGTTTCCTCGCCGCCTCGGAGGACTCGTCAGACGCTGACGGCGTGCAGGTGCGGGCGGCTGGCCGATGGGTCGGACTGGTGGGACCGTACGGAGCCATCTGGTCGCAGAAGGCCACGGATCTTGTCGTACGGCCATCCGTGACTCATCCGAACGGCTGACCGCTACCCATCCTTCCGGTTTGGTGCTGGCGTTGGGGGGGTGCTTCGTTCCGGCTGTCCGGGTACCGTCCATCCTCGGATCCACCCACTGTAGGCGACCGGATCCGCTGGGGAGTGAGGTGCGCGAGCGATGCCGTGGTGGTCATGGCGTCCAGGTCCCGCCAGTGGCGGTGACCCGGAAACTCGAAGCAGGATCATGGTGGAAGGTACCGTCCGGGTCGGCCCGCCGGCGCCCCGCCAACCGGGCGACGACTGCCCGGCTGCGGAGCGTCCGTTGATCGCCGACATGCCAGCCACCGTCGAACAGGTCACCCTGCGCCGGATCTGCGACGCGCTGGACCTGCTCGACGTGCGTTACCTGGCCGACGGCGACGGCAACCTGCTGGCCATGTGGGAGCGGCACGCGGTGCTGGTCACCCTCGAGGGGCCGGAGGACGAGATCCTCGTGCTGCGGGCCCGGCCACACGCGACCGTGCCGCCGGACTGGGCGGACCGGGCCTACCGGGTGGTCAACGAGTGGAACCACACCAGACGCTTCTGCAAGGCGTACGTGGGTGATCCCACCGAACGTGGGCAGCTGCCGATCTACGCCGAGTTGCAGGTGCCGCTCGCGGCCGGTGCCCACGACGCGCTGCTGGTCGAGTTGCTCGACTGCGGTGCCGCGGTGGCCACCAGCTTCGTCGACTGGCTGCACGACGAGGGCGCCCTGCTCTGACCGGGGCGACGTCGTCAGACCGGTCGGGTGGTACGACGGCGGTCAGCCGTGTGCCGCCGGGTCCGACATGTCGTTGACCATGAAGTACGCCGACCGCTCCAGGTAGTTCCACAGTTCCGCGGCGAGCGCCGGAGGCAGGTCGAGGTGGTCGACCGCCCGGCGCATGTGACCCAGCCAGGCGTCGCGTTCGGCGGCACTGATCCGGAACGGGGCGTGGCGCATCCGCAGCCGGGGGTGGCCCCGCTGCGTCGAGTAGGTGTTCGGGCCACCCCAGTACTGCATGAGAAACAGCCGCATCCGGTCGGCGGCCGGGCCCAGATCCTCCTCCGGATACATCGGGCGCAGCAGCGGATCGGCGGCGATGCCGGCGTAGAACTCCTCGACCAGCCTGCGGAACGTGGGCTCACCGCCGACGGCGTCGAAGAAGGTGACCGCCTCGCCGTGGCCTTCGGACTCACCTGCGGGATTCACCGTTCCATCCTGCCAGGCCCGCCCCGGCGCCCGCCCGGCCGGCACCGGGTGAACGAGAGTGGCTCAGGTCACCGCGTGCCGTGGCCGGCCCGGCCCCACGTGCCCCGGACCGGGATCGTCGGAGGAGCCGTCCTGCGGCCCGCGGGCGGGGCCCATGGTCCCGTCGGTCGCGGTGGAGGCGGCCCGGGCGGTCTCGACGGAGGCGGCCACGGTCTGCTGGTCGGGCCAGCGCAGGGCGACGAGCGACATCAACATCACCCCGGCCAGGCTCCACAACCCCACCACCAGCGGGATCGGAAACCGCTCGGCGAGCAGCCCGGTCACCAGTACGGCCGCGCCCTGGATGACCTGCACGCCCGTCGCCATGACACCGAACGCCCGAGCCCGGAAGCCGTCCGGCAGGGCCTGGACGAAGAGCCCGTTGGCCGTCGGGAGCAGCCCGGCGACCGCGAAGCCGCAGAGGGCGGCGAGCAGCGCCACCACGATCGGCGGCGGATCCAGCAACGAGGGCACCAGCGCCAGCGGGGCAATCACGGCCAACGGCCGGAGCAGCAGCAGTCGCCGGGCCGGTGCGACGGCACGACCGATGATCAGACCACCGAGGATGAAGCCGGCGGGGGTGGCCGCCATGATCACCGCCTGCGCCAGTCCCGGGTCCATGTTCTCCCCGGCGTGTTCGTTGGCCCAGGCCGCCGCCAGCCCCTCGGGCACGATGGAGAAGAGCATGGCACTGAAGACCAGGACGGCGATCGCCCGCAGCACCGGTGTCTGGAAGACCATCCGGAACCCCGCGGCGGTCTCCCGGAGCAGGTGACTACGGTGAGCGCTGCTCATCGCCGGTGGCCGGTCCCGCACCCCGAGCCGGACGAGCAGGGCCGACAGCGCGAACGCACCCGCGTTCATCAGCAGCGCGGCGGTGGGGCTCACCGTCGCGACGGCAGCGCCGAGCAGGTAGCCGACCACCTGGGCGGCCTGTCCCACGCTGCCGTTGACGGACAGTCCGACGACGAGCCGGTCTCCGGGCAGGATCAACGGCAGCAGTGCCGAGCGTGCGGCCTGGCTCGGCGGATTCGCCAGCGTGGTCGCGAACAGTAGCGCCAGGATCACTGGCACCGGCATCCCCGGGACGGCGACGAGCAGCATCAGCGCCATCCGGACGAGGTCGCAGACCACCATCACCTGACGGAACCGGTGCCGCTCGGCGATCGTGGCCAACAACGGACCGCCGACCAGCCAGGGCAGGTAGCTCACCGCGAAGGCGGCCGCCGACAGCGCCACGGACTCGGTTTCCCGATAGACCAGGAGGGTGACGGCCGCGCGGGCGACGTAGTCACCGAGCCAGGTCAGCGTGCTGGCCGCGAAGACGGCCCGATACTCACGCTGGGCGAAAACCTCCCGGAAGGTGGCCGGCCCTTCCGGAGAAGGTCGCTCGTCGGACACCATCGCCTCCATCGTCCCGGTGTCTGGCCACTCGTGATGGCGGCCCGGGACCATCGTCAGGTCTGCAGATCAGCGAGGACGTGACACCGCTCGGTAAGCGTGTGCACCGGATTCTGCCCGATCGTCTGACAACTGGCTAGGGCGAACGGTTGGTTGGTCGCATCTCCGACTGAACGAACGGACGATACCCGAGGGGGTCGGTCGGACGCGACCCCCGCCGGTCGGCTCAGGTTGCGCCGCCCTGACCGGTCTCGGGGTCCGTTCGAGTAGGTAGACCGGGGTAGAGGCGGCCCGCCGCGATCCTCGCCGTGATACCCGAGTTCTCCAGCGCCTCGGCGAGTCGGCGACGCAGCTCGCGGGCCACACTGAACTGACCGTCGGCGGTGGTCTTCACCACCGTACGGATCACCGTGCCCTCCACCGTGACCTGCTCGACGCCCAGCACCTCCGGCGGCTCGACGATCGACGGGGCCAGCTCCGGGTCCACCGCGATCGAGGCGGCGGCGGTACGCAGCACGGCCGTCGCCTCCTCGGTGCCGGCGAAACCGATTGGCAGGTCGACCACCACCAACGCCCACCCCTGGCTCTTGTTACCCACCCGGACGATCTCGCCGTTGCGGATGTACCAGAGCACTCCTCGGGCGTCCCGGACGGTGGTGACCCGTAGTCCGACCGCCTCGACCACGCCGGAGGCCTCGCCGAGATCGACGTTGTCGCCCACCCCGTACTGATCCTCGATCAGCATGAACAACCCGGCGATCAGGTCCTTGACCAGGCTCTGCGCGCCGAAACCGAGCGCGACGCCGGCAATGCCCGCGCTGGCGAGCAGCGGTGCCAGGTCGAAGCTGAACTCCTTGAGCACCATCAGCAGGGCGATGCCGAAGATGAACGCGGTGGTCAGGCTCCGCAGCACCGAGCCGATCGCCTCGGCGCGCTGCCGGCGACGCTCCGGGACGAACTCGCCCGGCTCGGTGGCGGCGGTCGGGATGCGCTCGCGCAGCGGGCGGAGCATGGTCGGCACCCCGGCGTCGCTGGTGGTGCGCACCAGGCGGCGGATCGTGCGGTGCACCAGCCACCGGGCGGCCAACGCCAGCAGCAGGATCATGATGATCCGTAGTGGCTTCACGAGGATCCAGAAGCTGCCCTCGGCGAACCACACCGAGTCGGTCCAGTTAAAGACGATCTTGCACAGGGCCTCGTCCAGGCATTCCGGACTGGGCGTCTCGACCGGCTCCGGGCGGGACGGGGCGGGGGTGGGGCTGAGGCTGCTGACGGTCACCCTGTTTTCGTACCGCAACCGACGGGCGGCCCCGCCGTCGACCCACCGGTCGGTGCCGCCCGGCCGGTCGGGCGGGCGGAGGGAAAGCACCGGCCGTACCCAGGATTAGTACGTGCATTCCCGGGTCCGATCAGGGACGATTGGCGCAGCGGACGTCGGTGATCCGGCCGGCGTCGACGTGGTGTGGGGCTGTGCCCGACGCCGGTCGGCGGTGGCGAGTGGTAAGCCGCTTGACCGGAAGGGTGACGCGATGCCTGACATACGACCCACGGTGGGCTCCGGCGCGCTGGTCCTCAACGCCACCTACGAGCCGCTGTGTGTCGTGTCGGTACGTCGGGCCGCGATTCTCGTGCTCTCGGCCAAGGCGGTCTGTGTCGCCGACGGTGAGGGCATCCTGCACAGTGCCCGCAGTGCGCTGCCGGTGCCCTCGGTCGTCCGGCTCACCCGGTTCGTCCGGGTGCCCTACCGCACCCACGTGGGCCTGTCCCGGCGGGCGATCTTCGCCCGGGACGGCTGGCGGTGCGCCTACTGCCGTGGGCCGGCGGAGACCATCGACCACGTCTTCCCCCGTAGCCGCGGCGGCCGGCACGCCTGGGAGAACGTGGTCGCCGCCTGCGCCAGGTGCAACCACACAAAAGGCGACAAGACCCCTGCCGAGCTGGGCTGGCGACTGCACTCGTTGCCGACCGCCCCGAAGGGGATCGCCTGGCGCGTGCTCGGCCACCGCGCCCCCGACCCGCGCTGGGCCGACTGGCTGGACCTCCGCGAACCCGAAGCCGCCTGACCCAACGAACACGCGCCGCCTGCGACCGGCCTGCCCACTCAGATCTCCCACCAGCCTGCGCGGACGACACTCTGCGCTGCCAGGCGGCGAGTACGCCGAACAGGTTTTCGGGGGAGCCCGACCCGCGCAGGGATCAAGCCTGACCGCCCGGAGCGGGTCGGGCTCCCCCGAAAACCCCCAACAGCAACACCTAACGAGCCTCGACCAGCGAAGCGAACACCACGACGTTGTCCGCGTACCCCGTCTCCCCGCCGACCCACCGCCCCCCACACGTGATCAACCGCAGCTGCGGACGGCTGAAGTCACCGAACACGTCGTCCGTGGGTAGTCGTTCCTTGCCGAACCGATCGACCCGGTCCACCTCGAAGATCGCCACCGAGCCGTCCGAGCGGGCGACCTCGACGCGGTCGCCGGCGCGCAACTGGGGCAGCTGGTGGAAGACGGCCGGTCCGGTGGTGGTGTCGACGTGCCCCACGATGACGGCCGGGCCGTACTGGCCGGGGGTGGGCCCCTGGTCGTACCAGCCGGCCTCCTGGGCCCGCTCGGCCGGCGGCGCGGCGATGCTGCCGTCGGGCGCGATGCCCACGTTGTGCACCGGAGCGGCCAGGTCGATCTTGTTGATCTCGATGCCGACCGGCTCGCTCGCGGCCAGCAGCGGAAACTTCCTGGGCGGCGGCGCCAGCCCGGCGATGAACCGGTCCGGTAGCACGCTCAGCCCGGTCATCCGCTCGACGCCGAGCATCGCGATGATCAGCAGCATCAGCGAGCCGATCACCAGCACCGGTAGTCCCGGACCGGAGTGACCGGAACGTCCGGTCCCCACCGCCCGGGTGGGGCGTCGCCTGGGCGGTAGCGGTGCCGCCGCGGGATCGGGCGTGGCGACGCTCGCCGAACCGACCTGCGCGGCGACCCGGACCAGCCGGCCGGCCGCGGCGACCGTTCGCCGCCAGGCACGTCGGCCCCGACGGCCGGTACGGCGTGGACCGGGGCCCGGTTCCGGCGCGGGTACGCGGAAGCCCGCCATGGTGACGGTGGGTCAGGAACCGGCCCGGCGCCGGCTGCTGAACAGGCCGAAGACCACCGCCGCGGTCACCGTGGCGACGCCACCGAGCAGCAGCATCGACCCGGTGCCCCGGTCGGCCGTACCGCCACCGCCGGTGGCCGGTCCCTTGGTGGGCTGGTCCATGTTCAGCACGGTCAGGGTGGTGCTGGCGGTCCGGCCGTTGTCGCAGCGCAGGTGCACCGGATAGTCGCCGGCCGCCTTGTTGCCGGGCACGGTGACCGAGGCGGTGAGGAAGCCGTTGTCCGGCCGGAGGTACACCCGGTCGAACGCGTCCGAGGTCACCTCGGCCTGACGGTCGTTGGCGTTGTCGCAACTGGCCCGGATGCTCACCCGGGAACCGGCCTGGACGCTGTTCGGCGTCACCTCGACGAAGGTGTTCTCCCCCGCTCTGGCGGGTGCGGTGCCGGGCAGCAGCAGCCCGGCCAGGGCGAACGCCGCGATCAGGACGAACGCCCCGAACAGTCGGGCGATGGTCGACGGGGCGTGCTGGACGCCTCCGTACTGTCGCAGACCTCGCATGATCCTCCCTCCCGGCACCGGCGTACCGGTTCCTGCTGGGGCGACCCGCGTGGCTTTCCCTCTGCTCCGGTGGCTAACCCGGCTCCCGGCGACGGGGACGGCCGTCAGGAGGGGTCCCCTCCGTCGCGGTGACCGGCTGCCAGGCGAGCGGGGTGGAGAGCACCATCGTGCTCGACGGCTGGCCGTAGGGGGCGAGGCGGTCGATGACCGCCTCGAAGTCTCCGATCGAGCCGGCCGCGACCTTCAACACACTGCACGCGTCCCCGGTGATCCGGTGGATCTCCAGGATCTCCGGCCATCGCGCGACCTCGGGATCGTGCAGGATGCACCGGGCGCCGTAACAGGACATCCGGATCAGCGCGACCACGGTGCGACCGGCCCGGGCCAGGTCGACGTGGGCGTGGTACCCGCTGATCACGCCGGTCTCCTCCAACCGACGGACCCGCTCGGCGACCGCCGGTGGGGACAGGTGCACCCGCCGGGACAGCTCGCTGAAGGACAACCGCGCGTCGGCCTGCAACTCGCGGAGCAGGGCCCAGTCCATCTCGTCCATGCCGGCGACCTTACGTCCGGCAGGTCATTGCCGGCGAGCGGCTTCCGTTCCTTAGGTCGACCACCGAAAGCGCCGTTGAACAGGCATTCCATCTGGCCAACCGCACGGGAGATCATGACTGGACGAGCGAGCCGGGAGGAGCGGACGCATGGAGCAGACGGAGCTGCGGCCCCGGACGGAGGTGCGTCCGGTCACCGCACGGCAGCGGGTGGCGCGCGCCGCCCGCAACGGCGGCGAACCGACCCTGGAGTTCGCCGAGCGGGTGCCGTACGACGCGTACGTGCAGGCCAGCACGCTGCATCGGCTGCAACAGCCGCTCAGCACCGACCCGGGCGAGATGTCGTTCCTGATGGTCAGCCAGATCATGGAGTTGTACTTCGGCCTGACCTGTCACGAACTACGGGAGACGTCCCGGCTGCTGCGCGCCGACCGGGTGTGGGAGGCGTTGGCGCCGCTGCGCCGCGCCGCGCTGCACCTGGAAGGGCTCAACGCGGCCTGGCGGGGACTGCGCTGGATGACCCCGGCCGACTTCAACCGCTTCCGCAACCTGCTCGGCGAGGGGTCGGGCTTCCAGTCGGCGATGTACCGCCACCTGGAGTTCCTGCTCGGGCTGCGCGACCCGGCACTCATCCGCCCGTTCCGGCGGCAGACCGAGGTGCACGCCGAGCTCACCGACGCCCTGGCCACCCCGAGCGTCTGGGACGAGGTGGTCGCCCTGCTCGCCCGGCACGGTCACGACCTGCCGGCGGACCTGCTGGAGCGGGACGTGGCCACCGAACACGAGACGCACCCCGCCGTCGAGGCGGCCTGGGTGCGGATCTACGCCGATGCCGGGCCCGACAACCACCTGCGGATGCTCGGCGAGGCGCTGACCGAGGTGGCCGAGCAGTTCGGCGACTGGCGGCACCACCACATCAAGGCGGTGCAGCGGACGATGGGCGCCAAGGTGGGCAGCGGCGGCTCCGCCGGTCTGGCGTGGCTGCAACGCAGCATGGCCCGGGTGGTCTTCCCCGAACTGTGGTCGGCCCGGACGGCGATGTGAGGCGGTTGTGACGACGATGAGCAACGACACCGAGGCCGAAGCGCTCCGCCTCGACGCGGCCGAACCGGGGCACCGGCACCTGTTCCACGTGCCGCCGGCCGACGGTGGGCGTTATCCGGAGGCCGCCTACCTGGCAGGCAACTCGCTCGGCCTGCAACCGAGGGCCACCCGCGACGAACTCCTGGCCGACCTGGACGCCTGGCGCCGGCTCGGCGTGGAGGGGCATCTGGCCGCCGAACGGCCCTGGCTGCCGTACCACGAGCTGCTGACGGCGCCGGCCGCCCGACTGGTTGGCGCCCTGCCCACGGAGACCGTGGTGATGAACTCGCTGACGGTCAACCTGCACCTGCTGATGGTCAGCTTCTACCGGCCGGCAGGCGAGCGGACCCGGATCGTCATCGAGGACAGCGCCTTCCCGTCGGACAGCTACGCGGTGCGCAGCCAGGCACGCTTCCACGGCCTCGACCCCGACACCACGGTCGTCCGGCTCACGCCGCGCCCCGGTGAGGACACCCTGCGCACCGAGGACGTCACCGGGTACCTGGCGGCCGAGGGCCACACCGTGGCGCTGGTCCTGCTCGGTGGCGTCAACTACCTCACCGGCGAGCTGATGGACATCCCGGCGATCACCGCGGCGGCCCGGGCCGCCGGCGCGGTCGTCGGGTGGGACCTGGCCCACGCGGCGGGCAACGTACCGCTGTCGCTGCACGACTGGGACGTCGACTTCGCCGCCTGGTGCTCGTACAAGTACCTCAACTCGGGGCCTGGCGCGCTGGCCGGGGTCTTCGTCCACGAGCGGCACCACGGCGACGCGACGCTGCCCCGTTTCGAGGGCTGGTGGAGCACGGCGGCGGCGACCCGGTTCCAGATGGCTCCGGTCAGTCGACCGCCGGCCACCGTGGAGGCGTGGCAGATCTCCAACCCGCCGATCTTCGCGATGGGGCCGGTCCGCACCTCGCTGGAACTGTTCGACTCGGTCGGCATGCCGGCGCTGCGGGCGCGCAGCCTGCGGCTCACCGGCTACCTCGAGCGGCTGCTGGACGAGGTCACCGCCGACCGGCCCCTGCGGGTGATCACCCCACGTGAGCCGCGCCGGCGCGGATGCCAGCTTTCGGTACGCATCGGCACGGGCAGCGCCAACGAGCTGACCGAACGGCTGCGCCACGAGCACGGGGTGATCGCCGACGCCCGGGAGCCGGACGTGGTCAGGTTCGCCCCGGTGCCGCTGTACTCGACGTATCACGACTGCTGGCGGGTTGCCGAGGCGTTGCGCGCGACGGTTTCGGGGGTGGCCCGGTGACCGGAGAGGGCGACGAGATCGCGGTGGTGGGCGCCGGGCTGGCCGGTTGCCTGCTGGCCTGCTTCCTGGCCCGCCGGGGCCATCCGGTGGCGCTCTACGAGCGACGCCCGGACCCGCGCGGCGGCACCCCCGAGCGGGGCCGGTCGATCAACCTGGCGCTCTCCGAACGAGGGCTCGACGCGCTGCGCCGCATCGGACTGGCCGAACAGGTGATGACGGACGCCCTGCCGATGCGCGGCCGGATGATCCATCCGGTCGGCGGGCCGACCGGATTCCAGTCGTACAGCGTCTCCGGCGACCGGGCGATCAACTCGATCAGCCGGGGTGCGTTGAACAACGCCCTGCTGGCGGCCGCCGCCAAGCTGCCGGGGGTGCGGATCGCCTTCGAGCACCGGCTGGTCGGGCTCGACCCGGCGACCGGCACCATGACCTTCCAGACGCCGCAGGGTCCGGTGACCGAGGGCGCGCGGGTGGTGCTCGGCACCGACGGTGCCGGCTCGGCGGTACGCGGGCAGCTGCTCGCCCACGGCCTGGTCACCGAGAGCGTCGACTTCCTCGACTACGGCTACAAGGAACTGACGATCCCGCCGCTGGACGGCGACTTCGCCCTCGACCCGGGTGCGCTGCACATCTGGCCGCGCGGCACCTCGATGATGATCGCGCTGCCCAACCCGGACCGCTCGTTCACCTGCACCCTGTTCTGGCCCACCCATGGCACCGCGAGCTTCGCCTCGCTGGGCAGCCCGGCGGCGATCGAGCGGCACTTCGCGCAGCACTATCCGGACCTGCCGCCGATCGCCCCGAACCTGGTCGACGACTACCAGCACAACCCGGTCGGCGTGCTCGGCACGGTGCGGTGCGACCCGTGGCAGGTCGACGGCCGGGTCGCCCTGCTCGGCGACGCGGCGCACGCCATCGTGCCGTTCTACGGCCAGGGCGCGAACTGCGCCTTCGAGGACGTGGTGGAGCTGGACCGCTGCCTCGACGAGTGTGCCGGGGACTGGGCTGCGGCGCTGCCGCTGTTTCAGCACCGCCGGCAGGACAACGCCGAGGCGATCGCCCGGATGGCGCTGGCCAACTTCGTGGAGATGCGCGACAAGGTCGCCTCCCCGGTCTTCCGGGCCCGCAAGCAGGTCGAGCACGCCCTGGAGCGGGCGCTGCCCGGCCGGTACGTCTCCCAGTACGAGCTGGTGTCCTTCTCCACCGTCCCGTACGCGCAGGTGCGCCGTCGGGTCCGCCGGCAGTACCAGGTGGTCGGCCTGGCGGCGGCCGGTCTGGCGGCGGTGGTCGGCGCGGCGGTGGCGCTCGGGTTCAGGAGGCGCGGATGACGCTCTGGGATCCCCGGCTGATGGCCGGGCGGGCACCGGACGGCCCCGGACTGCTGAGGAACTTCGTCGGCGGCGAGTTCGTCGACGCCGGAAACCGGTTCACCAAACGCAGCCCGGTGACCGGCGAACCGGTCTTCGAGGTGGTCGAGGCGGACCGGTCCACGGTGGACGACGCGGTGTCGGCGGCCCGGGCGGCGTTGCGGGGCCCGTGGGGCCGGGCGGGGGAGCGGGAACGCGCCGAGGTGCTGCGCCGGATCGCCGCCGAACTGGAGCGTCGTTTCGACGACCTGGTGGCCGCCGAGGTCGCCGACACCGGCAAGTCCATCTCGCAGGCCCGCAACCTGGACATCCCGCGCGGCGCGGCGAACTTCCGGGCCTTCGCGGAGATCGTGGCGACCGCGCCGACCGAGTCGTTCACCACGGTCAGCCCGACCGGTGGTCGGGCGCTCAACTACGCGGTGCGCAAGCCGGTCGGCGTGGTCGCGGTCATCGTGCCGTGGAACCTGCCGCTGCTGCTGCTCACCTGGAAGGTCGCCCCCGCTCTGGCCTGCGGCAACGCGGTGGTGGTCAAGCCGAGCGAGGAGACGCCGGCGTCGGCCACGCTGCTCGCCGAGGTGATGGCGGCGGCCGGGGTGCCCGATGGCGTGTTCAACCTGGTGCACGGCTTCGGGCCCGGTTCGGCCGGCGAGTTCCTCACCCGCCATCGGGACGTCGACGCGATCACCTTCACCGGCGAGTCGGCCACCGGCGGCGCCATCATGCGGGCCGCCGCCGACGGGGTGAAGGCGGTCAGTTTCGAGTTGGGTGGCAAGAACGCCGGACTGGTCTTCGCCGACGCGGATCTGGACGCGGCGGTGGCCGGTTCGGTCCGGTCGAGCTTCACCAACGGCGGTCAGGTGTGCCTCTGCACCGAACGGATCTACGTGCAGCGGCCGGTGTTCGAGGAGTTCACCGCGCGGCTGGCCGAGCGCGCCGGCGAGCTGGCGTACGGGTGGCCGGGCGACGAGGCGACGGTGAACATGCCGCTGATCTCGCACGGCCACCGGGACAAGGTGCTCGGGCACTACGACCTGGCGCGGGCCGAGGGCGCCCGGGTGCTCGCCGGCGGCGGGGTGCCCCGGTTCGGCGACGCCCGCGACGGTGGCGCGTACGTGCAGCCGACGGTGCTGACCGGCCTCGGCCCGGACGCGCGGACCAACCGCGAGGAGATCTTCGGGCCGGTGGTGCACGTGGCCCCGTTCGACGACGAGGACGAGGCGTACGCCCTGGCCAACGGCACGGAGTACGGTCTGGCGGCGACGGTCTGGACCCGCGACGTGGGCCGGGCGCACCGGGCCGGTGCCCAATTGGACGCCGGCATCGTCTGGGTCAACACGTGGTTCCTGCGTGACCTGCGGACCCCGTTCGGCGGGGTGAAGGCCTCGGGCATCGGTCGGGAGGGCGGGGTGCACTCGCTGAATTTCTACTCGGAGCTGACGAACGTCTGCGTGGAGCTGTCATGAACGACGTCGAGTTGGCGGCGCGGGAACTGGCCGAGGCCCGAGCCGGCGGCAAGCCGTGTCCGCCGTTGCGTGGGCGGCTGCTGCCGGAGGGGGACGTGCAGGCCGCGTACCGGGTGCAGCAGCGCCAGGTGGGCGAGTGGTTGGCGTCCGGGCAGCGCCGGGTGGGCGCGAAGATCGGGTTGACCTCCCGGGCGGTCCAGGAGAGCTTCGGGGTGTACGAGCCGGACTTCGGGGTGCTCACCGACGCGATGGCGGTGCCCGACGGTGCCGAGGTGGCGATCGGGCGCCTCCGGCAACCCCGGGTGGAGGCGGAGGTCGCCTTCGTGCTCGGTGCCGACCTGCCCGACGACCGGGTCACCACCGCCGACCTGCTGCGCGCCGTCGACCACCTGCTGCCGGCCATCGAGATCGTCGACTCGCGGGTCGCCGGTTGGGACATCTCCATCGTGGACACGGTGGCCGACAACGCCTCCAGCGGCCTGTTCGTGCTCGGCACCACGCCCCGCCGGCCGGCCGAGGTCGACCTGCGGCTGTGCGGGATGGTCCTGGAACACGCCGGAGAGCCGGTGTCGGTGGGGGCCGGGGCGGCCTGCCTGGGCAACCCGTGGCACGCGCTGGCCTGGCTGGCGGGCACCACGGCCCGCGCCGGTGATCCACTCCGCGCCGGTGACGTGGTGCTCTCCGGCGCGCTCGGCCCGATGGTGGCGGTGACCCCGGGTGCGGCGTACGAGGCCCGCATTTCCGGTCTCGGCTCGGTGCGGACCTGTTTCACCAAGGAGGTGCACGGATGACGGGTGTGGCGGTGATCGGGTCGGGCAACATCGGCACCGATCTGATGATCAAGGTGATGCGGCTGTCGGACTCGCTGCGGATGGTGGCGATGGCCGGTATCGACCCGGCCTCCGACGGGCTGGCCCGGGCCCGGCGGCTCGGCGTGGCGACCACCGCGCAGGGTGTCGAGGGACTTGTCGCGATGCCCGAGTTCGCCGACGTGGCACTGGTCTTCGACGCCACCTCGGCGGGCGCGCACCGGCACCACGACGCCGTGCTGCGCGCGCACGGGCGGACGGTGATCGACCTGACCCCGGCGGCGATCGGCCCGTACGTCGTGCCACCGGTCAACTTGGAGGAGCACCTGGGCGAGACCAACCTGAACATGGTCACCTGCGGCGGGCAGGCGACCGTGCCGATCGTCGCCGCGGTACGGCGGGTCACCCCGGTCGCGTACGGGGAGATCGTGGCGTCGATCGCCTCGCGGTCGGCCGGCCCGGGCACCCGGGCCAACATCGACGAGTTCACCGAGACCACGGCCCGGGCGATCGAGGTGGTCGGCGGCGCCGAGCGGGGCAAGGCGATCATCGTGCTGAACCCGGCCGACCCGCCGCTGCTGATGCGCGACACCGTCTACTGCCTCTGCCCGGATGCCGACGCCGACCGCGCCGCCATCGCCGCCTCCGTCGGCGACATGGTGGCCAGCGTGCAGGAGTACGTGCCCGGCTACCGGCTCAAGCAGGACGTGCAGTTCGACCGCGTCGACACCTTCGTGCCGTCGTTGGGACGGCAGCTCACCGGGTTGCAGGTCTCGGTCTTCCTGGAGGTTTCCGGCGCCGGGCACTATCTGCCCGCGTACGCCGGGAACCTGGACATCATGACCTCGGCCGCGCTGCGCACCGCGCAGCGGCTGGTCGCCCTGCGGAAGGAGGTTGTCGGGTGAGCGCGAGGAGTGCAGCGCAGCGGAGCCCCGCAGTCGCGAACGAAGGCGGGCTCGGATGACCGAGTTGTACATCCAGGACGTGACGTTGCGCGACGGCATGCACGCCATCGCCCACCGTTACACCGTCGACCAGGTCCGCACCATCGCCGCCGCACTGGACGCCGCCGGGGTCGCCGCGATCGAGGTGGCCCACGGTGACGGTCTCGCCGGGTCCAGCGTCAACTACGGCCACGGCGCGGCCAGCGACGCCGACTGGATCGCGGCGGCGGCCGAGGTGATGACGAGGGCGAAGCTGACGACCCTGCTGCTGCCCGGCATCGGCACCATCGCCGATCTGAAGGCCGCCCGGTCGCTCGGCGTGACGAGCGTGCGGATCGCCACCCACTGCACGGAGGCGGACATCTCCGCCCAGCACATCTCCTGGGCTCGGGAGAACGGCATGGACGTGGCCGGTTTCCTGATGATGTCGCACATGAACGACCCGGCCGGGCTGGCCGCCCAGGCGAAGCTGATGGAGTCGTACGGGGCGCACTGCGTCTACGTCACCGACTCGGGCGGCCGGCTGCTGATGTCCGACGTGGCGCAGCGCGTCGACGCGTACCGGCAGGTCCTCGAACCGAGCACGCAGATCGGTATCCACGCCCACCACAACCTCTCCCTCGGGGTGGCCAACAGCGTGATCGCCGTCGAACACGGCCGGGTCGCCGGCGACGGCCCGCCCGGGTCGCCGGCCGGCCGGACGGTGCGGGTGGACGCCTCCCTCGCCGGCATGGGTGCCGGCGCCGGCAACGCGCCGCTGGAGGTCTTCGTCGCGGTCGCGGAACTGCACGGTTGGCGGCACGGCTGCGACGTCTTCGCGCTGATGGACGCCGCCGACGACATCGTCCGCCCGTTGCAGGACCGGCCCGTCCAGGTCGACCGGGAGACCCTCTCCCTGGGGTACGCGGGGGTCTACTCCAGCTTCCTGCGCCACGCCGAACGGGCCTCGGCGCGCTACGGCGTGGATGTCCGGTCGATCCTGGTGGAACTGGGCCGACGCCGGATGGTCGGCGGCCAGGAAGACATGATCGTCGACGTGGCGCTGGACCTGGCCGGCAAGGAGAACTCATGATCGGGCCGGATATCGCGGGGATCGCCGAGACGCTCGGTACGGCCGCCGACACGGCCACCGCGACCGCGCAGCTCGCCGCCGAGACCGGGCTGGACGTCGACGCCGCGTACGCGGTGCAGACCGCGCTGGTGCAGCGCCGGCTGGATCGGGGGGAGCGGCTGGTCGGGTTGAAGATGGGGCTGACCAGCAAGGCGAAGATGGCCCAGGTCGGGGTGGACGAGGTGATCTGGGGTCGGCTCACCGACACCATGCGGATCCCCGACGGCGGCACGGTCGACGTGGCCGCGTTCATCCATCCCCGGGTCGAGCCGGAGGTGGCGTTCCTGCTGGACCGCCTGCCCGAGCCCGGCGAACCGGTCGGTGACTTCACCGACGCGGTGCGGGCGGTCGCTCCGGCGATCGAGTTGATCGACTCCCGGTACGCGAACTTCACCTTCTCCCTGCCGGACGTCATCGCCGACAACACGTCGGCCGGCGCGTTCGTGATCGGGCCGTGGTCGCCGGTGCCGGACGGGCTGGACAACCTGGGCGTGCTGTTGGAGATCGACGGACGGTTGGCCCAGGTCGGCTCGACGGCGGCCATCCTCGGCGACCCGCGACGGGCGCTGGACGAGGGCATCCGGCTGGCGGGGCGGCACGGGGTGCGGTTGCGTTCGGGCTGGGTCTTCCTGGCCGGCGCGGCGACGGCTGCTGTTCCGTTGCGTGCTGGGGCTCATGTGCGGGCGGTTGTCGAGAAGCTCGGTACGGCTTCGTTGCGGAGTTCGTCGTGAGTGGTCCGGGTGTTGGGGTTCCGGGCAGCCCGACCGGCTCCGGGCGGTCAGGCTTGATCCCTGCGCCGGTCGGGCTGCCCGGAACCCTGACGTGGTCGGGCTTCGCGCGCCGGTGCCAGGTGGGGTGAATCTGGTGTGGGCGGTGCCGGTGTCGGGTGGAATCGGTCTGGTGTGGGCGGTGCCGGTGTCGGGTGAACTCGGTCTGGAGTGGGTGGTGTCGGTGCCGGTTGGGATGGGGGTCTGAGGTGGTTGCTGCTCGCGTGGTGTTGCGAAGTGGTTGCCATGACTGACGGGGCGCGGGTGGTGGCCGGGAAGGCGGTGCCTCGGGGGGCGTTTCCGCATGTCAAGGTGGCGGGCGGGTTCGTGTTCGTGTCGGGGACGTCGTCGCGGCGGGCCGACAACACGTTCGCGGGCGTGTCGGTGGACGAGTTCGGCACGACCGACCTGGACATCCGGGCGCAGACGCGGGCGGTGATCGAGAACATCGCGGACCTGCTGCGGTCGGTCGGTGCGGGGCTGACCGACCTGGTCCAGTTGACCACCTATCTGGTCAACATGAACGACTTCGGTGGATACAACGAGGTGTGGGCGGAGTTCTTCGACGCGACCGGACCGACCCGGACGACGGTCGCCGTGCACCAGTTGCCGCATCCGCACCTGCTGATCGAGATGCAGGCCGTCGCCCTGCTCCCAGAAGGAGGCCAGTCATGAGTGAGATCGCCGAGCCGTTCAGCTTCCCCGGCTGGATTGCCGAGCACCAGCACCTGCTGAAGCCGCCGGTGGGCAACAAGGAGATGCTGCCCGGCTCCGAGGACTTCATCGTGATGGTGGTCGGTGGACCGAACCAGCGCACCGACTTCCACGTCGACCCGTACGAGGAGTTCTTCTACCAGGTCAAGGGCAACATGCACATCAACCTGATGCTGCCGGAAGGCCCGCGTACGGTGCATGTGCGCGAGGGTCAGATGTGGATGCTGCCCCGGAACACGCCGCACTCGCCGCAGCGACCGGAGGCCGGCTCGATCGGGATGGTGATCGAGCGGGTACGCGAGGAGGGCACGCTGGAGAAGTTCCAGTGGTACTGCCCCGAGTGCTCCCACCGGGTGCACGAGGTCGAGTTGCAGGTCCGGGACATCGCCGCCGACCTGCCGCCGGTCTTCGCCGCGTTCTACGCCGACGAGTCGGCGCGTACCTGCGACAACTGCGGCACCCTGCACCCGGGCAAGGGCTGATGGCGGCTCCGGTGCCGTCGGTGTCTCCGGTGGTGGACGTGCACACGCACGTCGTACCGAAGGGTTGGCCGGACCTGGCCGTGGCGTGCGGCGGGTCCGGCTGGCCATGGCTGCGGATCGACTCGGAGCGCGCCGCCATGATCATGGTCGGCGAGACGCCGTTCCGCCCGGTCGGCGCCGAGTGCTGGGACGCCGACACCCGGCTGGCCGACATGACGGCCGACGGGGTCGACGTGCAGGTGGTCTCGCCCACCCCGGTCTTCTTCTGCTACGACCGCCCGGCCGACCAGGCGGTGAAGGTGGCCCGGATCTTCAACGACCTGACCCTGGAGGTCACCGCCGCGGGCGGGGGCCGGCTGCTGCCGTTCTGCCAGGTGCCCTTGCAGGACCCGGACGTGGCCTGCGCCGAGGTGGACCGCTGCCTCGCGGCCGGCCACATAGGTGTGGAGATCGGCAACCACGTCGGCGAGCGGGACCTGGACGACGCCGGCATCGTGACCTTCCTGACCCACTGCGCCGAGGTCGGTGCGCCGGTCTTCGTCCACCCGTGGGACATGGCCGGCGGTCCCCGACTGGACCGTTGGATGGCCCGGTGGCTCACCGGCATGCCCGCCGAGACCCACCTGTCGGTGCTGGCGATGATCCTCGGCGGGGTGTTCGACCGGGTGCCGGAGACGTTGCGGATCTGCTTCGCCCACGGCGGCGGCAGCTTCCCGTTCTGGCTGGGGCGCGCCGACAACGCCTGGCACCGCCGTGGCGATCTGGTACGCGGTGCCTCCGCCGCCCCGCCCAGCTCCTACATCGACCGGTTCCTCGTCGACTCGGTGGTCTTCTCGACTCCGGCGCTGCGGCTCCTCGTGGACACCATGGGCGCCGATCGGGTGCTGGTGGGCAGCGACTATCCGTACCCCCTGGGTGAGCGCCCGGCCGGCGCGGTGGTCCGCCAGGCCGACTTCCTCACCGACGCCCAGCGCAGCGACCTGCTCTCCACCAACGCCCTCCGTTTCCTCGGTCGTGACGGTATATAAAGACGGGTTAATCGTATACACTTGGCTGGTGAAGACGGTTATTGATCTCGATGATGACCTGCTCGAACGAGCCCGCCGCGAACTGGGCACCAAGAGCAAGAAGGACACCATTCACGCCGCACTCCGGATGGTTGCCGAGCGCAGCGAGCGGATGGAGGCGATCCGGGAGTTGCTCTCCATCGATCGGGACTGGACCGGTTTGCTGGAGGATGACAAGACGCCCGGCGACAAGTGGGACGCGGCATGACCCCTCCGCCCGGCCTGTACCTGATCGACACCTCGGCCTGGGGCCGCCTTCGTCAGCCGATGGTCGGAAAGCGGATCCTGGCGCTGCTCGAGGAGCGACTGGCCGCGACCTGCCTTCCGTTGGACCTGGAGGACGGGCGTAGCGCCCGCGACTTCAGGAACGCGATGACGGTACGCGCCCGGCGCGCGGAGCTGATGATCGACCTTCCGATCACCACGGCCGTGGCGACGAGAGCGCGAGACCTGCAACTCGCGTTGACCGCCCAGGGACACCACCGGGCAGCGAGTCCGGTGGATCTCATGGTAGCGGCCTCTGCCGCTGAGTACGGGGCCACCGTTCTCCACTATGACCGGGACTTCGACCTGTTGGCGGAAGTGGGCGGTCCCCGTTCGGAGTGGGTGTCCCCACCGGGCACCCTGTCCTGAGGCCGTGACGCTCGTGTCGGTGCGGCAACGAGTGGCCTGAGCGGGCAGGATGGCGGCATGGCCGAGCCGCACGACCTGACCGCGCTGGAACAGGCCGCCGCGCTCGCCCGTGGCGAGCTGTCCAGCGTGGAGCTCGTCGAGCACCACCTGCGGCGGGTCGACGCGCTCGGTGACACGGTCGGTGCCTTCGTCACCGTCACCGCGGAGTTGGCGCGCGAAGCCGCCCGCGCCGCCGACGCGACTCCGGTCGATCGGCGCGGGCCACTGCACGGGGTACCGACCGCGATCAAGGATCTGACCCTGACCGCGGGCGTCCGCACCACGTTCGGCTCCGCCGCCTTCGCGGACTTCGTACCGCCTGTCGACGCCGACGTGGTGCGCTTCATGCGGGCTGCCGGGCTGGTCAGTCTCGGCAAGACCACCACCTCCGAGCTGGGCTGCTCGCTGTACTCCGAGACTTCGGTGGCACCACCGGCCCGCAACCCGTGGCAGCTGGCGTACACCGCCGGCGGTTCCAGCGGCGGCGCGGCTGCGGCCGTGGCGGCGGGCCTGGTGCCGGTGGCGCAGGGTTCGGACGGCGGCGGTTCGGTGCGGATTCCCGCGTCGCTGTGCGGCCTGATCGGCTACAAGCCCAGTCGCGGCCTGGTCTCCGGCGGCCCACTCGGTTTCGGCGCCTTCGGCCTGCCGACCAACGGTCCGCTCGGTCGGACCGTCACCGATGTGGCCGCGTTGCTGGACGTGCTGGCCGAGCCGGTGCCCGGCGAGCCGTATCTACCGCCGCCACCGCCGGCGGGCGGCTATCTCGCCGCCGCCCGGACCGCCGAGCCCGGCCCGCTACGGATCGGCCGGTTCACCACCCCGATGCTCGCCGACGAGCCGGTCCACCCGGACTGCGTCGCCGCGGTGGACCGGGCCGCCGCGCTGCTCGCCGCCGCCGGGCACGAGGTCGTCGAGGTGCCGGCGCCGCTCGGTCCGCAGGTCTGGCCGCTGTTCGAGATCGTCTGGTACGTCCTCGCGCTCGCCCCGGTGCCGCCGCAACGGGAGTCCGAGCTGCTGCCGCTGACCCGCTTCCTGCGGGCCCGGGCCGCCGGGATCTCCGCCGGTACGCTCACCGCGACCCTCGGCGAGATCCAGGCCCAGGTACGCCTCGGTGCCCGCCGTACCGCCGGTTGCGACCTGCTGCTCTGTCCCACCCTGGCGGCCCCGCAGGCACCGCTCGGCTGGTTCAACCAGGGGCGCACCCCGGCGGAGGATTTCGACCGGCAACGTCGCTTCTCGCCGTACTGTGCGGTCTTCAACGTCACCGGCCAACCGTCGGTTTCGCTGCCGGTCGGCGTGACCGCCGAGGGACTGCCGGTCGGCGTGCTGCTCACCGGCCGCTACGGCGACGACGCGAGGCTGATCGCCACCGCTGCGCAACTGGAGGCCTCCAGTGGCGGATGGGATCGGCACCCCGCAGTCTGGCGGAGCGTCGGCTCCGCTAACGTGAATGACAGCGGAGTCGGGAGGTCACCCCGGTGATCTGCCACCCGACCCGATCGAAGATCTCTCTTTCCGCCTGGGGGCGTTGGGATTGTCTGTAACCGACACGTTGCTGGTCTTCGTCGGCATCCCGGCAGCCATCGTGCTGGTGATCGCCGGCCTCGTCTACGCGGGCAGCCAGGGCGGTGGTGGCGGTGCCAAGCGTTACCGGCCGGGCCGGCCGTTCACCTTCACGCCGGTGTGGTTCCTCGGCCGCCCCGAGGAACTGGCCGACTCCGCGGGCACCGCGCTGTCGGCGGGGGCACAGGCGCCCGCGCTGACCAGCCGCACGCAGGAACAGGCCGGCGTCGAGGCGCCGACCGCTGGAACCGGAGGCGCAAGTGACCGTTGGTGAGAAGCAGCACGCGGCCGGGACGGAGAACCCGCCCGACGTGCTCGACGGGCCGTTCTCGACCCGCCAGCTGCTGCGCATCGACGAGGCGCTGCGGGTGGCCGACCGGACGACCGGTCTGGTCTTCTCCGTCTTCGTCGGCGGCCTCGACGAGCCGATCCGGGAGCACGCCGAGCGGCTGCACCGTCAGCTCGCCGAGCCCGACCGGTCGGTGCTGATCGCGATCTCACCGAACCAGCGTCAGCTGGAGATCGTCACCGGCCGGTACGCCCGCAAGCGCGTCCCGGACACGTACGCCAAGATCGCCGCCCTGTCGATGGTGGCCGCGTTCGGCGGCGGTGATCTCGCCGGCGGCATCATCCAGGGCCTCGACCAGCTCTCCCGCTACGCGGGCAAGGGCTGAGCCCGACCCGACGACAAAGCCCGGCCCGCGTCACGCGCGGCCGGGCTTTTTCTTGAACGGGATCATGATCCCGGTCTCACCGTGGCCAGGCGGACGGATCGAGCCGCATCGGCCACGGCTCGGTCACCTCGACCGGATCGTCCGGCCCGACCGTGCCGAGCAGGTTGTAGTGGACCTCTTTGACCAGTTCGTAGCGGTGCACCACCGGGCCGAAGTCGCCCCGTTCCACCCGCCAGTAGTACGGGATGCCTGCCTCGGCGTAAAGCGCGGGCTTGGCGAACGGTCGTGTCGGCGACTGTTGGGCGACTCGACCTCCACGACGAGCGCGACGTACGCCGGTTCCGCCCACATCCGGTCCTGCGGTGCCCCTACCTTGAGCACCGTGATATCTGGAATCAGGTTGCCTGCCGGCACCTGCACCCCGATCTCCCGGATCACCCGCCACCCCGTCGGGGCCGCCTGCCGCATCGCCATCCGAATGTCATCAGCCAACTCGTGATGATATGGACCGGCGGGTGGGGTCACGTGGAGGCTCCCGTCGATGATCTCGTAGCGACTTCCATCCTCCGGCAGTTCGGCGAGATCCTGCTCCCGCCAGCCGAGTTCCGGTGAGCGCCACTCGTGAGCCGGTTGTGCCATCACGTCAACCTCCCTTGGTCACGATAACGGCCCGGGTGCGTCGGGGAACCACGACGCACCCGGGCCGGTGGAGTGTCTGTCAGGCCGTCCGGGCGTCCCGGGCCTGGGCGGCGAGCGCGCGGACCACGCCGTCGCGGCCCTCGGCGACCAGCCGCCGCAACGGCCCGGGGTGACCCTCCTGTGCCAGCCAGGCGTCGGTGGCCTCGACGGTGTCGTCCTGCACCAGGTACGCCGGGTACATGAGCATGGCGAACTCCTGCGCCGGCTCGCTGTCCCGGGTCGCCCAGACCTGCCCGACCGTGGCGAAGAACCGGTCCCGGTACGGCGTGATCAGCTCCACCTGGGTGGGGTGGCTGAAGCCCTGCAACAGCGCCCGGTGCCGCCAGTTCGGCAGCGCCTCGGGGCCGGTCAACTGCGCCCAGACGGCGGCCTTGTTCGCCTCGGTCGGCACCAGTGCGTGCGCGTACGCGGCCTCCCGTTCACCGCTGGAGGTCTTGTCCCGGGACAGCTCCGTCTCGATCTCCGACGCTCCGGCCACGCCGTTGGCCACCAGCGCCTGCAACACGCTCCACCGCAGCTCGGTGTCGATGGTCAGCCCCGGGGTCACCTGGGTGCCCTCCAACCAGCCGCGCAGCACGGCCAGGTCCTCGCCGGAGCGGGCCGCGGAGACGTACGCCCGGGCCCAGGCCAGCTGGAAACCGCTGCCCGGCTCGGCCGCCGCGAGTGCGGTCTTCGCGGTACGGGCCAGGTCCGCCCAGCCGGTCGGGGCCCAGGCCGGGTCGGCGTAGAAGGTGAGCGCGCTGCTGACCTGGCGCAGCGTCGCGGTGACCAGGTTGATGTCCGTCTCCGCCGGCAGCCCGGCCAGCACCAGGGCGACGTAGTCGCGGGTGGCCAGTTCGGCGTCGCGGGTCATGTCCCAGGCGGCGGTCCAGCACAGCGCCCGCGCCAGCGACGAGTCGAGACCGGCGATGTGCTGGACCACCGTCGCCATGGACCGCTCGTCCAGCCGCAGCTTGGTGTAGCTCAGGTCGTCGTCGTTGAGCAGCAGCACGTCGGCCGCGGGCACACCGGTGAGGTCGGTGAGTTCGGTCAGCTCGCCGTCGACGTCGACCTCGTACCGCTCGCGGCGCACCAACCGGCCGTCGGTGAGGTCGTAGAGCCCCACCCCGATCCGGTGGGTACGCAGGGTCGGGTAGCCCTCCGGCGCCTCCTGACGGACCGCCACCCGCTGGTACGTGCCGTCCGCGTCGATGGTCAGCTCCGGGCGCAGCGTGTTGACCTGGGCGGTCTCCAGCCACTGGGAGGCGAAGGTGGTCAACTTGCGACCGGAGGCGGTCTCCAGCTCGGACAGCAGGTCGTCGAAGGTGGCGTTGCCCCAGGCGTGCCGGTCGAAGTAGGCGCGCAGACCGGCCAGGAAGGACTCCTCGCCCACGTAGGCGACCAGCTGCTTGAGCACGCTGGCGCCCTTGGCGTACGTGATGCCGTCGAAGTTGACCTCGACGGCCTCCAGGTCGGGCATCTCGCAGTAGACCGGGTGGGTGGAGGAGAGCTGGTCCTGCCGGTAGCCCCAGTTCTTCCGGATGGACAGGAAGGTCGTCCACGCCTCGGTGAACCGGGTGGCGTGCGTGTTGCACCAGTGGCTGGCCCACTCGGCGAACGACTCGTTCAGCCAAAGGTCGTTCCACCAGCGCATGGTGACCAGGTTGCCGAACCACATGTGCGCCAGCTCGTGCAGGACGGTGTTGGCCCGTTGCTCGTACTCGAAGTCGGTCACCTGCGAGCGGAACAGGTAGTGCGACTCGGCGTGGGTCACGCAGCCGAAGTTCTCCATCGCCCCGGCGTTGAAGTCCGGCACCCAGAGCTGGTCGTACTTGGGCAGCGGGTAGCGCACCCCGAACTGCTCGTGGAAGAAGTCGAAGCCCTGCGTGGTGACCAGGTTCAGGTCGTCGGAATCCAGGTACTGCGCCATGCTCGCCCGACAGAAGTAGCCCAGGTCGATGCCGTCGTGGGTGTACCTGACCTCGTGGTACGGCCCGGCGCACAGCGCGGTGATGTAGGTGCTCATCCGGGCGGAGGTGGCGAAGTGCACCGTCTTGTGGCCCTCGCCGGCCGCCTCCTCCCGCTCCACCGGCATGTTGGAGACCACCTTCCAGTGCTCCGGAACGGTGGCGTGCCAGGTGTAGACGCTCTTCAGGTCGGGCTGGTCGAAGCAGGCGAAGACCCGCTGCGCGTCGGCCGTCTCGAACTGGCTGTAGAGGTAGGTCTCACCGTCGACCGGGTCGACGGTCCGGTGCAGCCCCTGCCCGGAGTTGGAGAACGCGAAGTCCGCGTCGACGACGAGCGTGTTCTCGCTGGCCAGCCCGGTCAGCGTGAGGCCCTTCTCGGCGGTGAAGTCGGCCAGGTCGACCGGGGTGCCGTTGAGCGTCGCCGAGCGTACCGAGTCGGCCGCCACCTCGATGAACGTGCCGGCTCCCGGCTCGGCGCAGCGGAACCGCACCTCGGTGGTCGACCGGAAGGTACGACCGTCGGCGGCGTGAACAGCGCTGGACAGATCCAGACTGATGTCGTACCCGGTCACGTCGAGCAGGCGGGCCCGCTCGGTCGCCTCGACCTGTGTCAGGTTGCGCACTCCCGGCACTGTTCGTCTCCATCCCACTCTCGCCGTCCGTCACGGCCGCACGGTCCGTCGACCGCTCGTGACGGCCGGTCCGGGCCTGAGTCTTCCATGTACGGGTATGCGGTGGTGGTTGAGGTCACGGGTCGATCCTCGCGGGATCGCGGATGGTCGAGGAAAGATCGGAGGTACGCCGGTGAGTCGGCGTCACCATCGCGAAGGGATCTCGTCGTGAACGAGCGCACCAGCGTAGACATGTGGTTCGACCCGATCTGTCCGTGGGCGTGGCTCACGTCCCGATGGCTGCTGGAGGTGGAGCGGGTCCGCCCCGTCGACGTCCGCTTCCACGTGATGAGCCTGTCGGTGCTCAACGAGGGTCGGGAACTGCCCGACGACTACCAGGAGCTGATGCGCAACGGGTGGGGACCGGTGCGGGTCTGCGTCGCCGTGCAGCAGCGCCACGGCGCCGACGCCGTACGGGCGCTCTACACGGCCCTGGGTACGCGGATCCACCTCGGCAAGGAGCCGCTCGGACCGGACCTCTACGTCGCCGCCCTGACCGACGCCGGACTCGACCCGGCGCTGGCCGAGGCGGCCGGCGACAGCGACCTCGACCCGCCGCTTCGGGCCAGCCACGAGGCCGGTATGCGGCCGGTCGGCACCGACGTCGGCACCCCGGTCATCCACGCCCCCGGCCCCGACGGTCGGCAGGTCGCCTTCTTCGGGCCGGTGGTCACCCCGGCGCCCAAGGGCGAGGCCGCGGGTCGGCTCTGGGACGGTGTCCTGCTGGTCGCCGGTACCCCCGGCTTCTTCGAACTCAAGCGCAGCCGCGACCTCGACCCCATCTTCGACTGAGCCGCACCTGAGCCGCACGTCGTCGACGCACCGGTTCCGGCAGGGCGGTAGTCCTGACGCCGCCGGTCCGAGGTCCGGCAGCCGAGGTCCGGCAGCCGCACCGCTGCCGGGCCCGGCGTCACCGGTGCGGTCGCGGACTCGTTTGTCCGGATGTCCGCAGCCCACCGCTCGTGGAGGTGCCTGGTGGCCAAGCATCGTGCTCCGATCGGCGACCGCTGGAGTCGGGAGGAGGGCGGCGGTGGGGGTGTGCTCGGGCCGGCGGCGGGCCGGACCGCGCCGACCTCGGGGAACGGCCGGGCCGGCGGGTGGTCCGCTCCCCGGCAGGATCGCAGCCCGAACGCGGCCGGCGGGTTCGGGCGCGACGGTGCGGTGGGCGTCGCCTCGGTTCCCGCCACCTCGCGGTTGACCCCTCCCGGTCGCGACATCCGCAACCAGGGACCACGACCGGCCCCGACGCGTCGTCCCGCCGTGGTGCCGGCGCCGACCGGCCGGCACCGACGCTCGGCGGAGGCGGAGTGCTGACGACGGACCCCGCCACACCTGAAGCGTCAGGGCGGTGACCCTGCTTTCATCTGGTGGGCTCGGGGCGGGTCCGGCGGCGGCACCCGACGCGCCGCCGGTAGCGTCAACGGTCATGACGGTCGTGCACCCGATCTCCCGCGCCTGGATCACCACCGGTGGTACCGGCGCCCAGAACTACGACGAGTTCGCCGACGACGCGGAGATCACCGCGATCATCGAGGCGAATCCGCACAGCGCCCTCGGCATCGAGATGCCCCACAAGGCCCCGGAGAGCCTCGGCAGGTCCTTCGCCGACGCCCTGCCGGACGCGGTGAGCCGGCTCGCGGAGGCGAAGGCCGACGGCAGCTACACCCCGGCCGAACAGGTGGTGGTGCTGTACCGGATCAGCGCGCCGGGCGAGGAGTCGGCCTACGGGCTGTTCGCCATGGTCGACACCGACCAGATCTCCACCCGGGCCGACGAGCCCGGCCTGGTCATCCGCAACGAGGACGTCTTCATCGCGAAGGTGCGCGAACGGGTCGCGCTGGCCGAGGCGCTGGGGCACCTGCTCTCACCCGTACTGCTGCTGCAGACCGGGCGCGGCGACGAGCTGCACGCCGCCCTCGCGGCGGCCACCGACACCGCCGGGGCGCCCGCCGCCACCGACACCGACCAGGCCGGACGCACCCACGCCATCTGGTTGGTCGGTCCGGGCCCGCAGCAGGACGAGCTGACCGCCCTGGCCGGTGGTGGCGAGTTGGTCGTCGCCGACGGCAACCACCGCAGCCTGGCCGCGCAGACCGGCGGGATGCCCCGGTTCCTGGCGGTCGTCACCACCCCGGCGTCGGTTGCCATCCAGCCGTACAACCGCCTGGTCAGCGAGCTGACCACCACGCACGAGGAGCTGCTGGAGCGGTTGACCGCGGCCGGGGCGCGGATCACCCCGGTCGACGGCCCGGCCGAGGTCCCCACCACCGGCGGCACCGTCGTGCTCCAGCTTCCCGATCAGGCGTACGCGGTGACGCTGCCGCACACCGGCGACGGTCGTCTGGAGAACCTCGACCACGCTCTGGTCGAGCGGCTGCTGTTGCGCGACGCCCTCGGCCTGGATCCGGGCGACAAGCGGATCACCTACGTCGGCGGTGACTACCCGGCGAGCTGGCTCACCGGTGAGGTGCGCTCCGGTCGGGCCGAACTGGCCATCCTCATCGCGCCGGTGACCGTCGACGACTTCGTCGCGGTGAACCTGGCCCGGGAGAAGATGCCCCGCAAGAGCACCTGGTTCACCCCGAAGGCGCGCGGCGGCCTGGTGGTCGCCGAACTGGCCTGATCCGGTGCCCGTCCCACGGGGCACCGCCCCGGCGCCGCCTCGTGGGACGGGCCTGACAGACTGCGCGGTATGCGCGTCTACCTGGGATCCGATCACGCCGGTTTCGAGTTGAAGGTGCACCTGGCCAACCACCTCGCCAAGCAGGGCTACGAGGTGGTCGACATCGGCCCGCACGCCTACGACCCGGAGGACGACTACCCGGCCTTCTGCCTGCACGCCGGCACCCGCGTGGTGGCCGACCCGGGCAGCCTGGGTGTGGTCATCGGTGGCTCGGGCAACGGCGAGCAGATCGCCTCGAACAAGGTGGCGGGGGTGCGGGCGGCGCTGGCGTGGAACGTCGAGACCGCCCAGCTGGGTCGGCAGCACAACGACGCCAACGTGGTCGCCGTCGGTGCCCGCCAGCACACCCTCGACGAGGCCACCGCCATCGTCGAGGCGTTCCTGACCACGTCCTTCTCGGGCAGTGACCGGCATGCTCGGCGCATCGCCCAGGTCGCCGAGTACGAGCGCAGCCGGCAGCTGCCCGACCTGCCCTGATCCGCGACCCTTCGGACCGTCTCTCCTGGTCCGGGGTCGGGACACCCGAACCCGGACCGGGACGGGTCAGCGGCGGGGCAGTTCCTCGCGCGGGGTCCAGTTACGGCGGACGATGACGACCCGGTCCGCCGCCGCGGCGAGATCCTCGTCGGTGGGCCGGGCGGCGTCCCGCGCCCGCATCGCCGCGGTCACGCTGACCTGTGACGAACCAGAGCCGACGAGCCCGCGCAGCCCTCGCTCGCCTTCTTCGGAAGCGCCGTTGCGTCGCCCACGCGACGTCTCGCCGCCGTCGTGCACCCCCGCCGTGCTGGCCGCCGCACCACCGTCGACTCCACCGCCGGTGCCGCCGTGCTGCCGGTGCCGCCGTCGCCGCCGTTCCCCGCCATCCGCCACCCCCCGACCGTACCTCCATCGCCGGCGGTCAGAAGATCTCCATGGCGGAGGGGGCTCGGTGCCAGGTGAAGGCGGGACCGGCGGCGGTGAGCGCGCCGGGGCGCAGCTCGCGGAGCCGACCGGCGTCGGCCAGCGCGGTCGGGTTCACGCCGCCGAGGTACAGCTCGCCGAGGCAGCGTACGTCGCAGGCCAGGTCGGCCGGTCCGGTCGCCGGTGTGCAGGTCGCCTCGGCCGGCCCGCCACGCAGCCGCCACCGGCCGGTGTTCTCCGGCAGCAGGTCGTCGGTCACCTCGATGACCACGTCGATGTCGGTGGCGTAGCGCCGGGCGGCGAGCGCGGCCGGCACGTCCACCACCCGTACCCACAGCGCGTCGACCAGCCGGCAGTTGAGCCGGCGCGGTTCGTTCAGCAGTCGCAGCAGCGGCTCGTCCACCGCCGCCCGCATCCACGCCAGCCGTCGGGTCAGGTCGAGCGAGAGCAACATCCGCCAGATCGCCAGGTACCCCGCAGGGGTGCTCGCCACCACCTCGTCGACCGTGGTGAGACTGTTGGGGCCGCCGTCGTCCCACTCGGCCTTGGTGCGGAACAGCCCGTAGCCGTCGACACCGTCCGGTCCCTCGTGCAGCACCACCCGCCGCTCGGTGCCGCCACCACGGTGCGCCTGCGGGTCGACGAGCACGTATCGCCACCACCGGTCGTCGCGCGCCGACCAGCCGGGGCGATCGGCGCGTACCCGCTCGTACACTCGGGCCAGGTCGGCCTGGCGGTCGGTCGGCCGGTCCAGGCGCAGCCGGCCCTCGCCCGGCATCGGTGCCGGTAGCCGCAGTTCGGCGGTCTCGCCGGAGACGTGGTACCGCTGGGAGGCCAGGCCGTAGCCGAAGCGCGGATAGATCCGACCCTCGCTGGCCCAGAGCACCGCGACCGGCTCCCGGCGACTGTCGTAGATCTGACGCAGTTGGCGGTGCATCATCGCGGTGAGCAGGCCCCGCCGACGGTGGGTGGGCGCGACCCCGACCATGCTGACGTGTGCGGCGGCCACGTCACCACCGGGCACGCCGAGCGTCCGGGTGAACGCGATGGCGGTGGCGACCAGGTCGGACCCGTCGCGGATCTGCAGCGCGCGTTCCGGTTCGAAGATCGGACGTTCGACCTCCTGGGCCTCGCTGTCGACCGGGTGGTGGAACAGGGCACCGAGGAACCCGTTCATCTCGTCGAAGTCGGCGTTGGTGGTCTCGATCGGCAGAGTGGAGGTGGTCACCGCTCGTGTCTAGCCGATCGGTGTGGGTACGGCGACCGATTTGCGGGCTGGCTACCCTCGAAGTCTCCAGCGGCGTCCGGGGGCGCCGTCGGTGAAGGGGAGGGAACGACATGGCCGAGCAGACGCAACCGTGGGCGGAGCGGACCGTCGAGGTGCCACCGCAGCCCGGTGGCGGGGTGCCGCCGCAGCGCGACCCGTACCGCCGGGGCGTGGCCCAGGTCGGCGCCCGCGCGCCGCGTACCGAGCCGTTCCCGACGGTGGAGCACGCGCCGACCGGCACCGGCTGGCCGGGCGAACCGGTGCCGCGCCAGCCGTTGAGCTGGCACGTGGCCCGACTCAAGCGTGGCGGCGAGTGGAGCTTCGCCGGGGCTCTGTTCGCGTTCGTCTGCTGGGGGATCTGGGCGATCTCCGGCGGCGGCGACCTCGTCGGGCCGATCGTGATCTTCGTGCTGAGCCTGCTGGTGGCGGCCGGGTTGTTCACCCTGGCCCGGCTGCTCGGCCGGGTGGTGCTGGAACGGCAGTTGGGTCGGGTGCGACGCACCGCCCGGGGCGCGCACCTGGTCACGGCGGTCTTCCTGGCCGGCCTCGGTGTCGCGTTCCTGCAGCAGACTCAGTGGATCATGGACGCCTGGAACTGGCTGACCAACTAGGGCGTCGCCCGGCCGGCGCGTGAACTCGCCCCCGGTCGCCGGGCGGACCGGACCAGCGGCCGGCCCGCCCGGGAGTGGCCGCGTGGCACCGCGACCGAGGTCGTCACTCCACCAGGACGGCGGCCTGCTTACCCCACCCGGCGCGATTCATCCCCGCCGGTGCGGTCCTCCGTGACCGCCCTCCGGCGTCGGAGCGGCCTGGAGCCCACCCCGGCCACCCGGGCGGTCGCCCCGCCCACTGTCGTGCCGCTAGCGTGCTGGCCAAGATATAGTGCCGGACACTATATTGGCCCGATGAGTTCCGGGCGGATGACCGAGCCGACGTTCTTCGTTCTCACCGCGCTGCTCGACGGCCCACGGCACGGTTACGGCATCGTCGCCGAGGCGACGGAGCTGTCGCAGGGCCGGGTGCGGCTGAAGATCGGGTCACTGTACGGCGCGCTGGACCGGCTCGTCGGTGGCGGCCTGATCGAGCTGGACCGCGAGGAGGCCTGGCAGGGCCGGCTGCGCCGGTACTACCGGCTGACCGAACGGGGACGCCACGCCCTCGACGCGGAGGCCCGCCGGCTGGCCGCCGACGCCCGGCTCGCCTCGACCCGGCTACGCCGACAGAACCCGATCGAAGGGACGTCCGCATGAGCCGGCTGGAGGAACGCTACCGCCGGGTGCTGCGGCTGCTGCCCCCCGGATACCGGCGGCAGTGGGAGGACGACATGGTCGCCGCCTTCCTGGAAACCATGCAGACCGGCGACCCCGAGACCGATGAGTACCTCGCGGACCACGGCCGCCCGAGCCTGGCGGAGATGACCAGCATCCTGTCGCTCGCCGTCCGGTTACGGATCGGCGGGCCCGACGCGCCGCCGCGGCCGTACGCGTGGGGGCAGGCGGTTCGCCTGGCGGTGCTGGCCGGAGTGCTGACCCAGGCGACCATGGCCACCGTCGGTCTCGCCGTCACGCTGTGGCTCACCGGCGCGCTGAGCTGGTTGCCCGTCCCCACGTCCGAATGGGCTCCCGTGTCACCCATCAGCGGTTGGCAGGCCACCTTGCACGTCGCCGGGTACGCCTGGCTGCCGGCCTTCCTCGCCCTGGTCCTCGGGCACCCGCGAGTGGCCCAGGCCGTCGCCGCGATCGCCATCGTGCCGCAGGCCGTCACCGTCGCCGTCGAGCAGGCCAGCGGCCCCGCCCCGCTGACCGTGTCGGCGTGGTTGATGCTGCTCATCGAGCTTCTCCTGCTGGTCGCGATGTCGGCCGTGCACCGCGACGGTGCACCGGTGGCACGACGCCGCTGGCTGCTCGCTCTACCGGTGGGCATCCTGGCGGTTCCCGTACCGCTGTTCGTCGCCCAGGCCAGCATGCCGGCGCTGCGGCTGCTGGACTGGCCGGGCCTGTGCTGTGTGCTGGTCGTCGTCGCGATCGCGGTCCACCTGGGCGTACGGGCGTTCCGCCCACCGTCTCGCACCCTGCCCTGGTCGCTGGCACTCGTCATACTCGCCGTGACCGCACTCGTCCAGCGCACCGCGACCCTGCCCGACCTCGTCGGCCAGACGCAGCGCACGGCACTGCTGACCATCGCCTCCGCGCAGGTCCTCGCCGTCCTGGCGGTCGGTGTGCCGCTCGCCGTCCTGGCCTTCCGGGTGCTGCGCCAACTGCCCCCGGTGTCGGCTGCCACGCACCCACAGCACACCGCTGACTGATCGAAGCCGGTACGCGCGTCGCGTCTCAGGCGTTGAGGTACGCCAGCACGGCCAGCACCCGGCGGTTGTGGTCGTCGGAGGGCGGCATGTCCAGTTTGGTGAGGATGTTGTTGATGTGCTTGCTCACCGCCTTCTCGGTGATGCGGAGCTTGGCGGCGATCGCCGCGTTGGAGCGCCCCTCGGCCATCTCGCCGAGCACCTCCCGTTCGCGGACCGTGAGAACCGCCAATGGCTCGCGGCGGGCGAGCAGCTGCGAGATCACCTCAGGGTCCATCGCGCTGCCGCCCGCGGCGACGCGGCGGACGGCGTCGACGAACTCGCCGACGTTGGAGACCCGGTCCTTGAGCAGGTAGCCGACGCCGCCCTGGGGAGTGCTGAGCAGTTCCCGGGCGTACAGGGGCTCGACGTGCTGGGAGAGCACGAGGATCGGCAGCCCCGGGATCCGGGTGCGGGCGGCGATCGCGGCCTGCAGGCCCTCGTCGGTGAACGTCGGTGGGAGACGGACGTCGACCACCGCCACCTCGGGCTTGTGGGTCACCAGGGCGGGTAGCAGGGCCGGGCCGTTGTCGACGGACGCGACGACGTCGAAGTCGAAGGCCTGCAGGATCCGGGTCAGTCCGTCGCGAAGGAGTGCGTGGTCCTCGGCGATGACAGCGCGCACGGCAGCTCCATGGTGACGACGGTGGGCCCGCCGGGCGGGCTCGACAGCGCCATCGTGCCATCGAAGGCGGCGAGGCGACGCTCGATACCGCGCAGGCCGGTGCCGGCGGCGGAGTCGGCGCCGCCGGCACCGTCGTCGGTCACCACCATCGTCAGCCGTCCCCCGGCGTGGCGCAGCGACACCCACGCGTGCTGCGCGCGACTGTGCCGGACCACGTTCGTCAGCGTCTCGGCCAGGGCGAAGTACGCCGCCGACTCGACCGGAGTGTCGAGCCGGCCGCGAAGCTCGGCGTCGACCGCGATCGGCACGGGCAGGCTGAGCGCCAGCGCCCGCACCGCGCCCTCCAGACCACGCTCCGCCAGTACGGGTGGGTGGATGCCGCGTACCAGGTGCCGCAGCTCGACAAGCGCCGTGCCGCTCGACTCGCGCGCCTCGGCGAGCAGCTCGTGCGCCGCGGCCGGATCCCGGTCGATCAGTTCGTCGGCGAGGCCGATCATCATGCCCAGCGAGACCAGTCGGGCCTGGACGCCGTCGTGCAGGTCGCGTTCGATGCGGCGCAGCTCGGCGGCCTGAGCGTCCACCGTGTCGGCGCGGGTCACGGTCAGCTGGGTGACCCGCAGCCGGAGTTCGGCGGCCCTGGTCGGCGCGAGGAGGAGCCGGTCGAAGAAGGCGTCGACGCGCCGCAACCACGGCGCCGACCACAGGCCGACGGCCAGGATCGCCGCACCCTGCGGAACGCAGAGCAGCGCCTCGCCCACGCTGTCGACCGACCAGACGGTGCCGTAGCCGTACCAGTCGGTGCCGAGCCAGATCCACACCGGCGTGAGCGTCAGCCCCGCCAGCCCGTACAACGGTACGGCCAGTGTGATCGCGCCGAGGACGATCCCGACGAGGGCGCCCGGCACCAGCCAGGCCAGATCCCGCCAGGTGGCCGGGTCGGTGACGACCCACCGGAAACGACGCCACCCGCCGGGCACGCTCCGCTCCGGAGGCGGCTGGTACGGGCGCGCCATCGGCACGCCGGCCCGGGCGGCCAGCCGTCGCTCAAGATCGGCACGCCTCCTGACCAGCCTCGTCGTCCAGGGCACCAGCGCCATGCCGAGGAAGGGCACCGGCACCAGCACCAACGCGACAACCGACAGGACGAGCAGCGGGACGTTCGTGAGCGACAGACCGATCGCGGCCAACCCGGCGCCCGCCGACCGCAGCCCACGGCGGACCCACGGGGCCATCCGTTCACCAGCTCCGGCCACGTCCACAGGTCACATTCTGCCCACGGCGGCCGCCGTTCGTCGGTGGTGCCAGCACCCCCACGACAGCGGGAGACAGCGCTCCTGACGGCGCGGATCGGGGACGGTTCGCTGGAGTCATGACGACCACGACGACCGGCAGCGACTTCGCCGCGCTCGCCCGCCGGATCACCGCAGCGGGACTGATGCGGCGCCGGCCCGCCTATTACCTCGTCCGCCTGGGGACCGTCGCGCTCATGTACGTCGGCGGTTGGACGGCGTTCCTCGTCATCGGCTCCTCCTGGTGGCAGATGCTCACGGCGGTCTTCCTCGCCGTCACGTTCGCCCAGGTGGCCCTCGTGGCACACGACCTGGCCCACCGTCAGGTCTTCCGCACCAGACGACCCAGCGAACTCGCCGGGCTGCTCGCCGGGAACCTCGGCGTCGGCATGAGCTACGGCTGGTGGATGGACAAGCACACCCGCCACCACACCAACCCCAACCACGACGACCTCGACCCGGACGTGGCCCCCGAGGTGCTCGTCTGGGCCGCCGAGACGGCGGCCGGCCGGCGGGGCCTGAAAGGCTTCATCACCCGACACCAGGCCGCGCTGTTCTTCCCGCTGCTGACGCTGCTGGCGGTCAGCCTCAAGGTGTCCAGCGTCAAGGCCCTGCGCGACGGCACGGTGCGGCGCCGAGGCGTGGAGAGCGCCCTGCTGGTGCTGCACGCCGTCGGCTACCTCGCGACGCTGCTGGTGGTCCTCACGCCGCTCCAGGCCGTCGCCTTCCTGCTGCTGCACCAGGCCCTGTTCGGTGTCTACCTGGGCCTGACGTTCGCCCCCAACCACAAGGGCATGCCGCACCCGACCGGCACCGAGGACTTCCTGCGCAAGCAGGTGCTGACCTCCCGCAACGTGCGCGGCAACTGGCTCACCGACGTGGCGCTCGGCGGCCTGAACCACCAGATCGAACACCACCTGTTCCCCGGCATGCCCACCCCCAACCTGCGCCGGGCCCAGCCCATCGTGCAGGCGTACTGCGCCGAGATCGGCGTCGCCTACGAACAGACCGGTCTCCTCGACTCCTACCGTCAGGCGCTACGACACCTGCACGAGGTCGGCGCCCCCGCCCGCGCGGAACATGCCGCACGTCGTGCCTCGGCGCGGCGTGGATAATCCGAGCGATGTTGTTCGAGCCGGTGTCGACGGAACTGTCCTTCCGGCACGACGGCGACGAGTTGGTCGGTGACCTGGTTCGACCACCCGCGCCCGGCCCGTACCCGGCGGTGGTCTTCGTCGAGGGCTCGGGACCCGGCGGGCGCGACCTGGGGGAGTGGCCGACCCGGCTGGCCGCCGCCGGCTTCGCCAGCCTCGCCTACGACAAACCGGGTTCGGGTGCCTCGACCGGAGACTGGACCCGCCAGCGGCTCACCGACCGGGCCGAGGAAACCCTGGCGGCGGTCCGCGCCCTGCGACAGCAGCCAGACGTACGAGCCGACGCGGTCGCCCTGATCGGTCACAGCCAGGGCGGCTGGGTGGCCCCACTCGCCGCCGCCCGGAGCGACACTGTCGCGGCGGTGGTCTGCGTTTCCGGCCCGGGGGTGGGCGTGCTGGCGCAGGAGGAGCACCGGCTCCGCCACCAGCTTCCCGCCGAGGGCTTCACCGGGGCGGACGTCGAGCAGGCGCTGAGGCTACTCCACGAGCAGGTCCACCGGGTACGCTCCGGCGACGATCCGGTACGCGTCCACGCCGCCCAGGCACGCTGGCACACCGCGCCGTGGTCCGCGCTGCTGGCCGGCACGACACCCCGGTCGATCGCCTTCCTCGCTGGTATCGCCGACCACGATCCGGCCGTCGCCCTCAGGTCACTGACCTGCCCGATGCTGGCCGTCTACGGTGCCGAGGACCTGCTCGTGCCAGTGTGGGAGAGCGCCCGGACCGTCGCCACCGTGCTCCGCGAGGCCGGCCACCAAGACCACGAGATCGTGGTCTTCCCCGGTGCCGACCACAACATCCGGGTCCGTGCCGCCCGCGCCCCCGGCTTCGACGAACTGATCGTCACTTGGTTGCAGCGCCGGCTCTGCTCCCGGTGACGGCGCCGGCTCCGCAGTCGGTGTCTTGCGGCTTCGCCGCTCTCGTCGTTGCGGCGGCTGTCACTCCGCCAGGTAGCCGGTGGCGGGGTCGATCTCGGCGAGGAACTCGCGGATCGCCGTCTCCATCTCGGCCAGGCTCATCACCGAACCGTCGGACCGGGACAGCCCGAAACCGTACTCGTGCGGCCCGCTGAGCCAGTCGAAGTCGTACGTGCCTGGTGCGTCCGCCCGGGCCCACACCCGGAAGTCCTGCCCGTCGACCGTCACCAGGATCGGATCACCCTGCTCCTGACCGGGCCGTAGCCACTCGGGCTGCGAACCCGGCTCCGGTGCACCGGACATGACCACTCCAGACGCTCGTGGACGGTCGGGATCAGCGACCGCGCGCCAGTTGTTCGACTTGGGCGAAGCTGACGACGCGGTCACACTCATCATCGGTCAGCTTGTTGATCAGGGCCTTGCCGGCCTGCGCCTGCCGGGTGGTGGGCAGCGCACCGGCAACCAGGTCCGGCAGCGTCAGCTCATAGCCCACCCGGGCCCTGGCCGAATAACGATGACGGGTACGCGTCACCGCGCTCGCCACCCGCAAGGCATGCTCGTTGCCTGGCGGCACGTGCCGACGGTCCACCTCCCGGGCGCCGAAGCGCATCCGGTGATGGAACTCGCACGTCTCGCACGCGGCCGGCCCCTGGGCCAGTCGTGATCCGCAGGTCGGACAGCTCAACCGGTCGAGCGCACCGTCGACGGTCCGCCAGTCGTAGGCCGCCGGATCTTCGGCCACCAGCCAGGCCAACTCGACCGCCTCGGCGGAATCGGGCTCGACCTCGAGTGCGAGCAGAAGACGTTCCCACGCCCGACGGATCTCCGCCTCGATCTCCGCGACCACGCGAGCCAGCAGCGCGCTACGCCAGGCGCGGGAGTCACCGGTCGGCCGGTCGGCAGTCACGGAGGCAATCGTGACAGCACCACGCGTACGGGGGCGCCCGTATTTCTCTGATCGCGGGACAGCGACAGTACGCTGCGTCTGCCACGCTGACGGCTGACTGGCCCTTGCTGTTCCGGCTCGGGCGGACAGGCGCAACAGGGGGACAGGACATGGCGGAGCACCCGGCCCCACCACGGTCGGTGCCGGCCGAGCCTCGCCTGGCGAATCCACACCGCCTCGCGGTGGGGCAGATGGTCGTGGTGGGTGCGGCAGCTGCCCTGTTTCTGAGAGGTATTACCGACGGCGGGTGGCTCCTGCTCGTAATGTTCGTTGGGCTGCACGCCGTGCTGCTGGTCGGTGCGGTGACGCTGCTGTCGATCACCTACCTGCTCGGCACGCTGACCCGCCACGGTTCGCGGCTGACCGAAAGTCCCGGTGGCCGGTGCGGCTGGACCCTGCTCATCTGGGCCGGCGGAGCCGCACTGGTCCGCTACGACCGGGGGAACCTTGGTCATCTGGGCTTCGACCCACACCGGCATTCCGAGGTCGGCCACTGGCTCCTGGGCCTGGGAGTGGCGCTCGTGGTGGGCGTCTTCAGCCGATCACGACCCTTACGAGCCGGCTCGGTCGCGCTGATCGCGCTGTTCGTGGTGGTCACCGCCGCACTGCGAGCCGCCGACTGAACGAGCGGGACCGCGACCGCCTCGGCGACGGACCGCTGTCGGACCCTCCGCTGCCATCCGGTCGCCCCGGTGTCGGGCGGGCATGCCGCGGCAGATCGTTCGTCGCCGGGCAGTGGCCGGCCTGCTGTGGAATTGCTCGGGTCGGCGTGTTCCTCGGTCCCAGACCACGCGAGCGCCTGAACTCCGGAGCCCACTCGCCCCGCCCCCGGTACGATCGCGAGCTTGCACGCGCTGCGGGAAGCCCACGAGATCCACGTGCCGCCGCCCCGACAGTGCCCATGCTTGAGAGTAGGTTTCGTCAATGGCATGCCGAATCGGTGAGCTCGTGCTCAAGTGCCGCGACCCCGAGGTGCTGGCGCGGTTCTGGTGCGAGGTCCTTGACTTCGTGGAACTCGATCGTGAGGAGGAGGTCTACATCGAGATAGGGCCGCGCGAAGGTTTCGGCGGCCCGCAGCCGACGATCTTCCTCATCCGCGACGACGAGCCGCGGAACGGACATGCCCGACTGCACATAGACGTCAACCCCACGGACCGCGATCAGGACGTCGAGCTCGAACGCCTCCTGGCCGCCGGAGCCGTACTCGCCGACATCGGTCAGCCCGCGGGTGCGTCCTGGCACGTCCTCGCCGATCCGGAAGGCAACGAGTTCTGCCTGCTCAGGCGCCGCCTCGACCCACTCTGACGGCCATCGTGCTCAAGCGGTCGTGCCGCCCGAAACGCCTGCGGGCGGAGGTCGGCCCGGAGGCGCTCGTACCCGTCACGCGCCACCGTCTTGGCCGACGTCGGCGGATGGCCTCGGCTGTACAGGTGGCTGCACGGCCGGGCGACGCGCCGGTGCGGAGTGACCCTAAGCTCACGCCCATGTCGGAGAGCATGCCGTGATCGACTTGGACGAGCAGAATCACCGGCAGGCGGAGTCAGGCACCATCTCCGGCCGGCACGTCGCCAGGCGGAAAATGGTCCTGCGCCTCGTCGCTGCGTTCGTGGTCGGCGTTGTGCTTGGCGGCTTCGGTGTCAGCGAGCTGCGCGACTCGCGTGATCAGCGAGAGCGCGACGCTGCGGTCGCACTCGTGGCCTTACCTCGATCGGCCGACTTCGGAGGCTCGTCCGCCCAGGGATCGATCCAACTGTCTGGGCAGTTGACGTTGATCAACGCCGGCCCCGCGCCGATCACGGTTCGGGGAGTTCAGGCAGAGATGCCCGGCGCCGCGGTACGCAGCACGGGACAACCCCGGCTGTTACCCCCCGGCGGCACCGGTCAGCTCCTGGTCGAGCTGCGTTTCGAGTGCTCGATCGCCTTCCAGCCAGAGCCCTTGTCGCTACGGCTTTCGGTTGAGACGGAAGACGGGCAGGTCAGAGAGGTCACCCACCTCGTCGCTCTCGTAGGGAGCGACTGGGAGCGCGATGCCAAAAGCATGTGCGACCCGCACACCACCACGACGAGCTAACGCACACCAGCACACCGCATCGCAGCCTCTGGCGAACACTCGCCAGCTGACGCAGCGGATGGGGGCACGTGAGCATACGGGCGGCGTTGATCTATCAGCACGCGACCAGCGGCGGGACCGGGAGATCGCCTCGGCCATGGACCGGCGGATCGCCCGGCAGACCCGAGGCAA
The DNA here is from genome assembly GCF_027460185.1 of Verrucosispora sp. WMMA2121. NCBI lineage: Bacteria > Bacillati > Actinomycetota > Actinomycetes > Micromonosporales > Micromonosporaceae > Micromonospora > Verrucosispora sp. WMMA2121. Next base: position 575,772 of record NZ_JAPZBH010000004.1, on the reverse strand, counting down.
AGACGGCCAGAGCAGCTGTTGGCCCACAAGATCGAAGCGGGGGAGTGGCCGTTCGACCCAGGATCGAGGGATACGGCCTCCGACCTGGGCCAGACGCAGTTGGAGCGGGCGACGGGAATCGAACCCGCACCGTCAGTTTGGAAGACTGAAGCTCTGCCATTGAGCTACGCCCGCGTACACCCGTCAGGACCGGGTGCGCCCGACAGCCTACCCAATACCCGCGGCGGCCGCGCGGCCGTATCCCGGTGTCGCGTCGCATAGATCCACGCAACTTCCTGTGTGTTGTCCCCTCGGGCTGCCCGGGAGACCACAACATCCGCGAAACTGCACCAGCCTGCCGCCTGCCGCCTGCCGCCTGCCGCCTGCCGCCTGCCGCCTGCCGCCTGCCGCCTGCCGCCTGCCGCCTGCCGCGTCGTGTCCGGTTCGTCCTCGTTCGGCGCGTTGGGTGACGCCCCGGCAACCGGTTGTCGGAGGGACGGCATAGACTGCTCGTCGCCACGGGGTGTGGCGCAGCTTGGTAGCGCACTCGCTTTGGGAGCGAGGGGCCGTGGGTTCAAATCCCGCCACCCCGACTGCCGTAAGCACCAGACGGCGGCACCCGGACGACCGGCGGGCGGGGCAGGCCTGCCGCCGGCCCCGGGCGCTGCTGGTCTGGCGTGCCGGCTCGCCTACACTCGATGGGCCGAAAGTGCGCCCAGAATCAACCGAGATCCGTCAAGGAGTACGCCTGTGAAGAGCACCGTCGAGACTCTGAGCCCGACGCGCGTGCGGCTCGCCATCGAGGTGCCGTTCGTCGAGCTCGAGCCGAGCCTCAAGAAGGCGTACCGGGAGATCGGCCAGCAGATCCAGATCCCCGGCTTCCGCAAGGGGAAGGTGCCGCCGGCGATCATCGACCAGCGGGTCGGCCGGGGCGCCGTGCTCAACGAGGCGGTGCAGGAGGCGATCCCGCAGAACATCCTCGCCGCGGTCCGTGAGCACGACCTGAAGACTCTTGGCCGTCCCGAGGTCGACATCACCGAGTTCAACGACGGCGACTCGCTCAACTTCACCGCCGAGGTGGATGTCCGGCCGGAGATCACCGTGCCCGACCTGGCCTCGATCGAGGTCACCGTCGACGAGTTGCAGATCGACGACAGCGAGATCGATGAGCAGGTCAACGGCCTGCGTGAGCGGTTCGCCACCCTGAAGACCGTCGAGCGTGCCGCGGCCGAGGGCGACTACGTCCAGATCGACCTGCGGGCCACCGTCGACGGTGAGGAGGTGCCCGGCGGCTCGGCCAGCAACATCTCGCACGAGGTGGGCAGCAAGCAGCTCCTGCCGGGCCTGGACGAGGCGGTCGTCGGCCTCTCCGCCGGGGAGGACACCACCTTCACCACCCAGCTCGTGGGCGGCGACTTCGCCGGTCGTGACGCCGAGGTGCTGGTGACCGTGCGGACGGTCAAGGAGAAGGAGCTGCCGGAGCTGAACGACGAGTTCGCTCAGCTCGCCAGCGAGTTCGACACCATCGAGGAGCTGCGGGCGGATCTGCGTGAGCGGGTTACCCGGGGCAAGCGGGTCGAGCAGATCTACGCCGCCCGCGACAAGGCCCTGGAGCAGCTCGTCGAGGCCGCCGCGGTGCCGGCTCCCGAAGGCGTGATCCGCGACGAGGTGGAGAGCCGCAAGGAGGCGATGGCCGACCAGCTGGAGCGCATCGGCGCCTCGATGGAGGACTACCTCGCCGCCGAGGAGAAGACCGAGGAGCAGATCGACGCCGAGCTGACCGACGCAGCCACCCAGGGCGTCAAGGTCCAGCTGCTGCTGGACACCCTCGCCGACGCCGAGGACGTGCAGGTCTCCGACGACGAGTTCGGTCACGAGATCGTCCACCGGGCCCAGCGTGCCGGCATGGCCCCCCAGCAGTACTACGACCAGCTCGTCCGCTCCGGCACCGCTGGCGCGGTCTACGGCGACGTCCGGCGGGGCAAGGCGCTGGCCGCGGTGATGGAGCGCATCACGATCAAGGACTCGGCCGGCAACGTGGTGACCATGGACGCGCTGCGTGAGGCGAGCGAGCAGGAGCACTCGCACGAGCACTGATCGCCGGGTCGGGCCACCGTCCGCCGGTCGCGGTGGGTGGTGGCCCAATCCCTTTTCCGGGTACGCCTCCGGCCTGCTGCGCTGAGAGCGAACAGTGCCCGGACCGGGAGTCCGGCGCCCGGCCGAGCGGTTAGTGTCGGACACGACGGTACGGAGAGCGAAGGGCTGCCATGACCGACATGCACATCCCAGCGAAGCCGCTACGGGCGATCGAAGCCCGCGGCGGTGACACCATTGGCAACCTCGACGACTCGGTCTACAACCGGTTGCTCAAGGAGCGGATCGTCTTCCTGGGCAGCGAGGTGACCGACCAGGTCGCCAACCGCATCTGCGCGCAGCTGCTGCTGCTCGCGGCGGAGGACCCGGACCGCGACATCAACCTCTGGATCAACTCGCCCGGTGGCTCGGTCTACTCCGGCATGGCCATCTACGACACGATGCAGTTCATCGACAACGATGTGTCGACCGTGGCGATGGGCATGGCCGCGTCCATGGGCCAGCTGCTGCTCTGCGCGGGCACGAAGGGCAAGCGTTACGCCCTCCCGCACGCCCGGATCATGATGCACCAGCCCTCCGGCGGGATGGGCGGCACCGCCGCCGACATCGCGATCCAGGCCGAGCAGATGCTGTACACCAAGCGGATGTTCCAGGAGCGCGTCGCCTTCCACACCGGTCAGCAGCCGGCGCAGATCGAGGCGGATTCGGACCGGGACCGCTGGTTCACCGCCCAGGAGGCCGTCGACTACGGCTTCATCGACAAGGTGATCACGGGAGCCGCCCAGGTTCCCGAGGGCGCCGGGACCCTGAGCTGATCGAGGAGCAGACGATGACCGACCTGAGCCTGCCGCCCCAGTTCGCGGCCGTGCACAACCGCTATGTTCTGCCGTCGTTCGTCGAGCGCACGTCGTACGGGGTCAAGGAGTCCAACCCGTACAACAAGCTCTTCGAGGACCGCATCATCTTCCTCGGCGTGCAGGTGGACGACGCGTCGGCCAACGACGTGATGGCCCAGCTGCTCACCCTGGAGGGGACGGACCCCGACCGGGACATCATCATGTACATCAACTCGCCGGGTGGCTCGTTCACCGCGATGACGGCGATCTACGACACCATGCAGTACGTCCGGCCGGACATCTCGACGGTCTGCCTCGGCCAGGCCGCCTCGGCCGCCGCGGTGCTGCTCTCGGCGGGCACGCCGGGCAAGCGGATGGCCCTGCCGAACTCGCGCATCATCATCCACCAGCCGGCCACCGAGGGCGGCTACGGGCAGGGGTCGGACATCGAGATCCAGGCCAAGGAGATCCTGCGGATGCGTACGCAGCTGGAGGAGATGCTCTCCCGGCACTGCAACCGTCCGGTCGACCTGGTCCGCAAGGACATCGACCGCGACAAGATCATGACGGCTGAGGAGGCCCGCGAGTACGGGCTGGTCGACACGATCCTCACCAGTCGTAAGAAGGGTCTGCTGGCCGCGAACGCGGCCAGCTGACCCTTATCGGGTCAGAGGTCGGTCGGGCTCGTTGCCGACCGACCTCTGACACACCCGTTTTGGGGGTCGGAGAAACCTCCGGCAGCGGGTAACGTCGGTTCCGTACCGCTTCGCCGGGCGACCGGCGGGTGGGAGTAAGACGGGCGGAGCGTCAGCGTCCGCAGGTCGTGGCCGGAGCTCCGGCCGATGAGTGCAGGGAGAACGTAGGTGGCACGGATCGGTGACGGCGGCGACCTACTGAAATGCTCCTTCTGCGGGAAGTCGCAGAAGCAGGTCAAGAAGCTCATCGCGGGCCCAGGGGTCTACATCTGCGACGAGTGCATCGATCTCTGCAACGAGATCATCGAAGAGGAGCTGGCCGAGTCCGGCGAGGTGAAGTGGGAAGAGCTTCCCAAGCCGATGGAGATCTGCCAGTTCCTCGACAACTACGTCGTGGGGCAGGAGGGGGCCAAGAAGGCGCTCGCCGTCGCGGTCTACAACCACTACAAGCGGATCCAGGCCGAGGCGGCCGGCGCTCCGGGCTCCGGTACCGACGGAGTGGAGCTGGCCAAGTCGAACATCCTGCTGCTGGGTCCGACCGGGTGTGGCAAGACCCACCTGGCACAGACCCTGGCCCGGATGTTGAACGTGCCTTTCGCGATCGCCGACGCCACCGCTCTCACCGAGGCCGGCTACGTCGGCGAGGACGTGGAGAACATCCTCCTCAAGCTGATCCAGGCGGCGGACTACGACATCAAGCGGGCCGAGACCGGCATCATCTACATCGACGAGGTCGACAAGATCGCCCGTAAGTCGGAGAACCCGTCGATCACCCGTGACGTCTCCGGTGAGGGTGTCCAGCAGGCGCTGTTGAAGATGCTCGAGGGCACCGTCGCGAACGTGCCCCCGCAGGGCGGTCGTAAGCACCCCCACCAGGAGTTCATTCAGATCGACACCACGAACGTGCTGTTCATCTGCGGTGGGGCTTTCGCCGGCCTGGATCAGATCATCGAGGCCCGGACGGGGCACGGCGGCACCGGCTTCGGCGCCCGGCTCCGCGCCGTCTCGGACCGCTCCACCGACGACATCTTCAGCCAGGTGATGCCGGAGGACATGCTCAAGTTCGGGTTGATCCCCGAGTTCATCGGCCGGCTGCCAGTGATCACGAGTGTCCGGAGCCTGGACCGCACCGCGCTGGTGCGGATCCTCACCGAGCCGCGCAACGCCCTGGTCCGGCAGTACCAGCGCCTGTTCGAGCTGGACGGCGTCGAGCTTGAGTTCGAGCGACCGGCCCTCGAAGCAATCGCCGACCAGGCGATGCTGCGGGGCACCGGCGCCCGCGGGCTGCGCGCCATCATGGAGGAGGTCCTGCTCTCCGTGATGTACGAGGTGCCCAGCAACCCCGACGCCGCCCGGGTGCTCATCACCCGTGAGGCGGTGCTGGAGAACGTCAACCCGACGATCGTTCCGCGCGAGTTCACGGGTCGCCGCGCCCGCCGCGAGCGCGAGGAGAAGTCCGCCTGATCCCGGCTGGGCCCGGGACCGCAGACTGTGTCCGGCCGCCCGCTCACCCGTACGCTGGCAGCCATGCGTGTCGCCGTCTGCCAGCTCAACTCCCGGCATGACCGAGAGGCGAATCTCGCCGCTGCGGAGAGCCTGATCGACCGTGCGGCCGAGGCCGGCGCGGACCTGGTGCTGTTGCCGGAGTACGTCGACTATCTCGGCCCAGGTGCCGGAACGCCGGCGCCGGAGTCCGTGGACGGCCGGGTGGGCAGCTTTTTCGCCGCCGCCGCGCGTCGGCGCGGGGTCTGGCTGATCGCCGGCTCCTTCCACGAGGTCGGCCCCGATCCGGACCGTACCTGGAACACCACCCTGGTCTTCGACCGTTCCGGCACGCTCGCCGCCGCCTACCGCAAGATCCACCTGTACGACGTGGAGATTCCTGGTCGCGTCTCCTATCGGGAGTCCGCGACGGTCGCCCCCGGGGACCAGCCGGTCGTGGTCGATGTCGAGGGGCTTCGGGTGGGTCTGACCATCTGCTATGACCTGCGCTTCCCGGAGCTCTACCGACAGCTGGCCACCGTCGGCGGCGCCCATCTGCTGGTGGTGCCGGCGGCCTTCATGATGCACACCGGCAGGGACCACTGGGAGGTGTTGCTGCGGGCCCGCGCGATCGAGAACCAGTGCTTCGTCGCGGCGGCCGGACAGACCGGCGACCACGAACCCGGCCGCAGCTGCTACGGGCGGAGCATGGTGGTCGATCCGTGGGGGACGGTGTTGTCCCAGGTGCCTGACGGCCCCGGGCTCGCGGTGACCGACATCGACCTGGGTTGCCTGGAGCGGATCCGCGCCGAGTTACCGAGTCTGGCGAACCGTCGGCTCTGACGCCCTAGCCCTGAAGCAACACACCCACGAGTGCGAAGCCGGCGATGGCGGCGGCGGTGATCAGGAGAGCGGTACTCATCCGGGACGGGCCACGTCGGGCCAGGCGGCCGATCGAGACGAGGACCGCGAAGAGTACGAACGCTCCGATGAGCACCTGCCATATCGGTAAGAGGAGGCCGAGCAGCGCGTCCTCGGCGAGGATCGGGCTTACGGGCCGGGACACGTCATCCATGCCAGACACTCTGGCACGCCGGAACCCATGGTGGTCGTCGGCGCGAAGACTCTGAGCGAGAACCGTGTCCGTACTCGGCTCGGCCTCGGTCTCCCGCGCCGCACGTCAGGCCGACCGCAGGGCACGTCCGTCCGAGCAACACGCGTCGGACGCGAGCGGCGCATCGATGGAAGCTGATTTGCCTTCTCTCGGGCGTCCGCGTAACTTTCTCTCTGCACGCGGGAGGCCGGGGCAAACCGGCCGAGAACGGGCGCCAGCTACGCGAACGATCAGATCGACGCGACGCTGAGACCGGGTGGTGCGGAGCGACTCTGCGAGATGGAGTTGCGATCGCGAAGCCGACCGGGTAGTGTTCTGGAGCCGGCAGGAGCCGGGCGGGTCATCTTCAGTGGTGATCGGCCGGTCTGCGGTTCTCCACGACAGTCGTTACCGCCGAGAGGCGGGCGGTGGCGTGGGCCTGAGCTAAGTTCCAGAAGCCCGATCTTCGGGTTGACCTGGACGCGCGGCTCGGATAGTTTGGAGCGGTTGCCCCAAACGCGGTTTCACCGGGTGAAGCCGAGTTTGGTGTGTGGTTGTTCTTTGAGAACTCAACAGGGTGCTTGATAAGCCAGTGCCAAGTTTTGTTTGATTCCCGGGCTGGCCAGTTTTTCTGGTTGGTTTGGATTCCTTTGGCAACAATTTGGTTTGTTGCTGGGATGGATTTTCCAGGTTTTTGTTGGAGAGTTTGATCCTGGCTCAGGACGAACGCTGGCGGCGTGCTTAACACATGCAAGTCGAGCGGAAAGGCCCTTCGGGGTACTCGAGCGGCGAACGGGTGAGTAACACGTGAGCAACCTGCCCTAGGCTTTGGGATAACCCCGGGAAACCGGGGCTAATACCGAATATTCACTTGCGGACGCATGTTTGTGGGTGGAAAGTTTTTCGGCTTGGGATGGGCTCGCGGCCTATCAGCTTGTTGGTGGGGTGATGGCCTACCAAGGCGACGACGGGTAGCCGGCCTGAGAGGGCGACCGGCCACACTGGGACTGAGACACGGCCCAGACTCCTACGGGAGGCAGCAGTGGGGAATATTGCACAATGGGCGGAAGCCTGATGCAGCGACGCCGCGTGAGGGATGACGGCCTTCGGGTTGTAAACCTCTTTCAGCAGGGACGAAGCGCAAGTGACGGTACCTGCAGAAGAAGCGCCGGCCAACTACGTGCCAGCAGCCGCGGTAAGACGTAGGGCGCGAGCGTTGTCCGGATTTATTGGGCGTAAAGAGCTCGTAGGCGGCTTGTCGCGTCGACTGTGAAAACCCGTGGCTCAACTGCGGGCCTGCAGTCGATACGGGCAGGCTAGAGTTCGGTAGGGGAGACTGGAATTCCTGGTGTAGCGGTGAAATGCGCAGATATCAGGAGGAACACCGGTGGCGAAGGCGGGTCTCTGGGCCGATACTGACGCTGAGGAGCGAAAGCGTGGGGAGCGAACAGGATTAGATACCCTGGTAGTCCACGCTGTAAACGTTGGGCGCTAGGTGTGGGGGGCCTCTCCGGTTCTCTGTGCCGCAGCTAACGCATTAAGCGCCCCGCCTGGGGAGTACGGCCGCAAGGCTAAAACTCAAAGGAATTGACGGGGGCCCGCACAAGCGGCGGAGCATGCGGATTAATTCGATGCAACGCGAAGAACCTTACCTGGGTTTGACATCGCCGGAAATCTCACAGAGATGTGGGGTCCTTCGGGGCCGGTGACAGGTGGTGCATGGCTGTCGTCAGCTCGTGTCGTGAGATGTTGGGTTAAGTCCCGCAACGAGCGCAACCCTCGTCCCATGTTGCCAGCAATTCGGTTGGGGACTCATGGGAGACTGCCGGGGTCAACTCGGAGGAAGGTGGGGATGACGTCAAGTCATCATGCCCCTTATGTCCAGGGCTTCACGCATGCTACAATGGCCGGTACAATGGGCTGCGATACCGTGAGGTGGAGCGAATCCCAAAAAGCCGGTCTCAGTTCGGATCGGGGTCTGCAACTCGACCCCGTGAAGTCGGAGTCGCTAGTAATCGCAGATCAGCAACGCTGCGGTGAATACGTTCCCGGGCCTTGTACACACCGCCCGTCACGTCACGAAAGTCGGCAACACCCGAAGCCGGTGGCCCAACCCTTGTGGAGGGAGCCGTCGAAGGTGGGGCTGGCGATTGGGACGAAGTCGTAACAAGGTAGCCGTACCGGAAGGTGCGGCTGGATCACCTCCTTTCTAAGGAGCACCATCCCGCGAAGGCGGGTATGGAGCCCGCGCTGTCCGAGTGTGATGGTGGGGTGCTCATTGGCGGAGACACTGGTGAGTCGGTGCCGGCAACGGCCATGATCTTCTTAGTACAGCCACTGTGGTGGTGGGAACGGGGTTGTGGTGCGGCTGGTGGTCGACGGATGGCACCCTGTTGGGTCCTGAAGGAACAACCCGTGTGGTTGGTCTTTCAGAGGCTGTGAGCGGCGTTCCCGTGGTGGGGATGGCCGCCGGCTGCCAGGCATGGCCTGGCCTCGCATACCGGATGTTGCCCTTGTTGTGGGGTGGTGTTGCTGGTGCGGGGTGGTGGGTTGTGGGTTGGTTGTTTGTTGAGAATTGCACAGTGGACGCGAGCATCTTTGTGGTCAAGTTGTCAAGGGCGGACGGTGGATGCCTTGGCACCAGGAGCCGATGAAGGACGTGGGAGGCCGCGATAGGCCTGGGGGAGCTGTCAACCGAGCTGTGATCCCAGGGTGTCCGAATGGGGTAACCCGGCATCAGTCATGTGATGTCACCTGCACCTGAACTCATAGGGTGTGTGGAGGGAACGCGGGGAAGTGAAACATCTCAGTACCCGTAGGAAGAGAAAACAATAGTGATTCCGTGAGTAGTGGCGAGCGAAAGCGGATTGAGGCTAAACCGGTTGCGTGTGATACCTGTCAGGGGTTGCGTGGTCGGGGTTGTGGGACCCTGCTACACGAGCTGACACTCGTGTGAGGAGTGATAAAGCCAGTTGTTAGCTGAATGGTCTGGAAAGGCTGACCGTAGACGGTGATAGTCCGGTAGGTTAAAGCAGCTGGTCTTCTGTGGGTGTTCCCGAGTAGCGGCGGACTCCTGAAATCTGCCGTGAATCTGCCAGGACCACCTGGTAAGCCTAAATACTTCCTGGTGACCGATAGCGGACGAGTACCGTGAGGGAATGGTGAAAAGTACCCCGGGAGGGGAGTGAAATAGTACCTGAAACCGTTCGCCTACAATCCGTCGGAGCCTTGCGGGGTGACGGCGTGCCTTTTGAAGAATGAGCCTGCGAGTTAGTGGCATGTGGCGAGGTTAACCCGTGTGGGGGAGCCGTAGCGAAAGCGAGTCTGAAGAGGGCGTTTGAGTCGCATGTTCTAGACCCGAAGCGGAGTGATCTAGCCATGGGCAGGCTGAAGCGCGGGTAAGACCGTGTGGAGGGCCGAACCCACCAACGTTGAAAAGTTGGGGGATGACCTGTGGTTAGGGGTGAAAGGCCAATCAAACTCCGTGATAGCTGGTTCTCCCCGAAATGCATTTAGGTGCAGCGTCGTGTGTTTCTTGCCGGAGGTAGAGCACTGGATGGTCTAGGGGGCCTACAAGCTTACCGAAATCAGCCAAACTCCGAATGCCGGTAAGTGAGAGCGCGGCAGTGAGACTGCGGGGGATAAGCTTCGTAGTCGAGAGGGAAACAGCCCAGATCACCAGCTAAGGCCCCTAAGCGTGTGCTAAGTGGAAAAGGATGTGGGGTCGCATAGACAACCAGGAGGTTGGCTTAGAAGCAGCCACCCTTTAAAGAGTGCGTAATAGCTCACTGGTCAAGTGGTTCCGCGCCGACAATGTAGCGGGGCTCAAGCACACCGCCGAAGCTGTGGCACTCACACAATGACTTCGCATCACTCTTCGGGGTGGTGTGCAGGTGTGTGGGTGGGTAGGGGAGCGTCGTGCCGGGGGTGAAGCAGCCGAGTGATCGAGTTGTGGACGCGGCACGAGTGAGAATGCAGGCATGAGTAGCGAAAGAAGGGTGAGAAACCCTTCCGCCGGATGACCAAGGGTTCCAGGGCCAGGTTAATCCGCCCTGGGTGAGTCGGGACCTAAGGCGAGGCCGAGAGGCGTAGTCGATGGACAACGGGTTGATATTCCCGTACCCGCGAAGGAGCGTCCCTGACGAACCTCGTTGTGCTAACCACCCGAACCAGCCGAGACCTTCGGGTCGAGGTTGGGGAGCGTGGGAACCTGGCGGGTAGTAGTCAAGCGATGGGGTGACGCAGGAAGGTAGCTGAGCCCGGCCGGTGGTTGTGCCGGGGTAAGCGTGTAGACCGCATCATAGGCAAATCCGTGGTGCATGAAGGTTGAGACGTGATGCCGAGCCGATTCAGGTGAAGTCAGTGATCCTATGCTGCCGAGAAAAGCCTCTAGCGAGTTTCGAGCGGCCCGTACCCCAAACCGACACAGGTGGTCAGGTAGAGAATACCGAGGCGATCGGGCGAACTGTGGTTAAGGAACTCGGCAAATTGCCCCCGTAACTTAGGGAGAAGGGGGGCCGGAGACGTGAAGCCCCGCGCGGGTGGAGCGTTGTATGGCCGCAGAGAGCAGGGGGAAGCGACTGTTTACTAAAAACACAGGTCCATGCGAAGAAGTAATTCGATGTATATGGACTGACGCCTGCCCGGTGCTGGAACGTTAAGGGGACCTGTTAGCTCTTCGGGGCGAAGCGGAGAACTTAAGCGCCAGTAAACGGCGGTGGTAACTATAACCATCCTAAGGTAGCGAAATTCCTTGTCGGGTAAGTTCCGACCTGCACGAATGGCGTAACGACTTCCCCACTGTCTCAACCACAGGCCCGGCGAAATTGCAGTACGAGTAAAGATGCTCGTTACGCGCGGCAGGACGGAAAGACCCCGGGACCTTTACTATAGCTTGACATTGGTATTTGAGTCGGCTTGTGTAGGATAGGTGGGAGCCGGTGAAGCTCATACGCCAGTATGGGTGGAGGCAATCTTGAAATACCACTCTGGTTGATTCGGGTATCTAACTTCGGACCGTTATCCGGTTCAGGGACAGTGTCTGGTGGGTAGTTTAACTGGGGCGGTTGCCTCCTAAAGGGTAACGGAGGCGCCCAAAGGTTCCCTCAGCCTGGTTGGCAATCAGGTGTTGAGTGCAAGTGCACAAGGGAGCTTGACTGTGAGACTGACGGGTCGAGCAGGGACGAAAGTCGGGACTAGTGATCCGGCACTTGCGTGTGGAAGCGGTGTCGCTCAACGGATAAAAGGTACCCCGGGGATAACAGGCTGATCTTCCCCAAGAGTCCATATCGACGGGATGGTTTGGCACCTCGATGTCGGCTCGTCGCATCCTGGGGCTGTAGCAGGTCCCAAGGGTTGGGCTGTTCGCCCATTAAAGCGGTACGCGAGCTGGGTTTAGAACGTCGTGAGACAGTTCGGTCCCTATCCGCCGTGCGCGTAGGATACTTGAGAAGGGCTGTCCCTAGTACGAGAGGACCGGGACGGACGAACCTCTGGTGTGCCAGTTGTCCCGCCAGGGGCACGGCTGGTTAGCTACGTTCGGAAGGGATAACCGCTGAAAGCATCTAAGCGGGAAGCCTGCTTCAAGATGAGGTATCCCACCACCTTCGGGTGGGTAAGGCCCCCAGCTAGACGACTGGGTTGATAGGCCGGAAATGTAAGCCCGGTAACGGGTTCAGTTGACCGGTACTAATAGGCCGAGGACTTGACTACAACGATCGCTCGCGTCCACTGTGTAACTCACAACAAACAAACACACACCCCTGACACGATAGTGTCAGCAAATTGGTGTTGTTTGACATGTTGATAAGGTTACGGCGGTCATGGCGGAGGGGAAACGCCCGGTCACATTCCGAACCCGGAAGCTAAGCCCTCCAGCGCCGATGGTACTGCACCCGGGAGGGTGTGGGAGAGTAGGACACCGCCGGACACACTTCCGTTCAGGGCCACCCACCAAGGGTGGCCCTGAACGCGTTTCAGGAGCATCGCGGTGCGCGCCACGGTTCCGGGACGGATCAAGGTCCGGGTAGGCCGACCGGCAGCGCCGCAACTGGATCGGGCGCGGTCAGGCGCGGGTCTGCATGCCTTCCCGGAGCTGCCGAAGCAGGCCGGCGGATTCGTCGACCGAACGGCCGGGGAACATCGCCAGCACCACGCTGCCGTGGTCGGCCCAGCCGCAGACCGCGAAATCGCCGCCTTCGCCGCCGGTGCTGCCACACTTCATCACGCCGCCCAGCCGACCAGGCGACACGCCGCGGAGTCCGGTAACGGCTGCGGTCTCGTCGGCCATCAGCTCGAACAGACTCTCCAGATCCCGCTCCGGCTGCCACAGCAGGGTCGTCCCCCCGAAGATCAGTACGGATCTCCGGGCATCGGCCGGATCCTGGTAGACCGCACCGAAGCTGCTGTCCAGCTCGATGTCGGCGGCCAGCCCGCTGCGCAGGTAGTCGGCCGTGCTGGCGGCCCGGTCGCTGCTATCCAGCCGAAGCCCGGCGACCTGCTCGGGCTGGGCGAGCCGGGCGTCCTTCTGCTGGACGATCCGCCAGCCCCACGAGCCCAGCGCACCGACACCCACCAGTGCGACGATCGCGAGTACCACCACCACGGCCAGGCGCCGTCGCCGGGCGGGTACGTCGGGCCGGTCGGCGCCGGCTGCCGGCTCGCGGTCGCCCAGCTCGATCGGCTCGTCGGTCAGGTCGACCGGCGAACCGCCCTCGTCGAGGTGGCGGGCGCTGAGATGTGCGTCGGACATAGCCGACACCGTACGCGAACGACAGGTGGCGCACGTCGGGTCCGTCGAAGCGCTCCGTAGACTTTCAGGGTGACCGAGAGACTGGATGCCCGACGCCCCGACGCCCCGACCCTCGCCGGCCAGTACCAGCCGGGTGAGGTAGAGCAGCGGCGGTACGAGCAGTGGGTAGCCGACGGTCGATTCCGGGCCGCCGCGGACAGTGACCGGGAGCCCTTCACCATCGTCATCCCGCCGCCGAACGTCACCGGATCGCTGCACATGGGTCACGCGTTGGACCACACCGTGCAGGACGCCCTGGTGCGGCGCAAGCGGATGCAGGGCTACGAGGCGCTCTGGCTGCCGGGCATGGACCATGCCGGCATCGCCACCCAGAACGTGGTCGAGCGGCAGCTCGCCGCGCAGGGGCTGTCCCGTCACGACCTGGGCCGGGAGAAGTTCGTCGAGCGGGTGTGGGAGTGGAAGGCCTCCTCCGGCGGCGCGATCCTCGGCCAGATGCGCCGGCTCGGTGACTCGGTCGACTGGGACCGGGAACGCTTCACCATGGACGACGGCCTGTCCCGCGCCGTCCAGACGATGTTCAAGAAGCTGTACGACGACGGCCTGATCTACCGGGCGAACCGGATCATCAACTGGTGTCCGCGCTGCCTGACCGCCCTGTCCGACATCGAGGTCGAGCACACCGACGACGACGGCGAGCTGGTGTCGATCCGCTACAGCGACGAGGTGGTGGTGGCCACCACCCGGGCGGAGACGATGCTCGGTGACACGGCGGTCGCCGTGCATCCGGACGACGAGCGGTACCGCCACCTGATCGGCACCGAGGTCGACCTGCCGCTGACCGGGCGGCGCATCCCGATCGTGGGCGACGCGCACGTGGACCCGTCGTTCGGCACCGGCATGGTGAAGGTGACCCCGGCGCACGACCCGAACGACTTCGAGATCGGGCAGCGGCACGACCTGCCCACCCTGACGATCATGGACGAGCGAGGGGTGATCACCGCGCCCGGCCCGTTCGAAGGGCTGGACCGGTTCGAGGCCCGGCCGGCGATCGTGGCCGCGCTGCGCGCCGAGGGACGCGTCGTCGCCGAGAAGCGGCCGTACGTGCACGCCGTCGGCCACTGCTCCCGGTGCCGCACCACCGTCGAGCCTCGGCTGTCGTTGCAGTGGTTCGTCAACACCTCGCCGCTGGCCAAGGCGGCCGGCGACGCGGTACGCGACGGCCGGGTGCGCATCGAGCCGGCGGAGCTGGCCAAGCGCTACTTCGCCTGGGTCGACAACATGCACGACTGGTGCATCTCCCGGCAGCTCTGGTGGGGCCACCGGATCCCGGTCTGGTACGGCCCGGCCGGCGAGGTGGTCTGCGTCGGCCCCGATGAACAACCACCGACCGGTGCGGGCTGGCACCAGGACGAGGACGTGCTGGACACCTGGTTCTCCAGCGGGCTCTGGCCGTTCTCCACGCTGGGCTGGCCGGAGCAGACCCCGGAGCTGGCGAAGTTCTACCCGACAAGCGTGCTGGTCACCGGGTACGACATCCTGTTCTTCTGGGTCGCCCGGATGATGATGTTCGGCCTGTACGCGATGGACGGCCGGCAGCCGTTCGACGTGATCGCCCTGCACGGGATGGTCCGCGACGAGCACGGCAAGAAGATGTCCAAGTCGTTCGGCAACGTGGTCGACCCGCTGGACTGGATCGACCGGTACGGCGCCGACGCCACCCGGTTCACCCTGGCCCGGGGCGCCAACCCCGGCGGTGACGTGCCGGTCAGCGAGGAGTGGTGCCAGGGCTCGCGCAACTTCTGCAACAAGCTCTGGAACGCCACCCGGTTCGCGTTGATCAACGGTGCCCACACCAGCGGTCCGATGCCGGCCGTCGACACGTTGTCGACGATCGACAGGTGGATCCTGTCCCGGTTGGCCCACGTCACCGCCGAGGTCGACGAGCAGTTCGAGGCGTACGAGTTCGCCAAGGTCTGCGACCTGCTGTACCACTTCGCCTGGGACGACGTCTGCGACTGGTACGTGGAGCTGAGCAAGCCGGTGCTGGCCGGCGGTGGCGAACCGGCCGAGGTCAGCCGCCGGGTTCTCGGCCACGTGCTGGACCAGCTGCTGCGGCTGCTGCACCCGGTGATCCCGTTCGTCACGGAGGAGCTGTGGACGGCACTCACCGGCGGCGAGACGGTGCTGACGGCGGCTTGGCCCACGGCCGACCGGGCGCTGGTCGACGACGCGGCCGAGACGGAGGTGGCCACCCTTCAACGGGTGGTGACCGAGGTCCGTCGGTTCCGCTCCGACCAGGGTCTGCGCCCGACCCAGCGGGTCGCGGCCCGACTGGACGGGCTGTCCGGTGCCGGTGTGTCGGCGCACGAGCCGTTGATCCGGTCGCTGGCCCGCCTGGATCCGGCCGGCGACGATTTCCAGGCCAGTGCGACGCTGGCCATGCCGGGCGAGGTCAGTGTCGCGTTGGACACCCGGGGCTCGATCGACGTTGCCGCCGAGCGGGCCCGGTTGACCAAGGACCGCGCGGCGGCGGAGAAGGAGGCGGGACAGGCCCGGGCGAAGCTGGGCAACCCGGCGTTCGTCGGTAAGGCCCCCGAGCACGTCGTTTCCAAGATCCGCGAACGGTTGGCGGTGGCCGAGGCCGATCTGGCCCGCATCGACGCCGCACTGGAGGCGCTTTCCTCGTGACCGACCCTGTCGACCGCACGGCACCTGTCCGTGCCGAAAGCGCGGATGCCGCAGCCACCGAACCGACCGACCGCGCCCGTACCGGTGACCGGGCTGGTGCGGGCGGTGAGCGCGCCGGCCGGGCGGAGCGGGCCGCCTTCGCGCAGGTGGAGGCCGAGCTGGCCGGGCGCGGCTTCACCCGGATGGTCTTCGAGCTGGACCGCATCTCGTCCCTGCTGGATCTGCTGGGTAGCCCGCAGCGGGCCTATCCGTCGATCCACCTGACCGGGACCAACGGCAAGACCTCCACGGCCCGGATGATCGACTCGCTGTTGCGGGCCTTCGGGCTGCACACCGGGCGGTACACCAGCCCGCATCTGGAAACGGTGCGGGAGCGGATCAGCCTCGACGGCGAACCGGTGGACGAGGCCCGGTTCACCGCCGTGTACCAGGAGGTGAAGCCGCTCGCCGAACTGGTCGACGACCGTTCGGCCGAGCCGCTCACCTACTTCGACATGACCACGGCGCTGGCCTTCGCCACCTTCGCCGACGCGCCGGTGGACGTGGCCGTGATCGAGGTGGGTCTCGGCGGTGCCGAGGACGCCACGAACGTCATCCAGGCGGGGGTGTGCGTCCTGACCCCGGTCGGGCTCGACCACACCGAGTGGCTCGGTGACACGCTCCAGGACATCGCGGTGGCCAAGGCCGGCATCATCCACCCCGGTGCCACGGTGATCTGCGCTGCCCAGGAGGAGGAGGCCGCCCGGCCGATCCTGCAACGCTGCGCGGAGGTGGGTGCGACCGTGGCCCGGGAGGGCTCGGAGTTCGGCGTACTGCGCCGAGCCGTGGCGGTCGGTGGCCAGGTGCTCACCCTGCAAGGGCTGGGCGGGGTGTACGAGGAGGTCTTCGTCCCGCTGCACGGTGCCCACCAGGCGCAGAACGCGGCGGTGGCGCTGGCGGCCGTCGAGGCGTTCCTCGGTGCGGGTGCCCGCCGGCAGCTCGACGTGGAGGCGGTGCGGGAAGGCTTCGCCGCCGCCAGCTCCCCGGGGCGGTTGGAGCGGGTGCGTTCCGCGCCGACGATCCTGCTCGACGGGGCACACAACCCGCAGGGCATGGCGGCGACGGTCACCGCGTTGCAGGAGGAGTTCGCGTTCAGCAAGCTGGTCGCCGTCGTGGGTACCCTCGCCGACAAGGACGCCGCCGCCATGTTGGAGCTGCTGGAGCCGGTGGTCGACCAACTCGTGGTGACGCGGAACAGCTCACCCCGGGCGCTGCCGGTGAAGGAGCTGGCGGCGCTGGCCGCGGAGGTGTTCGGCCCGGATCGGGTCGAGGTGGCCGAGGAGATGCCGGACGCCATCGAGGCGGCGGTGGCGCTGGCCGAGGAGGACGTGCCGGGCGAGCTGGCCGGCGTCGGGGTGCTCATCACCGGTTCCGTGGTGACCGTGGCCGACGCCCGTCGGCTGCTGAAGCGATGACCGGCGACGGCGACGGCCAGCCCCGTCGATCGGGCCTGCGCAATCCGCAGCGGGCGGTACGCGGGCTCGGTGCGGCCGCGCTCGCCCTGGAGGCGCTGGTGCTGCTGCTGGCGATCCAGCCGATCCGGGCGGTCGGTGCTGATCTCGGTGGCGCGGCGATCGCCGTGGTCGTGACGCTGGCCGTGGTCGCCGCCTTGCTCGCCGGCATGATGCGTCGGCCGTGGGCCTGGCATGCCGGCACCGTGTTGCAGGGACTGCTGCTGCTGTCCGGCCTGCTGCACTGGTCCCTGTTCGTGCTGGGCGTGATGTTCGCGCTGGTGTGGGCGTACGCGCTGCACGTGCGTCGGGTGATCCTGGGCTGAGGGCGACCGGGCGGGCGCGTCAGGCCACTGGCGGCCCCGGGCCTCGGTCACGCCTCGGCGAGTTCCCGCCACTGGGTCAGCGCGATGCCGTGCCCGTCGGGGTCACGGAACGCCGCCGCCCACACCTCCAGCTTGCTGCCACGGTTGACCACCCGGGGCGGGTAGGTGAACCGGACGCCGGACTCGCGCAGCCGCTGGTACGCCGACTGGATGTCGTCCACGTCCAGGTTGACGTGGACCAGCCGGCGACTGATCGGTTGGGCCCCGGTCACCTCGCGGAGCACCAGGCGGGTCGTCCCCGAGGAGAGCACCGCGTTGGCGGCACCCCGGTCGACCTCGGTGAACCCGAGCCGGTCCCGGTAGAACTCCAGGGAGCGGGACAACTCGGTAACCAGCAGGGTGATGCCCACCCCGCTGATCGGGGCCGCCAGGTCGGCGGCGTCCGGGTCGAAGCCGAAGATCGCCTCGTCCAGTTCCCCCGCGTCGACCGCGCCCGTCCGGTCGGCAGCCGGCTGCGGGTGGCCGCTTGCCGGCGGGCGGTTCGCGGTGACCACCGGACCCGGTTCCGGGTCGTCGAGCGGCAGGTCGAGCGGGTCGAGCGGATCCATCGGGTCGGTCAGGCCGGCGGCCGGGCCGGTCGGCGGCTGCGTGGCTCGCCCCGAGGCCCCCGGATCGGCCACCTGGTCGGCAGGTTCGTCCCCGGCGGAGGTCGCCGCGGTGCTGAGGGGTTCCTCGGCCGGTCGTGGCTCGGTGAACCGTTCCTCGGCCGGTGTCCGTGGGGCGGGCGTGGCACGGCGGGGCAGCCGATGCTCGTCGGAGCGTTCCACCACGGTCCCCTCCAGCACGACCGGCCGGCCCGGCCGCTGGCGTACCCGCACCGTCTCGTGGTGCTCCACGTGCTCGACGGTCTCGACGACGGCGTCGTGCGGTCGGCTGTCCGACGGACCACCGAACGGGCCGTCGGGTGGCTCGCCCGAGGGGTCGTGGAAGTCGTCCTCCGGCGTCCGGCCGGCCCAGGGCGGCGCCTCCTGCCCGATCAGCACCTCGTCCGGCGGCGCCGTGGCGAACTCGGGGGGCAGGTCGGCGGTGCTGCCGGCCTCGGTGTGGGTGAGCACCTCGTCCCAGAGCACGCGGACGTGTCGCGGGTCGTCCAACGCCACCCGGATCGGCAGGGTCTGCCCCAGCGACGGCCACTTCGACACCGGAACCCGCGGCTCGATGATCTTCTTCGAGCGGGGTGGCAGCCCGGGAGCGTCGATCACCAGTTGGAGTTCGCAGCGACCGAACGCGTACTGGGTCGGTGGCTCGGAGGCGCTGTGCACGTGGCCGGCGCCGACGACCCAGGTGCGACCGCCACCGCGCACGGTGGCCAGCGCGATCGCCAGGGCGAGCAGGGCGACACCGAGCGCGACGATCGCCCAGCTGGTCATGCCCAGGCCGAAGAGGATGACGAAGGTGGCCACGGTGCCCAGCACCGCGGCGATCAACTTGCGTACCGGTGCGATGGGTCGGTTGCCGCCACCATTCGCCACAGTGGACCTCCCGGGGGTCAGGGCCAGGCTAGGCCGGATCGGGGGCCGGGGGAAGGCCGGCCACCGCGCCGGCGCCGGGACCGGGTCGCTAGGCTGACCGTACCCAGCCTGACCGGCTTCCGCTCTGAGGAGGAACCCAGCGTGTCCAGCAGCAGCCCGGACGACCGCACGCTCGTCCTGATCAAGCCCGACGCGGTACGCCGAGGACTGGTGGGCGAGATCATCTCCCGGTTCGAGCGCAAGGGGCTGCGGATCGACGCCATGGTGTCCCGGACGATGGACGCCGCGCTGGCCGACGAGCACTACGCCGAGCACGTCGACAAGGCGTTCTACCCGCCGCTGAAGGCGTTCATGACCGGTGGCCCGCTGGTCGCTCTGGTGCTCTCCGGCGACCAGGTGATCGAGGTGGTACGGGGCCTGATCGGGGCCACCGACGGGCGAAAGGCCGCCGCCGGCACCATCCGTGGTGACCTGTCCCTGTCCAACCGGGAGAACCTGGTGCACGCCTCCGACTCGGCCGACAGCGCCAAGCGCGAGCTGGCGCTCTGGTTCCCCGAGCTGGGCTGAGCCAGCAGGTCGGCTCAGGCCGCCCAGGGCAGCTTGTCCGGGTTGGCCACCAGGAAGACGTCGGTGATCCGGCCGGCGGCCGTGCCGAGGGTGACCGCGTACGCGTCACCGGCCGCGGTGGTCACCACGGCGGCCGGCTGGCCGTTGAGTTCCGTGCGCCGCACCGCGAGCGGCCAGCCCTTCGCCCGGATGCCCAGCAGGAACCGGATCACCCGGTCGGCGCCGGTGATCGGGTTGCGGGCGGCCCGTACCCGACCGCCGCCGTCGCTCCACGCGGTCGCGTCCGCGGCGACCAGGTCGGTGAGCGCGGCCAGGTCACCGTCGGTCGCGGCGGCGACGAACGCCTCCAGCAGCCGCTCCTGCTCGGCCCGGTCGGCGGTGAACCGGCGCTTGTCGCGCCCGATCCGCACGCTCGCCCGGTGGTGCAACTGACGGCAGTCCTCGGCGGAGCGGTCCAGCAGCTCGGCGATCTCCGCGTAGGGCAGCTCGAAGGCGGTGTGCAGCACGTAGACGGCGCGCTCCGGCGGGGTGAGCCGTTCCAGCAGGTGTAGCAGCGCGGTGGAGAGCGAGTCGCGCAGCTCGGCACGCTCCAACGGCCCGAACGGCGACGGCGCGGTCGGCACCGGCTCCGGCAACCACGACCCGACGTACGTCTCGCGGGCGGCCTGCCGGGCCCGCAGCCGGTCCATCGACAGGTGGGTCACCACCCGGGACAGGTAGCGTCGCGGCTCGCTCACCTCGGCGCGGTCGACCCGCACCCAGCGCAGGTACGCCTCCTGGAGGACGTCCTCGGCGTCGTGGCGGCTACCCAGTAACCGGTAGGCCAGCCCGAGCAGCATCGGCCGGTGCGCGTCGAGCGCACCGGCCGCCTGCGCCGCGTCGACCGGACTCACACGTCCGTCGGCAGCTCGTTGCGGAAGGTCACCGCGATCCGGTTCCACACGTTGATTGTGGCAATGGCCAGAACCAGGTCGGCGAGGGCCTTCTCCGACCAGACCTTCGACGCGGCGTCCCAGACGTCGTCGGGTACGCCGTGCTCGCCCAGCTTCGTGACCGCGTCGGTCAACGCGAGCGCGGCGCGTTCCCGCTCGTCGAAGAAGGGCGCCTCCCGCCAGGCGGCCACCGCGAACAGTCGCCGGCTCGACTCGCCGGCGCCGAGCGCCTCCCGGCTGTGCATGTCGACGCAGAACGCGCAGCCGTTCAGCATCGACGCGCGCAGTTTCACCAGTTCCAGCACGGTGTGCTCGACGTTGGCCCGGACGTACTTCTCCAGCCCCAGCACGGCGCCGAAGGCCTCCGGCGCCACCTCGGCCACGTTGATCCGCTGCATGACAACCTCCCCGACAGTTCGTCTGACACCCCCTCGACGGATCGCCGACCCTCCCGCGTGACCACCGGCCCGTGTGACCCCGCTCATGCACCCGCTCGCGCACCCGTCCCCGACCTGACCGCAGCGGCGATCATGAAGTTGTTGTCGCGACACGCCGAGGCTGGCCGACAACAACTTCATGATCGGCGGGAGGGGTGGCGGGCGGGGCGTGGGGGGTTATTGGGGAGGAGGGCACGGGGTGGGGTGGGTATCATGGGTGGGTAGGGCGATGATCCGGCTATCACCGGGGAGCTTCCGGAAGAACGGCCGGGTGACCGGCTCAGTAGAACCGGACGGGGCGGCCCGTTATCGCCGGCCTAACGAGCGGGCGGTCGATCCTGACCGTCAAGCGGGGTGGTACCGCGGGCTTGGCCCGGCGCGCCGGTGACGGCGTACCGGCAGGGCTCGTCCTCGCAGACCCACGACAGTGAGCGTCAGCGAGGAGAGCGACCGGCGATGGCCTATCCGTTGCACGACCCGACCGCCGGCGGCGTACCGGCGAGCCCGGACCTGCCCGCGGTCGAGCGCCGGGTCCTGGAGCACTGGACGGCCGACAAGACCTTCGAGGCGTCCGTGGACGCCCGCCCGGCCGGCGACGACGGGAAGAACGAGTACGTCTTCTACGACGGCCCGCCGTTCGCCAACGGCCTGCCCCACTACGGCCACCTGTTCACCGGCTACGTCAAGGACGTGGTGCCGCGTTACCAGACGATGCGTGGCCGGCGGGTGGAGCGGCGCTTCGGCTGGGACTGCCACGGCCTGCCCGCCGAGGTGGTCGCCGAGAAGCAGCTCGGCATCACCAGCAAGGCGGAGATCCTCGACCTCGGCGTGGCCCGCTTCAACGACGCGTGCCGCAGCTCGGTGCTGGAGTTCACCCAGGACTGGGAGCGCTACGTCACCCGCCAGGCCCGCTGGGTCGACTTCACCAACGACTACAAGACCCTCGACCTGGACTACATGGAAAGCGTCATGTGGGCCTTCAAGACCCTGCACGACAAGGGCCTGGTCTACGAGGGTTTCCGGGTGCTGGCGTACTGCTGGCGGTGCGAGACGCCACTGTCGAACACCGAGACCCGGATGGACGACGTCTACCGCGACCGGCACGACCCGACGCTGTCGGTGTGGTTCGAGCTGACCCCCGACGACTCGGCGCCGGAACTGCTCCGGGGGCCGGTGCGGCTGGGTGTCTGGACAACCACGCCGTGGACCCTGCCGTCGAACCTGGCGCTCGCCGTCGGTCCGGACATCGAGTACGCGGTGCTGGAGCGCGACGGCGTCCACCACCTGGTGGGCGCGGCTCGGCTCGGCGCGTACGCCACGGAACTCGACGGGTACCAGCAGGTCGGCACGGTGCGCGGCGCGGACCTGGTCGGTCGCCGCTACACCCCGCTGTTCGACTTCCTGGTCGCCCACGCGGGTGACAACGCGTACCAGGTGCTCGGCGCGGACTTCGTGACCACCGAGGACGGCACCGGGATCGTGCACCTGGCCCCCGCGTTCGGTGAGGACGACCAGAACGTCTGCAACGCGGCCGGCATCCCGACCATCGTCACGGTGGACGATCACACCCGGTTCACCGCGCTGGTCCCGCCCTTCGAGGGCGAGCAGGTCTTCGACGTCAACAAGCCGGTGATCCGTCAGCTCAAGGAGCGGGGGGTGGTGCTCAAGCAGGACACCTACACCCACTCGTACCCGCACTGCTGGCGCTGCGACACGCCGCTCGTCTACAAGGCGGTGTCTTCGTGGTTCGTCGCGGTGACCACGTTCAAGGACCGGATGGTCGAGCTGAACCAGCAAATCAACTGGACGCCGGGGCACATCAAGGACGGCTCGTTCGGCAAGTGGCTGGCCAACGCCCGGGACTGGTCGATCAGCCGCAACCGGTTCTGGGGCTCGCCGATCCCGGTGTGGAAGTCCGACGACCCGAACCATCCCCGGGTCGACGTGTACGGGTCGCTGGCCGAGATCGAGCGCGACTTCGGGGTACGCCTGACGGACCTGCACCGGCCGGCGGTGGACGATCTGGTTCGCCCCAACCCGGACGACCCGACCGGGCGTTCGATGATGAGGCGGGTGCCGGAGGTGCTGGACTGCTGGTTCGAGTCCGGCTCGATGCCGTTCGCCCAGGTGCACTACCCGTTCGAGAACGCCGACTGGTTCGAGCACCACTACCCGGGCGACTTCATCGTGGAGTACATCGGGCAGACCCGCGGCTGGTTCTACACCATGCACGTGCTGGCTACCGCGCTGTTCGACCGGCCGGCGTTCCGCAACTGCATCAGCCACGGCATCCTGCTCGGCTCCGACGGGCGCAAGATGTCCAAGAGCCTGCGCAACTACCCGGACGTTTACCACGTCTTCGACGCGTACGGCTCGGACGCCATGCGCTGGATGCTGATGTCCTCGCCGGTGCTGCGGGGCGGGGACATGCCGGTCACCGAGTCGAGCGTGCGTGACGCCGTGCGGCAGGTGCTGCTGCCGTTGTGGAACGTCTGGTACTTCTTCTCGCTCTACGCCAACGCCGACTCGTACCGGGCGAGGCGGCGGACCGACTCGACGCACCTGCTCGACCGGTACGTGCTGGCGAAGACGAACGAGCTGGTGTCGACGGTCGGCGCGCAGATGGACGCGTACGACATCTCGGGGGCCTGCGCCACCGTCCGGTCCTACCTGGACGCGCTGACCAACTGGTACGTGCGTCGTTCCCGGGACCGGTTCTGGACGGGCGACGCAGACGCCTTCGACACGCTGTGGACCGTGCTGGAGACACTCTGCCGGGTGGTGGCGCCGCTGGCGCCGCTCACCGCCGAGGAGATCTGGCGCGGGCTGACCGGCGAGCGGTCGGTGCACCTGACCGACTGGCCGGTGGCCGAGGAGTTCCCGGCCGACCACGAGCTGGTCGCCGCGATGGACGCGGTGCGGGCGGTGGCCTCCGCGACGCTGTCGCTGCGCAAGACGAAGGGGCTGCGGGTACGGCTGCCGCTGGCGAAGCTGACCGTGGCCAGTCCGGTGGCCGGGCAACTGCGGCCGTTCGCCGACCTGATCGCCGACGAGGTCAACGTGAAGGAGGTCGACGTCACCGACGAGGTGTCGGCGTACTGCCAGCAGGTGTTGACGGTGGTGCCGCGGGCGCTCGGGCCCCGGGTCGGCAAGCAGGTGCAGCAGGTGATCAAGGCGGTCAAGGCGGGGGAGTGGGAGCTGGTCGACGGTGCCCCGGTGGCCGCCGGCGTCACCCTGGACGAGGGCGAGTACGAGCTGCGCCTGGTCGCCGCCGACGCCGAGCACTCGGCACCGCTGCCCGGCGGCGAGGGGGTGGTGGTGCTGGACACCACGGTCACCGCCGAACTTGCCGCCGAGGGGCTGGCCCGGGACTTCGTCCGGGTGGTGCAGCAGGCGCGCCGGGACGCCGACCTCGACGTGTCCGATCGGATCGTGGTGTCGGCGTCGGGTTCCGACGAGGTCCGGGCGGCGGTGGCCGGGTACCGCGACTTCGTGGTCCGGGAGGTGTTGGCCGACAGCGTCGACTTCGCCGACGGGATCGACGGGATCGACGGCTTCGCCGGTGAGGTCGGCGAGGGCGTGCCCGTGACCGTGGTGGTCCGTCGGGTCTGAGTTGCCCGAAAGGGGGCCCTTCCGGCCGGGAGGGCCCCCCGCACCCAGCCAGCGGATGGGCCCGACCTCACGCATGCCGTCGTGCGGCGGTCCGCTACGGTGACACCGCCTCTTACCTCACTCGATCCGCCGGAGGACCAGTGCCGCTGCTCTACACCATCGGCAAGCTCACCGTGGGGCCCGCGATGCGGCTGGCGTTCCGTCCGACGGTGGAGGGGCTGGAGCACATCCCGGAGCAGGGCGGCGCGATCTTCGCCGGCAACCACCTGTCGGTGGCCGACGAGCTGTTCCTCGGCACGGTGGTGCCCCGGCACCTGGCGTTCTGGGCCAAGTCCGAGTACTTCACCGGCACCGGCGTCAAGGGCCGCTTCTCCAAGTTCGTCCTCACCGGTCTCGGCGCGATCCCGGTGGAGCGGGCCGGCGGCCGTGCCGCGCTGGCCGCGTTCGACGCAGCCATCCCGGCACTCAAGGGCGGTGACCTGGTGGTGGTGTACCCGGAGGGCACCCGTTCGCCGGACGGGCGACTGTACCGGGGACGTACCGGGGCGGTCCGGCTCGCCATCGCGGCCGGCGTGCCGATCATCCCGGTGGGCATGATCGGCACCGAGAAGGTGCAGCCGATCGGTGCCCGGGTGCCGCGTCCCTTCACCGGAAAGATCACCATCAGGTTCGGCAAGCCGCTCGACTTCACCGGCCGCTCGGACGACCGGCTGTCGCTGCGACAGTTGACCGACGAGATGATGGGTGAGATCCAGAAGCTCACCGGCCAGGAGTACGTGCCGCGCTACGCGCCGCCGCGGGCCCATCCGCCGGTCAGCGGAGAGACCGACGCCGGCTGAGCCGCTTGCCGCCCGTTGACGCATGGCTGGGCGGGTGGCCGGCGGCCTCGGTCAACCGTCGGTGGTGACGATCTGGTCCCGTAGGGTGCCCAGCAGCCGGGAGCTGTCCTCCACGGAGAGCCCGGTGAAGACACCCGTGGTGATGCTGCCGTGGTCGGCCGAGGTGCACACCACCGCACCGACACCATCGGTGCGGCCCACGGCGCAACGCTCGTGGCGGCCCCGGACACCGGTCTCCATGATCTGCTTCTCGCCGAGTGCGTACTGGTCTTTGAGTCGCTCGATCTCGGCGTCGGCGTCCGCCGACGGGGTGAACCGGAAGCCGGTGCCGCCGAAGACGGTCACCCGCTTGCCGTTGCTGGTGTGGTAGATCCCGGCGAAGGTGTCCTCGGCGAGCCAGTGCGACTGGCGCATCTGGGTCTCCAACTGCCGCGCGTCGCGGGTGCTGCGTGGGTCCTCGCGCAGCCGCAGGTCGGCCACCTGCTGGGGCAACGCGGCCTTGGCCGGGTACTGGCTGGCCATCGGCACGCCGTAGTAGGCCGGACAGCCGCAGCAGCAGGCCAGGGTCAGCAGCAGCAACCAGGGCCAACGGCGACGCTTGCGGACCGGGACCGGGACGTACCCCGCGGGCGGCCGCCAGCCGGGCGGTGGCGCCACAGGTGCGGCCTTCCGCTTGCCCCGCCGACCACGCGGCGGTGGTGGCGCCGGTGGGCCGGCCGGAACGGGCGGGTATGGGCCGGGCGGCGTCGGCTGCTGCTGCGGCCCGACCCTGGGCGGGGGCTGGTGCTGCGGCGGGGGCTGGTGCTGTGGCGCTGGCAGGGGCGGCGGAACCGGCGAGACCGGTGCCGGGGGTCCGGAGTACGGCCGGGTCGGCGGTGGGCTGGGGTAGGACAGCGTCGGCGGCAGGGCGGGAAAGTCGGTCGAGGGGAGGTCCCAGCCGCTGGTGTCGACGCCGGCCCAGGGATCGACCGGCGTCTGATGCTCGGGCTGAGGCACCGGCGGCATCGGCAGCGGGGTGGGTTCGGCCGACTCGCCCCACCCGGGTCGGCGGGGTGCGGCCGGTGGCACCGGGGCCGAGCCGCTCCAGCGCGGGGTCGCCGTCTCCGGCGCGGGCTCGGGTAGCACCCGGGTGCCCTGCGGACCGACCTGCGGTTCCGCCGGGATGGGTGACTTGCCGTTGTCGGAGACGGCGCCGGTGGACCGGGCGTCCTCGGGCGGACCGGCCTCAATGGGTTGGCCGGCGTCCGGCCCGGTGTCGGCCGACCCGGCCGTCTGGTCGTCCGACCCGGCCGGTTCGGTGGGCATTTCGTGGGTGACCGCCGGCTCCCCATCCCGGCGTTGATCCGGACGGCTCCCGTCGACCGGCCGGTCGGCTCCCGGCTGCGGCTCCGGCATCGCGGCAATCTCCTCTCGCGCCGGTCCGAGGTTAGTACCGGTGTGCCACCGGGACCGACCCGGGTTGACGGGACGGCCGATGCAAGCTGGTCCGCCGGCGCGTGCCGTTCACCGGTGGTGGCCGGATGGACACCTTTAGTCTCGGCCTATGCCCGAGCAAGAGACGGCATCCGGTGCGCCAACGGTCAGCGAGATCGGCCGGATGACCGGATTCAGCGACGGGGTCTTCGCCATCGTGATCACTCTGTTGGTGATCGAACTCCAGGTCCCCGACCATGCGCCGGGAGAACTGCTCCACGCCCTGATCGAGCAGGCTCCGGCGTACCTCGCCTTCCTACTCTCCTTCGGGTATGTCGGCGTGATCTGGCTCAACCACCACACCCTGCTGCGCCTCATCCGCGGCACCACGGTCGGCCTCAACTGGATCAACCTGTGGCTGCTGCTCGGCGTGGTGATCATCCCGTTCCCGACCACCGTGCTCGCCGAAGCTTTCGCCCACGGCGGCACCGACCGCGACCGCCGGGTCGCCGTGGTGCTCTACGCCCTCACCGCAGCCGCGATGTCCGCACCCTGGCTCGCCTTCTTCGCCTATCTCCGTAGGCACCCGATGTTGCTCCGGGAGGGGGTCGACTGGGCCTTCGTGTCCACCCAGCGGGCCCGCCCGGTGGTCGGCATGGCGCTCTACTTCATCAGTGGGGCGTTGGGCTGGTTCGTCGGCCCGGTCATCGGGCTGGTCGGCATCGGCGTCATGATCTTCTTTCACGCGGTGACGAGCGAGGGGATCCGGCGTGGGCGGGCGCGGCGGCGGAGACCAGCCTGACTGGCTGCGCTCGGTCGGCGGCGCGGTCGATGACATCGGGCCCGAGTCGGCTGCTCGCCGGCAATCACCTCGAACGGGGGGTGCGGCGGTGGCTCCAAGTGATCAGCGGTTGCAGCGCCGCCATCAGCTCCCGCCCCTGGTCGGTCGGGGTGTACCTGATCTGCACGGGGGTACTCGGGATCACCGAACGTGCGATCAGTCCGTCGGCTTCCAGCTCCTTGAGCCGGGCGGCCAGCAGTCTGTCGGAGATGCCGGCCACCGCGGCGCGGAACTCACCGAACCGCCGGGCGCCGCGTACGGCGGCCAGCAGGATCGCGCCGGTCCATCGGCGGCCGACCAGCTCCAGGGCGTCCTGGAAGCCACGGCAGGCCGGCTCGGGGATCTGACGGTACGCGTGGAGACTCGTCTCGACATCGCTCACTTACCTAAGGTTAGTGACTAACCTGCTGTTTGCCCAGCTGTGGTCCACCGCTGATCGTTGACGTCATGAACGATCACGGACATCCGATCACTTTCGGCGTCAGCCTGGATCCGTCCGCCGAGAACCTGGCCGCGACCAGGCGCGTCGCCCGAACCGCGGTCGACGGCGGATACGATCTGCTCGCCGTGCAGGACCATCCCTACCAGCCCGGCCATCTCGACAGCTGGACGATGATCAGTCACCTGGCCGGTGAGACGGAGCGGCTCTCCTTCCTCACCGACGTGGCCGACCTCCAGCTACGCCCGCCGGCCATGTTGGCCAAGGCCGCCGCCTCGCTGGGCGTGATGAGCCGGGGCCGGGTGATCCTCGGGGTCGGCGGCGGCGCCAGCACGGACGCCATCGCCGCCATGGGCGGTGCCCGGCGTAGCGGGGCGGAGATGGTCGCGTACACCGAGGAATCACTGATGATCATGCGACGGGCGCTGGCCGGCGAACCGGTCCGCCACGTCAGCGACCAGCACGCGGTCGAGGGATACGTGGCCGGGCCGGTGCCGCCCACCCCGGTGCCGCTCTGGGTGGGCGCACAGAAACGCCGGATGCTCACCGTCGTCGGTCGGCACGCCGACGGGTGGATTTCCCCGCTCAACATCTACGTACCGCCGGCCGACGTGCCCTCCCGGCAGGCGATCATCGACGAGGCGGCCCGCGCGGCCGGCCGCGACCCGGCGCGGGTGCGACGGATCTACAACGTCATCGGTGCCGTCGGCTCCTACCGGGGCGGCACCGGGCTCGTCGGCGACGTGGACCTGTGGGTGAACACACTTACCGAGTGGGCCGTCGAACTCGGCTTCGACACCTTCGTGTTCTGGCCGATCTCGGCCGCCACGGCACAGGTCGAACTCTTCGCCAACGAGGTCGCGCCGGCGGTACGCGAGCGGGTGCGCGTGGTACGGGGGCGGCGATGAACGGGCGCAACGCCGGACTGGCACCGGTACCCGAGCAGCTGTCCGGTCGAATCGTGACGCCTGGCGACCGCAGGTACGCGACCCTGCGCTCGACCTACACCCGACGGGCCACTCCGGCGGCCGTGCTGCTGCCGAGGAGCACCGCCGACGTGGTGGCCGCGCTGCGGTACGCCCGGGAGCAGGGCCGGCCGATCGCGGTCCGTAGCGGCGGTCACGGCCTGGCCGGTTCGTCGTCCGTCGACGACGGGGTGGTCATCGACCTGTCGGGGCTGAATCGGATCGAGGTGCTCGACCACGCCGCCCGGCTGGTCCGGGTGCAGGCGGGAGCCCGCTGGGCCGAGGTGGCCCGGGCCCTGGCACCCCACGGTCTGGCGATCAGCTCCGGCGACCACGGAAATGTCGGAGTGGGTGGTCTGGCCACCGGCGGTGGTGTGGGCTGGCTGGTGCGCTCCTACGGCCTGACCATCGACCACGTACGCGCGGTCGAGGTGGTGCTGGCCGACGGGACGGTGGTACGTGCCGACGCGCGCCGCGAACCCGAGCTGTTCTGGGCGGTTCGCGGGGCCGGCGCCGGGGTGGGCATCGTGGTGGCCTTCGAGATCGAGGCGGTGGAACTGCGGCAGGTCGGGGTGGCGCAGATCGCGGTGGAGGCCCGGCCGGACGGCAGCACCGTGCGGCAGTGGGCGGAGGTGTTGCGCCGGTCGCCCCGGGAGCTGTCGACGGCGGCCGTGCTGATGCCCTACGGACCGATGACAGTCATGTCGATCACGGCGGTGGTGGCCGCCGAGAGCCTGCGCCGGGTACGGCCACTTGTCGCGCCGCTACGCGAGATCGGCACGTTGCTCGACGACCGGATCGACCTGGTCCCGTATCCGACCCTGGTGCCCACGTCCCACCTGCACGCCAACGTCGGCCAGCAACCGAACCTGACCACCAACGGTCTGTTCACTGGTATGGGCGACGAGCAGGCGCGGGCGGTGACGCGGGCCGCGGGCCGAGCCCTGATCCAGCTCCGCTCGGTCGGCGGCGCGGTAAACGACGTGGCGGCGACGGAGACCGCCTACCCACACCGGCACCAGGACACTCTGGTGATCGCCTCGGTGTTCCCACCGCAGGGGTCAGCTGCGCTGGACGCGGCGTGGAGCGGGCTGGCCAAACATGCCGACGGGGCCTACGTCAACTTCGAGAGCCGGCCACGGCCGGCGGCGTTCGACCGCGTATACCCGGGCGAGACCGGTAGGCGGGTGGCGCGTGCCTGGCACTGGTACGACCCCGAGGGCATCTTCCGGCCCGCCTACAGCCCCCGGGTATGAGTGGCTGGCGGTGGGCGGGCGCGTACCCTTGGGCATCATGAGCGTCCCGTCCACCACTTCGCGTCCCGTGGCGACCAACTCCGTGTGGCCCCGCCTGGAGCCGCTGCTGCCCCAGGTGACCAAGCCCATCCAGTACGTCGGCGGTGAGCTGGGCGCGGTGGTCAAGGAGTGGGACGCGGCGACCGTGCGGTGGGCGCTGATGTACCCGGACGCGTACGAGGTGGGGCTGCCCAACCAGGGTGTGCAGATCCTCTACGAGGTGCTCAACGAGCTGCCGGACACCCTCGCCGAGCGCACCTACGCGGTCTGGCCGGACCTGGAGAAGCTGATGCGCGCCCACGGCGTGCCGCAGTTCACCGTCGACGCCCACCGTCCGGTCCGCGACTTCGACCTGTTCGGCGTGTCGTTCGCCACCGAGCTGGGCTACACCAACCTGCTCGCCGCGATCGACCTGGCCGGCATCCCGCTGCTCGCCGCCGACCGCACCGACGCCGACCCGGTGATCGTGGCCGGCGGGCACGCCGCGTTCAATCCCGAGCCCATTGCCGACTTCGTCGACGCCGCCGTGCTCGGCGACGGCGAGGAGGCGGTCCTGGAGATCACCGGCATCGTCCGGGAGTGGAAGGCCGAGGGCTGCCCGGGCGGCCGGGACGAGCTGCTGCTGCGGCTGGCCCGTACCGAGAGCGTCTACGTGCCGCGCTTCTACGACGTGGACTACCTGCCGGACGGCCGGATCCAGCGGGTCGTGCCGAACCGGGCGGACGTGCCGTTCCGGGTGCACAAGCGCACCACGATGGACCTGGACGCCTGGCCGTACCCGAAGAAGCCGCTCGTGCCGCTGGCCGAGACGGTGCACGAGCGGTACGCGGTGGAGATCTTCCGGGGCTGCACCCGGGGTTGCCGGTTCTGCCAGGCCGGCATGATCACCCGTCCGGTGCGGGAGCGTTCGATCACCACGGTCGGGCAGATGGTGCAGCAGGGGCTGGAGTTCTCCGGCTTCCACGAGGTGGGGCTGTTGTCGCTGTCGTCGGCCGACCACTCCGAGATCGGCGACATGTGCTCCGGCCTGGCCGAGCAGTACCAGGGCACCAACGTCTCGCTCTCGTTGCCGTCGACCCGGGTGGACGCCTTCAACATCGAGCTGGCCCAGGAGTTGTCCCGCAACGGCCGGCGGACCGGCCTGACCTTCGCCCCGGAGGGCGGGTCGGAGCGGATCCGCAAGGTCATCAACAAGATGGTGTCCAAGGACGACCTGATCCGTACGGTGGTCACCGCGTACACCAACGGCTGGCGTCAGGTGAAGCTCTACTTCATGTGCGGTCTGCCCACCGAGACGGACGCCGACGTCCTGGAGATCGCCGACATGGCGCACGAGGTGATCCGGGCCGGGCGCGCCGCGACCGGCTCCAAGGACATCCGGTGCACCGTCTCCATCGGCGGGTTCGTGCCCAAGCCGCACACCCCGTTCCAGTGGGCGGCCATGCAGCGACCCGAGGTCATCGATCACCGGCTCCGGCTGCTCAAGCAGGCCATCAACGCCGACCGCTCGCTCGGGCGCGCCATCGGGTACCGCTACCACGACGGTGAGCCGTCGCTGATCGAGGGCCTGCTGTCCCGGGGTGACCGTCGGGTCGGCGCGGTGATCCGCCGGGTCTGGGAGAACGGCGGGCGGTTCGACGGCTGGAGCGAACACTTCTCGTACCAGCGCTGGGTGGACGCGGCGGCTGAGGTACTGCCCGGTTTCGGGGTGGACCTCGACTGGTACACCACCCGGGAGCGCGACGAGCTGGAGGTCCTGCCCTGGGACCACCTGGACTCGGGCCTGGACAAGGACTGGCTCTGGCAGGACTGGCAGGACGCGCTCGGCGAGTACGAGCAGGACGACTGCCGGTGGACGCCCTGCTTCGACTGCGGCGTCTGCCCGGCGATGGACACCGAGATCCAGATCGGCCCGACCGGCCGGAAGCTGCTCCCGTTGACCCCGGTCAACGGCTTGAAGCTGTCCGCCGGCGCCCAGCAGTAGTCCGGCGCACGGGTGGGGCCCGACACCGAGGAGCACGACGATCAGTAGGAAACCACAGCCCGAGGGCGGCCAGGCACCGGTCGTCCAGCGCGTCCGGATCCGGTACGCCAAGCGTGGCCCGCTGCGGTTCACCTCGCACCGGGACTTCGCCCGCGCCTTCGAGCGGGCGCTGCGCCGGGCCGGCGTACCGGTCGCCTTCTCCCAGGGTTTCACTCCGCACCCGAAGATCTCGTACGCCAGCGCGGCACCGACCGGGGTGGCCAGCGAGGCGGAGTACCTGGAGATCGGCCTGCGTGAGCCGGTCGATCCGGAGCAGCTGCGGATGGCGCTGGACGCGGCGCTCTCGCCCGGCCTCGACGTGCTCGACGCCGTGGTGGCCAGCGGTGCCAGCCTGCCCGACCGGATCGAGGCGTCCCGCTGGCGGATCGAGCTACCGCAGGTGGATCCCGACGTGCTGGCCAAGGCCGTGGCCGTCTTCACCGCCGCCGACGAGGTGCTGGTCGAGCGGATGACCAAGCAGGGACGGCGCACCTTCGACGCCCGGGCCGCAGTCGTCGACATCGATGTGATCGCCGCTTCGGCGACGCCTTCCGGGGACCCGGTCGTACCGTGTGCGATACTCGAACTGGTCGTGCGGCAGGTCACCCCGTCCGTGCGGCCCGATGACGTCCTTTCCGGCTTCCGCGTGGTGGCCGGCCTGGAGCCGCCGGTGGCCCCGAAGGTGATCCGGCTGGCTCAGGGCACGCTGACCGCGCAGGGCGCGATCGTGGACCCGCTGGACGCGGACCGCGACGGGGCAACCATCGGCGGGCGCTGACCGACGGTCGGCGTCCAGGCAGGCAGACTTCGCCGGCGCGCACCCCGTGCGCCCGGGGAAACACCTTTTGCGGCAACCCTGCGTGGCAGCGCTCACCCGCGCCCGGGGAAGCCAGAACTGGAGAACGTCCATGCTCGAGAACGAGCCCGAGGGCAGCGAACGGGCCGGCATCAACCCGGCCGACGAGACCGCCGAGAACAGCACGGCGGAGGTGACCGGCGCGATCCCGCCGCAGGACGCGGCCGACCCCGAACCGGTCGCCGACCCGCCGGAGGAGGTCCCCGGTGCCCTGAGCGGCACCGCCGACCTGGGTGGCGTCGCCGACCTGGCTGGCGCGCCGAACGCCGAGCCGGCCCCCCGCCGCCGGACGACCCGCCGCCGGGCCACCTCGGTCAGCCGGCCCGAGCAGACCGACGCACCGGTCGACGCGTCCGGTTCGGCGACCCCAGGCAGCGGCGAAGCACCCCAGGCCGAGGTCTTCGCCCCGGTCTCCGGTGACCTCGACCCGGCCGCGAAGACGCCGCGCCGCCGACGCAAGGCGACCACCGGGCAGAAGGCCGTGGAGGAGCCGTTGGCCGCGGCCGAGGCGGAGGCCGCCGACAGTGACGTGGTGCCGCCGGTCAAGGTGACCCGTACCCGGCGCCGGAAGTCCACGACCGCGCCCGCCGAGGCCGTGACCGAGCCGCCCGCCCAGGCCGAGCCGACACCGCCGCCCACCGACGCCGATCTCGCACCGGCGGCCGGCACCGACTTCGGCTCCGCCGCGTTGCCCACCGAGGGTGCCGCCGATCCGGCACAGCCGGCCGAGACCACCGAACCGGTGGCTGGCGTCGAACCTGACGCCGCTGCCCAGACGACGGCGCCGGCCGAGCCCGAGGGCCGGTCCCGCCGTCGCAAGGCTGCCCTCACCGCGCCGACGGTGCTGTTCATGGCACCGGAAGAGGTGATCGCCGCCCGCGCTGCCGCCGCCCAGCCCGCCGAGGAGGAAGCCGCCGAGGAACCGGCCGAACCGTCGCGGCGGCGTCGCCGGGGCCGGCGGGAGGCCGAGCCGACGGTGGTGACCGAGCCCGAGGAGGAACCCTCCGCCGCGGCCGAGGAGGTCGCCGAGGAGGAGGACGACGAGGAGACCGCGAGCGGCCGGCGTCGCCGCCGACGCGGTCGCCGGGGCCGGGGCCGGGGCAAGGGTGGCGCCGAGGACGGCGAGGACGCCGAGGAGGGCGCGGCCGAGGAGACCGTCCAGGCCGAGACGGACGAGTCCGAGTCCGAGTCCGACGAGGGCGACGAGGCCGAGGGCGACGGGATGACCCGCCGACGCCGACGGCGGCGTCGGCGGGGGGCCGGCGACACCGACGGCACCGACGACGACGGTGTGCCCACCGTGGTCAAGATCAGGGAGCCGCGCCGAACGGTCGACGAGGTGCAGGGTGTCTCCGGCTCGACCCGGCTGGAGGCCAAGCGGCAGCGCCGCCGGGACGGCCGCGAGCAGCGCCGGACCCGCCCGCCGATCCTCAGCGAGTCCGAGTTCCTGGCCCGCCGTGAGGCGGTCGACCGGGTCATGGCGGTGCGCCAGCGCGGCGACCGGACCCAGATCGCCGTGCTCGAGGACGGCGTCCTGGTCGAGCACTACGTCACCCGCAGTTCCGCCGGGACCATGGCCGGCAACGTCTACCTCGGCAAGGTACAGAACGTGCTGCCGAGCATGGAGGCGGCGTTCGTCGACATCGGCCGAGGACGCAACGCGGTCCTGTACGCCGGCGAGGTCAACTGGGACACCACCGGCCTGGAGGGCAGGGCCCGCTCGATCGAGCAGGCCCTCAGGTCCGGTGACTCGGTGCTGGTGCAGGTCACCAAGGATCCGATCGGGCACAAGGGGGCCCGGTTGACCAGCCACGTCGCGCTCTCCGGCCGGCACCTGGTCTACGTGCCCGGTGGCAACGCCTCCGGGATCAGCCGCAAGCTGCCGGACACCGAACGTAAGCGACTGCGTGATGTGCTGAAGAAGCTCGTGCCCGACGGCGCCGGAGTGATCGTCCGGACCGCGGCCGAGGGCGCCAGCGAGGACGAGCTGGCCCGGGACGTCAAGCGCCTCCAGGCGCAGTGGGAGGACATCCAGGCGAAGGCCGCCGAGGGCGGTGCGCCGGTGCTTCTCTACCAGGAGCCCGATCTCGTGATCCGGGTGGTCCGCGACCTGTTCAACGAGGACTTCCGCGAGCTGGTCATGGAGGGCGACGAGGCGTACGACATGGTCGAGTCGTACCTGTCGCACGTGTCGCCTGACCTGGTCGCGCGGTTGCGGCGGCACGTCGGCACCACGGACGTGTTCGCCGAGTACCGCATCGACGAGCAGATCCTCAAGGGCCTCGACCGCAAGGTCTTCCTGCCCTCCGGCGGCCATCTGGTGATCGACCGGACCGAGGCGATGACGGTGGTCGACGTGAACACCGGCAAGTACACCGGTGCCGGGGGCAACCTGGAGGAGACGGTCACCCGCAACAACCTGGAGGCGGCCGAGGAGATCGTCCGGCAGCTGCGGCTGCGGGACATCGGCGGAATCGTGGTGATCGACTTCATCGACATGGTGCTGGAGTCGAACCGGGAACTCGTGCTGCGTCGGCTGACCGAGTGCCTGGGCCGCGACCGTACCAAGCACCAGGTCACCGAGATCACGTCGCTCGGTCTGGTACAGATGACCCGCAAGCGGATCGGTGCCGGGCTGCTGGAGGCGTTCAGCGAGACCTGCGAATGCTGCAAGGGCCGGGGCCTGGTGATCCACACCGAACCGGTGCCGGAGAAGACGCGCTCCGGCGGTGGGGACAAGGTCAAGGCGGTCGCCTCGGCGGGTGCCC
This sequence comes from Verrucosispora sp. WMMA2121, assembly GCF_027460185.1. Classification (NCBI taxonomy): domain Bacteria; kingdom Bacillati; phylum Actinomycetota; class Actinomycetes; order Micromonosporales; family Micromonosporaceae; genus Micromonospora; species Verrucosispora sp. WMMA2121. The sequence continues at coordinate 539,819 of NZ_JAPZBH010000004.1, read as the reverse complement.
CGGCGGCCGAGCAGACGACTGGTTCGTCCCGGCGCCGAGCGCGTAAGGGTGCCGCCGCGGCGGAGCGGACCGTGGTGGAGGTCACCGAGACGGAGACCACGAGCACCGCTGACGCCGACTACCACGACACCATGGGATACGACCTGTCGCGGTACGAGACGGACACTCCGGCCGCGCCGGACGTCGCCGACAGCCAGCAGGGTGAGTCGGCCCGGCTCGCCGCCCCGGACGACCCGGACGCGCTCGGCGAGACCGACGAGGACGACGGTGGCGAGGGCGGTACCGGTCGGCGTCGCTCCCGTCGTGGCGGTGCGCGTCGCCGTACCCGGCCCTGACGGTGGCCGGTAGGGGCAGCTTCGCCCGGTGACGGGCGCCCGACGCTCGACGAGCCCCGCCCGGTGGTGATGTCCGCCGGGCGGGGCGTCCCGTATCGTCGATGAGCGGCCGCCCGGCCGGTCCGGGCCTGGCCGGCCCCGTCGGGTGCCCCGGCACTTGGCGGGTCGACCCGGCCGCCGAAGGAGGAGTCGATGCGCCGACCACTCGCCGTCACCGTGGCCGCCGCCGCGCTGCTCGTCGGCACCGCCTGCTCGGCCGAGCGCGGCGACCCGGCCGAACCGCCCGCCCCGACCTCGACGCGCGTCGAGGTCACCGCCGCCCCGGCGACGCCCACCCCGGAGCAGCCGGTGGCGACGCCCGCCCCGGGGGCGGCGGGCGGGAACGCCCCGCAGGTCTGCGCCGCCGCCCAAGAGGCGAGCGGTGCGGCGGGCAAGAAGTACGTGGAGCACCTCGCCGCGATGGTCACGGCGACCGGCGCGGGTGACACCGCTGACGCGCAGGCGGCCGGCCGGCGGGCCGAGGCGGCCCTGTCGGACTGGGAGAAGGCGCTCAGAGCACAGGCGGCCCGGGCCGACGACCGGCAGCTCAAGAACCTGCTGACGGAGCTGTCGACCGAGGTCGGCCGGCTCGGCACCGACATCGAGGCGCTCGAGGGCGCTTCGCTCGACCGGTTGCAGCAGCGCCTCGACCAGCTCTGCGCCCGCTGACCGGCCCGGCCCGGTTTGGGTCCCGGCCAGAGGATGGCGTACGCTAGCCTGCGGCGCACTTTGGTGTGCCGAGTTCCCGCGTGCCCGCGCCGCCGTGCTTCTGCTGCCCGGCGAGCCGCCGTGGGGACGGCCAGTCAGCAGCCTCAACGACAGGGAGTCCGCCTCCGATGTACGCGATCGTCAAGACCGGCGGCAAGCAGTACAAGGTCGCCGAGGGCGACGTGATCGAGGTCGAGAAGCTCACCGGTGCCCCCGGTGACGCGGTGAAGCTCGCCGCGGTGCTCCTCGTCGACGGTGACGACCTGGTGACCGACGCGGCGAAGCTCGCTCAGGTCGAGGTGTCCGGCGAGATCGCCGCGCACACCAAGGGCCCGAAGATCCGGATCCACAAGTTCAAGAACAAGACCGGCTACCACAAGCGCCAGGGTCACCGCCAGCCGTTGACCCAGGTCAAGGTGACCGGCATCTCCAGCGGGAAGTAGGTCGTCCTCCAATGGCTCACAAAAAGGGTGCGTCCAGCTCGCGTAACGGTCGTGACTCCGCGGCTCAGCGACTCGGCGTGAAGCGCTTCGGTGGTCAGGTCGTCAGCGCGGGTGAGATCCTCATCCGTCAGCGTGGCACCAAGTTCCACCCCGGTGACCTGGTCGGCCGCGGCGGAGACGACACGCTCTTCGCGCTGGCCGCCGGTGCGGTCCAGTTCGGCACCCGGCGCGGTCGCAAGACCGTGAGCATCGTGCCGCAGCAGTAGCTGTCCGGCGTAAGCGGGCCGTGGACCTGATGTCCCGGCCCGCTTCGCCTTTTCTCGCGCGGGGCCGGGCCCCGCTGGAAGGATGACGTCGTGACGACGTTCGTTGACCGGGTCGTCCTGCATCTGCAGGCCGGCGACGGCGGGCACGGCTGTGTCTCGATCCACCGGGAGAAGTTCAAGCCGTTCGGCGGCCCGGACGGAGGCAACGGCGGGCACGGCGGCAGCGTCTCCCTGGTGGTCGACCCGCAGGTGCACACGCTGCTCGACTTCCATTTCCGACCGCACGTCAAGGCGGAGAACGGCCGGGGCGGCGCGGGCTCGAACCGGGACGGCGGCAACGGTGCCGACCTGGTGCTCAAGGTGCCCGACGGCACGGTCGTGCAGACCAGCGACGGCACCGTGCTGGCCGACATGGTCGGCGCCGGCACCACCTTCGAGGTTGCCCGGGGCGGTCGCGGTGGCCGGGGCAACGCCTCGCTGGCCAACGCGCGCCGTAAGGCGCCCGGCTTCGCCGAGCTGGGTGAGCCGGGCGAGCAACTTGACGTGGTGCTGGAGCTGAAGAGCGTCGCCGACGTCGGGCTGGTGGGTTTCCCGTCGGCCGGGAAGTCGTCGCTCATCTCGGTCATCTCCGCCGCCAAACCCAAGATCGCCGATTACCCGTTCACCACGCTGGTGCCGAACCTCGGCGTCGTCCGGCTCGACAACCACACGTTCACCGTCGCCGACGTGCCCGGGCTGATCCCGGGCGCGGCCACCGGCAAGGGGTTGGGGCTGGAGTTCCTCCGGCACGTCGAGCGCTGTGCGGTGCTGGTGCACGTCATCGACACCGCCACCCTGGAGCCGGGGCGGGATCCGCTGGCCGACATCGACACCATCGAGGCGGAGCTGGCCGAGTACGGCGGGTTGGCCGACCGGCCCCGGCTGGTCGCGCTGAACAAGGTCGACGTGCCGGACGGCCGCGACCTCGCCGAGATCGTCCGACCCGATCTGGAAGCGCGTGGTCTGCGGGTCTTCGAGGTCTCCGCGGCCACCCGCGAGGGGCTCAAGGAGCTCATGTACGCGATGGCGGAACTGGTCGAACAGTCGCGGGCGGCGGCACCGCCGGCCGAACCGACGCGGATCGTGATCCGGCCGAAGGCGGTCGACGACGCCGGCTTCACCATCGAGGCCGAGGACGACGGCTCGTACACCGTGCGCGGTGTCCGTCCGCAGCGCTGGGTGCGCCAGACGAACTTCGACAACGACGAGGCGGTCGGCTACCTCGCCGACCGGCTCGCCCGGCTCGGCGTCGAGGAGCAGTTGGCCAAGGCGGGTGCCCAGCCCGGTGACCTGGTTCGGATCGGCGACCGGGAGTTCGACTGGCAACCCACCCTGTACGCCGGTGCCGAGTTCGTCCCGGGTGCCCGGGGCCGTGACGTCCGGCTGGAGGAGAAGACGACCCGGGCCAGCGCGGCCGAACGGCTGGCGGCCCGCAAGGCACGCCGGCAGCGACCCGCCGACGAGGTCGAGCCGGCCCCAGCCGACGGGAACGACGCCGAATAGCTCGATGCGCTCCGAAATGGGGACGACTGCTGGAAACCTTCGCGAAATTTCGTCGCCCTAGCGTGGGGTGATGCTTATCGAGTCCCGCCCGCTGACGGATCCGGAGGTCGCCGCACTCGCCACGGCCGGGCAGCGCGAACTGAGTGAGGCCGCCGGGCGGGACGTCGGGACGCGCGGGGACACCTGCTGGTTGACGGTCGTGATCGCCGGCCGCGCGGTGGCGTGCGGCGGGATGCGGGTGTGCGACGAGGACACCGGCGAGCTGGAGCAGTTGTACGTGCGTCCGGCCTACCGACGCCGCGGCATCGCCCGCCAACTGGTCGCCGCGCTGGAGGAGTTGGCGTACCAGCGGGGATGTTCGATGGTGCGGGTGGAGGCCGGTCCGCACCGTCCGGCGGCGGCGCTCTTCCGGGCCTGCGGTTACGAGCCGATCTCCGCTGCCGGTGCGCCCGGTGACGGCGGGCCGTATCGGGAGTGCTTCGCCAAGCGGCTGCCGGTGCCGGCCTGAGACCGAGGCCCCCGGCCGGGTCCGAGGCTGCCGGTGGCCTCGGCGGTCGGCGTCAGGGACGGTCGAACGGGCGGTCGAGACGGCCGCCGCTGCCGCCTGCCGGTGCCGACAGCAGCAGCCCGAGCAGCAGCATGCCGAGGCCGAGCCCCAGGTGCAGCCAGTTGTCCGCGTCGTTGAGCGGGATGACGTTCGCCGCGCTGTCCTCGCCGACCGCCAGCCCGTAGATCCACAACCCGAGATAGAGCGCGCCACCCGCGACAAGGTAGAGGCGGGCACCGGCCACACCGCGGGCCAGTAGCAGCCCGGCCACGGCGAAGCCGAGGTGCAACAGGTTGTGCAGGACCGATACCTGGAAGAGCCCGAGGAGCCGGGCACCGGAGTGGTGCCCGGCGAAGGTCATGTCGCCGTAGTCGGTGGTGATACCGGGTACGAACCCGAGCACCCCGAGCAGCAGGAACACTCCCGCCACGACCAGGGCGGCGAGCTGTACCCGGGTACGCGGGGCGCGGCCACCCGCTGACCGACGCGCCATCGATGTCACCTCCGTGGATCCGCGAGAGCCCCCGCAACGGTCTGGCAGCTCGACGCGACACTCCGTGAGGTGACGTTGGTCCCGCCGATCCTTCATCTTGTTGCCCGCGCCGGGCGATCCGCAGGGAAATGCCCGATCGGGCATGGGTGGCCGATCGCAGGGTAGGTCAATCAGCGGCAGCGGCGACATCGTCCGCCGCACCCCCAACACCCGCGACGATCCCGCAGCGGAAGGGACATCATGACCTACGATCTGTCATCGACCCCCAGGACCCACGAGCCCGATTCGCCGAACGGCGGCGGCGTCCGCAAACAGGCCCACCAGATGGGCTCGGAGGCGGCGCACGCGGGTTCGGCGGTCGCCGAGACCGCCCGCGAGCAGGGTCGGGAGGTCGGCCGGGAGGCCGCCCGCCAGGCCCGGGACCTGTACGGCGAGGCCCGGACGCAACTCGCCGGCCAGGCTGGTGAACAGCAGCGGCGCGCGGCCGGCGGGCTGCGCTCGCTGGCCGACGAGATGCGTTCGATGGCCGACAACGGTGGCCAGGTCGGCCCGGTGAGCGAGCTCGCCCGACAGGCCTCCGACCGGGTGCACGGTGTGGCTGGTTGGCTGGAGCAGCGCGAGCCCGGCGACCTGCTCACCGAGGTACGCGACTACGCGCGCCGCAACCCCGGCACCTTCCTGGTCGGTGCGGCCCTGCTCGGCGCGGTGGCCGGCCGGCTGACCCGCAACCTCTCCGCGAGTGGCGACGACCGCCCCGCCAGCCCCGCCACGGAAGACCTGTACGGCGATCCCGACCGGACGGTGGCCTTGCCGACGCAGGCCCCGCCGTCGGCCGGGTCGACGGGTGTGCCCGCTGGAGGAAACCGCGACCCCCGCACCCAGCCCACCGACCTCCGGCCGGTCGACGAGGGGTACTCCGGCACGGGCACACCGCTGCCCCCGGTGGAGCGGACCGATCCACTGCCGGGCGTGCCGTCGAGCGGGACCACCCGGCCGTGAGGACCCGAGTCATCCGAAGGGAGGCGGCGCGATGACGACGCCGACACAGAGTTCCGCAGCGGATGCCCGCGACCAGCGTCCGCCCTCGGCGGAGGAGGTCCGGGGTAGCTCGATCGGGGAGCTGATGCGCCAGGTCACCAGCGACCTGTCGACGCTCATGCGGCAGGAGGTGGAGCTGGCAAAGGCCGAGATCCGTCAGGAGGGGAAGAAGGCGGGCAAGGCCGCCGGCCTGTTCGGCGGTGCCGGCTTCGGCGCGTACATGGTCGCCCTGTTCCTGTCCCTGGCCCTGTGGGGCGGCCTGTCCAATGTGATGGACGCCGGCTGGGCAGGGTTGATCGTGGCCGTCATCTGGGCGGCGATCGCGGCGCTTCTCTACACGATGGGCCGACGGAACGCGGAGCGCATCCGTGGGCTCAAGCAGACCAACGACAGCGTGCAGCGCATCCCCGACGCGCTCAAGCCACACCCGGAGGGAGTGACCCGATGAGCACCGACCCCGTGCAGATCCGCCGGGAGATCGAAGCCACCCGCGACAACCTGAGTTCCGATGTGGACGCCCTGGCGTACAAGGTCAGCCCGGGCCGCATCGTCGAAGATCGTAAGCAGCGGGTGCGTACCACGCTGCGGAATGTGAGGGACACGGTAATGGGAACCGCATCCGATCTGGGCCATCAGACCAGCCATGGCGCCCACGCGGCCGGCGATCGTGCCGCCGCGACGGCCTCCGCGGTGGGCGACGCGGCGCACTCGGCCGCCTCGGCCGTCGGCGACGCGGCACACCGCGCCCCGCAGGCCGTCAGGCGCAGGTCCGAGGGGAACCCGCTGGCCGCCGGCCTCATCGCCTTCGGCGTCGGCATGCTCGTCTCCTCGCTCATCCCGCCGACCCAGCGGGAGCAGCAGCTGGCCGCCCAGGCCCGGGACAAGGCTGGCGAGCGCGGCTCGGCGGTGACCGACAAGCTCAGCCGGGTGGCGAGCGAGATGAAAGAGGAGCTGCGCGAACCGGCGCAGCAGGCCGCCGAGTCGGTCAAGGCCACCGCGCAGGACGCCGCGCAGGCGGTGACCGACGACACCCGGTCCGCGGCCCACGACCTGAAGGACCAGGCGCAGCACTCCCGGGACCAGGTGCGTCCCTGACCGGTCGACGAACCCAGCCGCTGCTGGCGGCGGTCCGTCCTACGCGTAGGACGTGGGGGATGGGCGATGGATGCGAGGGCTCCTCCTCGGGCGATCCGAGCGGAGGAGCCCTTGCCTTTTGCCCCGTTTCACGGTCTGCGTGCCGGGTAGCGGCCACTACGGCGACCGGGCACCGGACGTCCGGGCGGAGGAGGCGTGATGAGAAGCAACACGACGAGACTGGCTCTGGTGGGCGCCGCGACCGTGACCGCGGTCGGCGTCGGCCGGGCGGTGACCCGCCGACGGCGTCGGCACCAGCCCCAGCGGGAGGATGGCTGGTACGTGGTCCGGCGTGCGGTCACGGTCGACCGGCCGGTAGCGGCGGTGATCAGCTTCTGGACCGAGCGGGAGCGGCTCGACCGGGCCCTGGCGGAGTGGGCGACCCTGGAGCAGATCGACGGGAACCGCTGGCGGTGCGTGTCGCGTGATCCCGACACCGGCGCCACCGAGTGGCGCGCCGAGATCACCGTCACCGGTCCCGGCCGGCTGCGCTGGCAGGTCACCGGCGGGCCGGAGCAGCAGGGCACGGTCGAACTGGTGCCCGCACCACAGGGCCGGGGTACGGAGATCCGCGCGGAGCTGAGATACCGCTCCGGCCCACTGCGCCGCGCCCTGGGGCTGGCGGCCGGTGACGAGCCGGACCTTCGACTGCGCGACACGCTGCGCCGGGTCAAGTCGCTGATCGAGTGCGGTCAGCTCATCGACACCCGGCGGGACCCGTCCGGACGGAGCCCGGCACAGGAACGACGCACCGATGAGATTCGGCAGCGGCTGACGACGGGAGGACGGGCGTGAAGGCGCTGTGCTGGGAGGGGGTCGGCAAGCTCAAGGTACGCGACGTACCGGAGCCGCGGGTGCGCGCCGCCGGCGACATCATCGTCCGGGTCCGCGCCAGCAGCGTCTGCGGTTCCGACCTGCATCTGATCAACGGCTTCATCCCGGCGATGCGGGAGGGTGACATCCTGGGCCACGAGTTCACCGGCGAGGTGGTCGAGGTCGGGCCCGGGGTACGGCGGTTGGCCGTCGGCGACCGGGTGGTGGTCGGCTCGGTGGTGGCCTGCGGCGGCTGCTGGTACTGCCGGACCGAGCAGTACTCGCTGTGCGACAACTCGAACCCGCAGCCGGTCTTCGCGGAGAAGCTGTGGGGGCACTCGCCGGCCGGCATCGTCGGCTACTCACACGCCGCCGGGGGCTACTCCGGCAGCCACGCCGAGTACGTGCGGGTGCCGTTCGGCGACGTCGGGGCGTTCAAGGTGCCCGACGGGGTACCCGACGACGCGGTGGTCTTCGCCTCCGACGCCATGCCCACCGGCTGGATGGCGGCCGACTTCTGCGGCCTGACCGGCGGTGAGGTGGTCGCGGTGTGGGGTGCCGGTGGAGTGGGGCAGATGGCCGCCCGGGCGGCGCAGCTGCTCGGCGCGGAGCGGGTCATCATGGTCGACCGGCTGTCGGAGCGGCTGGCCGTGGCCGCCGACCGGCTGGGCGTGGAGACGGTCAACTACGCCGACACCGACGTGCTCGAGGCGCTGCGCGAGATGACCGCCGGTCGCGGACCGGACGCCTGTATCGACGCGGTCGGCATGGAGTCCCATGACGTCGGCCCGGGGTACGCGTACGACAAGGCGAAGCAGACCGCCCGCTTGCAGACCGACCGGCCGACGTGCGTCCGGCAGGCCATCATGGCGGCCCGCAAGGGTGGCACGGTCAGCATCGTCGGTGTCTACGCCGGCCTGGTGGACAAGTTTCCGCTGGGCGCGGCGATGAACAAGGCCCTGGTGCTGCGGATGGGGCAGATGCACGCCCAGCGCTACATCCCGATGCTGCTCGACCGACTCGCCGCCGGTGAGATCGACCCCGGTTACCTGGCCACCCACCCGCTACCGCTGGACCAGGGTGCACGCGGCTACGAGATGTTCGAGAATAAGGAGGACGGCTGCCTGCGTACGGTGCTGCATCCAGCCTGATCCGGCCGGGCCGCCGGTTTCCCCGGTGGCCCGGTCCCTGCCGGTGGTCGCTGGGCGGGGGCTCAGCCGGTGCGCCGTACGGCGGTGACCACGAACCCGCTGGCCGGCAGCGCCGGCATCCGGCTCAGATCCACCGCGAGGTCCTGCGGCGGTACGTCGTAGCGGATGACCTCGGTCAGCAGCGTGACCGCCCGCTTCATCAGCTCGATCGTGATCCACTCTCCGGCGCAGCGGTGCCCGGCGACATGGTCTCCGCCGCCCTGCGGTACCAGCGTGAACGGGTCACCCGGCCAACCGGCGAAGCGCTCCGGCCGGAACCGCTCCGGCTCCGGCCACACCTCGGGATGATGATCGGTGCCGTAGAGATCCAGCAGCACCCGTCGGCCGTGCGGGAAGTGGTACCCCCGCCAGTCGAAGTCCCGCCGGACCCGGGCCGCGGCCACCGGGAAGAACGGGTAGTAGCGGCGCACCTCCTGCACGAACTGCCCCGCCTCGGCGTCGTCGCGTACCCGTTGCCGCCAGGCGGGATGGTCGTGCAGCGCCAGCGCGGCGAAGACCACGAACCGGGCCACCGCGACGGTCGGGCGGAGCACGTTGAGCAACTCCACCGCGGCGATGCGGCGCGGCAACCGGTCTCCCTCGCCGTCGCGGTGCTCCGCGATCACCCGCAGGGCAGTGCCGTCGGGCGGCGACAGCTTCCCGTGGCGTACCTGTTCGACGAGGTCAGCGCCCCAGTACTCAGCGCGGTAGCGGCCCAGCCGACCACGCCAGTGCCGGGGACCGATCGCCGCGGCGCTGTCGATCATGGCCTGCAGGTCGGCGGTCCGCCGGTCCAGCTCGCCGCCGCTCAGCGGCACCCCCGCCCAGGCGCAGACCGCCCGGGTCAGCATCGACGCGACCTCGGTGTGCAGCGTCACCGTGCCGGACAGTTCCCAGGCGGGCAACCGGGCCTGCCACTCGTCGGCGAAGAGCTGCCCGAGTCGCCGGACCGCGGCCGGGCTCATGAGCGACATGAACATGGCCTTGCGGTCGTGGTGGGCGTCGCCGTCGAGCCCCTGGACGCCGCCCCGGCCGGTGAGCGTGCGCTGACCGCGAGCCGGCATGGCACCCTCGCGCACGAACCGGTCGGCGTCGTAGAAGAGCTCGGCGGCGGCCCGGCCGCGTAGGCAGATCGTCGGTTCCAGCAGCAGCCTGGTCTGGAATATGTCGGTGCCGTACCGGTCGCACCGCTGCCCGACGAACCGGTAGCCGGCCCGCAGGAAGGCCAGGGTGCTGTCCGGAGCGCGGTCCGTCGGAATGGTCGCCATCGGATTCCCTGTTGCCGGGGCGCGGCCGTCGCCGACCGGCCGTCCAATCGTCGCAGAGTGCGTACCTACCCAGGTCACGGGCGATGAACCGTGCAGCCGGGCGGCGGTGTCGTCGGGCCGGTCGCTGGCCCCTCCCAGGGCCGGGGAATCCTGGTTCGCTGAGTTCGGCGGCGTCGTCGACCTGGCCGGTGGTCAACCGGCCGCCGGGCCGAGGTGTCGATGCGTCGTCGGCCAGGCGGTTCGGCGTGCCACGGGGAGGACGGAATGCGGGACAACCGTGCGACGTACTGGCGTCGGTGGAAGGCCGGGAGGCCCGGCGGGGACCGGCCGCCGCTGGTGGCGCCGTCCCGACCCCCACGTCCCGACCGCCATTTCACCGTGCATCTCGGCTTCACCGCCGCCGATCTCGTCACCGCTCGCGAGGTGGCGGTCGGATACGCCGAGGCGTTGAGTGTGCTCCGGCCCGAGCTGGCGATCGGTGCCTCCGCGCTGTCACCGGCCGATGCCTGGCAGCGTGCCGAGCGGCTGTTCTGCGGGGCCCTCGGGCCGGACTCCGAACGGTGTGTCGATGTCGCCGGCCACGCCGGTTTCCATCACGCGCCCGGCCCCGGTGGCCTCGGTTGGGGCGACGGTGACCGTGGTTAGCGCGGAGTCCAGGAACGCCCGGCCGGACGGACATTCCTGGACCCGCCGGCGCACTCAGTCCAGGTCGAACTCGCCGTCCTGGGCGCCCGCGACGAAGGCGTCCCACTCGGCCTGGGTGAACACCAGCACCGGGCCGTCCGGCTCGGCGGAGTTGCGCATGCCGATCAGATCGTCGACGAAGGCGACCTCCACCGCGGCCTCCGAGGTGTCGCCCTCGGCCCGCTGCCAGACCGCCCGGGAGAGGTCGAAGTCACCCTTGGGGTGCGCTGTCATGGTCCCGTCCTCCAGTACCAGGGGAAATGGGGAAGCCGGTTCGTTCCCTCATCGGGCAGGATAAGCGGATGCCGAGCCTGAGCCGTGCAGAGGCGACCGCGCGTGGCGCGTCGATCACCGTCGAGTCCTACCAGGTGGACCTCGACCTGACCGGGGGCGGTGAGCGGTTCCGGTCCCACGTCACGATCAGGTTCCGGGCCACCGGCACCGACACCTTCGTCGAGGTCAAGCCGGCGCACCTGCGCGCCGTACGCCTCAACGACACCGACCTCGATCCCGCGACGCTCGACGACAACCGGCTGGCGCTGACCGGCCTGGCGGCGCAAAACACGCTGGTCGTCGAGGCCGAGATGGCGTACACGAACACCGGCGAGGGGATGCACCGCTTCGTCGACCCCGCCGACGGCGAGACCTACCTCTACGTGATGTCGTTCCTGGACGACGTGCAGCGGGTCTTCGCCGCCTTCGACCAGCCGGACCTGAAGGCGCCGGTCACGTTGTCGGTGACCGCGCCGGAGCACTGGACGGTGGCGGCCAACGCGGAACTGGCGGCCAACCCCGAGCCGGGTCGGTGGGAGTTCGCCCCCACCCTGCCGATCGCCACGTACTTCTTCACCCTGATCGCCGGTCCCTGGCACGTCCGCCGGGACACCCACGACGGGATTCCGCTCGGGGTGTACTGCCGGCGCTCCCTCGCCGAGCATCTCGACGCCGACGCGGCGGAGATCCTCACCGTCACGAAGCAGTGTCTCGACCGGTTTCATGAGCTGTTCGACGAGCGCTATCCGTTCGGCAAGTACGACCAGGCGTTCGTGCCCGAGTTCAACGCGGGTGCCATGGAGAATCCCGGCCTGGTCACCCTCCGCGACGACTACGTGTTCCGCTCGGCGGTCACCGACAGCGAGCGCGAGCTGCGGGCCACCACGATCGCCCACGAGATGGCGCACATGTGGTTCGGCGACCTGGTCACCATGCGTTGGTGGGACGATCTGTGGTTGAACGAGTCGTTCGCGGAGTACCTCGGCACCCGGGTCACGGCCGAGGCGACCCGGTTCGACCGGGCGTGGACGACGTTCGCGCTGCGCCGCAAGGCGTGGGGATACGCCGCTGACCAGCGCCCCTCCACCCATCCGGTGGCACCCGAGCGGGTGATCGACGCCGCGGAGGGGCTGCTCAACTTCGACGGCATCTCGTACGCCAAGGGGGCCAGCGTGCTGCGGCAGCTGGTGGCGTGGCTCGGTGACGAGGCCTTCCTGGCCGGCCTCAACGACCACTTCGCCCGGCACCGCTTCGGCAACGCCACCCTCGCCGACCTGCTCGAGAGCCTGGCCGCCAGCAGTGGCCGGGAGCTGACCGACTGGGCGGAGTCCTGGCTGCGGACCGCGCAGGTGAACACGCTGCGGGCCGAGGTGACGGTGGACGCCGAGGGCCGGTACGACGAGGTCGTGATCACGCAGACCGCGCCGCCGACGCATCCGGTGCTGCGCCCGCACCGCATCGGCGTGGGCCGGTACGCCGTGGACGGCACCGCCGAGCGGTTCGAGGTCGACCTCGATCCCAAGGCCGACGACGGCCGTACCCGGCTCGACGGGTTGGCCGGGGAGCCGGCGGCAGCGGTTCTGCTACCCAACGACGGCGACCTCACCTTCGCCAAGATCCGCCTCGACGCCGCGTCGGCCGACGCGGTGCCACTGCTGCTGCCCCGCCTGACCGACCCGCTGACCCGCGCCCTGCTCTGGGGCGAGGCGCTGGACGCGGCGACCGACGGGGAACGGCCGGTCACCGGTCTGGTCGAACTCATCGTCGCGGCGTTGCCCACCGAGACGGAAGTGATCATCGTCGAGGACGTGCTGGCGATGAGTCGCTCGCTCGTCGATCGCTATCTCGACCCGCTGGCGCGACAGTCCGCCCTGGCCCGGATCGCCGAATCCTGCCGGCGGTTGCTGGACGACGCCGCGCCGGGAGAGTCGTTGCAACTCGCCGCCGCCCGGGGGCTGATCGCCGCGAGCACCGACGCGGAGTTGCTCACCGGTTGGCTCGCCGGCCGGGCCGTCCCCGCCGGGCTGGCCGTCGACACCGAGCTGCGGTGGACGCTGCTGGGCCGGTTGGTGGTCCTCGGTGCCGCCGGTGCGGCCGAGATCGCGGCCGAGGCGGCGGCCGACCCGAGCGCCACCGGTGCCGAACGCGCCGCCCGGTGCCGGGCGGCCCTGCCCGAGCCCGCCGCCAAGCAGGCCGCGTGGGAGATCATCGTGTCGAACACGGAGTTGTCGAACCGGCTGGTCGAGGCGACGGCGGAGGGCTTCTGGCAGCCCGAGCAGGCCGACCTCACCAGCGCCTACGTGGCCAGCTACTTCGCCGACATGCCGGCCGCCGCGCGGCTGCGTACGCCCTGGGTGGCCGACGAGGTCGCCAAGCTGGCCTTCCCCCGCCACGCGGTGTCCCAACCCACCCGGGAGGCGGCCGCGGCGCTGCTGGCCCGCGACGACCTCACGCCGGGGCTGCGTCGGGTGGTCACCGACGCCGACGACGACCTGCGCCGCGCCCTGGTGGCGCGCACGGCGGTGGCCGCCACGACCGCGTGACCACCGGAGCCGGGCCGGGCGTGGAGCGTCGGCCCGGCCCGGCTCCGCCCGGGCACGCCCTAGGATCATGGAGTGGAGGAAGACATCCGGCGGATCGGCATCATGGGCGGGACGTTCGATCCGATCCATCACGGGCACCTCGTGGCCGCGAGCGAGGTGGCGGACCGGTTCGGTCTCGACGAAGTGATCTTCGTGCCCACCGGGCAGCCGTGGCAGAAGGCCGACGTGCCGGTCAGCTCGGCCGAGGACCGCTACCTGATGACCGTGATCGCCACCGCGTCCAACCCACGGTTCCAGGTCAGCCGGGTCGACATCGACCGGGGTGGGCCCACCTACACCGTCGACACCCTCCGTGACCTGCGCTCCCAGTACGGGACCAAGGCGCAGCTGTTCTTCATCACCGGCGCGGACGCCCTGGAGCGCATCCTGAGCTGGAAGGACCTCGACGAGATCTTCGAGCTGGCCCACTTCATCGGGGTCACCCGGCCGGGTTTCGCGCTGACCGCCGCGCACCTGCCCGCCGACACGGTCAGTCTGGTGCAGGTCCCGGCCATGGCCATCTCGTCCACCGATTGCCGGGCGCGGGTCGCCCGGGGCGAACCGGTCTGGTATCTGGTGCCCGATGGTGTGGTGCAGTACATCGCGAAACGGCGACTGTACCGGGAGTGATTTGACCGTTTCACCCCTCTTTCCGGCTGAAACTGGTGAGTCGGGAATCCGGGCCGTGTGAGAGGCTGGAGGCATCGCACGGTTGATCGAAGGAGAACGGTGACAGTTTCCGAACGCGCTCACCAGCTGGCGATCGTCGCCGCCCAGGCCGCGGCCGACAAGAAGGCTCAGGACATCGTCATCATCGACGTGGGTGACCAACTCGCCATCACCGACGCGTTCCTGCTCGCCGCGGCCCCGAACGAACGCCAGGTGCTGGCCATCGTCGACGCCATCGAGGAAGCCCTGCTCGACCTGCCGGAGAAGGCGAAGCCGGTGCGGCGGGAGGGCGAACGCGGCGGTCGCTGGGTGCTGCTCGACTACGTCGACGTCGTGGTGCACGTGCAGCACACCGAGGAACGCGAGTTCTACGCCCTGGACCGGCTCTGGAAGGACTGCCCGACGATCCCGTTCGTCGACCGGGATCTCGCCCCGGCCGAGGCCTCCGCCGGATCGGGCGAGTGACCAGGCTGATCATCTGGCGGCACGGCAACACCGACTGGAACGCCGCCAGCCGGGTGCAGGGGCAGACCGACGTACCCCTGAACGATCTCGGCCGGGAACAGGCCCGCGCCGCCGCGCCGCTGCTGGCCGCGCTGCGCCCGGACGCCCTCGTCGCCAGCGACCTGAGTCGCGCCGCGGACACCGCCGCCGCGCTGTCCGCGCTGACCGGCCTGCCGGTACGCTCCGACGCCCGCCTCCGGGAGCGGCACTTCGGCCGCTGGCAGGGACTGCTGCTGACCGAGGTGGCGGAGCGGTTCCCGGCTGAGTACACCCGCTGGCGGGCCGGGGACCCCGACCCGGGGGCGGACGTCGAACCGCTGGACGAGCTGGGCAAACGCATCGGCACCGCGTTGCAGGAGGCCGCCGACCAACTGCCCGGGGGCACCGTGGTGATCGCCACCCACGGCGGTGCCGCCCGCCAGGGCTGCGGCCAGCTGCTCGGCTGGGAGCACGCCGTGCTGCGCACCGTCGGCTCGCTGCGCAACTGTCACTGGACGGAGCTGCGCCACGACGTGGAACGCGGCTGGCACCTGCGCGCCCACAACGTCGGCCCGATGGACGTCCCCGCCACCGGAACCGGCATCGGCGCGGCGGTCGTCCCGGTCTCCGCCGAACCGGTCTGAGCGGACGCGGTCCGGCCGTCGCCCAGCTTGATCCGCTACGGTGCCCGCATGCCAGTCGCGGTCGTCACCGACTCCACCGCCTACCTGCCACCCGAGCTGGTGCGGGAGCACCGGCTGACCGTGGTGCCGCTGACCGTGGTGTTGGCCGGCGTCGAAGGGCTGGAGGGGGTCGAGACCTTCCCCGCGGACGCCACCCGGGCGCTTCGCGCGCGGCGCGTGTCGGTGAGCACCTCCCGCGCGTCGCCCGAGCAGTTCTCCCGCACCTACCGGGAGCTGCTGGCGGCCGGAGCGGAGGGCGTCGTCTCGGTGCACCTGTCGGCCGGGCTCTCCGGCACGGTCGAGGCCGCCGAACTGGCCGCCGCCGACCTGGGCGACCGGGTCAGCGTGGTCGACAGCCGCTCCTGCGGGATGGGTCTCGGTTTCCCGGCGATCGCGGCGGCCCGGGCCGCCGCGCGCGGCGCCGACCTGGCCGGCGTACGCGCCGCGGCGGCAGCGGCCGTCGGGCGAACCAGCATCCACTTCTACGTCGACACGCTGGAGTTCCTCCGGCGGGGCGGACGGATCAACGCGGCCGAGGCGTTGCTCGGCACCGCACTGTCGGTCAAGCCCATCCTGCACATGCCCGAGGGACGCATCGTGCTGCGGGACAAGGTCCGCACCGCCAGTCGGGGCATGGCGCGGCTGGTGGACCTCGCCGTCGAGGCGGCCGACGACGGGCCGGTGGACCTGGCCGTACACCATCTCGACGCGCCGCAGCGGGCCGAGCAACTCGTCGACACGCTCACCGCCCGGCTCGGTGACCGGCTGCGCGACACCTACGTCTCCGAGGCCGGTGCCGCCGTGGCGGTGCATGTCGGTCCCGGTCTCGCCTGCGTGGTGATCCATCGTGCGTCGGCGCATCCGGCGGCGGACCCTCCTGGGCGTCAGGGGCACTGACTGGCCACCCAGCCGGCGCTCGACGCCGGCGGGCGAACCGGCGCGCCCCGCTTCGTCGCTTGTGGCTTCGGTGGGCGAGGATCGACCCAGGGGCCGGGCTGGAGAGGTGGGACGGATGTCCTGTGTGGTGACCGGTGGGGGACGCGGGGTCGGGCGGGGCATCGTGGAGAGCCTGCTCGCCCATGGCTGGACGGTGGTGGTGGTCGAGCGCGATCCGGGTGCACTGTCCTGGGTGACGGGGCACGCCCGGGCCGACCACCTCGCGGCGGTGGTCGGTGACGCCGGTGACGAGGGCGTCGCCGGGCGGGCCGCCGACCTGGCGGAGCGTTTCGACCCGCTCAGCGGATGGGTGAACAACGCGGCCGTGTTCCGCGACGCCTCGGTGCACGACGCGCCGGTCGGCGAGATCGTCGATCTGATCACCCGCAACCTGCGTCCCGCCGTGGTCGGTGCCGCCACCGCGGTCCGCCGCTTCCTCGCCGCCGGCACCGCTGGTGCCGTGGTCAACGTCTCGTCCCACAGGCGAGCCGACCGGTGCCGGGCTGCCTGCCGTACGCCACAGCCAAGGCGGCGCTGGAGGGGCTGACCCGGGCGCTGGCCGTCGAGTACGGCCGGCACGGCATCCGAGCCAACGCGGTCGCGCTCGGCTCGGTGGCCACCGAACGACACGAGGTGTTCCTCGCCGAGTCGCAGCCGGACCAGGCGCGGCGGATCGAGGCGGAGCTGGCCCGGCTGCACCCGGTGGGCCGGATCGGGCAGCCGCAGGACGTGGCGGAGGCGGTCGCGTACCTGCTCTCGCCGGCGGCGGGCTTCGTCAACGGGGTGACCCTGCCGGTCGACGGCGGGCGCGCCGTCCTCGGTCTGGACCCGCAGGCGCGCACGGACTGACCCGAGCGTGTCGGGACCGGCCACGCACCTGGCGGTCCGCCCTGGTGGCGGCCGCGAGGGTTTGGTTGTCGGCGACGTGGACCGAGGTTTGGTCACCTGCCGGGGCCGGGATCGTCGGGCGAGCCCCGCGTACCGCCAAGGCGGCGGTCGTAGCAGATCCGATGCATGATCAGGGCACTGTCCACAGAGCCTCGCGCTGTCCACAGGTCGACCGGCTCGGCGCGCCTGGCGGTGCCTCGCCGCCCTAGCCTCGCGCCGTGTCGAGGGACGAGGACGAGGAGATGGCGGTCCGGCGGCGACTGTGGCACCTGATGCCCGGCGCGCTGGACCGGCCGGCGGACGACGCGGTACCGCCGTGGCCGGGAGACGACCGGACGCCGGCCCTCGCCGGGTGGCCTCCGTCCGGCGGGCGGCCACCGGAAGTTGACCTGCCTCCGTCCGTCGGGCGGCCGTCGGATGTTGACCTGCCTCCGTCCGTCGGCCGGCCACCGCTCGCCGGGACTGCCGGCGGGGTGCCGCCGCCGGTCACGCAGTGGCCGACCGTGCTGCTGCCGGTCCAGGCCGCCACCCGCGCCGGTGACACGGGTCCGGTTCGCGACGGCGGGCCGGTTCGGACCGGCGGGCCGGTTCGGACCGGTGGTCCTGTTCGGACCGGTGGTCCGGTTGGGGTCAGCGACGAGGCACCGGTCGACGTCGGACGAGGGCGGACGGTCGACGAGGCGCCGCCCAGCCCGCTTCCGGGGCCGAGTGCCTTCGATCCGGGGCGGCGGGGAGTGCGGGCGCTCGCGGCCGTCGCCGTGCTCGTGGTGCTCGCCGCGGGCGTCTGGACCTGGCGGTCCCGTCCTCAGGTGGAGCCGGTGGTCGCCGAGACCGGCACCGCCGGGACACCGGCTCCCTCCGTCGAGGCCGGCCACGAGCCGGGCGGGCCGACGGCGGGTTCGACCGGTGAGCTGGTGGTCGCCGTCGCCGGTAAGGTCCGCCGGCCCGGGTTGGTGCGGTTGGCAGCCGGCGCGCGGGTGGCCGACGCCCTCGACGCAGCCGGAGGCGCGTTGCCGGGGGTGGACGTGGCGATGCTGAACCCGGCCCGCAAGATCAGCGACGGCGAGCTGATCCTGGTCGGCGTCCCGGCGCCCTCGGGCGCGGTGGGTCCGGGAGCCGGCCCGCTCCCGGGTGCCGGACCCGGCGCGGGTGGGCGGGTCAACTTGAACACCGCGACCTCGGCGCAGCTCGAAACGCTGCCCGGGGTGGGTCCGGTGCTCGCCCAGCGGATCATCGAGTACCGCGATCAGCACGGCGGCTTCCGGTCCGTCGGCGACCTGCGTCAGGTGACCGGGATCGGTGACGCCCGGTACGAGCAACTCAAGGACCTGGTGACGGTGTGAGGGCGTCGCCCGCTCCGATCGGCATGTCGGCCGGAACCTCCGGAGTCGTGACCGGTGGGGGAGCACCCGATCTCCGCACGGCGGGGCTGGCGGTGGCGGCCTGGCTCACCGCGTTGGCGGGGCTGCATCTCGATGCCCGCCGGACGCTGCTGCTCGCCGCCGTCGCGGCAGGTCTCGCCGGTGCGGTGACCCTGCACCTGCTCGGTTTCGCCGGGCGACCCGGCCCGACCGTGCGTCGCCACGGCTGGGTGGTGGTGGCGATCCTGATCGGCGTGATCTGTGGCGGGGCGGCCACCTCGGCGCGGCTGACCGTACGGGACGCGGGCCCGCTGCGTGCCCTGGTCGACGAACGGGCCCGGGTCACCGCCGAGCTGGTCGTCCGGGACGACCCCCGGCCGGTGCGCGGCGGCATCGTGGGTCGTCCACCGACCCTGCTGGTGCCGGCCAGGCTGGTGGCCCTGACGGGGCCGCAGGGCCAGCGGATCGCCGTACCGGCGCGGGTACTGGTGCTCGCCGATGATCCGGCCTGGCGCGGGCTGTTGCCCGGGCAACGGCTCACCGCCGACGGGCGGCTGGCCGAGCCGCGCGGCGGCGACCTCACCGGTGCGGTCCTGATGGCCGTGGGCGCACCGGTGCGACTGGGTGCTCCCTCGGCGTTGCAACGCGCGGCCGGTCGGCTCCGCGCCGGCCTCCAGCAGGCGTGCGCACCGCTGCCGGACGAGCCGGGCGGCCTGTTGCCCGGCCTCGTCGTCGGGGACACCAGCCGGCTGCCCGACGCGGTGGCGGAGGACTTCCGCGCCACCGGGATGACGCACCTGAACGCGGTGTCCGGATCGAATGTCGCGATCGTCGTGGGGGCGGTGCTGTTGCTGGCCCGCTGGGCCCGAGCCGGTCCGGCGCTGGCCGTCGGTCTCTGCGGGCTGGCTCTGGTGGGCTTCGTCATCCTGGTCCGGCCGTCGCCGAGCGTGGTACGCGCCGCCACCATGGGCGCGATCGGGCTCGCCGCGCTGGCGGCCGGTCGCCCCCGGGCGGCGGTGCCCGCGTTGGCTGCCGCCGTCGCGGTGCTGGTGGTGGTGGACCCGGATCTGGCCGGTGATCCCGGCTTCGCGCTGTCCGTACTGGCCACCGGCGGTCTGCTGCTGCTCGCGCCGAGTTGGCGGGACGGTCTGCGCCGGCGGGGCGTACCGCCGGGGGTGGCCGAGGCGCTCGCGGTGCCGGCCGCCGCACAACTCGCCTGTGCGCCGGTGGTCGCCGGCCTGACCGGCACGGTCAGCCTGGTCGCGGTGCCGGCGAACCTGCTCGCGGTGCCGGCGATCGCGCCCGCGACGGTGCTCGGCGTGGCGGCGGCGACGCTCTCGCCGATCTGGCCCGGCGGCGCCGAGTTGCTCGCCTGGCTGGCGCACTGGCCGGCGTGGTGGCTGGTGCTGGTAGCCCGGTACGGCGCGCGGCTGCCGGCGGGCAACCTGCCCTGGCCGGGCGGGGTGTCCGGGGCGCTGCTGCTGACGGTGCTGACCGTGGCGTTGCTGGTCGCCGCCCGGCGCCCGGTGGTGCGCCGTCTGGTGGCGGTCTGCGCCGTCGCGGTCGTGCTGGGCGCGCTGCCGGTGCGGGTGGTCGCGCCCGGCTGGCCGCCGGACGGTTGGGTCGTCACGGCCTGTGCGGTGGGTCAGGGCGACACGGTGCTGCTGCCGGTGGCGGCCGGGCGTGCGGTCGTGGTCGACGCCGGTCCGGATCCGGCGGCGGCGGACGCCTGCCTGCGTCGGCTCGGTGTGCGCCGGGTGTCGCTGCTGGTCGTCAGCCATTTCCACGTGGACCACACCGGCGGGGTGGCCGGGATCTTCCGGGACCGGCGGGTGGACACGGTGCTGGTTCCGCAGTGGCCGGAACCGGCGGCCGGCCGGGACCTGGTGCGCGGCACCGCCGCGACACACGGTACGCCGGTCGTCGCCGCAGAGCCGGGTTGGCGCTACCGGGCCGGCGCGGTCGACCTGGCCGTGCTCGGGCCGCCGTACCCGATGCGCGGAACCCGTTCGGATCCGAACAACAACTCCCTGGTGCTGCTCGCCACCGTCGACCGGGTGCGGATCCTGCTGACCGGCGACGCCGAGGTGGAGGAACAGCGGGCGCTGCGGGAACGGCTGCCGCCGGACGGGCTGCGGGCGGACGTGCTGAAGGTCGCCCACCACGGCAGCGCGTACCAGGATCCGGCCTTTCTGGACGCGGTGCGGCCGGCGGTGGCGGTGGTGCCGGTCGGTACGGGGAACAGCTACGGCCACCCGGGGCGGTGCTGGCCCGGCTGGCCCGGGGCGGTGCCCGGGTGCTGCGTACCGACGTCGGCGGTGACGTGGCGGTGGTGCGGTCGCCCCGAGGGCTGGCGGTGGTGAGCGCCGGCGTCGACCGGATTCGTCCACCACGATGAATCGACAACTATTTACGGCATAAAGCAGGAGATAAGCTCTATGTCCGGATTTGCGCTGAGTGCGGGGTTCACCGGCCGAGTCTGGACGAGCAGAGTGGACCGACCGGCCGAGCGTGCGAATATGGGCGGCGTGACCGCCGCCAGTGCCGCTCCTATTGTGCTCGTCCTCGGCGACGAGGAGCTGCTCGCCACGCGCGCGGTGTCCGAAACCGTGGCCGCCGCCCGGGCCGCCGACTCCGGTGTCGACGTGCGCGAGTACCAGGCCGGCCAGCTCACCGTCGGCGAGATCGACGAGATGCTCAGCCCGTCGCTGTTCGGCGGGCGTCGGGTGCTGGTGCTGCGGTCCGGTCAGGACGCCCGCAAGGACCTGGTCGCCGCCCTGCTGGCGTACGCCAAGAACCCCGACCCCGAGGTGCAGCTCGTGGTGACGCATCTCGGTGCCGCGAAGGGCAAGGCGTTCGCCGACGGTCTGAAGTCGGCCGGTGCCCGGGTGGTGCCCGCCGTGAAGCTGAAGGGCCACCGCGATCGGGTGGCCTTCGTCCGCGACGAGTTCCGCCGGGCCGGCGGGCGGTGCACGGACGACGCCGCCGAGGCGCTGCTTGCCGCGGTCGGTAACGACCTGCGCGAACTCGCGGCGGCCTGCTCGCAGCTGATCGCCGACACCGACGGCCGGATCGGTGCCGACACGGTGGCGCGTTACTACCGGGGGCGGGTGGAGGTGAGCGGCTTCACGGTGGCGGACGCCACGATGGTCGGTGACCTGCCGGGCGCGCTTGAGGCGCTGCGCTGGGCGTTGCACGTGGGGGTGGATCCGGTGCCGATCGCCGACGCCCTCGCCGACGGCATCCGTACGGTCGCCCGGGTCGCCTCGGCCGGCCGGGGCAGCCCGTACCAACTCGCCAGCAGCCTGGGCATGCCGCCCTGGAAGGTGGAACGGGCCCAACGGCAGGCCCGTGGCTGGACCCCGGACGGTCTGGTCCTGGCCATGCGGGCGGCGGCGGAGTGCAACGCGGCGGTCAAGGGCGGTTCCGACGACCGGGCGTACGCGCTGGAGAAGGCGGTCTTCTCGGTGGCGGCCGCCCGGCGGGGCGGCACGAGGTGAGCGGAGCCCTCCGTGGCTCGTGGGCCACGATCCCGGCCGAGGAGGAGCGGTACCGTCCGTTCTACGCGCGGGCGCTCGGCCTGCGGTTCGTCAACCCGGGCGGGGTGCTCTGCTTCATCTTCTTCGAGGGGGCGATCGCGCTGGCGGCGCTGCTCGCGCTCGCGGAACTGGTGACCTGGTGGGCGGTGCTCGTGCTACCCGCCACGGTGGCCGTGATGGTCAAGCTCAACGATCTGGTGGCCGCCGCGGTGGTGCGCTCCGCGGCGGCCGTACCCGAGCAGGAACGCGACCGGTTCCGTCAACAGATGGAGCCGGTGGTGGGCCGTGCCCGGGTCGACTGGCTGCGGCACAGCGTGCCCGGCGTCGTGGTGCGGACCGAGCCGACGGAGGTGGAGCGCCCCGGCGCGGTACGGCGGCGGCCGCCTGCCCTCGGCAGCCGGCCCGACCGGTCCACGGACGGCGCGGGTGGAACCGTGCACGACGCGCGCCGCGGTGCCGAGGAAGCGGGCCGGAGCCGGCCGGCGGCGGATCGGGATGGGACCGGGCCTCGACCGGGCACCACCGAGCCCGGATCCTGAACCGGGCGACCGGTCGGACTTCGACGTGAGCACGACCGGTGGGCGGACGTGCGGAAGCCCCGAGGCATCGCCTCGGGGCTCCGTCAGGACTGGCGCTAACTCAGGAGGCGAGCGACGCGACGCGCTTGGCGATCGCGGACTTGCGGTTCGCGGCCTGGTTGCCGTGGATGACGCCCTTGCTGGCCGCCTTGTCCAGCTTGCGCGAGGCATCCTGCATGAGGGCGGTGGCCTTCTCGACGTCACCGGCCTCAGCGGCCTCGTTGAACTTGCGGATGGCGGTCTTCAGCGACGACTTGACCGACTTGTTACGCAGCCGGCGCTTCTCGTTCTGCCGGTTGCGCTTGATCTGGGACTTGATGTTCGCCACGCGACAGCCTCGTCTTGATAGCTCGGGTTGGTCAGCTTGTGCGCGCGACGAGCATGCGTCATCGCTGCGCGAAGAGCCAGGTTACCAGGTCGGCTCGAACAGGCCAAAACAGCCTCCCGCCCCACCCGGGTGGGGTCAGGTCCAGGCGCGGCGGTGGGAGAGCCAGGCGAGGGCCTGTTCGCCGGTCCAGCGGTGGTGGGCGGGCAAGTGAAGCGACGCGGTGGGTGGTGCCGATGTCGTGGCGGTGAGGTGGTAGCCGGCCAGGGCGGCGAGCGCGACATCCAGGGCGTCGTCGGGTGCGTCGGCGGCGGCCGGGTGGGCGGCGAAGAGCGCGTCGACGTCCAGCCCGGTGGCGTATCCGGTGATCAGCAGGGTGACCAGGTCGAACCAGGCCGGCCCGTGACACAGCCACGACCAGTCGCAGAACCAGGCCGCACCGGCGGTGTCGACGAGCACGTTGTCGACCCGCAGGTCGCCGTGGGTCAGCCCGGTCGCGGCGGCGGCGTACCCGGGCAGGCGCGACTCCAGCGCCACCAGCTCGGCCAGCCGTCCCCGGGCCGGGGCCGGCAGCGGCGGTACCGGTTCCCGGCCGGCGTCGACCTCGTCCCACCAGAGGATGTCCTCGCGGGCCAGGTCGGCGAGGTGGGGCAGGCCGAGGGCGGTCAACTCGTCCGGAGGATCGGCGAGCGCCTCGGCGACGCCGGTGAACGCGGCGAGGGTGGCGGTCAGTTCGACCTGGTTCCAGGGCAGCCGGGGGGTGTGACCGTCGACGGCATCGAGGCACAGGACGAACCAGCCCGCCTCCCACAGCGTCCAGCGGAGGCGGGGCACCGGCAGCCCGGCCGGCAGCCGGCTCAGGATCGCGGCCTCCCGGGCGTACCAGTCGACCAGGTGCGGTTGCTCGGCGTGCGGCGCGGCCTTGACGAAGGCGCGGTGCCCGTCGGCGGCGCGCAGCAGCGCGGCGAAGCCGCGGGTGAAGCCGGCACCGGCGGTCCGGGCCTGGACCACCGGGGCGCCCAGCCGGGTGGCCACCGCGGCCCGCACCCGCGCCGGCAGGTCCGACCAGGCGGGTCGCTGGGCGGTGGCGTGGTACGGCACGGCGGGCGGGGACGGAACGCTCACTCGACCATGCTGCCCGGTGACCGGTCGGGCGGCGACCTCCGGCGCGGATCCGGGCACCCGAGGCGGCGTCTGCCAGACTGGCGGGCCATGAGGACCGACGACTTCTGGCAGTTGATCGACCGCGCCCGCACCGGCGGGGGAGAGCCGGACGCCGTCGCCGCCCGGGCCGTCGCGCTGCTCGCCGCCCGCGACCCCGAGGAGATCGTCGGGTACGCCCACCACCAGCAACGGGTCCTCGCCGCGTCCTACCGGGTCGATCTCTGGGGCGCCGCCTACCTGATCAACGGCGGTGCCTCCGACGACGGCTTCGAGTACTTCCGGGGTTGGCTGATGACCCAGGGACGGGAGGTGTTCGCCCGGGCGGTCGCCGACCCGGACTCGCTGGCCGAGCTGCCACAGATCCGGTCCGCCTCGCTCAGCGGCGAGGAGTTCGAGTGCGCGGACATGCTCGCGGTGCCGTGGGACGCGTACCGCAGAGCCACCGCGAGCGACCTGCCGGGGGAGCGCGAGGCGATCCGGCAACCCGACCTGAACGACTTCTGGGACTTCGACGACGAGGAGGAGGCCCGCCGCCGACTGCCCCGGCTCGCCACCCTCTTCGTCGAGCCGCCGCAGGAGTGACGGACGCCCGGCCGACGCCCGCCGGGGACGTGGGAGCATAGAGGGGGCCGGCGCGTGCCGGCCCGCTCACGTCAGCCGACCAGAACGGACCGCTGTGCCACCGACGCTCGATCCCGGCGCGAACGCTCCTGGTGCCACCGACCCGGCGCGGATCAGGAACTTCTGCATCATCGCCCACATCGACCACGGAAAGTCGACCCTGGCCGACCGGATGTTGCAGCTCACCGGCGTGGTCGACCCGCGGCAGATGCGCGCGCAGTACCTCGACCGGATGGACATCGAGCGCGAGCGCGGCATCACCATCAAGAGCCAGGCGGTCCGGATGCCGTGGACCATCGCCGAGGGCGAGCGGGCCGGCGAGCAGGCCGTGCTCAACATGATCGACACGCCTGGTCACGTCGACTTCACCTACGAGGTGTCCCGGTCGCTGGCGGCCTGTGAGGGCGCGATCCTGCTTGTCGACGCGGCCCAGGGCATCGAGGCGCAGACGCTGGCGAACCTCTACCTCGCGCTCGAGAACGACCTGCACATCATCCCGGTGCTCAACAAGATCGACCTGCCGGCCGCCCAGCCGGAGAAGTACGCCGAGGAACTGGCCCACCTGATCGGCGGCGACCCGGCGGACTGCATCAGGGTCTCCGGCAAGACCGGCGAGGGCGTGCCGTACCTGCTCGACGAGATCGTCCGGCAGTTCACCCCGCCGGTCGGTGACGCCGACGCCCCGGCCCGCGCCATGATCTTCGACTCGGTCTACGACGTCTACCGGGGCGTGGTCACCTACGTGCGGGTGATCGACGGGCGGATCGGCGCCCGGGACCGGATCAAGATGATGTCCACCGGCGCCACCCACGAGCTGCTGGAGATCGGGGTCATCTCGCCGGAGATGGTCAAGGCGGACGCGCTCGGCGTCGGTGAGGTCGGCTACCTGATCACCGGGGTGAAGGACGTCCGGCAGTCCCGGGTCGGTGACACGGTCACCATCAACGGCCGGCCGGCCACCGAGGCGCTCGGCGGCTACAAGGATCCGAAGCCGATGGTCTACTCGGGCCTGTATCCGATCGACGGGTCGGACTACCCGGCGCTGCGGGACGCACTGGACAAGCTCAAGCTCAACGACGCCGCGTTGACCTACGAGCCGGAGACCTCCGGTGCGCTCGGCTTCGGGTTCCGCTGCGGCTTCCTCGGCCTGCTGCACCTGGAGATCATCCGGGAGCGGCTGGAGCGGGAGTTCAACCTCGACCTGATCTCGACCGCGCCGAACGTGGTCTACCGGGCCATCCAGGAGGACGGCGACGAGGTCGTGGTCACCAACCCCAGCGAGTACCCGACCGGCAAGATCGCCGAGGTGTACGAGCCGACGGTGCGGGCCACGGTGCTCACCCCCAACGACTACGTCGGCGCGGTGATGGAGCTGTGTCAGGGCCGCCGCGGCAGCCTGCTGGGCATGGACTACCTCTCCGCCGACCGGGTGGAACTGCGCTACACGCTGCCCCTCGCCGAGATCATCTTCGACTTCTTCGACCAGTTGAAGAGCCGTACCAAGGGCTACGCGTCGTTGGACTACGAGCCCTCCGGCGAGCAGGCGTCCGACCTGGTCAAGGTCGACATCCTGCTGCACGGAGAGCCGGTGGACGCGTTCAGCGCGATCGTGCACAAGGAGAAGGCGTACGCCTACGGCACCACCATCGCGGCGAAGCTGCGCAACCTCATCCCGCGCCAGCAGTTCGAGGTGCCGATCCAGGCGGCCATCGGCAGCCGGGTGATCGCCCGGGAGACGATCCGCGCCATCCGCAAGGACGTGCTCGCCAAGTGCTACGGCGGCGACATCAGCCGTAAGCGCAAGCTGCTGGAGAAGCAGAAGGAGGGCAAGAAGCGGATGAAGATGGTGGGCCGGGTGGAGGTACCGCAGGAGGCGTTCATCGCCGCGCTCTCCTCCGACTCCGACAGCAAGGGCAGCGGAAAGAAGTGATCGTGCGGCTGCGTACGTAGGCGCAGCCGTCCCCACGGGCGCCCGGCCACCTCGGCCGGGCGCCCGTTCGCGTGTGGGCCGGTGGCGCGATCTTTCGGGGTGGTCGCGACCTCTCGGCCAGAAAAGCCGGTTTGGGATCTTCGTGGGTCGGGCATTAGGCGGTCACGACAGGAACACCACAAACGTTGAACGTCTTTCGTGAAGGAGAGCGATCATGGAGCTCACCGTCTGGGGCATCATCACCGCCCTGATCGTTGGTCTGATCGTCGGTGCGCTTGGCCGACTGGTGGTACCGGGCCGTCAGAACATGCCGATCTGGCTGCACATGCTCATCGGTGTCGGTGCCGCGCTGCTCGGCACCGTGATCGCCCGCGCGTCCGGCTTCGCCGAGACCGCCGGCATCGACTGGCGGGAGCTGATGCTCCAGGTGCTGCTGGCCGCCGTCGCCGTCGCGCTGGTCGCCGGGGTGGGCCGCAACCGCCGGGGTGTCACCCACCGGTAACCGCTGAACCCGTCGAAAGGCGCCCGACCATCGAGGTCGGGCGCCTTTCGCACGGGTACGTCCGGAGGCGGATCGACCTGAGGCGTCCGCCGGTGCGCGAGGGCGGCGCGCCGAGGCCGTTCCCCGTAGAATGTGATCATGACGGGCAGGGTGGCATCGGTGAACGTCGGGATCGTGACCCAGGCGGCGTGGGCCGGTGCGGCGAGCGGACGCAGCGGCATCGACAAGCGGCCGGCCGACGCGCCGGTGCTGTTCCGCGTCGACGGCGTGGCCGGCGACTTCATCGGCGAGCGGGCCCACCACGGTGGCCCGGACAAGGCCGTCTACGCGTACGCGGAGGAGGACGCGGCCTGGTGGGAGGCCGACCTCGGGCGGACCATCCGCCCCGGTGGCTTCGGCGAGAACCTCACCACGTACGCGGTCGACGTGACCGGTGCCGTGATCGGCGAGCAGTGGGCCGTCGGCGAGGCGCTGCTCCAGGTGACCATGCCGCGCACGCCGTGCCGGACCTTCGCCGGCTTCTGGGGCGTACCGGATCTGATCAAGCGGTTCACCGCGCGGGCGACCCCCGGTGCGTACCTGCGGGTGCTCCGCGAGGGCGCGGTGGGTGCCGGCGATCCGATCGAGATCGTGCACCGGCCGGCACACGGGGTGACCCTCGGCGAGGTGTTCCGCGCGCTCAGCCTGGAGCCGTCGTTGCTGCCCAGGCTGCTGGCGGCCGACGACCTGCCCGAGCCGATCCGGGAGAAGGCGCGTCGCCGGGTCGGCGAGCCGGCCGGCTGATCGACGGCCGGGTCCGTGCCGAGATGACACGACAGGCCCCGGGGACCACGTCCAGGCGTGGCCACGGGGCCTGTCGTCAACGGTCCGGTCAGCGGAGCCAGGGGATGTTGCGGTTGAGCAGACCGCGCTGCTTGAGTTCCTTGCGCAGCGGGATCTCGTCGTCGATGTAGCCGTCCCAGTTGATGCCCCAGTAGTTGGCCGTGTGGGTGCCCTCACCGAGCAGCTGGCGCTGCACCGGCGTGCGGTTGCGGTACCACTCGCCGTCCCTGTCGGGGTGCAGCTCGTCCAGCGGGCGGATCCACCGGTAGGTGTAACCGACGAACAGCATCTTGCGGGTGACGTTCGACAGGTTCGTCGACCGGGAGTGCCACTGGCGGCGGTCGAAGATGAAGGCGTCGCCCGGGTTGGCGGTGATCTCGACGGTGCCCTCCGGGTCCGGGTTGTGCACGCTCAGGTCCGTCGGGCGGGGCAGCGAGTTCCACAGGTGGCTGCCCGGGATCACCTTCGTCGCGCCCCGGCCCTTCTCCGACAGGTCGGAGAGCACGTAGGCGACCTTCAGCGAGAACATCGGCCGCGGCAGGTTCGGGTCCATCGTCTCCGGGTCGGAGTTCTGCCGGTACCCGTCCTGGTGCCAACCCCAGTACGGCTTCTCGGGCTCCAACGCCGGCGGCGTCACGTCGAGGTGGTTGTGGTGGGTGTAGATGTTCCAGCCCGCCAGGCCCCACATGTAGGGGAACGCGATCGGGTGGGTGAGCAGCTCGCCGAAGAGCTCGTCCCGCTCAAGGAAACCCAGCAGGTGCAGGGTGCCGTCCTTGGTGGTGTTGCCCTTGGCCTTCTCCTCCTCGTACACCCGGTCGACCGCGGCCTCGAGAGCGGCCCGGTGATCCTCGGTCAGGACGTTTCGCAGCAGGAGAAAGCCCTGCTCGTGGAACTCCTTGCGGTCGACGTCACTGATCGGTTCGTAGCCGGTCCGGTCGCCGTAGTCGAACGCCACGTCGTACCCCTCCCCAAGAGGTGAAACCATTTCTGGCACAGGCCGCCGATCGTAACGCGCGTCCGGACGGCCCGTGGGGCACCCCGTGACCTTTCCACAGGCATGGCGACTGATGGCGGTTGCTCGACTACCGCACGTCACCCAACGTGGCGAGACGGGGCCTTACGTGGGTAATTGCCGGTTTTTGCGGTGACTGCGGGTAAGGAGATCGGGGTCGCTCAGACGTCGGCGTGGACCTCGGCGAGGACCTCCGCGTCGCCCCGGTCGCTGTCCGGCAACCGCTTCCAGTCGCCGCGCTTGGCGGTCCACTCCCGGCCGTCGTAGGTCACCCGCTTCACCCCGTGCTCCTTCGCGTGGGAGACCAGCCAGTGCGTGTACCGCCAGCCGGCCCGCACGCCCTCGGCCGAGGTCGTCAGGCTGCCGGCGGGGCTCCGCTCGACGTCGTTGACGCTCACCTTCAGCAGGGTCGGGTTGCCGTAGCTGTCGACGGCGGAGCTGAAGTAGCCCCGGCCCGCCCGCCGGTCGTCGCCGGAGCGGAGGGCCACCAGACCCCAGTCGAGCGACAGTCCCTCGGTCAGCGCGGCGATGGCGGCGGCACCGCGCAGCACCGGATCACCGCCCACCGCGCAGCTGACCGCCGTGCTGGCGTGACCGAGCAGCGCCCGGGTGAGCACCTGCGACTCGTCGGCCCACTTCTCGTACGCCTCCGGAAACGCCGAACGCTGCACCTTCTGCGCCGCGTCGGTGACCCGCATGTCCTCCCAGCCGCGCACCTTCTTCAGCGCCGCGTAGAACTTGCCCGCCGCGTACCGGGGGTCGCGGATCTGGGTCGGTGTGCCCCACCCCTGGCTCGGTCGCTGCTGGAACAGCCCCACGGAGTCGCGGTCGCCACCGGTCAGGTTGCGCAGCCCGGACTCCTGGTACGCGGTGGCGAGCGCCACCACCACCGCCCGCTCGGGCATCTCACGCTGCACGCCGATCGCCGCGATGGTCGCCGCGTTCGCCATCTGCTGCGAGTCGAGCGTCACCTCGCCGTCGGCCTGCACCGTGCAGGCCCGGCCGGCCAGCGGCAGCCGTAGCCCGTCACCGGCCTGCCTCAGCACCACGATCATCCCGATCGCGGCGATCAGGACGAGGACCACGAAGCCCGTCGCGACAGCCCGAGATCGCACCCGCACCTCCTGTGTCAAGGTCCGCCAAGCGTACGTCCCGCATCGACCCGTACGTGTCGTCCGACCGGTTCCGCCCCCGCGCGGCACCCACGCGCAACCCGAGGTTCCCCGTCCCGGCCGTACCTCACCTGCCGAGTTCCGCCACCCAGCGCGGTGCCCGCTTCTCCCGGAACGCGGTGACCCCCTCGACCCCGTCGGCCGACAGGAAGTACCCGGTGGACAACTCGGCCAGCTCGGCCAGCTCGGCGCGCAGGTCGACGGCGGGCGGACGGCGCAGCAGTCGCTTCGCCCCGGCCAGCGCCGCCGGGGCCCCACGGACCAGCGACTCGCAGTACCGCCGCACCGTGGCGTCCAGTTCCTCGGCCGGCACCGCGGCGGTGACCAGGCCGATCTCGGCGGCCCGTCGGCCGTCGAAGGTGTCGCCGGTCAGGTACAGCTCGGCTGCCGCCCGCGTCGTCAGGTGGGGCAGCACCGTCGCGGAGATCACCGCGGGGATCACCCCGATCCGCACCTCGGTGAAGGCGAACGTGGCCTCGGCCGCGCAGACCGCCAGGTCGGCCGCCGCGATCAGGCCCAGGCCGCCGGCCCGCGCCGGGCCGGCGACCCTGGCCAGCACCGGCTTCGGACACTCCCGGACCGCCGCGAGCACGTCACCCAGCATCCCGGCGGGCACCGTGCCGCTGGCGTACGCCGCCGCGGTCTCCTTCAGGTCGGCTCCGGAGCAGAAGACCGGCCCGGTGTGGTCGAGCACGATCATCCGGACCGCGTCGTCGGCGACCGCGGCGGCCAGCCCCGCCAGCAGTTCGGTCATCAACGGGGTGGAGAGCGCGTTGCGGTTGTGCGGACTGTCCAGGGTGAGCGTGGTCACCCCGTGGGCCGTGGCGACCCGCACGAGCGCGTCGGGAGAGGTCATGCCAGGGCACACTAGTGGCCATGCCCGGCGTCCTTCCAGCAGGCGAGCCCGTCCCGGCCGACGGGTCGCTGCCCGCGTCCGCCCGCGCGTCCGTGGGCACCCGGGGTTTCGGGGTCTACGTGCACGTGCCCTTCTGCGCGAGCCGGTGCGGCTACTGCGACTTCAACACGTACACCGCCGACGAGCTGGGCGGCGGAGCGAGCCGGGAGGGCTACGCCGACACCGTGCTGGCGGAGCTGGCCCTCGCCGCCCGGGTGCTCAAGGACGCTCCGCCGCCCCGGGTGCAGACGGTCTTCGTCGGCGGCGGCACCCCCACCCTGCTCCCCGCCGACGACCTGGCCCGCATCCTGGACGCGATCGACCGGACCTGGGGGCTGGCCGCCGACGCGGAGGTGACCACCGAGGCGAATCCGGAGTCGGTGACGCCGACCTCGCTGAAGGAGCTGCGCGCGGCCGGGTACACCCGGATCTCGCTGGGCATGCAGTCGGCCGCGCCCGGGGTGCTCGCCGTGCTGGACCGCCGGCACAGCGCCGGCCGGGCCACCGCCGCCGCCCTGGAGGCCCGCGACGCGGGCTTCGACCACGTCAATCTCGACCTGATCTACGGCACGCCGGGGGAGCGGGCCGAGGACTTCGCCGCCTCACTGGACCAGGTGGTGGCCGCCGGCGTGGACCACGTCAGCGCGTACGCCCTGATCGTCGAGGACGGCACCCGACTTGCCGCCCGGATGCGCCGGGGCGAGCTGCCGTACCCGGACGAGGACGTGGCGGCGGACCGGTACCTGGCCGCCGAGGCCACCCTCGGCGCGGCCGGCTTCTCCTGGTACGAGGTCTCCAACTGGGCCCGCACGCCGCAGGCACGCTGCCGGCACAACCTGCTCTACTGGACCGGCGGGGACTGGTGGGGCCTCGGGCCGGGGGCGCACAGCCACGTCGGCGGGGTGCGCTGGTGGAACGTCAAACATCCCGGCGCGTACGCGCAACGCCTCGCCGCCGGGGAGTCACCCGGGCAGGCCCGGGAGGTGCTCACCGGCGACGAGGCGCACATGGAGGACGTCATGCTCCGCTTGCGACTGGCCGGCGGCCTGCCGCTCGACGTGTTGACCGACGCCGGCCGGGCCGGCGCGGCGCGGGCGCTGGCCGCCGGGTTGCTCGCCGAGCCCGCCCACGCCGCCGGCCGCGCCGTGCTCACCCTGCGCGGCCGGCTGCTCGCCGACGCCGTGGTCCGCGACCTGCTGCCCTGACCCCCGTCATCAGACCGGTCGGCGCGGTCAGCGCTTCACGAAGGCGTACGTCATCGGGTACTGGTAGAGCACACCCTCGTTGGCCTTGACCCCGCCGACGATCCCGAAGATCAGCGGCACGATCGCGACGATGATCGGCACGAAGAACAGGATGCCGCAGGTGATGGTGGCGAGCACCCAGCTCAGCACCCCGGCGACCGCCCAGGTGAGCTGGAAGTTCAACGCGGCCACCGAGTGCGCCCGGGCGATCGGGGACTGCTGCCCGCGGACCATCATCGCGATCAGCGGCGCCACCCAGCCGAAGAGCCCGCCGCCGACGACCACGCCGAGCGGGCCGCCGAAGTGTGCGATCAGCACCCAGGTCTTGTCCTCGTTGTTGGCGTAGCCACCGCCGGGAGCGCCGTAGCCCCCGGTCGGGTAGCCGACACCGGGTGCTCCCGGCGGCGGGTAACCGCCGGGTGGGGGGTAGCCGGCCGGCGGCGGCTGGTCGCCGGTGGGGGGTGGATAGCCGCCGGGCGGGGGATAGCCGCCCTGGCCAGGCGAACCGGACAGTGGTGTCGTGGGTTCGTCGCCGGAGTCCGGGGGACGAGGTGGTTCAGTCATGGAGGCCACGGTAGGTGCCAGCGGCAACGGCGCACCAGAGCGACACCGGCGAGTGTCAACCCGCCGATCGGCTCGATGAGGAAGGTGCTGACTTGATCATCGCGTGGACGGGGGCGCCGACGTAGACTGGCACTCGCTACAGTCGAGTGCCAGAGTGTTCCTCTGGCGGCCGTGACGCCGCGAGCTGACCTGCGACAGGAGGTGGCAAGGATGGGTCTGGACGACCGGAAGCTCGCCGTGCTCCGCGCGATCGTCGAGGACTACGTCGCCACCCAGGAGCCGGTCGGCAGCAAGTCGCTCGTCGAGCGGCACCAGCTCGGCGTTTCGCCGGCCACCGTTCGCAACGACATGGCCGTGCTGGAGGAGGAGGGCTACATCCGCCAGCCGCACACCAGCGCGGGGCGGGTGCCCACCGACCGTGGCTACCGCCTCTTCGTCGACCGGTTGAGCCGGGTCAAGCCGCTCAGTCCGGCCGAACGCCGGGCGATCGAGCGCTTCCTGGCCGGCGCCGTCGATCTCGACGACGTGGTGCACCGCACGGTGCGGCTGCTGGCGCAGCTGACCCGGCAGGTCGCCGTCGTGCAGTACCCGAGCCTGGCCCGGTCCCGGGTGCGTCACCTGGAACTGGTGCCGATCTCCACCACCCGGCTGATGCTGGTGATGATCGCCGACACCGGCCGGGTCGAGCAGCGGCTGGTCGAGCTGCCCGCGCCGGTCCCCGCCGACGACGTGCTGGACCTGCGCCGGCTGGTGAACGAGAAACTGGTGGGCGTCCGCCTGTCGGAGACCCCGCCGCTGGTGCAGACCCTCATCGACGACTGCGCGCCACACCTGCGCCCGGCGATGACCACCCTGTCCACGGTGCTGCTGGAGACCCTGGTCGAGCGGCACGAGGAGCGGCTGGCCCTGGCCGGCACCGCCAACCTCGCCCGGGGCGGCCTGCTCGACTTCCAGGGCTCGCTGCGTCCGATCCTCGAAGCACTTGAGGAGGAGGTCGTGCTGCTCAAGCTCATCGGCGAGGTGGAGCCGAGCACCCTGCGGGTGCGCATCGGCGACGAGAACGAGTACGACAACCTGCGGGCGGCCTCCGTGGTCAGCACCGGGTACGGCCCGGGCGCGACCATCGTCGGGGGGATGGGCGTGCTCGGACCGACCCGGATGGACTACCCCGGAACCATCGCCACGGTGAGGGCCGTGGCACGCTACGTGGGCGAGCTGCTGGCCCAGAACTGACAAGTCAGGGCCGACGGCAGGCTGCCGCCGCCGAACGGCGTAACTCGAGACGAACACGAGGACACGGAACGCAGTGGCCAGGGACTACTACGGCATTCTCGGCGTGAGCAAGGGTGCCTCCGATGACGAGATCAAGCGCGCCTATCGCAAGCTGGCGCGCCAGTTCCATCCGGACGTGAATCCGGACCCGGAGGCACAGGAGAAGTTCAAGGACATCAACGCCGCGTACGAGGTCCTCTCGGACGATCGGAAACGGCAGATCGTCGACCTGGGCGGGGACCCGCTGGCACCCGGCGGGGGCGGGCCCGGCGGTCCGGGCGGCCCCGGCGGGGCCGGACCCTTCGTCGGCTTCCAGGACATCATGGACGCGTTCTTCGGCGGCGCCACCGGCGCCGGACGCGGCCCGCGTCCGCGTACCCGCCCCGGTGCCGACGCGATCCTGCGACTGGAGCTGGACCTTCAGGAGACGGCCTTCGGCGTCGAGGCGCCGATCACCGTCGACACCGCCGTGCTCTGCACCACCTGCTCCGGCGCCGGCACCGCCGCCGGCACCCACCTGGCCACCTGCGAGGCGTGCGGCGGGCGGGGCGAGGTGCAGTCGGTGCAGCGCACCTTCCTCGGCCAGGTGGTCTCCGCCCGGCCCTGCACCGTCTGCCAGGGCTACGGCACCACCATCCCGCAGCCCTGCCCGACCTGCGCCGGTGACGGCCGGGTGCGCACCCGCCGGTCGCTGACCGTCAAGATCCCCGCCGGGGTGGAGGACGGCATGCGGATCCGCCTGGCCCAGCAGGGCGAGGTCGGCCCGGGCGGCGGCACCGCCGGTGACCTCTACGTGGAGATCCACGAACGGCCGCACGACGTGTTCTCCCGCAAGGGCGACGACCTGCACTGCCGGGTCACCGTGCCGATGACCGCCGCCGCGCTCGGCACCCGGCTGACCATCAAGACGCTCGACAGCGAGGAACCGGTCGACGTCAAGCCGGGCACCCAGCCGGGCAGCACCCTGCGACTGCGGGCCCGGGGCGTACCGCACCTGCGCGGCACCGGGCGGGGCGACCTCTACGTCCACCTGGACGTGCGTACCCCCACCAAGCTCGACGCCGACCAGGAGCGGATGCTGCGCGAGTTCGCCAAGACCCGCGGCGAGGAGGTCGCCGAGCTGACCAAGCAGGGTGGCTTCTTCTCCCGGATGCGCGACGCCTTCAACGGCCACGCCTGACGTGTCCGCGCCGCTGTTCCTGGTCGAGTCGCTGCCCACCGCCGCCTCGATGGTGCTGGACGGCCCGGAGGGCCACCACGCCGCCACCGTGCAGCGGCTGCGCGTCGGTGAGCAGGTGCTGCTCGCCGACGGTCGGGGCGGCACGGCCACCGCCGTGGTCACCGCCGTCGGCCGGGGCACCCTCGACCTCGACGTGACCGACCGGGGGTACGTCGACGCGGCGAACCCCCGGCTGGTGGTGGTCCAGGGCATCGCCAAGGGCGACCGGGGCGAGCTGGCCGTGCAGGCGATGACCGAGGCGGGCGTGGACGAGATAGTCCCCTGGGCGGCGGGCCGCTCGGTGGTGCAGTGGCGCGGCGACCGGGGCGTACGGGCCCGGGACAGGTGGCTCGCCACCACCCGGGAGGCGACGAAGCAGGCCCGTCGGGCGTGGCTGCCGGTGGTGGCCGGCGCGCCGGACGAGAGCACCGCGTCGGTGACGCGCCGGATCGCCGGGGCCGCCGCCGGATACGTGCTGCACGAGGAGGCGACCGACCGGCTCACCACCGTCGAGCTACCCGACCACGGCGAGATCGTGCTGGTGGTGGGCCCGGAGGGCGGCATCACCCCGGCCGAGCTGTCCGCCTTCCAGGAAGCCGGGGCCCGCCCGGTGCGGCTCGGCCAGTCGGTGCTGCGCACCTCCACCGCGGGCGTGGCCGCCCTGGCGGTCCTCGCCACCCGCCTGCTGCGCTGGTGAGCGGCGCGGCGACGGCGCCGAGGATTTCTTCCTTACACTGCCCGGATGGGAAGCGACTGTCTGTTCTGCCGCATCGTCGCCGGCGAGATTCCGGCCACCGTCGTCCGCGAGACGCCCACCACGCTCGCCTTCCGCGACATCGACCCGAAGGCGCCGGTGCACGTGCTCGTCGTGCCCAAGGAGCACTACGCGGACGTGGCCACCCTCGGTCAGGGTGATCCGGCGCTGGCCGGCGAGGTGCTGGCCACGGCCGCCGCGGTGGCCGAGGACGAGGGCCTGCTCGGCGACGGGTTCCGGTTGATGTTCAACACCGGGGCGTACGGCGGCCAGGAGGTCTTCCACGTGCACGCGCACGTGCTCGGCGGCGCCCCGCTCGGCCCGATGCTGGCCCGGAGCCTCGGATGACCTCCGCCGCCGGCGACACCTCCGCCGCCGGTCGGCTGGAGCGGATGGTGCGGCAGGTCCAGGCGCAGGCCCGGGTGCCGGCGGTCTCGGCGGCGGTGCACCGCGCCGACCGACCACTGTGGACGTGCACCGCCGGCGGCACCGGGAACGACACGGCGCTGGACGAGCAGACCCGGTTCCGGATCGGCTCGGTGACCAAGACCTTCACCGCCGTGCTGGTCATGCAGTGCCGCGACGACGGGCTGCTCGACCTCGACGACCCGCTGCGGCGGCACCTGGACCTGCCGGCACACGGCGAGTTGACCGTACGCCGGCTGCTGTCGCACACCGCCGGCCTGCAACGGGAACCGTACGGCGACGTCTGGGACACGCTGCGCGCACCGGACACCGACCAACTGATCACCGAGTTGGCCCGGGCCGAGCGGGTGCTGCCGACCGGACGCCGCTACCACTACTCGAATCTCGGCATGGCGCTGCTCGGCCACCTGGTCGGTCAGCTGCGTGGCGGCAGTTGGGCGGAGGTGCTGACCGAGCGGGTGCTGACCCCGCTCGGGCTCACCGCCACCACGGCCGCTCCGGGGCCACGTGCCGCGACCGGGTTCCTGGTCGACGCGTACTCCGACGAGGCGCATCCGGAGCCGCCCACCGACTTCGGCGCGGTGGGTCCGGCCGCGCAGCTGTGGAGCACGGCGACCGACATGGCCCGCTGGGCCGCCTTCCTGGCCGACCCGGCGGCGTTGGACGCCGCGGGCCGGGTGCTCGCGGCGACCACGCTCGACGAGATGCGCTGGCCGGTGACGGTCACCGACGAGGCGGTGTGGGCCGGCGGGTTCGGTCTCGGCCTGATCCTGGTGCCGCAGGGGGAGCGGGTCGTGCATGTCGGGCACGACGGCGCGATGCCCGGCTTCCTCGCCGGGGCGTACGGCCGCCGGGGCGGCGAGGGCACGCCCGGGGCCTTCGGCGCCGCCGTGCTGGGCTCCTCCGGCACCGCGGTCGAGCTGCTGGAACTGCCGCACCGGCTGCTCGCCGCCGCGGTCGAGCACGATCCGGCCGACATCGACCCGTGGCGGCCGGGTGATCCGGCGCCGCCCGACCTGCGCGGGCTGCTCGGCCGCTGGTGGGGCGAGGGCTTCGAGTACGTCTTCTCGTGGCACGAGGGGGCCCTGCGGGCCCGTGGTGCCGGTGACCCGCCGGGGAAGCCGCCAGCGGTGTTCGCCCCGGTGCCGGGCCAGCCCGACGTGCTGCGTACCGTCTCCGGCCGGGAGAACGGCGAGTTGCTCCGGCTCACCCGGGACTCCGCCGGCGTGGTGGTCCGGATGCACTGGGCGACCTACCGGTTCACCCGCCGCCAGGAGACCTTCGACGGCTTCGACTTCCGCGGCTGACCGGGCGGCTCACCCGGGCTGAATGCCCTGTTTCGCCCGTTTCGGCCGGCGCGTCGAAGCGGTGGAAATGGGCAGCGTGTCCGCGCCGTTGACCCGATACGATGGTGGCAACGTCCGCACGCCGTGCCACTGGCCCGGCATCGA
This sequence comes from Verrucosispora sp. WMMA2121, assembly GCF_027460185.1. NCBI lineage: Bacteria > Bacillati > Actinomycetota > Actinomycetes > Micromonosporales > Micromonosporaceae > Micromonospora > Verrucosispora sp. WMMA2121. Next base: position 501,954 of record NZ_JAPZBH010000004.1, on the reverse strand, counting down.
GATCGAGAGCAGGTGGCGCAGGGCCCTCGGGCCCGACCTATGACCGGCACCCCACCTCCCGGCCCGCCCCGGGTGCAGACCAGGATCACGGTCCCCGATTCGAAGATCATGGTCAACCTGCTCGGCGCGGGTGACGAGATCCTGCGACTGGTCGAGCGCTCGCTGAACAGTGACGTGCACGTGCGTGGCAACGAGATCACCATCACCGGCGCTCCCGCCGACAACGCCCTCGCCGAGCGGCTCTTCAGTGAGCTGCTCGAACTCATCGAGAAAGGCGAGACCCTGACCACCGATGCCGTCCGGCGTACCGTCGGCATGCTCGAACAGGGTGGCACGGAGCGGCCCGCCGAGGTCCTGACCCTCAACATCCTGTCCCGGCGGGGGCGCACCATCCGTCCCAAGACCCTGGGGCAGAAGCGCTACGTCGACGCGATCGACGGGCACACCATCGTCTTCGGCATCGGCCCGGCGGGCACCGGCAAGACCTACCTCGCCATGGCCAAGGCGGTGCAGTCGTTGCAGGCCAAGCAGATCAACCGGATCATCCTGACCCGGCCGGCGGTCGAAGCGGGCGAGCGACTCGGGTTCCTGCCCGGCACGCTCAACGAGAAGATCGACCCCTACCTGCGCCCGCTCTACGACGCCCTGCACGACATGCTCGACCCGGAGACCATCCCGAAGCTGATGGCCGCCGGCACGATCGAGGTCGCCCCCCTGGCATACATGAGGGGTCGGGCGCAGCCGTACGACGCCCGCGTACTGACACCGGAAGGCTTCAAGCGGTTCGGCTCACTCCAGGTCGGCGACCTGGTGATCGGCTCGAACGGCATGCCGACCCCGGTGATCGGGATCTACCCCCAGGGGCCCAAGCAGGTCTACCGGGTGACCACGCAGGACGGGGCCTCCACCCTGTGCTGCGGTGAGCACCTCTGGACGGTCGCCACGCCCGAGGACAAGCGGCGCGGTCGGCGACGCACGCTGGAGACCCAGGAGATGATCGGGCAGGAGCGGCGGGGGTACATCCGCCGTTACGAACTGCCGGTGGTGGCTCCGGTCCAGCTGGAGCCGCAGGACGTTCCGCTCGATCCGTACGTCCTCGGCCTGCTGCTCGGTGACAGGTCGATCTCGTGCCGGACGACGCCGGGGTTCACCACGGCGGACCCTGAACTCGCTCGCGCGATCGAGGACAACCTCGTCGACATCGAGCTGCACCGCAAGAGCGACTACGACTACGTACTCCGGCACACCAAGGGGCACCGAGGCGGGGTGATCGTCGCTAACCCGGTGACTGTCGCACTCCGTGAGCTGGGTCTGGCCGGCACGAAGTCGGGCACCAAGTTCGTGCCGTCCGTCTATCTCCAGAACAGCGTCGATGTCCGACTGGCCGTTCTGCAGGGGCTGCTGGACACCGACGGCGGGCCGGTCGTCCAGGCGGGACGTACCTGCCGGGTGCAGTACTCGACGACCTCTCCGCGACTGCGTGACGACGTCGTCCACCTGGTCCAGTCGCTCGGCGGGGTGGCCACCTGGCGCGTTCGAGTGGCGGAGGGCCGCACGCCGGGCCTGGCGAACGGCCGACCGGTCGCGTACCGGTCGGACGCCTACGTCGTGGAGATCCGCTTGCCGGAGGGCGTAACGCCGTTCCGGCTCTCGCGTAAGCGCCAGCGGTACGAGGAGTGCGGCGGCGGCCGGCCGATGCGTTTCATCGACTCGATCGTCCCCGCAGGTGTCCAGGAGACGATGTGCATCCAGGTGGCCGCGGCGGATTCGCTGTATGTCACCGATGACTTCCTGGTCACGCACAACACGCTCAACGACGCGTTCATCATTCTCGACGAGGCGCAGAACACCACGCCCGAGCAGATGAAGATGTTCCTCACCCGGCTCGGCTTCGGCTCCAAGATCGTGGTGACCGGCGATGTCACCCAGGTCGACCTGCCCGGCGGGACGACGAGCGGGCTGCGGGTCGTCCGGGACATCCTGGAAGGTGTCGAGGACGTGCACTTCGCGCAGTTGTCCAGCGCGGACGTGGTCCGTCACCGACTGGTCGGTGAGATCGTCGACGCGTACGCGCGGTGGGACGCCGAGAACCAGCAGGCACAGGGCGTGCACGCGGTGTCCGGGCGGAGCGCCCAGGGCAACCGCGGCGGCCGGCGCCGCTAGACCGAGGGAAGACAGTTGTCCATCGAGATCGCCAACGAGTCCGGTGCCGAGGTCGACACCGACGCCGTGCTCGCCGTCGCCCGGCACGCGCTCGACGAGATGGGGGTCAACCCGCTCGCCGAGCTGTCCGTGTTGCTGGTGGACGTGGACTACATGACCGAGCTGAACCATCGCTGGATGGGTGGCGACGGTCCGACCGACGTGCTGGCCTTCCCCATGGACGAGGGCAGCGTCGACCACGGGCCGGGTGAGAGCGCCGCCGCCGGTGGTGAGCCGGCGCTGCTCGGCGACATCGTGCTCTGCCCGGAGGTGGCCGCGAAGCAGGCCGCGACCGCCGGGCACCGCACCGCCGACGAGTTGCACCTGCTCACCGTGCACGGTGTGCTGCACCTGCTCGGCTACGACCACGCGGAACCGGAGGAGGAGCGGGAGATGTTCGGGCTCCAGGCCCGGTTGCTGGCGAGCTGGCGGTCGGCCCGCTCCCGGTGATGGACACAGCGCTGGCCGCGTCCGCCACCGGCCTACCCGACCTGCAACTGCTCGTGTTCGCTGCCGGGCTGGTGGTGCTCGCCGGCCTGATCGCGATGACCGAGGCCGCCCTGGCCGCGGTCTCGCCGGCCCGGGCGGCGGAACTGGCCCGCGAGGGGATCCGGGGTGCGCGCACCCTCCAGACGGTCGCCGGTGACGTGGTCCGGCACCTCAATCTGCTGCTGTTGCTCCGGCTGCTCGCCGAACTGACCGCCACCACGCTGGTGGCGCTGGTGGCGGTGGACACCTTCGGTGCGGGCTGGCGGGCGGCGCTGGTCACCGCCGGGGCGATGACCGTGGTCAGCTTCGTCGTGGTCGGCGTCGGTCCGCGCACCATCGGCCGGCAGCACGCGTACGCGGTGGGCCGCGCGGCGGCCCCGTTGGTGCGCTGGCTGGGCCGGGTGCTCAACCCGCTGGCGTCCCTGCTGATCCTGATCGGTAACGCGGTCACCCCGGGCCGTGGCTTCCGGGAGGGGCCGTTCGCCACCCAGGTCGAGCTGCGGGAGCTGGTCGACCTGGCCGAGCAGCGGGGCGTGGTGGAGCACGGCGAGCGGCAGATGATCCATTCGGTCTTCGCGCTCGGTGACACCATCGCCCGCGAGGTGATGGTGCCGCGTACCGAGATGGTGTGGATCGAGTCGGGCAAGAATCTGTCCCAGGCGCTGGCGCTGTTCCTGCGCTCCGGCTTCTCCCGGATCCCGGTGATCGGCGAGAGCGTCGACGACGTGCTCGGCATCCTCTACCTCAAGGACCTGATCCGGCGTACCCAGGGCGGGGCCGCCGAGGATCATCAGCTGCCGGTGGCCGAGCTGATGCGGCCGGCGACCTTCGTGCCGGAGTCCAAGCCCGTCGACGACCTGCTGTCGGAGATGCAGGCCGCCCGCAACCACCTGGTCATCGTGGTCGACGAGTACGGCGGCACCGGCGGCCTGGTCACCATCGAGGACATCCTCGAGGAGATCGTCGGCGAGATCACCGACGAGTACGACGTCGAGCGCCCGCCGGTCGAGCAGTTGCCCGACGGCGCGGTGCGGGTCACCGCCCGGCTGCCGGTCGAGGATCTCGGCGAGCTGTTCGACACCGAGCTGCCGCACGACGAGGTGGAGACCGTGGGTGGGCTGCTCGCCCAGGCCCTGGGGCGGGTGCCGATTCCGGGGGCGCAGGTCGAGGTGGCCGGTCTGCGGCTGGTCGCCGAAGGCACCACCGGTCGCCGTAACCGGATCGACACCGTGCTGGTGCGCCGGGTGGAGCCGACCGACACGCAGCACGACCCGGGTGGGACGCCGACCGTGGCCCGCTCCGACACCGACCGATCCGAGGAGAGGCAGCCCGCCGATGCCTGAGTCACCCGCCGTACCAGCCGCCCGGTCCAGTGGCACCGAACTGAGCGCCGAGGACGCCAAGCTGGTCGTCCTCGCCCGGGGGGCCCGAGGACGGGTGGGCGCGGTGGAGGGCGCCGCGGTCCGGGACCAGGACGGCCGGACGTACGCGGCGGCCAGCGTGTCGCTGCCCTCGCTGACCATCACCGCACTGCAACTGGCGGTCGCCTCGGCGGCCGCGGCAGGTGCCACCCGGCTGGAGGCCGCGGTGGTGGTGACCGAGGCGTCCACGCTGGACGGGGCCGGCTACGCGGCGGTGCGTGACCTGGCCGCCGACGCCCCGGTGCACCTGGCCGGGCCGGACGGCACGGTGCTCGGCACGGTGACCGAGTGAGCGGGCGCGGCGGAGTGCGGGCATGAGCGAGCGCTCCTATCGGGCGGGGTTCGCGTGTTTCGTCGGCCGGCCCAACGCCGGCAAGTCCACGTTGACCAACGCCATCGTCGGGCAGAAGATCGCGATCACGTCGAACAAGCCGCAGACCACCCGGCACGTGATCCGGGCGGTGCTGCACCGACCCGATTCGCAGCTCGTGCTGGTCGACACCCCGGGGCTGCACCGTCCCCGCACCCTGCTGGGCGAACGGCTCAACGATCTGGTGCGGCAGACCTGGAGCGAGGTCGACGTGATCGGCCTCTGCATTCCGGCCGACGAGCCGATCGGCCGGGGCGACCGGTTCATCACCGGCGAGTTGGCCGAGCTGAAGGCGACCGTGCTGGCGGTGGTCACCAAGACCGACCTGGTCGATCGCAAGCGGCTGGCCGAGCAGCTGCTGGCCGTCAGTGAGCTGGGGGATTTCGCGGAGGTCGTGCCGGTCAGCGCGGTCTCCGGGCACCAGGTCGACACCCTGGTGGAGGTGATGACCCGCTATCTGCCCGAGTCGCCGCAGCTGTACCCGGACGACATGCTCACCGACGACCCGGAGCAGGTGCTGGTGGCGGAGCTGATCCGGGAGGCCGCGCTGGAGGGCGTCCGGGACGAGTTGCCGCACTCGATCGCCGTGGTGGTGGAGGAGATGCTCCCGGAGGGTCGGCTGACGAAGATCTACGCCGACGTGTACGTGGAGCGGCCGAGTCAGAAGGCGATCGTCATCGGGCATCGGGGTGCGCGGCTCAAGGGGGTCGGCACCGCCGCGCGACGGCAGATCGAGGAGCTCCTGGGTACGAAGGTCTACCTCGATCTGCACGTACGCGTGGCCAAGGATTGGCAGCGGGACCCGAAGCAGTTGCGCAAGCTCGGGTTCTGAGCCGATCCGGCGGTACCGCGGAATCGGGCGAACGGCCTCGGATCGTGTGATCGGCATCGGTCAGGCATATGCGAATTTTCACGATCCCGGTGGGTCTCTGGCTGTTTTGTCGGCGGGCGGCGGAGGGTAGGTAGGCAACCGCCTCCGCGCCCCCGACACAGATGCAGGCTGATGCGAAACAGATACCTGGACCTGCTGCGCGCTCTGGCCATCCTGCGGGTGGTCGTCTACCACGTCACCGGCTGGGGATCGCTGACGCTGGTGTTCCCGGCGATGTCGGTGATGTTCGCGCTCGCCGGTTCGTTGATGGCCGCGTCCCTGACGGCGTCCGGACCGACGGCGGTCGGCCGGCGACTGCGGCGGCTGCTGCCGTCGCTGTGGGTGGTCGCGGTGATCTTCGTGCCGGCGATGCTGCTCACCGGGCTGCCGCTCACCCCGGGTGTGCTGCTGTGGTTGTTCCCGGTGGCCGATCCGCCGGCGAACTACTGGGGCGCGCTGGCGCTGAGCCCGATCTGGTACCTGCGTGACTACCTGTGGTTCGTGCTCGCCTCCCCGGTCGCGCTGTGGCTGTTCCGCCGGTTCCCGCTACCCACCCTGCTCGCCCCGTACTGCCTGTTGCTGGTCATCGAGCTGGGCATCTACCAGAACCCGCCGGTCGTGCTGCGCCATTTCGGGCTCTACTTCGGGGCGTGGCTGCTGGGTTTCGCCCACCAGAGCGGGATGCTGCGCCGCCTGAGCGCCTGGATTCTGGTGCCGACCGCGCTGGCGCTGGCGGCGGTGGGCGGCGCGTGGATCCTGACCCATCAGGGTCCGCGCGGCTACGACCTCAACGACATTCCGCTCGGCAACGCGCTCTGGTCGGCCGCGTTCATCCTGGTGGCCCTGGGCCGGGCACCGGCGACCGCCGCCTGGGTGGACCGGAACGCGCTGGTGGGCCGGGCGGTCACCGTGCTGAACCGGCGGGCCCTGACCGTCTACCTGTGGCACATGGCGTTCGTGGTCGCACTCACCCCGCTGGTCGACGTGGTCGGCTGGTCGCATCAGGATCTGCTGGGCCTGGCGGTCCGGGTGGTCCTGGTCTTCCTGCTGGTCGGCCTGGTGACGGCGGTGGTGGGATGGGTCGAGGATGTCGCGGCGCGACGCCCGCCGGAGCTGGTGCCCGGTGGCCGTCGCCCGGCGTCACGCCCCGTCCGCCGGCACGCGGAGTCCCTCGCCGACGAGGATCACGAGGCGGGTGCCGGGCCGCCGGTCCCGCGACAGCGCGGCCGGGACCGGGACGTCATCGCACGGTGACGGTGATGTTGCCGCTGCCGGTGCGCAGGTCGAGCACCGACGCGGCGGACGGGTCGTGCGTCACACCCAGGTCGGTGCGGCCGGAGCCGACCCTCGATCGGACCTGGTACCCGCCCTTCGGCACGGTCAGCTCGACGTTGCCGCTCGACGCGTGCGCCCGCACGGAGGCCGGCTTGTCCAGTTCGAGGGTGACGTTGCCGGACTTGGCCTCCGCGTCCACGCTGCCGCCGAGCCGGCTTGCCGTCACATTTCCGGAGGAGGCCCGCACCACGACGGGGGCGCTCACGTCGTACACCTCGACGTTGCCCGAGCCGGTCTCCACCCGTACCGCGTCGGTCGCCGCGGCCACCCGTACGTCGCCGGAGCCGACCTTGATATCCACCTGGCCGACCCGGCTCAGGTCGACGTTCCCGGAGCCGGTCTCACCTCGTACGCGCACCCCCTCGCCGACCGTCACCTCGTAGGAGACGCTGCACCGGGGGCCGCAGGAGGTGTCCAGCACCAGCTCGGCGCCCCTGATCTCGTACGTCGCGTCCGGCTGGGCGCCCTGGTAGCGCACCACGCGCTTGACGCGTACCCCGTCCGCCGCGCCGTCGGCGCGGACCACCACGTCGCCGGCACCGGGCAGCACCTGGAGCGCGGTGATCGGAGCGGACTCGGTGGTGTCGAAGTCCAGCCGCCGGTACGACAGGTTGTCGCACCCGACCAGGACGATGAGGGCGGTGGTCGCGGCGACCGCGATGGCGCTCCGGCGTCCGGCGCGCCCCCGCCGCGCGGTGGATCGGCGCACTGCGGTGGGCCGATCGGCGGCGGTGGGCCGGGGGACGGCGCTGGTCCGGTACGAAGCCATGCCGAGCACGCTACGACCGGTGCGACCGGCCGCGCATCCGGGTTCGTCGGCACGGCGACCCCGAGCGGACCCTGAATTCCGACCCGGGGTCGGACCTGATTTCGAGCCGGAGGGGAGAATGGCGCGATGGCCGGGTACCGCCGACAGCTCTACCGCGACGACGCGGTGGTGCTGCGTGTGCAGAAGCTCGGCGAGTCCGACCGGATCATCACTCTGCTCACCCGGCGGCACGGCCGGCTCCGCGCGGTCGCCCGGGGGGTGCGCCGGACCACGTCGAAGTTCGGCGCCCGGCTGGAGCCCTTCGGGCACGTCGACCTGCAACTGGCCGGAGACCCCAAGGGGGAGCACGGCAGTTCGCTGCACACCGTCAGCCAGGTCGAGGGGATCGACCTGTACGGCAAGCGGTTCCTGGGCGACTATCCCCGCTACACCGCGGCCAGCGCGATCGCCGAGACCGCCGAGCGCCTCACCCCGGTCGAGCGGGAACCGTCGTTGCGCCTGTTCCAGCTCACCCTGGGCGCGCTGCGCGCTCTCGCCGACGGCGAGCACGCCACCACGCTGGTGCTCGACGCGTACCTGCTGCGCGGGATGGCGCTGGCGGGCTGGGCACCGGCGTTGACCGCCTGTGCGGTCTGCGGCACCCCCGGCCGGCACCGGGCGTTCTCGGTGCCGGCCGGGGGAGCGGTCTGCCCGGACTGTCGACCACCGGGAGCCGCCCATCCGGCCCCGGCCACCATCGACCTGATGTCGGCGCTCACCGTCGGTGACTGGCGGGTCGCCGATGCGGCCGAGAACGGGGTACGCCGGGAGTGCAGCGGCCTGGTCGCCGCGCACCTGCAGTGGCACCTGGAACGCGCGCTACGCTCGCTGCCGCTGGTGGACCGGGGTGGGCTGCCGGCGGCACCCGGCGCGCGGCGATCGAGCGGCGACGCCGGCACGGTCGCCCCCGCCGGTGCAGTGCTGCCGCCCGACCGGGCGTCACAGGACGTGAGCAGGGAGAAGACCGAGTGATCCGATCGTCGAGGGCCGGGCGGCGCGAGCCGGTGCCGCCGACACCGCACCCGTCGGGAGCCCGACCGCCGGCGTTGCCGTCCGAGGCGGTGCCCCGTCACGTCGCCGTGGTGATGGACGGCAACGGTCGGTGGGCCAAGGAGCGCGGCCTGCCCCGCACCAAGGGCCACGAGGCGGGGGAGTTCTCCCTCTTCGACACCGTCGAGGGCGCCATCGAGCTGGGTATCCCGTACCTGTCGGCGTACGCCTTCTCGACGGAGAACTGGCGCCGCTCGCCGGACGAGGTGCGGTTCCTGATGGGCTTCAACCGGGACGTCATCCGCCGCCGCCGGGATCAACTGGTCGACCTCGGGGTGCGGGTGGTGTGGTCCGGTCGGGCCGGACGGCTGTGGAAGAGCGTCATCGGCGAGTTGCAGACCGCCGAGGAGATGTCCCGCGGCAACTCGACGCTGACCCTGCAGTTCTGCGTGAACTACGGCGGGCAGGCGGAGATCGCCGACGCGGCCGCCGCGATCGCCCGGGACGTGGCCGCCGGCCGGCTCGATCCGGCCAAGGTCACCGAGAAGACGGTCGGGCGGTACCTCTACCACCCCGAGGTGCCCGAGGTGGACCTGTTCCTGCGGCCCTCCGGCGAGCAGCGGACCTCGAACTTCCTGCTCTGGCAGAGCGCCTACGCCGAGCTGATCTTCATGGACACGCTCTGGCCCGACTTCGACCGCCGCCACCTGTGGTACGCCTGCGAGCTGTACGCCCAGCGTGACCGCCGGTTCGGTGGCGCGCTGCCCAATCCCGTGGCCCCGGCCACCTGAGGTCCGTGGCCCCGACCACCTCGTCGCCGGGTGGTTCCGGCCACCCGGGCGCATAGCGGGTGGCCACGCTGGGTATGACCGCTGGCAGCAGCCACTGACGGAGGTGAACCCATATGATCCGCAAGCGCATCGGGCAGTGGGCGGTGATGGCCATCGCGGTACCGGTCGCCGCCGCCGGAGCCCGGAAGCTGAGCCACACGCTGGAGTCTCGACGTGGCCCCAACCGGGCCACCCGCCTGCTCAACAAGGGCGCCGACCTGATCCGCCCCCGGCAGGCCAAGCGCCGCCGCTTCTTCTGACGCGACCGGCGCGACCGGTAGCCCCGCGATACGGCATCTCGCGGTATCCCGTCGAGGGATACCGCGAGATGCGGTGTAACGGGAGATGCCGGCGTCGAGGTCAGGCCTCGACCTCGGCGCGGTCGGGGGTGGCCCAGAGGGTGTGGAAGGAGCCGTCCCGGTCGACCCGGCGGTAGGTGTGCGCGCCGAAGTTGTCGCGCAGCCCCTGGATCAGTGCGGCCGGCAGCCGGTCCGCCCGCAGCGCGTCGAAGTAGGCGAGCGACGAGGCGAACGCGGGCGCCGGCACACCCGCCCGGGCCGCCTCGGCCACCACTCGTCGCCAACTCGGCACACCGTCGCGCACGGTGTCGGCGAACCACGGTGCCACCAGCAGAGTCGGCAGTTCCGGCTGCTCGTCGTACGCCTGCCTGATCCGGTCCAGGAACCGGGCCCGGATGATGCAGCCGCCGCGCCAGATCGTCGCCGTGCCGCCCAGGTCGATGCCCCAGTCGTACTCGGCGCTGCCGGCACGGATCTGGTCGAAGCCCTGGGCGTACGCGACGATCTTCGAGGCCAGCAGCGCCCGGCGTACGTCCTCGATGAACGCCTCGCGGTCGCTGACCTGCCACTTCTCGCCGCTGCCGGTGAAGGCCCGCTGCGCGGCCTCGCGCTGGCCGATGTGCCCGGACAGCGAGCGGGCGAAGGTGGCCTCGGCGATGCCGGTGATCGGAATGCCCAGATCGAGGGCGATCTGGACGGTCCAGCGGCCGGTGCCCTTCTGCTCGGCCCGATCCTGCACCACGTCCACGAACGCCTGCCCGGTGGCGGCGTCGGTGTGCGCCAGCACGTCGGCGGTGATCTCGATCAGGAACGACTCCAGCTCACCGGAGTTCCACTCCCGGAAGATCTGCGCGATCTCCGCCGGCTCCGCCCCCAACCCGGCCCGCAGCAGGTCGTACGCCTCGGCGATGAGCTGCATGTCGGCGTACTCGATGCCGTTGTGGACCATCTTGACGAAGTGCCCGGCGCCGTCCGGCCCGACGTGCTGGCAGCAGGGCACGCCGTCGACCTGCGCGGCGATCTTCTCGAAGATCGGTCCGAGTTTGCGGTACGACTCGGCCGAGCCGCCCGGCATGATGCTCGGCCCCCACAGCGCGCCCTCCTCGCCACCGGATACACCGGTGCCGACGAAGTGCAGGCTGTGCGCCCGCAGCGCCTCCTCGCGGCGGCGGGTGTCGGCGAAGTGCGCGTTGCCGCAGTCGATGATGATGTCGCCCGCCTCCAGCAGCGGCACCAACTCGTCGATCACCGCGTCGGTGGGCCCGCCCGCCTTGACCATGATGATCACCGCGCGGGGCCGCTCCAGCGCGGCGACGAAGTCCGCCAGGGACTCCGTCGGGACGAAGGTGCCCTCGTCGCCGTGCTCCGCCACCAGCGACCGGGTCCGTTCCGGCGAGCGGTTGTGCAACGCCACGGTGAACCCGTTACGGGCCAGGTTGCGGGCCAGGTTGCGGCCCATCACCGCCAGCCCGGTCACACCGATCTGCGCCGTAGCCCGATCCGCCATCCTCGTCGCCACCTTCCGCCGTCTGCCTGTAGTGCTGCGACGGTATCGCGGCACCCGGGCGCCGTGCGCCGTCCCCCCACCGCTGGTCATCAGGTGGTCGCGTAGCGCACCACGACCCCCGCGCGGAGCGGTGACGTTAATTCGGCTGCGCCGACCTCGCCTGGGCGATAACGTGCGGGCATGCGCTACTGACGCCCTCTTTCCCGAGCCGGGTTCGCCGCTGTCGTGCCGCGACCCGTGCGCTCCCGGGCGTCCGCGTGTGTCCATCCGCCATCGGCGATGGCGTCCTTCGTGGCCGGTCCCGGGCAGCAGTCCGAACCGTCCCCGACCGCCCAGGTGGCGGTCCTCACGACGCGGCCGACCGACCGGCCACCGGTCGCCGGCCGAGCGAGGAGGCACAGATGCCCGCCAAGCGCAGCTCCCGTAAATCCCGTCCCGACCGCCACTCGGCGGAACTCGCCGCCGTCACGCCGGCGAACCTGGACGACGTCGCGATCGCGCCGGTTCCCACCCTGCCGACCGGGCGGCCCGCCGCCCCCAAGGCGGGGCCACCGGCCACCGGTACCACCGGTGTCGGACGCGGCCAGCGGACCGGCCAGGTCCGCCGCTACGCCTTCCGGCGTAGCTGACGGGCCGGCGCGAGGGCCGGGTGCGCGTCGGTGAGCGCACCCGGCCCGTCGCCTGCCCGCGTCGCGGCGCTGAGGTCGGCCGGTGGCAGGTCGGGAACGGACAGTCGAGCGCCGGGGGCGCTTCGATCCGGTCGGGGATGCGGTGGCGCGTCAGCCGATCAGCGGGCGGAAGGTGCCGAGCGCCACGCTGACGGCCAGCGCGGCCCCGGCGGTCGCCGTCGCGCCGACCACGAGCAGCCAGTCGGCCGCCACGAAACGCTGGCGGCGGGCGACCGTGCGCGGTACGCCGCTGTCGAAGCCTCGGGCATCCATCGCCACGGCGAGCCGGGTGCCCCGCCGGATCGCCCCGACCAGCAGCGTGAACGCTGTCGAGACGAACAGCCGCAGCCGGGCCACCGGGTCGCGCCCCGCCTCGACTCCGCGCGCCCGGCGCGCAACGGTGATCATCTGCCACTCCTGGCCGAGCAGCGGCACCAACCGGAACGCCGCCAGTGCCCCGATGGCGAACCGGGCCGGCACCCTGGCGTTCTGCACAAGTGCGTCGGCCAGGTCGGTCGGGTCGGTGGTGGCGAAGACGATCACGCCGGGCAGCGCCACCGCGAACAGCCGCAGCACCAGACCGAGGGCGGTGATCAGTACGCCCGAGGTCACCACGATCGGCCCCGCGTCGAGCAGTACGCGGCCCGACCGGTCGGCGGCGAAGAGCACGAGCGTGACCAGGATGCCGTCCGCGGCGGCCAGCAGTGGCCAGGCACGTCGGGCCAGCAGCCCGGGGTGCACCCCGAACAGCGGCAGCACCGCCAGCTCCACCGCGATCGCGATGGCCGGGGTGACCGGGTCCAGCGTGGTCATCAGCGGAAACGCGAAGAGCATCGCCGCCGCCAGCTTGGCCACCGGATTGCGCCGGGCCAACGGCGCGCCCGGCCGGGCGATCGGCTCCAGGGTGATCATCGCGGCACCGGGTCGGCGTCGGGCGGCGTGAGGGTGAGCGTACGGTCGGCCAGCGCGGCCACGAACTCGGCGTCGTGGGTGACGGCGACCAGGCCGTGGCCGGCGTCGCGCAGGTCGGCGAGGAGGTCCACGAGTTCCCGCCAGGTGCGCCGGTCCTGGCCGAAGGTGGGTTCGTCGCAGATCAGCAGGCGGGGCGCGGTGGCCAGGGCGGTCGCCACACTCAGCCGCCGCGCCTCGCCACCGGAGAGGGTGTACGGGTTGGCGGCGGCGAGTCGGTCCAGCCGCAACCGATCCAGCAACTGCGCCACCCGGTCGTGGACCGTCGGCTCGGGCACCCCGGTCCGCCTCGGCCCCAGGGCCAGTTCGTCGAAGACCGTGCCGGTGACGAACTGGTGCTCGGGATTCTGGAACACCGACCCGATCCGGCGGGTCAGTGCCGGTGCCCGCCACCGGTGCGGCGCGGTCAGCGCGTACACACCGGCCAGTTCCGGGCTCGCCACCAGCCGCCCGGTGCCGGGCCGGAGGAGTCCACCGAGCAGCAGCGCCAGGGTGGACTTCCCGGCGCCGTTGCGACCGAGCACGGCGAGCGCCTCACCGGCGCGTACGGTCAGGTCGGTGGGGGACAGCCGGGGCGGCTGGCCGAGCCGTTCGGCGGTGAGCAGCACCTCACCCGCCGGACCCGCGGCCCGGCGCGGCGGGATCGTGCGGCCGGGCACCCAGACTCCCGCTGCGGCGAGGGCGTCGCCGTGCGCGGCGAAGACCGCCTCCGGCGGGCCGTCGGCGCGGATCCCGCCGCCGGGTTCGAGCACCACCACCCGGTCGACCAGGGGTAGCGCCTCGGCCACCCGGTGTTCGACCAGGATCAGGCTGGTGTCGGCGTCCACCGCCCGGCCGAGCGCGGCGCGGATCAGGGCGGCACCGGACGGGTCGAGGTTGGCGGTGGGTTCGTCCAGCAGCAGCAGACCGGGACGCAGCGCCAGCACGCCGGCCAGGGCGAGGCGCTGCTGTTCACCGCCGGAGAGCGCCGCGGTGGGTCGGTCCCGGTGGTACGGGAAGCCGACCCGGCGCAGCGCCTCGTCGACCCGGTCCCAGATCTGTCCGGTCGGCACGCCCCGGTTCTCCAGCCCGAACGCCACGTCGTCACCGCTGCGAGCCATGACGAGCTGGGACTGCGGATCCTGGAAGACGATGCCGACCCCGTCGCGGGCCTCGCCGACCGGCCGGCCGTCGATCTCGATGGTGCCCTCGTGCTCCCCGGAGTCCTCGGGCAGCAGCCCGGCCAGCGCCGCCAGCAGGGTGCTCTTACCGGCCCCCGACGCCCCGAGCAGCAGCACCTTCTCACCGCGCTCCACCCGCAGATCGACCCCACGCACCGCCCAGCCACGCCTCCCGGCATGCCGCCATCCGAACCCCCGCACCCACACCCCCGCGCCCATCCCTCCCACCCCTCCTTCCTCCCTGTCGATCATGAGGTTGACGGTTGCTGTGGAGACCGAAGTTGCCGCTGACCTCATGATCAACGTGGCCGGGTTCCGAGGTCAGACGAGGGGGCGTTCGCGGGCGGCGGGGAAGCGGTCGAGGACGCCGGTGCGGGTGAGGGCACGGGTGAGGGCGTGGGCGCCGGCACCGGCGATCACGGTGGCGCTGACGACGGTGAGCGCGGCGTAGGGCAGGCGGTAGGTGGCGATGTCGCGTTCGGCGTTCCAGTAGACGAAGTCGAAGATCGCCGCGCTCAGGCCGGTCAGCGCGCCGGCCAGCAGGGCGGCCGGCAGCCGGTACGAGCGGTACCGGAAGGCGGCGAAGGCCAGCTCGGCGCCGAGGCCCTGCATCAGTCCCTGCAACAGGACGATGGTGCCCCACTGGCTACCGAGCAGGGCCGAGATGACCGCCGCCAGCAACTCGCAGTACAGCGAGGCGCCGGGCTTGCGGATGACGAGGCCGCCGAGGACGGCCGGCACCAGCCAGACACCGTAGATGAGCGTCTGTGCCGGCGGGAAGAAGCTGAAGGCGCCCTCGGTGGCGCTCCACACCACGCCCCAGGCCCAGAAGATGACGCCGAAGGCGACCGCGATGACCGACGCCACCACGATGTCGATGGTGCGCCAGCGGTTGCTGTCAGTTGTCTGCACGATGATTGCTCCCAGTCCGGATGCGAACCAGGCAAGACGCACGCTCCGCCCGGCGGCGCCGGACGGTGGCGGGCTGGAGGTGGACCGAACTCCCTGCGCTGGCATTACCCAGATCAGGTACGGAGGGTCTGCGGGCGGACCCGCACTCTCAGCGCTGTGCGCTCCCCTGTCGGAGGTGTTGTCTGTCCCGCCGACGCTAACACCATGGAAGATCCACCGGCAATGTGATCCACCCAGGTCACGACGGGTGTTCGCGTCCGGCTGGTCCGGTCGGCCGGGGACGCGGCTGCGGCCGACCGAATCTGTGACATCCATCGACGTCATCCGCGCCGGACGGTAATCTCAGTCCGCCGATCCGCCACGGCCGAAGGGTGACGGGTGACCACAGACACTGACCGGGCCGTCCCGGGCGAACCGGGCGGTCGGGCCTCGGCCGGGGGCGTCGACACCGGAACCCGCACCCCGGAGCCCGCCGCTGGCGAGCCGCCCCGGCGCTGGCTCGGCGACCGGATCGGCTCGGTGGAGGTCCTGGCGGCGCTGCTGATCCTCCTGATCATCTTTCGGGAGCCGATCGCCGCCGCCCTGGACGATCCCCGCATCCAGACCTGGACCACTGTCTTCGTCTCGATCATGGTGCAGGCGGTGCCGTTCCTGGTCTTCGGCGTGCTGCTCTCCGCGGTGATCGCGGTCTTCGTACCCCGATCCTTCTGGGCGAGGGCGCTGCCCCGGCACCCGGCACTGGCGGTACCGGCGGCCAGCGCGGCCGGGGTGGTGCTGCCGGGCTGCGAGTGCGGCTCGGTGCCGATCGCCGGGTCACTGATCCGGCGCGGTGTCACGCCGGCCGCCGCGCTGGCGTTCCTGCTCGCCGCCCCGGCCGTCAATCCGATCGTGCTCACCGCCACCGCGGTGGCCTTCCCGAACAACCCCGAGATGGTGCTCGCCCGGGGCGTCGCCAGCCTGATCGTCGCCATGATCATGGGTTGGCTCTGGCTGCGGCTCGGGCGTACCGAATGGATCAGGATGCCGCGTCGTCCGGAACTGGACGACGCGTCCCGGGGCCGGGCCTTCTGGGCCGCGGTACGCCACGACGTGACGCACGCCGGTGGTTTCCTGGTGCTCGGCGCGATGGCCGCCGCCAGCATCAACGTGCTGGTGCCGGAGCGGTGGTTGCAGACCCTGGCCGACAACGCGTGGCTGTCGATCCTGGCGCTGGCGTTGCTCGCCGTGCTGCTCTCGCTCTGCTCGGAGGCCGACGCCTTCGTCGCGGCCTCGCTGTCCCAGTTCTCGCTCACGTCCCGACTGGTCTTTCTGGTGGTGGGGCCGATGGTCGATCTCAAGCTGATCTCGATGCAGGCCGGTGTGTTCGGTCGACGCTTCGCCTTCCGGTTCGCACCGACCACCTTCGTGGTGGCCCTGCTGGTCGCCGCCGGCGCCGGGGCGGTGCTGCTGTGAACCGGCAGGCGCAGGCGGTGATCCTGCTGCTGCTCGGCGGCGCGGTGATCCGGGCCAGCGTCACCGACCTCTACCTGCGCTACGTCAAGGAAGGGCTGCGCCCCTTCCTGATCGCCGCCGGCCTGCTGCTGGTCGCCGGGGCGATCATGACCCTCTGGTACGAGCTGCGCCCCGCGGCCCCCCGCGCGCTGGCCCCGGCCGGCGAACCCGGCGGCGCTCCCGCCGGTGGCGACGGTGCCGCTGTCGGCGGCAGTGTCCCAGCCGGCGGCAGCGTCGACGGCAGTGTCCCGGCCGGCGGCGGCGTCGACGTCCCGGACGTCGACGCTGGCGGTCCGGCGAGCGGGCCTGCCGACGGGCACGACGGGCACGGGCATGCCCATCACGAGCCACGGGTCGGATGGCTGCTGATCCTGCCCGTGCTCGGCCTGCTGCTGGTCGCCCCGCCGGCCCTCGGCTCGTACGCGGCGGGCCAGGCCGGCACCGCGCTGAGCAGCCAACAGCAGTCGGACTACCCGCCGTTGCCGGAGGGCGACCCGGTGCAGGTCAGCGTCCTGGACTACGCCTCGCGGGCGCTGTTCGACCGAGGCACGTCGATCGGCGACCGGCGGGTGCAGCTCACCGGCTTCATCGTCACCGGCGCGGACCGCCAGCCGATCCTGGCCCGGATGGTGCTGTCCTGCTGCGCCGCCGACGGCCGCCCGGTCAAGCTCGGGTTGACCGGCGACGTACCGGCCGGGCTGCCCGACGACAGCTGGGTGGAGGTGATCGGCCGTTACAGCGACCGGCTCGGCCGGGACCCGGTGAACGACGCCGAGATCCCCTACCTGGAGGTCGAGTCCTGGCGGCAGGTGCCCGTCCCCAAGCGCCCGTACGACTAACCACGCGCCACCCCCTGCGGGCCCCCTGCGGGCGCCGCTCGTCTGGCGCGGTCCCGGGTGCTCGGTAGGCTGCCGGGATGCGTATCGAGGCCCGGGGTCTGCGGTTCGACGTCGCCACCGGCGGTCCGGAGCAGGGCGAACCGGTGCTGCTGCTGCACGGTTTTCCGCAGCACTCGGGCGAGTGGGACGGGGTGCTGCCGGCCCTGCACGCCGCCGGTCTGCGCAGCTACGCGCTCGACCAGCGGGGCTACTCGCCGCAGGCCCGGCCCGCCGAGGTCGAGGCGTACCGGCTGGGGGAGCTTGTCGCCGACGCGGTGGCGGTGCTGGACGCCCTCGGGGTGCCCGCCGCGCACGTGGTCGGGCACGACTGGGGCGCGGTCGTCGCGTGGGCACTGGCGGCCACCCATCCGGACCGGGTGCGCACGCTGACCGCGGTCTCCGTGCCACATCCGGCCGCCATGGCGTACGCGCTGGTGAACGATCCGCAACAGAAGGCACGCTCGGCGTACATGCTGCTGTTCCGGCAGCCGGGGGTGGCCGAGAAGACGTTGTTGTCGCTCGGCGCGGTCGGGTTGCGCCGGCTGCTGCGCGGCGTCGGCGACGCGGTACGGGTGGCGGCGTACGCCGATCCGATGCGCGAACCGGGCGCGTTGACCGCCGCCTTGAACTGGTACCGGGCGATGTCGAAGGCGGATCTGGCGGCGACCGGCCCGGTGTCGGTGCCCACCACGTTCGTCTGGAGCGACGGGGACGTGGCCATCGGGCGGGTGGCCGCGCAGGCGTGCGCCGCTCACGTGACCGGGGACTTCCGATTCGTCGAACTGGCCGGGGCCACCCACTGGATCCCCGACGAGGCACCGACGCCGTTGGCCGAGGCGATCCTGGCCCGGGTGCGCCCGGCGGTTTGAGTGGGCGGAGAGCGGGCACGGGGATCCTGAGCGGGTTTCGGTTCGCACCGCGTGGGGCATCAGCGTGACCGCCGGCGGCTGGCCGGCGGAGTCTCCCGGAGGTCCGCGGTGTCAAAGGAAACCGAGAAGCAGCGGTGGCAGCGCAACTTTGCCGACCTGTTGCAGGAATTGCGGGTCGCGCAGACCGGCGTGCAGATCCTGTTCGCCTTCCTGCTGACCCTGCCGTTCAGCGCCGGCTTCGACGACACCACCCAGTTTCAGCGGGACGTCTACATCGTCGCGCTGCTGGCCGCCGCCGGCGCCACCGCGATGATCATTTCCCCGGTGGCCTTCCACCGGGCGCTGTTCCGGCAGGGACGCAAGCCGGAACTGGTGCGCTTCGCCCACCGGATGGCCAGCGGCGGTCTCGCCTTCATGCTGATCGCGATGGTGAGTTCGGTGCTGTTGATCACCGACTTCGTGCTCGCTCGACCGATCGCCTTCGTGCTCAGTGCCGTCGCCGGCCTGTGGTTCCTGACCCTGTGGATGATCCTGCCGTTCGCCCGGCGTAACTGGGGTGAGGACGACATCGACGACGACGAGGACCCGAGCGGCCTGAACCAGGGCTGAGCCCGGCCACTGCCGCGGATATCCGTGGCTACCATTGGGTAACGAACACGGGTAGCCTGCTGAGCAGGCGGAACAGTCCGACTGTCCGGATCGAGCCCGGGGGTTTGCCGTGGCCATCGCCGAGAACCACCGTCCGTCAGCCACCGACAGCCGTAACGCCGACCCGTCGCCGGATACCGCGCGCCGGGCGTCCACTCCGGACGCGGCCGGTCAGGTGTCCGAGAAGGAGGCGCGTCAGGTCGCCGAGGCGGCCCGGCAGACCACCTGGGACCGGCCCAGCTTCGGCAAGGAACTCTTCCTGGGGCGGCTGCGGCTCGACCTGATCGACCCGTGGCCGCGGCCGGATCCGGAGGAACAGGCCCGCGCCGAGGAGTTCCTCGGCCGGCTCCGCGACTACGTCGCCGCCGAGGTGGACGGCGCGGCGATCGAACGCGACGCGCGGATCCCCGACGAGGTGTTCCAGGGGCTGGCCCGGCTGGGTGCCTTCGGGATGAAGATCGGTCGGGAGTACGGCGGGCTGGGCCTGAGCAACCTGCACTACTGCCGGGCGTTGATGCTGGCCGGCTCGGTCAGCCCGGCGATCGGCGCGCTGCTGTCGGCGCACCAGTCGATCGGTGTGCCACAGCCGTTGAAGATGTTCGGCAGCGAGGAGCAGAAGCGCCGTTTCCTGCCCCGACTGGCCGCCGGGGAGGTCTCCGCGTTCCTGCTCACCGAGCCGGATGTGGGCTCCGACCCGGCCCGCCTGGCGACCACCGCCGAACCGACGCCCGACGGCACCGGCTACCGGATCAACGGCGTGAAGTTGTGGGCCACGAACGGCACCGTGGCCACCCAGCTCGTGGTGATGGCCCGGGTGCCGAAGGGCGAGGGGCGTCGTGGCGGCATCACCGCCTTCGTGGTCGACGGTGACGCCGAGGGCATCACCGTCGAGCGGCGCAACGCCTTCCTCGGCCTGCGTGGACTGGAGAACAGCCTCACCCGCTTCCACGACGTCTTCGTACCGAAGGAGAACGTCATCGGTGGCGAGGGCAAGGGGCTGCGGATCGCCCTGAGCACGCTGACCACGGGCCGGTTGTCGCTGCCGGCGATGTGCGTCGGCGCCGGCAAGTGGGCGTTGAACGTGGCCCGGGAGTGGTCGGCGGAGCGGGTCCAGTGGGGCCGGCCGGTGGGTGAGCACGAGGCGGTCGCCCAGAAGCTCTCCTTCATCGCCGCGACCACGTACGGCATGGAGACCATGCTCGACCTCTGCTGCCTGCTCGCCGACGACGACCGCAACGACATCCGGATCGAGGCGGCGCTGGTCAAGCTGTACGCCAGCGAGATGGCCTGGCGGATCGCCGACGAACTGGTCCAGATCCGCGGCGGCCGAGGGTACGAGACGGCCGACTCGCTCACCGCCCGGGGCGAACGTCCGGCCGCGGTCGAGCAGATGCTCCGCGACCTGCGGATCAACCGGATCTTCGAGGGCTCGACGGAGATCATGCACCTGCTCATCGCGCGCGAGGCGGTGGACGCGCACCTCTCGGTGGCGGGCGACATCATCGATCCCGACGCCGGGCTCGCCCGCAAGGCGAAGGCCGGTGCCCGGGCGGGTGCGTTCTACGCGCGGTGGCTGCCGACCCTCGCGGTCGGCAAGGGGCAGCAGCCCACCGGGTACGGCGAGTTCGGCCCGCTCGCCGGTCACCTGCGGCACGTGGAGCGCGCCAGTCGGAAGCTGGCCCGGTCCACCTTCTACGCGATGTCCCGCTGGCAGGGGAAGATGGAGCGCAAGCAGGCGTTCCTCGGCCGGGTGGTGGACATCGGCGCGGAACTGTTCGCGATGAGCGCGGTCTGCGTGCGCGCCCGCGCCGAGCGCGACACCCGGCCGGAGAACGTGGAACTGGCCGACCTGTTCTGCCGGCAGGCCAAGGTCCGGGTCGACGCCCTGTTCACCGCCCTGTGGGAGAACACCGACTCGATCGACGTGACCGCCGCCAAGCGCATCCTGGCCGGCCGCTACGCGGCCCTGGAGGACGGCGTCGTCACCCCGCCCACCGACCTGCCCTGGGTGGCCCCCTGGACCCCCGGCCCCTCCACCGTCACCGACGACGCCCGCCGCCGCCTCCCCCCACCCCCCACCCCCTGACAACCCCCCGCCCCGCCCTCAGCCGCCGCCTCGTCGTCGGGGTCGATCATGAAGTTGTTGTCGCGAAACGCCGATATCGATGACAACAACTTCATGATCGACGGGTGGGATGGGGGGATGGGTGAAAGGGGTGGGAGGGGTGGGGAGGGTTCAGGGGGCTTGGGGGTCGCGGAGGCCGAGGCGGCGGAGTTCGAGGGCGGCCAGTGCGTTGACGGTGGTGTCGTCGCCGCGTCGCCACGCCTCGGCGACGTCGGGGGCGATCCGGGTTAGCTTGCGCAGCGGCTGGCCGGCCAGCGCGCGCAGGGCCAGCAGATCCCGGCCGGCGGGCGCGGCGGCCAGCGTCGCCGCCGAGCTCGCCCGGCGCATCCAACGCACCCGCAGCGGCAGCCAGCCGAACACCACGAGTCCGAGCGGCACGATCAGCAGGCCGACGGCCAGCGCCAGCGCCAACTGGTCGACCAGTTCCTGCTGGTCGCGGCCGGCCTCGGCCAGCGAGCGGGCGGCACCGGCCGCCCGCTCGAAGGGCGCGGTCAGCTCGTCGCCGACCAGCGGCACCCGGCCGACCTTGCCTCCGGCCTCGGCGAGATTGTCGGCGAGTCCGCCGCCCGCCCCCTCCAGCTTCTGTCCGGGTACGGCAAGTCTCTGCACCAGGTCGTGCAGCCACAGTGCGCCCCGGATCGTCGCGTACACCCAGACGACGACGAGCAGGTCGGTGAGCAGCTGTCGTAGCGCGGTCGGGAAACGATCAGCGTAGATCTTCACGCCGGACAGCCTGCCACGTGCCCCGCTCCCCGGCACCCCGACAACCGCCCGTCAGAGCAGCATCTGTCCCGACCGGAAGTGCAAGACGGCGGGCGGCGGGCGGGGTGGGGTTGGTCAGCGGGCGCAGGTGGGGCAGGTGCCGAAGATCTCCAGGGTGTGGCTGACGTCGGTGAAACCGTGCTGTGCGGCGACGCGATCGGCCCAGGCCTCCACGGTCGGGCCGGCGACCTCGACGGTACGCCCACAGGCTCGACAGACCAGGTGATGGTGGTGTCCCTCGCTGCACCGGCGGTACAGGTGCTCACCGCCCGGCGGGCGCATCACGTCGATCTCGCCCGCGTCGGCCAGCCCCTGTAGCGTCCGGTAGACCGTGGTCAACCCGACCCGCTCGCCGCGATCGCGCAGCATCGCGTGCAGCTCCTGGGCGCTGTGGAAGCCCTCCGTCTCGGCCAGCAGGGCACTCACCGCCGAACGCTGACGAGTGTTGCGAACCGCCGTACCACTGTCGCTCATGACGCCACTCCGCTTCGCTGCGTGCCGTCATGAGGCACCTCCGCACTGAGCCTGATGATTCGCTCGCTCATGATCCCTCCCCGGCGTGGCTGACCGCGTCCGCCACGATGTGCGCGACGTGCTCGTCGACCAGGGTGTAGGCGATCTCCCGCCCGCGCCGGGAACCCCGGACCACGCCCGCCCCACGAAGCACCCGCAGGTGCTGGGAAACCAGCGGCTGAGCCACCCCGAGCTTGTCCACCAGCTCGTGCACGCAGCGCTCACCGCCGGCCAGCTCGCTGACGATCGCCAGCCGGATCGGTGCCGAGAGGGCGCGCAGCAACTCGCTGGCACCCTCGTACGCGTCATAGCCGGATCCGCTGGTCACCCTGCAACGGTAACCAATACCGGTGCACCGCTCAGGATCAGGACCCGCCGAGCACCACCTCGTGGGGCTCCGGAGCCGGCGTGGGCTGGGGCCGGGTCCGCCGGAGCCGGCGCCAACCGGCGGCCAGCAGGGTGACCGTCACGAACGAGGCGATCGCGAGCACCACCACCGAGGCGCCGGGCGCGGTGTCGGCGAGCGCCGCCATCCAGATGCCCGCCCCGCCGGCGAACAGACCCAGTGCCATCGCCGCCGCCATGGTGCTGCGGAACCCTCGGGTGACCTGCTGCGCGGTGGCCACCGGGACGACCATCAGCGCGCTGATCAGCAGTACGCCGACCGCGCGCATGGCGATCGTCACCGTGATCGCCGTGGTGATCGCGAGCAGCAGGTTGAGCGTGCGTACCGGCAGGCCGGAGACGCGGGCGTACTCCTCGTCGTGGCAGACGGCGAACAGCGCCGGCCGCAGCCCGATCATCGCGATCAGCACCGCCGCACCGAGCACCGCGATGGTGGCGACGTCCCCCCGGGACGCCGTGCTCAACGCCCCGAACAGGTACGCGTTGAGGTTGGAGCTGGTGCTGTCGGAGAGCCCGACCAGCACCACCCCGCCGGCGATGCCGCCGTAGAAGAGCAGCGCGAGGGCCAGGTCGCCGGAGGTCCGGCCGCGCTCGCGGATCAGCTCGATGGCGATCGCGCCGATGGTGGCCGCGATCACTGCCATGATCACGGGGGAGGTCTGGAAGAGCAGACCGGCACCGACCCCGGTCAGCGCGACGTGCCCGATGCCGTCACCGATCAGCGCCAGCCGCCGCTGCACCAGGTAGATGCCGAGCGCGGGCGCGGTCAGCCCGATGATCAGAGCGCTGACCAGCGCAAGCTGCATGTACTCGTACTGGAAGAGGCTCATCGTGCGCTCCACAGCCCGGCGGGCTCCTCGGGACCGTGCGGATGCACGTGGTCGTGGTCGGGCGCGGCGTGGTGCCCGGCCGGCTCCGGCACGGCGCCGTCGTGCGCCACGAACCCCTGGTGTACGACGATCGCCCGGCCGATCACCGGGCGCAGCGGACCCAGCTCGTGGGCGACGAGCAGGACGGTGCCTCCGCCGACGGTGAAGTCGTGCAGCGCACCGGCGAACGCCTCCTGGCTGGCCGCGTCCACGCCGGCTGTCGGCTCGTCGAGGATCAGCAGTTCGGGCCGCCCGGCCAGGGCCCGGGCGATGAGTGTGCGCTGCTGCTGCCCGCCGGAGAGGGTGCTGACCGGGTCCTTCGCCCGGTCGGCCAGGCCGACGGCGCGCAGCGCCTCGGCGACGGCCTCCCGGTCGGCGCGTCCGGGTGGACGCAGGACTCCCCGGCGGGCCAGCCGTCCGGCGGCGACCACCTCGGCGACGGTGGCCGGCACGCCGCTGCCCGCGCCGAGGCGCTGGGGGACGTACCCGACGCGGTGCCACTCGCGGAACCGGCGGACCGGTCGGCCGAAGAGGGTCACTGTGCCGGCGCTCAGCGGGACGAGCCCGAGGATGGCGCGGATCAGGGTGGACTTGCCGGAGCCGTTGGCGCCGAGAACCGCGACCACCTCACCGGCGGTCACGGTGAGCGAAACGTCACGAAGCACGGGGCGGCCGTCGTAGCCGACCACCCCGTGCGTGACGGTGATGACGTCAGGTGTCACGAGCAGCTCAACGCCGTCCTCAGGGTTTGCAGGTTGGTACGCATCACCGAAAGGTAGTCCCCGTCGCCCTCGGCTGACAGGCCCTCGATCGGATCCAGCACGGCGGTCTGGGCGCCGACCTCGCGGGCGATGGTCTCGGCCACCTTCGGGCTGACCAGCGTCTCGAAGAAGATCGTGGTGGCCTGGTGTTCCCGGGCCTCCTCGGTGACCGCGGCCAGTCGCTGCGGGGACGGCTCGTCTTCCGGGGTGAGCCCGGTGATGCCGATCTGCTCCAGCTGGTACTTCTGCGCCAGGTAGCCGAACGCGGTGTGGCTGACCACGATCTCCCGGCGCTGGCAGGTCTTCAGCCCCTCGGCGAACTCCGTGTCCAGCTTCTCCAGCTCGGTACGCAGGGTGGCCGCCCGCGCGGTGTAGTCACCGGCCCGGTCCGGGTCGACCGTGCCGAGCCGCTCGGCGAGCTTGTCACCGATGGTGGCCAGTCGGGTCGGGTCGAGCCAGACGTGCGGATCCTTGGCACCGTCGGACGCCTCCTCGGCGTGCTCCTCCTCGGCGTGGTCCTCGCCCTCGTGGCCGTGCTCGTCCTCCTCGCCTTCGTGGCCGTGGTCGTGGCCGCCGGCGGTGGCGTCCAGCAGGGGCTCCACGGTCGCCACGTCGAAGGCGCGGTCACCGGCCTGCTGCTCGACCGCCTCGTCCACGGCGGGCTGGAAGCCGTGCAGGAACAGGACCAGCTCCGCCTCGCTGATCTGGCCGACCTGGCCCGGGTTCAGCTCCAGGTCGTGCGGCTCCGCACCGGGGCGGGCCAGGCTGGTCACGGCCACGGCGTCGCCGCCGATCCGCTCGGCGAGGAACTGCAACGGGTAGAAACCGGCCACCACGTCGACCCGCTGCGGGTCGGCGCCGGCCGGGCTGTCGTCGTTCGAACAGGCGGTGACGCCGGTCAGGGCGAGCAGGGCGGCCGTGGCGGTGGCCAGGGCGCGCGGGGCGGAGCGGAAGGTCATGTCCTCGACTTTCCGCGACAACGACAATGATTGTCAAAAACGCATGATTGCATGTCAGAGCAGCTTCACCAGGCCGGCGGTGACCAGCAGGGTCAGCACGATCAGCCGGATCGCCCGGGTCTGCGGCGTCTGCACCGACCAGGTGGTCACCAGCAGGGCCGCCAGCGCGCCGGCCAGCAGCAGCGTCAACAGCCCACCGATCACGCCCGGGGCGAAGAACGCGACGAGCGCGAGGACGAGGGTGACCAGGAACACCGTCGTCGGGTTGGTCCGGGCCAGTCGGGCGGCGATCCCAGGCTGCGTACGCTGCATCCCACAGACTCTACGAGGAGGAGGAGCCGGTGCTGGTGACCAACCGGTTCGTGGTCGACGAAGACGTCGCCGACGCGTTCGCCGCCCGAGCCCACGCGGCCCTCGCGGCGCTGGCCGCGCGGCCCGGCTACCAGCGCGGACAACTGGTCCGGGCGCTGGACGACCCCCGTCACTGGTGCCTGGTCACCGAGTGGGAGTCGGTGGGCACCTACCGCCGCGCCCTCGGCGGATTCGATGTGAAGATCACGGCGGTGCCGCTGCTCGCCGAGAGTCTCGACGAGCCCTCCGCGTACGAGCCGTTGGCGACCGCCGTGCCGGGCGGGGACGTGGTCACGGTGGCCAGCGACCGGGCTGCGGGTCCTTACCGCTGAGTCGCCGGGCACTACGCTGGCTTCCATGACCGCTCCCGGACCGGCAGCCCCACCACCAGACCCTTCGCTGCCCGGCACCGATGCGCCGCCGCCCGCCGGCCAACAGCAACCCGACCCGACGTCGCCCGGTCCCGAACCGGGCCCGGCGGCGCCACCGCCCAGCCCGACGTCACCCGGTTCGCCGCCGGCCCACCAGGTGCCCGGCCCGCCGGCCGCTGGTCAGCTACCGCCCGGTCCGCTGCCGTCCAGCCCGGAGCAGGGGGCGCCGGTGCCGCCGCCCGGGCCCGGGGTGGCGCCGCCGTTCGCGGCGCCGCCGACCGAGGGAGGTCGGTCCCGGCTCTGGCTCGGTCTCGGCGCGGGAGCGCTGGCCCTGCTGCTCTGTTGCGGCGGTGGCGGCACGGCGGTCGTCGGCCTGCTGGTCAGTGGGGTGCAGGCGATCGAGGAGCAGGGCCGCACGGTCTCCGGCGACTACTACCGGGCGCTCTCCGACGGTGACTACGGCCGGGCGTACGACCAACTCTGCGAGGACGCCCGGCGGCGCGAGTCCCGGCAGGAGTTCGAACGCCGCTCCGCCGCCGAACCGCAGATCTCCTCCTACCGGGTCGGTGAGGTGGACACCACCACGCTCACCGTGCCGGTGGAGGTGACCTACCGTGGCGGCGGCCAGGAACGCCAGCAGGTCGTGCTCGCCCAGGATCCGCAGACCGGCGGCATGGAGGTCTGCGGAGTCAACTGACCGGCCGCAGGTAATGTGCTGGGTTCGGGACCGCACCGGTCGTACCGTGGTCCCGAACCGTCCCCGCCGACCGTGACGTCCCCGCCGACCGCCAGTCGGCGTAGGAGGAAAAATGCCAGCCGACCGTATCGACGCCGTCGTCAGCCTCGCCAAGCGCCGAGGCTTCGTCTTCCCCTCCAGCGAGATCTACGGGGGCACCCGGTCGGCCTGGGACTACGGTCCGCTCGGCGTGGAGCTCAAGGAGAACGTGCGCCGGCAGTGGTGGAAGACCATGGTCCAGCAGCGCGACGACGTGGTGGGTCTGGACTCCGCGGTGATCCTCGCCCGCGACGTGTGGGCCGCCTCCGGGCACCTGGAGGCCTTCGTCGACCCGCTGACCGAGTGCCAGTCCTGCCACAAGCGGTTCCGCGCCGACCATCTCGAGGAGGCGTACGAGGCCAAGCACGGCCGTCCGCCGACCTCGCTGGCCGAGTTGAACTGCCCCAACTGCGGTAACAAGGGCACCTTCACCGAGCCCCGGATGTTCAACGGCCTGATGAAGACCTACCTCGGCCCGGTGGAGAGCGACGAGGGCCTGCACTACCTGCGGCCGGAGACCGCCCAGGGCATCTTCGTCAACTACCGCAACGTGGAGACGGTCGCCCGCAAGAAGCCGCCGTTCGGCATCGCGCAGACCGGCAAGTCGTTCCGCAACGAGATCACCCCGGGCAACTTCATCTTCCGTACCCGCGAGTTCGAGCAGATGGAGATGGAGTTCTTCGTCGAGCCGGGCAGCGACGAGCAGTGGCACGAGTACTGGCTGGCCGAGCGCTGGAACTGGTACCTCGACCTCGGCCTGTCGGAGAACAACCTGCGCTTCTACGAGCACCCCAAGGAGAAGCTCTCGCACTACTCGAAGCGCACCGTCGACATCGAGTACCGGTTCCAGTTCGGCGGCACCGAGTTCGCCGAGTTGGAGGGCATCGCCAACCGCACCGACTTCGACCTGTCCACGCACAGCAAGCACTCCGGCGTCGACCTGTCGTACTTCGACCAGTCCAAGGGCGAGCGGTGGATCCCCTACGTGATCGAACCGGCCGCCGGCCTCACCCGCGCGGTGCTGGCCTTCCTGCTCGAGGCGTACGACGAGGACGAGGCGCCGAACACCAAGGGTGGCGTCGACAAGCGCACCGTGATGCGTTTCGACCCGCGACTGGCCCCGGTCAAGGTGGCGGTGCTGCCGCTGTCACGTAACGAGGCGCTCTCGCCGAAGGCGAAGCAGCTCGCCGCCGACCTGCGCAAGCGCTGGGTGGTCGAGTTCGACGACTCGCAGGCCATCGGTCGCCGCTACCGCCGGCAGGACGAGATCGGCACCCCGTTCTGCGTCACCGTCGACTTCGACACGCTCGACGACAACGCGGTGACGGTACGGAACCGGGACACCATGACCCAGGAACGGATCGGCCTCGACCAGGTCGAGCGCTACCTGATCGACCACCTGCCCGGCTGCTGATCCCGGGCTCGCCCCGGTGAGTGCGGTCCGGACCGCACTCACCGGGTCATGCGACTGGCATCCATGGCCAATGATGTCTCCAGGGCGGGCAGAGCCGCACGGAGACGACGAAGGGCCGACGACGTGGAGCCGGAAGCACGCGAGGAGATCTTCGAACGGGCGCGGGAGTACTCCACCCAGCCGGCGCGCTGGCCGCAGGCGGACGCGCTCTGGCCGCGGGTCATCGAGGCGTACCGGCAGGCCGTCGCGGGCAGCCGGGTCGACCGGCACGATCAACGCCAGCTGGCCCGGGCCCTGTGGCGGTACGGCATGCTGTCGACCGCACTGGGCCGCCACGAACGGGCGAAGGAGGCGGGCCACGAGGCCATCGTCCTGTTCGCGGAGATCCATCAGGCGGTGGCGGCGGAGCATCCCGATCCGACCCAGCCGCGGCGGGACGAGGCGCTGGCCGAGCTGATCACCGCGTTCGTGGACTCCGGCGAGTCGGCGTTCGTGGCCGGCAGCCCCGGTCCGCGGCTGCAGTTGCTGGAGAAGGCGATCGAGATCGGTCTGCACACCGCCGGTCCGCCGCCTGGCGCGGGGCCGCGCACCCGCGCGGCGATGGCCACCGCCTACCACAACTACGCGAACGCCCTGCTGCACCGCCATCAGGAGCAGGGTGCGGCGTCCGATGCCCAGGAGGCGGCGCTGGCCGCCTCCCGGGCGACGGAGCTGCGTCTGAAGGCGCTCGACCCGCATCAGCCGATCACCATCTGGGAGCTGGCCAGCACCTACTCGATCTACGCGCCGGCGCTGCTGATGATCGGCGACGTCGAGCGCGCCCGGTTGGTGGTCGAGCAGGGCAGCCAGCTGGCCGATCTGCTCGGCGTGACCGGCATGGAGATCCGGCACAAACTAGCGGCGACGGCGGAGCTTCTTCGGAGTGCCTCGGAGCCGGACCGCGGCGGTCGCCGGTGGCCGTGGCGGCGGGGCTGACCACGGCCTGCGTACCCTTGAGCGGTGGAAACCGCCCTCCGTCCCGCCACCGACCTGCCGCCGCTGGCCATCGGGCCGCACCAGGTGTGGCCGCCGGTGGTGCTCGCCCCGATGGCCGGCATCACGAACGTCGGCTTCCGGCAGCTCTGCCGGGAGCAGGGCGGCGGCATCTACGTCTGCGAGATGATCACGACGGTCGCCCTGGTCGAGCGGAACCCGAAGACGCTCCGGATGATCGCGTTCGGAGCGGACGAGCGCCCGCGCAGCCTCCAGCTCTACGGCACCGACCCGGAGACCACCGCCGCCGCCGTCCGGATCGTGGTCGAGCGGAATCTGGCCGATCACGTCGACCTCAACTTCGGCTGCCCGGTGCCGAAGGTGACCCGACGCGGTGGCGGCGCGGCGCTGCCCTGGCGGCGGCGGCTCTTCGCCCGCCTGGTGCGGGCCGCGGTGGCCGCCGCGTCACCCGCCGGGGTGCCGGTCACGGTCAAGATGCGCAAGGGCATCGACGACGACCACCTGACGTACGTCGAGGCGGGGCTGGCCGCCCAGGAGGCCGGCGTCGCCGCGGTCGCCCTGCACGGGCGTACGGCCGCGCAGCGGTACTCGGGCACCGCCGACTGGGACGCCATCGCCACCCTCAAGCAGGCCCTCGACGTGCCGGTGCTCGGCAACGGCGACATCTGGGAGGCCGACGACGCGCTGCGGATGGTGGCGCACACCGGCGTCGACGGTGTGGTCATCGGCCGTGGCTGCCTCGGTCGGCCGTGGCTCTTCGCCGACCTGGAGGCGGCGTTCAACGGCTCGCCGCAGCGGCGGCTGCCCACCCTCGGCGAGGTGGCGGTGACCATGCGCCGGCACGCCGAGCTGCTGGTCGAGCAGTTCACCGCCGGTGCCCGCAACCCGGCCCGGGGTGAGCGGGACGGCTGCACCGACTTTCGCAAGCACGTCGCCTGGTACCTCAAGGGCTTCCCGGTCGGCAGCGAGCTGCGCCGCTCCCTGGCGATGATCGACAGCCTGGCCCAGCTCGACGACCTGCTCGGCAAGCTGGACCCGGCGGTGCCGTTCCCGGTGGAGACGCTGGGCCAGCCGCGCGGTCGCACCAATTCACCGGGCAAGGTCTTCCTGCCCGACGGCTGGCTGGCCAGCCGCGACGACGACACCGTTCCCGAGGGCGCGGAGCTGGACGACTCCGGCGGCTGACCCCGGCTGCCCGGCCCGTCAGCGGCGGGAGAGCAGCGAGGTGACGCGCATCCGCTCGCTGTGGATCCACACGTCCGAGTACTCGATCGGCCGGCCGTCGTCGAGATAGGTGATCTGTTCGAGGTAGAGCAGCGGAAAGTTCTCCGGTACCTCAAGCGCCGCCGCGGTCCGACCGGACGCGGCCGTCGCGGTGAAGGTACGCCGGCCGGTGCTGATCTTGAGCCCGTAGTCGTTCTCCAGCAACCCGAACAGGGAGCGGTCGGCCAGGTCGGCGTGCTCCAGGCCGGGTGCCAGGTCCACGCGTACGTAGTTGACCAGCCAGGCGACCGGACCTGCGGTGATGGACCTCAGTCGGGCCAACCGCAGCACCGACTGGCCTGGTCGAAGGTCGAGCAGCGCCGCGACCGGCGATGGCGCGGGCATGACCTCCCGGGAGATCACCTGCGTGGTGACGGTGACTCCCTGCCGCGCGAAGTCCTCGGACAGGGTGGTCAGCTTCTGGGCGATCGACGGTTCGATCGCGGTGGAGGTGACGAAGGTGCCGCGACCGCGTACCTGCACCAGCAAGCCGTCGCGGATCAGCGTGGACAGCGCCCGACGCAGGGTGCCACGGGAAATGCCGAGTTCGGTCGCCAACTCCGGCTCGCTGCGTAGCCGGTAGTGCGGTGGCCACTCGGCGGACAGGATCCGGGCTCGGATCTGCTCCGACACCTGGGCGTGCAGGGGCACCGGCGCGTCCCGGTCGAGCCGCTCGGACGCCCCGGCCGCATGCAACTGGTCGGACATGTCACCTTCCACCCTGGGGGCCGTCGCCCCCCGACGCCAACCGTGGTGCGGTCGCTCGGGCCGAGGGGCGACGGCGGCTCAGTAGCTCGTCGTCTGATCGTCGGTCGCGTCGGTGACGATAGCTACCCCGGCGCTGGTGCCGAGCAGCACCGCACCCGCCCGCAGCAGCGCGACCGCCTGATCGAACGACTTGATGGATCCGGACGCCTTGACCGTCACGCCCTGCGGGGCCCGTGCCACCAGGTAGGCGATGCTGTCCGGGTTGGCCACCTCCACGGCTCCGCTGCTGGCGTTCTTGAGCACCGCCGCACCGGCCTCCACGGCCAGGTCCACGGCGACGTCCCGTTCGGCCGGGGTGAGCAACGGCAGTTCGAGCATCACCTTGATCGGCACCCCGGCGGCGCGGACCACGCCCGCGATGTCGTCGCGGAACGCGTCGTACCGCCCGCTCTTCAGCCAGCCGATCTGAACCCCGATGTCGATCTGGGTGGCGCCGGCCCGTACCAGGCTCTCCGCCTCGGCGGCCTTGCCGGCGCTGGTGGTCACCCCGACGGAGGGAAAGTCCAGGGCCGAGGCGACCTCTATACCGGTGCCGCGTAGCACCTCGGCGACCTCCGGCACCCACGAGCCGGGGACCATCGCGGCGTTGAAGCCGTACCGGGCGGCCTCCTCCGCGTGGGCCACGATCCGGTCGCGGGTGACGCCGACCTCGATGAGAGTGTGTTGGATGTACGGGGCCAACGCGGCGGGGGCGACGGTGTCGGCCAGGATGGCAGTGCTCACGATCTTCTCCAATGTGGTACTCGTGGCGCGGGGCGCGCCGCTACATCCGGTCCCGGTAGTAGTCGGGCACGATGATTCCGGGCTCGTCGAACCAGCGCGGCACGTCCACGCCACAGATGAGGCCGACGTTGCCCCACGGGTTGAAGGCCCCGGTCCGGACGATCGCCTTGGCCTGTCCGGCCAGCTCACCGAGCATCTCGGCATGCTGACGGGTGCTCAGCGGCACGCCCGGGAAGCGTTGCCCCAGCCAGTCCGCGAGCGGCTTGTTGTGGGTGGTGACGTCCTCGGCGACGACCACGCCCTCCACGATGATCTCGTCGGCGATCAGGTCGAGCACGGTGGTGAGCGAGGGCAGGTCCTCGGCGATGGCCAGGTCGACGCGGTGGGCGGTACGCGGGATGGGAAAACCGGCGTCGACCACCAGCAGCAGGTCGGTGTGGCCGAGCGTGGCCAGCACCCCGGACAGTTCGGCGTTGAGTACGCCCGTACGTTTCATGTCGTCTCCTTCATGGTGTGCGCGCCGGTGGCCAGCGCCATGACCTTCTCCTCGGTGGCCTCGGCGGCGGGCAGGACGCCGACCACGCGGCCGGCGGCCATGACGGCGATCCGGTCGCTGACGGTCAGCAGTTCCGGCAGGTCGGACGAGGAGACGAGGATGGCGACACCGTCCTCGGCCAGCGTCCGGAAGAGCCGGTAGATCTCCGCCTTCGCGCCGACGTCGACGCCCCGGGTGGGCTCGTCCAGCAGCATCAGGCGGGGATCGATCGACAACCAGCGGGCCAGCAGTGCCTTCTGCTGGTTGCCGCCGGAGAGCTGGGTGATGCCCTGGGTCACGGTCGAGGTCTTGACCCGTAGCTCGCGGGAACGCGCCTGGGCGTCGTCGCGCAGGGCCCGCCGCCGCAGCAGACCGAACCGCTGGCGGCGGCGCAACGTCAGGGCGTTGACGTTGTCGGCCACACTCATCGTCGGCAGGATCCCCTGCTGGCGCCGCTCGCCGGGCAGGTACGCGACCTGCGCGGCGATGGCATCGCGAGGCGACCGGGCGGCGAACGGCTGTCCGTCCAGCGCCAGTTCGCCGTCGTCGACCGGGTCGGCACCGAAGACTCCCCGCAGCAACTCGACGCGGCCACTGTCGGGCAACCCGGCTACGCCCACCACTTCGCCGGGCGCGACATCCAGGTCGACTGCGGTGTAACCGGCACCGGAGACGCCGCGCAGGCGCAGCCGTGGCGCAGTCGCGGTGACGGGCGCTGCGGGCTCGTGCCGACCGAACTCTCCGGCGAGTTCGCGGCCCACCATCGCGGCCACCACCTGATCCGGAGTGACCTCGGCGGTCGGCCACTGCGCCACGTGCCGCCCGTCGCGCAGCACGTGGATGTGCTGCGACAGGGCGAACACCTCGGGCATCCGGTGCGAGACGTAGAGCATCGTCACGCCGTCGGCCCGCAGCGAAGCGATCACCTCGAACAGCCGCTCGGACTCGGCGGGGGAGAGGATCGAGGTCGGCTCGTCGAGGATGACCAGCCGTGCCTGCCGGGCGAGCGACCGGGCGACGACCACCAACTGCTGGGTGGCGGCGTCCAGCCGCCCCACGGTGCGGCGGGGGTCCACCCGTACGCCGAGACGCGCCAGCAGGGCGGCGGCCTGCTCGTCCATCCGGCGCGGGTTCGGGAAGAGCCGGGAGCCGGGCTCGACACCGAGCATGATGTTCTCGGCGACCGTCCGGTCCGGTGCGAGGGCGAGTTCCTGCGGCACCAGGGCCACCCGGTGCCGACTGAGCAGGGTGGCCGGATCGAACCGACGGACCTCGTCGCCGTCCACCCGCACCGTGCCGGTGGTGGGGCTGTCCAGCCCGGCCAGGATCTTCATCAGCGTCGACTTGCCGGCGCCGTTCTCGCCCATGACGGCGGTGAGGCTGCCGGCCGGCACGGCCAGGGAGACATCCTGGAGAGCGCGGACCGGACCGAAGTGCCGCGAAAGGCCGGTCACCTCGACGGCGGGGGTCGGCGGGGCGGCGATCGTGGCCGGGCTGGTCATGGCTCAGCCCTCCACCGGCACCGAGGCGACGTTCTCGGGGGTGACCACCAGCGCACCGGTGTCCACGTCGCTGATCTCGGTGCCGTTCTGCAGGTAATCGACGAGCAGCTTGACGGCCTGGTAGCCCTGCTCCGCCGGGCCCTGGCTGATGGTCAGGTCGACCACACCGGCCTTGAGGTACTCGACGGTCTGCGGCTGCACGTCGAAGCCCACCGAGTGGATCTTTCCGGCGTTGCCGGACTGCTCCAGCCACTTCGCCCCGGCGGTGAAGCTGCAGCAGTCGAGGGAGACCAGCGCGATGGCGTCCTTCTGCGCGGCCATCGTCGACTCGATCGTGTTGTACGCCGCGCTCGGCTCGTTACCGGTGTTCACCGGGCCGACGATCTCGATGCCGGAGCCCTTCAGCCCGGACTCGAAGCCGGAGAAGCGGTCGTTCGACCAACCGGCGCCGGAGTCGACGGAGACCACCACGACCTTGCCGGTCTCGCCGTCGAGCACGCCGAGCAGTTCCTTGGCCAGGGACTCACCGGAGGCGACCAGATCCTGGCCGACGAAGCCCATCTGCTTGGACTCCGGGTTGTTCGTGTTGAACGAGATGATCGGAATGCCCGCGTCGTACGCCTGGGCGATGACCGGCTTCAGCGCGTCGTTGCTGGCCGATGAGACCGCCAGACCGTGGATCTGCTTCTGGTTGATCAGAGTTTGCAGCTCGGCGACCTGGTCGGCGGCACTGCCACCGGTGGGTCCGATCATCTGCGCGTCGACGCCCAACTCCTTGGCGGCCCGCTCCATGCCCTCCCGGATCGGCACCGCGAAGGCCAGGGACGGGTCGTGGTAGCTGAGCCGGATCTTGAGCTGGTCGCCCTGCTCGACGGCTTCGGAGATGTAGTCGGCGAGCTGGAACTCGCCGCTGCCGGTGGAGTCGTCGTTGGCGGAGGTGACCGCGCCGCAGGCCGCGCTGGCCACGAGGGTCAGACCGAGGGTCGCGGCGACCGCGGCCCGGCGGGCAAGGGTGAGTCTCATCGGGGTGGCTCCTTTGGGGTGGGATCGGATGGTGCGTAGCGCGCCCGGCTGTCGGGCGGACGCCGGGTCAGCGTCGTCCGGAGCGTTTGCGCAGCCAGGTGTCGGCCGCCACGGCGAGGATGATCACCGCGCCGGTCGCGACGGTCTGCCAGAACGAGGAGATGCCGCGCAGGTTGAGGATGTTCTGCAGGACGCCGATGAACGCCACGCCGATGACGGTGCCGAGCATGGTGCCGGAGCCGCCGAACAGCGCCGCGCCACCGATGATCACGGCGGAGATGGCCACGAGTTCCATCCCGGTACCGGTGACGCCCTGCACGTAGGACAGGAAGGACAGGCCGAGCACGCCCGCGAGGCCGGCGAGGGTGCCCGAGATGGTGAAGGCGATGATCTTCACGCGGCCGGTGTTGATACCGCAGAGCCGGGCGGCTTCGGCGCTGCCACCGACCGCGTACGTGTTGAAGCCGTACCGGGAGCGGGACAGCACGATCGCGCCGAGCACGGCGACCAGCGCGAAGATGACCAGTTGCATGGGGAGGAGGCCGAACAGCTCGCCCTGACCGAGCAGGTTGAACTCGGCGACGTTCGGGTCGCTGCTGGACAGTGAGATCGGCGAACCGCCGCTGAGCAGCAGGGTGACTCCCCGGTACACGCTCAGGGTGCCGAGGGTGACGATGAAGGACGGGATTCCGAAGCCCACGGTCATCAGGCCGTTGAGCATGCCGGCGACCGCACCGGCGGCCACCCCGCCGAGGGCCGCGAGCGGCCACGCGATGTCCGAGGTCATCAGCAGGCCGGCGACGACGGCACCGAGCCCGTAGATCGAGCCGACGGAGAGGTCGATCTCCGCGTTGATGATGACGAAGGTGACCCCGATCGCCATGATGCCGATCTGGGCGATCTGCTGTCCGACGGTCAGGAAGTTGTCGGTGCCCAGGAAGCCCGGGGCGAGCGTGCTGCCCAAAGCGAACAGCACGACCAGGGCGAGGAACGTGCTCGCCTCGCGGGCGTGCAGGAACCGCCGTAGGGGCGACGGGCTGTGGGGGGCGGCGGACACTTCCGGCGGTGCCGCCTGCGCGGTCATCTGGGCCATCTCTCTCATCTCCTCAACAGGGCCGCGACATCGTCCGGGCCGGGCAGGGCGGGTATGACCTCGGCGATCCCGACGGCGTGGGTGCCGGCCGCGGCGGCGTACCGGACCGCCTCGATGAGGTCGTCACCCCGGGTCAGGGCGACAGCGAGCGCTGCGGTGAAGGCGTCGCCAGCACCTGTGGTGTCGACGACCCGCGGTGCGGTGACCGGCGCGACCCGGGTCTGGTGCCCGCCGGAGTCCACGAGGGCGCCGTCGGCACCGAGGGTCAGTACGACGGTGCCGGAGTAGCGGGCCCGCAATAGTTCGACGACGTCTCCGGCGCTGGCGACGTCGGTCGGGTCCAGGCCGGTGAGCACGCGTGCCTCGCTCGCGTTGGGGGTGAGCACGTCGATCCACTCCCACGCCTCATCGGGCAGTGCCACGGCCGGGGCCGGATTGAGCAGCGTGCGGACCCCGTGAGCGCGGGCGGTACGCAGCGCGGCGAGCGCGACCGGCAGCGGGATCTCCAGGCTGACGACGACCAGGTCGGCTTCGGCGATGCGGTCGGTGAACCGGTCGACGTCGGCCGGGGTGAGCTCGTCGAGGGCGCCCGGCGCGATGGCGATCCGGTTCTCGCCCCCGTCGTCCACGAGGATGAAGCCGACCATGGTGGCCGCGTCGGTGGTGCGGACCGCGCTGGCGTCCACCCCCTCGTCGTGCCACAGGCGGCGTGCCGCGTCACCGAACTGGTCCCGACCGATCGCGGTCAGGAAGCTCACCTCGGCACCGAGGCGTGCCGCGGCCACGGCCTGATTCGACCCCTTGCCGCCGTGCCCGGAAGCGAAGCGGCCGCCGGAAAGGGTCTCGCCAGCGACCGGTGCCCGCGGCACCCGCATGGTGAGCCCGGCACCGTAACTGCCAACAACCGCAATCTTCATGCTCGCCTCTTGTCTATGGACAACCATGTACAACTTGCGGCGACGCTACGTCGGGCCACCACCAGGTGTCAACACCTGCGAGGCACTTGCGGGTAACGGATCCGAAACCCTGACCCTCGCCTGACCTGCGCCTAGGCCCAGTTCTGCCGATCATCACCGGGCTGCGGCGGGGCCGGGCGGCGACCTGCCGCGTGTCGGTTCGTCCCGGGTACGACGCCGGTTCCGACGCGCGGGCGGCGCGGGTGATCCGGACGGCGCGGCGCGTGGCGGGACGGCGCGGCGCGTGGCGGCGCGGCGGTTCCGGCGCGGATGACCTGAGGTCTGTCGATGGCCTCCGACTCGCCGGAGGGCCATCACACCCGAGCCCGTGGTGCCTGCGCGCCGTGGTGCCTGCGCGCCGTCGTCTTCCCGCGCCGTCGTGCCTGCGTGCCGTCGTGCCCGCGGGCGGAGGCACCAACTTCGGGGATGTCGCTGCCTGGCTGCGGCTTCAGGCAGCGACATCCCCGAAGTTGTCGCATTCGCGGTGCGGTGCGGTGGTGGGAACCGGGGGTGGAGACGGTGAAGGGCCGACCCCGGGTGGGGTCGGCCCTTCGTGGTTGTTTGGTTGGTCAGGAGGTGGCGCTGTAGCCGCGGGTGGCGATCCAGTCGGCCAGTGCGTCGATGCTCATCCGGTAGGAGGCCTGGGTGGGGTCGGCGGAGTCGGCGATGGTGACGGTGTCGCCGCCGTTGCGGTAGCCGACGACGCTGATGTAGTGGCCGCCTTCGAAGCTGTGGGTGGTGCCGTCGGTGTCGGTGGCGGTGCCGGCGATGTTGGCGACCACGGCGCGGCCGTCGTCGATGGTGGTGACGATGTCGTCGCGCAGCTTGTCGGTCTGCTTGTCGTCGGCCTTGGGGGTGGTGATCTCGACCGACTTGTAGACGTCCTTGCCGGTCTCCTTGTTCAGGACGGGGGTGATGTCGTTGATGGAGTTGGTGCCGGCCTCGGTGGTGCGCATTTCCTTGGCCATGGTGTCGACGTCGATGTTCTTGCCCTGCACGCTCAGGGCGTTGCGGGCGGCGGCGGGGCCGCAGTAGTAGAAGTTGGGCTGGGCTTCGTAGCGGACGCCGAGTTCGCGTTCGCCGGCGGGCTTGCGGTCGGCCTGCACGGCGCTCGCCTGGACACCCGGGGTGGCGTGGGCGGCGACGGCGGGGCCGGCGATGCCTCCGGCGGTGGCGGCGGCAGCGGCGATGGTCAGGGCGGTCTTGCGCAGGATGGTGGTAGCCATGATTCGCACCTTTCGGTCGGGGGTGCGCGCGGCGGTGCCCGCGATGGGGGTGCGGGTGGGCCGTGCGGAAAGGGGAGAACGCTTGCTACGCGCTGGGTTCGGCGGGTCGGTGCCCGGGAGATGGTGTAACGCCGGGTCGACCGGGCTCATTTCGCAGGCTGGCGGCCCGGGGGATGTAACGCCCTTTTGGCCCGGGGGTCATTCCGGGGGCTTGCGGCCCGGGGGATGTAACGCCGGGCGGGCCGGGGTCATTCCGGGGGATCCTCGCGGGGAGGCGGCTGCCCCTGGCGGTGTCCCGGGGGATGTAACGCCCGACGGCGGGGGGTCATTCCGACCCGCCGGGGGTGGCGCTCGGGGGGCGCTCGTGGTTACGCCATGTACAACCACCGGACCGGGCCCCCGATTCCGCCGGCCGGGTGGCCCCGGTCACTGCGGATTCGGACAATCGACGGCATCGCACCATCGAGGTGGCGGCGCGTCGGGAAGCCGAGGTCCCGCAGGGTGCGAGCTGCGCGGACGACCGGTGCGGAGGTCAGGGGCGGGTCAGCAGTCGGGCGCTGGCGACGCCGAGCCAGGCGATTCCGGCATACACCGCGATCCGCTCGAAAAGCCCACCCGGTGCGCCGGTGACCAGGCCGGCATGGTCGAGGGTGACGAGCGTGGCGCAGGTCAGGAAGGCGACCGGCACCAGCGCCGCGACGCCGCGTCCCAGCTCCCGCCAGCGGGCCGTCGCGCTGCCTGCGTCGAGATCCCGGCCCAGCCGCCAGGCGGCCACGGCCAGCGCGACGACGACGGCCAGTCCAGCGAGGTCGTGGAGCCCGCCGTGCCAGGTTTGCTGCCCGCTGACACCCGGTGGGTAGCCGAGGCCCGGGTCGATCGGAAATGCGGCGGCAGCCAGCAGGGCCAGCCCGGCCAGTGCGACCGGTCGCCAGGTTGCTCCACGCGGCGTCGCGATGACCGGTTTCGCCCGATCCCGCAGCCCGAGCGCGACGGCGACGATCAGCAGGCCGACGGCGACGAGCTTGACCGTGCCGAGCCAGCCCCGTTCACCCAACGACAGATGGCTGATCCAGTGTCGGGTGAGCTGGTAGCCGGGACGGGTCGCCCCGTCGGTCAGGTCCAGGCCGATCAGCAAGGCCGGCGCGAGGATGGCGGCGGTGGCAGCGCCACGGGTGATGGAGTCCTGCTTCGGCACCATGCGAACGATGTTCGCACGCTGCGAACGGTGTTCGCAAGATGGGCCCGGTGGTCTCGACTAGTCTGTGGCCGTCCCGCCGGGGTCGGTCGGCTACCGGAACGTGCGGAGGGAGCCGGATGATCGACAGCGGTGCGGGGTCCCCGGGCGGGCGGCGTCGTGCCGCCCGGTCGAAGCCCGCGCTGACCCGGCAGGCGATCGTCGCGGTGGCGCTCGACCTGGTCGACCGGGCCGGCGTGGACGCGGTGACCATGCGCAGCGTCGCCGACGCGCTCGGCACCGGGCCGGCCTCGATCTACCGGCACGTCAGCGGCAAGGACGAACTCCTCGAACTCGTGCTCGACCGGGTGTTGACGGAGGTCGTCGTGCCACCGCCCGACCCGGATGACTGGCGCGAGTCACTCGTCGCGCTGGCCCGCGAGGTGCGCCGGGTGCTGCTGGCGCACCACGACATCGCCGCGGTGGCCATGTCGGGTCCGCCGGTCGGCGACAGTTCGGCCCGCATCGCCGAAGCGCTGCTGGCGATCCTTCGCCCGGCCGGTTTTCCGGACGAGGTCTGTGCGTGGACGGTCGACCGGCTTTCGCTCTACGTGACCGCGGACGCCCTCGACACCGCCCGGCAGCGCGTCGCGGGTCAGGGCGGCCCGGAGGCGGCACGACGGCGCTGGGCACAGGTCGCGCAGTACTACCACGACCTGCCCGCCGACCGTTTCCCGCACACCGTCGCGCTGCGCGACGCACTGTTCGCCGCCGGACCGGTGGACCGCTTCACCCTCGGTCTGGAACTGATCCTGGACGGACTGGCGGCTCGTCGCGGCCGCTGACCGACGGCTGCTCGGCCTGATCGGCGCCGGGTGACGGGCTACGCGGGGCGGGCACCGGCGTCGCCGGCCAGGGCAGTTCGGCGGACCGGTGGTACGTGATGCCCGCGGTGGCCCAGCGGGGGCCGTGCCCCGCGAGTCGCCGCCGGAACGCGTCCCAGTCGTGCGTCGAGCGGGGGGACCAGCCCAGCTCGGCGATGGCGGGCAGCCGGGGAAACAGCATGTACTCGATTTCGGCGAGGGTGGTCACCGACTCGGTCCACAGCGGCGCCTCGACGCCGAGCACCGCCTCGGCCGGTACGCCCGCCAGGTGGGTGGCCGGGTCCCAGTCGTACGCCCGGCGTACGTCGATCAGCCCGGCCCAGTCGTGCCCGATCGGGGTGTTTGGGGCGTACTTCATGTCGAGGTACGCGTGGTTGCCGGGGGAGAGGACCAGTCGAGCGCCCCGGCGGACCGCCTCGGCGGTCACCGGATCCTCGCCGGTCGTGCCCCACCATTGCAGGATCCGCCCGTCGTGGTGGGGGGCCGGGGCGATCTGGTGCCAGCCGATCACGTCCCGGCCCAGGCCGGCAACGATGCGTTGCGTCCGGTCGACGAAGCCGGCGTACACCTCGGCGGGCACCTTGAACGCCTCGTCGCCGCCGATGTGCAGCCACCGGCCGGGGGTGAGCGCGGCGATCTCGCCGAGTACGTCGGCGACGAAGTCGTAGGTGCGCTCGCTGGCTGGATCGACGTAGCTGAAGCCGACCTCGGTGCCGGTGTACGGCGCCGGCGCGGCCCGGTCGGGGGCCAGCTCGCCGTACGCGGTCAACGCGGCGTTCGTGTGACCGGGCAGGTCGACCTCGGGGATCACGGTGATGTGCCGCTCGGCGGCGTACCCGACGATCCGTTGGTAGTCGGCCCGGGTGTAGTACCCGCCAGGGGCGTCACCGACCGCACCGGCCCCGCCGACGGTGGCGAGCCGGGGCCAGGAGTCGATCGCGATCCGCCAGCCCTGGTCGTCGGTGAGGTGCAGGTGCAGCCGGTTGAGCTTGTACCGGGCCAGGTGGTCGATCACCCGCAGCACGTCGGTGACGCCGAAGAAGTGCCGGGCCACGTCGAGCATCGCGCCCCGGTGCGGATAGCGGGGACGGTCGAGGATCGACCCGCCGGGCAGCACCCAGCGTTCGGTGACCGGGGTCGCGCTCTCGACGGCGGCCGGCAGCAGCTGCCGTAGCGTCTGCACCCCGTGGGCGAGACCGGCGGCGGTGCCGGCGGCGATGCGTACGCCGTCGGTGCTGATGTCGAGCCGGTAGCCCTCCGCGCCCAGGGCGATTTCGTCGGTCAGGACGAGGGCGATGCCGCCGGCCGGGACGGGCGCGGTGGTGTCGGTCACCGGCAGCGGGTATCCGGTGGCCGGGCGCAGCAGCGCGGCGAGCTGCCGGGCGACGGCCACGGCGGCCGGGTCGGCGCTGACCCTGATCACCGCGTCGACGGCGAGCAGGTAGTCGGCCGCGGCGTCCGGCTCGACCCGTTCGGGTGCGGGCACCACGTCGCCGAGCCGGTTCGGTGCCGGCGGCCCGAGCAGCGTCGCGGCCTCGCGCTCCGCCGCCCGGGCCAACTCCTCGGCGGTGCGCCCGGCAGCCCGAGCCGCGTCGTCGGCACCCGCGGCGGTCTCGGCCGCCGCGTTCACCGGTACGGCGGTCTGCGCCTCGGCGTTCGTCCGCGCGGCGGTCTCGGGCCCGGCGTTCGTCCGGGCGGCGATCCCGCCACCTGCGCTGGTCCGGTCCGCTGCGGCGGTCTGCCGCTGCGGGGCGGGCGCCGCCTCGGTGGTGACGTCGGCGGGGCGGGGCGGGTCGAGTGGTTCCGGTGCGGTGCTGGACGGGGTGGACACGAGAACTCCCGAGGGGGGTGTATTCGCGGCGGTTGTGGCAATGGTGCGAGGTGGTCACAGAGCGTGCCGTCTAGCGTACGGGGAGGCCGGCAATTGCGTGAATGTGCGCGTGGAACCGTTCCCAAAAACTGTCACGAACGCGAACAGTCGTGATTGCTGTGCCTATTGTCACCGAATGCTCCCGGGCCACGCGTTGTTCGCTTAGCCTTCGCCCACCGATCGGCACGACTCCCCGGATTACCAGCCAGTGGATCCGGGGTATCAGAAAACTGAACCTTCGTTAAGTGTCAATCCGGGCGCGTGGGAGGCTCTGGTGGCAGCGCAAGAGACGGTTGAGCACAAGTACGTCTACGACTTCGCCGAGGGCAACAAGGATCTCAAGGACCTCCTCGGCGGCAAGGGAGCGAACCTGGCCGAGATGACGAATCTCGGCCTGCCGGTGCCGCCCGGCTTCACCATCACCACCGAGGCATGCCAGGCGTACCTCGGCACCGGTACGGAACCGGCCGGACTCGCCGACCAGATC
This sequence comes from Verrucosispora sp. WMMA2121, assembly GCF_027460185.1. Classification (NCBI taxonomy): domain Bacteria; kingdom Bacillati; phylum Actinomycetota; class Actinomycetes; order Micromonosporales; family Micromonosporaceae; genus Micromonospora; species Verrucosispora sp. WMMA2121. Next base: position 459,435 of record NZ_JAPZBH010000004.1, on the reverse strand, counting down.
ACCGCGCACCTGACGGCGCTGGAGCGCGAGATGGGCCGGCGGCTGGGCGACCCGGACGACCCGCTGCTGGTCTCGGTGCGCTCCGGGGCGAAGTTCTCGATGCCCGGAATGATGGAGACCGTGCTCAACGTCGGTCTCAACGACCGCAGCGTCGAGGGGCTGGCCCGGCAGGCCGGCGGCTCGACCGACCAGCCCGCTTCCGGTGGCTCGACCGATCAGGCCGCCTCCGGTGGCGCGGACCGGTTCGCCTGGGACTCCTACCGGCGGCTGATCCAGATGTTCGGCAAGACCGTCTGCGACGTGCCGGGCGAGGAGTTCGAGCACGCGCTCGACGAGGCCAAGCGCGCCAAGGGCACCGACCTGGACCTGGACCTGGACGCGGACGACCTGCGCGGGCTGGTCGACGCGTACAAGAAGATCTTCACCAAGCACACCGGGCGGGAGTTCCCGCAGGAGCCGCGGGAGCAGCTGGACCTGGCGGTCCGCGCGGTGTTCGACTCGTGGAACGCCGAGCGGGCGGTGGTCTACCGCCGGCAGGAGCGCATTCCGGCCGACCTCGGCACCGCCGTCAACGTGGTGGCGATGGTCTTCGGCAACCGTGGTCCCGACTCCGGCACCGGCGTCGCCTTCACCCGCGACCCGGCCAGCGGTGCCCAGGGCATCTACGGCGACTACCTGGCCAACGCGCAGGGCGAGGACGTCGTCGCCGGCATCCGCAACACTGTGCCGTTGCAGGAACTGGAGCGGATCGACAAGGACTCCTATGACGAGCTGCTCGACTACATGGCCCGGCTGGAGCGGCACTACCGCGACCTGTGCGACATCGAGTTCACCATCGAGCGCGGCAAGCTGTGGATGCTCCAGACCCGGGTCGGCAAGCGCACCGCCGCCGCCGCGTTCGTCATCGCCGGCCAGCTGGTCGACGAGGGCCTGATCGACCTCGACGAGGCCCTGCACCGGGTCAACGGCGGGCAACTGGCCCAGTTGATGTTCCCGCGCTTCCAGCTCGACCACGACTTCCAGCCGGTCGCCACCGGGATCGGCGCGTCACCGGGCGCGGCGGTCGGCAAGGTGGTCTTCACCTCGGCCCGCGCGGTCGAGCTGGCCGCCGAGGGCGAGGCCGTCATCCTGGTCCGCCGGGAGACCAACCCCGACGACCTGAACGGCATGATCGCCGCCCGGGGCATCCTCACCTCGCGGGGTGGCAAGACCAGCCACGCCGCCGTGGTGGCCCGGGGGATGGGCAAGACCTGCGTCTCCGGCGCCGACGAACTGGACATCGACGTGCCGAAGCGGCGGTTCGTCGTGGCCGGGCGCACGGTCACCGAGGGCGACGTCGTCTCCATCGACGGCACCACCGGCAAGGTGTACCTGGGTGAGGTGCCGGTCAGCCCGTCGGAGGTGGTGCGCTACTTCGAGGGCGAACTCGACCCGGCGAGCACGGACGACGCCCTGGTCAAGGCGGTGCACCGGATCATGTCGCACGCCGACGCCAGCCGACGCCTGGCGGTGCGTACCAATGCCGACACCGCCGCCGACGCGGCCCGGGCCCGGCGCTTCGGGGCCGAGGGCATCGGGCTGTGCCGCACCGAGCACATGTTCCTCGGCGACCGCCGCGAGCTGGTCGAACGACTCATTTTGGCCCGCGACCCGGCCGAGCGGGAGGAGGCGCTCGCCGCGTTGCTGCCGTTGCAGCGGGCCGACTTCGTGGAGATCCTCCGGGAGATGAACGGCCTGCCGGTCACCGTCCGGCTGATCGACCCGCCGCTGCACGAGTTCCTGCCGCCGCTGGAGCAGCTCGCCGTCAACGTGGCGGTCGCCCAGGAACGCGGCGAGGACGTCGCCAAGGAGGAGGCGCTGCTCGCGGCGGTACGCCGGATGCACGAGGAGAACCCGATGCTCGGGCTGCGCGGCGTACGCCTGGGCCTGGTCATCCCCGGCCTGTTCGCGATGCAGGTCCGGGCGATCACCGAGGCGGCCGTGGAGTGCACCCGCCAGGGCGTCCCCGCCTGCCCGGAGATCATGGTCCCGCTGGTCGGCGCGGTGCAGGAACTGGAGACGGTACGCGCCGAGGCCGAGCGGATCATCGCCGAGGTGGTCGGTGGCAGTGACGTCGACGTGCTGATCGGCACGATGATCGAGGTGCCTCGCGCGGCGTTGACCGCCGGGCAGATCGCCGAGGCGGCCGAGTTCTTCTCCTTCGGCACCAACGACCTGACCCAGATGGGTTGGGGTTTCTCCCGCGACGACGTGGAGGGGGCGTTCTTCTGGCGCTACCTGGAGCTGGGCATCTTCGGCATCTCACCGTTCGAGTCCATCGACGCCGACGGCATCGGCCGGCTGGTCCGCATCGCCGCCGAGGAGGGGCGGGCGGCCCGCCCGGGGCTCAAGCTCGGCGTCTGCGGCGAGCACGGCGGTGATCCCGACTCGGTGCACTTCTTCCACTCCGTCGGGTTGGACTACGTCTCCTGCTCGCCGTTCCGGGTGCCGGTGGCGCGGCTGGAGGCCGGCCGGGCCGCCATCGTCACCACCGGCTCCGACAGTCGCTGACCACACGGCTCGCCCCGCCCGGGGCGAGCCCATACCCGCCGTGCCGCGATGCGTTGCACCGTGAGGCGAGCAACATCGGGGAGATTGCTGTGTCGAGCGACCGTGAGACAGCAATATCCCCGATGTTGCTGCACGGCGGCACGGCGGCACGGCGCACGGCGCACGGCGGCACGGTGCATGACGGGGCGGTGCGCCAGCGGCATCGAGCGGTCAGATCGGGGGGCGGCGCCAGGTGACGGACTGGGCGCGGCGGGGGCGCTGGTTCGGCAGCGTGGCCATCGGGGTGCGCGCCGCCAGCGGGGCGTGCGGATCCGCCTGGTGGGGCAGCAGCGTCGGCTGGCGGCAGGCGGCCAGGGCGGGACCGGTACGCCGGACCACCCCACGGGCCTCTTCGCGCAGCGCCGCCAGATCCGCTCCCGGTGCGGTGACCAGGGTCAGCAGGGCGTCCCGCCCGGCCGGGTAGGTGACCACGCAACCGGCGGCGGTGTGCACCACGGACTCGTGGAACTCGCCCTGCCGTACGGTGGCCGCCATCCGGTGCCCGAGGCCGAAGCTGGCCGCGGCCAGCGCCGCCAGGTGAGTGGCGTCGGTCGTGGGCAGGTCGCTGGAGATGAGCAGGCCGTCCGTGCCGGCGAGCACCGTGCCGGAGACCTCGGGACGGCGTCGGCGCAGCCCGCGCAGCTCGGTGCCCATCATCGTTTCCGCGTTCACGATCGTGTCTCTCCCACCGGTCGTGTCTCGCCGCAACAGGTGACGTTCCGCAGTGGCGACGCTACCCGTGGACGTCGATGAGTGCGATCCCGTCACCGATGGCAATCGGACGGCAACTCTCGTCTGATCGGAGGATGTGGACCCGCCGGGGGCAGGTCGTCGGCGCGCCGAACCGGGCCCCCGGGCGTAACCTGACTTCGCCCGTGGACCGTCGTTTCGCGAAGGGGTGGCCGGATGGGATCCCGTACCGAGTTGTCAGAGGCTGTCGGTGTCGCGGTGGCGGTGTCCGGATGACCGCCGTCTGGGAGAGCCTGACCGTCGACGCCCGTGATCCGGGTCGGCTGGCCCGCTGGTGGGCCGAGGCGCTCGGGTACCAGGTGGTCGAGGAGCGGCCGGACGAGGTGGAGATCCGGCAGAGCGCGGATCGGCTGCCGGGCATCGTCTTCGTACCCGTGACCGGGGCCAAGGCCGGCAAGAACCGGCTGCACCTCGACCTGCGGCCGACCGACCGGGAGGCCGAGGTGGAGCGGCTCGTCGACATGGGCGCCCGGCACGTCGACATCGGTCAGGACGGCGACGACTGGACGGTGCTGGCCGACCCGGAGGGCAACGAGTTCTGCGTGTTGCGGCAGCGTGGGGATTGACTGCCGCGTCCGGTGAGCCGGACGCGGCGCGTCGGGTCGCGGAGCCGGTCAAGGATCCGGAGCACGGCCGGTCCCCGTACGAGCGGGATCGGGCCCGGGTGCTGCACTCCGCGGCGTTCCGCCGGCTGGCCGCGAAGACCCAGGTGCACACGGCCGGCACCGACGACTTCCTGCGTACCCGGCTGACCCACTCGCTGGAGGTGGCCCAGATCGCCCGGGAGATGGGCGCCCGGCTGGGCTGTGATCCTGACGTGGTGGACACCGCCGGGCTGGCCCACGACCTCGGGCACCCGCCGTTCGGACACAACGGCGAGGGCGCGCTCGACGAACTGGCCGCCGACTGCGGTGGGTTCGAGGGCAACGCCCAGACGCTGCGGGTGCTGACCCGGTTGGAGGCGAAGGTGTACGCCCCGGACGGCACGTCCGCCGGGCTGAACCTGACCCGTGCCGCGCTGGACGCGGTGAGCAAGTACCCGTGGACCCGCCGACCCGGCCAACGCAAGTTCGGGGTGTACGCCGACGACCTGCCCGCCTTCGCCTGGCTGCGGCAGGGCTGCCCGAGCGGTGCGCGGCGGTGCCTGGAGGCGCAGGTGATGGACTGGGCCGACGACGTGGCGTACTCGGTGCACGACGTCGAGGACGGCATTCACGGCGGTTACCTCACGCTGGAGCCGTTGCTCGCCGACCCGGACGAGCGGGCCGCGCTCTGCGAAGACGTCGCCGCCGTCTACTCGACCGAGTCGCCCGACTATCTCGAGGAGACGCTGACCGGACTGCTCACCGACCCGGTGCTCGCCCCGTTGGCCGGCTACGACGGCAGCCACCGAGCCCAGGCCGCGCTCAAGGCCACCACCAGCGTGCTGACCGGTCGGTTCGTGGCGACCGCCGTGGCCGCCACCACCGAACGCTTCGGCCCGGGACCACACCGACGGTACGCGGCCGACCTGGTCGTACCCCGGCCGTTGCGGGCCCGGTGCGCGCTGCTCAAGGGCATCGCCCTGCGCTACGTGATGCGTCGGCCCGGTGCCCAGGGCCGCTACCGGCGGCAGCGGGAGATCATCGCCGAGCTGGTGGCAACCCTGACCGCGCGGGCACCGGAAGCGCTCGATCCGGTCTTCGCTCCGCTGTGGCGGGCGGCGGCCGACGACGAAGGTCGACGGCGGGTGGTGATCGACCAGGTGGCCTCACTGACCGATCCCGCCGCCGTGGCCTGGCACGACCGTCTGATCAGAAGCTGACATCGTGGCCCCGGGGCTGACCGGTGCGCCGTGAGTGAGGTTAGCCTAACCGAATGACGGATCGCCCGAAGAAGGTCACCTCCGCCCGCGTACTGCGCACCTGGCGGCCCACTCCGCACGTGGTCCGACTGGTACTCGGCGGGGAGGAACTGGCCGGCCTGCCGGTCGGCGAGTACACCGACCACTACATCAAGATCGTCTTTCCGGTGGCCGGGGTCGACCACCCGCGCCCGATCGACCTCGCCGCCATCCGTCGCGACCTGCCGCGCGAGCAGTGGCCCCGGCTGCGCGCGTACACGGTCCGCGCCTGGGACGCGGTGGCCGGGGAGATGACCGTCGACGTGGTGCACCACGGCGACGAGGGGCTGGCCGGCCCGTGGGCGGCCGCGCTGCGCCCCGGCGACGAGGTGCTGTTCGTCGGCCCGGGCGGGGCGTACGCGCCGAGCCCGGCGGCGGACTGGCACCTGCTGGTCGGCGACGAGAGCGCCCTGCCGGCGATCGCCGCCGCCCTGGCCCGGCTGCCCGTCGGTGCGCCCGCGCACGTGTTCGTCGAGGTCGACGGCCCGGCCGACGAGCAGCCGCTGCCCAGCCCCGGCGCGGTGCGGCTGACCTGGCTGCACCGGGGCGTACGCCCGGTGGGCGAGGCGTTGGTGGCGGCGGTGCGCGAGCTGGAGTTCCCGCTCGGCACGGTGCACGCCTTCGTGCACGGTGAAGCGTCGTTCGTCCGCCAGTTGCGTCGGTTGCTGCGGGTGGAACGGTCGGTTCCCCGCGAGTGGCTGTCCATCTCCGGCTACTGGCGCAAGGGCCTGGACGACGAGGGCTGGCGGGCCACCAAGGCCGACTGGAACCGCCAGGTCGAGGCCGACGAACAACCCCGTCTTCCCGTGCCGCTCGGTTGACCTTGCGCTCGATTACCGGCAAGGTGGCACCCCAACGCGCCCCTGAACGGCCGAAAGTCGGCCCTCAGGGTGCGATTAGCCGGAATGTCGGAGCACGACGGCAGGGGAACGGGAGGATGGTCAGGGGTGACCATGAGCGAGCAGGTAGACGAGAAGACCGCCGAACCGGGCGGTAAGGGCGGCGCGATCGACCCGATCGTGCTCGGCCTGGGCGTCGGCGGGGTGCTCGCCGTGGTGCTCTGGGGGGCGCTGGCCCGTGACTCGCTGGCGAGCGTCGGCGAATCGGGTCTGGCCTGGGTGATCGACACGTTCGGCTGGTTCTTCGTGGTGGCGGCCAACGCCTTCCTGGTGCTGGCGGTGGTGCTGGCGCTGTCCCGGTTCGGCCGGATCCGGCTCGGCCGGGACGACGACGAGCCGGAGTTCAGCACGCTGGCCTGGATCGCCATGATGTTCAGCGCCGGCATGGGCATCGGCCTGGTCTTCTTCGCCGTGGCCGAGCCCATCCAGCACTACGCCACACCGCCACCGGCGACCGGCGTCGCGCCGCAGACCGGGCAGGCGGCGTCGGCGGCCATGCAGTTCACCCTCTTCCACTGGACCCTGCACCCGTGGGCGATCTACGCGGTGGTGGCGCTGGCCCTGGCGTACTCGACGTTCCGTCGGGGCCGGCAGAACCGGATCTCGGCGGCGTTCCGGCCGCTCATCGGCGACCGCGCCGACGGCGCCGTCGGCCAGGTCATCGACCTGCTGGCCGTCTTCGCCACCGTCTTCGGCTCCGCCACCAGCCTCGGGCTCGGCGCCCTCCAGGTCGCCGCCGGCCTGGACCTGGTCGCCGGAGTGCCGGACAGCACCGCGGTGGAACTTGTGGTGATCGGGGCACTGACGCTGGCCTTCGTCATCTCCGCCTTCACCGGCCTGCACCGGGGCATCAAGTGGCTGTCCACCACGAACGTGGTGCTGGCCGTGGCGCTGATGCTCTTCGTCTTCGTGGTCGGGCCGACCATCTACACCCTTGAGGTGCTGCCCGCCTCGATCGGCGACTACCTGAGCAACCTCGTCTTCATGTCCACCCGGACCGGGGCGTTCTCCGACCCGGCCTGGCTGGGCGGCTGGACCATCTTCTACTGGGCGTGGTGGATCTCCTGGGCGCCGTTCGTCGGCACCTTCATCGCCCGCATCTCCCGGGGCCGAAGCGTGCGGCACTTCCTGATCGGGGTGCTCCTGGTGCCCAGCGGCGCCAGCGCCGTCTGGTTCGCGATCATGGGTGGCAGCGCGCTGCGCGTGCAGGCCACCGGGGTACGTGACCTGGTCGCCGACGCCTCCGCCAGCAGCGAGCAGGCCCTGTTCGGTCTGCTCGACGCGCTGCCGCTGGCGGCGCTGACCAGCGTGCTGGCCATGGTGCTCATCGCGCTGTACTTCGTCACCAGCGCCGACTCCGCCTCGCTGGTGCTCGGTTCGCTGACCTCCCGGGGTGCGCTGCGCCCGCACCGGGTGGTCGTGGTCAGCTGGGGAATCCTGATCGGCGCGGTCGCCGCCGTGCTGCTGCTCGTCGGTGGACTTGACGCGCTGCAACAGGCCACCATCATGGTGGCGTTGCCGTTCGTGGTGGTGATGCTCGGGCTGGCCGTGGCCCTGGTCAAGGACATGGCCCGCGATCCACTGCTGGCTGCCCCGGCGCGTACCCGCCCGCACGGCCTGGCCGACGCGGTGCGCGCCGCCCGGTCGTACGAGGAGGAGGACCCGCCGCCGGTACGCCGCTACCTGCGTCGCCGTCCTCGCTGACCGTCCCGCCCGCCCGCCGCGCCGTTCCGCCTCCGCGCCGGAACGGCGCGGCGTCGGTGTTCGCGCCCCGGCGCCGATGGTGTCGGCAAGGGTGCGTCCGCTGTCGGAGACGTCACCAAGGGGCCCTTCCGTGCGACGTGGGCGGGCAGGGCAGGATGTAGGTCGAGGAGGTGGCGGCATGGCGGGGCGGATCCGGGACGAGGACATCGCGCTGGTCCGCGAGCGTACGTCCATCGCCGAGATCATCTCCGACACCGTGACGCTCAAGTCGGCCGGCGGCGGCAACCTCAAGGGGCTCTGCCCGTTCCACGACGAGAAGAGCCCGTCGTTCAACGTCTCGCCCGCCCGCAACGTCTGGTACTGCTTCGGCTGCGGCGCCGGTGGCGACGCCATCAAGTTCCTGATGGACGCCGAGCACCTCAGCTTCGTCGAGGCGGTGGAGCGGCTCGCCGCCCGCGCCGGCCTGCAGTTGCGGTACGTGGAGGACGACCGTTCCGCACCCCGACCGAACCGCCCGCAGCAGGGCCAGCGGCAGCGGTTGGTCGCCGCGCACGCCGCCGCCGTCGAGTTCTACAGCGCGCAGTTGGCCACCGCCGGCGCGCGTCCCGCCCGGGAGTTCCTGGCCGAGCGCGGCTTCGACCGGGCCGCCGCGCAGCGGTACGGCTGCGGCTTCGCCCCCGAGGGATGGGACCTGCTCACCAGGCACCTGCGTCAGCGTGGCTTCAGCCACGACGAACTGGTCACCGCCGGGCTGTCCCGCCCGGCCCGCTCAGGCAGCCTGATCGACCGGTTCCGCCGCCGGTTGCTCTGGCCGATCCGGGACCTGACCGGCGACGTGATCGGCTTCGGTGCCCGCAAACTGTTCGCCGACGACGACGGCCCGAAGTACCTGAACACCCCCGAGACACCGATCTACAAGAAGTCCCACGTGCTCTACGGCATCGACCAGGCGAAACGGGAGATCGCCAAGCAGGGGCGGGTGGTGGTGGTCGAGGGCTACACCGACGTGATGGCCTGCCACCTGGCCGGCGTACCGACCGCCGTGGCGACCTGCGGCACCGCCTTCGGTGCCGACCACATCGGCGTGCTGCGCCGGCTGCTGCTGGACACCGACGCCGTCGCAGGCGAGATCATCTTCACCTTCGACGGGGACGCGGCCGGGCAGAAGGCCGCGCTGCGCGCCTTCGACGACGACCAGCGTTTCGTCGGGCGTACCTTCATCGCGGTCAGCCCCGACAACATGGACCCGTGCGAGCTGCGACTGGCAAAGGGCGACCTGGCCGTACGCGACCTGGTCGCCCGCCGCGAGCCACTCGTCGACTTCGCGCTGCGGCACGTGATCAGCCGGTACGACCTGGACACCGTCGACGGTCGGGTCGAGGCGATGCGGCGGGCCGCGCCCCTGGTGGCGAAGCTCAAGGACCGGGAGAAGCGCCCGGAGTACGTCCGCAAGCTCGCCGGTGACCTCGGCATGGAGATCGAGCCGGTGCAGCGGGCGGTGCTGACCGCCGCCTCGGGACGACCGGCGGACGGTCCGCCCGCCCGGGTCGCCCGGGTCGAGCCCAGCGTGGACAGCCCACAGTCGATGGTGGAGCGGGAGGCGTTGAAGCTGGCCCTCCAGGTGCCGGTGCTGGCCGGGCCGATGTTCGACGCGGTCGAGGCCACCGACTACCGGCACCCGGTGCACGTGGCCGTCCGGGCGGCGGTCGCCGCGGCCGGCGGGGTCGCCTCGGCCGCCGGCGGCGCGGTGTGGATCGAGGCGGTACGCGACGCCTGCGACGACCTCGCCGCCCAGGCCCTGGTCGGTGAGCTGGCCGTGGAACCGCTGCGGATCGACGGCGAGCCGGACCCCCGCTACGTCTCGATCACCATGGCCCGGTTGCAGTGGGGATCGGTCACCGCACGGATCCGGGAGCTGAAGTCCCGGATCCAGCGGATCAATCCGGTGAACAACAAGGACGAGTACTTCGCCGCCTTCGGTGAGCTGCTCTCGCTGGAGCAGCACGCCCGTGCCCTGCGCGAGCAGGCGGCGGGAGGGTTGTAGGGATGCCACTGTTCCGCCGCCGGCCGAAACTGCCACCGGCCGACCGGCCACCGCTGGAGCGCGACGAGCGGGTGCTGGCCTGGGCCGCCGCCGGCAACGGCGAGGGCGACGGGGTGGTGGTCGCCACCAACCTCGGGCTCTGGCTGCCCGGCCGGGGGCACCGGATCGGCTGGCACGACGTCGTCAAGGCCGTCTGGTCGGGCCGGGAGCTGACCGTCACCCCGGGCGAGCGGGTCGCCGAACGGGACGGCTACCTGGTGGTCGCCGAGCTGCCGGCCGAGCGGTACCTGCTGCTCGATCCGGGTGACCTGCCGCACCAGGTGCGCACCCGGGTCACCCGCTCGGTCGCGTACACCCAGCACCACGCCCTGCCCGGCGGATCCGGCCGCGTGGTCGGTCGTCGGGTGCCCGGCAGCGACGGCCTGACCTGGATGGTCCACTACGACCCCGGCACCCCCACGGACGCCGCCGACGTCCTCGCCGAGACCGACCGCCTGGTCGCCGCCGCCCGCACCGCCACCACCCCCGCCGACCTCTGACGGTTAATCCGTTGGGAAGTGTCGGACCGGGTGTCTAGGGTCCGGGAGTGACCACGGGGCGACCACTCATTCAGGCACAGGGGCTGGTGAAGCGGTTCGGCGACTTCACCGCCGTCGACGGCATCGACGTGGAGGTCCGCGCCGGTGAGGCGTTCGGCTTCCTGGGGCCCAACGGCGCCGGCAAGTCGTCCACCATGCGGATGGTCGGCTGCACCTCGCCGCCCAGCGGCGGGAAACTGCGCATCCTGGGCATGGATCCGGTGCGCGACGGGCCGGCCATCCGCGCTCGGCTCGGCGTCTGTCCGCAGCTGGACAACCTCGACCCGGAGCTGACCGTCCGGGAGAACCTGACCACCTACGCCCGCTATTTCGGCATCCCACGCCGGGTGGCCCGGGCCCGGGCCACCGAGCTGCTCGACTTCGTGCAGCTCGGCGACCGGGCGGACAGCAAGGTCGAGCCGCTCTCCGGTGGCATGAAGCGGCGGCTCACCATCGCCCGCGCGCTGGTGAACGAACCGGACATCGTGCTGCTCGACGAGCCGACCACCGGTCTCGACCCGCAGGCCCGGCACCTGGTCTGGGAACGGCTGTTCCGGCTCAAGCAGCAGGGCGTCACGCTGGTGCTCACCACGCACTACATGGACGAGGCCGAGCAGCTCTGCGACCGGCTGGTGGTGATGGACGGCGGCCGGATCGTCGCCGAGGGGTCGCCGCGCGCGCTCATCGAGCGGCACGCCACCCGCGAGGTGGTCGAGCTGCGGTTCGCCGCCGATTCGCAGGAGGCGTTCGCCGGCAAGCTGGACGCGCTGGGGGAGCGCGTCGAGGTGCTGCCCGACCGGATCCTGGTCTACGTGCCCGACGGGGACGCGGCGGTGGCCGAGGTCGCCGCGCTCGGTCTGCACCCGGCCAACGTGCTGGTCAGGCGCAGCAGCCTGGAGGACGTCTTCCTGCACCTCACCGGCCGCACCCTCGTCGACTGACATGCTGGAAGGGGCTGCCGTGACGGCACAACCGACCCGGGACCGACGCGCCCTGCCGCGGGTGCCGGCGCTGCGGGTTCTCGAATACCACCTGGTGGGTTACCGGCGCACCTGGCGGGCTGGCGCCTTCTCGTCCTTCCTGCTGCCCACGCTCACCGTGCTCGGGTTCGGGCTGGGCGTCGGGTCCTACATCGACCAGGGTGTCGGCGGCGTCTCCTACCTGGAGTGGATCGTCGGCGGGCTGCTCGCGTCGACGGCGTTGCAGGTGGCGATCGCCGAGTCGACGTGGCCGGTGTTCGGCAACCTCCAGTGGCAGAAGATCTACTTTGGCCAGCGTTCGTCGCCGCTGCGGGTGGGCGACATCCTCGCCGGCCACCTGGGGTTCGTGCTGTTCCGGGTGCTGACCTCCGTCATCGCGTTCCTCCTGGTGACCGGCGTGCTGGGGGCCCTGCGGTCGCCGTGGGCGGTGCTGACGGTGCCGGTGGCGGCGCTGCTCGCGCTGGCCGTCGCCGCGCCGACCTTCGCGTACGCGGCATCGGTCGACTCGGACAGCTGGCTCGCCATGCTGTTCCGCTTCGCGGTGATCCCGATGACCCTGTTCGCCGGGGTGTTCTTCCCGGTCGAGTCGCTGCCGCTGGCGCTGCGCTGGCTGGCCTACGCCACGCCGCTCTGGCACGCCGTGGACCTGTGCCGGGCGGCGGTGCTCGGCGTCGCACCGTACTGGTCGGTCGCCGGCCACCTGGCTTACCTGGCCGTCTGGGCGGCCGGGGGATGGCTGCTCGCCCGCCGCGTCCTCACCCGCCGGCTCGTCGTCTAGGAGAAGGTCATGGTCGCTCTGGTGCTGCCCCGGCTGGTCGACGTCTCGGCCGCCTCGCGCCGGTCCGCGTCGGTCACCGAGCGGAACGTCGCCGCCCTCCGGTCCGTCTACTGGTTGCTGCTCATCTCCGGTTTCGTCGAGCCGCTGCTCTACCTGCTGTCCATCGGCGTCGGGGTGGGTGCGCTGATCGGCGACCTGACGCTGCCCGGCGGGGCGGTCGTCACGTACGCGGCCTTCGTCGCCCCGGCCATGCTCGCCTCCTCGGCGATGACCGGCGCGCTGGCGGAGACCACCTTCAACTTTTTCGGGAAGATGAAGTACATGAAGCTGTACGACGGGGTGATCGCCACCCCGGTGCAGCCGTTCGAGATCGCCCTCGGCGAGCTGGCCTGGGCGATGCTGCGGGGCAGCGCGTACTCGGCCGCGTTCCTCGTGGTGATGGTGGTGATGGACCTGACCGTGCCCGCCCGCGCGCTCGCCGCGTTCCCAGCGGCGGTGCTCGTCGGTTTCGCCTTCGGCGCGCTCGGCATGGCGATCTCCACGTTCATGCGCAGCTGGCAGGATTTCGACCTGATGAGCTCGGCGCAGTTCATCCTGTTCCTGTTCTCCGGCACCTTCGTGCCCGCCGAGGCGTACCCGACGGTGCTGCGGTGGCTGGTCGAGGTGACTCCGCTCTACCGGGCGGTGCACCTGATCCGTGCGCTGACCGTCGACACCGGCGGCTGGAGTTGGCTGCTCGACGTGCTCTATCTGCTCACGGTGCTGGCAGCCGGCCTGCTGATCGCCGCCCGCCGGATGGGCCGCCTGCTCTACAAGTAGCTGACGCTCCTGCCGGCCCGCTTGGCGGTGCGCCCTGTGGGCGGTGCGTGCTGTGGGCGGTGCGTGCTGTGGGCGGTGCGTGCTGTGGGCGCGGGGCGGCTCATGGGCGTGTGGCCTCGGGAGCGGTGCGGCTTGTGGGCGCGGGGCCTGTGGGGCGACGCGGGAAGCGGGAAGTGTGGCACTCCAGGCACCCTCCGGTCGGCGTGTCGAGCGCAAGAACTGCCACGCTTTCGGCACCGCCCCGCACCGCACCGCAACCTGTGCTGTGCTGTGCTGTGCTGTGCTGTGCTGTGCAGTGCAGGGCGAGGCGGCGCGGCGGACCGTGCCTCAGCGGGGGCGGGCCCAGGTGAGGAAGCGGTCGGCCAGGGCTTCCGGTGGATGTTGGCCGGTGAGGTCGCCGGCCGCGTCGTACATCATCGTGCCGAGATAGATCAGCAGGCCGGTCCGGTTCTCCCGGTACTCGCCGAGCAGCGCCAGCCGGGCCGGCGAACACGGCCAGGCTGCCCCGCATACCCGGCACCGCCACGAGGGGCGGGCCGCGATATGCGGCCGGTAGCGGGGCATCAGCGCTGCTCCGGCTCGCCGCCAGGGGACGACGGCTCATCCCGGGGCGGTGACCAGCGACCCCCGTTGGCCCGCCACTCCTGCGCCCGAGTGAGCCACCCCGGTCGCCCCGGGCGGTTGAGCGGGAACACCTCGGTTTGTGCCGCCGCCCAACTCGGGCGACGGGGGTCTTGCTGCGACGGTGTCGGGCGGTCGGGGTCTTGCTGCGACGGTGTCGGGCGGCGCGGGTTTCGCTGCGACGGTATCGGGTGCGCTGGTTGATCGGGGGCCGATGTGGGTCGCATGCCTGGTCCCGGCGCGCCCCAGTGGGGCGGCTGGCCGGAGTTGCCGGGTGTCGGGTTGGTCGAGGTGGCTTGGTCGGTCATGTCCTGCCACCAGGCCGGTGGCAGGGGTCGGGCGTTCCGGGTGCGCTGGGGGAGCGGCGCGGGTGTCGCTGAGGGCCGGCATCGCCAGAACCTGATTCGCATGAAGCCTCCGTCGAGGTGGAGGGGGCGCCGGCCGAGTGTCGGGTGTGCCGGCGCCCCGGCCTGGTTCCGCCCGCCGTCCGATCCCGTGAGCGGTTCCGCTGCGTGACAGTCTGGTGAGGACACGACTACGGTGGGAGGCTCGGCGCGGTGACGACCAGCGCGTCCACGGCCGGTCCCAGGCGGTACGAGGATGTACGGAGGGTGTCCGTGGAGCGCTCGTCGATGCTGGAGCACTTCGCCGAGGAGTTGCGGCTGGCCCGGGCCGGCGCTGGCATGTCACAGGGCGCGCTGGCCGAGGCGCTCAGCTACTCGGCGGCGCTGGTAGCCAAGGTGGAGACCGGTGAGCGCCGGCCCAGCCTGGACTTCGCCCGTCGCAGCGACACCGTGTTCGGCGGAGACGGCCGGTTCGAGCGCATCCAGCGCCGAATCAGCCGGGAGACAGTGGTGCCATGGTTCCGCGACTGGCCCGGCATCGAGGCCGAGGCCACCGCGTTGCGCTCGTTCGAGCCGCTCTGCGTGCCGGGACTGTTGCAGACCGAGGGGTACGCCCGTGCGCTGCTGTCCAGCGGCGGCCTGTTCGCCTCGGACGAGGTCGAGCAGCAGGTGATGACCCGGCTGGACCGTCAGGGTGTGCTCACGCGGAATCGGCCGCCGCTGTTAACCGCCGTCATCGACGAGCACGTGCTGCGCCGCCGGATCGGCGACACCGAGGTGATGGGCGAGCAACTGCGGTATCTGGTGAAGGTCGGCTCTACGCTGCCCCGGGCCCGGATCCAGGTCGTGCCGCTCTCCGTCGGGGCCTACCCTGGCATCAACGGCCCCTTCGTGATCGCCACCCCGCCGCATGGGGAGGACGTCGTTTACCAGGAGGGTCAGCTCCACGGCCAGGTGGTCGACCGCGCCGAGCATGTCCGGCAGATGGTCGAGGTTTGGGAGTCAATCCGGGGTGAGGCACTATCACAGCAGCAGTCCCTCGACCTGATCGCGGAAGTGGCGGAGACATGGACATGACCGGTGCCCGATGGCGCAAGAGCACCCGCAGCAACGGGCAGGGCGGCAACTGCGTGGAGGTGGCCGACAACCTGCCCGGTCTGGTGGCTGTGCGTGACTCCAAGGATCCGACCGGCCCGGTGTTGGCCTTCCCGCCCACCGCGTGGCGCACCTTCGTCGCTCACCTTCCCGTACACCCGTAGCCCCCGCCACGCCCCGGCCGTCCACCGTCCTAACTGGTCAATCTTGGAGAGTTTCTGTTAGCGCGTAACGGAATCTGTCCAAGATCTGGTGGATTTGGGGCCGCCGGGGGGCCACGGTCGGTGGATGGTTCCTGATGACGCGGCTGGGGCGCTGGAGTGGTTGGCCTTCGAGCAGGCCGGGGTGCTCACCAGTGCCCAGGCCCGTACCGTGCTGACCGACGGGACCGTGCGCGGGCTGGTGCGTTCCGGGCGGTGGCGGGCGATCAGTCGCGGGCTGCTGCTGACCGGCAACGGCCGGTTGACCGGGGATCAGCAGTTGTGGGTGGCGGTGCTCGCCGCCGGAGCGGGTGCGGTCCTCGCGGGTGCCACGGCAGCCATCGAGGCGGGCGTACGCGGTCTGCGGCCCGAGCCGCTGCACGTGCTCGTGCCGGCGTCCCGTCGGGTCGGGCGGACCATCCTGCGTCAGTTGCCGATCGACATGACCGCAGTAGTGGTGCACCGGACATCGGTCCTGCCTGCCGAGCATCTCCAGGTCGCCCGTCCGCCGCGGACGACCACCGCGCGGGCACTTGTCGACGCGGCCAGTTGGGCGCCCTCGCCACGGGTGGCGCAGGAGACGCTCGCAGCTGGCTGCCAGCAGCGGCGGGTGTTGCCGGAGGAACTGGCCGCGGTGCTGGACGTGCTGCCCCGCGCGCCTCGACGGATGTTGATCCGGCAGACCATCGACGACATCGCCGGTGGCGCTCAGGCGTTGAGCGAGATCGACTTCGTCCGGCTCTGTCGTCGGGCCGGTCTGCCCCGACCCGATTTGCAACAGCGACGGACCGACGCGGCGGGCCGGACGCGCTGGTTGGACGCGTACTGGCGGGAGTGGGGTGTGCACGCGGAGATCGACGGCGCGCACCACATGGACGTACGCCAGTGGACGGCCGACATGCGCCGACAGAACGACGTCTGGACCGCCGGGGAGCGCATTCTCCGCTTCCCCGCGTGGCTGGTCCGAGCCCACCCGGAACAGGTCGCCGACACCGTCCGCCGCGCCCTCCTGGCCGCCGGCTGGCAACCCGGCGCCACAAACCGCTGAGATCTTGGAAAGTTCCCGTTCGGACCTAACGGGAAATTTCCAAGATCTCGGGAGCGGGGAGCGGGGAGCGGGGAGCGGGGAGCGGGGAGCGGGGAGCGGGGAGCGGGGAGCGGGGAGTGGGGAGTGGGCGCCGTGGTGAGTGGGTCAGCCGCCCTGGTAGTAGCGGGCGGCGCCGGGGTGCAGGGGGATGGGGTCGGTGGTGGCGGCGGACTCGCGGTCGAAGTTACG
This sequence comes from Verrucosispora sp. WMMA2121, assembly GCF_027460185.1. Taxonomy (NCBI): domain Bacteria; kingdom Bacillati; phylum Actinomycetota; class Actinomycetes; order Micromonosporales; family Micromonosporaceae; genus Micromonospora; species Verrucosispora sp. WMMA2121. The sequence goes on along the minus strand of NZ_JAPZBH010000004.1, from coordinate 442,876 downwards.
GGCCTCGGGGTGCGCCACGGCCAGGTCGGCCTGGTAGGTGAAGAGCAGGCGCGTCAGGTCGTACGCCAGGTCGTCGGGCATCTCCGCGCTGACCAGGATCACGTTGGCGACCGTGACGGTGGGGGTGCCCGAGGGGGTGTCGTAGGCGTCGCCGGGCAGTTCGGCGGTGGTGTAGACCGAGCCGTGCGTGGTGCTGAGCGGCTCGATCAGGTCGGCGACCGGCAGCAGCCGGAACCGGCCCGGTGCGCCGGTGAGCAGGTCGGCGATGCCCGGCGTGGGCAGCCCGCCGGAGAAGAACATCGCGTCGAGGGTGCCGCTGCGCATCCGGGCCACCGTCTCCGGCAACGACAGGCGGGCTCGGCGTACGTCCCGCTCCGGGTCGAGGCCGGCGGCGGTGAGCAGCCGACCGGCGATGACGTCGGTGCCGGATTTCGGTGAACCGGTGGAGACACGTTTGCCGCGCAGTCCCGCGAGGTCGGCGATCTGCGCGTCGGCGCGGACGATCACGTGGGTGTAGTTGCTGTAGACCCGGGCCAGTGCCCGGACCGGCTGCGGGCGTCCGTCGAAGGCGCCACGGCCGGCGGTGGCGTCCGCCGCTGTGTCAGCGAGGCTGAAGGCGATCTCCATGTCGCCGTCGACCAGCCGGGTGATGTTCTCGACGGAGGCCCCGGTCGGTTCCGCCCGCGCCTCGTAGCCGGGCAGATGGCGGCTGATCACATCGGCGTAGCCGCCGCCGAGCTGGTAGTAGACCCCGGTGGTGTTGCCGGTGGCGAGGAAGATGCGCCCGTCGTGCCACGGCCGAACCTCCGGGGTGCGCTCCGCACCGCAGGCGGTGACCAGCGCGACCGCCAGCAGCATCGCCACCCACCGCCGCCCCCGGTTCACGCCGGCACCCCGCCGGGGTGGTCCGCCCAGGTCCGGGCCGCCGGTTCGAGCGCCTCGGCGACCCGCTGGACCAGCGTCGCCGTCTCGTAACCGATCTGGCCCAGGTCGCACCCGGCGGCGGCGAGCACGCCGAGCAGGGCGCGGTCACCGACGGCCATCACCAGCAGTACGCCGCCGTCCATGTCCACGATCTGCTGTCGGACCCGGCCGGCGGACATCAGCCGGGCGGCGCCGACGGTCAGGCTGGCCAGGCCACTGATCACGGCGGCGAGCTGGTCCGCCTGGTCGGTCGAGAGGTGCGGCGAGGCCGCCAGCCGCAGCCCGTCCCCGGAGACGGCGAGGGCGTGCGACACGTCCGGTACCTGCTCGGCGAAGTTCGCCAGGAGCCAGTCGAGGCCGGGGCTGCCGTTGGGCGTCATCTAGGGTCTCCCGTTCGTCTGCTGGTTTCGTCGCATCGCGTGGGCCACCCCGGCGGAGAGGGCGGACAGCCGGGCCCGTACCACCTCGGGGTCGAGCAGGTCCGGCGCGGCCTGCGGCGGCGGCATGTCGTGCAGTTCGGACTGAAGGCCGCCGCCGCGTACCCGCCGGGGCAGGCCGGCCGCGGTCGGTTCCTCGCGACGAGCGCCGCCGGGCCGCCGGGCCGGGGTGCCGTTGGCCGACGCGGGCGGACCGGCCGGCGCGACGCCGACGGGCTGAACCGGCGGCCGGTAGTGCGGTTGACCGGGCTGCTCGGGCGACCAGGCCGCCGCGCCGCTGCCCACCACCGGCAGCGTCATCGTCGGGGCCCGGTGCACGTCTAACCGGTCCGTTGCCGCGCCGACCTCGGCGGGAGCGCCCCGGTGCCGGAACCAGGCGCCGACGGCCGGAGCGGCCGGACGACCGACGGGGTTCGGGCGGCCGGTGAGCTGCTCCATCCTGGTCAGCAGCGACTCCGGCACGTCCACCTGGGCCACCGTCCCGGCACCGGCGCTGTGCAGCCGCACCAGGATGCCGTGCCGGGCGGCCAGGTGGGCGACCACGTGCAGGCCCATGCTGCCGGCCGCCGCGCTGGACAATGCGGCCGGGGCGCGCAGCCGCTCGTTGATCTCGGCCAGCCGGTTCTCGCCGATGCCGATGCCCTGGTCGTGTACGCGCAGCGTCAGCCCGTCGACGGTGCGTCGACCGTCCACATGCACGGGCGTGTGCGGCGGGGAGTACGAGGTGGCGTTCTCCAGCAGCTCGGCCAGCAGGTGCACCAGGTTGCCGACCGCCGAACCGTGCACCCCGGCGGTGGGCACGTCGATCTCGACCCGGGCGTACTCCTCGATCTCGGAGGCGGCGCCGCGCACGACGTCGGCCACCAGGTGCGGGCCGTCCTGTGCGCGTCCCGGTTCACCACCGGCCAGGACCAGCAAGTTCTCTCCGTTACGCCGCATCCGGGCGGCGAGGTGGTCGAGGGCGAAGAGCCGGGCCAACGCGTCCGGATCGGTCTCCTCCTGCTCGAACTCGTCGAGCAGCCGCAGCTGTCGGGTGATCAGGGTACGGATCCGCCGGGCCAGCGCCTCGACCATCCGGGTCACGTCCATCCGCAGCTCGGCCTGGGCACCGGCGAGCCGCAGCGCGGCCCGGTTGACGGTGTCGAACGCCTCGGCCACCTGGGCGATCTCGTCGCGCCCGCGGCTGATTCCCGCGGTGAGCTGCGAGGCGGTGCCCTCGGCCGGGGCGCTGTCACCGGCCGCGATGGCGGTGATCCGCTCGGGCAGCTCCCGGTGTGCCATGGTCAGCGCCGCCACCCGCAGCCGGCGCAACCGACGGCTGGTACGGACCGCCAGCAGCGCGGCGGCGGTCAGCGAGACCAGCGCCAGGCCGGTGGTGGCTCCGCCGGTGACCAGCGCCCGTTGCCGGGCGGCCGTGGCCAACTCGGCGGCACGCCGGTCCAACTCGTCGGAGAGTTCCCGGCCGAGCAGGTTGAACCGGCGGATGGCACCGCTCTGGGCGACGTACCAGGCGTCGCCGTCGGCGGCCAGCGCGGCCGGCTCGGTGTCGGCGTTCAACGCACTGTCGCGCATCCGCCGCGCGGTGGAGACGTCGCTGCCGGCGATCAGTCGGGTGTACGCGTCGGCGGCACGTTCCCCGGCGATCCGGGAGAACTCGGCCTGCCGCTGCTCCTGCGCGCCGCGTAGCCGGCCCAGCCGGACGAGTTCGCCCTCGACCAGCTCACCTCGCACGAAGATGGCCCGGAGCAGGTCACGTTCCAGCGACGCGAGGTGCTCCTGGGCCGCGACCGCCGCCACCTCGCGGGCACGGTTGGCCAGCTCGGGGTCGCGTAGCTGGGCGGGCAGCGCGTCGGCGACGGCGAGCAGCGACTCCACGAGCGCCACGTAGCTCGCGTCGGCGTTGTCGGTGGTGAGCGCGGCGATCCGGGCCTCGTCGAGCTGGTCGAGGTGTTCGGTCACGCCGTCGAGGTCGCGGCCGAGGTCCGGCGCGGCGCGGCGGGCGTCGGAGCTGGCGCTCTGGTAGCGCTCGCCGGCCTCGTCGACCCGGCGTCGCTGGGCGTCGACCAGCTGGCGGCCGGAGGTTCCGCCGCGCTGGCGCAGCGCCGCCGACTCGCCGAGTTCCCGTTCCAGCTCGTGCACGAGTGAGACGGTGGCGGTGGCGGTACCGGCCAGCACCCGGGCCCGTTCGGCGTCGGTGGAGGCGGCCAGGGCGTCACCGGTCTGGATGGCCCCCAGCACGAGCAGGCCGGCGGTGGCGATCAGGATCGGAGCGAGCAGCTGGGTACGCACCGACCAGAGTCGGCCGGTGTGGCCGGACGGACGGTTGTGCCGGCGTACGCGGGCCAGCGAGGACAGCGGCACGGGGGTCTCCCGAGGTAGGGGCGGCCGGGCCGGAGGGGAGGCGCCGGCCCGGCCGCCGTCGGTCAGCTCGCGCCGAGGTCCTGCAACGCCTTGGCCGCGCCCCGGTGCAGACCGACCGGGTCGGTCTTGCGGGCGGAGTCCAGGGCGATGCCCTTGGCAGCGGGATTGGCCTGGGCCAGCGCGTCCTTCTTCTCGAACACGGTCCGGGTGATGGCGCAGGCCACGTTGGCGTCGAGGTCCTTGCGGACGAGCAGCACATTCGGGACCACGATGGTCGGGGTGTCCGCCGACGTGGCGTACACGTCCTTGCCGATCGTGCCGGCCTGGTACGCGGGGTTCAGTTCGCTCATCTTGGGCAGCAACGGCGTGACGTCGATGAACTTCACCTCGTCGCCGGCGGTGGTGAACAGGTCGGTGACGCCGCCGGTGGGCAGGCCGCCGGACCAGAAGAAGCCGTCGACGGTGCCGTCCTTGACGCCCTCCACGGTCTTGGTGAGGTCGAGCCGCTGGGCCTGGACGTCCGTGGCCGGGTTCAGGCCGGCGGCCTCCAGCAACCGGTTCGCGATGACCTCGGTGCCGGACTTGGGGGAGCCGGTCGAGATCTTCTTGCCGCGCATGTCGGCCACCGAGTTGATTCCCGCGTCGGCCCGGACGACCACCTGGGTGTAGTTGTCGTAGATCCGCGCCAGCGCCTCGACCGGCTGCGGTGCGCTGAAGCTGTCCTTGCCCTCCACCGCGTTGACGGCGGTGTCGAACAGCGAGAAGGCCACGTCGTACTGGCCACCGACGAGCTGTTCGATGTTCTGGACCGATGCTCCGGTCTCGGCCGCGGTGCCGGTCAACCGGCCGCCGGTGCTGTCGGACAACTGCCCGGCCAGGGCGTTGCCGACCACGTAGTAGACGCCGGTGGCGTTGCCGGTGGCGATGCCCACCCGGGTGTTCTCGGCCACCTCGCAGGTGACGGCGCTCGCGGCGTCGTCCGTGGCCGCGGCGCCCTGGCGGCCACCGCAACCGGCGGCGCCGGCGGCGACGAGGGTGAGGGCCCCCACCCCCGCCACGAGCCGCGCGTTGATCCGTCCCACACTGTCTCCTTCCTTGTTCATGCCGGTGATCCGGCTCGCGTCCCACCGGAGGGGCCGGCGGATCCGCGACGTACGAACACGCCCACCGTCATGACGCCGGCCAGCACGGCACCGATCACGACGGGCACGGGTTGCAACCAGAGCAGCGTCAGGCCGGCGGCCACGCCGACCACCCGTTCCGGCGCGCCCGCCGGGCCGACGCCGGGCAGCCAGCCGCCGGCCGCGACGGCCAGCACCGCGACACCGAGGGCCGTCACGACGGTGGCGACGAGGATCTGCCGGGGCCCGCCGATGCCGAGCAGACCGAGGCCGGTCGGGGTGACGACGAACGCCAGCGGGATCAGGTACGCCGGCAGCGCGTACCGCAGGGTGTGCCACATGGTCGGCACCAACCGCCCGCCGGTGACCGCGGCGGCGGCGACGGCGGCGAGCGCGGTGGGCGGTGACACCTCGGACAGCACCGCGAAGTAGAAGACGAACATGGCGGCCGCGGGCGCGCCGACTCCGAGGTCGAGCAGGGCCGGTCCGATGATCACCCAGCCGATCACGAACGACGCGGTCACCGGTACCGCCAGGCCGAGCAGGCTGAGCGCGACGGCGGCGAGCAGCGCGGTCAGCGCGAGTACCACGGCCGGCTCGGAGCTGATCGCGCTCGCGGCGCCGACCAGCAGCGCGGCGGCCTGCGGACCGAGACCGGTCTTGGTGGTGGTGGCGGTGATGACGCCGGCCGCCGCGCAGACGACGGTGACCGCGAGGACTCCGCGTACGCCGGTGGAGAGGGCGGCGACCAGCCGGGCCGGGGTGAGCCGGTGCGTCCGGTCCAGGAAGGACAGGGCGACCGCGAGGAGGGTGGCCAGCACCACGGCCCGGGTGGCCGAGAGCCCGGCGGCGAGCAGCCCGACGATGGCGAACAGGGAGGCGAAGTGGTACCCGGAACGGGCCAGCAGCCGCCAGGCGGAACCGGCCGCGAGGGTTGCCGGACGCACGCCGGAGCGACGCGCGTCGATCTCCACGGATAGCACGATGCCGAGGTAGTAGAGGATGGTCGGCACCATCGCCCAGCCGAGCACCTGGAGGTAGGACACCCCGAGGTACTCGGCGATGATGAAGGCCGCCGCGCCGAGCGTCGGCGGGGACAGGATGGCGCCCACGCCGGCGGCAGCGAGCATCCCGCCGGCCCGTTCCGCCGGGTACCCGGAGCGACGCAGGATCGGCCAGGTGACCGCGCCGATGCTGACGGTGGTGGCCGCCCCGGAGCCGGAGACGGTGCCGAGCAGGAACCCGGAGGCCACCGCCGTACGACCGGCGGCGGTGCGCGAACGCCGGAACGCCGCGGCGGAGAGGTTCACGAAGAACCGCCCGGCGCCGGAGAGGTCGAGCACCGCCCCGTAGATGGTGAACAGCACGATGTACGTGGCGGCCACGTCCAGCGGGGTGCCGTAGAAGCCACTGTCGGAGTTGTAGAAGGCGTCGACCAGTTGCCCGAAGTCCAGCCCGGCGTGCGCCACCGCCCAGGTCTGCGGCAGCAGGCCGCCGTAGTAGCCGTAGCCGAGGAAGACCAGACACACGGCGGGCAGGATCCAGCCGGTGGTGCGCCGGCAACCCTCCAGCAGCAGGAGCAGCAGGACGGTGCCCATCGCCACGTCCAGGCCGACCAGCAGCCCCTGCCGGTCGAGGAAGGCGTCGTAGCCGCCGCCACCGCCGGCCAGGGCGACCGGCAGCACCGGGTACAGGCAGCCGGCCAGCGCCGCGACGGCCAGCAGCCAGTCGACGCGGCTGGGCCCGGACCGGTCGGTCGAGGTCGCGTCGGGAGTCGACGCCGCCGGCCGCCGTCCCGCGAGCACCGCCCGCAGCCGGCGCGGCGGCCGCAGGCCGGCCGGGTAGGCGAGGAAGACCAACGGGAGTACGCCGGCCAGGAAGAAGATCAGGTAGTACTTGCTGCCCTGCGCCAGTGGCCGGAACACCTGCCAGAGCGCGAGCAGGCCGATCGCCAGGGTGGCCGCGGTCAGGGCGAGGGCGACCGGTCCGGTCAACACCCGACCCGGCTTCTCGTCCTCGAACCGGCCGGCGAGTTCGGTCGGATCGATCGGGGCCGGATCGGTCCGCGGGGCGGTCGCCGCCGCCTCCGCCACTCGGCTGTGCCCGCCGTGATGCTGAGGTCCGGAATCTTCGGTGAATCGGATAGCCGACACGAGGGGGGACGATACGCGAATTGACTCCGCGTTGGGGACATTGTCGGCCATCGCTTCGCTGAGTGACTTCACATTCTTTCGCGCTGACCAAGAGGAAACAATTAAGAATAGTGTTCATGATCGGCCCGGACGCGCCGATGGGGGCGGTGCGGGGTCATGAACAGAGTGGCGATGATGTCCGGTTTGCCGCATTGAAGACCTTCGAAAAAGGGTTGGCTGGGGTCGAAAGATCTATCCAGATGATTACGCTCCGTACATAGAACTACGGTCGGTGTCGACTCGAACCGCCTGGGTCGCGACGTGGTGGGCGGCCCTCGGGTGGTCGGTCGGCGTGCGTCCGGAGCGCCTCGCCGGGCTGTCGGGCGATCTCCGGCGGGCGCTGACCACCATTTCCGCAGTGATCGCATTCGCCCCCGCTCCCGCCGACGGGAAGCGAGTGCGGTGCATTTCCCGCGAGTGAGATCGCGGTTCCGGGCCGACTGTTCGACCCTCGCCCGGCGGCCTCGGGCTGGCCGAGGCGACCAGCCCGACGGTCGACCTGCCGCGGGTGCCGGGTTCGGGTGGGTTACTTCCCGTCGGTGGCTGGGCATGTGTCCTGGACGATCACCGCGAGCGGAGCAGAGGGGAGGGGCGATGGCCTCCGAGGAGTCTTCCCGTCCAGACCGGCGTGACCCCGGGTCCGAGCGCGCCCACGAGGCGCGGCGGGACGAGTCGGGTGCCGAGCGCGCCCGCGAGGCGCGGCGGGAGTCGGATGCGGACAGCGCCTCGCCGGAACGGCCGGAGCCGGACGCCGACCCTGGCACGCCCGAACACCCGGGCCGGCTGTCGGGTGGCGAGTGGGTGGCGGCGCTGCGCCGGACGGTGCGCGAGTTCGGCGACGACGGCCTGACCGACTGGGCCGCCGCGCTCACCTACTACGGCGTGCTCTCCATCTTCCCGGGCCTGCTGGTGCTGGTCTCGCTGCTGGGACTGCTGGGCCCGTCGGCCACCCGGACGGTACGCGACACCGTCGCGGAGTCGGTGCCCGAGCAGAACATCCGCCAGATCCTCGACGCCGCCATCGAACAGGCCTCGCAGAACGGCGGGTTGGCCGGTGTGACCGCGATCGTCGGTCTGCTCGCCGCCTTCTGGTCGGCCTCCGGCTACGTCGCCGCCTTCATGCGCGCCTCCAACGCGATCTACGACGTGCCGGAGGGGCGGCCGATCTGGAAGACCCTGCCGATCCGGGTGGGGGTGACCGCGGTGATCGGCGTGCTGCTGCTGGCCAGTGCGGTGATCGTGGTCTTCACCGGCCGCTTCGCCGAGGAGGTCGGCGCCGCCCTCGGGGTGGGGCGTACGGCCGTGACGGTGTGGGACATCGCCAAGTGGCCGGTGCTGCTGGTCCTGGTCAGCCTGATGTTCGCCATTCTCTACTGGGCGTCGCCGAACGCCCGCCAGGGCGGCTTCCGCTGGGTGAGTCCCGGTGGGCTGCTGGCGGTGCTGATCTGGCTGTCGGTCTCCGGCCTGTTCGCCTTCTACGTCGGCAACTTCGGCTCGTACAACAAGACCTACGGCGCGCTCGCCGGGGTGATCATCTTCCTGGTCTGGCTCTGGCTGAGCAACATCGCGATCCTGCTCGGCGCGGAACTCGATGCCGAGTTGGCCCGGGCGCGAGCGATCAGCGGCGGCCTCCGACCGGTCGATCGAGAGCCCTACGTCGAGCTGCGCGACGACCGCAAGCTGCGCTCGAAGGGTGGTGAATCGCCTTCCCAGTGACCTTTCGGGCGCATCCCCACCTAACTAGTCGCTCTCTCGCACCGAAACTTTTGCTAGATCAGGCAAAAGTTGCCGTCAGAATGCCCTAAGGTCTGGACAGCGCAGGCCGAAGCCTCCTACTGTGTCGGGCACCACACATCGGCAGATCGTCGATGTGCACACCCCGGTGGGAGAGGTGAGCCCGTGCCCAACGCCGACCCCCTGCACGTCCGGCTGTTGCGGTTGTTGCGCGACGAGGGAGCGCTGTCGCGGGCCGAACTCGCCGACCGGTTGGAGATGCCCCGACCCCGACTGCTCGCCGAGTTGGAGCGGCTGGTCGCCCTCGGCTACGTGGCGGAGGCGGGCAAGGCGGCCTCCCGGGGCGGTCGGCGGTCGACGCTCGTCGAGTTGAGTCCGGAGCTGCGCTTCGCGGCCGTCGATCTGGGCGCCAGCTCGATCGACGTCGAGGTCGTCAACGGCCGACTGGAGCCGGTCGCGGCGTACGCGGAGGCGGCCGACATCCGCTCCGGCCCGAAGGCGACCCTCCAGCGCGTGAACGAGCTGCTGCACAAGGCCCGGGTGGACGGTGTCTACGAGCGACTCGACGCGGTCGGCATCGGCGTACCCGGCCCGGTCAGCTTCCGTGACGGCGTGCCGGTCTCGCCGCCGATCATGCCCGGCTGGGACCGCTTCCCCGTCCGCGAGCTGCTCACCCGCGAGCATGGCTGCCCGGCGGTGGTCGACAACGACGTGAACATCATGGCCATCGGCGAGCGGCACGGCGGGGTGGCCCACTCGGTCGACGACTTCCTCTTCGTCAAGATCGGCACGGGTGTCGGCTGCGGGATCTACCTCAGCGGCGACGTCTACCGGGGCACCGACGGGTGTGCCGGCGACATCGGCCACATCCAGGTCGATCCGCAGGGTCCGATCTGCTCCTGCGGCAACGCCGGCTGCCTGGAGGCGCTCTTCAGCGGCGCGGCCCTGGCCAAGGACGCCGTCGCCGCCGCGCGTGCGGGTACCTCACCCGCCCTGGCCGAACGGCTGGAGGTCAACGGTGACGTCACCGCCCTCGACGTCGCCGCCGGCGCCCTCGAAGGGGACGTGACCTGCATCCAGCTCATCCGCGAGGGCGGCCGACGGGTCGGCGGCGTGCTCGCCGGACTGGTCAGCTTCACCAACCCCTCGATGATCGTGATCGGCGGCGGGCTCGCCCAGCTCGGGCACATCCTGCTCGCCGAGATTCGCAGCGTCGTGTACCGCCGGTCGCTGCCGCTGGCCACCGGCAACCTGCCGGTGGTGCTCTCCGAACTCGGCCCACGGGCCGGCGTGGCCGGCGCCGCGGTGCTCGCCAGCGACCTGGCCTTCGGGGAGGCGGCATGACCGGGCACGAGGCCGTGAGCGGGACCGGCGGCGCGCCGGTCGAGACGACCACCGGCGAGGTGGTGCTACGCCTGACCGACGTGGTCAAGACCTTCCCGGGCGTACGCGCCCTGGACGGGGTGCAACTCGAGGTACGCGCGGGCGAGGTGCACTGCCTGCTCGGGCAGAACGGTGCCGGCAAGTCCACCCTGATCAAGGTGCTCGCCGGGGTGCACCGGCCGGACTCCGGTCACGTCGAGTGGTGCGGCGGACGGGTCGCCTTCGCCAACCCGCAGGCCGCGATGCGCGCCGGGATCGCCACCATCTACCAGGAACTCGACCTGGTCGGGGACCTGTCGGTGGCGGAGAACGTCTTCCTGGGGCACGAGCCCCGCCGGCTCGGCTTCATCCGCCGGGGCCACATGGCCGGCCGTACCCGCGAGATCCTCGGCCGGCTCGGTCACGCCGAGATCCCACCGGGTCGGATGGTGCGGGCCCTGCCGTCGGCCGGTAAGCAGGTGGTCAGCATGGCCCGGGCACTGTCCCACGAGGCCCGGCTGATCATCATGGACGAGCCGAGCGCGGTGCTCGCCCACGACGAGGTGGAGAACCTCTTCCGGATCATCCGCGAGCTGACCGCGCAGGGCATCGCGGTCATCTACATCTCCCACCGGCTGGAGGAGATCCGCGAGATCGGCGACCGGGTGACCGTACTCAAGGACGGCCGGACCACCGCGGCGAACCTGCCGGCCCAGGAGACCCCGACCAGTGACCTGGTCTCCCGGATGACCGGCCGCGATATCGAGTACGTCTTCCCGGACCGCCCCGCCGAAACCGTGGTCGGCGACGAACTGCTCCAGGTCGACGGGTTGACCCGTACCGGCGAGTTCGCCGACGTGTCACTCACCGTCCGGGCGGGAGAGATCGTCGGCATCGCGGGTCTGGTCGGCTCGGGCCGCTCCGAACTACTGGAGACGATCTACGGCGCGCGGGCGGCCGAGACCGGTTCGGTGCGGATGGCCGGCCGGGCACTGCGACCCGGCAGCGTCGGCGCGGCGGTCAAAGCCGGCATGGGCATGGCTCCCGAGGAGCGCAAGAGCCAGGCGCTGCTGCTCGGTGAGCCGATCTACCGCAACGTCACCCTCGCCACCTTCGCTCGCTACGCCCGCTTCGGGTTCACCGACATGGGTCGGGAGCGGACGGAGGCCGACCGGATCGCCGAGAGCCTGGAGATGCGCCCGCGCGACGTCCGCCGGGCGGTACGCACGCTCTCCGGCGGCAACCAGCAGAAGGTGGTGGTCGGTCGCTGGTTGCTCGGCGACACGAAGCTGTTGCTGCTCGACGAGCCCACCCGGGGGGTGGACGTCGGTGCCCGGGCCGAGCTGTACCAGGTGATCCGCCAGCTCGCCGCCCAGGGCGTCGGTGTGCTGCTGGTCTCCAGCGAGGTGCCCGAGGTGCTCGGCCTGGCCGACCGGGTGCTGGTGATGCGGGAAGGGCGGGTCGTCCGGACCGCCCCCGCCGACGAACTCGACGAACCCACGGTGCTCGACCTCGTCATGGCGGGGTCCCTGACGGAAGGCGCAGCGGCATGACCGATAGTCCGCCCACGACCAAGCTGCCGGCGCAGTCGCCGCCGGTGGACCCGGCCGAGACCGAGGCGGCGGGGCACGCCACGCCGACCGCCACGGCGGGCCCCACCGGCGGCCTCTCCTGGTGGCACGGTGACGGCGGTGAGGGAGCCAAGCGGAATCTCGCCCTGATCGGGGTGCTGTTGGCACTCTTCGTGATCGGTGCGGCCACCCGCTCGGACCTGTACTCCAACCCGGACTGGGTCTGGGCGAACATGCTCAGCATCCTCAAGCTCGCCTCGGTGGTCGGCGTGGTCACCGTCGGGATGACCTTCGTGATCATCGGGGGTGGCATCGACCTCTCGGTCGGCGCGATCGTGGCGCTGGCCGGGGTCTGGTGCACCACGGTGGCGACCCAGAGCTTCGGCGCCGGCGGAATGATCTTCACCGCGATCATCGTCGGGGTGGCGGTCGGCCTGGTCAACGGGACACTCATCGCGTACGGGCGGCTGGTGCCGTTCATCGCGACGCTGGCCATGCTGGTCGCCGCACGCGGACTGGCCGCCGAGATCTCCCAGAAGCAGACGCAGATTTCGCAGAACAACACCATCAACGGCATCGCCAGTACCGATCTGCTCGGCATTCCGCTGCTGGTCTACATCCTGGCCGCCGTGGTGGCCGCGGGCTGGGTGCTGCTGAACCGCACCACCTTCGGCCGGCGCACGGTCGCCGTCGGCGGCAACCCGGAGGCCGCCCGACTGGCCGGCATCAACGTCAAGCTGCACACCCTGCTGCTGTACGCGCTGTCCGGCCTGTGCTGCGGCATCGCCGCCATCATGCTCACCGCGCAGGCCACCTCGGCCCAGGCGGCGATGGCGAACCTCTACGAGCTGGACGCGATCGCCGCCGTGATCATCGGTGGCACGCTGCTCAGCGGCGGGCGGGGCACCATCGTCGGCTCCCTGCTCGGTGTGATCATCTTCGCCACCATCACCAACCTCTTCGCCATCAACGGTCTCTCCACCGAGGCACAGAACATGGTCAAGGGCGGCATCATCGTCGCCGCCGTCCTGATCCAGCAGATCCAGTTCGGCAGTCTCTCCCAGTTCTTCCGTCGTAACCGGCTCACCACGAGCTGACCATCGCTGCATCCGGGCCACCCGCGCAACCGACGGTGGCCGGGCCTCGTACACCCGAAATCCCCACCAGTGAATAACCAGGAGGTCGTCATGACCCAGCACAGTCGCGACATGTCGCGGCGCCGGCTGCTCTTCGGCGGGGCGGCCGTCGGCGCCGGCGTACTGCTCGCCGGTTGTACCAGCAACGAGCAGTCACCGACCGAGGCGCAGACCAAGGCGGCCGACGGCAACGCCAACGCCGAGCCCGGCAAGCAGGTGACCATCGGCTTCTCCGCGCCGGCCGCCGACCACGGCTGGATCGCCGCGATCACCAACAACGCCAAGTCGCAGGCCGCCGCGTACTCCGACGTGGAGTTCAAGACGGTCGAGGCCGGTGCGGACGCGGCGGCCCAGCGGGCCGCGCTGTCCACCCTGATCTCGCAGAAGCCCGACGTGATCGTGCTGCTGCCGCACGACGGCAAGGAGCTGAACTCGTTCGGGCTGGAGGCGATGGCGGCCGGCATCCCGGTGGTCAACCTGGACCGGGCCTTCCCCGACGCCAAGGCGTACCGCCTGCAGATCAAGGGCGACAACTACGGCATGGGCGTCTCGGCGGCCACCTTCATCGTCGAGCAGCTCAAGGCCAAGGGCGTGAGCAACCCGGTGATCGCCGAGATCGCCGGAATGGACGAGCTGGAGCTGACCCAGGAGCGCACCCAGGGCTTCAACGACACCCTGGCCCAGCACGGCCTGAAGGTGAAGAACCGCCGGGCGGCACGGTTCACCGCGGACTCCGGTCAGCAGGAGGCGAGCCAGCTGTTGCAGGCGGAGCCGAAGATCGACGCGATCTGGAACCACGACGACGACCAGGGCATCGGCGTGCTGGCCGCGATCAGCCAGGCCAGCCGCGACGAGTTCTTCATGGTCGGCGGCGCCGGCTCGAAGAAGGCGATGGAGGACATCCTGGCCGACAACACGGTGCTGAAGGCCACGGTGACCTACAGCCCGTCGATGGCGTCCTCGGCGATCTCGCTGGCCCGCCTCATCGGCCAGGGCCGGGGCATGTCCGACCTGGTGGAACTCCAGGTTCCCAAGGAGATTGTCCTCGCCTCCGAAACGATCACCAAGGAGAACGCGAGCGACTACCTCAAGCTCGGGTTCTGACACAACGGGGGGAGACCCACCTTGTCCACGACAAACAACGAACTGCGGGTCGGCATGGTCGGCTACGCGTTCATGGGCGCCGCGCACTCGCAGGCGTGGCGGACCGTAAACCGGGTGTACGACCTGCCGGCGCGGGCCCGGATGGCGCTCATCTGCGGCCGGGACTCCGCGAAGGTGGCCGAGGCCGCGGACCGGCTCGGCTGGCAGGAGCACACCACGGACTGGCGGGAACTGGTGAACCGCCCGGACATCGACGTGGTCGACATCTGCACACCGGGTGACAGCCACGCCGAGATCGCGTTGGCCGCGCTCGCCGCGGGCAAGCACGTGCTGTGCGAGAAGCCACTGGCCAACACGGTCGCCGAGGCGCGGGAGATGACCGCCGCGGCGGCCACCGCCCGGGCCGGCGGAGCGCGGTCGATGTGCGGCTTCAACTACCGACGGGTGCCCGCGGTGGCGCTGATGCGCCAGCTCATCGCCGACGGGCGGCTCGGTGAGATCCGGCACGTCCGGGCCACCTACCTGCAGGACTGGATCGTGGACCCGCAGTTCCCCCTGGTCTGGCGGCTCCGCAAGGAGGTGTCGGGCTCCGGCGCGCTGGGTGACATCGGCGCGCACATCATCGACCTGACCCAGTACGTCACCGGACAGCTGATCAGCGGGGTCAGCGCGGTGACCGAGACCTTCGTCAAGGAGCGGCCGTTGCCGGCCGAGTCGAGCGGGCTGGCGGCGCAGGCCGACGGGGCCGGGGCCGCCACCGGCCCGGTCACCGTCGACGACGCGGCGATCTTCGTGGCCCGGCTGGACGGCGGGGCACTCGCCACGTACGAGGCGACCCGGTTCGCCACCGGACGCAAGAACGCGCTCCGCGTGGAGATCAACGGGTCGCTGGGCAGTGTCGCCTTCGACCTGGAACGCCTCAACGAGCTGGAGTTCCTCGACGCCACCCGGCCCGCCGCCGAGCAGGGGTTCAGCCGGATCCTGGTGACCGAGGCCGAGCACCCGTACCTGTCGGCCTGGTGGCCGCCGGGACACATCATCGGGTACGAGCACTCCTTCACCCACCAGATGCGCGACTTCATCGAGGCGGTGGCGACCGGCACCGACCCGTCGCCCTCGTTCGCCGAGGCGTTGCAGGTGCAACTGGTGCTGGACGCGGTGACCCGTTCGGCCGAACTGGGCTCGTCCTGGGCCGCAGTGGAGCCGTCACTGGCGCCGGTCGCCGCCTGAACCACCTCCGGAGCCGACCGGCGAGGGCCGGCCACGGTTGCGCCCCGTGGCCGGTACGGGTCGGGTCCGGAGGTCGTGCCCCGGGCGACCGGCGGCACGAGCAATGCGGTTCCTCCGGTGCGGCCGGACCGGGATTCCCCGGCAGCACCGGAGGGCCGCCGCCCATCGAGCGGTGCACCGAACGTCCACCTGGAGACTCCCGCCGCCAGGCGGACCGCGTCCGACGAGTCGTCCGATCGGGACATCGTCGTCCCGACCGGGCCGGATGCGGGGGAGGCAGGGGCGAGACGCCGACTGTCCCTGCCTGCCAGCCCCGTCCGTCCGACCCATCCGGTACGCCGGCCCGGCGTCGTCGCCGCCGACCTCGACGCCGGCCGGCGAGTCGCACCGGAGCGGGCGGCGGACGGGGCGCATCGGCATAACCCGTATCTTTTTCAGCTTTTCCCTGATATCAAGGTTCAATCGATGCATGTCGGTTTCCTGGGCACCGGAAGGAGCGCTATGCGTACAGGTGTCTGGCTGGTGGGGGCGCGTGGCTCGGTCGCGACCACCAGCATCGTCGGGGCGCTCGCGCTGCGTGCCGGGCTGACCGGGCCGACCGGCTGCGTCACCGAACTGCCCGGGGTCAGCACCCCCGCCCTACCGGGCTTCGCCGACCTGGTCTTCGGCGGCCACGACGTGGTCGCCACGCCGATCGCCAAGCGCGCCGAGGCGCTCGCTGACGCCGGTGTGCTGCCAGCCCGCCTGGTTGCCGCGCTGCCCGAGGAACTGGCCGCCGTGGAACGCGAGCTACGCCCCGCTCCCACCGGCGGAACCCAGGCCGACCGGGCCACCGCGATCGTCCGCGACCTCACCGCCTTCCGCCAGCGACACGAACTGGCCCGGGTGGTGATGGTGAACGTCGCCGCCACCGAACCGACTCCGCCGGCACATCCCGGGCACGCCGATCCGGACGCGCTGCGCGACGCCCTCGGCGGGCCGGACGAGGTGCTGCCACCCAGCTCGCTGTACGCGTACGCGGCCGTCACGGCGGACTGCCCCTACGTCGACTTCACCCCGTCGACCGGGCTGCGGCTGCCGGCGCTGACCGCACTGGCCGAGCGCCACGGCGTGCCGTACGCCGGCCACGACGGCAAGACCGGCGAGACCCTGCTCAAGTCGGTGCTCGCCCCGATGTTCGCGATGCGCCACCTCGCCGTCCGGTCCTGGTCCGGGCTCAACCTGCTCGGCGGCGGTGACGGCGCCACCCTGGCCGATCCCGACGCCAACGCCGCGAAGGTGCGCAGCAAGCAACGGGTGCTCGGCGAGACGCTCGGTTACCTGCCGCAGGGCGACACCCGGATCGGTTACGTCGAGGAACTCGGTGACTTCAAGACCGCCTGGGATCTGATCACCTTCGCCGGTTTCCTGGGCACCGGGATGCGGCTGGAGTTCACCTGGCACGGCTGCGACTCGGCGCTGGCCGCCCCGCTCGTGCTCGACCTGGCCCGGCTCACCGCCGCCGCGCACGCCGCCGGCCGTACCGGTCCGCTCGACGACCTGGCCTTCTTCTTCAAGGACCCGCTCGGCACCGTGACCCACTCGCTGGCCGACCAGTGGACCCGGCTGTGCGCGTTCGCGGACAGCCTCGACGCCGGAGACACCGATGCCGCGCGTGGCTGACCTGGCCGAGCTGGTCCGTGCCCCGGCCGCGCTCTCCGTGCCCGGTGACGTGGTCGCCGGTGCCGCCGCGGCCGGCGCCCTCGGTCCGCGTACCCCCGCCCTCGCCGCCGCGTCGGTGCTGCTGTACTGGGCCGGCATGGCCGCCAACGACTGGGCCGACCGCGAGTTGGACGCCGTGGAACGCCCCGAGCGGCCGATACCGAGCGGCCGGGTCAGCCCCGGCCTCGCGGTCGGCCTGGCCACCGGTCTGACCGTCGCCGGTGTCGGGCTCGCCGCCGCGGCCGGCGGCCGGCGGGCCACCGCCGTCGCGCTACCACTGGCGGCCGCCGTGTGGGGGTACGACCTCGCGGCCAAGAACACCGCCGCCGGTCCCGCGGTGATGGCCACCTGCCGGGGGCTGGACGTGCTGCTGGGCGCCGCCGGGGGCCGGACGGCGCGGGCCCTGCCGGCGGCGGTCACCGTCGCCGCGCACACCTGGACCGTCACCGCGCTGTCCCGCCGGGAGGTCAGCGGCACCGACCGGACCCTGCCGCTGCGCACCCTCGCCGGCACCGCCCTGGTCGCCGCGAGCGCCGCGCTCCCGCCCGACCGCCGGCTAACCGCGAGCGTCTTCCGGGCCGATGGCCCGGCGAGGTCCGGCCGACGCGCCCCTGTCGTCCGCACCGACGGTGAGCGAACCGGCGATGTCGGGAACGGTCGGCGTCTTCTCGGTGCCGTGGCGGTGACGCTGCCCGCTGTTCTCGCCGCCTGGTACGCCGCCCGCTACGGCACCGCGCAGGCCCGGGTGGTGGCCCAGCCCGCCGCCGCACGGGTCCGTTCGGCGGTCGGCGCCGGCATCACCGGCCTGCCGGCCCTGCAGGGGGCGCTGACCGCCCGCGCCGGGTCCGGACTGCTCGGACTGGCGGTGGCGGCAGCCGCGCCGCTGGGCCGGCGGCTGGCCCGCAAGGTGTCACCGACATGACGGCCGCCGGCCCCGACACGTCCGCCGACGAACTGCGCTTCGGGTACGGGACCAACGGTTTCGCCAACCACCGCCTCGACGACGCGCTCGCGGTCATCGCCGACCTCGGCTATTCCGGTGTCGCGCTCACCCTGGACCACGATCACCTCGACCCGTTCGCGCCGGGACTGGCGGTGCGCGTCGACGCCGTCGCTCGCCGGCTCGCCGACCTCAACCTCGGTCTGGTGATCGAGACCGGTGCGCGGTTCCTGCTGGACCCCTGGCACAAGCACGCCCCGACGCTGCTGCACGACGACCCCACGCGCCGGATCGAGTTCCTGCGCCGGGCAGTGGCGATCGGCGCCGATCTCGGCGCCGAGACGGTCTCGTTCTGGGCCGGTGTCCGGCCGGACACGGTCACCCCGACGGTGGCCTGGGACCGCCTGGTCGCCGGCTGCGCGGCCGTCGTCGAGGCGGCCGAAGCCGTCGGGGTGACGCTGGGGTTCGAACCGGAACCGGGCATGCTGGTCGAGGACATCGCCGACTGGCGTCGGCTGCACGCCGCCCTCGGCTCACCGGCCCGCCTCGGCATCACCCTCGACATCGGACACTGCCGGTGCCTGGAGCCGCGGCCGGTACCCGACTGTGTCCGTGACGTGGCTGCACACCTGGTCAACGTGCAGATCGACGACATGCGGCGCGGGGTGCACGAACACCTGGAGTTCGGCGCGGGTGAGATCGACTTCCCGCCGGTGCTGGCCGCGCTGCGCGAGATCGGCTACCGGGGCCTGGTGGCGGTCGAGCTGCCCCGACACTCGCACGCCGCACCCACCGTCGCGGCCCACTCGCTGGAGTTCCTGCGCGCCGCCGCCTCGCCGCACGCCCTTTGCTCTGCTTCAACCGGCGCACCACCAGGCATCCGCTACCCGGACGACGACCGACGCGTGGAGTGAAGCAGAGCACAGGACGCACGCGGTAGCACCGCCACGGCCGTCGACGGCGGCGGACGAGGGAGGAGACGCGATGACAGCGGACGAGCTGCGGGTGGCCCTGCGGGGCGTACCCGATCCGGACTGGTTGGCCACGGCCCTGGACCGCGTCGCGGCCGAGCCCACCGCCATCGCGCGGTTCTTCCCGGCGGCCGGCCGCCGCTGCGGCCGACACGACCTGCCCGACCTGCCCGGTTGGACCGCCGACGAGGCGGCCCGGGCCCTGCTGCTGGCCAGCCTGCCCGCCGACCACGCCGAGCAGGCCGAGACGCTCTACCGCACCGGGGACGCCGCCGAGAAACGGGCCGTGCTCAAGGCGTTGCCGATGCTGCCGATCGGCGCGGCCGGTACGCCGCTGCTGCACGACGCGATCCGCACCAACGACACCCGGTTGGTCGCCGCGGCCCTCGGCCCGTACGCCCGCCACCTCGACCCGCCGGCCTGGCGACAGGCCGTGCTCAAGTGCGTCTTCACCGGTGTGCCGTTGGCGGCGGTGGCCGACCTCGACGCGCGCGCGGACGGGGAACTGGCGGAGATGCTCGCCGCCCTGGCCGCCGAGCGTCGGGCCGCCGGCCGGAGCATGCCCGCCGACGCCACCGAACTGCTGGACCGGCTCACCGCCGCCAGCCAGCCCCAGCCCAGGGAGGTGTGATGCGGATCTTCGACCCGCACATCCACATGACGTCGCGCACCACCGACGACTACGAGCGGATGGCCGCCGCCGGCGTCCGGGCGGTGGTGGAGCCGGCGTTCTGGCTGGGCCAGCCGCGTACGAACGTCGGCTCGTTCACCGACTACTTCGACTCGTTGGTCGGGTGGGAGCCGTTCCGGGCCGGGCAGTTCGGGATCCGCCATCACGCCACGATCGCGTTGAACCCGAAGGAGGCCAACGACCCGCGCTGCCGGCCGGTGCTCGACGAGCTGCCCCGCTACCTGGAGAAGGACGGCGTGGTGGCGGTCGGCGAGATCGGTTACGACTCGATGACGCCCGAGGAGGACGACGCCTTCGCCGCGCAGCTCGCCCTGGCCGTGGCGCACGACCTGCCGGCGATGGTGCACACCCCGCACCGGGACAAGGCCCGGGGTGTGGAGCGCAGCCTGGCGGTGGTCGCCGAGTCCGGCATCGCGCCGCAGCGGGTGGTGCTCGACCACCTCAACGAGACGACCGTGAAACTGGTCCGGGACACCGGCTGCTGGCTCGGGTTCTCCATCTATCCGGACACCAAGATGTCGCCGCCGCGCATGGTCGAGCTGCTCAAGGCGTACGGCACCGAACGGATGCTGGTCAACTCGGCCGCCGACTGGGGGCGCTCCGACCCGCTGCTCACCCGGGCCACCGGCGAGGCGATGCTCGGTGCCGGTTTCACCGACGACGATGTCGACCGGGTGCTGTGGCGCAACCCGGTCGAGTTCTACGGGCAGTCCGGACGACTCGACCTGAGCGACGACCGCGCGGAGCCGACCTTCGCCGGCAACTCGATCCTGCGCGGCGGCAGCTGATGCGGCTGCGGCATCCCGGCGGGGCCACCGTCCACCTCGGGTACTGCACGAACGTGCACCCCGCCGAGGATCTCGCCGGCATCGTCGCCCAACTGGACCGCTACGCGGTACCGGTCCGCGAGACGCTCGGCGCCGACCCGCTCGGCCTGGGCCTGTGGCTGGCCGCCCCGGTGGCCGCCGAACTGGCCGCCGATCCGGCCGCCCGTCGCCGGTTGCGCACCGAGTTGACCGTACGCGGGCTGGAGGTGGTCACCCTCAACGGCTTCCCGTACGCGGCCTTCCAGGCTCCGGTGGTCAAGGGGGCGGTGTACCGTCCGGACTGGACCACGGACGACCGGCTCGGGTACACCCTCGACCTGGCCCGGGTACTTGCCGACCTGCTGCCCGACGACGCCGTCCGCGGCTCGGTCTCCACCCTGCCGCTGGCCTGGCGGGCGCCGTGGGACCGCAGCCACGCGGAGGCCGCCCGTCGCCGGCTCGACCAGCTCGCCAGCGGACTCGCCGCCGTCGAGCGGGAGACCGGCCGGCCGGTGCGGGTCGGTTTCGAGCCGGAGCCCGGCTGCGTGGTGGAGAGCACCCCGCAGGCGGTCGCCGCCTTGTCCGGAATGGACACCGACCGGCTCGGGATCTGCCTGGATCTGGCCCACCTCGCCTGCGCCTGGGAGGAGCCGGCCGCCGCCCTGGCGCGGCTGGCCGTCGCCGGCCTGCCGGTGGTCAAGGTGCAGGTGTCCGCCGCGCTGGAGGCGACCGACCCGGCCGGTGACGCCGCCGCCCTGCGCCGCTGGGTCGAGCCGCGTTTCCTGCACCAGACCCGCTCCGCCGGCTGCGCCACCGCGACCGGCAGCGCATCGACGGCCGCGACCGGTGCCCTGCCGGCCGCCGGCAACGGGGCCGCACCCACCGCCGGCCCGGGGCTCGCCGATCCGGCGGATCCGGGCTGGGCGGCCGACGATCTCGACGTCGCCCTGGCCGCCGCGCTGCCCGGACCGTGGCGGGTGCACTACCACGTGCCGCTGCACGCCCCACCGGAACCACCGCTGGGCTCGACCCTGCCGGTGCTGCGCGCCGCGCTGGCCGCGCTCTTCACCGGTACCGACGCCGGGTGCGACCACCTCGACGTCGAGACGTACACCTGGGGGGTGCTGCCGGCCGCGCGTCGGCCGCGCACCGACGCGGAGCTGGCCGCCGGGATCGCGGCCGAACTGGCCTTCACCCGGGACGAGTTGGTCGCCCTCGGGCTGACCCCGCAGTCGCGAAAGGCGGTTAGAGCATGAGTCGGCAACTGGTGGTGCTCGACGTGGTGGGGCTGACGCCCCGACTGCTGGCACACATGCCCCGGCTGCGCGCGGTCGCCGACACCGGCTTCCGCGCCGAGTTGGGCACCGTGCTGCCGGCGGTCACCTGCTCGGTGCAGTCGACGTTCCTCACCGGCGCCCTGCCCGCCGAGCACGGCATCGTCGGCAACGGCTGGTACTTCCGGGATCTCGGCGAGGTGCTGCTCTGGCGGCAGCACAACGCGCTCGTCGGCGGGGAGAAGCTGTGGCAGGCCGCCCGCCGCGCCCGGCCCGGCTACACGGTGGCGAACGTCTGCTGGTGGTACGCGATGGGCGCGGACGTGGACTGGACGGTCACGCCGCGACCGGTCTACCACGCCGACGGTCGCAAGGAACCGGACTGCTACACCGACCCGCCGCAGCTGCACGACGTGCTCACCGAGCGGCTCGGCACCTTCCCGCTGTTCACCTACTGGGGGCCGGGCGCGGGCCTGCCGTCGTCGCGCTGGATCTGCCGGGCGGCCGAGCAGATCCTCACCGGGTACTCGCCCGACCTGACCCTGGTGTACGTGCCGCACCTGGACTACGACCTGCAACGCTTCGGCCCGGCCTCGCCCCGGTCGGCCGCCGCGGCGGCGGAGCTGGACGGCGTGCTCGCGCCGCTGCTGGACGCCGCGCAGGCCCGCGACGCGACGGTGGTGGTGCTGTCGGAGTACGGCATCACCGAGGCGTCCCGGCCGGTGGACGTCAACCGGCTGCTGCGCGCCGAGGGGCTGCTGCGGGTGCACACCCAGGTGGGCATGGAGTACCTCGACCCGTGGACCTCCCGGGCCTTCGCGGTCGCCGACCACCAGATCGCCCACGTGTACGTGCGTGACCCGGCCGACGTGCCGGCGGTGGCGAAGCTCTGCGCCGGGCTGCCCGGGGTGGCCGAGGTGCTCGACGCCGACGGCAAGGCGGCACACGGGTTGGACCATCCGCGCTCCGGTGAGCTGGTGCTGGTGGCCGAGCCGGACGCCTGGTTCACGTACTACTACTGGCTCGACGACGCGCGGGCGCCCGACTTCGCCCGGCTGGTGGAGATCCACCGCAAGCCGGGGTACGACCCGGCGGAGCTGTTCTTCGACCCCGCCGGACCCGGTGCGGCGAAGCGCCGGGCCGCCACCGCGCTGGCTCGCAAGAAGCTCGGGCTGCGGTACCTGATGAACGTGGTCGGGTTGGATGCCGGCGCCCGGGCGGTCCGGGGCTCACACGGCCGGCTGCCCGCCGATCCGGCCGACGGGCCGGTGCTGCTCTGCTCCGACGCGTCGGTGGCCCGGGACCGGATAGCCGCCACGGAGGTGAAGGGGCTGCTGCTGGAGCTGGCCGGAACGGAGGGGCGGTGACGGTCGCCGCGGC
Organism: Verrucosispora sp. WMMA2121; assembly: GCF_027460185.1. NCBI lineage: Bacteria > Bacillati > Actinomycetota > Actinomycetes > Micromonosporales > Micromonosporaceae > Micromonospora > Verrucosispora sp. WMMA2121. The sequence continues at coordinate 419,941 of NZ_JAPZBH010000004.1, read as the reverse complement.
ACCTGTCGATTCCGCCGGGTTGCGGGCCCGCTTCGACGCCGAGCTGACCGCCTTCCTCGACCGGCAGGATCCGGACTGGCCGGACGGCGCGCCACGGGGCGTCTTCACCACATTGCGCCGGTTCGTGCTGGCCGGCGGCAAGCGGCTGCGACCATTGTTCTGCTACTGGGGCTGGCGCGGCGCGGGCGGCCCGGACGGCACGCCGATCGTGGCGGCCGCCGCCGCGCTTGAGCTGTTCCACGCCTTCGCGCTCATCCACGACGACATCCTGGACGGCAGCGACCGTCGCCGGGGCGAACCCTCGGTGCACCGGATCTTCGCCGACCTGCACGCCCGTTCGTCGTGGCGGGGCGACCCCGAGGCGTACGGGCGCAACACCGCCCTGCTCTGCGGTGACCTCTGCGCCGCCTGGTCGGACCAGATGTTCCACGAGTGCGGGCTCAGCCCCGACCAGGTGCACCAGGGGTACGCCATGTTCGCGCTGATGCGTACCGAGGTGATCGCGGGGGAGTACCTCGACCTGGTGTCCGGGGTGGGCGACGGATCGGTGGCCAGCGCGCTCACGGTGATCCGGATGAAGGCGGCCCGCTACACGGTCACCCGGCCGTTGCAGATCGGCGCCGCGCTGGCGGGTGCGCCCGTCGAGCTGGTGGACGCGCTGGCCGAGTTCGGCGACCCGCTCGGGGACGCCTTCCAGCTCCGCGACGACGTGCTGGGGGTCTTCGGTGACCCGGCGGTCACCGGCAAGTCCGTACTGGACGATCTGCGCGAGGGCAAGCCGACGGTGATGATGGCGCTGGCCCGCGACGCCGCCGACCGGGTGCAGGGCGCCCGGCTGCGCGAGCTGTTCGGCAATCCCGACCTGGACGCCGACGGCGCCGCCGAGCTGCGCGAGATCATCGAGTGCACCGGGGCCCGCCGGAAGATCGAGCAGATGATCCAGGTCCGCGCCGAGGCCGGGTTGGCGGCGCTGGAACACACCGAGGTCTCCGCGGAGGGTCGGACCGCCCTGATGGAGCTGGCCGCACAGGCCATCGACCGCCAGCGCTGAGCGCCACCGCGGCAACGCGGCGCCGGGCGGCTTTTGACCGAACTGACGAAAGTCTGTATCCGGCAGGCAGAAGATATAGACACATCGACGAATGACGCTTAGTGTCGTCGCTAGCACCGAAATGTTTCGTCGAGGTGAACCGGCGGCGCGGGACCCCCCTCGGCACCCCCCGCTACGGCATCCGGCGCGACGGCGCGCGCCCCGCCCTGGCAGAAGCACTCGTCAGGAAGGGACAGCACTGCGATGTCCACCATGCGCACCACCCGCCACCCCGCACGGTGGTCCACCAGCGCTTCGGCGCTGCTCCTGGTCGTCACAGTCGGCACCGTCGCCATCGCCGGCCCGACCCCGGCCCGCGCCCACCCCATCGTCGCCAGCGACTTCCAGCAGGTCACCCTCGCCAAGGGCGTGGCCGAGGTCGGCGAACCGATGACCCTCGCGGTGCTGCCGGACCGCTCGGTCCTGCACACCGCCCGCAACGGCACCCTGCGCCGCACCGACGCGGCCGGCACCACGACGGTGATCGGCACCGTCCCGGTCTACACCCACGACGAGGAGGGCTTGCAGGGCATCGGCGTCGACCCGAACTTCGCCAGCAACCGGCACATCTTCCTCTACTACGCGCCGCCACTGTCCACCCCGAGCGGGGACGCCCCGGCCACCGCCAGCGACTTCTCCGCCTGGCAGGGGGTCAACCGACTCTCCCGGTTCACCCTCAACGCCGACTTCACGCTGAACCAGTCCAGCAAGGTCGACGTCCTCGACGTGCCCGCCGACCGGGGCATGTGCTGCCACGTCGGCGGCGACATCGACTTCGACGCGGCGGGCAACCTCTACCTGTCCACCGGCGACGACACCAACCCGTTCGACTCGGGCGGCTACTCGCCGCTGGACGAGCGCACCAACCGCAACCCGGCGTACGACGCGCAACGCAGCGCCGCCAACACCAACGACCTGCGCGGCAAGATCCTGCGGATCAAGGTCAACGCCAACGGCTCCTACTCGATCCCGGCCGGCAACATGTTCGCCCCCGGCACCGCCCGGACCCGCCCCGAGATCTACGCGATGGGCTTCCGCAACCCGTTCCGGATGAGCGTCGACAAGGCGACCGGCGTCGTCTACGTCGGCGACTACGGTCCGGACGCGGGTTCCACCTCCGCACGCGGGCCCAGCGGGCAGGTCGAGTTCAACCGGGTCACCGGCCCCGGCTTCTACGGCTGGCCGTACTGCACCGGCACCAACACCAGCAACGAGACGTACGCCGAGTGGAACTTCGCCAACGGCACCGCCGGTCCGAAGTACAACTGCACCGGCGGCGCGACGAACAACTCGTTCCGCAACACCGGCCTGACCACCCTGCCGGCCGCCAAGCCGTCCTGGATCCGCTATGCCGGTGACGCCGGCAGTCCGCCGGAGTTCGGCGGCGGCTCCGAGTCGCCGAGTGGTGGCCCGGTCTACCGCTACAACGCGGCGTCGACGTCGACCACCAAGTGGCCGCAGAGCTTCGACGGGCTCTTCTTCGCCGGTGAGTTCGGCCGAGGCTGGATCAAGCCGATCCACGTCAACAGCGACGGCTCGGTGGGCGCCATCGACGCGTCGTTCCCGTGGAACGGCAAGCAGGTCATGGACATGGCCTTCGGCCCGGACGGTGCGCTCTACGTGCTGGACTACGGCACCGGCTACTTCAACGGCGACGCCAACTCGGCGCTCTACCGTTACGACTACGTCGCCGGAGGCAACCGGGCACCCACGGCGGTCGCCTCGGCGAACCGGACCTCCGGGGTCGCCCCGTTGAGCGTGAACTTCTCCTCGGCCGGGTCGTCGGACCCGGAGGGCGGGGCGTTGACCTACTCGTGGGCGTTCGGCGACGGCACCACCTCCACGGCGGCCAACCCGAGCAAGACCTACACCACCAACGGCAGCTACACCGCCACCCTGACCGTCCGCGACCCGCAGGGCGCCACCGGCACCGCCAGCGTGCAGATCCGGGTCGGCAACACCGCGCCGACGGTCACCATCAACGGCCCGGTCAACGGATCGCTGTTCTCCTTCGGCGACACCGTGCCGTTCAGCATCACGGTGACCGACCCGGAGGACGGCACGATCGACTGCACCAAGGTCAAGATGACCTACGTGCTGGGCCACGACAGCCACGGCCACCAGATCACCTCGCGCAACGGCTGCTCAGGCTCGATCACGATCCCGGTGGACGGGGAGCACGACTACGCGGCGAACATCTTCGCCATCTTCGACGCCGAGTACACCGATGCCGGCGGGCTCACCACGCACACCCAGCACACCCTCCAGCCCCGCAGCCGGCAGGCCGAGCACTACAAGACCTCCGCCGGCATCGCCACCTTCGACAAGGCGGCCGCCGAGGGCGGCAAGACCGTCGGCAACATCAACAACGGCGACTGGATCGCGTTCGAGCCGTACCGGATCAACAACGTGACGTCGTTCAGCGCCCGGGTCTCCTCGGCCGGCTCCGGCGGCACCCTCCAGGTACGCGCCGGCTCGGCCACCGGCACCGTGCTCGGCTCGGCCACCGTCCCGGTCACCGGCGCCTGGGACACCTTCACCACGGTCAACGGCACCATCAGCAACCCGCCGTCCGGCACCACCACGCTCTACCTGACCTTCGCCGGCACCGGGACCGGCTCGCTCTACGACCTGGACTCGTTCACCTTCACCACCGGCAGCGGTGGCACGGGCGGAACCGGTCCGATCGTCGGCCTGGGCGGTAAGTGCCTGGATGTGCGCAACGCGGCGACGGCCGACGGTACGCAGATCCAGATCTACACCTGCAACGGTACGGCCGCGCAGACGTGGACGGTGACGCCGAACTCGACGATCCGGGCCTTCGGCAAGTGCCTGGACGTCGACGGTGCCGGCTCGGCGGACGGCACGAAGATCCAGTTGTGGACCTGCAACGGCAGTGGTGCCCAGAACTGGGCGGCGCAGTCCAACGGCACGTTGCGTAACCCGAGTTCGGGCAAGTGCCTGGACGTGTCGAGCAACAGTTCCGCCGACGGGCAGGCCGTGCACCTGTGGACCTGCCACACCAACGCGAACCAGCGCTGGGTCCTGCCCTGATCAGAGGAGGGGCCCCTGGTCAACGCCTAGGGTAGGAAACAGGGGCCCCTCCTGACACCACCAATCGTTGGGAGAGCGACATGCGCAGACTCCTCCGAACCACCGTCGGCCTGGCCACCGCCGCCCTCGCCGTACTCGCCTGCACCACCCCGGCCACCCCGGCCAGCGCCGCCGACGCCCCGTACGACGTGCTGGTCTTCTCCAAGACGGCCGGCTTCCGGCACGACTCCATCGCGGTGGGCACCCAGACCATCCGCGACCTGGGTGCGGCGAACAGCTTCACCGTCACCGCGACCGAGGACGCCGGCGTCTTCACCACCGGCAACCTCGCCCAGTACGAAGCGGTGATCTTCCTCAACACCACCGGCGACGTGCTCAACAACAGCCAGCAGAGCGCCTTCGAGTCGTACATCGGCGCCGGTGGCGGCTACGTCGGCGTGCACTCCGCCGCCGACACCGAGTACGGCTGGTCCTTCTACGGCAACCTGGTCGGCGCGTACTTCCGCTCCCACCCGGCCATCCAGCAGGCCACCGTCCGGGTGGAGAACCGCGCCCACGCGGCCACCGCCCACCTGCCGCAGAACTGGGTCCGCACCGACGAGTGGTACGACTTCCAGAGCAACCCCCGCGCCAACGCGCGGGTGCTGGCGAACCTCAACGAGTCGACGTACTCGGGCGGGGTGATGGGCGCCGACCACCCGATCGCCTGGTGCAAGACGTACAACGGCGGCCGGTCCTTCTACACCGGCGGCGGCCACACCCAGGCGTCGTACGCCGAACCGGCGTTCCGGGCGCACCTGCTCGGCGGCATCCGGTACGCGGCCGGCCGCACCAAGGCCGACTGCCGGCCGGAGACCGGCTACACCACCCTCTACAACGGCTCGACCAGCGGCTGGTCCCAGGCCGGTCCGGGCAGCTTCAGCAACTCCGACGCCACGCTGACCTCGGTCGGCGGGATGGGGCTGTTCTGGCACAGCGCCAAGCAGTTCACCAACTACTCGCTAAAGCTCGACTGGCGGGTGGCCGGTGACGACAACTCCGGGGTCTTCATCGGCTTCCCACCGTCGAGCGACCCGAACTCCGCCATCAACAACGGCTACGAGGTGCAGATCGACCCCACCGACGCCGCCGATCGCACCACCGGCGCGGTCTACGGCTTCAAGTCCGCCGACCTCGCCGCCCGGGACGCCGCGCTGAACCCGGCGGGGGAGTGGAACACCTACGAGCTGCTGGTGGAGGGGGAGCGTCTCCAGGTCTTCCTGAACGGCGCGAAGATCAACGACTTCACCAACACCGACCCGGTCCGGTCGCTGGCCGGGCACATCGGCATCCAGAACCACGGCACCGGCGACGACGTGTCCTTCCGCAATATCCGGATCAAGGAACTCGGCGGCTCGAACCCGCCGCCGGGCGGTGACGTCCGCACCGGCCGGATCACCGGGTTGGCCGGTAAGTGTCTGGATGTGCGTAACGCGGGTACGGCCGACGGTACGCAGATCCAGATCTACACCTGCAACGGTTCGGCGGCGCAGACGTGGACGGTGACGCCGAACTCGACGATCCGGGCGTTGGGCAAGTGCCTGGACGTCAACGGTGCCGGCTCCGCGGACGGCACGAAGATCCAGCTCTGGACCTGCAACGGCAGCGGTGCGCAGAACTGGTCGGCGCAGTCCAACGGCACGTTGCGGAACCCGAACTCGGGCAAGTGCCTGGACGTGTCGAACAACAGTTCCGCCGACGGGCAGGCCGTGCACCTGTGGACCTGCCACACCGGCGCCAACCAGCGCTGGGTGCTGCCGTAACCGGGTAGCTTCACCGCCCCGGTGCGACGGTCACCCCGTCGCACCGGGGCTCTTTCGAACCGCCCGCGACCCGCCTAGAGTGAGAGACGGCGACCGCGAGGTGGCCGGTGAGTCGACGGGAGGCGCAACCCGTCGGCCCCAGGCGCGAACGCGTCCACCGGCGCACCGTCGAGGCCGTCACCCATCCGGTCATCCCTCGCCCCGGTCCCGCAGGAAACGGAATCCCCAACACGACAGGGGAAAAGGACACATGGCGCGACCGATCACGCTGTTCACCGGCCAGTGGGCCGACCTTCCGTTCGACGAGGTGTGCCGGCTCGCCGCCGAGTGGGGCTACGACGGCCTGGAGATCGCCTGCTGGGGCGACCACTTCGAGGTCGACAAGGCCATGGCCGACGACTCGTACGTCGAACGCAAGCGGGAGACGCTCGCCAAGCACAACCTCCAGGTCTTCACGATCTCCAACCACCTGGTCGGCCAGGCGGTCTGCGACCACCCGATCGACGAGCGGCACCAGGGCATCCTGCCCGCCCGGATCTGGGGCGACGGTGAGCCCGAGGGGGTACGCCAGCGGGCCGCAGAGGAGATCAAGGACACCGCCCGCGCGGCGGCGAAGCTCGGCGTGGACACCGTCGTCGGCTTCACCGGCTCGTCGATCTGGCACACCCTGGCGATGTTCCCGCCGGTGCCGCCGGAGATGATCGAACGCGGCTACCAGGACTTCGCCGACCGGTGGAACCCGATCCTCGACGTCTTCGACGAGGTCGGGGTGCGTTTCGCCCACGAGGTGCACCCCAGTGAGATCGCGTACGACTACTGGACGACGAAGCGGACCCTGGAGGCGATCGGCAACCGGCCCGCGTTCGGGTTGAACTGGGACCCGTCGCACTTCGTCTGGCAGGAACTCGACCCGGTCAACTTCATCTTCGACTTCGCCGACCGGATCTACCACGTCGACTGCAAGGACGCCAAGGTGCGTACCGGTGACGGCCGTCGCGGCCGGCTGGCCTCGCACCTGCCCTGGGCGGACCTGCGCCGAGGCTGGGACTTCGTCTCCACCGGCCACGGTGACGTGCCGTGGGAGGACTGCTTCCGGGCGCTGAACGCCATCGGCTACTCCGGCCCGATCTCCATCGAGTGGGAGGACGCCGGGATGGACCGGCTGGTCGGCGCACCCGAGGCGCTCCAGTTCGTCCGCCGGCTCGCCTTCGACGCGCCGTCGGCCGCCTTCGACGCGGCCTTCAGCAGCAAGGACTGAACGCCTCCGGGGGCCGGCCCGCAGCCGGCCCCCGTGGTCAACCGGCGCTGAAGACGTGCTCGCTGGCCAGGTACGCCGCGCCGACCACGGCGGCCCGACCCGCCAGGTCGGACAGGACGATCGGCATGGTGCCGGTGGCCAGCGGCGCCGACCGTCGGTAGACCACGCCACGGATCTCGGCGAGCAGCAGGTGGCCGAGTCCGTCCGGTGCGCCGCCGATCACCACCATGCCGGGGTTGAAGAAGCTGACCAGGCCCACCAGCACCCGACCGAGCCGACGGGCGGCGTCGCGGACGAGGAGCTGGGTGGCCGGATCCCCGGCGGTGGCGGCCGCGACCACGTCCGCGACGGTGAGCGAGCCCGTCTCGGCGACGCGCGCGGCCAGCACCGGGGAGCGGTCCGACCGGGCCACGGCCAGCGCCGCCCGGACCAACCCGACTTCGCCGCAGTACGCCTCGAGACAACCGGTCTCCCCACAGGCGCAGGGCGGCCCTTCCTCGCCGAGCGGTAGGTGCGCGATGTCGCCCGCGCTACTGGTCGCGCCCCGGTAGAGCGATCCGCCGAGCACCAGCCCGCAGCCGAGCGCGGTACCGAGCTTCACGTAGAGGAAGTCCTCGACGGTACGGCCGATGCCGGCGTGCCGCTCGCCGAGAGCGAGCACGTTCGCGTCGTTGTCGACGAGCACCGGGCAGCCCAGTTCGGCGGCGAAGGCGTCCCGGACCGGAAAACGCTGCCACCGAGGCAGGACGGCCGGTGCGGTGGAGGTGCCGCCGTCGACCGGCCCGGGAAGGGCGACACCGACCCCGGTGAGTTCGGTGACGCCCAGCTCGGCGCGGAGCTTGTCGACCAGCTCGATGGCCCGGCCGATCACCGGTTCCGGCCCGTCGCGTACGTCCGCGACCTCGCTGGTCTCGGTCAGCACGTTCAGCTCGCCGTCGGTGACGGCGACGGTGACCCGGTCGGTGGCGACCACCACGCTGGCGAAGCGCACGCCGCCGGAGAGGCGCAGCAACGACGACCGGCGCCCGCCCCGGGACGCCGCCGGCCCGGCGGTTTCGACGAGCCCGCGGGCGACGAGCCCGTCCAGTTCGGTGGTGAGGGCCGTCCGGGACAGGCGCAGCAGGTCACCCAGCTCCACCCGGGACCGGGGGCCCTCGTCCCGCAGCAGCCGGACCAACCGTGCCTGCTGCGGATTCTCCGGCCGGACCAGGGCCATCTCGACCACCTCCGGACGAAGTGTTCCACGCCGGTGTTTCGGACCAGTGGCCAACCGAAGCCGACAGCGTCAACGCCTGGCCGCGTCGGTCTGCCGCCGGGCGGGCGTACGGACGGGCCCGGTCACCGAGGTCGGTGGCCGGGCCCGTCCGAGGTACTCAGAGCGTGTGCCGCTCAGAGCGTGCTGCCGTTGGCTCCGGTACCGGTCGGCTTGGTGCGGGGGGTGGTGGACGTCGAAGCGGAGCTCGACGTGCCGGAACCCGACTTGCTGCCGGCCGTGGCCGGCGTACCGGCGAACGTGTCGTCGGCCGGGGTGAGCGCTTCCTTGCCGTTGGAGTTCAACTTCTCGCCCAGCTTGGAGTTGCCGAGCTTGTCCTTGCCCTCGTGGTAGAGGCGGTTCGCCTGGGCCTGCGCGACCCCGGCCGCCTCCTGGACGGTCGGGTGGTCGAGCACCTTGCGGCCCCGGACCACCAGCTCCTCGTACTTCTCCCGGCCGGCACGGGCGCCCAGGACGAACCCTGCAGCCAGCCCGCCAAGGAACATGATCTTTCCGCGCATGGCGGCTCCTTTCGTACCTGACGCGCCGTCGTCCCGCTCCCGGGAGGCCCGGTGGCGGGACTGATCGATTCGCGCCTGCGTCCTGTCGTCGGCAGCTAACTACCCATCCTGCTCTCCGCTCATACCTCCTTGTGCCAGGATGACGATTTGTCTGGTAAACGGCCACCGGCCGGCTCGGTGATGGCCGATGAACCCCCTGGACCAACACCCCCCGACGTCCTGTACTCTTGTGCCCGGCGCGCGGTGCGGAGCGATCCGCTCCGGGCGTTGTTGCGGTCCCCCGTAGCTCAATTGGCAGAGCAGCCGGCTGTTAACCGGCAGGTTTTTGGTTCGAGTCCAAACGGGGGAGCTTCACTGCTCACCAGGACGCCCACCGGCCCGAACCGGTGGGCGTCGGCCGGACCCAGCCGACCGGGGTCACCCCGGATCTTCGCAAGGCGGCACCAGGCCAACCGGTCTACGCTGGTACCCGATGTCCACTGACACCGACGTGGTGATCGTGGGCGGCGGTCTCGCCGGCCTCGCCGCGGCTCGCCGCCTGCACCGCGCCGGCGTGCCCTGGCGGCTGGTCGAGGCCACCGACCGGCTCGGTGGTCGGGTCGCCACCGACGCCGTCGACGGATTCCTGCTCGATCGTGGATTCCAGGTCCTCAACACCGCCTACCCCCGGCTGGGCGCGCTGCTCGACGTGGACGCTCTCGACCTCGGCTACTTCGTCCCGGGAGTGCTGGTACGCAAGGGCGGTCAGCTGCGGCGACTGGTCAACCCGTTGCGCGAGCCCGCCGGTGGTCCGGGCACCGCTCTGGCCCCCGTCGGCTCCCTGCCCGACCGGCTGCGCTTCGCCGCTCTCGCCGCGAGCTACGCCACGCTGCCCCCCGAACGTCTGCTCGCCCGGCCCGAGACCACCGCCGAGGCGGCGCTGCGCCGCGCGGGCCTCTCCCACGCGATCATCGAGGACCTGCTCCGTCCGTTCCTCTCCGGCGTGCTGCTCGACCGGGAACTGGCCACCTCCAGCCACGTCCTGGCGATGGTGCTGCGCTCGTTCGCCCGGGGCCGGGTCGGCCTGCCCGCCGACGGCATGGCGGCGCTGCCCCGGGCCGTCGCCGCGCCGCTGCCGACCGGGCTGCTGGAGCTGAACACCGCCGTCGCCGAGGTGGCACCGGGTCGCGTCCGGACCACCGCCGGCGAGTTGCGCTGCCGGGCCGTCATCGTCGCCGCCGACCCGCCCGCCGCCACCCGGCTGCTGGACCTGCCCCCGGTGCGCATGCACGCATACACCACCTTCTACCACGCGGCCACCGAGCCACCGTTGGACGAGCCGATCCTGCTCCTCGACGGCGACCGCCGCGAGATGATCGCCAACACGGTCGTGGTCAGCCACGCCGTGCCCGGCTACGCGCCCACCGGCCGGCACCTGATCGCCACCTCCGTGGTCGGGCCGTCGGTACCGACCGAGCCGGCCGTGCGGCTGGAACTGACCCGGCTGTACGGGCGGCCCACCGCCGACTGGGCGCACCTGACCACGGTCACGATCCCCGCCGCGCTGCCCGCCGCGCCGCCGCCACAGGGCCGGCTACGAAAGCCGGTGGGGCTGGGAAACGGACTGTTCGTCGCCGGTGACCACCGCGACAGCCCGTCCATCCAGGGGGCACTCGCCAGCGGCTGGCGCACCGCCGGAGCCGCCCTGCGGCACCTGCGTCAGCACTGAGAATTCGGGGTCACCGACGCGAAGATGATCACCTATGATCCTCGCCATGCCCGCACCCCTCCCGCCGCCGGTTCTCGACGCCGCGGCGGCGTACCCCCAGGTGGCCGCCGCCCGTGGCGCGCTGGCCGCCGGTGACTGGCCGGCGCTGCGCGCCCTCGTCGACGCCCAGGACGCTTACGGTCGGACGGTCCTCGTGGGCGAGGTCGGTGACACACCGGACGCCGAGCCGCTCCTGCGGAAGGCACTCGCCGAGCGACCGGACGACCCGGTGGCCGCGGCCATGCTGGGGGCACACCTGATCCACGCCGGATGGCGGATCCGGACGGCCAGCCGGGCGCAGGACGTCAGCCGGGAACAGTTCGCCCAGTTCTTCGATCATCTGCGTCGGGCCGAGCAGATCCTCATCGAGGCCACCGCCCGTCACCCGCAGGATGCGGCAGCCTGGACCCAGCGGGTCACCAGCGCCCGCGGCCTGCAACTCGGCCAGGCCGAGGCCCGGCGCCGCTACGACCGGCTCGCCGCCGCGCACCCGCACCACCTGCCGGCACAGGGTTCCCTGTTGCAGCAGTTCTGTCCCAAGTGGAGCGGCACCTGGGACAAGACGCACGCCTTCGCCCGTGAGTGCGCCGACGCCGCGCCGGCCGGCGCGCCCAACGCCGTCCTCATCGTCGAGGCGCACCTGGAACAGGCTCTCGACCACGGCAACCTGTCCGCCGCCGGTGAGTTCCTCCGCGGACAGCGGGTACGCGCCGAGATCCACGACGCGGCCCAGCGCTCCGTCTGGCACCGCGAGTTCCGCCACGGCTGGGGCTGGGTCCAGGTACGCAGCACCTTCGCCCTCGCCTTCTGCCTCATGCAGGAGTGGACACCGGCGGCGCAGCAGTTCGCCGCCCTCGGACACCTCGGTGACGAGTCGATGTTCGGCTACTTCGGCGACGCGGTGCGGCAGTTCCAGCGGTTCCGCGACAAGGCGTACGCGAAGGGTGGACGGCCGTGATCCAACACCTGGAGACCGACGGGGTGCCGACCCTGCTCGCCCCCACCGGCGGGTCGATGCGCGCCGGGCTGACCTTCCGGGTCGGCACCGCCGACGAGACGCTGGCCCGCCACGGCATCACCCACCTGCTCGAACACCTCGTCCTCGCGCCGCTGGGCAGCGCCGACTACCACTTCAACGGCGCCACCGGACCAGTCTTCACCACCTTCCACATGCAGGGCTCGGCGGCGGACATCGCCACCTTCCTGACCTCCGTCTGCGCCAACCTCACCGACCTGCCCACCGCCCGGCTGGAGGTGGAGAAGGACATCCTGCGCACCGAGTGGAGCAGCCGGGGAGGTTCGGCGATCGACGACATCCCGTTGTGGCGTCACGGTGCCCGCGACCACGGGCTCAGCAGCTACCCGGAATGGGGGCTGAGCGGGCTCACCGCCGAGGAACTGCGCCAGTGGGCCGCACGCTGGTTCACCCGGGAGAACGCGGTGCTGTGGATCGCCGGTGACCGGGTGCCCGAAGGGTTGCGGCTGGACCTGCCCACCGGCACCCGGCAGCCGGTGCCGGCCGCCTCGTCGGCGCTGCCGACCACCCCGGCGTACTTCGTGCACGGCTCGCGGGCGGTGGTGCTCGACGCCGTGGTGCGGCGTCGGGCCGCCGCTACCGTCTTCGCCGAGGTGCTGGAGCGCGAGCTGTTCCGGGCGCTGCGCCAGGACGCCGGGCTCTCCTACACCATCAACACCGGCTACGAACCGCGCGGCGACGGGCACGCCCACCTGCGGGCCCTCGCCGACGCCCTCGCCGAGAAGCAGGACGCGGTCGTCGGCGGGTTCATCGACGTGCTGGCCAAGCTGCGGATCGGACGGATCGAGCAGAGCGACCTGGACGCCGCGGTGGCCAAGCGGGTCGACATGTACGCCACCGCGGAGTTCGACGCCGCGCGGCTGCCCGCGTACGCCTTCAACCTGCTCACCGGCGAACCGAACCACACGATCGACGAGCACCTCGCCGAACTCAAGGCGGTCACCGTCACGGACCTGCACGAGGTCGCCCAGGAGGCGTACGCTTCCGCACTGCTGATGGTGCCGGACGGAACCCGCGCCGACTGGGCGGGCCTCACCGCCGCGCCCACCTCGTCGGAGTCGGCCGTGTCAGGCACCACCTACCACGCCCGTGACGACGACGGTCGGCTGCTCGTCGGCACCGAGGGGGTCAGCCACGTCGGTGCCGGCGGCACCCTCACCGTCCGGTACGCCGACTGCGCCGCGATGCTCGCCTGGCCCGACGGCGCCCGGCAACTCATCGGCCACGACGCGATCGTGCTGCACATCGAGCCGACCCTGTTCGACACGCATCCGGCGGCGATGAGCGTCATCGACAGCGGGGTGCCGATCGACCGGCAGATCACCATGCCGCCCCGCGACCCGGAGAACATCCCGCAACCGCGTGCCCTCCGCGAGGCCCGTGCGTACCTGGCCCGGCCGAAGCGGGCCGGGTGGGAGATCCTGCTGATGGTGCTCAGCGGCCTCGCCACGCTTGTGGTGGGTGGGTTCACCCTGCTGCTCACCATCGGCATGTTCATCAGCCCCACCGCCGAGGAGGACGTCGCCGTACTGTGGGGTGCGGTCGTGATCGGCTGGCTGCTCGCTGTTATCCTCGCGTTGCCCATCGTGCTGCTGAGGCGAAGGGGACGCCGGTGAGGGAAGGCCGTCGACGCTGAATCCCTTCCGAGCGGTCCGGTCCGTTCGGACCGCACCGCAATGTCGGGAAGGTGCGTTGGCCGGTGATCGACCGGGCGGGATAAGATCCGCCCCGGTACCGGGGCGGTAGCTCAGCCGGTTAGAGCAGGGGACTCATAATCCCTCGGTCGCGGGTTCGAGTCCCGCCCGCCCCACCCAGCCGTTTTCCTGACCTGCTGGTTCGTGGCGGGATGTGGTCACCATGTGAACCGCCGGAGTGGCGCCTGGAGGAGTAGTGGACGCCATACGCTTTTCGAGCGGTTCGCTGGCTGTCGGCTCGGTCTGCAACTGGCCCAATCCGCCTGCGCCGTCCGTGCCGGGCCTAGTGACTGAGCACGACCTTGCCCGAGAGGCGGCCGGCGCTGTGACGACGGTGCACCTCGACGATCTCGGTCATCGGGAGACGCTCGCTGACGCCCGGCGAGATTTGGTTCGCATCCGCCAGGCGAGCGATCGCGTCGAGCTGGGCGGGATCCCGGCGGACGGTCATGACCATCGCGCGTACCGCGTGGCGGCGGTCCGTTGACGCGGACGAGGTGATGGAGACCAGTTGACCCTCCGGCTCGATGAGGGTGACGAGCAGGTTCAGGCCGGACCCGTCGATGGGTGCTGTGTTGAACACCGCGTCGACCGGCTCGGTCAGCCGGTCGACGGTGTAGTCCAGAATCTGGTCGGCGCCAGCCGACTGGGCTGCCGTGATGCTGGCCGGGCCTGCGACGCCCACGACGGTGGCACCGGCCAGCTTGGCGAACTGCACGGCGAACCGACCGACGCCGCCGCCTGCGCCGTTGATCAGGATGCGTTGACCGGGCCGGACCCGCAGATGGTCGTGGATGCCTTGCCAGGCGGTGAGCCCGGCGACCGGGAGGGCGGCGGCGTCGGCGAGCGGGATGCTCGTTGGCGCGGGAACCACCGTCGCCGCCGGTGCGAGGGTGAACTCCCCGGTAGCGCCGTCCGCCGGCCGCGGCAGAGCCGCGATGACCTGGTCGCCGGTCGCGCGGTCGGTGACGCCCGCGCCGAGTTCGACGATCGTGCCAGCGACGTCTGTGCCAGGGATGTGCGGCATCCGGACGGGATGAGAGTGGCGCAGGATTCCGGCCCGGATGATGGCGTCCGCCGGGTTGAACGACGTGCCGGCGACCCTGATCAGGACCTCGCCGGGCCCGGGGACGGGGATCGGGGCCTCCTCGTAACGGAGCACCTCCGGTCCGCCGTACTCGTGCATCCGGATGGCGTGCATGTCTTCTCCAGGAGGTCGGGCCCGTGGCCACGAGACCCGGGGGCGGGTTCGTGGCCACGGTCGCGCGGGCGGGTCAGCCGCTGACGAGCTTGCTGGCGTACTGCGGGTTGTTGTGGTCGCGCCGGGCGGCGATCTTGCCGTCGGGGTGCAGGTAGGGCGCGAGGCGGTCCGCGTCCTTGGTGTTGAACGCCTCGACGAACTCACGAAAAAAGGGTGTCGTTGCTCTGTGTCATGTCAGGTTCCTTCACTTGGTGGGTTGAGCGGCGCCGTTGAACACCGGCGGGGCGTAGCCGGCCGGCTTGTCGCCGACGCCGAGGCCGGGGCTCACCACCCAGGACTGGTACTGCGGGGTGAACATGCCGTACGGCATGCCGAGGATCGGGGCGCTGGCCTCGTCGAGGCGGCGACGGGCGTCGGCGGGAATCTCGAAGTCGAGCGCCTCGAAGTTGCTGCCGACCTGCTCGGCGCTGCTCGCCCCGATGATCACCGAGGCGACGGCTGGCTGGGTGGCGACCCAGTTGATCGCGACCTGGGCCATGCTGCGACCCAGCTCGGCGGCCACGCTCTCCAGGGCCTCGATGACCTGCCATTCGCTGGGGCTGACCGCGCGACCTCCGGCCTCGGGATTGGTCAACCGGCCGGTCCCGCTCAGGCCGTCGCCGGTGCGCCGGTACTTGCCGCTGAGCAGGCCGCTGGCGATCGGGCTCCACGCGGTCAGCCCCATGCCGACGGTCTGGGCCATCGCCACGTACTCCGCCTCAATGCCCCGGCCGACCAGGGAGTAGGGGAGCTGCAGATTGATCATCGGGGCCAGGCCGTGCGCCTCGGCGTAGCTCTGCGCCCGGGCCGCGTACCAGGCGGGCACGTCGGAGAGGCCGGCGTACCGGATCTTGCCGGCGCGCACCAGGTCGTCGAGGGTGTGCACGACCTCCTCGACCGGGGTGATCCGGTCCCAGGTGTGCAGCAGGTACAGATCGATGTAGTCGGTGCCGAGCCGACGCAGCGACGCCTCCACGGCCCGCATGATGTGCTTGCGGCCGTTGCCGCTGGCGTTCGGGTCGGTCGGGTCGACGGTGTTGGTGAACTTGCTGGTGAGCACGAGCCGCTCGCGGTCGCCGGCCTGGTCGATCAGGCGGCCGAGGATCTTCTCGCTCTCCCCGGCGGTGTAGAAGTCCGCCGTGTCGATGAAGTTCCCGCCCGCCTCCAGGTATCGGCGGAAGATCGGCTCGGCCTCCTCCTCGAGCTTGCCGTACGCGGCATGGAAACCGTCGACGCCGAAGTTCATGGTGCCCAGCGCCAGCCGACTGACTCGCAGACCGGACCGCCCGAGCAGGTAGTAGTGGTTCATCGTTGCGTCCTCCCGATCATGGTGTCGGCCCGGGTGCGGACCGCGTGTCCAGACCTTTGCTCGCTAAAAATGGACCTGCAAGTCCAAACCTGAGCTAGGGTTGGACCCGCAGATGCAGACCAGGAGGTCCCAATGACACGGGCGTTGACCCGCAAGGGCGAGGCGACCCGGGCGCGGATCGTCGTCGGCGCGGCCGCCGAAATTCGGGAGCGCGGCGTCGATGAGGTACGCCTTGAGGACGTGATGGCCCAGACCGGCACCAGCAAGGGTCAACTTTTCCACTACTTCCCCGGTGGCAAGGAGGAGTTGCTGCTCGCGGTGGCCCAGCACGAGGCCGACCAGGTCCTCATCGACCAGGAGCCGATGCTCAGCAACCTGACCTCCTGGCCGGCCTGGCTGGCGTGGCGCGACCGGCTCATCGAGCGCTACCTCGCGCAGGGAGTTAAGTGCCCGCTCAACGGTCTGCTCGGTCAGACCGGCCGGCGCGCGCCGGGCGCCCAGGCCATCGTGACCGGGCTCATGTGGCGCTGGCAGGCGGCGATCACCGAGGGCATCCGGCATATGCAGTCGACCGGGGACATCGCCGCCGAGGTGGACGCCGACCGCGCCGCAGCGGCGCTGCTGGCCGGCATTCAGGGCGGCGTACTGCTGCTGCTCTCCACCGGGAAGATCGATCACCTCGAGGCCGTTCTCGACCTCACCATCGAACGCCTGCGGGCTGGCGCCCGCACGGCCTGACGCCCGGTCGGCGGCTGGTTCGCATGGCGGTACCTCCGGCCCACGCATTCAACTGACCTGCGGTTCCTGGCCTTGCCGCAGCCGCCATGCGAACCTCTAATGGCCGAAGTCCGACGCTGGCTCCGGTGCTCGGTCGTCGGCTTGGCTTCGCAGCCATCCGTACAGCTGAACCGGCCTACGGAGAGTGACGAGCTACAGCGACCGACGGGGCGAACAGGTGCACGGCTGTCACCGACGCCGGCCGACAGCAGCATCGATCTTCGCAGGGTGCCTGTCCTGCGACGCGAACCGACTCACCGAACCGAAGGCTGACGGCTGGTGGGTTGCCACGAACGTCTACCGGGTTGAATTACTGTCTGTGGCCGGCTCCAGTTCGGCACCGAGACCGTCCAGACGAGGTGACGGGCGGCGCGGTTCACGGTCGCCGGCCAGGTTGTCCGGAACCTCCTCAACGGCGACCACCATCGAGCCATAGCGGCGCATCGTCGTCCCGGCTGCCGGCTCCTGGCCTGTGATGAGCCATACGCCCGATGAGGTCAACTCACTCAGCGGCGGCCCGTCCGGATCACCGCTGGTCATTCTCACATGATGATCCGTAGCGACCTGCGATGCGGCCTCGACGGTCAGGCCGACAAGGTCAGGCACCTTCGTCTCCCTCTCACCCGCCGGGCCAATCCAGACCACGCCAGCCTCCCTGAGAGTCACACCGCACAGGACGTCGCGCGAGAAGACGTGCTGGGGCGACGTTAGTGGACACCTCACCAGCGCGGTCCGCGACCAGTACACAAGAGGACCGCGGTCTGCGGGGGCGAGAGTACTCGGATCGACCCGTCGCCAACTGCGGTCGCCACCGCTCGCGGGTGTTAAGGGTGGCGCATTTCTCGGCCGTTCCGATGGTCTTGGCCGACGAGTCATGAAAGGGTGTCCCGATGAGCGCCTTAGCCGTAAGTCACCGGGCCGGTATCCTGGGTGTCGGCTACGAGGGTCGCTCCATCGATGAGTTCGTGAACGGCCTCGCGGACATGGGCGTCACACGCCTAGTTGATATCCGGATGACGCCGATTTCGCGCAAGCGCGGCTTCAGCAAGTCGGCCCTCGGTCAGGCGCTCGCGACGCAGGGCATCGCATACGAGCATCGCCGGGAGCTTGGTAACCCGAAGGAGAACCGCCCTGGGTTTGGTGGCAACCCCGAAGAGTTGCGATCCGCGCGGGCGGTGTACGCCTCTCGGCTGGAGCACTCTGAGTCACTGGCGGCGCTCGACGCGCTCGCGGAGACGGCGCAACGCGAGCTGGTGGCGCTGCTCTGTTTCGAGGCGGATGAGCGTCGCTGTCACCGCCAGGTCGTGATAGGCGCCATCGAACGCCGGATGCCTATCGTTTCGGCCAGTACACGCCCAGCACGCTGAAGACGTGCACGCGCTTGGCCTGGTTGCCGACGTAGAAGGCGACGTCACGATTCGGCGCACACATCTCCCGCAGAAACTTGGCCTCCAGAGCTTCCCGCAGCGCGGCATCCGAGTAGCCGGCGAGCCGACGCTGTAGCGCTACCAGCTCCCAGTCGATGACGTGCTGCTTGTGTCCGTGGCACCCAGGCTCGTGGCAGCGGTAGTGGTACGCCGCCTTGAAGCGTGGCGCCTGTAGCGGGAACCTGCTCCGGCCGCTGAAGAGGTCGGGCTGACTCGCGTAAGCCTCAATCTTGCGCTGCTCGTCAGCGCTCCAGCCGGGGTGCGGCGTGACCTTGAGGCCGCGAACCTCCTTGGGGCGCACGAGTGCCAGCGATTGCGCGTCAGCGCGTTCCTGGGCGTCGCGGTTGAGGCGGCACATCGAATCCTCTACAGCTGGGTCAAGCAACGGCCGTCGCGACCTCCAGCCGTCGAGATGGCGCTCCTTCTGGAACCGCTCCATGATCGGCTTCCAGCTTTCGCGCCGCTGGTCCTGCCGTGCCGGCTTGACGTCAACGGAGACGATGTCGTACTTCTTGAACGCCTCGTCGCTGTCCAGATGGCGGAAGTTGATCGGGTAGAGGCGCACCCACGTCGGTTTCAGCACGTCCGTCCGCAGCCCCGCTACGCAGACGGTCTCTCCGTACCTCTCTGAGGGGTTGGGCGCAGCCTTAACAGTTATCAGGAGCTGTAGCCGTACAGTGCGGTCGTCGGTCGGCTTCGGGTCAGGTCCGGCCCCACTGGGACCGAAGAGCGACATCTGGGCCATTCGCGCCTCCAGCGGAGATAACCGTAGGTAGCCGTGCGGTCACGCGAGGGATTAAGATTCTCACGGATCGACGGACCGGCATAGAGCGCGTGGTGCCGCTTGTGGTGCGACGCCATGAGTGGTTCAAGTGGCTGTAGTCGCGGCTGCGAGTCCCGCCCGCGCCACCAGCCGTTTTCCCTGTTCAACGGCGGGCGAGAGGTCAACATTCGGCCGAAGCAGAGGAGCCAAGAGTTCAGCCAGCGTTGACAACCTTTGCGACGTTCGGGTCGGGGTGCTTTGCTCAGCTGGTGAGATCTGATTTCGAGGACTGGGCGCGCCGGACGTTTTCAGGGTGGAATGCGGTCACCATTGCATCCACCATCCTCGGTCTTCTCCTGTTCGGCTTGGGGCTCATGCTCGGGACCAGGTAGGGCTCCCGGTGACGTAGGGGTGGTTCATCAACATCAGGCCGTTCCCATCGCGAGCCAGATGATGAAGGATCAGCCTCGGAGCGCCGAGACGTGGAGAGATCGCCATGAACCCCGACGAAGCTGAGAAGGCCGCGAGAATGAAATTCCTTCTCGCCGGCACTGCCTTTTTCCGCGCAGGGCAGGTGGCTGCGTGGGTCGGAGTGGTCTACGCCCTGGTGGCGTTGTTGCAGCGGGTCAGCGGCTAGGAGCAGGCGGGTGAGCGGCCCGCGTCTGGCCAGGGTGCACATGTAGAGCATGCGGGCCGGTGCACCTGAGGTCTTGCGAAAGTTGTGCGGCGCGTTGGCCGGAATGTTGATCGTGGAGCCGGCCCGTACGACGTGCTTCTTGCCTCGGAGGGTGAACTCGATCTCGTCTCGACGTCGTCCACGGGCCAATTGTGCCCGGCGGCGCCGCACGGCGCGGCACCCGGCCTCGGCCACCGAGCGCCTGCTGGATCACTGCCCTGTGCGGCGGTCGCGGAGCTGCCGGAACGGCGGACCTTTCGCCCTTCTCCGGCGTCTGGAAAGGCAAGGTCCACATGGTGGTTCGGGTCCTCCACCACCGCTGATCTAGCTGCAATAATCTTCGATGAAGTGGGCGGCGGTGTGGTCGCCGACTCGATCGATTGCGCACTGGGCTCTGACCAGGAGGTCCGGCTTGATCGCAACGTCGTCTCCGTCGAGGCGCAGTCGACACTTACGCGGCAGGCCCAGACTCGTGAGGGCTTCGCCGGCCGAGTCCGAGGAAACAACCCGTGGCGACGGCGGTCCACGCGCGGACTGCGGCGTCGAGTCCCACCGCCCCGAAACCCCTCGGTATTCAGCGTTGCTATCTACCGGTACCTAGTGTTACTGTCTACTGGTAGTCAGCGACGCTTGGTAGCGAGGGGGCGATGGTGTGGGCAACCAGATGACGGAGATGCTGAAGGGCACGCTCGAAGGCATCGTCCTGGCGATTCTGGCGCGGGAGTCCGCGTACGGCTACGAGATCACCGCGTGGCTGCGCGACCGCGGATTCTCGGACATCGCGGAAGGCACCATCTACGCGTTGCTCGTCCGCATCGAGCAGCGTGGGTTCGTGGACGTGGCGAAGGTCCCCTCCGAGAAGGGCCCCCCACGGAAGGTGTACACGCTCAACGCGAAGGGGCGCGAGCAACTCACCGAGTTCTGGAGGACGTGGCGCGTCCTCGCGGACCGCATCGAGCAACTTCACCACAACGGCAACCAACACGACCAGGGAGCATGAGCATGGCCGCGAAGTGGATCGAGACACTCGTCGGGTCGCTCGAGCAGAAGAAGCAGTACCGGGCCCTCATGGCCCGGATCGAGGCCCTGCCGGAGCCCTATCGCGGCGCGGCCAAGGCGCTGCACCGGTACTTCATGTACCACGGCGCGATTCTCGACGGCGACACGCTCACCACCATGCTCGGCGACTTCGTCGACCTCTGGGAGCGCGCCGTCGCCGACGGAACGCCGGTCCGCGCGATCGTCGGCGACGACCCGGTCGAGTTCGCCGAGACGTTCCTGCAGGCGTACGCCGGCAGGCAGTGGATTGACAAGGAGCGCGAGCGCCTGCGGAAGGCGATCGACGCTGCTGACCACAACAACGGTGAGGAGAAGAGCGAATGACCACCACGGCTCGCGAACCAGCGATCAGGGTGCAGGCCATCACCAAGTCCTTCAAGGACCTGCACGTGCTGCGGGGCGTCGACTTCGACGTGGCGGCGGGGAGCATCTTCGCATTGCTCGGCTCGAACGGCGCCGGCAAGACCACGCTGGTGCGGATCCTGTCGACGTTGCTGAAGGCGGACAGCGGCACCGCCACCGTCCAGGGGTTCGACGTCTCCTCGGCGCCGGCCGAGGTACGCAAGTCGATCAGCCTGACCGGCCAGTTCGCCGCGGTCGACGAGGTGCTCACCGGCCGGGAGAATCTGATCCTGGTCGCGAAGCTCCGTCACCTGAAGGACCCGGGCGCGATCGCCGACGATCTGCTCGCCCGCTTCTCGCTCACCGATGCCGGGAACCGCAAGGCGGGCACGTACTCCGGCGGTATGCGCCGCCGGCTCGACATCGCGATGAGCCTGGTCGGCAACCCGCCGGTCGTCTTCCTCGACGAGCCGACCACCGGCCTCGACCCGCAGGCCCGCATCGAGGTCTGGCAGACGGTGAAGCAGCTCGCCGAAGGTGGCACGACCATCCTGCTGACCACGCAGTACCTCGACGAGGCCGAGCAACTCGCCGACCGGATCGCGATCCTGCACAAGGGCACGATCATCCAGAACGGCACCCTCACCGAGCTGAAGCAACTCCTCCCGGCCGCCAAGGTCGAGTACATCGAGAAGCAGCCGAGCCTCGAGGACGTCTTCCTCGTCCTCGTTGGCGAAACCAGTGACACCGCCGACCAGCCGGCCACGCCCACAGGAGAGGAATCCCGATGACCGCCCACGCCCTCAGCGACACCGGAACCCTCACCGGCCGCTCCCTGCGTCACATCCTCCGCAGCCCGGACACCATCATCACCACCGCGATCACCCCGATCGCGCTGCTGCTGCTCTTCGTGTACGTGCTGGGCGGAGCCATCAACACCGGCACCGGTGAGTCGTACATCAACTACATGCTCCCCGGCATCCTGCTCATCACCATCGCGTCCGGCATCGCCTACACCGCGTACCGGCTGTTCCTGGACATGCAGGGCGGCATCTTCGAGCGCTTCCAGTCGATGCCGATCTCGCGTCCCTCCGTGCTCTGGGCGCACGTCCTGACCTCGCTCATCGCCAACCTGGCCTCGCTCGTGATCGTCATCGGCGTCGCGCTGATCATGGGCTTCCGCACCAGCGCGTCCGTGGTCGACTGGCTGGCCGCCGCCGGCATCCTGATCCTGTTCACCCTCGCCCTCAGCTGGATCGCCGTGATGCCGGGCCTGACCGCCAAGACCATCGACGGCGCGAGCGGCTTCAGCTACCCGCTGATCTTCCTGCCCTTCATCAGCTCGGCGTTCGTCCCCACCGACTCGATGCCCGGCCCGGTCGCGTGGTTCGCCGAGAACCAGCCCGTCACGTCCATCGTGAACACGCTCCGCGCGCTGTTCGCCCAGGAACCCGTCGGCAACGACCTGTGGATCGCCCTCGGTTGGTGCGTCGGGCTGCTCGTGGTCGCGTACCTCGGCGCGACAGCGATCTACCGCAAGAAGATCAGCTAGCCGAGCGCAGAAAGGCGGCGTCACGTCCACAGTGGATGCGGCGCCGCCTTTTCGCGTGCTCCGGCCACTCGACGGGTGAGTCCGGCCGAACGGTCAGTGGTGGCCCGACCGCCGATCGTCGCTACGGCGGCGGCCCTCGTCACGCAGGTCACCCGGTCGGCCGCGAAGCAGGGCACGTTCGAAGACCAGGCGTTGCGCGCGTACGTACCTCGCGTCGTTGAGGTACTGGATGTGGTGTCCATCCGCGAGATGACCGGCGAAGGCGGTGTTGCCGGCGGCTGCCTGGGTGTGCATGAATTCGACAAGTGCGTGCAGCCGGGCCACGGTGATGTCCACCAGGTCGGCTCGTGCGTTGTCGTCCAGCCCGTACCGGTCGCAGAACGTGCGCAGCCGGGCGGCCTGTTCCTCGGTGGTTCCGAAGCCGTCGGTGTTCTCCGGTGCGGTCATCGGCACCCAGCGGTAGGCCGCGTAGGCGACGTCCCAGATCCGGGGCCCGGGCTGGGCATGGTCGAAGTCGATGATGCCCACGACGCGGTTGCCGTCGAGCACGCAGTTGTGCGGGGCGTAGTCGCCGTGACAGATGACCTCGACCGGCTCGGTCGCCGCCACCTGCCAGCCGTCGCGCGGTGCTCGCCGCGCGTACTCGGCCGTCGCGTCGTGGTAAGCCCGTAGCAGCGCGGCGGCGCTCTCCAACGCGTCGATCGAGGCCGCCGCGGGGGTCGGCGGATAGTTCGACACCTCGCCCGGCAGGAAATCGAGTAGCTCGAACCCGGGCTCGCTCGTGTCGCGTACGCGGGGTGCCGCCGTGAAGCCCTGGGCGGCGAGCTGCCGCAGCAGGTCGTGAACCCGGGCGGACCAAGGGCCGGTGGGTCGACGCACCATGTCGCCGATCCGAATGACCTCGTTGACGCCGCCGCCCGTCAGGATCTCCCGCTCGACCATCCGCCCTACTTCGTCGCCTAGAGTCCTACGTCGTCCCGCTGCCCTGAGCGGCTGCCGGGGGACGTCCGGCCGGGCCACCGTACTCCGTCGCCGAGGTGCGGCGCTGGTCGGTGCCGAGCGGCTCGACCAGCCGTCGGGACCGGCCGTGACCGACGACCGCGAAGGCGACCACTCGCCTGGTCCACGGGCGGACCCGGATGGTGACGACGTCCCCGTCGCGGCAGTCACCGGCCCACCGGCTGGGCAGGCCCCAGGCGGTGGTGCGGTCGCCGGTGCCGTCGTCCACCGCCAGGTAGTGCAGCCACGGTCGGGCCGGCCGGTCCTCACCCTGGTTCGTCGTGCGCCACACCTCCAGCCACAGCACCTCGCCGGTGACGGTCCGCTCCGTGACGAGGTCCGCGACACCGCGCACCAACGTGTGGCCACCGAGCACCAGCAGTATCAGGCCCACGACGACGAGGCCGGCGGTCACGAACGTGACGATCCGCTGCGGCTGATCGTCCGATGTGGGCCCGAGATCGAGGTCGGGGCCGAAGACCTTCAGCAGGAAGGCGCCCACCGCGACGCTGATCGCCGCGCGCAGCAGCAGCTTCGGCACCGTCTGACCGTAACGGAGGGAGAAGCGCGGGTACCGTACCCGGACCCGGTGCCACCTGCCACCGAGCGAGGACCAGACCAGTTTCCGGTCGCCCATCCCGAGGTCGAGCAGGGCGCTGGTCCGGCGGGTGGCGCCGACGGCCGCCCCGTAGCCCAGGTAGCGGTCCCAGATCGCCACCGACGCCGGAGGCAGTTCGTCGAACTGCTCGTGTCCACGCAGCCAGTCCCGCACTCCGAGCCAGTGTGCGGCCACCTGGCGGCCGCGTGGCGTGTCGCGCTCGCCCGGTGACAGTCCCGCGATGGCGGTGAGTACGGCGAAGACGACGACTCCGGCTCCGACAGCCGGGTTTCCGTCGGTACTGTGCAAGCTCCCGTAGCGCCACAACATCACCACGACGACCACCGCGACGACCCCGGCGGCGGCGGTCAACAGGCTGGTCACGGCGGGGCCGAAGCGCCGCCGCGACAGCCCGGCGGCCCGGGCGTCCGCGACGACCTGCGCTCGCAGCCGTCTGTTCCATACCTGCGCCTGCGCCCGGTCGCGGAAGGTCAGCGCGGTCACGGGTACGACGCCGTCGACCGCCAGCCCGCGTACCCGGTCGAGCACCCGCCGCTCGTACGGCCGCAGTTCCCCGTCGTCGGGCGGGCTCGACGGCAGGTGCAGGGTGGTCCGCGTCGGATCGTCGTCGGGCTGGCGTAACTCGAGGAAGCCACGGGCGGCAAGATCGAGCAGAGTCGACTCGGCCGCGTCCTCGGTCACCGACCACCGGTTGACCAGCAGACTGACCACGGCGGGTGGTTCGTTCCCGAGTTCCATGGTGGCCGGCGCGGGCGCCGGACCGGCCGGTCGGGTGACGGCGCGGACCAGGCCGTACGCGCCGAACCAGGCCCCGACTGCGAACGCGCTCGCGGCCAGATCGAGAAGCAGTCGGAGATCCACCGGGCCCACTCCCGTCAGGAGCGCACCTGGACGGCGGCGCGTTCACCGTCGAGCGCCTCGAAGTAGTTCATGGTGCGGAAACCGCCCAGGCCGGCGATGAGGTTGATCGGTGCGGACTGCACACTGGTGTTGTACGTCTGAACAGCGCTGTTGTAGAACTGCCGGGCGTAGGCGATCTTGTCCTCGGTCCGGGTCAGTTCGCTGTGCAGGGCCGCGAAGTTCTGGTTGGCCTTGAGGTCCGGGTATGCCTCGGCGAGCGCGAGGAGCCGGCCGAGCGTTCGGGTCAGCACCTCCTCGGCTCCCGCGCGGACGGCCACCCCGGGCGTGACGGCGGCGGCCATCGCGCCGGCACGGGCGGCCAGCACCGCCTCCAACGTGCCGCGTTCGTGCGCCGCGTAGCCCTTGACCGTCTCGACCAGGTTGGGCACGAGGTCGTACCGACGCTTGAGTTGGACGTCGATCTGCGCCCACGACGCCTGCACCTGGTTGCGTTGGCGGACCAGACGGTTGTAGGCGCTCAGCGCCCAGCCGATCATCAACACCGCCGCCAGGCAGAACAGCCCTGTGGCCCCGATGATGGAACCGGTCTCCACCCGAACTCCCCGAATCCCGTCGTGGACCACCTCGACGATCCGACGGCCCGTCGACGACCTCCCCGACTGGCCTGAGCATGGGCACACCGGAAGCCGTCCGCAATCGGGCGAATGGCTGGCACCCTGCCGGCGGCGGCAGGAAACGGGGACATCGCCCGGATCCTCAAGGAACGATCGTGAAGAAGGCATTGCTCTCGGTGGCCCAACGCGGCGGATGCACCACCTACCGGCGCAGCAGCGCGTTGAGCCGGGCGGCCTGCCGCGTGAGGTGTTCGACCTCGGGAAGGCTGGGCGCCGATCGGGCGGCCTCGGCGTAGAGCCGTGCCGAGGTGACCAGGTCGCCGTCCCGCTCGTGCAGGTACGCGGCGACAGCGGCGTACCGGGGCAGGGCGGGGTCGAGGTCCGCCAGGGCGGCCAGGCCGGCTCGTGCTCCGTCGGCCTCGCCGACCGCGACCGCCCGGTTGAGGCGGGCCACCGGGCTGTCGGTGAGGCGGACCAGTTCGTCGTACCACTCGACGATCTGCACCCAGTCGGTCTCCTCGGCGGTGCGGGCGTCGGTGTGCAGCGCGGCGATGGCGGCCTGCGCCTGGAACTCGCCCAGGCGGTCGCGGGCCAGGGCGTTCTGAAGTATCTGCACACCCTCGGCGATGAGCCGGGTATCCCAGCGGCCCCGGTCCTGCTCGGCCAGCGGCACCAGGCGGCCGTCGGCGGTGGTTCGCGCCGCCCGGCGGGCGTGGTGCAGCAGCATGAGCGCGAGCAGACCCGCCACCTCCGCGTGTCGGATCCTGGCCGCCAACTGGCGGGTGAGTCGGATCGCCTCCGCGGCGAGGTCGACATCGCCGGAGTAGCCCTCGTTGAAGACCAGGTAGAGCACGCGCAGCACAGTCCCGACGTCCCCGGGCTGGTTGAACCGGACGCCACTGACGGTCCGCTTGGCCCGGCTGATCCGCTGCGCCATTGTCGTCTCCGGCACCAGGTAGGCCCGGGCGATCTGCCGGGTGGTCAGGCCGCCGACCGCCCGCAGGGTCAGCGCCACCGCCGAGGCCGGGGTCAACGACGGATGCGCGCACAGGAAGTAGAGCGCGAGCGTGTCGTCGATCGGCCCGCCCGGTCCGGGCGCGGGCTCCACCTCCACCTGGGCCTCGCGCCGGCGCCGTGCGGTGTCCGAGCGGGCCACGTCGAGGAACTTTCGCCAGGACACGGCCACCAGCCAGCCCTTGGGGTCGCGCGGCGGGTCCGTCGGCCATGCCCGGACGGCCTCGACCAGCGCGTCCTGCACGGCATCCTCGGCCGTCGCGAAGTCGACTCCGCGACGGACGAGGATGCCGATCACGGCGGGAGTAAGGGTCCGTAGGACGGCCTCATCCACCGTGCGTCACTCCGAGATGGTCGGCGGCTCGGTGAGGAACGGCCGCACCTCGAGCCACTCGTGCAGCGGCTTCCCACCGGCACCCGGCGCCGCCGACAGCTCGCCGGCCAGCTCCAGCGCCCGGTCGTAGCTGTCGACGTCGATCACCATCCAGCCGGCGATCAGATCCTTGGTCTCCGCGAACGGGCCGTCGGTGACCGGCGGTCGTCCCTCGCCGTCGTAGCGGACGAACGTGCCCTCCGGGGAGAGCGCCTGTCCCTCGACGAACTCGCCGGTGTCTTCGAGTCGAGCCGCGAAGTCGCGCATGTACTGCACGTGGGCCGAGATCTCCTCGGGCGTCCACTGGTCCATCGGCACGTCGTGCAGCGGAGTCGGGCCGCCACGGTAGTGCTTGAGCAACAGGTACTTGGCCATCGGATGCTCCTTGTCAACTACGGGCCATTCTGGCCGCGTTCGTAGCAGGGA
The DNA here is from genome assembly GCF_027460185.1 of Verrucosispora sp. WMMA2121. Classification (NCBI taxonomy): domain Bacteria; kingdom Bacillati; phylum Actinomycetota; class Actinomycetes; order Micromonosporales; family Micromonosporaceae; genus Micromonospora; species Verrucosispora sp. WMMA2121. The sequence goes on along the minus strand of NZ_JAPZBH010000004.1, from coordinate 392,436 downwards.
CGGAGCACGGCCCGGCTTCTCGACATGCCGGCGGAAGATTTTCACTGAGGATCGTCGGCGGTCCCGCACGCCGGTTCGTCCGACGCCCCGGCCAGGCAGGTCAGCGCCCGGGCGGTGGCCGCCGGGGTGGCGGGCAGCAGCGGAGGGCGGACGAGCGGTGTCGGGATCCGGCCCTGGGCGTGCAGGACCGCCTTGACCACTGCGGGGTTGGGTTCGGCGAACAGCGCGGCCGAGAGGGTGGCGAGCCGGTGGCCGAGCGGCCGGGCCCGGGCGACGTCGCCGGACCGCCAGGCCGCGACCAGGTGGGCATAGTCGGCGGTGGCGAGATGCGCGGAGGCGAGGATCCCGCCGGCCGCGCCGAGGGCGAGCAGCGGCGAGACGTACGCGTCCTCGCCGCAGAGCACCGCGAAGTCGGACGGCGGGTCGGCGAGCAGGGCGATCGTGTCGGCGTCGATGCCGCCGACGGCGTGCTTGACACCCGCCAGGCCGGGCAGCCCGGCGAGGCGGCGCAACGTGTCGGCGCCCAGCTGCTGCCCGGTGCGGTACGGAACGTGGTACGCGACCAGCGGCACCGGTGATTCCTCGGCCAGCCGGGCGTAGTGCGTGAGTACCGCCTCCTCGCCGGGGCGCAGGAACGGCGGGACCAGGCAGAGCGCCGCGGTGACCTCGGGTCGCCCGGCGAGTGCCCGCAGCTCCGGCGCGGTGTGCGCGCCGACCAGGAGACCGGCCCGGTGCTCCCGACAGATCGCGGCGATCGCGTCGACCACCAGCTGCTGCTCGGCGGCGTCGAGGGCGTGCGGCTCGGCGGTGGTGCCGAGGGCGACCAGACCGGCCGCGCCGGCGGTCAGCACCTCTCGGGAGAGTGCGCGCAGTGCGTCGAGTGCGATCGCGCCGCTCTCGTCGAACGGGGTGATCATGGGTACGTAGAGACCGGCTGGTGTCATGCCTTCAGCCTCCGACCGAAGAAGGTGAAGCACCAGCTCCGATTACTCACCAAATGCGTAAGCTGAACTGATGCTTGACGTCCGTCGCCTGCGCCTGCTGCGGGATCTTTCCCACCTCGGCACCATCGCCGCCGTGGCCGAGGCGCACACCTACACCCCGTCCGCCGTCTCCCAGCAACTCGCCGCGCTGCAACGGGAGGCCGGTGTGACGCTGCTGGAGCGGGCCGGTCGGCGGGTCGCCCTGACCCCCACCGGGGTGGCGCTGGTCCGGCACGCCGAGGTCGTCCTCGCCGCGCTGGAGGCGGCCGACGCGACTCTCGTCGCCGCGCGGGGCGGGCTCTGCGGCACGGTACGCATCGGCGCGTACCCCAGTGCGGTGCGTACCCTGCTGCTGCCCGCCCTGGTCGCGCTCGGCCGTGACCATCCCGCGCTCGACCTGATGGTCACCGAGTTGGACCCGGTCGCGGTGCCCGACGCGCTGCGCGACCGCCGCCTCGACGTGGCGCTCGTGCACGACTACGACATCGTGCCCGTCGAGGCGGGCCCGGCCCTGGACTCGGTGCCACTGCTGGAGGAGACGGTCCACCTGGCCGTCGGGGCGGACCGGAACCTCACCGGCGACCCGATGCGCTCGGTACGCGACGCGGACTGGATCGTGGGCAGCCCGGGCACGCTCTGTCACTCGGTGACCCTGCACGCGTGTGAACTGGCCGGCTTCCGCCCGACGGTGCGTCACCACGCGGACGACTTCACCGCCGTGCTCGCCCTGGTCGCCGCCGGTCAGGGTGTCGGTCTGGTGCCGCAACTGGCTGTCGGGCGGCCGCCGGCCGGGGTGACTCTGGTCCCGCTCACCATCCGACGGCGTACCCGGATCGCCTACCGGCAGGGTGCGGGTGGCCATCCCGCGGTGGCCGCGAGCGTCGCCGCGCTGCGGGTCGCCGCCTCGGACCTGCCCGGCGAGCACCCGGCCGGGTCCTGAGACGCCGCCGCGTCGCACCCGCCGCCGGTCCCCGCCCAGCGTGCTCTGGGCGGGGACCGCCGGGCTCAGACGCTCGACGAGAAGGTCGAGCTGAACTCGCTGTCCTGCGGCCGGCCGGCGTTGCTGAAGCAGGAGACCGGCAGCACCGCGTCGCTGCCGAACTGCGCCCATCGGGACTGGATGGTGCAGTACGAGGGGTCGTCACCGATCGCGGTCACCTGCGCCGTGGTGCTCTTCTCGTGCAGGGCCGGGAACTTGACCGTGTAGGTGCCGAGACCCGTGGGACCGAAGCCGTTCGCGCCCACACCGAGCGGGTGGGAGTAGTTCGTCGGACCGACGAAGGGCGTCGCGAGGTACCCGAAGTACTTCGGTGGGCCGAACGACGCGTAGACCGAGCGCTCCCGATGGAACGAGGCGGTGAAGTCGCTGTTCATCAAAGCACCGGTGGCCGGATCGTGGCAGGCGACGTAGACCAGCACGTCCGGGCCGGTCGCGCCCCAGCGAAGGATCTTGCAGCGGCGTGGTTGGGCGTTCGGCTGCTGGGCGGTCACCTGCACGTTCCCGGAGAGCGTGCCGGCCGTGCCGACCGCCAGGAAGCGCAGCGCGTAGATGCCCACGCCGACGTTGGCGACGGTGACGGGTGCGCCGGCCGAGTTGTACGACTGCGCGAGGACGTTCGACAACACCTGCGCCGAGGCGTACGCCCCGACGCCGGCCGGCAGGACGCCGGAACTCACCGTCCACAACACCGTGAACGGGGTGTCGGTCGGGGTTCCGCCGGGTCGGAAGCACTGCACGTCGACGATCTCGTCGGCGCCCGAACTGCCCCACCGCACGAGCTGGCAGAACCGGCCGTCCCTGGCCACGGCGGTGACATGGGCGTTGCCACGGGCGCCCAGTCCGATGTTCGGAAACCGCACCAGAAAACGGCCGGGGGCGACCTTGCCGCCGGTGGCCACCGGGCCCGCAGCCCAACTGCCGAACTGGTACGCCGCGGGCAGCGGTGTCCAGACCGGCACGGTGGGATCGGCGACGTACGCGAATCCGAAGCGGTCGGCGGTGGCGGCGGCGGCCGGTGCGCCGGGGACCGCCAGCGTCGCGGCCAGCACCATGGCCAGGGCGGCGCAGAGGTGACGGAGTCGGAGAGACATGGGCCACTCCAATCGGTGGTAGTCGATGCTTTTTCCACTGTTCCGGGTATCGGTCAAGGTCACAGTCGGCTTGCCTACAACCGACGGGACGGGTGCCCGGCACCGGTCCGACCGGGTGGCCGGCGACGCCGCCCGCAGCGTCGAGAATTGGGTGGCCCACCCGCGCGTCCGGCGCGAGGATCTCGGTGTGCCGCTGCACCAGGGTGAGATTCCGGTCGACGAGGATGTCGTCAGTGCGTTGGTGACGCAGCAATGTCCACAGTGGGCGCATCTGCCGCTGTCCCTGGCGGGCGCGGGCACCGACAACACGATGTACCGCCTCGGCGCCGACCTGCTCGTACGGCTGCCGCGCACCGCCGAGAAGGCGCCGTCGCTGCGCAAGGAACAGCGCTGGCTGCCCCGGCTGGCCCCCCGGCTCGGCTTCCGGATCCCGGAACCGCTGCACACCGGCGTTCCCGCCAGCGCCTTCCCGCTTCCCTGGTCGGTCTACCGGTGGATCGACGGCGAGGAGGCGGGGCCGCAGACCGTCTCGGACTGGGCGGCCTTCGGCACCGACCTGGCGGGGGTGGTGCGGGAGCTGCACGGCGTCGACCTCATGGGGGCGACCGGTACGGGCGACCTGAGCTGGTACCGGGGCGGACACCTGCGGCCCTGTGCCGACTGGATCGGCCGAGCCCTCGCCGACTGCCGGACCATCGTCGGCGCGCAGATCGACGTCGACACCCTGGAACGGATGTGGCAGGCGGGGCTCGCCCGGCCCGAACCGTCCGGACCGCAGGTGTGGCTGCACGGCGATCTCAGGCCCACGAACCTCCTGGTCCGACACGGCAGACTGCACGCGGTCATCGACTTCGGTGGCCTGTCGGTCGGCCTGCCCGACGCCGAGCACGCCCCGGTGTGGGATCTGCCGCCCGAGGCCCGCCACGCCTACCGCGACGCCGTCGACGTGGACGACTCCACCTGGCTACGCGCCCGCGCCTGGGCGATCGCCGTGGCCGCCAGCGGCATCGCGTACTACCAGCACAGCTACCCGGCGTTCGTGGCCGAATGCCGGGCCCGCCTCCGTGCGATCCTCGCCGAATAGCACCCGTCGTGGGGGTGGACAGCCGCACATACGGTGTGGTCGATGCCGCGTTGGTCGAGAACGTCCCGGATCCTGCCCGCCGTCCTGGTGGGGCTGGTGGTCGCGACCCTCCTCGTCGGCGATCGGGGCAGGGGCGGCGCGCCGCGCCTGCGGCTGGACGTGACGCCGGCCGTGGCGCTCGTCGACCAGCCGCTGCGGGTACGGGTGAGTGGGCTGGCCGCGAGGGAACGGGCGGAGATCGCCGCCGAGGCCCGGGATCACGCGGGGCGTCGGTGGCGCGCGGCGGCGACGTTCGTGGCCGACGCCGACGGTGTGGTGGACGTGTCGCGGGACGCACCGGTGCACGGCTCCTACTCGGGTGTCGACCCGATGGGTCTGTTCTGGTCGATGGATCCGCTGGACGGCGACGCCTCCTACTTCGCACCGGTCTGGCCGCACGTACGGCGCGACTTCCCGGTCCGGCTGTCGGCCTCGCGTGGCGGGCGGGCGCCCGCCACCGTCACCGTGCGACGGGACTGGACGGCGGGTCCGGTCTCCTTCACCGAGCTGACCCGGGCGGCCGACGGGGTTCACGGGTTGCTCGTCCTGCCGCCGCCGGATGTGCCGCGACGGCGCGGGGTGTTGTGGTTCGGTGGCTCGGAGGGCGGCGTCGGCGGGCTGTACGACGCGCCGCTGCTCGCCTCCCGCGGGCACCCGGTGCTGTGCCTGGGCTACTTCGGCGCGCCGGGGCTGCCGGACAGCCTGCACGACATCCCGCTGGAGTACTTCGTCACCGCCGCCGAACGTCTCGCCTCGCACGCCGGTGGCGAGGTGGCGGTGATGAGCTACTCGCGCGGCACCGAGGCCGCGTTGCTGTTGGCGCAACAGCGCCCTGACCTGGTAGGCGCCGTCGTCGCCTACGCCCCGAGCAGCATCGTCCACCTCGGCTACCCGTACACCGGAGCGCCCGCCTGGACCTACCGTGGCCGGCCGGTACCGAGCGGCCCGATACCCGTCGACCGGATCGACGGACCGGTACTGGCCATCGCCAGGGCGGACGACCTGCTCTGGGACGCGCCGACCTACGCCGCCGAGCTGGTGCTGGCCCTCGGTGGTCCACCCCACCGGGTGCTGCTCTACCCGGAGGCCGGTCACGGCGTGGGCACCTTCCCGTACCTGCCGTCGAAGACGGTGCACCAGGGCCGCACCGGCGAGCAGATCCACGGCGGCTCCCGGGCCGGTGACGCCGCCGCCCGCCGCGACGGGTGGTCCGAGGTGCTCAGCTTCCTCGCCACCCGCTGACGGCGCCACCGGCCGACGGCACGGCCTACGGGGTGCCGGTGCCGCGGCCGCGGTCGTCGAGGACCAGCGGGGCGCGACCCTGCACCGCGTACCGGACGTGGGTGACGTGCGGGCTGGCGAGTACCCGTTCGGGGGTCAGCTCGATCGCCTCGAAGTCGTCGAGAGCCAGGTCGTCGAAGAGTCGGAGCCCGGCACCGAGGACGACCGGCACCACGTGCAACTCCAGTTCGTCGAGCAGACCCGCCCGCAGCACCTGCCGGACCAGGCTGCCCCCGCCGGCCACCGCGACGTTCCGGTCACCGGCTGCGGCCCGGGCCTGGGCCACCGCGCTGGCCAGCCCGTCGGTGACGTAGGTGAAGCTGGTGCCACCCTGGCGGTGCAACGTCGGGCGGGGCCGGTGGGTCACCACGAAGACCGGAGCGCGGAACGGTGGTTCGTCGCCCCACGGCACCTCGCCGCCGTCGGCCATCCGGCGACCCATCACGTACGCGCCGGCCGCGGCGAACGACTCGGCGATGATCTCGGAGTCGGCGTCGTGCCGGCCGCCGGCGAAACCCTGCCGTTCGCGCCACGCCATCGCCTCGGTGGCCCACCGGGTCACCCGGAAGAAGCCGTGGCTCTCCGCCGACCGCAGCCAGTCGCCCACGCCGTCGTGCTGCGGGCCGGCGTAGCAGCCGTCCAGCGACACCGACAGTTGGGCGGTCACCTTCGTCATGTGCTGTTCCTCCCGGGTGCGACGGCACCCACCGTGGGTGCCGATCCACCTGTGGATCGGAGCGGTACGGCACGCTTCTACCGACCCCGAAGGTGACCTGGTTCACATGGTGGACGGTCCGGGTCACTCGCGGTGGCGGCTCGGCGCAGCAGGTACCGCCGCTCGGGGTCGCTGCCGGCGTGCTGCGCCGCTGCCCGCCACTGCGCGGCCGCGGCGGGCCGGTCGTCGGCGAGTTCCAGCAGGTGGGCGCGGACGGCGTGCAGTCGGTGGTGCCCGGCCAACGGCCCCGACTCCACCTCGCAGAGCAGGGCCAGCCCGGCGACGGGCCCGTGCACCATGCCCACCGCCACCGCCCGGTTCAGCGTGACCACCGGGTTGGGTGCGAGGTGCTCCAGCACCTCGTACAGGGCGAGCACCTGGGGCCAGTCGGTGGCCTCGGCGCTCGGCGCCTCGGCGTGCACCGCCGCGATGGCGGCCTGGACCCGGTACGGCCCCGGTGGCGCGGCGGCCAGACTCCGTTCGACAAGTGCACAACCCTCGGCGATCGCCACCCGATCCCACAACTGGCGGTCCTGCTCCGCCAGCGGCACCAGATCGCCGTCCCGGTCGACCCTGGCCGCCGCTCGGGCCTCGGTGAGCAGCATCAGCGCGAGCAGGCCGGTCGTCTCGGCGTCGTCGGGCAGTTGCTCGTGCAGCCGGCGCGTCAACCGCAGTGCCTGCCCGGTCAGCTCGGCGCGGCGCAGTTGAGGGCCGCTGCTGGCGCTGTATCCCTCGTTGAACATCAGGTACAGCACCTGGCGTACGACGGCCAGCCGGGCCTTGCGTTCCGCCGTCGGTGGCGGTGCGAACCGGGCACCCGCCGCCCGCAGGCGCAGCTTCGCCCGCGAGATCCGTTGCCCCATGGTCCGCTCCGACACCAGGAAGGCGGCGGCGACCTCGGCGGTGGTGAGCCCACCCACCGCACGCAGGGTCAGTGCCAGTTGGGCGGGCGCGGGCAGCGATGGGTGACAGCAGAGCAGGAACAACTCCAGCAGGTCGTCCCGGGGTGGCACGGTGTCGGGCGCGGGGACGACGAGCGCGTCGCGGGGGGTGAGGTCCAGCGCCGTACGTTCGCGGCGGGTGCGGGCGACCTCGGTGCGCACCAGGTCGACGTAGCGGCGGGCGGCGACGGTGTGCAGCCAGCCCGACGGTTGCTCGGGTACGCCGTCGAGCGGCCACCTCTCCACGGCGGCGACGAGCGCCTCCTGCACGGCGTCCTCGGCCCGGCCGAAGTCGCCGTACCGGCGCACCAACGTGGCCAGCACCTGCGGTGCGAGCCGGCGCAGCAGCTCGACGGTGGCCCCGTCGAGACTCAGCGGTCCGCTCCGTCGCCGGCCATCAGCGGCCAGATCTCGATGCCGCCGCCGGAGGTGCCGAACCGCAGACCCGGGTAGGCCCGGGCGATCTCCAACGCCCGCTGCTCGTCATGGACGTCGACCACGAAGTACGACCCGACGTACTCCTTGGCCTCCAGGTACGGCCCGTCCGTCACCACCGGAGTGTCGGCGGTGATCCGCACCGACCGGGGCCGGGACACCAACCCCTGCACGTCGACCAACTCACCGGAGGCCCGCAACGCCTCGTTGAAGGCGTCGACCTGACCGATCAACGTGGCCAGGTCGCCGTCCGGCAGGCTGCCCCAGATCTCCTCGTTGCCGTAGATCAGCATCAGATACTTCACGTGTCGCCTCCATAATGGTCGATATGTCCGTAACCGGACAGGACGGCGTGGCCTGCCCCGACGCATTGTTGTAGCAGGTAGCGAGGCTGCGGATGGCGGGCCACATCCGATCCTCCGGCCGAGTCGGGGCGGTGACGCCCCGCCGGCCGCCAGCACGGAAACGCCGGGGCGCCGCCGCGCCGCCCGGCGCCGGCCCGCCGTCGCCGACCAGCCGCACCGACGGTAGCTGCACCGCTGGTCGCGACGACCAAGCCAGGAAGGAGCTGCCATGGCCGCTCCCACCGCCAACGCCTCGATGAACCCCACCATCTACTCACCCGGCGAGCAGATGCTGCTGACCGTCAACTACGGCGACGCGGACCACCAGCGGCTCACCGTGACGGTCACGGTGGCCGACGCGCAGGGCAACCGCAGCGCCCCCGTCTCGGTGACCGCCGTGATCGACCCGCTCACCGTCACCGTCGCCGACGACTCTGGGCGTACCTGGTCCCGGGTCTCCGACGACGGCGCGGTGGCTGTCTACCGGGCGGTGGCGTGATGCCGCGGGTGACCGTCACCGTGCGCGACTCCGCCAGTCGGACCGCCACCGCCAGCGTCGCCTACACCGTGCTGCCGCCGGTGCTCGGCGGCTACTACCTCTCCGGTGGTGCGGATCCGACCGCCGACATGGCCGGCGGCAACTTCCGGTCGCTGACCCAGTACCGCAGCTTCGCCGACGCCTACATCTTCCCCGGCTACGAGCGACCCTGGCTGATCACCCTGGGGCGGGCCGGGGTGCAGATCAACATGGTGCTCGAACTGAAGCACTACGGCGCGCCCGACACCGGGCCGCAGACCTTCACCGTGGACGGGGTGCGGTACACGGTTCCCGCCCCGGCGATGACCATCCAGCAACGGCCCGGCGCGATCTGGCCGAAGGCGTACGGCTACGGCCAGGTTCTCGCCGGGCAGTGCGACGGGTTGCTGGCTCGGGCGCTGTCGCAGTACCGGACCATGGGCTTCGGGGTGAACATCCAGCTCGCCTCCGAGCTGGACACCGATCACGAGTTCGGCACCACGGAGGCCGGCAAGGCGTACACCTGGGCCGAGTCGGACGCCCGGTCGGTGCAGGCGGTGACGTACATCGTCAACTGGTTCCGGGCCAAGGGGCTGCCGCAGGGCAGCACCTTCTCGGTCGGGGTCGGCGGCTTCAACCGGGACTGCTTCCGGCGCACCCACCCGGAGGCGCTGATGACCCGGCTGGACTACCTCCAGTGGAACGTCTACGCCACGAACGCCAGCCACACCGCGCTGGAACGGTTCCGGCGCACCAAGGACTGGGCGGTGGCCGATCTGGGCCCGGTCGCGTTGTCCCGTCCGGTGCTGATCGCCGAGTGGGGTGTACGGGTCATCGAGATTCCCGACCAGGCGGCCTGGATCGCCACCGTGCCGCCGGCCATCGCCCGGCTCAACGCCGAGCGCGGCCCCCTGATCGCCAGGACGAACTACTTCAACTCCGGCTGGGGCACCCTCAGCCCGAAGTCGACCGGGCTGGCCGCGCTGCGGGCCGCGTACGCCCGCCCACCGTACGGCTGATCCCGGTGCGCCGGCCCGGTCCGGTGTGACTGCCGGACCGGGTCGGCGTGCGCGGCGGGCCGACCCCCGTCAGGTCCGACCCGCGTCGCACCGGCTCACCGCGACGGCGGCTGGCCGAGCAGGTCGGTCAGGACGTCCAACAGTTCTGGGGTGAGCTCGTTGTTGTTGACGCTGCGGCACGGCTCGTGCCGGATCCAGAACTCGGCCGTCTCTCCGGTGACATCGGCCACGGTGAGCGTGTCGAATACGGTGGGTTCCTGGTAGTCCGGCCAGTCGCCGCAGTCGCTGCTCTTCGAGGACCTGTCGAAGGCGCCATTGAGCGGGGCTCGCACCTGGTCCGCGTCCGTGCGCCGCCGCTGCTGTACGGCCAACTCCCCAAGCTCGCCCCGCGCGACGTAGCGGCAGGCGGTGAACTCGACGAGTGGGTCCGGCAGGGACCGGTACGGGTCGGTGTTGTTGAACCTGATCCAGTTCGGCGGGTGGTGCCCGGAGTTCTTCCGCATGCGCTCGACCGGGAAGGTGGCCGGGCAGGCCGGGCTGGTGACGGAGGCGGGATCGGTGGTCGCCGCCAGTTGCGCCCGGTACCGGTCGAGGAATGTTATGGCGACCTGGATATCCGTCCCCCGGCCGTGGGTGGCGGTGACCGTCACCCGGCAGTTGTAGTCCGTCCAGACCGTGACCGGGTCCCGGTCCGGGTAGCGCAACACCAGGACCGTCTCGTCGGTGGTGGCCTTCCGCGTGCACCGCAGCTCCTGACCGTCCGGCAGCGGCCTACCCTGTCCGTCCTGCTGGGTCGGTGGCTGGGAGTTGAGCAGTCGGACGATCTCGTCGACTCCGGTGGTGAGGGTGCGGGGTCCGAGCCGGTACGCCGGGTCGGGGCCGCTGCCGACCGGCACCTGGCATCTGATGACCTCCACCGCTCCGGTGGGGACCAGCGGCTCGTCGTCGCCGTAGCGCACGGACGCGAGGTCCGGGCGGTCGCCGAGACTTGTCGGGCAGGACGCCTCGCCACGCGGGCTGGGTGTGGTCACCGGCGCGACCCGCTCGCCGTCCGGACCGGCCACCAGGTTCGGCAGGCCGACGCCCAGGCCGACGGTGAGCGCGACCGCCGCCGCCGCGCCGCCGGCCACTCGGCGACGGTGCCGGCGTACCCGCACGCCGACCTCGGCGACCCGGTTACGCGGTGCGGCAAGCGGCGGTACGGCCCCGGCGAGCAGCCCTCGGATGTCCTCGTCGTCACGGGTCACGGCACGACCTCCCGGTTGGTGAACAGGCTCAGGTCCGGATCGGTACGCAGGCTGCGCAGGGCACGCGACGACTGCACCTTCACCGTGTTCGGCGAGCAGCCCAGCACCTGGGCGGTCCGCTCCACGGAGAGGTCCTCGACGTAGCGCAGCACCACGATCGCCCGCTGCTGGCGGCTGAGCCGGGCCAGCGCCCGGCGGACCGCGTCCCGGTCGGCCGACTCGCGGGCCAGGTCACCGGGTCCGGTGTCCTCCGGCGGCCTGGCGGCCGGCAACTCGGCCCGCCACCGTCGTCGCCACCAGGAGACGTAGGTGGTGAACAGTGCCCGCCGCAGGTACGCCTCAGGATGCTCGGCCGCGACCACGGTCGACCAGCGTCGCCACGCCCCGGCCAGCACGGTCTGGAGCAGATCCTCGGCGCGGCCGGCGTCGCCGGTGAGCAGCCAGGCGGAGCGCAGCAGCGCGGCGGACCGGGCCGCCACGAAATCGGCGAAGCCCTCCGGTGGCGCCGGATACCTGTCGGTCATGCGTACCTCCCGACAGGTAGACGCGCCGGTCGGGCCGGAAGGTTAACGCCGCCATCCATCCCTTGACAGCACCGCCGCTCAGGTTGCATGGTTAGTTACATGAGTAATGAACCAGCCAACCAGTGTGGCGACTGGGGATGGTGGACGTGATGGAGGACGGCCGGCCGATCTTCCTCCAGATCGCGGAGCTGCTGGAGAACTCGATCCTGGACGGGACGCTCGCCGAGGAGAGCCAGGTGCCTTCGACGAACGAGCTGGCCGCCTTCCACCGGATCAACCCCGCGACCGCCGCCAAGGGGGTCAACAAGCTGGTCGACGACGGAACTCTCTACAAGAAGCGAGGAATCGGCATGTTCGTCTCTCCCGGCGCCCGAGCGAAGCTCCGCGGCCGGCGCCGCGACGAGTTCGCCCGACAGTACGTTCGGCCGCTGCTGACCGAAGCGCGCAAGCTCGGCATCGAACCGGCCGAACTCAAGAGCATGATCGACACCTGGGAGGATGGCCGATGAGCGCGGTCGTCACCGTCACCGAGCTGACCAAGCGGTACCAGGGAGTCACCGCCCTGGACGGGGTCAGTTTCTCGCTCGCCGAGCATCGGATCCACGGCCTGCTGGGGCGCAACGGTGCCGGCAAGACCACCCTGATGCAGATCCTCACCGCGCAGAACTTCGCCAGCAGTGGAGAGGTCAGCGTCTTCGGGCAGCACCCGTACGAGAACGAACAGGTGCTCTCCCGGATCTCCTTCATCAAGGAGAGCCAGACCTACCCGTCGCACCTGCGGGTCGCGCATGTCCTGCGGGCGGCTCGCCTGGTGCATCCGGGCTGGGACGAGGCGCTCGCCCAGCGACTTGTCGACGTGTTCCAGTTGCCGCGCGGGCGCAACGTCCGCAAGCTCTCCCGGGGCATGCTCTCCGCGCTCGGCATCGTCGTCGGGCTCGCCTCGCGCGCTCCGCTGACCTTCTTCGACGAGCCCTACCTGGGCCTGGACGCCGTCTCCCGGCAGCTCTTCTACGACCACCTGCTGGCCGACTACACCGAGCATCCCCGCACCATCGTGCTGTCGACCCACCTCATCGACGAGGTCAGCGACCTGATCGAGCACGTCCTGCTGATCGACCGGGGTCGGCTCCTGCTCGACGTCGAGGCGGAGGCGCTGCGCGGCCAGGTGGTCACCGTCTCCGGTCCGGTCGCCGCGGTGGACGAGTTCACCCGTACCGGCACCGAACTGCACCGGGCCTCGCTCGGCGGCACGGCCCGGGCCACCGTACGCGGCGACTTCGGCCTGGCCGCGCACGACCGCGCCCGGTCGCTGGGCCTCGACCTCGAAGCGTCCTCGTTGCAGGACATCGTCGTACGCCTGACCACCTCGACAAACGGGCACGCGGCCGGTGGCGCCGCCGTGGCAGACAAGGAGGCCGTCCGATGAACCGCGCCCTGACCGTGGCCCGGCTCCAGTTCATCGGCTGGCGCAGCGTGGTCGGCTGGCCGTGGGGGATCCTCGCGCTCAGCTTCCTCATCAACCTGGCCCTGTTCAGCGCGATGAACGAGGCCGACGACTTCGAGCCGACCACCGGCGGGCTGATGAGCATCTACGTGGTGATGTTCGTGGCCAGCGTCAACGCGATCACCCAGGACTTCCCGTTCGCCATCGGGCTGGGCGTCTCCCGCCGCAGCTTCTACCTCGGCAACGTGCTCAACTACCTCGGGCAGGCGATCAGCTACGGGGCGGTGCTCTACCTGCTGGCCGTGATCGAGGAGGCCACCGACGGGTGGGGCGTCAACCTGACCTTCTTCGGCATTCCCTTCCTGCTGGTGGACAACCCGGTGCTGCGGTTCCTCGGCTTCGCGATCCCGTTCCTGCTGCTCGGCTTCATCGGCATCGCCATCGCGCTGGTCTTCAAGCGGTGGGGCGTCAACGGCCTGCTGATGCTGAGCACCGTCGCGTTGGCCGGGATCGGTGGGCTCGTCGTGCTCGCCACCTGGCGGGGCTGGTGGTCGGCGATCGGCGGCTGGTTCGCCGACCAGCCCGGGTGGACGCTGCTGGTCGGCTGGCCGGCGCTGCTCACGGTGCTGCTCGCCGGCCTCAGCTACCTGACCATCCGACGCGCGACCCCCTGACCGTCGACCGGCCGGCGTCCGAGGCGGGGCGGACGCCGGCCGTCGACGCACCATGGCACGAGGCAAAGCGACACACCTGCCGCTTACCTATGCTCGACCCATGGAACTGCGGATCTTCACCGAACCTCAGCAGGGCGCCAGCTACGACGACCTGCTCGCCGTGGCCCGACGCGCCGAGGAGACCGGCTTCGGCGCCTTCTTCCGGTCGGACCACTACCTCAAGATGGGGTCGGTCAGCGGCGAGCCCGGCCCCACCGACGCCTGGACGACGCTGGCCGGGCTGGCCCGGGACACCCGGTCCATCCGGCTCGGCACGCTGATGAGCGCCGCGACGTTCCGGCTGCCCGGCCCGCTCGCCATCACCGTCGCGCAGGTCGACCAGATGAGCGGCGGGCGGGTCGAGCTGGGCATCGGCACCGGCTGGTACGACGCCGAGCACCAGGCGTACGGGATCCCGTTCCCGCCGCTGGGGGAGCGGTTCGACCGGCTGGACGAGCAGCTCGCGGTGATCACCGGTCTGTGGCGTACCCCGTCGGGCGAGACGTTCGACTTCACCGGCCGCCACTACCAGGTGGTCGACTCGCCCGCGTTGCCCAAGCCGGTGCAGCGCCCACACCCGCCGATCCTGCTCGGTGGCAAGGGCGCGAAGCGTACGCCGCAGCTCGCCGCCCGCTACGCCGACGAGTTCAACCTGCCGTTCGTCTCGATCGACGAGACGGTGGCACAGTTCGCGCGGGTCCGCGCCGCCTGCGCCGACATCGGCCGCGACCCGGAGCAGCTGACCTGGTCCAACGCGTTGGTGCTCTGCTGCGGCAAGGACGACGCCGAGGTGGCGCGACGGGCCGCCGCGATCGGCCGGGAACCGGACGAATTGCGCGCCAACGGCCTCGCCGGCACGCCCGCCGAGGTCATCGACACCATCGGCCGGTACGCGGAGGTCGGCAGCCAGCGCCTCTACCTCCAGGTCCTGGACCTGACCGACCTGGACCACCTGGACCTGGTCGCGGCCGAGGTGATGCGGCAGCTCTGACGCCGGCCAGCACGGGGCGGCTCCGATTGCGGCAAGCCGGGGTATCAGCCGCCCCGGCGACACCGGCATGCCGCAATCGGAGCCGATCTCAGACCCGGTGCTCCTCGCGCAGCACCGTGTCGAGCTGGCCGTCCCGGTCGCGGTCGAGGTAGGTGACGTCCGGCAGCCCGTCCCCGTCGAGGTCGAACTGCACTTGGTCGGCCACGCCGTCGCCGTCGAAGTCGGTGACCACCTGGACCGAACCGTCCATGTGCCGGGTCACGATCGACCGGGCGCCGGCGTCGACCCGGGGCGGCGGTCCGGGGGCGGGCGGCGGCTCCGGCACCGGCTCCGGGGTGGGGATGGGCTGCGGGTCCGGCTGGCTCGCCCACGGTCCGGCGTCGGACCAGGTGACCGCGGCGCCGTCGAGGGTGCCGGCGGGACCGGTGGCGGGCTCCACGCCGTTGCCGGCCGGATCGATCTCCTCCTCGGAGGGGTAAACGTCGCCACGAGGGGCGGGATCACGGTAGCTGCTCATCGGCGTAGGGTTCCCCGACGGAGCCGGCGGTAACCGCCGGCGGGCAGAGGGGGTCGTAAGTGTCGACGCACCGCAACTGGGCCGGCAACGTCGAGTACGCGGCCCGCGCGTTCCATCAGCCGTCGTCCGTTGACGAGCTGCGGGAACTGGTCGCCGGCAGCGACCGACTCCGGGCGGTGGGCAGCGGACACTCCTTCAACCGGCTCGGCGACACCACCGGAGACCTGGTCACGCTGGCCGGACTGCCGGCCACCCCGCACCTGGACGAACAGCGGCGGGTGGTGCACGTGCCGGCCGCGCTGCGCTACGGCGACCTGGCCACCTGGCTGCACGAGCGGGGGTACGCGCTGGCCAACCTCGCCTCGCTGCCGCACATCTCGGTGGCCGGCGCGGTCGCCACCGGCACCCACGGCTCCGGCGAGACCGTCGGCAACCTGGCCACCGCCGTCGCCGGGCTGGAACTGGTCACCGCCGCCGGTGACCTGCTCGCCGTGGACCGCACCGACCCCGACTTCACCGGCATGGTGGTCTCCCTCGGCGCGCTGGGCATCGTCACCCGGCTCACCCTGGACGTGGTGCCCACCTTCGAGATACGCCAGTACGTCCGCCTCGACCTGCCCCGTGAGGCGCTGGACGAGGCGCTCGCCTCGGCGTACAGCGTCAGTGTCTTCACCGACTGGCGCTCCACCCGCGGCACCCAGGTCTGGTGCAAGCAGCTCGCGCACCAGCCGGAACCTCCGGCGGACTGGCTCGGCACCACGGCGGCCGACCGGCCCTGGCACCCGGTGCCCGGCATGCCGATGGTCAACTGCACCGAGCAGCTCGGCGTGCCCGGCCCCTGGCACGAGCGGCTGCCGCACTTCCGGCTCGGCTTCACCCCGAGCAACGGCGACGAGTTGCAGTCCGAGTACCACCTGCCCCGCGCGATGGCCGCCGACGCGCTCGCCGCGCTGGACCAGGTGGCGCACCTGATCGCCCCGGTCGCGCAGACCAGCGAGCTGCGCACCATCGCCGCCGACGAGCTGTGGCTCAGCCCGCAGTACGGCCGCGACAGCCTCGCGGTGCACTTCACCTGGATCGCCGACGCGGCGGCGGTGCTGCCGGTGGTCGCCGAGGTCGAGCGGGCGCTGGCCCCGTTCGCGCCCCGGCCGCACTGGGGCAAGGTCTTCACCATGCCGACCGGGACGATCGCCGAGACCTATCCCCGCTGGACCGAGTTCGCCGCGCTGGTGGCCCGCCTAGACCCCGAGGGCAGGTTCCGCACCGAGGAACTCGACCAGCTGTTTCCCCGCTGACCAGGGCCGACGCGGCGCGGCCCGGTGGACGTGCCCGGACATCGAACTAGGGTGGGCGCATGAGCGCTGAGGCTGTCGGCATGCACATGCCCGCCGTCGTGACGCTCGACGACGTGACGGCGATGAACGCCGCCGACGCGAACGGTCACCGTTACGAGACCAGCCCCGAGGGTGTCCTGTCGGTCATGCCGTCGCCCGACTCGGAGCACGCGACGATCGCGAGCCGTCTGTTCGCCTGGCTGATCATGGCGGGCTGGCCTGCGGAACAGGTGCTCCAGGCGGTCGGTGTAGGCATCCCCGGGCCGGACGGCAACGGTGGCCGGATTCCGGACCTCAGCGTCTGGCGCAAACCTCCCCGGCGTGGCGTGTGGTCGGCGGTGGCTGACGTCGCGCTCGTGATCGAGATCGTGTCGCCCGGCTCCGAGGCGATGGACTCGGTGACAAAGGTGCGCGAGTACGCCGGGGCCGGCATCCCCCGGTACTGGGTGGTGGACCGGGACGGGGCGCAGACGGTCACGTTGCACGAACTCGGCGGCGACAGGCGGTACGTCGAGCAGGCCCGCATGCCGTTGGCCTGGCTGCTGCAGACCGCCCCGGCCGACCATCTCGACTGAGACAGCGGCAGCCGGCAGCCGGCGGTCAGCGGCCGGTGGTGAGCTGGTCGCGCATGCTGCTGCGCTGCACGGCGCGGCTGATGTCGCTGGGGGAGACGATGCCGACCAGTCGGCCGTCGGTGACCACCAGCGCCCGGCCGTCGGCACACTCGCTGAGCCGGGGCAGCAGGTCGGTGAGCGGCTCGTCGGGAGAGGCGAGCACCAGGTCGTCGGCGCGGCACGCCACCGCCGCCAGGGTGGTGCTGCCCCGCTCGCCGGACGGCACGCCGCGTACCCGGTCGAGGGTGACCAGCCCGACCGGCCGGCCGTCCTCGATCAGCGGCAGCGCCGTGTGCCGGTACGCGAAGAGGTAGTTGTCCACGAAGTCGGCCACCGTCAGCTCGCCCGACGCGGTCTGCGGCTGCGGGGTCATCACGTCGGCGACCCGGATGCCACGCAGCGCGTCGCCCACTCTGGCCTGCCGCTCCTCCATGGTGGCCGCGCCGATCAGGAACCAGCCGATCAACGCCAGCCACAACCCGCCGACGCCGGTGCCGGTGCCGGTGAGGAACCGCCACAGCCCGAACCCGATGAGTGCCAGACCGAGAATCCAACCGGCCCGGGCCGCCACCACGGTGGCGCGGGTCCGGTCGCCGGTGGCCTTCCACACCGCCGCCCGCAGCAGCCGCCCACCGTCCAACGGTGCCGCCGGCAGGATGTTGAACACGGCCAGCAGCAGGTTGATGCCGCCGAGCCAGGCCATCACGCCCAGCAGCAACCCCTGCACCCCGGCCAGCGCGAGCAGCGTCGCGATGGCACCGAAGAAAATGCCGATGATCAGACTGACCAGCGGTCCGATCCCGGAGATGCGCAGCTCCGCGCCGGGGGAGCGGGCCTCGCCGCGCAACTCGGCGACCCCGCCGAAGAGCCACAGGGTGATCCCCTGCACGCCCAGGCCGTTGCGCTTGGCCACCACCGCGTGGGACACCTCATGGGCGAGCAGGCCGAGGAAGAAGACCACCGCGGCGGTCAGCCCGGCCAGCAGGTACGCGACCACGGACCGATCCGGGTACGACTCGGGGAACAGGTTGGCCGACAGCCCCCACCAGATCAGCGCGAAGATGACCAGGACACTCCAGTTGACCCCGACCGGTACGCCCGCGATCCGGCCGAGCCGGAAACTCGCCCTCATGTCTCGGTCATACCCCGGCAGCCCGTGCCCATGCCAGGGCCGGACGTCACCGATCCGCTGCGTCGTCCATTTTCCGGTGCCGTGAGGGGGTGGCTGCCTCCGGCGGGCGGCTGGGTCGATCAGTCTGCGGTGCCGGGCGGCACGACCCAGGTGGTGGGCTGGCCGGTGATGGCGGTGATCATGTCGTAGTCACCGTCATAGTGCAGCACGGTGACTCCGTGCCGCTCGGCGGTCGCGCCGATCAGTAGGTCCGCCATGGAAAGTGCCCGATGATTACCCTTGTGCAGCGCCTGGAGCTGCACCTCGACGGCCCGGTCCCAGACCTCGTCGGGGGTGGGGAGCCAGTGGAAGCCGCCAAGTAACCAGCGAGCACGCTGCGCGTCCTTGACCGTCCGGGCGCTCTGGATCACCTCGATCTCGACCGAGCCACACACCGCCAGCAGGCCACGTTCGGAAAGTTCGTCGAGCACTGGCGCGACTACCGGCTTGGGCCAGCGGGCCAGAGCGGACTTGTCGAGCAGATACAGTTCCCGACTCACGCCGCGTCCGGTCTGGTACCGGCCTGTCCGGTGAGATCCGGCAGGCCGCCGCTCTTGAGCCAGTCGGCGAACTCACGTCGCTTCTCCCGGTCGACCGCGGCCTTTAGCGCTGCGTTGACGGTCGCCTTCTTCGTGGTCGTGCCAAAGATCTTGGAAGCCTGCGCGAGGAGTTCGTCATCGACGTCAAGGATCGTTCTGGACATGTCGCCCCCAAGGTTGTTTCGCCGCCAGGATGATATCAAGTTCGGGTGATTCTGATACCTAGCCGGGGAAGCTCAGCGCGTGGCAGCGGGCGACCCTGCCATGGGAGTCGCCATGTCGACAGCAGCCGAGTCCGGTGCCGAAAGGTACGTCGGCGATAGTTCGAGGGTGGCGATCTCGACCGACGACAGTGATGACCCGTACCTCTGGTTGGAGGACCTGGACGGCCCGGAGGCCGCGACCTGGGTCCGGGCCCGCAACGCCGAGACCGTCGCGGCGTTGACCGGCGGCCCGGCGTTCGCGGTCCGGAAGGCCGAGATCCGGCAGGTGCTCGACGCGGACGACCGCATCCCGTACCCGGCCTGGCGCGGCGACGGCTACTACTACGACCTCTGGCGCGACGCCGCCCATCCACGCGGGCTGTGGCGACGTGCGACGCTCGATGAGTACCGCCGGGCCGAGCCGGACTGGGACGTCCTGCTCGACCTGGACACGCTTGCCGAGCGGGAGGGCGAGAACTGGGTCTGGGGTGGTGCGCGGACGCTGCCACCGCGGCACCGGCGCTGCCTGGTCAGTCTGTCGCGGGGCGGCGCGGACGCGGTGGTGGTGCGCGAGTACGACCTGGTCGACCGGGCGTTCGTGGACGGTGGGTTCACCATCGACGAGGCCAAGACCGACGTGTGCTGGATCGACGCGGACCAGATCTTCGTCGGCACCGACCTCGGGCCGGGCTCGTTGACCGACTCCGGCTATCCCCGCACCATCCGGCGGTGGCGGCGCGGCACCCCACTGGCCGAGGCCGAACTGGTCTACCAGGCGGCCACCGAGGACGTCGGCGCGCACGGCTGGCATGACCCGACGCCCGGCTTCGAGCGGGACTTCGTGGGTCGCAGCCTCGACTTCTACCGGGCGGAGAGCTACCTGCTGACCGGGTCGGGGGAGTGGGTCCGGATCCCGGTGCCCGAGGACGCCGGCTGGGACGTACACCGGGAATGGCTGCTGGTCTGGCCGCGCACGCCGTGGACACTGGGTCAGTCGACCCACCCGCCGGGTGCCCTGCTGGCGATCCGCTTCGACGCGTTCCTTGCCGGCAGCCGGCAGCTGACGGTCTTGTTCCGACCCGACGAGCACACCTCACTCGGCGGCTTCGCCTGGACCCGTGACCACCTGATCCTGACCACGCTCACCGACGTACACAGTCGGCTGGAGATCCTCACCCCCGGCGAGGACGGCTGGCGGCGCGAACCGCTGCCGGGAGTGCCGCCGGACGAGGAAGGCTGCCTTGTCGAGACCGACCCCGAGTCGGGCAACGCCTATCTGGTCGCCTCGGAGGGCTTCCTCCAACCGGCCACCCTGCGCCTCGGGCAGGTCGGTGGCAGCGTCGAGACGCTGAAGCGGGCACCGGCGTTCTTCGACACCGACGGCTTGGCGGTACGCCAGTTCTTCGCCACCTCCGCCGACGCCACCCGGGTGCCCTACTTCGTGGTCGGCGATCCGGAGGCGGCGGCCAGGCCGACGCTGCTCTACGGGTACGGCGGCTTCGAGGTGTCGATGACTCCCGGCTACGGCGGGATCACCGGCCGGGGCTGGCTGGCGCGCGGCGGCAGCTACGTGGTGGCGAACATCCGGGGCGGCGGGGAGTACGGCCCCCGCTGGCACCGGGCCGCGCTGCGGGAGAACCGGCCCCGAGCGTACGAGGACTTCGCGGCGATCGCCACCGACCTGGTGGCCCGGGGAATCACCACGCCGGACCAGTTGGGCATCGAGGGCGGCAGCAACGGTGGCCTGCTGATGGGCGTGATGCTGACCCGCTACCCGACCGTCTTCGGTGCCGTCGTCGCGCACGTTCCGCTGCTGGACATGCGCCGCTACCACCGGCTGCTGGCCGGGGCATCATGGATCGCCGAGTACGGCGACCCGGACGTTCCGGAAGACTGGGCCTACCTGCGGGAGTACTCGCCGTACCACAACGTGCGAAGCGAGGTGCGGTACCCACCGGTCCTGTTCATCACCTCCACCCGCGACGACCGGGTGCATCCCGGACACGCCCGAAAGATGACCGCCCGGCTGCGCGAGCACGGTCACGACGTGGCCTACTACGAGAACGTCGAGGGCGGGCACGGCGCGGCGGCCAACAACGAGCAGCGCGCGTTCATCGAGGCCTTGTCACTGGAGTTCCTCTGGCGACGGTTGGTCCCGTCAACCGGCGGGTTGCCGCGCCAACCGCTGCGACCGCACGACCGGACGTCGGTTGCCGGTCACTGACTCTGGCGCGGCGGTGCTCGTGGACCTCGCCGGAGCGCCGAGCAGGTCGGCTCAGGCGGTGGAGGGTGGGGCGGGCAGTTCGTCGACGACCACCACCGGCGTGCCCGGACGCACCTTCTCCAGTAGCAGGCGCTGGCCGCTGGCGGTCAACCGGATGCAGCCGTTCGTGGTCTGCTGGCCCAGCTCCCCGTCGTGGTACCAGGTGTGGATGCCGATGTGCGCGCCGCGCAGCCCGGCCGGCACCGAATCCAGGTCGTCGGGGATCGAGCCGAGAGCGTAGATGTCCACGCCGCCGTAGACCGACTCCGGTGGTGGGGTGCGGCCCAGCACGAAGGTCCGGCCGAGCGGGGTTTCCTGGCCGCGTTGGCCGAGGCTCACCGGCCAGGATCGTTGCGCGGTGCCGTCGCGGTACCAGGTCAGCCGGAACGGGGTCCGTTCCACCACGATCTGGTCGCGCAGCGCGACGGTACGGAAGCCGCCGGGTGGTAGCCAGGCCAGTTTGCGGTTGGCCGAGGGCAGCAGCACCGCTGTCCAGCCGGACTCGCGGCGGGCGATCGGCACGGTGAGTTCCACCTCGCTGATCGTCGGCATCAGAAACGCCAGCGGCCGCCCACCGGGCGCGTCGTACGCGGCGATCCTGCGGGTCGGGTGCAGGCCCCGGGTCAGCGGTGCGGTGTCCAGGGCGTCCGGGTCGTCGGGGAAACCGGCTGGGGCCGGGTCGTAGTCGATCTCCGGCAGTCCGTCCGGCGCCGGTGCGGCGGGCAGCACCCGCTCGGCGTCGGCCGAGGGCGGCACCTCCGCGGTCGGCACCACCGCGTCTCCGGTGGGCCCAGCGACCGGCGCCGCCCCGGGCGTCGGCGTCAGCGCCCACCCCGTGTACGCGGCCCCACCCATCAGCACCGCCACGCCCAACCCGACAGCGACCCCCCGCCGCCCCCGCGACCCCAAAACCCCCAAAACTCCCACCCTCCCACCCTACCCTCCGAAACCCCCAAACAACCCCAAAACCCCAACCCCGCCACCACCCCCACCCGCCGCTGCGGGCGTGTTGATCAAGAAGTTTGCGTCTGGGTCCGCGGGCGGGGCGACCGAAACTTCTTGATCAACGCGGCGGGTCGCGGCGGTCGCGGCGGGTCGCGGCGGGGAGGGCGGCGGCGGGGAAGGGGTGGGGAAGGGGTGCTGGTTAGGGGAGGCGGGCGTTGAGGTGGAGGGCTATGGCGTCGTGGGCGGGGATGTTGGCGGCGAACCAGCCGTTGGCGTCGACGGTGATCACCGGGCCGGAGCAGGTGCCGTTGGTGAAGGTGCCGTGGATGATGTCGCAGTAGCGGCCGGCGGGCAGTCCGGTGTAGTAGGAGCGGCCGTTGATCGCGGAGCCCTCGTCGTTGATGGTGAGGTAGCCCCGGCCGGTGCGGCTGAAGGCGATGTGGTTGTTGCCGTTGTCGTACCAGTTGCTGACCCCGGCGCCCTCGGTGGCGTTGCGGAAGCCGACCATGTTCGCGATGACCGGCCAGCGGTGCTCGCACTCCCAGCCGGAGTAGCAGACCGTGTTGAGCGTCTTGTTGTTGCC
This sequence comes from Verrucosispora sp. WMMA2121, assembly GCF_027460185.1. Taxonomy (NCBI): domain Bacteria; kingdom Bacillati; phylum Actinomycetota; class Actinomycetes; order Micromonosporales; family Micromonosporaceae; genus Micromonospora; species Verrucosispora sp. WMMA2121. Next base: position 369,899 of record NZ_JAPZBH010000004.1, on the reverse strand, counting down.
GTCCGAGGGCGGGCCGGCGTCGCGGCTGCTGAAGGTGTAGCTCGACATCACCGTCGGGGAGCCGTACGGCCAGGCCAGCATGAAGGCGTTCGCGAGGGCGTAGATGCCCCGGTCGCGGTAGGTGAGCACGCCGCCGTCGTCGCGCTGGGTGTCGTGGTTGTCCACGAAGACCGAGGAGACGCCGCTGGGCAGGTGTCCCCAGCCCTCGCCGAAGTTGCGCAGGTACGCCAGCCGCTCGGAGCGGAACACCCGGGCCAGGTCCTTGCCGTAGCGGAACTCGTGCACGTCACCGTTGCCGGTGTACTCGTTCGGCGTGATCGGCTCGCCCGCGCCGTAGATGACCTCCTGCACGATGTACGCCGACCGGTTGAGCCGGCTACGGATGTTGGCGATGTCGGCCGCCGGCATGTGCTTGCTGGCGTCCAGCCGGAATCCGTCCACGCCGAGCGACAGCAGGTCGTTGAGGTACGCGGCCAGCCGGGAGCGGACGTAGTCGGACTCCGTCTTCAGGTCGGAGAGGTTGACCAGCTCGCAGTTCTGCACCTCGTAGCGGTCGGTGTAGTTGACGATGTCGTTGTTGCCGTTGCGCCCGCAGTAGTGGAAGTCCTGCGACTGGTAGATGCCGGGGTAGACGTGGTGCTGGTAGGTCGAGCCGGCCCAGCCGGTGCCGCCGCCTGCCTGGCCAGACATGTGGTTGACGACCGCGTCGACGATCACCTTCACGCCGGCCGCGTGGCAGGTGTCGACCATGGACTTGAACTGCGCGCGGGTGCCCTTGCGGGATTCGATCCGGTAGCTGACCGGCTGGTAGGCCACCCACCACTGGTTGCCGCGTACGTGCTCCTGGGGTGGTGAGACCTGGACGAAGCCGTAGCCCTTCGGGCCGAGGGTGCTGGCGCACTCGCTGGCGACGGAGGGCCAGTTCCACTCGAAGAGGTTGGCGATGACCTTCTTGCCGCCGCTCGGGGCGGCGACGGCCGGGGGCGCGGTCACCACGCCGGGGGCGAGGAGGCCGGCGATCAGGGCGAGGGCGGCGATCGCCGGGCGGAGTCGACGTCGATGCATCGGGTGCTCCAGGGGTGCCGGGGGACGGGGGAGGTGGTGCGGGTTGCCCGGACCTTGCAACCGGGACTGAAAATTTCAGAAAGGTTACAAGCCGATTTCAACGCCTGTCAATGCACTGGTGTGGACGGTGGGCGGCGGGGCCGTTATACGCGCCGGGCGGCGGGGCGGTTCGACAACTCGACCAGATTTTTTCTTACGACACTGATCCGACCGGAGCCGCGCTGCGTACTGGAGTGGGGAACAGGTCGGCCGGCGGTGCGCCGCCGCGAGACGATCGAGGAGCAGATGGTCCGGGCTACGCAGAACGAGAAGGCAGCTGCCGTACGTACCAGCAGCAGCAGTCGAGGGATCCGCGTCCGGTCCCGCGGCCAGATCATGGCGCTCTCCGCGTCCGGGCTCGCCGCGCTGTGGGCGTTGACGATGCTCACCGGCGCGGGCCAGAAGATGTACGCGATGGGCTTCTTCTTCACCGAGTTCTTCGCCGGCGTGATCGCGCTTGTCGCGCTGAGCCTCACGGTGATGATGGGGCTGCTCGCCACCGACCGGCTGGTGCTGCTCATCCGGCACCGGGTGCTGTTGCAGTCCGCGCACCGGGCGACCGGCATCCTCGGCGTGGCCGGGCTGGCCTTCCACGTCATCACGAAGATCGCCAGCGGCCGGGCGGGGATGACCGACGCCGCGGTGCCGTTCGTCGGTGGCCGGGGCCTCTATGTCGGACTGGGCACCATCGCCGCGCTGCTCATGGTGGGTGTGCTCTGGACCGGCATCATCCGGGCCCGGTTCGCCGATGTCGGCCCGAAGTGGGTGTGGCGTGCCCTGCACTCGATGGCGTACGTGTCCTGGCCGTTCGCCATCTTCCACGGCCTGCTCGCCGGCCGTCCGCCGGCCACCTGGGTGGGCCTGAGCTACTTCGCCTGCGTACTGCTGGTGGTGATCGCCCTGATGGTCCGCCTTTCGGTCACCCTGCAACGGCGCAGCCGCGAGCAGCAGCAGGCCGCGGTGCTGAACGAGGTCATGAGCGGGGCCAAGTCCACCGAGGAGACCCGGGGCAAGTCCCTGCTGGGCACCCTGACCGGCCGGCGCGAGGAAGCCGACGACGGCCGGGAGAAGCGGGTCCGTCGCGACACCAGCTGGGCCGACAGCACCTCCGGCACCTGGGCCAGCCCCACCATCCGGCGCAACGACCCGGAACGGTTCACCGTGCCGGTGGTCCCCGAGCCGGGCACGTTGCGGGAGCCGGTCCGGTCCGGCCGGGACCGTCGCGACGAGGAGTTCGAGCCGGTCGTCCGGCGCGCCTCGCGCCGCGAGGAGGAGGAACTGGAGCGGGTCGTGCGCCGCGAGACCGAGGTGCTGGAACCGGTGGCACGTCGGCGCCGCGATGCCGAGCCGATCGGCCGGCGTTCCGCCCGCCGTGACGAGGATCTGGAGACCACCGGGCGGCGAGCGGCGCGGGTGGAGGAGGACCTGGAGCCGGTGGTCCGCCGGTCCCGGCGCGACGAGGAACCGACCGGCCGCCGGTCGCGGCGCGAGGTGGAGCGCGAGCCGGTGGGCCGTCGTGCGGCCCGCCGCGACGAGGACCTGGTGGACTACGAGTACGAGGAGCCGGTGCGCCGCCGCCGCGACCCCGACGACGAGGAGGAGTACGGCCGTTCCCGCCGGTCCCGGCCCGACAGCCGGTACTCGGCCCCGCCGCAGCGCATGGTCGATGAGCCGGAGGAGCCGTGGGACAGCCCTCGGCGGTGGGAGTCGAGCAACCCGATCTCGGCCGGCCCGATCTCCGGTGCACCCATCTCCGGCTCGCCGATCTCCGCCGAGCCGCGCAGCGGCGGAGGGCGGCACAGCGCCGAGGACGACCTGCCGGAGGCGGAGACCGACTACTGGCGTCCGCCGGCCCGGTACGCCCCGGACGACGTGGCCGACGACGACACCCCGACCCTGGTCGACCTCGCCTCCCGGCGGGCCCGCCGAGCCTCCTCGGCGGAGAGTCGGCGCCGCCGGCGGGCGGATCCGGACTCGGTGGACGGCGCCTACTGGGCCGGGCTGCGGGGCGAGGCCAAGTGACGACGCGGACCACCGTTCCCCCGGTGGCCGCCGTCGGTGAGCCCCGGCTCACCGCGGGGTTCGCCGAGTTCGGCCGGCTCGACCTGCGCGCTCACGAGATGGTGCACGGCCCGATCAGCCCGATGGAGCCGTCCAACCTGCTGCGGCTGGCCGAGGGCATCCAGCTCAAGGGCAAGGGCGGGGCCGGCTTCCCGTTCGCGCGCAAGCTGCGGGCGGTGCTGGAGTCCTGTGAACGCCAGGATCTGCCGCCCGTGGTGGTGGTCAACGCGACCGAGGGCGAGCCGGCCAGCTGGAAGGACAAGGTCCTGCTCACCCGGGCGCCGCACCTGATCCTCGACGGTGCCGCGCTCGCCGCGTTCGCGCTGGACGCCGAGGAGATCGTGCTCTGTGTGGCCGACGACATGGTCGGCCGGGAGTCCCTGATGGAGGCTCTGGACGAGCGCCGGATGCCGGTGCCGACGAGCGTCGTGACGGTGCCGCACCGGTTCATCAGCGGTGAGGGCGGCGCGCTGGTGAACGGGATCAACGGGCTGCCGCACATCCCGCCCGGCACCAAGAAGCGGGCCAGCGACTCCGGCGTCGGCGGGCTGCCGACCCTGCTGTCGAACGCCGAGACGTACGCCCAGGTGGCGGTCGCCGCCCGACTCGGCCCGTACGAGTACGCGGCGCTCGGCACCGACGACGAACCCGGCACGGTGCTGCTCAGCGTCACCGGCGCGGCGAACCGGCACGCGGTGGTGGAGTGCGCGGCCGGCACCCCGTTGGCCGAGATCCTCGAACTGTGCGAGGTGCCGGACGGCCCCGGCATCCTCATGGGCGGCTACCACGGCAAGTGGATCACCAGGGAGGCGGCCGAGCGGGCCGAGGTCTCCCGCAAGGGCCTCGCCGCGGTCGGTGGCACGCTCGGCGCCGGCATCATCGTCCCGCTCGCCGACGACACCTGCCCACTGGGCGAGGCGGCGCAGGTGGTGCGTTACCTGGCCGGGGAGTCCGCCGGGCAGTGCGGCCCGTGCAAGCGGGGGCTGCCCGACCTGGCCCGCGCCGTCGACCTGGCGGTTTCCGGCAGCGCGCCGGTGGAGGTCGTCCGGGCCGCCGCCGGCGACGTCAAGGGCCGTGGCGCGTGCAGCCACCCCGACGGTACGTCCCGGTTCGCGCTCTCGGCGATGGAGGTCTTCGCCGACGACCTGAAGAAGCACACCACCGGCGAGGGCTGCGGTCGGCGGGTCAAGGGCATGATGGGCCTGCCCGGCGCCCCCGATCCCGACCCGCAGAAGCTGGTCCTGGACTGGTCCCGGTGTGACGGGCACGGCCTCTGCGCCCACGTGGTGCCGGACTTCATCCGGCTCGACCAGAACGGGTACCCCGCGTTCCCGCCCACCCCCGTACCGACCTGGTTGCGGGAGGGTGCGGTGAAGGCGGTGAAGGTCTGCCCGGCGCTGGCACTGCGGCTGACCGATGCCTGAGCGCACCGACCGCGGCGGCTCCGCTGCCGGCTGACGGGTGAGTGGATCGAAGGAGACGCGGATGGGGTCGCTGCCACCGACGGGACGGTTCACCGGGGCGGTCACCGCCGCCCTGCTCGCCGCCGTGCTGGCCACCGCCGGATGTGGTGCCGGTCCGGGCGCCGAGGCGGCCCCGCCGGCCGGTGGCCCGCCGTCCACCGCCGTCGACACCGCGTCCCCGTCGGCCGGGCCGACCGTCCCGGTGCCGGACACCCTGCGGTTCACCGGCACCACCCTGGATGGCGCGGCCTTCGACGCCGCCACCCTGGCCGGCCGACCGGTGGTGCTCTGGTTCTGGGCACCCTGGTGTGCCACCTGCGCCAGCCAGGCGTGGACGATCGCCGAGATCGAGCCCGGTTTCCGGGAGACCGTGCCGATCATCGGTGTCGCGGGGCTCGGCGAACGCAAGGCGATGACCGACTTCGTCACCGAGTTCGAACTGGGCCCGATGCCGCAGATCGAGGACCGTGCGGGAGCGATCTGGCGCCGCTTCGAGGTGGTCGAGCAGAGCACCTTCGTCATCATCGACCGCGACGGCCGGATCATCCACCAGGGCTGGCTCGACGGCGAAGACCTCACCCGCCGAGTAACCGCCCTAGCCACCCCCTGACCCGCCCCACCCCACCCACCGCCCTGTTGATCATGACGTTAGCGGCGCTGTTGATCTCCAGGACTGCCGCTAACGTCATGATCAATACGAGTGGGTGGGTGGGTGAGTGGGTGGGGTGGGGGTGGGGTCAGCGGGGGGTCAGGTGGTCGGTGTTGAGGCGGGGGCGGAGGACTTCGGGAACCAGGACCGAGCCGTCGGGCTGCTGGAACTGTTCCAGGATGGCCGGGAGGAGGCGGCTGGTGGCCAGGGCCGAGCCGTTGAGGGTGTGCACGAAGCGGGTCTGCTTGCCCCCCGGCTCGCGGTAGCGGATCGCCGCCCGGCGGGCCTGGTAGTCACCGCCCCAGGAGACCGACGAGACCTCCTTGTACTTCCCGGTGCTGGGCATCCACACCTCGATGTCCAGCGTCTTACGCATCGAGGCGCTGGAATCGCCGGCCGCGAGCAGGCTGCGCTGGTAGTGCAGACCCAGCCCTTCGACCAGGCTCTCCGCATGGCTGACCATCTGCTCCAGCGCCGCGTCGGCCTGCTCGGGCAGGGTGAACTGGAAGATCTCCACCTTGTTGAACTGGTGGCCCCGCACGGTGCCCCGCTCGTCGGAGTGCGAGCCGGCCGCCTCGCGCCGGTAGCACGGGGTGTACGCGAACACCTTCAGCGGCAGCTTCGCGGTCTCCAGGATCTCGTCCTGGTACGCACCGAGGATCGCCGTCTCCGCCGTCGGCAGCAGGAACTGTCCGCGCGGCGCGGACTGCTTGTCCAGGTGGTACACGTCGTCGTAGAACTTGGGGAACTGGCCGGCGGCGAAACCGGCGCTGTCCAGCAGCAGGTGCGGCGGCAGGAGGAACTCGTACCCGGCCTCGATGTTCCGCTCGATCAGCCAGTTGACCAGCGCCCACTCCAACCGGGCACCCAGGCCGGTGTACATCCAGAAGCCGGAGCCGCCGAGCTTGACGCCGCGTTCGTGGTCGACCAGACCCAGCATCCGGCTCAACTCGACATGGTCGCGGACCTTCTCGATGGCCGGTGGCGCACCGAAGGTCTTCACCACCCGGTTGGCCTCCTTGCCGCCGGGCACCACGTCCTCGGCCGGCAGGTTGGGCAGCTCGCTCATGGTGGTGTGCAGCCGCGCCTGCACCTCGTCGAGTTCCGCCTCGAGTTCGGCGACCTGCTTCCGACCGGCCTCCGAGGTGACCTGCGGCTCGACACCGGCCCGTTTCGCCTGCGCGTACGCCCGGGCCTCGGCCTTGCGGCGCTGGCGTTCCCCGTCGATCTCCGTGATCAGCCGGCGGCGCTCCCGGTCGAGCTGCTGGATCTCCGCCAGCACCCGGTCGACCTCGGCGGCGTCCAGCCGCTTCGCCAGCGCGGCCGCCACCGCGTCGCGATCCTTCCGGATCAACTCCATGTCGAGCATGCTGCTCCGTACGCCTCCGTCCGGGCTCGGGTGGACCTCCAGATGCTACCGTCGCGCCCGAATCGCCCCGCCTCCCGCACCCGCTTCCCCGGATCCGGCGGTCAGAGCCGGATCGGCATCAGGACGGAGAAGGCGGCCGGATCGTCGGGGCGGCGGATGGCCAGCGGGGTGACCGGGCCGTCCAGTTCCAGCACCAGGCGCGGGCCACCCGCCGCGCGCAACGCGTCGAGCAGGTACTCCCCGTTGACGCCGACCCGCAGCTCCACCTCGGCCCGACCGGCACCGCTGTCGGCCAGTTCGTCCGGGCCGAGCAGGCGTAGCGGGTCCCGGCCACCCAGCCCCAGCACGGTCACCGGCAGCGGGCCGCCCGCGTGTTCACGGGTCACCGTGGGGGTGCCGGAGCGCAGTGCGGCGACCAGCCACGGCGCGTCGACCGGCACCCGGCGGGCCGGCGCGCCCGTCGTTCCCGGCAACAGGGCGTGGTAGTCGGGGAAGTCGTACGGCAGGGTCGTCACCCGCAACCGACGCCTGGCGACGTCGGCGACGACCTGCCGGCCGACCAGCGTCAGCCGCACCTCGCCGGTGGCCGCCTCGCCGGACAGCCGGCGCAACCGGTCGACGGCGGCCACCGGCAGCAGCGCCCGCACCGCCGGACCGCGTACCGTCGCACCGGCCGTCGCCACCGCCATCCGGTGCCGGTCGGTCGCCACCAGCCGGACACCCTCGTCGGTCACGTCGAGCAGCACACCGGCCAGTCCCGGCAGCGCCGGGTCGGTGCCGACCGCGAACCGCACGGCGTCCACGGCGGCGGACAGTTCCTGCCCGGCCAGGACGAGCCGGGTGACCTGCGGGGCATGGTCGGCGGTGAGCAGGCGACGGATCCGGGCGGCCTCGGCACGCGCCTCGGCCAGCCCGTCCGCCAGCCGCCCGAGGTGCGACTCGATCAGGCGGTGCACCACCGGAGGTTCCGCGCGTACCGCCCGGGCGATCTCGGCGACCGGCAGGCCGATCCGACGCAGCCCGGCCACCAGCTGGGCCGGTGCCACCTGGTCGTCGGCGTACCAGCGGTACCCGGTGACCGGATCGACCCGGACCGGGATCAGCACCCCGGCGGCGTCGTAGAACCGCAGCGCGCTCACCGTCAGCCCACTGGCCCGGGCCAGCTCTCCGATGCTGCGCAGGTCACTGTCCACGGCCCGATCCTGCCCCCTCGACCTGGTCGAGGGTCAAGCCCGACCGGCTCGCGGGGCCCGGCAGAGGCCGGCAGAGGTCAGGAAGGCGCCGTTCCTTCCTCCAACGTCCGGAAGGTGATGCCGGCGGCGGTGAGTCGGTGCAGCAGCGCGTCGCCCATCGCGGTGACCGGTGTGACCTGACCGGCGGTGGCCGGCAGGTCGTCGCAGGCCAGGCAGAGCGCCGACTCGGCGAGCATCTTCGCGGTCTCGTCGTAGCCGGGGTCGCCGCCGGCCACCTCCGTCACCACGCGGCGACCGCCGCCGACGCCGACGAACCGCACTCTGAACCACGACTTCGCCCGCTGCTCGGCGCTCGGTCCCTGCCCGGAGGCGAGCCGACCGAGCAGCCAGCGTCGGGTCGGCGGCAGCTTCACCAGCCCGACCACGGCACCGAGCCCCGCGCCGGCGGCCAGCACCGTCGGCAGCCGCCGCACCGCGGCGAAGTGCCGGTAGCGGAAGTCCGGACCGTACTCGGGGCGGGCCGCCGCCGAGCGGCGGACCACCTGCGGGTCGATCGTCGGCAGCGGCACCGCCCAGACCGGCAGGTCCCGCGAGCGGGCCAGCCGGCCCGGCACGGCCCGGACCCGGCGGTCGGTGGGGCGAGGCTCGGCGGCGCGGCGTTCGCGGGCCGCCCGCGACGCCTCGGCGGTACGGGAGAAGGCGGTCAGCGCCGAGTGGTACGTACCCGCGGAGAACCGCCCGCCCGCACGTACGTACCCGTCCACGGTTATCGCGGCGTCGGCGGGAAGCTGTTTGACGGTGAACCAGACACCGAGGTCGTGCGGGATCGAGTCGAAGCCGCAGGCGTGCACCAGCCGAGCGCCGGTGCGTACCGCCTCGGCGTGGTGGCGCAGGTACGTCCGATCGACGAACTCCGGCTCGCCGGTGATGTCGAGGTAGTCGGTGCCGGCGGCGGCGCAGGCGGCCACCAGCGGTTCACCGTGCTGGACGTACGGGCCGACGGTGCTGGCCACCACCCGGGCGTCGGTGGCCACGGCGCGCAGCGAGGCGGGGTCGGTGACGTCGGCGGTGAGCAGCGGCAACCCGGCCAGCGACGGATCGATCGCGGCCAGCTGGTCCCGGACCGTGGCCAGCTTGTCGGGATTGCGCCCGGCGATCGCCCAGCGCAACCCGGGCGGCGCGTGCCGGGCCAGGTAGCGTGCGGTGAGCCCGCCGGTGAACCCGGTCGCCCCGAACAGCACCACGTCGTACGACCGTTGGGCAGCCATCCCGCGATCATGCCATCGTCGCCGCCGGTCCGCCCGTCGTCGGTCAGTGCGGGGTGAACACCGCGCGCACGCACTCCTGCGGCCGGTCCCGGAACAGGGCGTATCCCTCGGCGGCCCGGTCCAGCGGGAAATGGTGCGTGGCCAGGTACTCGGTACGCAGCTCGTCGCGGGCCATCCGGTCCAGCAGCATCGGGATGTGTCGCTGGCCGTGCTGGCGTCCGCCGCGCACGGCCAGCCCCTTGTGCACCACGGCGCCGGCCGGGAACGCGTCGACATGACGGACACCGCCGTTGAGCACGAAGACGCGGCCACCCTTGCGGCAGGCGTACACCGCCTCCCGGACCGCCTCCGGCAGCCGGGCGCGGCCGGTGAACCGGTCGGCGAGCGACCGGTGTTCCCCGGCGGGACCGCCGACCGCCTCGACGCACACGTCCGGCCCGCGACCACCGCTGAGATCCCGCAGCTGTGCCGCGACGTCGGCGTTCCGCCGGTCGATGGTCTCGGCGCCGACGTGCTGCCGCGCCATCAGCAGCCGCGCGGGGTGCCGGTCCACGACGACCACCCGTTCGGCGCCCAGCAGCCAGGCCGCCCGGGCGGCGAGCTGACCGACCGCGCCCGCTCCCCACACCGCCACCACGTCACCGGGCCGCACCTCGCCCGCCTCGGCGCCCAACCAGCCGGCCGGTGCGGCGTCCGAGGCGAACAGGGCCCGGTCGTCACCGACGGACTCCGGCACCGGGAACGCTCCGACATCGGCGTAGGGCACCCGTACGTACTCGGCGTGGCCGCCGGCGAAGCCACCCGCGGCGCGGGGCTGGCCGAAACAGCCCGCCACCGGATGACCCCACTCCGCCTCGCTCGTGCTCGGATCGGTGCTGCCGTTGTCGCAGCACGACGGCAGCCCCTGCCGGCAGTACCAGCAGGCACCACAGGCCACCGACGCGCAGACCACCACCCGGTCGCCGATCCGGTGCCGGCGTACCGCGGCACCCACCTCGACCACGTCGCCGAGGAACTCGTGGCCGAGCACGTCGCCGGCGGCCAGACCCGGCGCCTGACCGGTGAGCAGCGGCAGGTCGGCGCCGCAGGTGGCGCTGCGCCGCACCCGGACGATCACGTCGTGGTCGTTGCGCAGCTCCGGATCGGGGACCTGGCCTACGGCCAACCCGCCGTCGGCGGTCCAGCACAGCGCTCTCACGGTGACCGCCCGTCCGTCGGCGGTGGGAAGGTGCCGACCGGCACCACGGGCCCGCGCTCGCCCGGCACACGGTCGGCACGCAGCACCTCACCGGTCTCGGCGAGCTGCTTGACCTGCCACAGCGTCCGCCGTACCAGCAGGCCGGGATCGTCGCCCACCAGGTGCGCGGCGAGCCCGGGCCAGGCCGCGTGCGGCCGTGGCCGAGCCGCCAGTTCGGTGCCCCGGCCGCCCGGCGCCCGCCGCACCGCGACCTCGACGGCACCGTCGAGGCGGCGCAGCGGCTCCGGCCAGACCGCGGCGGGCAGCACCTGCTCCGGTGGCCGGTCGATCGTCACCACCTGCCAGCCCGGGGCGCGCCGGGCGGGCCGGGCCCGCCGCCGAAGGACGGCGGTACGCGCGGCCCGGACCGCCGCCACGCCGAGAGTGCCGGCCACCGCGACAACTGTCCCGACCCGTCCCACTCGTACCTCCAGCCCCCGCTCCCGACCGTGTCGTCCCATGACACCGAGCGGCGTCGGCGGTTGATTCGGTGGGATCCGCGACGCGTCCGCCCAGCTCATCGCCAGTGTCGCCACGTTCCGGGTGAACCCGGTTCCCCCGGAAGGGGTGAACCGACGCGGGTCGGGTAACCGCCCGCCGCAGGACCGGGGGAGGAAACACGCGTCCGTGGGGGTGGGCCGGATGCCGGATGACCGCAGCACCGTCCGGGTCGACACGGCGGTCCGAGCACCGGGCGGCCCACCCCTGCTGGCCTCCCGGCTGGCACCCGCCGTGCCGGGAGAACCGATGGTCCTGCGGCCCCGGCTGGCCCGGTTGCTCGACGACGCGGTGAGCCGCCCGGTCACCCTGCTCCGGGCACCCGCCGGCTGGGGCAAGACCACGCTGCTGGCCACCTGGCGGGGGACCCGGCAGGAGGCTGACCCGGGCACCCCGATGCCGGCCTGGGTGTCGGTCGAGGCGGGTGACGACCCGGACCGCCTCTGGTCGTACCTCGGTGCCGCGCTGCGTTCCGTCGTGGACCCGGCGGAAACGCCGCTGCCCGACCGGGCGCCGCGCCCGGACGAGTTGGAGATCCTCGCCGCCGCCCTGGCCGCCCGGGACCGGTCGGTGGTGCTGATCGTGGACGACCTGCACCGGATCACCGAACCGGCGGCGCTGGCCGGTCTGGAGTTCCTGCTGCGCCACAGCGAGCAGCGGCTGCGGCTGGTGGCGGCCGGACGGAGCGGTCCGCCGCTGGCGGTGCACCGGTTGCGGCTGGCCGGGGAACTGACCGAGATCGGTCCGGACGACCTGGCTTTCACCGGCGACGAGATCGCCGACCTGCTCACCGCACACGGGGTGGCGGTACCGGCCGCCGCCGTGGCCCGGCTGCGGCAGCGGACCGGGGGCTGGGCGGCCGTGCTGCGGATCGCCGCACTCGCCCTGCGCGAACGACCGGACCCGGAGCGGTGGATCAGCGAGCTCGGCGCCGACCAGCCGGAGATCGCGGGTTATCTGCGGGCGGAGCCGTTGGCCGGGTTGGCGCCGGGGGACCGGGAGTTGCTGCGCCGAGCGGCGATTGTCGACGCCGTCTGCGCGGATCTGGCCGCCGCGCTCAGCGGTGCCACGGACGCCGAGGAACGCCTGAGCACGCTGGCCGCCGACAGCGGGCTGCTGCACCATGACGGCGGCCGGCCGCTCTGGTACCGGTGTCATCCGCTCGTGGCCGACCTGCTGCACCGCGAACTGACCCGGTTGCCCGTGGACGAGCTGCACGACCTGCACCTGCGGGCGGCCGGCTGGTACGCCGGCAACGGCCGGCCCGCCGCCGCGTTGCGCCACGCGCTCGCCGCCGGTGACTGGACGGCAGCCACCGACCTGTTCGTGATCCAGTGGCCGGAACTGATGCCCTACGAGCGGCCGGCCGGCGTCGGACCGGCGCCCTCGCCACCCCCGCCGGAAGCGGTGGAGCGCGACCCCGAACTCGCGCTGGCCTGCGCCGCCGAACGCGCCCTCGACGGCGACGTCGCAGCGGCCGTGGCCTACCTTCGGCAGGCCGGCGGACACACCCGACGGTTGCCACAACCGCGTCGGGCCCGGTTCGGTCGGCTGGTCGCCGCGGTCGAACTCACCCTGGCCCGGTTGGCCGACGATCCGCAGACCGTACGCGCCGCAGCCGCCGACCTGCTCGCCACGGACGGCGCACATCCGACCGGCGACCGGCAGGTCGGTGGTGCCGTCGTCGGCTCCGACGCGCCGCCAACCGGCGGCGGTGTCGCCGGGATGCGCGGCCACGCCGGTGAGGACGCCGACGTGCGGGCCGTCAGCGGTGCCGCGTTGGCCCTGCTGGCGCTGGACGACGGCGACCTGACCGGCGCGGCGAGCGGTTTCGCCGAAGCTCTGGTGGCCGCCCGTGCGGCGGGACGTCCACGCACCGAGCTGGTCTGCGCCAGCCGATGGTCGCTGGTCGCGGCACTGCGTGGGCACCTGCGCGCCGCGGAGGAGGCGGCCCGGGCGGCGCTCGCCCTGCCGTCCGGGCAGGGCTGGGCGGCGTTGCGCGACTGCGGGTACGCGCAGTTGGCGCTGGCGGTCGTGGCGCTGCACCGGGACCAGCCGGTGGAGGCCGAGGCCCACCTGGGGCTGGCCGCACCTGCCGATGGCGATCCGGTGCCCGGCGCGGTCGCCGGTTGGTGCCGCGCGTGGCTGCGCCACGACGAGGGTGAGTTGAGCGTCGGCCACCGGCTGCTGGTGGAGGCCCGCGACGGGTGGGGCGTGCGCGGTGGCGAGCTGGGCGCGTGGTTGCGCGCGGCCGAGCTGGATCTGCACAGCGCGCGGGGCGACGTGCGGACCGCCCGGGAGCTGGCCGGCGACCGGACGTCCGAACCGGCGACCGGCGCGTCGGCGGCGCTGGCCGTCGCCGCGGCCCGGACCGAGCTTCGGGCCGGTGACCCACGTGCCGCCGACCGGCTGCTGCCGGACTGGACCGCCGCACCGGCGGCCGACTGGCCGCTGCCGGTACGCCTCGACGCCGCCCTGCTGGCCACGGTGCTGGCCGTCCGGGCCGGTGACGACCGTCGGGCGGGCCGGATGTTGGAGCAGGCGCTGGACCTGGCCGCACCGGAGGATCACCGCCGTCCGTTCCTGCGGGCCGAGCCGGGAGTGCGGGAGCTGCTCGCCGCCCATCTCGACTCCGGCACCGCCCACTGGTCCCTGGTGAGCGACCTGGTACGCGCCGTCGACACACCGGCCGCGCCGACGGGCGGCACCGACACCGCCGACGACGTGGTGGCACCGTTGGACGAGCCGCTCACCGAGCGGGAACTGACGATCCTGCGCTACCTGCAGAGCATCCTCTCCAACGTGGAGATCGCGGCGGAGCTGTCGGTCTCGGTCAACACCGTCAAGACCCACGTCCGCAACATCTACCGCAAACTCGACGCGACCCGCCGCCGCGACGCCGTCCGCCGCGCCCGCCAACTCCACCTCATCTGACCCGCCCACCCGACCCGCCCCACCCCGCGACCGTCTCGTTGATCATGAGGTTGTCGTCCCGCCGTTCGGCGTGGCGCGACAACAACCTCATGATCAACCTGGGTCAGGGGGTGGCGGCGTCGATGGCGGTGAGGAGGGTGGCGGGGGAGAAGTCGGCGTCGTGGCGGATGTCGTTGACGAAGAGGGTGGGGGTGGCGTCCACGCCGCTGCGAATGGCGCCGACGAAGTCGTGCCGGATCCGGTCGCCGTGCGCGTGGCGTCCGATCTCCGCCTCGACCTCGTCGACGGGCAGGCCGAGCTGCTCGACGCCGAGCGTCAGGTGCACCGGATCCAACTGGTCCTGGTGGTCGTAGAGCCAGTCGTGCATCTCCCAGAACCGGCCGCGCCGCCCGGCGGCCTCGGCGGCCTCGGCGGCCCGCTCGGCGTACGGGTGCACATTGGTGATCGGGAAGTGTCGGTAGACGTGCCGGACGGTGTCGGCGCGCTGCCGCAGCACCTCCGTCAGGTTGGCGTGGACCAGGCCGCAGAAGGGGCACTGGAAGTCGCCGTACTCGACGATCGTCACCGGTGCGCTGCGCGGACCACGGATGTGGTCGTGCTCCGTGACGGGGGTGCGCAGTCGCGCGGTCACCTGCAGGGGCGTGGTCAGCTGGTCGGTCATATCCCCCAGCCTCGGGTCCGGTCGGGTGAGCGCGGCTCACCCGACCCGGGTGGTTCCGCCACGGCTCAGCGCAGCACCGGGGCGACCGCGATGTGGTTCTGCACCTCCCGGATGCCGGGTGCGGACCAGACGACCCGTTCCACCTCGGCGCGTTCCGGCATCGAGTGCACCAGCCCGCCCAGCAGCACCGTGTCGCCGTGCACGCGTACCGTCACCTGCTCGGCGTCGGTGGCGCGGTTGCGGGCCAGCGCGTCCACGATGCGCCGGGCCAGGAGGGCACCGTCCGGGCGTACCCGCGGCCGGACGGTCATGCCGTCGCTGACCCCACGTACGCCGTTCAGCTGGCCGACGGCCCGCTCGGCGGCGCGGCGCTGGTACTCCCACTCGAGCTCGCCGTGCAGGGTGACCCAGCCCTGGGAAACCGTCACGTCGAGCGCGTCGACCGGCACGAACGCCTGCCACCGCAGGGCGTGCTGGACCGCGGCGGCGATCTCCGGGTCGGTGTGTTCGGCACCGGTCACCAGTCGCACCGCGAGGTCGTTGGCCACCGCCCGCACCTGCGTGACCCGGTGCGCGGCACGCTCGGCCGCCCACTTCTTGGCGTAGCTGTCCACCCTCCCGGTCAGGGTCACCACGCCCTCGGTGACGGCCACTCCGATCTCGTGCGGCCGTACCCGGGGCTCCCAGCCGAGTTCGTCGAGCACCGCGGACTGGATGTCCTGGTCGGTGCGGTTGATCGTCGAGATGCTGGCCATCGGTCGCTCCCTTCTCCGCAGGGGTGGGCGCGGACTGCGCGGCAGCGCCGCCGCGAACCGTTCGCCACTGCGGCACCGCCGCCCACGCGGCCCTGACCCGCGCCGGGTCCGGCGCAGGCAGATCCGGGCGCAGAACCCGCGCCGGGTCCGGCCCAGGCAGGCCCCGGCGCGCGACCCGTGTCCGGGTCGGCTGGCCAGGTCCGCCACGACCGAGCCTGGTGGGTGTGCGGATGAGGCTGCCTCACCCGGATCGGACGAGGAACGGCGTCGACGACCCTGCCGGCGGCCGAGACAGTTCCGGCGACACACGGTGCCTCGGGCCGACGTCCGCGCTCGCTGGTGAGGGTGCCGGTCGGGAAGCACGACGGGCCCCGCCCGGCCTCGTCGGTCGGTGGGGCCCGTCGTCACCGGATGCGTCAGTTGACGGGTGCGGTGGGGTCGGCGGGGGAGTCGGGTCGGTCCACGTCGACGAACTCGATGTCCTCCATGGCCCGGTCACGACTTCCGGCGGCGCGTGCGGCGGTGCCGGCCGCCCAGCCGACCGCCGCACCGACCAGGGCGGCACCGATCAGCAACGTCCACGGCAGCGCCGGCCGGCGTCCGGCGAGCGCGTCGAAGGCGAGGCTGGCGCGGTGCCGGGCCTCTTCGGCGGCCGACTCGACCAGGTCCCCGGCGTCACCGGCGAGACCGGCGGAGCTGTGGCGGGCGGTGCGGGCGGTGTCGCGGATGCTGTCGCCCGCGCTGTTCACCGCTGAGACGAGGTGTTGCCACGCCTGGTCCGCGATCCGCTCCGGCTTGCTACGGCGGTCCAGCAGATGTGTTCCGAACATGATGGTTCCCTCCTCGACAGAGCCGGAGCCGGTGCGCGCATCAGCTGTCGGCGGCGTTGTCCGGCCGGTGGCGGTTCGCATCGGAGGCTGTGCCCCCACCGGCCGGGCCGCAAACCCTCAGCTGCTGTCGTCCGGCCCCGAGGAATCGGCGCATGCTCCGGGTGCGCTCCGCAGCCGGCTCGGGCCGGGTCAGCCGGTGACCACCGCCACCGCCGCTGGCCGGGCGAAGGCGAAGTCGTCGTCATCGTCGTCGTCGTCACCGTCACCCCCGCCGAATCCGCAGGCCAGCACGAGGGCGAGCAGGGCACCGACACCGGCGAGCGCGGCGAGTCTGCGAAGCATGATGGGTCCTCCCGTCATAGGGGTCACCCGTGATGCTAGGCACACCGCGCCACCCTCGTCCGTCGCGCGCAGGTCAGACCGGTTCTCGCGGGGCACGCCGGCACCAGCGGGAAACGACGGGGGTGGCCTCGGCCCGCTACCCTGGTTCGGCGGCGTCGGCATGCCCGAGCGCCAAGTGATAAAGCCAATAAAGTTCGGATATGGGTGATTTGCCCTGCCCCTGTCCGTGAATTGCTCATCCCGAGGGGTGGCGACCGAGGCGGTTGAAGGAATACTGTCGGTCGCGGCCCGCGTACTGATGAGGCGCCCGTCGTACGGGCGAGTGGAGGTGCTCGCGTGAGCCTGTCGATCCTGCAGACGGTTCGGCCCGGTGGTGTCATCGAGATCGCCCCTCGAGGCGAGATCGACGTCGACACCGCGTACGAGGTGAAAGAGGCCATCGCCGAGGTGCTGGCCAAGGGGCGGCCGGCCCGGATCGAGCTCAACATGCGGCTGGTCACCTTCATCGACTCGGTGGGCATCAGCGCCATGGTCGCCGGGTTCCAGACCGCCGAGGTCAGCGGAGTGAAGCTGATCGTCACCGAGCCGAGCCGGTTCGTCCACCGGCAGCTCTGGGTGACCGGTCTGCTCGGTCTCTTCGGCGCGCCCGAGCCCTATTACGCCGGGGCCGCCACGGCCTCCGAGGTGGTCCCCGGGGCCTGACCCGCCCCGACCGGCCGACGGGCCGGGTCACTCCCCGTCGATGCCGGACAGGTCCACGTCAGCCACCTCGGTGATCGCCCGCACCGCGGTCACCGAGGCGTAACCGTCGGCGAGCAGAGCCAGGTCCGTGCCGGGCTGTACCGCCTGGCCCGGCTCCTCCAACGACGTGCGTACGAAGCCGTGCCCGGACTCGGCGACGGTCATCTGCACCTGGCCGAAGGTCGCCAGGGTGGCCCGGCGTACCCCGCGCAGCCGACCCAGCGGTAGATCCGGCGAGTTGACGTTCAGGACGCTCTCCGTCGGCGCCGCGGTCAGCCGGGGCAGCAGGTCCAGAGCGACCCGGGCGGCGGTGGCCCAGTTCCGTTCGGCGTCGCGTACCCGGGCGGCAGCCGCCACCGCGGCACCGCCGCTGGCCGCGGTCGCCTCACCGGCCGAGAGCACGTCCAGCGAGACCGCCATCGCCCGGCAGCCGTTCGCGGCGGCGGTGAAGGCGGCTCCCACCGTGCCGGAGTGCAGCACCGCGCGTCCCGCGTTGGCGCCCCGGTTGATGCCCGACAGCAGCACCGACGGCGGCGGTCCGAAGGCACCGTGCACGGCGATGAGCGCGATGAATCCGGGTGAGCCACCGACGCCGAACGCCGGCACGCCGTCGAGTTCCGGCAGCGGATGCTCGCGGACCACCACCTGCCCGTCCTGCTCCATCGCGCTCATCGCGGCGCTGGTGCCGCTGGCCTCCTCCAGCGGGGCGGCCACCACCACGTCCAGGCCCCGGTCGACGGCCGCCCGGGCCAGCGCCTGAATGCCCGGCGCGGCGATCCCGTCATCGTTGGTGATCAGGACCCGTAGCCTCACCGGCCACCCGCCCGTTGCGCCAGTTCGTCGGGGGTGGTCCGCTCCTGCGGACGGCTGCCCGCCGGTTCGAGTCGGACCCGGTCGACGAGGCCGTTGATCGAGTCGAGTCGGCCGGTGCCGAGGCCGTGCCGGGTGACGTTGAGTGCGCCGGCCGCCGCGCCGGTGCGGATCGCCGTGCGCACATCGCCGCCCCGGGCCACCACGGCGGCCACCCCGGCGGTCATCGAGTCGCCCGCCCCGCGTGGGTCGGCCGCCTCCAGCCGCGGCATCAGCACCTCGAACACCTCGCCGTCGACAAGCGCCAACGCCGGTTTGTCGGCCCGACTGACCACGACGTTCTCGGCGCCCGAGGCGTGCAGGTCGTACATGGCGCGGGTGAGCTGCTCCTCGTCGTCGCCCGCAGCCCGGCCGTCGGCGAGCAGTTCCTCGTGACTGATCTTGAGGAAGAAGACCCCGCTGTCCAGGACGGCCGTCAGATGCTCGCCGCAGAGGTCCACCACCACTCGGCCGCCGTTGGCGCCGAGATCGGCGGCAAAGCGCCGGTAGAGGTCGGCGGGGACCAGGGACGGATGGTTCGGCCCGCTCAACACGCTCACCGGAGCGCGCAGGCCCTCGCCGAGCGCGAGGTTGTACAACTCGTCCAGCTCGTGCCGGCTCAGCGGTTGGCCGATCACGTCGACGACCTCCCGACGGGTACCTTCGCGGCGGTCATGCACGTATCCGCCGGTGCCGCCGGAGTCGCGGGCCACCACCTTGAGATCGACTCCCTCGCTGACCAGCAACGGCTCCAGCACCTGCCCGACCTCGCCGCCGAGTGCCGCGCAGAGCACCACCTCCACGCCGAGGGACAGCACCATCCTGGCCTGCCACACCCCCTGCCCGCCCGGGTGCAGGTGCAGCTCCGGCGCGTCGCTCGGCTGGTCGATGGTGACGGTCAGCAGGGGGGTCGGCGCGAAGATCATGACGCGGCCGCTCACGAACGCACTCCGTCGTCCGTACCGTCGCCGGGCCTGGCGATTCGCTCGTCCATGGGCGTTCCTCCCGCTAGCGGACAAATACCGCTTCCTGGTACGACGGTATCCAACGAGACGCGTCGACGCGTGCCGAAGGGACGGTGCCCCGCCGGCCGACCGGAAAACGCAACGCCGGGTGAACCGCTCGTGAAGAGCGGTTCACCCGGCGCGACGAGGAGGTCAGTACACCGACAGGTGGACGTGGTTGGTGTGGTCGCTGGACGGGTCGCCGCGGGCACCGCTGTACGACTTCCAGCCGCTGCTGGGCAACCAGATCTGCCTGTACCAGATCACGTAGAGCACCGCGAGCCGGTCGGCGTTGTTGACGAAGTACGCCGCCAGGTTGTTGCCGTACGAGCGGTCACCGCCGGTCGCGTCCCCGCCGAAGCCGTTCTTCTGGGCCGCGAAGTCGCAGGCCCGACCCTTCGGGTGCTCGCCCGAGCCGCCGGAGCGGTAGCAGGAGACGTACCGGGTGAAGCCGGCCGACTTGGCCTGCTTCAACGCGTGCAGGGTGCGTGGGGTGATGCAGCCGTTGGCCGGGGTGGGGTCGTTGACGCTGCACGACTCCGAGGGCCACGACCCGTCGGAGTTGCGCGGAGCCGGCTTGGCGGTGGGGCTCGACCCGCCGCTACGCGACGGTGACCGGGCGGCCCGTTCGGCAGCCCTGGCCCGCTCGGCCGCCTCGTCCCGCTCGATGGCCACGGTCAACGCCCGCTCGGCCTGGTCCTTGCGCTTGGCCATCACGGCCACCTGCTTGCGCTGCTCCTGGATTTCCGCGTCCAGGGCCTGCTTGGTGGCGCTGACCTCGTCCCGGGCGGTCTGGAGTTCCCGCAGCGCGCGGTCCTCGTTCGCGGCCACCGCGTCCAGCGCCGCCGCCCGATCCATGAAACCGGCCGGTGACCCGCTGTTGAGCAGCGCCGAAGCGGCACCCAGCCGTCCGGTGCGGTACGCCTGCGCGGCAATCTCGGCGACGTTGGTACCGCGCTCGGCGACCTGGCTCTCGGTCGTCTTGAGCCGTTCGGCCAGCTTCTTCTGCCGCTTCACCGAGCGGTCGAGCGCGGTCTTGGCGTCGAGGTAGCCCTTGCTGGCAGCCTCCAGCTGGGCCCGTAGTGCCGGGGTGCCACCCTCGTCGTCCACATCTCCCGGTGCCGCCGCCCGCAACCCCTGCGGCGCGGCGGTCGCTGGGGAGAAGGGAGCCAGCGCGACGCCGAGGGTGAGGGCGAGCGCGGCGGCGATCAGGGCCGCCGTACGGGCGGCCGGTCTTACCGTTGCCACTGCTGGCATGCACATGTCCTTCCGTCAGCCGCCGACCGGGTTAGCTGACGGGTTCGGGACGGAAGATCCCTACCGCTGGCGCGGATACACCCCAGGAACATGGTTCCCCGGTTCGCCCTGGCGGGCGATTAGGCGGCGGCCGCCGCCGGCACCGGTGGGTGCCGCCTGGCGATGGCCGGGTCAGAGCCTACCGGTGCGCACGTGACCGGTGCAGCTGCTGTTACTGCTGGTGTTCGGTTGTTGACTAGTGAACCAGAGCAAATCGGACAACAACCTACTTTTCCCCGATTGGCCTGGTCACCACCGCACCGCCCCGCAACCCCCGGGGTCGGTGCGCGGCTCGACCTGGAGGGTCGCGTGCTCGATCTGGAAGTCCTCGTGCAGCGCCGAACGGGCCGCCGCCAGGACGGTGCCGACATCGGCGTCCGGCCTGACGGTCAGGTGTGCGGAGGCGACCTCCATGCCGGAGGTCAACGTCCAGACGTGCAGGTCGTGGACGCCGGCCACGCCCGGCACCGCGGCCAGCCGGTCGTGCACGGCGGTGACCTGCAGGTGTTCCGGTGCGGCCTGGACCAGGATGCGTACCGCCGCCCGGCCCAGGCGCCAGGTCCGGGGCAGGATGAACACGGCGATCGCGACCGCCACCACCGGATCGGCCCACCACCACTCGGTCACCGCGATCAGCAGGGCGGCCGCGATCACCCCCAGTGAGCCCAGCAGGTCCGCCAGCACCTCCAGGTAGGCCCCCCGCAGGTTGATGCTCTCCCGCGCGCCCGGACGCAACAGTGCGAACGCGGCGAGGTTGGCGAGCAGGCCGAGCGCCGCCACCACCAGAACCGGGCCGGCGAGCACCTCGGGCGGATCCCCGAAGCGACGTACCGCCTCGACCAGCACGTACACCGCGACGCCCGAGAGCAGTACCGCGTTGGCCAGGGCCGCGAGCACCTCCAGCCGGTAGAGCCCGAAGGTGCGTTGCGGATCGGTGTCGGCCCGCCGGGTGGCGGCCACGGCCGCGAGGGCCATCCCGATGCCCAGCACATCGGTGAACATGTGTCCGGCGTCGGAGAGCAGGGCCAGCGAACCGGTCCGCAACGCGGTGACCGCCTCGATCACCGTCAGCGCACCGAGCAGGGCGAACGCTGCCCACAGCCGGCCGGAGTGGCGGCGCGCGGCGGTCGACACCGCAGCGTGGTGGTGGTCATGGCCGGCGCCCACCCAGACAC
Source organism: Verrucosispora sp. WMMA2121 (assembly GCF_027460185.1). Taxonomy (NCBI): domain Bacteria; kingdom Bacillati; phylum Actinomycetota; class Actinomycetes; order Micromonosporales; family Micromonosporaceae; genus Micromonospora; species Verrucosispora sp. WMMA2121. The sequence goes on along the minus strand of NZ_JAPZBH010000004.1, from coordinate 348,470 downwards.
CTTCCGTCGTCCGGCGAGCCGGGGACGGACCTATGCCAACATCGCTATGAGTGCAACCGTCCGGCCTCGCGATCGCTACCCGGTCGGGTCCACGGTGGTCAGCCGCTGGGTGGCCCGGGACAGCGCGACGTAGAGAGTACGGACACCGGACCCGGGCTCCGCCCGGATCTCCGCCGGGGCGACCAGCACCACCCCGTCGTACTCCATGCCCTTGGCCTCCAGGCTGGTCACCACCTGCAACCGATCGCCGCCACGCGCCCCCAGCCAGGCCGCGACCCGGTCCCGTCGGGGCACCGGGGTGATCACCCCGACGGTGCCCTCCACCTCGCCGAGCAGGGCGCTGGCGGCCGTCACGACGGTCGCCTCCAGATCGGGGGCCGGCACCACGAGCCGCACCGGATCGATCCCGGTGGAGCGGACCGCGGTGGGCAGCGCGAGATCGGGGTACGCCCGCCGGATCTCGGCCGCCGCCACCGCGAAGATCTCGGCCGAGTTCCGGTAGTTCGTGGTGAGGGTGAAGCGGTGCCGACGACGGCGACCCAGCGCCTGGTCACGGGCCCGGGCCAACTCCTGCGGATCCCCCGTCCACGCGGTCTGCGCCGGGTCGCCCACCACCGTCCAGGACGCCAACCGGCCGCGCCGGCCCACCATCCGCCACTGCATCGGTGAGACGTCCTGGGACTCGTCGACCACCAGGTGGGCGTAGTCGCGGTAGTCCTCCGGGCGCTCCCGAGCGGCCTGCCGGGCGGCCCGCTGCCGGTCCGCGAACGTGCTCAGCTCGCGTACCCCACCGGCCAGCTGGAACGGGTCCCGCTTCGGGCGGGCGGCGCGCATCGGCTTGCCGAGCAGCGCGTCCAGCTCGTCCAGCAGCGCGACGTCGGCGACGGTCAGACCGTCCGTGGCCAACCCCTGGTACGCCGAGCCGAGCAGCCGGATCTCGGCACCCGAGAGCAGTCCCGCGCCGTACCGGCGCAACCGCTGCGGATCGGCCAACCAGGCGAGCACGTGCCGCGGGTGCAGCCGGGGCCACCACGCCTTCAGGAAGTCGCGGAAATCGGTCCGGTCGATCAGCTCGTCCTCGAAGGCACGCTGCTCGGGCAGCCCGGCGATGCCCAGCCGGCGGGCCTGCGCCCAGAGCGCGGCGAGCACGCCGTCGAAGCCGGCCCGACGCACCTCGTTGCGGCGGGCGCCACGGGGCAGCGCGCGGTCCCGGATGGCGTCCAGCTCGGCCCGCTCCAGCCGCAGCAGCGTGCCCCGATACAGCAGGCGCAGCTCGGGCGGGGCGTCGGGCACCGCGTCCCGGGCGGCCCGGTCCAGCACCCGGCGCATCCGCAGTGAACCCTTGACCGCCGCCACCTCGGGCGGGTCGGTGCGGGTGGCCACCACCCCGGGGAACAGGGTGCCCAGCGAGTGCAGGGTGGCGGTGTCCTCACCGAGCGACGGCAGCACCGAGGCGATGTACTCGACGAAGACGGAAGAGGGGCCGATCACCAGGATGCCGCCCCCGGCGTACCGGCTGCGGTCGGTGTAGAGCAGGTACGCCGCGCGATGCAGCGCCACCGCCGTCTTGCCGGTGCCCGGGCCACCGGAGACGATCGTGACTCCCGAGCCGGGGGAGCGGATCGCCTCGTCCTGCTCGCGCTGGATGGTGGCCACGATGTCCCGCATGCCGCGTCCGGTGGTCCGGGACAGCGTGGCCAGCAGCGCGCCGTCGCCGACCACCGGCATGTCCGGTGGGGCGGCGTCCGGGTCGAGCAGGTCGTCCTCGATCCGGGTGACCCGCTCGCGGCTGGACTGGATCGTGCGGCGCCGGACGACGCCGAGCGGCTCGGCCGGCGTCGCCTGGTAGAAGGCGGCGGCGGCCGGGGCCCGCCAGTCCACCACCAGAGTGGTGGCGTCCTCGTCGCGGATACCGAGTCGCCCGACGTACAGGGTCTGCCCGTCCCGCAGGTCGAGGCGGCCGAAGACCAGCCCCTCGTACTCGGCGTCGAGCAGGTGACGTCGCTGCGCGGCGTGGAAGACCATCGCGTCCCGCTCGACGAGCGCACCGAAGTTGCCGACCCGGGCGAGCCGGTAGCCCTCCCGCTCCGCGCGGACGGCGGATCGGCGCAGCTCGGCCAGTCGCGCGTACACCCGGTCGAGATGCCGTTGCTCGGCGGCGATCTCCTGATCCAGGGTGCTCTGGTCCACCGCTCGCTCTCCTCGTGACGCCGCCCGACCAACCGCACGAGATTACGCCCCGCGTCCGACCTGGCCGGAGGGGCACCTTGGCCGAGGTCGTCGGCGGTCAGCCGGAGACGCGCCGTCCGGCCGGGAGATCATCGAGAACCCGGCGCAACACGCCGGCCAGGGCGGCGTTCACCTCCTCGGGCCGCTCCATCATCAGCATGTGTCCGGCACCGGGGCAGACGGTCAGGTCGGTGGCCGGCAGCGCGGCGGCGATCGACTCCGCGCACGGCGGCGGGGTGAGCCGGTCCCGGTCACCGACCAGTGCCGCGGCCGGCAGGTGAGCCAGCGCGGTGAGCGTGTCCAGCCGGTGCTGGGTGCCGATGGAGGCCCGGAACCCGCCGATCGACCGCAGCGAGGCGCGGGCGACGGCCGAGGTGACCAGCCGGATGTCCGTGGGGTCGCAGCGGTCCCCGAAGAGCATCCACCGGATGCTCGGGCGCAGCGCCCGCAGCAGCGCCCGGGGCGGTCGCCAGGCACCGCAGCGGGCGAGGACTCCCGCGCCGGTGGTCTCGGCCAGCCGGATGATCCGGGCGATCCGGGGAGAAAGGCCGTAGACGGTGTGGGTGTGGCCCTCGGCCGTGGTGGAGACGAAGACCAGACCGGCGGTACGCCGGGAGAAGTGGTCCGGGTGGCGGTGTGCGTACTCCATGATCGTCATGCCGCCCATCGAGTGGCCGACCAGCACCACCGGGCCGGTGGGCGCCACCGTGTCCAGCACCGCGGCCAGGTCGTCACCGAGCTGGGCCAGGGTGGCCGTGGGTAGGGCCATGCAGCTGGACCGGCCGTGCCCACGCGCGTCGTAGGTGACCACCCGGACCGAGCCGAACGTCTCGCGGATGGCGGCCAGCTGCCGGTGCCAACTGCGTCCGTCCAGGGTCCAGCCGTGCAGCAGCACGGCGGTCACCTCGGCGTCGGTCGGGCCGGTGGTCTCCACGTGCAGGCGTACGTCGTCGCCCAGCCGTACCTCGGTCGGCTCCGGCATTGCCACCTCCCCACGGCGCACGGTTGCGTAACACCGGGGATACCCGGTGGTAACACCGGCTACCCGTCATGACAACACGCCAACCGGGGTGTTGAGAAGATCTCGTCGATCGGCTCCGCCGGGGCGACGACGCGGCCAGGCTGAGAGGCATGGCAACCAGGAGTGGCACACCCGCCGGCTCCGCGCTCGCTGGCCAGGCCCGCGGAGGCACGCCGCGCGCGGCCCTGGCCGAGCTGCTCGCCGGCAACCGGCGGTTCGTCAGCGGGCAACCGGTGCACGGCCACGACGTCACCGCGGCGGCCGCGACCGCCTCGGGCGACCAGCAGCCGTACGCCGTGGTGCTGGGCTGCATCGACTCGCGGGTGCCGTTGGAGGCGATCTTCGACCAGACCTTCGGATCGATCTGCGTCATCCGCACCGGGGCGCAGGTGCTGGACCGGGCGGTGCTGGGCTCGATCGAGTACGTGGTCGAGGTGTTGGGCGTGCCGCTGGTGATGGTGCTGGGTCACGAGCGGTGCGGCGCGGTGCAGGCGACCATCGACTCCCTGCGCACCGGTCGGCGTCCGGCCGGCGCGCTCGCCCATCTGGTCGACCGGATCGTGCCGGCGGTCACCGAGGTGGGGTTGGACGAGAAGAACCTGCTACCGCTCGCCGTCCGCCGGCACGTGGTCCGTACCGTGGCCGCGCTGCGCGCCGACCCGAGGCTGACGCCGCCGGTCGCCGCCGGCCGGCTCGCCGTCACCGGAGCCGTCTACGACCTCGCCACCGGCGAGGTGGCCCTGCTGGACCCGCCGGAACGGCCATGAGACGGTGCACGCCCGCCGGGGTGACCCGACGGGCGTGCACAGGTGGTACGGGCGGGCGCGGCGCGCCCTCGGCCGATCAGGCCTCGAAGACGCCGGCCTCGACCAGACGCTTCTCGGTGGCGTCCCAGCCGTCGCCCGGGTGGGCGGCGTTGAGACCGTTCAGCTCAGCGCGGATCTTGGCGGCGTGCCCGGCGGCGGCCAGCACCCGGATCTCCTCGACGAAAGCCTCGGAGTCGGTGCGCAGGTGCGCCGTCTTGCCGTTGGTGAGGTTCCGCACGTAGGCGTGCTTGCCGCCGTTGAGCGGGATGAGGTACTTGAACTCGCCCAGCACGCTGAGGGCGCCACCCTGGCCAGCCTGGCCGGCCCGGACTGACGCGCGCGCGGTCTTAGAGGTGTTGCTCGCCACGGAGGTACTCCTTGCAAGACGTACGGAGGACGGAACGTCCGGGGGCTGGTGCGGGCGCCGTCAAGGCGAGACCCGCGGAGGCTTACGCGGCACAGGCCGCCGATGGAACTGTACACGACCCACGATGCCGGCTGGTCATCGCGGCGTCACGAGGTGGAACCCCGGTCACCTGTCCGGGTATTCCGGGCGGCGGATTTTCCGATTCCCTGGCGTACCATCCGTCACAGCAGTCATCATGTGTTCCACAAGCCCGGATCGGGCGAGGTCGTAGGGGAAGACGCACCTCGCACTCCGGGAGGTCACCGTGCCAACGCGTGGCGTCGTATACGTCCACTCGACCCCGCTCGCCGTGTGCTCGCACGTCGAGTGGGCGATCGCGCGCGTCCTCGCCGCGCCGGTCAACCTGCAGTGGACGGCCCAGCCCGTCGACCCCGGCGCCCGCCGGGCCGAGTGCGGGTGGTCCGGTCGCCCGGGAACGGGCGCCGAACTGGCCGCTGCCCTCCGGCAGTGGCCCATGATCCGTTTCGAGGTCACCGAGGAGCCCAGTCCGGGCGTCGACGGTGAGCGCTTCATGCACGTGCCGGGCCGGGGACTGTTCCGGGCGACCGTGGGCGCCGCCGGGGACATCCAGCTCGGCGAGGACCGGCTGCGCAGCATCATGGCGGGCGCGCGGGCGCCGGAGGCCCTGGCGCACGCCCTCGACAAGGCACTCGGCACCGCGTGGGACGCCGAACTGGAGCCGTACCGTCACGCCGGGGACGGTGCACCGGTGACCCTGCTCACCCGGGTGGGCTGACCGGGGGCGCGGCCAGAGGTCAAGTTGCCCGGTACGCGGTGAACTGGTGGGATGGTCCGCGTGTCGACTACCCCTCGGCGCGTCGCCACCGCGCTCGGCCTGGCGACCGCGCTGCTCGTCGCCGGCTGCTCCGGGGCCGGTCAACGTCCCTCGGCGGGCCCCGCCTCGACCCCGGTCCCGCCGCCCGCGCCGCCGTCGAGCGCCCCGCCCGAGGATCCGGCCACCCTGGCCGCGACCCTGGTCGGCGAACTCGCCGACGAGGACCTGGTCGGCCAGGTGCTGATGCCGTACGCCTACGGCGACCACGCGACGAAGGTGTCGGCCGGTTCGGCGGCCGGCAACCGGGCGCTGGCCGGGGTGGACACGCCCGCCGAGATGATCGCGAAGTACCGCCTCGGTGGGCTGATCCTGGTGGGTTTCAGCGCGGACGACCCCACCCAGGGCAACCAGGAGACCACCAACGTCGACAATCCGAAGCAGGTCCGCAACCTGACCACCGGATTGCGCGAGGCCGCCGGGCGGCTGCCCGCCGGCGCGGCGCCCCTCCTGATCGGCACCGACCAGGAGTACGGCGTGGTCACCCGGATCACCGACGGGGTCACCATGCTGCCCAGCGCGCTCGGCGCCGGCGCCGCCGGTGACCCGGACCTGACCGAGGCAGCCTGGCGTGCCGCCGGCACCGAACTGACCGCGATGGGCATCAACGTCGACTTCGCGCCGGTCGCCGACGTGCTGGTGACCCGCAGCGCGGTGATCGGATCCCGGTCCTTCGGTTCGGATCCCCAGCGGGCGGCCGACCAGGTCGGCGGCGCGGTACGCGGGCTGCAGTCCGCCGGGGTGGCCGCCACGCTCAAGCACTTCCCGGGGCACGGGCACAGCGCCGTCGACTCCCACACGGACCTGCCCCGGCTCCCGCAGTCCCGGGGCGAGCTGGCGGCCGAGGCGTGGCCGCCGTTCTCCGCCGGCATCGAGGCCGGCGCGCTGGCCGTGATGTCGGCCCACCTCGACGTGCGCTCGATCGACCCGGGCGTGGCCGCCACCTTCTCGTACAAGCTGCTCACCGAGGTGCTGCGCGGGGAACTCGGCTTCCAGGGTGTGGTGATCACCGACGGGATGAACATGGCGCCGGCCCGTCGCTTCCCGCCGGGCGAGGCGGCGGTGCGGGCGCTGAAGGCCGGCAACGACCTGATCCTCATGCCCCCGCACGTCGGGCAGGCGTACGAGGGGCTGCTGACCGCGCTGCGCGACGGCACGCTGCCCCGCGGCCGGCTGGTCGAGGCGGCCACCCGCGTACTGACCATGAAGTTCACCCTGGGCGACCCACCGACACCGGCGTTGTCCACGCTGGGTGCACCGGCACACCGCGAGGCGGCCGGGGCGTTGGCCGCCGGGGCGGTGACCGTGCTGCGTGGCCGGTGCGGCACGGCCGGCGTCCGTGGTCCGGTCACCGTCACCTCGTCGGGTGGGCGGGCGCACACCCGGGCGGCGCTGACCAGGGCGCTGACCGAGGCCGGCGTGAAGGTGGTGCCCGAGGGCGGCACCGTGGTGCATCTGGTCGGCTACGGCGACGGCGCGCAGGACCTGCGGACCGGCGCGGCCGTCACCGTCGCCATGGACACCCCGTACGTGCTGGCCAAGGCAAAATCGGCCACCCTGCTGGCCACCTACTCGTCCAGCCGGGCCTCGATGACCGCGCTCGCCGACGTGCTCGCCGGAAAGGCCCGCCCGGCGGGCCGCTCGCCGGTCAAGGTGCCCGGACTGCCCACCACCACCTGCGCGGACTGACCCCGGTCAGGGCGCCGCGACGAGGGTGTCGCGGGCCAGCCGGTACGCCGGCAGCACGTCGACCGGCTCACCGAGGCTGGTGCTGCTCGCCTCGACGAGCACCGTCCGGTCGGCCACCGTCACGGCCAGCGCCCACTCCCGCACGTCGGAGTCGGTGAGCGCCCGCCGGCTGAGCCAGGTCGCCTCCACCACGTCGAGGTCGCCGGTGCGGGTCTGCCGGTACTGCGGCCCGCTCGACTCCGGCTCGGCGGTGACGAACGCCTCCAGCGCCTGCCGGGCCGGCGTGCCCGCGTCGTCGGCCGTCCAGACCCGCAGGAAACCCGGCACCACGGCACGACCGTCCAGCTCGCAGCGCACTGTCGAACCGCCACGACGGGTCAGCGCCTCCGCCACGATGTCACCCAACTCGTCGGTGGCCGCCGGAGTCTCGATCGGCTCGGCGGCCCAGCCGTCGGCCAGCCCGAAGGTGACCGGCAGCGGGCAGGGCGCGCCACCACCGACCGTGTCCACGGCCGCCGCGGCGACCACCTCGTCGTACCACGGCTCGCCGGTCGCGCCGCCGGCATCCTCCCCGGTGCCGCCGCAGCCACCGAGCAGCCCGATGGTCAGCGTCGCCGCCGCCGCGATCGTCAGTCGTCCCACGTACCAACCCCCGTCATCGATCGACAAGGGAGCCAGCAAAGCGGTGTGGCGAGCGGGCGTCAAGTCGTCGGGCCAGCGGTCCTGGAGTGTCGGAAAACGCCGCAGGTCACGGCGTTTCCCGACACCCGAGTCGGCTCAGGGTCGGGTGAAGACCAGCGCCACGTTGTGGCCACCGAAGCCGAACGAGTTGTTGAGCGCGGCGGGCACCTCCATGTGCCGTGCCTTGTTGGCCGCCACATCCAGGGTCAGGCCGTCGTCCGGGTCGTCCAGGTTGATCGTCGGCGGCACCACGCCGTCCCGGATCGCCAGGATCGTGGCGATCGACTCCAGCGCCCCGGCCGCGCCGAGCAGGTGACCGGACATGGACTTGGTGGCGGTGAGCACCGGGTGGTCGCCCAGCGCGGCTCGCAACGCCGTGATCTCCGCGATGTCGCCCACCGGGGTCGAGGTGGCGTGCGCGTTCACGTGGACGATGTCGGACTTCGCCACGTCCGCGTCGGTGATCGCCTTCGCGATCGCCCGGATCGCGCCCGCACCCTCCGGGTGCGGCTGGACGATGTCGAAGCCGTCGGAGGTGATGCCCGCGCCGGCGAGCCGCGCGTACACCCGAGCGCCCCGGGCGGTCGCGTGGTCGGCACGCTCCAGCACGATGACGCCGGCGCCCTCGCCGAGCACGAAGCCGTCCCGGCCCTTGTCCCACGGGCGGGAGGCCCGCTCCGGCTCGTCGTTGCGGGTCGACATCGCGCGCATCGAGGAGAAACCGGCGATGGGCAGCGGGTGAATCACCGCCTCGGTGCCGCCGGCCACCACCACGTCGGCACGGCCGGCACGGATCATGTCCAGGCCGAGCGCGATCGCCTCCGCGCCGGTCGCGCAGGCACTGGCCACGGAATGCACCCCGGCGCGGGCACCCAACTCCAGGCCGACCCAGGCGGCCGGGCCGTTCGGCATCAGCATCGGGATGGTGTGCGGGGAGACCCGCCGTGGACCGGACGCCTCCAGCACGTCGTCCTGGGCGAGCAGGGTCAGCGCCCCGCCGATGCCCGAGCCGACGCTGACGCCGAGCCGCTCCGGGTCGAGCCCGGAGTCGGCTAGGCCGGCGTCCGACCAGGCCTGGTGGGCGGCGATCAGGGCGATCGCCTCGGAGCGGTCCAGCCGGCGCAGCTTCACCCGGTCCAGCAGACCGGCCGGATCGACCGCGAGCTGGGCGGCGATCCGGACCGGCAGTTGCGCGGACCACTCCTGGGCGAGCGGACTCACCCCGGAGCGGCCGGCGAGCATGGCGTCCCAGGTCGACGCGACGTCCCCGCCCAGCGGGGTGGTCGCGCCGAGCCCGGTGACGACGACGTCGATGCGACTCATGATCAGGACTGCGCCTCGATGTAGCTGACGGCGTCCCCGACGGTCTTGAGGTTCTGCACCTCGTTGTCGGGGATCTTGACGCCGAACTTCTCCTCGGCGGCGACCACGACCTCCACCATGGAGAGCGAGTCGACGTCCAGGTCGTCGGTGAAGGACTTCCCCTCGGCCACGTCGTCCGGGTTCACCCCGGCAACCTCTTCGAGGATCTCGGCGAGGCCGGCGGTGATCTCGTCACGGGTCATTGCGGTGGGTTCCTCTCATCGGGTTCTCTCGACGGGGCGGCGACGCCGCCCGTCGCTCCTCGGCGTCGCGCGCCGTGGGGGTATCAGGGGCAGCGGACGACCTGACCGGCGTAGGTGAGGCCGCCGCCGAAGCCGAACAACAGCACCGGGGCGCCGGAGGGCACCTCGCGGCGCTCCACCAGCTTGGACAGGGCCAACGGGATGCTGGCCGCGGAGGTGTTGCCGGACTCGACGATGTCCTTGGCGATGATCGCCTGGCCGATGTTCAGCCGCTTCGCGATGCCGTCGATGATGCGTGCGTTGGCCTGGTGCGGTACGAAGGCGGCCAGCTCCGACGGGTCGACACCGGCCCGTTCGCACGCCTGCCGGGCCAGCGGCGCCAGCGCCGTGGTGGCCCAGCGGAACACCGTCTGCCCCTCCTGGGCGACGTACGGCCGCCAGCCCTCGATGCGCACCGCGTCGCCGCGCTCCGGCACCGAGCCCCAGACCACCGGGCCGACCCCCGCCGGCTCGTCCTCCGCGGCGGCGGTGACCACGGCCGCGCCCGCGCCGTCGCCGAAGATGATGCAGGTGGAGCGGTCGGTCCAGTCGGTGAAGTCGGACAGCTTCTCCGCGCCGATCACCAGGGCGTTGCGGGACGCACCGGCACGGATCGCGTGGTCTACCGTGCCCAGCGCGTACGCGAAGCCGGAGCAGGCGGTGTTGACGTCGTACGCGCCCGGGGCGTTTATCCCCAGCTTGGCGGCGACCCGGCAGGCCACGTTCGGGCTGCGGTCGATCGAGGTGCAGGTGGCGACCACGACCAGGTCGATGTCGGCGGCGGTCAGGCCGGAGTTCGCCAGCGCCTTGTCGGCGGCGGCCGCGGCCATGTCGGCGACCGTCTCGTCACCGGCGATCCGACGGGTCGCGATGCCGACCCGGTCGCGGATCCACTCGTCGTTGGTCTCCACCAGCTGGGCGATCTCGTCGTTGGTCACCACCCGGGACGGCTGGTAGTGCCCGAGGGACAGGATCCGGCTGCCCGTCATGACGAGGCCTCCCCAGCGTGGTTGTCGTCGCGAGACATGTGCGTACTGGTTTCGTCGACCGTGCCGTGCCGGGCGATGAGATCCCGGGCGGCGGGCAGGTCGTCCGGGGTCTTCACGGTGACGATCTCCGGTGCGTTCGCACCGGCGAGTTCCCGCTTGACCAGGCCGGCGAGCGTGCCGGCGGGCGGCAGCTCGATCACGCCGGTCACCCCGAGGCGGTTGAGAGTGGCCATGCAGAGGTCCCAGCGGACCGGGGCGGTGACCTGCCGGACCAGTCGGTCGAGCAGCTCCCGGCCGGTGTCGACGGCCATCCCGTCGAGGTTGGACAGCAGGATGCGGTCCGGATCGTTCGGGGTGGTCCCGGTGGCTACCGCGGCCAGCGCCGTCTCCGCCGGAGCCATGTACGGGGTGTGGAAGGCGCCGGCCACCTGCAACCGGACGACCCGGACCCGCTGCGGGGGCTCGGCGGCCAGCTTCTCCAGCCCGTCGAGCGCGCCGGCGGCGACGACCTGGCCCTTGCCGTTGCGGTTGGCGGCGTGCAGCCCGTGCGCGCTGATCGCGGCGAGCACCTCGTCCGGGTCGCCACCGAGCACTGCGGCCATGCCGGTCGGCTCCAGCGCGCAGGCGGCGGCCATCTCCCGGCCGCGTACGCCGGCGAGCGTGATCGCCGCCTCCGCCGGCAGCGCCCCGGCCAGCGCCGCCGCGCCGAGTTCACCGACGCTGTGTCCCGCGGTCACCGCGACCTGGCGCATCGGCAGGTGCTCGGCGGCGAGCAGCGCGGCGGCGACCAGCAGCGGCTGGGTGCGGGCGGTGTCCCGGATCTCGTCGGCGTCGGCGGCGGTGCCCAGGTGCACCAGGTCGACGCCGGCCAGCTCGGACCACGAGCGCAGTCGGGACTCGGCGTCGGGCAGGTCGAGCCAGGGGGTCAGAAAGCCGGGTTTCTGGGAACCCTGGCCGGGGCAGAGTACGGCGAGCACGTCTATGACTCTCCTGGATACCCATGGGTTGCGCTGTGCCGGCTGGCACCAAACCGCACTAGGACAGTTGGAGGGATCCTACAAAGACTGACGCTGGTCATCACCATGCTGTGATCTTTTACTGACTGGTGGGGCCAATGTCTGGGTCGGTACCACCGGGTCGAGCCGGCCGACGGTCAGCGCGACCCGCAGCGCGAACGCGTCCCGGGGCGCCAGCGGGCTGAACCCGGTCACCTCGGAGATCCGCCGCAGCCGGTAGCGCACGGTGTTCGGGTGCACGTACAGCGCCCGGGCGGCGCTCTCCAGCGTGCCACCGGCGGCGAAGAAGGCGTCCAACGTCTCCAGCAGTTCACCACCGGCGCGGACCAGTACCGCGTACACGTCGTGGCGCAGCCGCCGGCGGGCCTCGGCGTCGCCGGCCAGGGCCCGCTCGGGCAGCAGGTCACCGGCGTGCACCGGGCGTGGTGCCGCCGGCCACGCCGGGGCGGCACGGTATCCGGCCAACGCCGCCCGCGCCGACTCGGTCGCCTCGTCCAGGCTCGGCACCGCCGGACCGACCACCACCGGCCCGTCGCCGAAGGCGGTGAGCAGCTTGCCGGTGGCCGCGACCGGGTCCGCCGCCCCGCCGAGCACGATGACCAGCCGGTCGCCGTGCACCCCGCCGATCACCTCCACCCCGATCCGGCGGGCCTGCCGGTAGACGGTGTGCAGGACCGCGGCGACCTCGCCGCCGGGGGAGTGACCGACCGCCACCGCCACCGGCGGCGCGTCCGTCCAGCCCAGCGCGGCGGCCCGGCTGGCCAGCACGTCCGGCGAGTCGCCGCGCAGCAGCGCGTCCACCAGCAGGGCCTGCAACCGGGCGTCCCAGGAACCGCGCGATTCGGCGGCCCGGGCGTAGACCCGGGCGGCGGCGAAGGCGATCTCCCGGGAGTACCGCAGCACCGCCTCCCGCAGTTGCGGCTCCTCACCGGGGGCGGCGAGGTCGCCGACCTGCTCCTCGACGACGTCGATGGTGACCTTGATCAGGGCGACGGTCTGCTGGAGGGTGATCGAGCGGGCCAGCGCCTGCGGCGCGGTGGCGAACACCTCGTCGGAAACCTCCTGGGTGCCCTCGGCGGCCCCGCCGCCGGAGCGCAGCCACTGGACCAGGGAGCGGGCACCGGCCTGGGCCACCAGCATCACCCAGGAGCGCTGGTCGGCCGGCAGTTCCCGGAACCAGGGCAGGGTCTCGTCCATCCGGACCACGCTGGCGGTGGCCAGTGCGCCGGCCGCCCGCTCGATCCGGCGCAGCGTGGCCGACAGGTCCGTACCGCCCGACTCGCTCACCCGCTTAGCCTGACATGCGCTGAGCTGGACCTCGACGGCAGGCGTCGGCCCCGACGGTCGACCGGTACGCGCTGCGCGGCCGGTCAGAACCGGCCAGTACGGTGACAGGGCACGTCGGGTGGGCGCCGGCGGGTGAGGGCGAGCGTGAGGAGACGCCGATGGCGTACGGGGAGGCCGACCACGGCTGTGCCCAGGGGGAGCCGTGCCGACCCGGCCCGCACGAGCAGCCGGCCCTCGCCAAGCACCACCGCCGGCCGCCGGGCCTGGCGCATCCGGCCGAGCCGGTCGCCGGTCGCGTGCCGGAACGTCTGGAGGACGACCCCGCGGCCAACCGGCAGCTCGGTGCCGAGCCGCCGGTGCCCCGCCAGCGCGGCGTCGAGCCGGCCAACGCCGGGCCGACCGATTCGGCGGCCGACGGGTGTCGCAGTGACCTGCCCGGTTGGGCCGGGGCGCACCGACACGGTCCGGTCCGTCCGGCGCACCGCAGCCTGCGGCGGCAACGCCCGCCCGGTCGTTGGTGCTGAGCGGAGGGACCGGGCCGGCCCGGCCGGCGACGTGGTCGGCCGCACCGACCGCGGCCGCGCCGTGGCTCAGTGGGTACGGCGGCGGATCAGTAGCGCGATCCCGGCGAGCCCGACGGTGATCACCATTACCACCGCGACGTTGAGCAGGAGCAGGCGGCGCAGATCGCTGAACGCCTCGTTGATGTCCTGCGCGGGGTTGAGCGCTTCCTCGGGGATGATGCGTTCACCTCCGCCGACGCCCCCGCTGACCGCCTCGTAGGTCCGCTCCAGCGGCACACCGGCGGTTCGCAGCGTCTCGGACATGCTCACCCGGCCGAGATACCAGGCTGCGCTGACCTTACGGTCGGGCTGCTTGGCGGGGCGGTAGACGCGCGGCCCGCCGACCGCCTTCGGGTACAGGTCGTAGGTCTGCTTCGGAGCGTCGCCGGCCAGCACCAGGACCGTGTACTTCGGACCGAGGTCGGCCTTCTTCGGGCCACCGGACTGGCGGACCAGGCCCCGGTGATTCACCTGCTCGATGACGGCGACGACATGCGCGGGGTGGGTGTCGGCTCGCAACCGCAGCGGCTCGCCGAGCCCGTGCCCGGTGATGTCCACGCCGGCCGGCGGTGTCTTCGGTGCCGCCCCGGCCGTCGTGGCGGAGGTGAGCGACAGCAGCAGCGCCGCCACCGCACCCACCGTCGCTCCGGTCAGTCGCCTCATCCGTCGGACCATGCCGCCTCCTCGCCCCGTTCGATGGTGGCCGTGCTGCAGGGGTCACACGTTGGCAGGCTGACGGTGGTGACCCTGCCCGCAAGACAGGTACCCACTCAAAGACTCCGCGGAACGCCGATCGGTTGCAGCTGATGGAACACTAATTGGAACTGTCTGCGATTGCGACTCGCTCAACGGCCAGCCGCGAAGCAGCGGGCGGATTTTACCTTTGCGGAGGCCATGTTGGGGGCAGGATAACGCGGGTGTCGTGGTCCTGGGCAGGGCTGTTCGGCGTGTCGTTATCGATACCGGCGGCGCCGTCCACCCCCGAGTCAGACCAGGCGGACCCGGGCCGCGCGCATCCGCGTCAGGGCGCGTTCGCGGCCGAGCACCTCCAGCGACTCGAACAGCGGCAGGCCGACGGTACGGCCGGTGACTGCCACGCGTACCGGCGCCTGGGCCTTGCCGAGCTTGAGCCCGCGCTCCGCGCCGACCGCCTCCAGCGTGGCCTTGAGCGTCTCCGCGTCCCAGGACTCGACCGCCTCGAAGGCCGCGATGGCGGCATCGAGCAGCTCCGCCGACCCCTCCTTCATCGCCTTCGTCCAGGCCGCCTCGTCGATCAGCGGCGAGTCGACGAAGAGGAAGTCGACGTTGGGCACGATCTCGCTGAGCACCGCGATGCGGGTCTGTGCCAGCGGGGCCACCGAGGCGAACACGGCGGGGTCGAACTCGGCCGGCTGCCAGGGCGGCGGCGCGATGGTGCCGGTGCCGGTCAGCCAGGGCTGGCACGCCTCGACGAACTCGGCCACGGGCAGCGCCCGGATGTACTCGCCGTTGAACGCGCGCAGCTTCTTCTCGTCGAAGAACGCCGGTGAGGGGTTGACCTCGGCCAGCCGGAACTCGTCCTCGATGACCGACCAGGGCACGATCTCCCGGTCACCGGAGGGTGCCCAGCCGAGCAGCATCAGATAGTTGCGCATCGCCGCGGCGAGATAACCCTCGTCCCGGTACGCCTCCAGGGCGACCTTGTCGCGGCGCTTGGAGAGCTTCTGTCGCTTCTCGTTGACCACCACCGGCACGTGCGCCCAGATCGGCGGCTTCACCCCGAGCGCGTCCCAGAGCAGCTGCTGCTTCGGGGTGTTGGGCAGGTGCTCCTCGGCCCGGATCACGTGGGTGATGCCCATCGTCAAGTCGTCGACGACGTTTGCCAGCAGGAAGACCGCGGAGCCGTCACCCCGGGCGATGACGAAGTCCTCGATGAGCTTGTTCTCGAAGGTCGGCTCGCCCCGGATGAGGTCGGTGACCACCGTGGCACCCTCGTCGGGGGTGCGGAAGCGCAGCGCCCGGCCGTCGCCCGGCGGCAGCGCCCGGTCGCGGCAGTAGCCGTCGTAGCCGGTGTACTGGTTGCCGGTGCGGGCCTGCACCGCCTCGCGGGTGCAGTCGCAGTAGTACGCCCGACCCGCCTCGTACAACCGGCGCGCGGCGTCCCGGTGCTCACCGGCGTACGAGGACTGGAAGTAGGGCCCCTCGTAACTGCCCCGTTCGATGCCGATCCAGTCCAGCGCGGAGAGGATGCCCTCGGTCCACTCCGGCTTGTTACGGGCCGCGTCGGTGTCCTCGATGCGCAGCACGAACACTCCGCCCTGCTGCCTGGCGTAGATCCAGTTCTGGAGTGCCGAGCGGGCACCGCCGACGTGGAACATCCCGGTCGGGGAGGGGGCGAAGCGCACACGTACCGTCACGACCTCCAGCCTACGGCGACGCGCTACCGCATTGGGCCAAGGGGTGTGCCTCAGGGCACCGAGCGGATCTTCAGGACCAGGACGCTACCGAGCAGGGTCACCGCCGCGGTGGTCGCGTACAGCGCCGGGTATCCGCCCAGGTGCACCACGATCGGGGCGGAGACTGCCGGACCGAGCACCTGCGGTGCCGAGTTGGCAATGTTGATCACACCGAGGTCCTTGGCCCGGTCGGTGGCTCTCGGCAGCACCTGGGTGATCAGCGCGGCGTCGACCGACAGGTACACCCCGTAGCCGGCGCCGAGGACCAGCGCGGCGACCACCGCCACCGGCCAGGTGGGCGCGGCGGCCAGCAGCAGCGCGGCCACCGCCATCACCACGCCCGCGGCGATCACGAACACCTTCCGCCGGCCGGAGCGGTCCGAGAGCCGGCCGGCGATGACCGTGGTGGCCATCAACCCGGCGGTGTAGAGCAGGATCAGCACCAGCAGCCCGCCCTCGGGGTCGGCGACGCGGACCTCGTCGGTGAGGAAGTAGAGCAGGTAGAGCGTGCCGAAGGCGTTGCCCAGCTGGACCAGGAACCGGGTGATCCAGGCCCAGCCGAAGTCCGGGTACCGGCGCGGTGAGACCCACATCCCGGCGAGCAGGCCGCGCAGCGCCGGCCGGTGGGTGCGGGGCAGCGGATCGTCGACCGTGCGCAGGGCGAACGGCAGGGCGAGCAGCAGGACGGCGGCGGCCACGGCCAGGTAACCGGCGGTGTTGCCGGTGACCAGGACGGTGACCAGCACGACGCCGAGGACCAGCCCCAGCGCCTGCGGGATGCCGACCCAGCCGGAGACGCCACCCCGCTGGGCGACCGGAACGCGGTCCGGCACCGCGGCGGTCAGGCTGGCCAGCATCGCGTTGAAGCAGACCTGCGCGGCCACCCAGCCGACGGTCACCGCGAGGACGGTACGCGCCTGGGCGAGCAGCACCAGGGCCAGCGCGCCGAGCACCGCGCCGCCGAGGGTCCAGACGTGCCGGCGGCCGAACTCCCACCGGCCCAGGCGCAGGCAGGTGCGGTCCGACAGGGCGCCGGCGAGCGGGTTGGCGAGCACCGCCGCGAGGGCGCCGAACCCGGTGACCACGGCCAGCATGGTCTCCTTGTCCGTCGGTGCGATCCGCCCGATCTGCTGCGGCAGCAGCACCTGGATCGGGGTGAAGAAGGCCATCCAGACGCCGAGGTTGGCGGCGAACAGCAGCGCGACCCATCCGCGCCGGACCGGCACGGTCGGCTCGGCGAGCGCGGCCGGCAGCGAGGCCGGGGTGGGGTCGACGGTGGTCACCGGGACTCCCGCCGGTTGGCCGCGATCACCTCACGCAGCCAGGCGTACGACGACTTGGGCGTGCGCCGCCCGGTCTCGAAGTCCACGTGCACCAGGCCGAATCGCTTGGTGAAGCCCTCGGCCCACTCCCAGTTGTCCAGCAGCGACCAGACGAAGTAGCCGGTCACGTCGACCCCGTCGTCGATGGCGGCGCGGACGGCCCGCAGGTGACCGTCCAGGTAGGCGATCCGGTCCGGGTCGGCCACCTGCCCGTCGGCGTCGGGCGCGTCGTCGTAGGCGCAGCCGCTCTCGGTGACCTGGATCGGCGGCAGCGCCGCGCCGTAGCGGTCCCGCAGCCCGCCGAGCAGCTCGCGCAGTCCGTCCGGGACCACCGGCCAGTCGAATGCGGTACGCGGATAGCCGGTGAGCGGCACCAGCTCGAAGGGCAACGGCGAGCCCTCCTCGGGGGCGCGTACCGCGGTGGGGTTGTAGTAGTTGACGCCGAGCACGTCGATCGGCGCGGCGATCACCTCCAGGTCGCCGTCGCGGACCACGGCGGTGTCGAAGCCCAGCTGCCCCGGGTACCCGCGACCGAGCAGCGGGTCGGTGAAGAGGTGGTTGTGCAGGGCGTCGTAGGTCGCCGCCGCGGCGGCGTCGGTCGGGTCGGCGCCGACGACGCGCACCGGGGAGTAGTTGTTGGCGATGGCCACCGGGCTGGTGCTGCGGGCGCGCAGCGCGGCGACCGCGAGGCCGTGGCCGAGCAGCTGGTGGTGGGCGACCGGGAAGGCGTCGAAGAGCAGCATCCGACCGGGGGCGTGGACACCGGTGGCGTGCCCGAGGCTCATGTGGATGAACGGTTCGTTGAGGGTGATCCAGAGCCGCACCCGGTCGCCGAGGCGGGCGGCCACCAGGTCGGCGTACTCGGCGAAGCGGTGCGCGGTGTCCCGGTTCAGCCAGCCCCCGGCGTCCTCCAGCGGCTGGGGCAGGTCCCAGTGGAAGAGGGTGGCGACCGGATCGATGCCGTGCGCGAGCAGGTCGTCGACCAGCCGCTCGTAGAAATCCAGCCCCGCGGGGTTGACCGCACCGGTGCCGCCGGGCAGCACCCGGGGCCAGGCGACCGAGAAGCGGTACGCGCCGACGCCCAGCCCGGCCATCAGGGCGACGTCCTCGGCGTACCGGTGGTAGTGGTCGCAGGCCACGTCGCCGGTGCTGCCGTCGAGGATCCGGCCGGGCGTGTGGGCGAAGGTGTCCCAGATGGACGGTCCCCGTCCGTCGGTGCCGGCGGCGCCCTCGATCTGGTACGCGGACGTGGAGACACCCCAACGGAAGCCGGTGGGGAACTCGGGTATCGGTGCGGTCGACATACGCCCTCCGATAAACGCGAAACGTGCTCGGAACTCTAGGGGGCGGCGGGACCGTGCGCCATAGGCCGCCGAGCGGCCAGGGGCAATACCTTTCGGCGTGTCTTTTACGAACCCGTCCATATACGTCCGTTTTTGCGCATAGAGTGCCGAATATCGTGGGATGTCCTCACTGGAGGAAGACGGAAATGATCCTCGTGGAACGCAGCGCGCACGTGGCGGCGCCGGTGGAAGCGGTCTGGGACGTGGTGCAGCGGGCCGAGCAGTTGCCGGCCTGGCTGGCCGGGGTCCGTGCGGCCGAGGTCCTCTCGGGGGAGGGCTTCGGTCGGCGGCAGCTGGTCCAGGCCGGACGCGGAGCCGCGCATGAGGCTGAAGTGATCGCCTATCAGGAGCCGACCCTGATCGGCTGGCGCGAACGCGCCAAGGGCGCCGGTGCCCGAGCGGAGGCGCGCACCGAGATATACGTCCAGCTCACACCCGACGAACAGGAGGGTGGCACGGTGGTACGGCTCATCGTCGTGCGCTGGCCGGCCGGCCCGGTCAAGGCCGCCCTGCTCCGGCTCGGCCTGCGTCGGGTCGGCGCCGACCTGGAGGACTCGCTGGCCCGGCTGACCGACCTGGCCGCCGTCGGCTGACGGGCCGCGTCCCGGCGTCACCCGCGAAGGTGGCGGCCCCGGTGCCCCCTCCAGAGGCACCCGGGCCGCCACCGCTCGTCGGAGTCCCGGCGTGGGGTCGACTCACACGACCACGGTGAACGCGGCGACGCGTACCTCGTCGAGGTGCCGGAACTCGAAGAACAGCCGGTAGGTGCCGGCCGACGGCACGGTGACACCGAACGCCACCACGGAACTGGGCTGGCTGGCCGCCGCCGGGTGCACGTGCAGGTACGCCAGGTCGCCCTGGCGCAGCGCCACCAGGTGCCCGTACGCGCCCAGGTGCCGTTGCAGGTCGTCGACCGGCCGCCCGTCGTGGCCGAGCCAGACGAGCACCTGGTTGGACTCGCCCGCCCGTAATCCACCGTCGAGGGTGACCGTGTAGCCGTCCACCAGGATCGTCTCCTCCGGTGGTGCCAGCGGGCCGGCGGCGTACCGCCCGGGGACCGGCACGTCGACGCCGAGCGTGACGCCCGCGGGCGCACCCTGCGGCCAGAAGTCCGCGATGGCCCGCAGCGGGCCGGGCCCGGCCGGCGTGACCGTGACCCGCCAGGTGCCGTCGGCCGACATCTCCGGATGCACGTGCTGGTAGCCGGAGAGGTCCCGACCGACCAGGATCAGGTGCATCCGGCGCTCGTGGTTCTCCTGGAACGTGGTGAGCGCCGCGCCGGCCGCGTCGGTGATCCGGAAGGCCAGTTCGCCCGGCCGGCCGGCGGCCAGGCTCGGGGTGTCCAGGGCCAGCGTCCAGCCGTCGCGGGACACCTCCAGTCCGCCCGGGCCGTGGCCGAGGTGCGCGGTGGACGCGGCCCGGGGCGCCGGCGCGGAGGCCGGCGTGCCGGCGCGACCGGCGAAGAAGCCGACGGCCAGGGTCAGGCCGAGCACCAGCGCGGCGGCGGCGTACCGCCACGCCGTGCCGCCCGCCGGTGCCGCCGGCGACAGGTCGGGGCGGGGGCGCCCCGGGTGGGACGCCCCCTCGACCTGGCCGGCGGCCGTCGCCGGCCGATGGTCGATGCTGGTCATGACAAGCGGGGCTGGAGGACGAACAGCCCCTGCTCGATGCCGCTGACCACCACGATGCCGCTCGGGTAGTACGGATAGGTGCTCCACGCCCCGTTCATCGAGGCGCTGTTGCTGGACGGGTAGATGTCGAAGTACCCGGCCTCGGTGGCCTGACCGCTGGCCACGTTACGCAGGTCCAGGATGCGCAACCCGGCGCGGTAGTTGGCCTGGTAGCTGTAGCTGCCCTTGACGTACTGGTTGTGATCGGTGGCCTGCACCCCGGACGGGGCGCTGTAGGTGCCGATGTGCCGAGGTGCGTCGAGGTCGGCCAGATCCCAGATGTAGGTCTGCGTCCGCACCCCGCGCCGGGTCTCGTCCAGCTCGTCGTCCAGCAGGAAGTACCGCTGGTTGTCGGTGAACCAGCCCTGGTGGGTGTACGCCCGCCCGCTGTAGCCGATGCGGGACAGCTGCCGGGGCGCCGACTTGGTGGTCACGTCGACCACGGTCACCGTGTCCTCGTTCGAGCTGACGCAGATCTCCCGCCCGGTGTAGGTGGTGTCCGGACCCCGGTAGACGACGCACTGGGTGTCGTGGGTGTAGCCGTCGTTGCTGACACAGCCGGCGTACCCCGGGGACTTCGGGGTACGGATGTCGATCATGTGCAGGCCGCCGCTGCACGTGTTGGTGCCGACCGCGTACGCGTACCCGGTCTGCTCGTTGATGGCGATGTTGTGCGAGTTGCCGAACCGGCTGTAGTGCGTGTTGGCCGTCCAGGTCTGCGGCGCGGTGACGCCGCGGAGCCGGGTCAGGTCGAACACCTGCATGCCGTGCCCGGAGACGTCCGCCACCACGTACGCGTGGTCCCGGTAGACCTTGATGTCCCGCCAGATCGCGGTGCGGTTCTGGTACGCGGGCAGGTTGCCCAGGTAGACCGGAGCGGTCGGGTTGGACACGTCCACGAACGAGGTGCCGTTGCGCCGGCCGACGAGCGCGTACTCCTTGCCGGTCTGCGGATCGGTCCAGCCCCAGATGTCGTTGGCCTGGCTGCCGCCGATGCTGGACAGCGGCAGGAACGACAGCAGGTCCACGTTGCGGCAGGGGTAGCCCGACGCCTGGCCGTTGGTGCAGGTCGCGGCGGCGGCCGCGACGAGTTGCTGAGTGGGTTCGCGCTGGGCCATGAACTCCTGGGCCGACGCGCGTCCGGCCGGGGTGGCCGGGTCGTGTGCCACCGAGGGCGAGCCTGCCGGGAGCATCGACACCACCAGGGCGCCGACGGCCAGGGTGAGGCCGATCCGGACGATTCGCATGAACGCTCCCTCCCGTCGCGCGCCGAGGCGGCGGTGACGTCCCGGCCGGCGGTGGACGGGCGCGACGGGGGTAGGTCCACCGGCCGGCCTGGTGTCCCCGGGTACCGCTGAAACACCTATCGGCAATTGTGGATGCGTTGTGTTACACGAAACAGATGCTCATCGATACCGGATGGGTCATATCTGCGCACCGCCGCGGCGCGGGGCCCACCGCGCCGGGCTCCGGCGGCGCATGCGGAAGGGCCCGGCGCGGCGTGACACCGTGCCGGGCCCCTCGATGGGAGACCTTCCCCTGGTTCAGCTGTCGCCGCCGGTCTCACCGACCGGGGCGGCGTTGACGTCGTCGATGGCGTACTTCTTGGCCGCCTCGGCCGGCACGTGGGCCGGCACCGCCCCGCGCAGCGCGAGCTGCCGCAACGTCGCGACCGCGACCGACTCGGCGTCGACGTGGAAGTGCCGCCGCAGCGCGTGCCGGGTGTCGGACAACCCGAACCCGTCGGTGCCCAGCGAGGTCCAGTCACCCGGCACCCAGCGGGAGATCAGGTCCGGCACCGCGCGCATCCAGTCGCTGACGGCGACCTTCGGGCCGTCGGCGTCGGCCAGCTTGCGCTGGATGTACGGCACCCGCTGCTCGGCGCCCGGGTGCAGGAGGTTGTACTCCTCGCACTCCACGGCGTCCCGGCGCAGCTCCGTCCAGGAGGTCACCGACCAGACGTCGGCGGCCACCCCCCAGTCCTGCGCCAGCAACTGCTGTGCCTTGAGC
Organism: Verrucosispora sp. WMMA2121; assembly: GCF_027460185.1. Lineage (NCBI taxonomy): Bacteria > Bacillati > Actinomycetota > Actinomycetes > Micromonosporales > Micromonosporaceae > Micromonospora > Verrucosispora sp. WMMA2121. The sequence goes on along the minus strand of NZ_JAPZBH010000004.1, from coordinate 326,546 downwards.
GCCCACTGCATGCCGGTGCCGGAGGCCAGCAGGTTCGCCCGGGGGGCGTCCCCGTCCAGCGACGGAGCGGGGGAGTAGCGGTGGATGCCCTTGACGATGCCCTCGACGTCCACGCCGTCGGGCTCCGCCGGCTGGTGGATCGGCTCGTTGTAGACGGTGAGGTAGTAGAAGACGTTCTCCTGCTCCTCGCCGTACATCCGGTGCAGGCCGTTCTCCATGATGTGCGCGATCTCGAACGCGAACGCCGGGTCGTACGCGACGACCGCCGGGTTGGTGGCGGCCAGCAGCAGGGAATGCCCGTCCTCGTGCTGGAGGCCCTCACCGTTGAGCGTGGTGCGTCCGGCGGTGGCGCCGAGCACGAAGCCCCGGGTCATCTGGTCCGCGGCGGCCCAGAAGCCGTCGCCGGTGCGCTGGAACCCGAACATCGAGTAGAAGATGTACATCGGGATCATCGGCTCGTCGTGGGTGGCGTACGACGTGCCGGCCGCGGTGAACGAGGCGACCGAACCGGCCTCGTTGATCCCCTCGTGCAGAATCTGCCCGGCGGTCGACTCCTTGTACGACAGGAACAGCTCCCGGTCCACCGAGGTGTACCGCTGGCCGTGCGGCGAGTAGATCTTGGCGGTCGGGAAGATGGAGTCCAGGCCGAAGGTGCGTGCCTCGTCGGGGATGATCGGCACCCAGCGCCGGCCGAACTCCTTGTCCTTCATCAGGTCCTTGAGCAGGCGGACGAAGGCCATCGTGGTGGCCACCTTCTGCTTGCCCGAACCGCGCTTGACGTCGGCGAAGCGCTCCGCGCCGGGGATGGCCAGCTTCTTGGCGCTGGTCCGCCGGGTGGGCAGGTAACCGCCGAGCTGCTTGCGCCGCTCGTGCAGGTACTGCATCTCGTCGGACTTCTCGTCCGGCCGCAGGTACGGCGGCAGGTAGGGGTTCTCCTCCAGCGCCGAATCGGGGATGTCGAGGTAGAGCCGGTCGCGGAAGGTCTTCAGGTCCTCCAGCGTCAGCTTCTTCATCTGGTGCGTGGCGTTGCGGCCCTCGAAGTGCGAGCCGAGCGTCCAGCCCTTGATCGTCTTGGCCAGGATCACGGTCGGCTGGCCGGTGTGCTCGGTCGCCGCCTTGTACGCCGCGTACAGCTTGCGGTAGTCGTGGCCGCCCCGCTTGAGGTTCCAGATCTCGTCGTCGGTCAGCCCCTCGACCATCTTGCGGGTGCGCGGGTCACGGCCGAAGAAGTGCTCCCGTACGTACGCGCCGGACTCCGCCTTGTAGGTCTGGTAGTCACCGTCGGGCGTGGTGTTCATCAGGTTGACCAGCGCGCCGTCGGTGTCGGCGGCGAGCAGCGGGTCCCACTCCCGCCCCCAGACCACCTTGATGACGTTCCAGCCGGCGCCCCGGAAGAACGCCTCCAGCTCCTGCATGACCTTGCCGTTGCCGCGTACCGGCCCGTCCAGCCGCTGCAGGTTGCAGTTGATGACGAAGGTGAGGTTGTCCAGCTCCTCGCGGGCGGCCACCCCGATCGCGCCCAGCGTCTCCGGCTCGTCCATCTCGCCGTCGCCGAGGAAGGCCCAGACGTGCTGGTCGGAGGTGTCCTTGATGCCCCGGTGGTGCAGGTACCGGTTGAACCGGGCCTGGTAGATGGCGTTCAGACCGCCCAGACCCATGGAGACCGTGGGGAACTCCCAGAAGTCCGGCATCAGCCGGGGGTGCGGGTACGAGGGGAGGCCGCCGCCGGGGTGGGACAGCTCCTGCCGGAAGCCGTCGAGCTGGTTCTCGCTGAGCCGGCCCTCCAGGTACGCCCGCGCGTACATGCCGGGGGAGGCGTGCCCCTGGTAGAAGATGTGGTCGCCGCCACCAGGGTGGTCCTTGCCCCGGAAGAAGTGGTTGAAGCCGACCTCGTACAGCGAGGCCGAGCTGGCGTAGGTCGAGATGTGACCACCGACGCCGATCTCCGGCCGCTGCGCGCGGTGCACCAGCATCGCCGCGTTCCACCGCACGTACGCCCGGATCCGGCGCTCGACGTGCTCGTCGCCGGGGAACCACGGTTCACGCTCCGGCGGAATGGTGTTGATGTAGTCGGTGGTGGTCAGCGACGGCACGCCGACCTGACGCTCCCGGGCGCGCTCCAGCAGCCGCAACATGACGTAGCGGGCTCGCTTGGTGCCACGGTCGCCAATGACACCGTCGAGCGACTCGACCCACTCGCTGGTTTCTTCGGGGTCGATGTCCGGAAGCTGGCTCGGCAGGCCGGCCGTGATCACCGGGCGCTTGCGTTCCGTAGCCACAGGCGTTCCCTCGGTTGTGTGTGGGATAGGTCTCTAGCGCCATCCTGCCCCGTCGTGGCACTCGCCGTCACGTCCACCCGGCCTAAGGGCGACGCTCGACACAGGTACCAACCAGTAACTTTGCCGTCCCCCGGCGGTCGCGGCGGGCCGTCGCCCGGTGCGGAAGAATGCGGGTGTGCGCAGCGAACTGATCACCGTCCGGACCGGTTCCCGGCCGACCGTCCGGGACATCACCGCCGAGGCCGAGCAGTTCGTCGCCGGCTGCGGCGACGGGCTGCTGCACGTCTTCGTGCCGCACGCCACCGCCGGCGTGGCCATCATCGAGACCGGGGCAGGCTCGGACGACGACCTGCTCACCGCGCTGGACGCCGTGCTGCCGACCGACGAGCGGTGGCGGCACCGGCACGGCTCACCGGGACACGGTCGCGATCACGTGCTGCCCGCCTTCGTCGCCCCGTACGCGACGCTGCCGGTGCTCGGTGGGCGGCTGGCCCTGGGTACCTGGCAGTCGATCTGCCTGGTCGACACCAACGGTGACAACCCCACCCGGCAGGTCCGGTTCTCCTTTCTCTCCGGCTGACGCCACCCGCGGTGTCCCGGGCAGGACCGCGCCGTCGCCCCCCGGGGCAGACGGCGCGGTCGCGGAAGCTGCGGCGTTCCCGGCCGAGCGGCCGGTCAGGGCCGAACGGTCTCGGTCTCCACGGTGCGTTGCCCGGCGTCGACGTCCGCACCGGCGGCCCGCGCGGCGGCCGGCGGGTCGTCCCGGGTCAGGTGCAGCCCCGGGACACGGTCCTCGATGACGAACCGGGCGCGGGTCCGGGCGGGGGCACCCGGGCTGCTCACGAACGGCAGCACGTCGAAGTCGGCGGTGAGCTGTTCCCCGGTCAGCGTGGTCCGGACGTAACCCCGCAGGTTGTTGTGGAAGCGCAGGTGCGGATTCCAGGCCAGCCACGGGTGCGTCCCGGTCGCCGAGTCCGCCCCGTCGCCACCCGAGGTGATCGAGGAGCACACCAGCTCGCTGCCGACGGTGCGTGAGGTCGGATCGGCGTAGTCGAGCTTCAGGTCGCTGGCCCAGTGCGCGTGCACGTCGCCGGTGAGCACGACCGGGTTGCGTACCCCGGCCGCCAGCCACCCCCGGGTGATCCGGTCCCGCGAGGCGAGGTAACCGTCCCAGGCGTCCATGCTGGTCACCGTGAGTGGTCCGGAGTCGCGGTCCCGCTGGGCGAAGAAGACCTGCTGGGCGAGGAGGTCCCAGCGGGCCGAGGAGCGGCGGAACCCGTCCAGCAGCCACGCCTCCTGCCGCTCGCCGAGGATGGAGCGGCTCGGCTCGGCCGCCTCCGGGCACGACTGGTAGCCGTCACCGCAGGCCTGGTCGTCGCGGTACTGCCGGGTGTCGAGCAGGTGGAAGGTGGCCAGCCGGCCCCAGTGCAGCCGCCGGTAGAGCTGCATGTCGACGCCGCGCGGCAGCGAGGTGCGGCGTAGCGGCATGTTCTCGTAGTACGCGCGGAAGGCGGCCGCCCGCCGGGCCGGGAAGTCCGGGTCGGGTGCCTCCGGCACGTCGTCGGCCCAGTTGTTCTCCACCTCGTGGTCGTCGAAGACCACCGCCCACGGCGCGACGGCGTGGGCGGCCTGAAGGTCCGGGTCGGTCTTGTACTGGGCGTGCCGCTGCCGGTAGTTGGCGAGCGTGCGGGTCTCCGGACCCTCGTGGTCGCGCGGGTTCCCACCGGGTGCGGTGTAGGTGTCCCGGGCGTACTCGTACTGGTAGTCGCCCAGGTGCAGGACGAGTTCCGGTTCGGTCTCGGCCAGCCGCCGGTACGCGGTGAAGTACCCGTGCTCGTACTGCGAGCAGGAGGCGAAGGCCATGGCGAGCGTCGCGGGCAGGCTCCACGGTGCGGGTGCGGTGCGGGTCCGCCCGACCGGCGACAGGTGCCGCTGCACCCGGAACCGGTAGAAGTACTCCCGGCCGGGCAGCAGGCCGGTGAGTTCGACGTGCACGCTGTGCGCGCTCGCCGCGTGCGCGTCGACGACTCCCCGCCGCACGACGTGCCGGAACCGCTCGTCGGCCGCGAGTTCCCAGAAGACCGGCACCATGCGGTCGGGCATGCCGCCGAGACCGTCCTCGGCCAGCGGCTGCGGCGCCAGCCGGGTCCAGAGCACGAAGCCCTCGTGGTCCGGGTCGCCGGAGGCGACACCGAGCGTGAACGGGTAGGCCAGGGCTCTCCCGGGCGGCCGGGACGGAGCCGGCGCCGCGCTCGCGGGCAGCGCGCCACCGGCGATTCCGGTGGCACCGGCCGCGCCCGCCGCCAGGCCGGAGAGCAGGATGGAACGTCGGGACAACGACACGATTTGCCTCCCCAGGTCGGTACGTGGTCCACGGGGAGACTCGCTTCCGTCGATGAATCGGGGGTGAAAGAAAGAACCCTTTCCCGCCGCTATTGCCCGAACAAGGGCCGAGCGCGGCAGATCCGGCGAACCTTCCGGCCGCCGACACCGATCGGACGAGGTCGGCGGGGGTCCGCCGACCTAGGATGTGACCATGTCACGGCCGATCATCGCCCCGGTCGGCCGGGAACCGGTCGACCGCGCCGGGCTGGCCGGTGACGCGGTACGCCGGATCATGCACGTCGCCGCCGCCCTGCGGCACCACCAGGATCTCGACATCGCCGCGCTGGGCCTGACCCCGGCCGTGGCCCGCGCCCTGTACCAACTCGACCCGGACCGTCCGCTGCCCGCCCGCGACCTGGCCGAGCAGCTGCGCTGCGACCGGTCCAACGTCACCGCCCTGGTCGACAAGCTGGAGCAGGCCGGGCTGGTCGAGCGCCGGGTCGACCCGACCGATCGGCGGCAGAAGACGCTCGTGGTGACCGACGCCGGGCGGCGGATGCGTGATCGGGTCCATCTCGTGCTCTCCGACTCGCGGCTGCTGACCGCGCTCGACGACGAGGAACTCGCCGCGCTGCGTGAGCTGGTGTGGAAGGTCTCCGACGGCGGCTGTCCCGAGGACTGTGGCCCGACCGGGCGGGCGTGAAACGCACTCGACTGTGCGATGCGTGCCCCGGTCGGTAATGCTGTCGGACGTGACCACCCCGCAGGATCTCGATGACCGGTTCCGGGAGAGCCTGGCCGCCCTCGCCACACCGCCGCATCGTGGCGACCCGACGCGCCCGGTGGCCGAGGGCAGCGCGCTGACCGGTACCCAACTCCTGGACCTCTTCGACGCCCAGGTCACCAGCCGGCAACTCGACCTGGCCGCCCGCTGGCTGCGCAGCTTCGGCGAGGGCTACTACACCATCGGCTCCGCCGGTCACGAGGGCAACGCCGCGGTGGCGGCGGCCCTGCGGCCCACGGATCCGGCCCTGCTGCACTACCGCTCCGGCGCCTTCTACTGCGTCCGCGCCGCCCAGGCCGACCCGTCCACGCCGCCCACACCGGCTGTGCCTCCCGCGCCGGTCGTGCCGCCGACACTGTCGCCGGCCGTGGCGATCGCCGGCGACGGTCCGGCCACGGAGACGGCGGAGGCTGGCCAGCCCGTCGAGGTCGACGCCTCCGGCCGGCAGTCCGCCCTCCCGGACCGGGCGGAGACCGGCGAACGACAGATCGCCGGTGCGCCGGACCAGCCGGCGAGCGGTCCGGTCACGGCGGAAACCGACCCGCCGAGCGGTGCGAGCGCACCCGGTGACCGGCCCGACGCGGCGGGAACCAACCCGCCGGGCGGTGCGGGCGCGGCCGACGACGGGTCCGACGCGGCGAACGACCGGACGGACGCGGCCGCCGACGCCCCCGCCGTCGACCCGGTGGGAAAGGCAGCCGGGGCCGCAGACCGACCGGCGGCAGTGCCACTGGCCGACCCCAGGCCCGCCACCCTGACCATGGCGGTCTCCGGGCCGGGCGACGGCGTCGGACCCGGCAGCGTCCGGATGGCGGTGGTCAAGCGGCCGGTGCCCCGGGCGTACGCCGAGGCGGCCCGGGACGTCCTGCGCGGCATGGTGGCCTCCAGCCAGGAACCGATCGCCGGTGGCCGGCACAAGGTGTTCGGCCGGGCCGATCTCGCGGTGGTCCCGACGACCTCCACCATCGCCTCGCACCTGCCCCGCGCGGTCGGGATGGGTCTCGCGGTCGAGCGACTGCGCCGGCTCGACGCCCGGGGGGAAGCGAACCGAACCGGTGCGGAGCCCGAACCGACGCCCTGGGCGGCCGACGCCATCGTGGTCTGTTCGTTCGGCGACGCCTCGATCAACCACGCCAGCGCCACGGCCGCGTTCAACACCGCCGGCTGGTACGACCACACCGGGTTGCGCATCCCGGTGCTCTTCATCTGCGAGGACAACGGGCTGGGCATCAGCGTCCGGTCGCCGCAGGGATGGGTGGCGACGGCCCTGCGGTCCAAACCCGGCATCCGGTACTTCGCCGCCGACGGCACCGACCTGGTCGGCACCTACGAGGTGGCGGTCGAGGCGGCGGCCTGGGTACGCCGGCACCGACGCCCGGCCGTGCTGCACCTGACCACGGTCCGGCTGATGGGCCACGCCGGTGCGGACGCCGAGAGCGCGTACCGCCCCGCCGCGGAGATCGCCGCCGACGTGGCCCGGGACCCGGTGGTCGCCACCGCGCGGCGGCTGGTCGACGCCGGACTGGCCAGCGGAGCGGAACTGCTGGACCGCTACGACGAGATCGGCTGGCAGGTCCGCCGGATCGCCGAGGAGGTGCTCGACGAACCGAAGCTGGCCGACGCCGCCGAGGTGATCGCCCCACTGGCACCGCGCCGCCCGGTCCGGGTGGCCCTGGCGGTCGCGGACGCGGGTGCCCGCGCCGCCGGCCCGGACGCCGGGGCGCGGGCCGAGGCGTTCGGCGGCAAGCCGCCGGAACTCGCCGGGCCGCTCACCCTCGCACAGAGCCTCAACGCGGCGCTCACCGACGGGCTGCTCAACCACCCGCAGATGGCGGTCTTCGGCGAGGACGTCGCCGCCAAGGGCGGGGTCTACGGGGTGACCAAGGGGCTGCGTGACCGGTTCGGTGCCGCCCGGGTGTTCGACACGCTGCTCGACGAGACCTCGATCCTCGGCCTCGGTCTCGGCGCGGGCCTGGCCGGCATGCTGCCGGTGCCGGAGATCCAGTACCTGGCGTATCTGCACAACGCCGAGGACCAGCTGCGGGGCGAGGCGGCCACCATGCGGTTCTTCTCACAGGGGGCGTGGCGCAACCCGATGGTGGTGCGGGTGGCCGGGCTGGCGTACCAGGAGGGGTTCGGCGGGCACTTCCACAACGACAACTCGGTGGCCGTACTGCGGGACGTGCCGGGCCTGGTGATCGCCGTGCCGGCCCGGCCGGACGACGCGGCGGCGATGCTGCGGACCTGCCTGGCCAGCGCGGCGGTGGACGGCAGCGTCTGCGTGTTCCTGGAGCCGATCGCGCTCTACCACACCCGCGATCTCTACACCGACGGTGACGGCGAGTGGCTCGCCCCCTACGCCGAGCCGGCCGCCTGGGCCGGTGGTCACGTCCCGGTGGGGCGGGCCCGGGTGTACGGCGTCGGTTCGGCCGAGGACGTCACGATCATCACCTTCGGCAACGGCGTACGGATGGCCCTGCGGGCCGCCTCGGTGCTGGCCGACGAGGGCATCGGTACCCGGGTCGTGGATCTGCGCTGGCTCGCGCCGCTGCCGGTGGCCGACCTCATCCGAGAGGCCGCCGCGACCGGTCGGGTGCTGGTGGTGGACGAGACCCGCCGGTCCGGTGGGGTGGGCGAGGGAGTGATCGCCGCGTTGGTGGACGCCGGATATGTCGGGGCGGCACGCCGGGTGGCGGCGGTTGACTCTTTTGTGCCCCTGGGTCCGGCCGCCCGCCAGGTCCTGGTGTCCGAGGAGGCCATCACCCAGGGTGCCCGTACGCTGCTGGCACGGTAAATTTCGTTCCACCCGGTGCGCCACTTGCGCAGGAGGGCACAACTGTGTGGACTTTGCCTGACGGCGTCGAGCAGACGCCGGCTCGGACGAGATGAGGAGGCACGCGACAGTGAGCGCGACCGCTGGTCAGGCTGCTGACGGGGTACGCAGCCTGGCGGACCGGTTCGGCATCGAGCCGGGGATGGTCGTCATGGAGATGGGCTACGACGACGACGTCGACTCCGATCTCCGGGACGCCCTGACCGACCGTTGTGGAGATCTGGTCGACGAGGACACCGACGAGGTCGTCGACGCGGTGCTGGTCTGGTACCGGGACGGCGACGGTGATCTTTTCGAGTTGCTCGTCGACGCCCTCGGCCCGCTGGCCGACAACGGGGTCGTGTGGCTGCTGACGCCCAAGGCCGGCCGCGAGGGCCACGTCGAGCCGAGCGAGATCGCCGAGTCCGCACCCACCGCCGGCCTCCAGCAGACCTCCACGGTCAACGCCGGCAAGGACTGGAGCGGTGCCCGACTCGTGCTGCGTCGCGGCGCCAAGGGCAAGAAGTAACCCGACCCACGGCGAGCGACCGAGGCCGTTCCGAATCCACCCGAGGAGTTCGCATGCCCATCGAGGTTGGCGTCGAGGCGCCCGACTTCGTGTTGAAGGACCAGAACAACCAGCAGGTCCGGCTCTCCGACTTCCGCGGCCGACGCACCGTCCTGCTGGTCTTCTACCCGCTGGCGTTCACCGGCGTGTGCCAGGGTGAGCTGACCGAGGTGCGGGACAACCTCGACGAGTATGTCAACGACGAGATCCAGGTGCTGACCGTCAGCGTCGACTCGGTGTACGCCCACAAGATCTGGGCGGAGCGGGAGGGCTACGAGTTCCCGCTGCTGTCGGACTTCTGGCCGCACGGCGCGGTCGCCCAGGCGTACGGCGTCTTCAACGACGTCGCCGGCATCGCCAACCGCGGCACCTTCGTCATCGACCGGGCCGGCGTGGTCCGCTTCGCCGAGATGAACCCGCCCGGCGAGGCCCGCGATCAGCAAGGCTGGCGCAAGGCCCTGGCGGAGGCCGTGGCCTGACCCGACCCGTCGGGTGCGAGGCGTCCGTCCGGGCCGGCGGCTGGCAGGGTAAGCTTGCCAACCGCCGGTCCGCCGTACGGCGTCCCGGGCGCGTAGCTCAGTGGGAGAGCACTCGCCTTACAAGCGAGGGGTCGCAGGTTCGAAACCTGCCGCGCCCACCACGCACCACCAGCACGCCGAGTTGGTGCTGAGGAACCAGCCCGGAGGAGACGGCCTGGGTAGTAGGCCCGTCCGACCCCGGTAGCCTCGCCTGATGAGTGGATTGCCGTCGATCCCCGTCGCCATTCAGGAGCACTGCGACGGCCCTCACGATGCCTGGCTACTTCCCCGGCTACAGATGCGGCTCAGACCAGCAGCAGCAGCCATCGACGTTCCGCGTGCGAAGCTGGGCGGCCAACCCGTCTGGCTCGGGCCGCCCACCTGGCCGTTGTCCCGCAGCCTGGGCATACCGATGATGTTCGTCGGCCAGATCCCCGTCCCCGGTGAACCGACGAGTCTCGCCTACCTGTTCGTCACCGACGATCCTCAGGGCACCACCGAGACCTTCGACGCCGAGGCCGGCGAGAACGCACTCCTGGTTCAGCCCGCCGGACGCATCCCACCCTTCATCGTCACGATCGGCACGGCCACCGGTCCATCCCTGTGGCGACGGGGCATGACATGGGACGAGCGCGTCGGCGTCGAACTCGCCGTGGATCTGGTCCCACCGGATCCGGCCGCCGAGGCAACCCTGGACGCGGAGATCGCAGCCCAGGAGGCCGAACGCACCGGCGTATCGCTGGACATTCCAGACGCTGCCGATGCAGACGACAGCGCCCTCCCGCCCTACAGCTACGTCGGGGGCAAGGTCCACCTGTGGCAGGTCGACCTCCAGGGGATACCGGCCGACTGGCGGTTCCACTTCCAGCTCGACGGCGGAGAAGGCCACGGACCGGATGACACTACGCCCTCAACTTCGGCGGAGGGACCGGATACGGCTTCCTCTCTCCGGACCTCCGCGAAGGCCGCTTCCTATGGGACTGCGTCTGACAGAGATCCACCGAGTCCGGCCTCAAGCCCTCCTCAACGTGATTCCCAACCTGTGCGTCATCAACGACGATGCCGGCGTGCCTCTTGACGATGAGCGATACCTCGAAGCGCATGTCGACTTCGGCAACATCACAGGCTTCTTCGTTCGGTTGGACGTCGAGCTGCCGCCCGAGACTCTGACACGCGATCTGCCTGGTCCAGGCGATGACGCGCCTCACGGGTGGTTGGCACTGTCTCCGGAGCGAGCGGAGGCGTTGGCGGCTCAACTCGTCGAGCGCGCTCAAGCCGTACGTGCTGCTAGGGCTCGCTGGCCCCGGAGCAACCAGAATCGAGTGCCGGGTGACTGACTCGGTGACGAGAGCGTCGCACACGCTCGGTCGCAGGTGCGAAACCTGCCGCGCCCACCACACCCTCTACTCGGTTCGTCCGCTCAGGTTGAGGATCGCGGGCAGCAGCGTCAGCCCGAACAGGATCAGCATCACGCCCGACCCGAGGTCGAGCACGCCGATCAGGCTGCCCACCGAATTGTGCGTGGTGAAGGGCGACTCGCCCAGGAAGGACATGCTCGACGCGGTGTGCAGGCAGGCCGCGGCGACGGCGCTGGGACCGTAGCCGACCGCGCTGCCGTCGAGGTATCGGAAGGAGCCGAAGGAGACCGCTGCCGTCAGGCAGAGCATGGAGTTGGCCAGCACCATCGAGGCGGCGAGGTAGATGTAGACGCGCAACTCCGCGAGGTTCTCCCCGGTCGAGTCGACCCGGGTCCGGTGAAAGCCCGTGGTGAGGAACCGGCGGGCGTAGCCGCGTACGGTCAGATACCAGGTCAGGGCCTCGAAGAACATCGCGATGACGATGGCGGCGGCGACGAGTGCGGCGGCGAGAGTGAGCCAGCGGGCGCCCGGCGGCCGGGGGAGGAGGAAGGCGGGCCCGGCGGTGCTGAGGACGGTCAACGCGACCAGTCCGGGCGCGGTGAAGCAGACCGTGGCCCAGAGCCGCAGCGCGACGGCCGCCGCCCGCCACGGCCGGGATCGTCGCTGCCACCGCAGGTACCGTCGCCGGATCCGGTGATCTTTGGCGCCGAACGGGAAGAAGGTGCCGCCGCACTCGTCCAGCAGGCGAAGCTTGGCCGCGTCGTCGGCGGGCGGCATCCGGTCGTACGCGAGCCGGTAGTCCCGGCCCCGTTCGCTGATCCAGCGGATCGCATTCGTGATCGCGGTCACCTTCAGCAGCCCGTGCAGGATGATCGTGACGTTGAGCAGGTCGACGACGACGGCCACCGCAGCTCACCTCGTCCGGGTGGGCACCTACCGAGAGGATCGAGTCCCACCGATCGTATCGGCGTCGACCCACTCGGCCCTGGTCCGCTCGGACGGGATTCGACGCGGCGTGGTCGGTCCCGACCCGGACGTGGAAGGAGTCAGATGGGCTACGCGCGGCTCGACGGCGTCCGACTCTGGTACGAGACGCAGGGTGCCGGTCGACCGCTGGTGCTGCTGCACGGCGGGTTCGGCACGGTGGAGACCTTCGCCGCGATCCGGCCGGCGCTGGCGCGGCGTCGCCTGGTGGTCAGCGTCGATCTTCCCGGGCACGGCCGCACCCCGGACACCGGACGCCCACTGCGGTACGAGTCGATGGCCGACGACGTGGCGGCGCTGATCGTGCACCTCGGCCTGGCCGAGGCCGAGGTGCTCGGCTTCTCCCTCGGCGGTGGGGTCGGGCTGCGGATGGCGGTGCAGCACCGGCAGTTGCTCCGTCGTCTGGTGGTGGTCTCCGCGCCGTGCCGGCGGCAGGGCTGGTTTCCCGAGGTGCTCGCCGGCATGCCCGAGCCCGACGAGGCGGCCGCCGAGCGGATGCGCGGCACCCCGCCCGAGCAGCTCTACCGTCGCGTGGCACCCCGGCCCCAGGACTGGCCACTGCTCTGGACCAGGACCGCTGAGCTGCTGCGTCGTGACTACGACTGGTCCCCGGAGGTCGCCTCGATCACCACCCCGACGATGCTCGTCTTCGCCGACGCCGACTCGGTCCGCCCGGCACACATGGTGGAGTTCTTCGGCCTGCTCGGCGGCGGGCACCGGGACGCCGGGTGGGACGGCACCGACCGACCGGCCGCTCGACTGGCCGTCCTGCCCGGACTCACCCACTACGACATCGTCGACTCACCCGCCCTGCCCACGGCGGTTCTCCCCTTCCTCACCCACGTCTCCACCCCACCCACCTGACACCCCCGACCCCGCCACCCCCGCTGGCGGGTGTGGGGTCACCGCGACACGCGGCAGCAACATCAGGGATGTTGCGGTGTCACTTTCGCTGGAGGCGGCAGTTTCGGGGATGTTGCTGCCTCGAAGATCGGGCGGGGCGCGGGTCCGGCGGGGCCGACGTCAGGTGTCGGCGCGCTCGGCCAGCCAGGTGAGCAGGGCCTCGGCCTGTGCGTGCTGGAACTCCCGGAGGGTGGGGATGCCCGGCGGCGGGGGCAGGCGGGCCCGGTCGGTGAAGAAGCCGGCCAGGCCGGCGTAGAGGCCGGTCACCGCGTCAGGGTCGGCTGCGGCGGTCAGCGGCAGGCGGCGCAGCAGGGCCTCGGTGTCGTGCCCACCCTGCAGGCGTACGTCGAGCAGCAGCATCGCGGTGTCCAACCAGGCCGGGCCGCGGGCCGCCCAGGGCCAGTCGACCACGGTGACGCGGCCGGTCCGGTCGACGAGCAGGTTGTCCGCGCGGAGATCCACGTGGCACAGGGTGTCGCCGGTCAGCGACGCGAGGCCACGGTCCGCCCAGGAGCGGAGTTCGTCGAGATGGGCCCGGGCCCACGGGTTCATCTCCGGTGGCGGGTCGTCGACGATCCGCCGCCAGCCGGCGAACTCGTCGGCCAGCCGCTCGGCGATCACCGGTACTTCCGTCACCGGGCTGGGCGTGAGTGCCGTCGCCATCCGGTGCAGGGCGTCCAGCACCGCGTCGAGTTCGTCGGTGCGCCACGGGGTGACCGGGTGGCGCCCGTCGACGTCGGTGAGTACCAGGGCCACCCAGTGGCCGTCGTCGTGACAGCCGAGTAACCGGGGCGTCGGGGCGTACTCGGGCAGCCTGGCGGTGATCCGCGCCTCGGCCCGGTGCATGTCGGGGGTGTCCGGGTTCTGCGCCGGGCTTGCCGCCTTGACGAAGGCGCGCCGACCGTTGGCGGTGCGTACCCGGTCGGCGGTGCCGGGGGAGTATCCGCCGGGCTGCGACACCGCTTCGACCACCCGGTCGCCGAGGATCTCCTCCACGGCGGATCGGACATCGGGGGGCAACTGGGCCCACCGCAACCGATTCCTCGTCTGCGTGCGCATGGCCTTCACGCTGCCCGGCGGGCACCCGAGCGGGCAAGGCGTTTCCCTCGTCGAAGGGTCCGCCAGGACTGCCGGGCGTAAGCCGTGCGGGCCGGCGGTCGGCAGGGGTGAGGTTGCCGACCGCCGGCCCGCGTACGGCGGTCAGCGCGCCAGCACGACCTCCACCTGCTGCCGGGTGCCCCAACCGGTCCGCCAGCACGTTGCCGCCCCGTACCAGCGGATCACTCGCAACACCACCGCCGCGAACACCACCGCCACCGGCGCCAGCAGCCACGTCCACACCCGGCGGCCGGTCGATTCGTCAGACCGGCGGACCGTCAGATAGCGCAACGTCTGCGCCCACCCGACGATGAAGGTCACCGACAACAGCCACGGCAGTGCCGTGAGCGTCGGTTCGACCACCGGGGACACGAACACGACGGTCACGAACACCACCGTGGCGACCACCATCGACGCCCAGCGCAGCAGATGTGCCCACCAGGCGTACGACCGCAGCGGCAGGTACCGCACCCGCCACCAGGAGCGGATGAAACTGCCCCGCATCCACCGCAGGTACATGCGGCACAGGTGGCCGAACCGGTCCGGCATCAACGCGAACGCGAACGCGGTCGGCTGCTGCACGGTGCGCCCCCTGACCATCGCGTACAACGTCAACAGGGAGTCGTCCGAGAAGGCCACGTTCCGGCCGAAGAACCGTTCCGTCAGGTAGCCGTCAAGGTTGTCCCGGACGACGTCAGCCCGATAGGCGGCGATCGGGCCGGAGTTCACCCACACCGCTCCGAACACCGACAACGACGACCGGTCGGTGAGCTGACCCGTGACGAACCACAGGTCGGTGATCCGGGCGAGAAACGACGACCCCACGTTCGCGGCCATCACCACGCCGGCCACCGACTGCACACGAGGATCAGCGAATGGCAGCAGCAACTCGTCGAGCGCCCGCGGATCGGAGACCGTGTCCGAGTCGACCGTCCAGTAGATGTCCGCGTCGCCGGTGGTGCGTACCGCCACGGCCTGCGCGTGCCGCTTGCCGGCGTTGGCCTGGACATGCCACGACACCGCGATGCCGTGCCTGGGGGCGGTGGCCATGAACCACCGCCGCACGGTGTCGTAGCCGCCGGTGTCGGTCGAACCGTCGTCCACGACGTAGATGACGTCAGGGGTGCGGGTCTGCCTGACCATGGATTCGAGGCAGGCACGCAGCGCCGCCGGGTCCTCGTTGTAGACGGGGACGATCGCCACCACCCGCAACCCGTCGAGATACTCGCGGGCCTGGCCGGTCGCCGTCGCCGGCCGCTCCAGGTAGGCGCCGCCGATCTGCCACAACAGCAACAGGAACAAGCCCGCGTACACGTAGGTGAAGCGGTGCCCGGCGCCGTCGAGAGCGCCCGAGACCGCGAACACGTGGTGTATCGCCCACACTGCCGCGGCGGCCAGCACGACCGCCGCCGCGAGCAGCACCCGTCGGGGTCCGATGCGCGCGCTCATCCGTCGATCGGCCGTCCGCGTCGGAACGTCAACCGGATCATGCAGGCACCGGTGACCACCATCAGCACACCGACAGCGGCGATGACGAGCGGCAACGACAGTTGCACGACGCCGACACCAGCGGTGCCGCCGATGGTGACCACGTCGAGTCCGGTGCGGGGCAGGGTGCTACCTGACGACATCGAGTTCTCCGCTCGGGGCTGCGGGGGCTGTGGCGGCGGGCAGGGTGCAGCCCCAGTCGTGCCCCGGCCGCCGCGTGGATCAGCCGCTCGGGGTGCGGGATCCGGTCGACACCCTCGCAAAGCCGCCAACCAGGGTCAACCACGCTCTGTCACCCCATCGAGCTAATCTGTGACCGCCTGACGCGCGCCGCAGCCGGCCGTTGCCGGGGTAGTCGGCTTGTCGACAGCGGCCCCGCGTGGAATGCCGCAGTCTGTCCGGTCGGCCAGGGTGCCGGCCGCACCCATTCGTCAACCGCCGCCGAGCAGACCGCGAGGACTGTTCACCGGCGCAGCGGGAAACCTCGAACGGACGCACCTGGGGAGGAGCGACGGATGACGCGTGCCGGACTGACCATCGGCGTGCTCGGCTCGTACGGTGGGCGCAACCTGGGCGACGAGGCGATCCTCACCGGTCTGCTGACCGATCTGCGTCAGCAGGAGCCGCACGCGCGGATCATCGTGTTCTCACGGAATCCGGCGCACACCGCCGTCGCCCACCCGGACGTGGAGGCGGTGCCGTGGGAGGGGGTCAGCCGCACCGACTCGGCCCTCGTGCTGTCCCAGCTCGACCTGCTCATCCTGGGCGGCGGCGGCATCCTCTACGACAAGGAGGCACGCCGCTACCTACGGGTGGTCCGGGTGGCGCAGGAGCGGGGTCTGCCGCTGCTGACGTACGCCGTCGGCGTCGGGCCGCTCAACGAGATGGTGGACACCGGCATGGTCCGGGAGACGCTGGCCGGCGCGGTCCAGGTGACCGTACGCGACCAGGAGTCACGGATGGTGCTGGAGGAGGCCGGCCTGCTGAACCCGATCACCGTCACCGGCGATCCGGCGTTCCTGCTGGAACCGGAGGACTTCCCCGCGCAGTTCCTCCGCGAGGAGGGTGTGCCGGCCGGCAAACGGCTGGTCGGGATGAGCGTGCGGGAACCGGGCCGGGCGGCGGAACGGCTGGACGTGGACGGATACCACCGGCTGCTGGCCCAGATCGGTGACTTCCTGGTGCACCGGATCGACGCGCACGTGCTGTTCGTGCCGATGGAACGCGACGACATCCGGCACTCGCACGGCGTGCTGTCGCACATGATCGCCGCCGAGCGGGGGCGCATCCTGCACGGCACCTACTCACCGCAGCAGATCCTCGGGCTGATGAAGCACTTCGACCTCGCGGTCGGTATGCGCCTGCACTTCCTGATCTTCGCGGCGATGATGGGCACCCCGTTCCTGCCCCTGCCGTACGCCGGCAAGGTCTTCGACCTCGCGCAGCGACTCGGGGTGCCGGCGTTGCGTGGCGTGGAACGCGAGGTGGAGGGCCCGCTGCTGGCCGAGGTGGACCAGTTGTGGGACGAACGCGAGCAGCGGGCCGAGGTCACCGCCCAGCGGGTGGCGCGGGTGTGCGACGAGGCCAGGGGCACCTCCCAGGTCACCCGGGCGGTGCTGGAGAGCCTGCGCAACCGGTCGCTGGTCGAGGTCGGCGCCTGACCGGCACGGGGGTCGGGGTCAGACCGCCGGTCCCCGCCAGCAGTAGCGCCACTGCTGCCGGTCGGTGTCGACGGACTCCAACTCGTAGATCTCCGCTGCCGCCAGCCCTTGCGGCCCCAGGTGGTGGTGGGTCAGTGGGGGCCGGCCGTTCGGGTCCAGCTCGACGGTGACGTGCTCACCGTCGGCCGTGCCGCCCACCAGCGGGATCTCAACCGTGGATGCCATGCGCCCATCCTGCCCCGACCGTCGCCGACCCGCAGGGCGAAGCACGATGTCCCGGCTCGGTCCGGTGGTCCCCGGGCCGGCAGCCCGGTTCGGACGGGTACCCGTCGGTCAGTCGCGGGGCAGCAGGCCCGGTGGGTACTCCATGCCGTCGTGGGTGCAGGCCGCGGCGGCGACCCGGGACGCGTACCCGGCCGCCTCCGCCCAGGTCGCGCCGCGCGACCGGGCCGCGATGATCCCCGCCGCGAAGGCGTCCCCGGCGCCGTTGGTGTCGATCACCGGGCCGGGCGGCACGGCCGCCGGGATCCGCCGCACGTCGCCGCCCAGGTGCAGGTCGGCGCCGTCGGCGCCCCGGGTCACCAGCACCGGGCGCGGCGCCAGCGTGCCGGCCACGGCCGCCGCCCGGTCGTCGAGCGCCGCACCGCTGACCAGCACCAGTTCGGCGACGTCGGCGAAGGGCGGGTGGTACGGATTGTGCCCGTCCCAGTCGTGCAGGTCGGTCGAGCTGCCCACCCCCTCGCTGAGCAGGCCACCGAGGTCGGGCAGCAGTTCCCGCACCCATCCCATGATCGACAGATGGACGTGGGTGGCGTCCTGGATCAGCTCCGCCACCCGGGCCGCCGTGAACGGGGGTGGACCGTCCGAGTCCCGGGGGTCGTACAGCGACATCCGCCGCCCGTCGGGGTCGACCAGGTTCACCGACCGCCGGGTACCCGCCGGGTCGTCCGCCAGGACCGTCCGCACGCCGGTGCCGGCCAGCGCGGCCCGCACGACGGCACCGGCCGGGTCCACGCCCACCGTGTCGACCACCGTCACCCGTAGCCCCAGCGCGTGTGCGGCGAGCACCACCCCGGCTCCGGTGTTGCCGACCCGCAGCTCGATCGGGCCGACGGTGACGGAGTCGACCACCGGCAGCGGCAGCCGGGGCACCCGCACCCGCACGTCGACGCCGAGGCCGCCGATCACCAGGAGGTCGCACATGGCGCCGACGCTAGCCGGTCGGCGCCGCCTATCCTGGCCCCGGGTCGCCGCCGCGGTAGTGCGGGCCCGTCCGGTCCGAGGGGGAGTGCGTGCTGGTCGTCCATGGGATGTGGCTGCCCGGGCGGGGTCTCGCGGTCTGGGCCGAGGACAGCACCCTGCCACCGGCGGCCCCGCGCCGCCCCGGCCGGGCACCACGGGCCCGCCCACACCCGTTCGCCGCCGGACACGGCGCACTCGTCGCGCTGCTGGCCGACGCCGCCGAACCGGACGACCTCGGCACGGCGCTGCTGCGCCTGCCCACCCGCGCCGGCTCGCCGCTGGACTCGCCGGAACTGGTCCGCACCACCGAGCTGGCACCGGTACGTGGTCCGGTCACCCTCGCCGGGTGGCAGGTTCCGGTGCTGGCGTACGCCCCGGACGCCGCGCTGTCGGTGCTGCGTACCGTCGAGAAGCTGGCCGCCGCCCCCGGCGCGAGCCTGCGCCACCTCGCCGAGCTGGCCGACTTCGCCACCGACCTGGCCACGCGCGGCCGGGTCCTGCCCAGCCTCGCCGATCCGGCCCCGGCCGCCGACCAGCCCTCGACCGCCGAGGGCTCCGCCCGGGCGGTGTGGCGGCCGTTGCTGACCGGCACGGACGCCGCCTGGGCCCGGTCACTGGCGCTGGCCCTGCCCCCCGCCGCCCGAGCCGTGGTCGAGGCGGAACTGTCCGCGACCCGGGCGTCCGACCCGTCCGACGGGCCGGTCGAGGTGCCCGGGCTGCTGGTCGCCGACGCGCTCGACGCGCTCACCGACGCGGCCGTACGCGCCGTCCTGCCACCGATGACGCTGGCCCGGGGGACGCGACCGAACGGTGCCGTGGCGGCCTGGCTGGGCGCGTTGACCGGCCCCCGGCGCGGGTTCACCGCCGAGGCGGCGGCGCTGCGCACGCTGCGCAGCGAGCTGGACCAGTGGCAGCGCGACGCCGCCGGTGGCACCGTTCGGGCCAGCTTCCGGCTGGTCGAGCCGTCGGCCGACGAGCTGACCGGACCGGTGACGGTGGTGCCGGCCGACCCCGGTGCGGTCGTCGCGACCACCGGCCCGTGGCGGATCGAGTTCGGACTGCGCGCCACCGACGAGCCGGGGCTGCACGTCGACGCCGGGCAGGTGTGGCGCGGCGGCGGTGTGACCGTGGCCGGCGACCATCCACAGGAGATCCTGCTCGCCGAACTCGGCCGGGCCAGCCGGCTGTGGCCGGAACTGGACGAGGCGCTGCGCACCGCCCGACCGGAAGGGCTGGAGCTGGACACCGAGGGGGCGCACCGGTTCCTGCGCGAGGGCGCGCCGACGCTGCACGCCGCGGGCTTCACGGTGCTGCTGCCGTCCTGGTGGCGGCGTCCCACCTCGCGGCTCGGTGCCCGGCTGCGGGCCCGCTCCCGCAGCGCGCCCGGCGCGGTGACTGGCCCGGACGACCGGGTGGGACTGGACGCCCTGGTCGACTACCGCTGGGAACTGGCCCTCGGCGACGAGCCGTTGACCTCCGACGAACTGACCCGGCTGGCGGAGCTGAAGACCCCCCTGGTACGGCTGCGGGGGCAGTGGGTCGAACTGGACCCGAAGCGGCTCGCCGCCGGCCTGCGCCTGCTGCGGTCCACCGGCGAGCTGACCGTGGCCGACCTGCTGCGGCTCGGCCTGTCCGACGCCGAACAACCGGACGCGTTGCCGGTGCTGGAGGTGAGCGCCGACGGCGCGCTCGGCGACCTGCTCGCCGGTGCCGTGGACCGCCGGCTCGCCCCGTTGGACGAGCCGCCGTCCTTCCAGGGCACGCTGCGGCCGTACCAACGGCGGGGGTTGGCCTGGCTGGCGTTCCTTCAGTCGCTGGGGCTCGGTGGGGTGCTCGCCGACGACATGGGGCTGGGCAAGACGGTGCAACTGCTGGCGTTGCTGGCCGCCGACCCGCCGCAGGCCGGTCCGACCCTGCTGATCTGTCCGATGTCGCTGGTCGGCAACTGGCAGCGGGAGGCCGCCCGGTTCGCCCCGGACAAGCGGGTACACGTGCACCACGGCCCCCAGCGGGCCCGCGGCGCCGAGTTCACCGCCACCGCGCACGCCGCGGACCTGGTGCTCACCACGTATTCGGTGGCCGCCCGGGACGCCGCGGATCTGGCCGGCGTCGACTGGCACCGGCTGGTGGTGGACGAGGCCCAGGCCATCAAGAACGCCGCCACCCGGCAGGCCGAGGCGGTCCGCGCACTGCCCGCCCGACACCGCATCGCGGTCACCGGCACGCCGGTGGAGAACCGGTTGGCGGACCTGTGGTCCATCATGCAGTTCGCCAACCCGGGCCTGCTCGGCCCGGCGGCGACGTTCCGCAAGCGGTTCGCCGAGCCGATCGAGCGGCACGGGGACACCGAGACCGCCGAACGGCTCCGCCGGATCACCGGACCGTTCGTGCTGCGTCGGCTCAAGACGGACTCGTCGATCATCTCGGACCTGCCGGAGAAGCTGGAGATGGAGGTCTTCTGCAACCTGACCACGGAGCAGGCGGCGTTGTACCGGGCGGTCGTCGACGACATGCTGGCTCGAATCGAAGCCAGTACCGGCATCGAGCGGCGCGGGCTGGTGCTGGCCACCATGACGCGCCTCAAGCAGGTCTGCAACCATCCCGCGCAGTTGCTCCGCGACGGCTCGCCCCTCGACGGTCGGTCGGGCAAGCTGGCCCGGTTGGAGGAGATCCTCGACGAGGTTCTGGCGGCCGGGGAGAAGGCCCTGTTGTTCACCCAGTACGCGGAGTTCGGTGGGATGCTGCGCGGGCATCTGTCGGCCCGGTTCGGTCGGGAGGTGCTGTTCCTGCACGGTGGGGTCGGCAAGGCCGACCGGGACGCGATGGTGGCCCGCTTCCAGTCCGCCGGCGGGCCGGCGTTGTTCGTGCTGTCGCTCAAGGCCGGCGGGACCGGGCTGACGCTGACCGCCGCCAACCACGTGGTGCACGTCGATCGGTGGTGGAACCCGGCGGTGGAGGACCAGGCCACCGACCGGGCGTTCCGGATCGGACAGCGGCGCCGGGTGCAGGTCCGCAAGTTCGTCTGTGCCGGCACGGTGGAGGAGAAGGTCGCCGCGCTGATCGCCGACAAGCGTGGCCTCGCCGCCTCGGTGGTCGGCACCGGCGAGCAGTGGGTCACCGAGCTGTCCACCGCCCAGCTTCGTGACCTGTTCGCCCTGGAGGCGGGGGCGGTGGCCGAGTGAGCGCCGACGACGGCGGCAGGTTCGCCGACTACGGCCCGCCGCGCCGGGTCGACGGGGGCCTACGGGCCCGTAGCACCCGGGGCGCGATCGGGGTCTCCTGGTGGTCCCGCCGCTTCCTGGAGGTGCTGGAGTCGTTCGCGCTCGGCACCCGGCTGACCCGGGGCAGGTCGTACGCCCGCGCCGGCCAGGTGCTCCGCCTCGACGTCGCGCCGGGCGTGGTGACCGCGGTGGTGCAGGGTTCGCGCGCCAAGCCGTACCAGGTGAGCGTCGCGCTGCCGCCCTTTCCGGCCCGGCTGTGGGACCGGCTCGAGCGGGAACTCGCCGCCCAGGCGTTCTTCAGCGCCCGGCTGCTCGCCGGTGACCTACCGGCCGAACTGGAGGAACTGTTCATCGCGGCCGAGGCCCCGCTGTTTCCGGCGGCGATCGGCGAACTGGACCAGCGGTGCTCGTGTCCGGACGTCGCGGTGCCCTGCAAACACCTCGCCGCCACCTTCTACCTGCTCGCCGAGGCGTTCGACGCGGACCCGTTCACCCTGCTGCACTGGCGTGGTCGCAGCCGGGCGGACCTGCTCGCCCGGCTGCGGCGACTGCGCGTCGAGGACCAGGCGTCGACGGAGACCGGCCCGGCCGACACCGGCCGGGACGCCGGGCCGGCGGACGCCGGCGGCGGACGGACCGGGCACCATGAGGTCGACGTGCCCGCCGCCGGTGCCCTTCGGGCGCTCGCCGACCTGCCCGTCACGCCGCTGGCCGAGGCGGTGGACCGGTTCTGGTTGCCGCCCGTGCCACTGCCGGACCGCCCACCGAGCCTGACGGCCCGGCCGGATCTGCTGTTACGACAACTGGGCGCGCCCGCGCCGGCCATCGGTGGGCCGGGACTGGTCGAACGCCTGCGTCACGCCTACCGCCAACTCGGCGACTAGGCCGGCCGGTCACGTCCGGTCCCGGACCGAACGGCTTCCGCCTCGCCGTCGCTCGATCCGGGACGGCACGCGGCCGGCGGCACTCACAGCCAACGTTGACGGAACCGCCACATCAGCGCCGCGTTCGTCACCAGCACCACCGCGAAGATCGCCCCGGCCAGCCGGCCGGCGAGTACGGTGGTCGCCGGCAGCGCCGCCCAGAGCACCACGGTCAGCAACAGCAGCCAGCGGCCGTGGCGACCGCGGGCCCGATTGTCGAGCCGGGCGAAGAACGCCGGATCGCTCTCCCGCAGGTGGCGGGTGATCTGCTCGAATCTGCGTTGATCCTCTTTGCTGAGCATGTGCCTTCCCCTCACGCGTTCAGCAACGGTGCGGCGGAATACCCGCTGCGGAGCGGGCTCACGCGCTCTTCCTGGTGCTACTTTCACCCCTGGCGAGCTGCCACAACGGCTCCTTACCGGGACCTTAATTTTTACTAAGCCGCCGAACCGGACCCGTGGCACCCGCGTGCGTGGCAACGGCGCTGGTGGGCGCTGTCGCCGAGGAAATAGCCCTGCTCGCGAGGTGTGTGGCCAACTGGCCGGTAACCGGCGGTCCGGCATCCGCGGTGAAACTCGTCTTAAGTGTGCGGGAGCGCCGCGAACGGCTGCCTTGTTAGGCCGGATGCCGGTGACTACGTTCCCCTGGCAACCCCCTCGGACATCAGTCGCCGCACCTCAGGCCGAGGCACGGTCGTGCGTCGACGTTAGAAAACAGGAACGGTATATGGCCGACCATCAGGTGCCACCACACCGACGGCAGGACGAGCGCGGATGGGACGGGCGCCGGTACCCGCAACCACACCCCCGGCAGGGCGATCCGACCCATCGAACCGATCCGTACCGACCCGAGCCCTACGTTCACCAGGGCCAGCGGCCGGCCCCGAGCCCCGGACCGCAGTGGATCGGCCCGGACGGGTACGGCGTGCCGCTGGACCCGGCCCGGCCCGGCGGCGAACTGCCCGACCTGGACGGTGCCGACGAACCCCGCCGTGCGTCCGGCCGTCGTCGAGCGTTGGCCACCCTCGGCGGTAGCGCCGCCGTCGTGGCCGGTGGCGCGGTGCTCGCGATGAACCCCCGGGTACGCGCCTTCTTCGGCGACGAGGCAGCGGTCGCCGGCGACGCCACCATCGCCAAACCGACGGATGGCTCCCCCACCCGCCCGAGCGGACAGCAGGCGAGCACGGTACGCACGTACACCGAGCAGAACGACAGCTACATGGGCTCCCGTGGTGGCGAGGCGCTGAAGAAGAACGCGCCGAAGGGTGGGCGCGCCTTCTCCGGTCCGGCCGCCGCCGCAGCGGCGACCAAGGTCACCGTGAAGACGGTGCTCGCCAAGGACCCGGAGCTGCACCTGGCCCGTCGGCTGACCTTCGGCCCCACCGCCGCGGTACTCGCGGAGATCAAGGAGCGCGGCATCGACGGCTGGCTGCGCTGGCAGCTGGAGCCGGAGAAGATCGCCCCGACGAAGGCGGAGTTGAAGCTCGCCGAGCTGCCCACTCTCAAGCTCTCGCCGGAGCAGTTGCGCGACCAGCGCGATCAGCTCAACGAACGTGGTGCCCAGCCCGAGCGGGAGATGGTGGATGCCACGATCGCCCGGCAGATCTGGTCCGACCGTCAGCTGTTCGAGGTGATGGTCGACTTCTGGAACGACTTCCTGCACGTGGCCGCCGATTTCGACGGCGGCGAGGTCTACCGCAACTCGTTCGACCGGGACGTCATCCGGGAGCACGCGCTCGGCAGCTATCCGGAGATGTTCCTGGCCGCCAACCGGCATCCGGCACTGCTGCTCTACCTCAACCAGGTCGACTCCCGTGCCGACGCGGTCAACGAGAACCTGGCCCGGGAGAACCTCGAGCTGTACTCGGTGGGCGTCGACGGCGGCTACACCGAGGCCGACGTCCGCCAGGCGGCCCTGTTGCAGACCGGCCGGGGCGTCAAGGACGGCAGCTACGTGTTCCGCCCGGAGCGGCACTACGTCGGCAAGGTGAAGATCCTGGGCTTCACCCACGCCAACAACTCCGCCGATCCGGAGAAGGCCGAGGCGGCGATCGACGCCTACCTCACGTATCTCGCGCTGCACCCCTCGACCGCCCGGTACGTGGCGCAGAACCTCGCCGTCCGGTTCGTCTCGGACACCCCACCCAAGTCCCTTGTGGACCGGCTGGCGAAGGCGTACACCTCCCACCGGGGCCGGATCAAGCCGGTGCTGCTCGCGCTGTTCAGCTCGTCGGAGTTCTGGGCCGCGGTGGGCCAGAAGGTGCGCCGCCCGCTGGAGTACCTGGTGGCCACCTACCGCACGCTCGGTGTGTCACCCGAGGCCGCGCCCAACCACGACAACGGCGGCAACCAGCGGACCCCGTACGCCCGCGGCCTGCGGCAGATCCACGACAAGCTGCGCGAACTGGGTCACCACCCGATGGGTCAACCGACGCCCGACGGCTACCCGGACGTCTACCTCGCGTGGACCTCCGTCGGCACCATGGTCAACGGCTGGAACGAGGCCCATGACCTGCTCGCCGCCAACCGCACCGTGTTCACCTTCACCCGGGCGGAGAAGCTGGTCGCCACCCCACCGGCCACCGCCGGAGCGTACGTCGACGCACTGGCCCGACGGCTGATCCGGCAGCGACTCACCGACCGGGAACGGGCGCTGATCCTCGGCGTTGCCGGGGTCTCCGCCGGTACGAAGGTCGACGCGACGTTCAACGGGGCCATCACCGCCGTCGCGCGGGCGATCCTCGCATCCCCCCAGCACCACCTCCGGTGAGGCATCCGATGGAGAAGACTGTGTACCCGTACAACCTGCACCCCGACTGCCCCGACGTGCGACGGCTGGCCGACAACCCGGCTGAGGCGCTGCTGCGGGCGGAGGCCGACGTGGTGGCCGCCGAGAACGCCGCCGAGGCCGACCGCTACCGACGGCTGGAGGAACTGGAGGAGGCCCAACAGGATGGTCGTGGGGTGACTCGGCGTACCTTCGTCGCCGGTGCCGCCGCCACCGCCACCGCCCTGGCGACCGCCCAGTTCGTGACCACCTCGGCGTCGTTCGCGGCGACCAAGACGGGCACGCTGATCCATGTCTTCCTCTACGGTGGCCTGGACGGCCTGAGCCTGATCGCGCCGGACAACGACCCGGTGCTCGATCGGGCCCGTCCCGAGCTGCTGCTGCCCAACGACTCCCTGGCGCTCGGTCGAGGCTTCAAGCTCACCAGCGCCTTCGCGCCGCTGCAGCCGTGGCTGCGGTCCGGGCAGTTGGGCTTCGTCCCCGGCGTCTCCGACGAGCGGCTGTCCCGCAGCCACTTCCAGGCCGCGGACGCCTGCAACCTCGGCGGCCTGCCCGGCGAGACCGGCGGACGGGGCTGGCTCGACAGCCTGATCGACGCGCTCGGCAAGGGCACCGCCTTCCGCAGCGTCGGCATCGGTAGCACCCTGCCCCGGTCGCTGGTCGGCAACAACGGCGCACTCTCGCTCAACAACGTCGGCTCGTTGCGCCTGGCCGGCAGCGAGCGGCAGCGGGAGGCCACCGAGAAGGCGATCAAGGGCCTGTTCACCGGGATCAACCACCCGGTGGAGGACGCGGTGCAGGCCGGGCTCGGTGCGCTCGCCACCGCGCGCAGGCTCGCCGCCGAGCCGTACCGGCCGGCCGAGGGCGTCGAGTACCGGGGCATCGGCTCCGCCTTCCAGACACTCGCCCAACTGATCAAGGGCGATGCCAACGTACGGGTGGCGACCGTCGGGATGGGCGGTTACGACACCCACGAGAACCAGGGCACCACGAACGGCGGCCAGTTGTACCGGCGGTTGAACGAGCTGGCGACCGCGCTGGCGGCGTTCTTCACCGACCTCGGTGACCGGGCCGCCGACGTGACGGTGATGATCTCCAGTGAGTTCGGTCGCCGGGTCGCCTCCAACCGGGGCGGTACCGACCACGGCCACGGCGGCGTGGTGACCATCCTGTCCGGGCGCAAGCTCGCCGGCTCGCTGCTCGGTGCCTGGAACGGACTGGACACCCTCGACTCCGGTGACGTACCCGAGTACAACAACATGTTCAACGTCTACGGGTCGGTGGCGCAGGGTCGGTTCGGGCTGACCAACGCGGAGGTGGACAAGATCTTCCCCCGGATGAAGTACGCCCCGATGAAGCTGTACGCGTGACCCACCCCGACCTCTACTCCGACCGCCGGACCGCGGCGCACTCCCGGTCCGGCGGTCGGCCCACCACCGGGAGTCCGTTGCCGGTCGTACCCCGGCGTGGTGCCGGCGGCCGGCGGCTGCTGGTCGGACTGTTCCTGCTCGGGCTGGTCGCCGCCGTGCTGCCCTGGTGGACGGACACGCCGGCCGGCTCCCTGGTCGGCAGCACCGCGATGCTCACCGCCGCGGGTCAGATCAGCGGCCTGCTCGCCGGTTACCTGCTGCTCGTGCAGGTGTTGATGATGAGCCGGCTGCCGCTGCTGGAGCGGGTGGCCGGTGGCGAGCGGATCGCCCGCTGGCATCGGGACGTCGGGGCCACCCTGCTGGTCGCGGTGCTCGCGCACATGTCCCTGATCCTCGTCGGCTACGCCCGGCTGGAAGGCCGGTCGCCACTGAGCCAGGCCGGCGTGATGCTGCGCGACTACCAGGACATGGTCTCGGCGTTCGCCGCCGCCGGCCTGCTGGTGACGATCGGGCTGACCGGTGTCCGGGCGGTGCGCCGGGCGCTGCCCTACGAGCTGTGGCACGCCACCCACCTGGCCGCGTACGCGGTGCTGCTGCTCGGCTTCGCCCACCAGTTCAGCAACGGCACCCAGCTGTTCCGCCCCGGTCCGGTGCGTACCGGATGGATCGGCCTCTACCTGCTGGTGGTCGTCGCGCTGCTGTACGGCCGGGTGATCGCCCCGCTGGTGTTCAACCTGCGGCACCGGCTGCGGGTGGCCGACGTCGTCGCGGAGAACCCGGACACCGTGTCGATCTACCTGACCGGCGAGCGACTCGACCGGCTTACCATGCTCGGCGGCCAGTTCTTCCGCTGGCGGTTCCTGACCAGGGGCTGTTGGTGGCAGTCCCATCCCTTCTCGGTGTCCGCCGCCGCCAACGGCCGGTGGCTGCGCCTGACCGTCAAGGTGGTCGGTGCGCACACCCGGGACCTGCGTGAGCTGGAGCCGGGGGTCCGGGTCTGGGCGGTCGGCCCGTCGGGCACCTTCACCGCGGCGCACCGCACCCGCGAGCGGGCCCTGCTGATCGCCGGCGGCAGCGGCATCACCCCGCTGCGGGCCATGCTGGAGGAGTTGCCGCCGGGTTCCGCGCTGATCTACCGGGTGCGTGCCCCCTCCGACGTGGTGCTGCACCGGGAACTGGACTGGCTGGCGCAGGCACGCGGCGTGCAGGTCTGGTACGTGGTCGGCTCGCGTGACGATCCCGGACCCCGGCAGGTGATGACCACGGACGGCCTGCGCCGGTTGGTGCCGGACCTGGCCCGGCGGGACGTCTATCTCTGCGGCCCGCCGGGACTGGTCGAGCAGAGCCGGCAACTGCTCCGCCGGGTCGGCGTGCCACGCCGACAGATCCACCTCGCCACCTTTGAACTATGAGAGGACATCGCCGCATGCGTCGCGCGCTGTTCGCAATCACCGGCCTGGCGGCCAGCACCACCGCTCTGGTGGTGCTCAAGGCGGCACCGGACACCAGCCGGGTGGCCCAGGAGGTACCCGCGCCGGCGACATCCGGCGCCGGGGAGCCGACGACGGCAACCGAGCCGACCGCCGAACCGGCCGAGGCGACCGCGACGGCCAGTCCGCGACCGCGCGCCAGCAGGTCGGCAGAGCCCAGCCGGAGGACGGCGAGCCCACCTGCCGGCCGTACCGGCCCGTCGAGCGACGCCTCGAAGAAGCCACCGGCGGCACGGCCCAGCACCGCCGCCCCACAACCCTCGGTCCGTCGGGTCGTCGGGCCGGTGGTCGGCAACGAGTTCGGCAACGTGCAGGTGGCGATCTCGCTGGAGGGTGCCCGCATCGTGGACGCGGAGGCGCTCGAACTACCGGAGCGCACCGCCCAGTCCGACCAGCGCAGCAGCCAGGTGGACGATCGGTACAGCGGCACCGCGGGACTCGTGGTGCAGCGGCAGAGCGCCGACCTGGACACCGTCTCCGGGGCGACCGCGACCAGCGAGTCCTACCAACGGTCGTTGCAGGCTGCGATCGACCGGGCGCGATGAGCGCCGCGAGTTCGCTGCGGCCCGGACTGCGCCGCGTCGAACACGTCATGGGCACGCCGGTCAGTCTGGACATCGCCGACGACCGGCCCGCCACCGAGTTGGCCACGCTGGCCGACGAGGTGTTCGCCTGGCTACGGGAGGTGGACGCGAGGTTCAGCACGTACCAGCCGGACAGCGAGGTGTGCCGCTTCGACCGGGGCGAGCTGCTGCTCTCCGAGGCGTCCGCCGACCTGCGCCGGGTGCTGGAACGCTGCGCCGACCTGTGGGACGCCACCGACGGCTTCTTCGACGCGTACGCCACCGGCGGGCTGGACCCGTCCGGGTACGTCAAGGGCTGGGCGGTACAGGTGGCCTCGGATCGGTTGCGTGCGGCCGGTGCCGACAACCACTGCCTCAACGCCGGGGGTGACGTCCGGGTGCGGGGGCATTCGTCGACCGGGCTGCCGTGGCGGATCGGTGTGCGGCATCCCTGGGATCCGTCGGCGGTCTGTCTGGTGTTCAGTGGGACGGACCTCGCGGTCGCCACGTCGGGTGTCTACGAACGCGGCCACCACGTGCGGGATCCGCGCCGTGGCACCCCGGCCCGGGGCCTGCGGTCGGTGACGGTGGTCGGGCAGGATCTCGGGCTGGCCGACGCGTACGCCACCGCGGCTGTGGCCATGGGCGTGGCCGGGATCGGCTGGCTGGATCGGCTGCCCGGGTACCAGCACGCGGTGGTCACCGACGACGCCCGGTGCCTGCACTCCACCAACCTGCCGCTCACCGACCAGTAGTGACCGACCTGCCCCGCCGCGCGGCAGCCGGGTGTCCGGGACGGTCACGGCAGTCGACACGCCGCTCGGCGACCAGCTCCACGGCCACGGGGCCGGCTGCGGCCCACCTGCTCGGGCGAGGTGCCTCCGGTGGCGGGACGGGGACCTGGTTCCGGGTCAGGGCCAGCGGGCCGGGCGGTGGATGATGGCCGGGCGGGACCCGGTCGGTCGCGGACGGCCCGGCCGGGCGCCCGGGGGACGGGTGGCTGCCCAGCGGTGGCCGGGCCGGTGTCGCCGGGGCGGCTCTGCTCCGCCCGGATGGTGCCTGGTGCCGCCGGTGGACATCGCATCCCCGCTCCCGGCGCGGGCGCGCCGTCGAAGGGTTCAACGAGCGCCGGTCCGTCCGGGTCTCGCTGCCGGCGCGTCGCACCGTGGGTCACCCGCCTCAGCGGCCCCGGCGGGGCAGTGGCAGCTGGCCGGGGACGAGGGCCGAGGTGAGCGTCACGCCGGTCGAACGCAGCGCCTCGACAAGCGTGTTCTGCACCAGGTAGGCATCCGGTAGCTGCCACCGGGCCTGCTCCGGCGCGACCGCCCAGCGGACCTGCCCCTCGGGCAGCCGGGTCGGTGGTGCCGCGACCCAGGAGCCGCGACCGTGCAGGACCACGTCGAAGCAGTGCTCCAGTTCCGGTCGCAACGGGTCGCCCGGGCGGACCAGGAACATCCACCGTCCGGTCGGGGTGACCAGCACCGGTCCGCGTACCCCCGGGCCGACCGGGTGGACGCGCACCGCGTCCAGGACCAGCCGACCCAGGTGGGCGGGGATCTCCAGCACGTCGAAGGACCGGCCGGTGGGCAGCAGCAGGCCGTGCGGCCGGGACCGCCACCAGGTGGCGACCCGCGCCGGGTCGGTGCTGGCCGCGTGCTCCCAGTCCTCCAGGGCCGGGTGGCAGCCGACCGTCGGGCAGCCGGCCCGGCCGCAGACGAAGCGGCTCCGCGCCAGGCAGGCGCCCGGGGTCACCGCCCACCCGTGCAGGGCGTAGCGTACGGCGACCCGACGCAGTCGTACCCGTTCCAACGGCGACAGACGCGCCACCTGCGGTCCGACATTCCCCCACATTGGTGTCATCTCCCCTCGCCGCGCCCGGCTGGCGTCAGCTCGTACGTCGAGACCCGTCACTGCCGCAGCCCGTCCTCGTTCTGTTTGACAAAGTGGCCGATGCAACTTGCACGAAAAGTACGAGGTTCGGCCGGACGGCTGACGCACCTCCTGTGCGACCAGCGGAAACCTGAGATACGGACGGATCGCCGCGCCCACTGAACGGCCCCCGGCCCCGGCCAGGGCTCCAGCAAGGGGAGGACTGGGGAGATGGACGAGCTACCCATCGGGCGGCGGGTGGCCTACTGGCGCGGCCGGCGCAAGATGTCGCAGCAGGTGTTCGCCGACCGGTTGGGCAAGTCGAAGAGCTGGGTCGACAAGATCGAGCGGGGTGTCCGGCGACTGGACAAGTTCTCCGTGCTCTACGAGATCGCCGACATCCTTCAGATGGACGTGCAACTGCTGCTCGGCAAGGACCCGGAGCGACGCAGCGACGCGCTCAACTGCATCGAACAGTTCGAGGTCGAGGAGATCCGGGCCGCCCTGGAACGGTACGACTCGATAAGCGCGTACTTCGACGCCGCACCGAGCCCGCCGCCACTGGCCGACATGGGCAAGGCGGTGACCCACGCCTGGCTGACCTACCAGTACGGCCGCTACGGGATGCTCACCCGGGCCCTGCCGAAGCTGCTCCGCGACGCCCAGGCGGCCGACGCCGCGTACGGCGGTGACCAGGCCCAGCGCGCCGCCCACCTGCTCGGGCAGGTCTACCAGCTCGCCTCCTCGGTGCTGCGCAAGCTGGGCGAGTGCGACCTCTCCTGGCTCGCCGCCGACCGTTCCATCGCCGTCGCGCAACGCGCCGACGACCCACTGCTCGCCGGGGTCGCCACCACCCGGGTCTGCAACGCGCTGGTGGCGATGGGTCGACCCCGGCCGGCGCTGGAGCTGAACGTGCGGATCGCCAACCAGCTCGCTCCGGGCGGCGGCAACGACAGCCGTCCCGAGCGTCTGTCCGTCTACGGGATGCTGCTGCTCCAGGGCGCGATGGCGGCCTCCCGCATCGGCGACACCGCCACCGTGGAGGACCTGCTCGACGGGGCCCACGCGGCGGCGATCGAGCTGGGCGGCGACCAGAACCACTACTGGACCTCGTTCGGGCCGACGAACGTGGAATTGCACCGGGCGGCGGCCGCCGTCGAGCTCGGCGACGGCGGGCGGGCCGTCGAGGTGCACCGCCTGCGGATCCAGCCGGCACCGTTCGACGCGATGCTGCCCGAACGCCGGGCGCATCACCTGCTGGACCTGGCCCGGGGCTACGCCCTGATCGGCGATGTCGCCAATGCCGGGGAGATGCTGCTGCGCGGTGACCGCCTGGCGCCCTC
This sequence comes from Verrucosispora sp. WMMA2121, assembly GCF_027460185.1. Classification (NCBI taxonomy): domain Bacteria; kingdom Bacillati; phylum Actinomycetota; class Actinomycetes; order Micromonosporales; family Micromonosporaceae; genus Micromonospora; species Verrucosispora sp. WMMA2121. The sequence goes on along the minus strand of NZ_JAPZBH010000004.1, from coordinate 294,960 downwards.
CGAGATCCGCTGCCGCCCGATCGCCCACGAGGTGATGTCGGACGTGCTTCGTCGCACACGTGGTGCGCCGCCTTCTCCGATCGCGGAGTTGGCTGAGCACATGGGAGTAGGAGTATGACCTCGGAGCCGGCATGACCGGTTCGCACCGCCATGACGGGCACCGCCAGGTGCTCTACATCATCGCCTGTGGCTCGCCACTGGCCCGAGACGTGGGCCGGCTCGTCGACCTGGCCCAGCAGGACGGCTGGGACGTCTGCGTGATCACCACGCCCGACGGTGCCAAGTTCGTCGATCGCACCGCACTGGCCCGGCAGACCGGCCACCCGGTACGCACCCACTACAAGAACCCGGGCGACCCCGACGTGCTGCCCACCGCCGACGCCATGATCGTCTGCCCGGCCACGGTCAACACCGTGAACAAGTGGGTGGCCGGCATCGCCGACACCCTCGCCCTGGGACTGCTGGTGGAGGCACAGGGCCGGGGGATACCGCTGGTGGCCGTGCCGTACACGAACGCGGCGATGGCCGCCCACCCGGCCTTCCGAGCGGGCCTCACCCGGCTCTCCGAGTGGGGAGTGAGCGTGCTCTTCGGCGACGACGTCTACCCGCTGCATCCGCCGGGCACCGGTGAGCGGCACCAGCACACCTTCCCCTGGGCGCTGCCGCTCACCGCCGTGCGTGACCAGCTCTGCCGGACCGGTTGAGCGGCAGCCCCCAGTTGACCAGCTCCGGTCCGGACCTGGCCCCGCGCGACAACCGGGACCGGCCGCTCAAGCATCCACGACCCGGCCCGGGCGTTCGCCCGTGGCCGGGTCAGCGGTATCGACGCGGCCCGGACCGAGGCGTGGTGTGCCCGGGTGACGTCCGGTAGAAGTGCTGACGCCGGTAAGCTCACCGGCCGTGAGCACAACCACAGCCGTGCCGACCGTCGCCGACGTGGTGGCCGAGGTGGCGCGGCACTACCCGCCGGTCTGGGCCGAGGAGTGGGACCGGGTCGGCCTGGTGCTCGGTGAGCCGTCCGCCCCGGTACGCCGGATCCTCTGCGTCGTGGACGTGGTCCCCGAGACGGTCGCGGAGGCGCTCGACGCGGGTGTAGACATGATCATCGCGCACCATCCGCTGCTGCTGCGCGGGGTGTCGTCGGTGGCGCCGACCACCTACAAGGGCCGCATCGTCCACCAGCTGATCAAGGCCGATGTCGCGCTGTACGTCGCGCACACCAACGCCGACGTGGCCGCCCCGGGTGTGTCCGACGCCCTCGCCGCCCGCCTCGGCCTGCTCGACCTGCGCCCGCTGCGACCCGCCCGCCCCGGCACGCCCGCCGAGGGGGAGGGGCGGGGGGCCGGCCGGATCGGCCGGCTTCCGCAGCCGCTGACCCTGGCCGCACTGGCCCGCCGGGCCGCCGCCGTGCTGCCGGCCACCGCCGCCGGGGTGCGTGCCGCGGGCGACCCGGACCGCACGGTGCGTACCCTGGCGGTCTGCGGTGGCGCCGGGGACAGCTTCCTGGCCGACGCCACCGCGGCCGGGGTGGACGCCTACCTCACCTCGGATCTGCGCCACCACCCGGCCGGCGAACACCTCGCCACCGGGGGGCCGGCGTTGCTCGACGCCACCCACTGGGCCACCGAACGGCCGTGGCTGGACGACCTCGCGGCGCTGCTGCGGACCGCGCCCGGCGTCGAGACCCTGGTGTCCGACCTGGACACCGACCCGTGGACCGTGCACGCCGCCGCACCGCACCCCGACGAACGCACGCCGGACGAACCCGCAGCGGACGACAAGGAGCCCGACCGTGAAGGCTGACCCCCAGGTCCAGCGCCGCCTGCTCGATCTCCAGGCGATCGACACCGCCCTCGCCCAGCTCGCCCACCGGCGTCGGTCCCTGCCCGAGCGGGCCGAACTGGAGGCCCTCGCCCGGGAGTTGTCCGCCCTGGAGGACGAGCGGGTCCGCGCCCAGGTGGCGGTCGACGACCTGGACCGCGACATCGCCCGGCTGGAGAAGGACGTCGACCAGGTCCGGGCGCGCAAGACCAAGGACGAGAACCGGCTGGCCGCCGGCACCGGCCCGGCCCGTGAACTGGAGGCGCTCCAGCACGAGCTGGCCTCCCTCAACCGCCGGCAGAGCGACCTGGAGGACGCCGAGCTGGAGCTGATGGAGCAGCGGGAGACCGCCCAGTCGGTGCTGGACGGCGTCGAGCAGCGGCTGGCCGAGGTACGGGACCGGCGGGCCGCCACCGAGCAGCGGCGCGACGACAGCCTCGCCGAGATCGGTCGCGAGGAGGAGTTCAAGCGCTCCGCCCGGCAGCCCCTCGCCAACGACCTGCCCGCCGACCTGGTGCAGCTCTACGACCGGATCCGCACCGACACCGGACTCGGTGCGGCGCTGCTGACCGCCGGCCGCTGCGGCGGATGCCGGCTTGAGCTCTCCGGTGCGGACCTGGCCCGCATCCGCAAGGCCGACCCCGACGACGTGGTCCGCTGCGAGGAATGTCGCCGGATCATGGTCCGCACCAACGAGTCGGGGCTGTAGCCGGTGGCCACCCGGACGGTGCTCGTCGAGGCCGACGGTGGATCCCGGGGCAACCCCGGACCGGCCGGATACGGCGCGGTGCTGCGCGACGCCGCCACCGGCGAAGTGCTGGCCGAGCGGAGCGAGGCGATCGGCACCGCCACCAACAACGTCGCCGAGTACCGGGGACTGATCGCCGGCCTGGCCGCCGCCGCCGAGCTCGGTGCCGACGAGGTCGACGTCCGGATGGACTCCAAGCTGGTGGTCGAGCAGATGTGCGGCCGCTGGCAGATCAAGCACCCCGGCCTGCGCCCGCTGGCCGCCGAGGCCGCCCAACTGGTCGGCGGCTTCACTGCCGTACGGTTCAGCTGGATCCCCCGGGACCGCAACACCCACGCCGACGCCCTCGCCAACGCCGCGATGGACGCCGCGGCCGCCTCCGGCGTCGCCACGCCGACCGTCGAGCCACCCCGCCTGGTCGAGCCGCCGCGCCGCCTCGGCGGCCCGGAGCCCGCCGGTGGCGGTGCCGCCGAGGTCGCCGCCCGGGCCGAGGCACCGGGCGCCGACCTGACCAGCGCACCGGTGTCCTGGGAGCCCCGGCCCAGCTTCACCGCCACCCGGCTCATCCTGGTGCGGCACGGCGAGACCGAGTACACCGAGCAGGGCCGCTACTCCGGGCGTGGCGACATCCCCCTCAGCAGCAAGGGGCAGGCCCAGGTGCGGGCCACCGCCGCGCGGCTGGCCGCGCTCGCGCCGGACACCGTGGCAGTGGTCAGCTCACCGCTGTCCCGCTGCGTGGCGACCGCCGAAGCGATCGCCACCGCCGTCGGCGACCTGCCGGTACGCCGCGACGACGAACTCATCGAATGCGACTTCGGTGCCTGGGAGGGGCGCACCTTCGCCGAGGTACGCGAGGGCTGGGCCGGCGAACTCGACGCCTGGCTCGCCTCCACCCGGGTGGCCCCGCCGGACGGCGAGTCGTTCGCCACGGTCGCGGAACGGTGCGCCCGGGTGGTGCGGCGACTGCTCGACGCGTACCCGGGGCAGACCGTCGTGGTGGTCTCGCACGTCTCGCCGATCAAGCTGATGCTGCGCGACGCGCTCGCCGCCACCGACTCCTTCCTGCACCGCCTCTACCTCGACGCGGCCGGTGTGTCGGTGCTGGACCGCTGGCCCGACGGCGGCGTCGCCGTCCGCTCCGTCAACGACACCGCCCACCTCTCCGACCTCTGACCCGCCTCCCCCTCCCGCGTGGTGCCTCGCCCCCTCGCCCTGCCCTGCCCCGCCCCGCCCCGCCGATCTTGCACTTCTGGTCGGCTCTTCTGCCTGATGTGTGGGTGGTCGGTGGGTCGTTGACGGGCGCACGCCGTTGCTGGGCCTAGGTTCCGAGCTGTCTGAAGGCTTCGGTTCTAGGTGGTGGCAACGGCGTGCGTTCGGTCAGGTTATGGGGTCGGCTGCTGGGCGTCGAGCAGGCGGTGGTCGAGTCGGTGTGTCTCGATGCGGGTGTGGTGGTCGTGTCGGTGCGTGCGTTGCGGCGGGCGCGGGGTCGGTGCGGGGTGTGTCAGCGGCGGTGTCCGGGTTATGACGCGGGTCGTGGGCGTCGGCGGTGGCGGAGCTTGGACGTGGGTGTGTGGCAGGTGTTCCTGGAGGCCGATACGCCCCGGGTGCGGTGCCGTGAGCATGGGGTGGTGGTGGCGGCGGTGCCGTGGGCGCGGCACGGTGCCGGGCATACTCGCCAGTTCGATGCGCTGGTGGGCTGGTTGGTGCGGCGGATGTCGAAGACCGCGGTGTGTCATCTGGTGCGGGTGGGATGGCGCACGGTCGGGCAGATCGTGACCCGGGTGGTCGCTGACGCCGACGACGCGGCCGGGGACCGCCTCGCCGGGGTGACCCGCATCGGTATCGATGAGGTGTCCTATCGGCGGGGCCACAAGTATCTGACCGTGGTCGTGGACCATGACACCCGGCGGCTGCTGTGGATCGCCGAGGGCCGTGACAGTGCCGTCCTGAGCCAGTTCTTCGAGCTTCTCGGACCCGACCGGTGCGCCCAGGTCAGCCTGGTCACCGCCGACGGCGCTGAATGGATCTTCTCGGCGGTCAGCCGGTACTGCCCGAAGGCCCGTATCTGCCTGGACCCGTTCCACGTGGTGATGTGGGCCGGCAAAGCACTGGACGCGGTCCGCGCTCAGGTCTACACCGCCGCCCGCAAGGCAGGACAGAAGGCCCTGGCCCAGGGCATCAAAGGCGCCCGCTACGCGCTGTGGAAGAACCCCGCCAACCTGACCACCTCCCAACAGGCGAAACTCGCGACCATCGAACACACCAACCAGCCGCTGTATCGGGCCTACCTGCCCTTCCCCTCGTAGCGTGGAGGCCAGAGCTTGAGGGATAGAGGTTCATGGCTGAGACGAGACGCCAGTTCGATCCGGAATTCCGCGCGGGCGCGGTGCGCATCGTGCGGGAGACGGGTAAGTCGATCGCTCAGGTTGCTCGTGACCTGGGGGTCAACAGCGGGACTCTGGCTAACTGGGTGAAGAGGGACCGCGAGAGGCGCGGTGAGGCCGCTGCGGGGCAGTTGGCCGAGGACGAGCGGGCGGAGCTGGCGCGGTTGCGGCGGGAGAACGCGGAGCTGGCGATGGAGCGTGATGTCCTCAAGCGATCCGTGGTCCTGTGGGTCAAGGAAGCGACGGGCCGGTGAGCGTGGCCGGGTTCATCGCTTCCCAGAGGACCGAGCATTGCGTGCCGCACGCGGTGGCCTGTCGGGCCCTGGGGGTGTCCGAGTCCTGGTTCTACAAGTGGCGTGACCGGCGGCCGACGCGCCGCGATGACCGGCGTGTCCGGCTGGCGGACGCGGTCCAGAAGGTGTTCGACGACTCGGCCGGCACCTACGGCAGCCCGCGCATCGGCATCGAGCTGCGTGAGTCCGGTTGGCAGGTGTCGGACAACACGATCGCGCAGCTCATGGCCGAGCGGGGCTTGGCCGCCCGGGCCAGGCGTCGCCGGCGGAACCTGACTCGCCAGGGCACACGTCCGGCCGCGCCGGACCTGGTCAAGCGGGCGTTCACCGCGCCGGCGCCGGATGTCGCCTGGTGCGGCGACATGACCGAGATCCGCACCGACGAGGGCAAGCTCTACCTCGCCACCGTCATCGACCTGTACTCCCGTCGGATCCTCGGCTACGCGATGGGCGCCCACCACGACGCCGGGCTGGTCGTCGCCGCGCTGAACATGGCCGCCGTCACCCGCGGCGGCAGCGTCGAAGGGGTGATCTTTCACAGCGACAGGGGCAGCGAATACTGCTCGGCCGACTTCGCCCGGGCCTGCGCCCGGTGGAAGGTGCGCCAGTCGATGGGCCGGGTCGGGTCGTGCTTCGACAACGCCGTCGCCGAGGCCACCTTCTCCACCATCAAGGTCGAGTACGTCCACCGCCGCCACTTCCGCACCCGCACCGAAGCCCGCCTGAAGATTGCCACCTGGATTACCGACTTTTACAACCGGCGCCGCCGGCACTCCGTCTGCGACTGGCGATCCCCCATCGACTACGAACGATCAGCGGCCCGCGCACTGGAGCCGCAGGCCGCATAACGGAGCCCTCCACGATTCCAGGGGATTGACATACCTGCTCAACCAGCAACTACGGCAGGTCTTCGCCGCCCCCGGAGGCGCCGACCGCATCACCCTCCTCGACGCCTGGCTGGACTGGGCCACCACCAGCCAACTCACCCCGTTCGTGGAACTGGCCTACCGCATCCGCCACTACTGGCGCGACGACATCGCCAACACCCTGACCTACCGCCTGTCCAACGGACTCATCGAATCCACCAACACCAAAATCCGACTACTGACCCGCATCGCATTCGGCTTCAAAAACCCCCAAGCCCTCATCGCCATGGTCAGACTCCACCTCTGCGGCTACGACCTACCCCTGCCCGGCCGACCATGACCCACACACCCGACCGGAGAGCCTTCTGGTCGCCGAGAAGTTACTTATGCCCGGTTCGCGGGGTCAGGAAATGCAAGATCGCGGGTTCAGGTGAGGGCGCGCCAGAGGAGGTACGTGCCGATCACGGTGCCGAAGACGACGATGATGGTCTTCAGGATCACCGAGGGGAGCCGACGGACCAGGCGAGCGCCGGCGTAACCGCCGACGAGCGTGGCGGGGGCGACCACCGCGACGCCGGCCCAGTTCACCGGACCGGCGACGGCGAAGACGACCACGGTGGTCAGGCCGATCACGGCGGAGAGCAAATTCTTGATCGCGCTCACCCGGGCCAGCGTCGCGTCCAGCACCAGGGCCAGCCCGGCGACAAGCATCACCCCGACCGCGGCACCGAAGTAGCCGCCGTACACCGCCGCCACCGCCACCACCACCTGAACGGTCACGGCCCGGCGGCGCGGCGCCAGGTCACGCGGGTGACCGACCAACCGGCGCAGCGGATCCTGGAACGCCAGCAGCGCGGTCGCCCCCAGCACCAGGAAGGGTACGACCACCTCGAACGCCCGCGCGGGGGTGACCAGCAACAGCCCGGCACCGGCCAACGCGCCGACCACGGTGGTGGGCAACAGCGCGGCAAGCAACCGCGACCGAGGCAGATCCACCCGACTGCCCGCCACTGCCGCGACGTACCCGGGGGAGACCGACAGGGAGTTCGTGACGTTCGCCGAGACCGGCGGCAACCCGATCGCGAGCAACGCCGGAAACGTGATCAGCGAACCACCGCCGGCCACCGCGTTGACCGTGCCCGCGGCGAGACCGGCCGCGACCAGCAGGGCGGCTTCGGCGAGTTCCATGATCCGCAGGCTAGCGGTCCGGAACGCGCACCGGTCGCCCTCCCCGGCTACTCGCCGACCGGGCCACCGGCCAACTCGGCCACGATGTCGAGGTGCCCGAGATGACGGGCGTACTCCTGCACGAGGTGGAACATCACCCGCTCCAGCGACGCCGGCTCCGCGCCCTCCCACCGCGGCCCCGGCGCGCCGCGCGCGGCCAGATCGGTGCCCTCGACCACCGCCCGGGTGTGCGCGCCCTGAGCCCGCAACGCGGCCGTCAACTCCGCGAAACTCTCCTCCGGCGCCACGTACCACCCATCGTCGCGCTGGTCGCCCCACGGGTCCGCGACGTCGCGGCCCTGAAACCCCCACTCGATCCAGCGGAGTTCCACATAGCGCAGGTGCTTGAGCAGCTCCAACGGAGTCCAGCCGGACGGCAGCCGGCTACCCCGCCGTTCCTCCTCGGCCAGCCCGGCCACCTTCTCCACCACGCTGTCCCGAAAATAATCGAGGTAGCGCAGGAACACCTCGGCTCGCCCGTCGGCCGGCACCGTCGGTTCGGGAAACGGCGGCATCGTCACCGCCCCATTATGCGTACGCCCTTTCCCCACCCCACCTCCCCGGCCCACGGCCACTGTCCGGTATGCCTGAACCGTGGCAGTGAAGACGCACGACACGCCGGCCACGAGCCACCTCCACTGCCACGGAGCCCCCTGAGGCCCGGTGCGGCAATAGGCGCGGACCGGGGATCGTTAGGATGGGTACGCGACGGACGAGTCGACCGGGCGGTCGCGTCGGCGGGTTCCGGCCCGTCGCCGAGGAACGTCCGGACTCCACAGGGCAGGGTGGTTGCTAACGGCAACCCGGGGCGACCCGCGGGACAGTGCCACAGAAAACAGACCGCCGGCCCCAACGGGGACGGTAAGGGTGAAACGGTGGGGTAAGAGCCCACCAGCACCCCGGGTGACCGGGGTGGCTCGGTAAACCCCACCCGGAGCAAGGCCAAGAATGGGCCGTCATCGCAGGATGACGCCCGCGCAGACGCTTGAGGGCGGCCCGCCCGATGTCTGCGGGTAGGCCGCACGAGCCTGCCGGCAACGGCAGGCCGAGATGGATGGCCGCCGCCGACACGCACCCCAGGGTGCGCGTCGCGCACAGAATCCGGCGTACAGGTCGACTCGTCCGTCGCCCACCAGCTCAGAGACCTGATCAAGGCTCTGTGCTGGTCCTATGTTCGGGTGTCGATGGTCGTCGTTGGTCAACATTGGTCGGCGTTTGACGCCCTGGGGACGCCCTCACGCCCTGGAGACGCCCTGAGCGCGGGCTCAGTTGACCTCTTCTCGGGTCGGGCTGGCTGTGCCGCTGTAGGCCGTCTCCGGGCCTGCGATCGATGGTTCCGGAGCGGGGCCGGCGGCTGTGGGGAGGGTCGGGCACGTCCTGGCGGTGGAGCTGGTGCCGCGACCCGATGAGCCGGTGGCAAGCCAGTCCCGGGGTTGGACTGGCGCGGCAGACGGAAGCCCCGACGCACGACCAGGCCGACCCGCTGGCTTCCGTAGCGGCCCCGGTGATCCCATTCTTGGATGAGGTGGGATGAGTGCGTGCCGGAGCTGCTGGAGCACCTGGGGGAGATGGGCCTGGTCGGGCTGGTCAAGATTGACGGGGAGCGGGAGCGCAGGCCCTGGACCGTGGTGATCTCGGGCCAGCGGCTCGATGGTGCGTCGATCAGGGTCGACGGCCACAGCCTCGACTACTGCCTGAAGCATGCGGTTGCCGCGCTTCATGAGCGCTTCCCGGACGAACTCGCGCTGGGCTGAGATTCCGACCCGTGGGGCGGTGTCCCGGCGGCTGTCGGTGGCTCACCGCCCCGGCGCCGTAGGCGGCCGGGGCGGCTTGCCGCCGGCCGGGCTTGCCGCCCTGCGCCGCGCGGAGCGCGGTGCCTTGATCCAGACCAGACGAAATCGGCAATGCGTCACCCAACAGCTGACGGATCGCAGTTGCGCCTCTGCCCTTTGCCCCGTCCCTTTCAGCAGACAATCGACATCCGCAACGCAGATCCACGCACCCGTGCCAGCTGTGTCGGTCGTGTATCTGACAGCGGCAGCATTCACTCATCCTGGAGGATCAGTTCTCCGCAAGGGCAAGGGAGTACGCAATGGCCGAAAAGCCTGTTGATGAGGACTGGGATGATCAAGCACGGATCGTCGGCACTGACGCCGGAGTGTTGTCCGGAGCCCCTAGGCCTCGCGGTCAGGTTCGCAACTTGCTAGAGAACGTCGGCAGATTGCGACGCGCCCATCGGCCAGCTGCAGGGTTGCGCCTGTTGATAGATTCGACGGCTGGATGGTCCAAGCAACCGCCGGAGTTGTTCATTGAGCAGGCGCGGTTGCTACTGGCCCTGTATCGGCCTAGCGATGCAGCCGCTGTCTTGTGGCAGGCGTATGAGCTGCACACCGATCCTGACGTGTCTGCTTGGCTGATCGCGAGCTTGAGCCGCTCTCGTAACTACAAGGATGCTACGGCCGTTGCCATCGAAGCGTGTAAGAGGTTTCCAGAGAGCGTACTTGTCCGCATTTCAACCGGGCGTGTATCGACAGACCAGTACCAGTTCGAAGAGGCATTGTCACGGTTTCGTGAGGCGAATTCGATTGATGAGTCAAATCTGACAGGATTGACGTGGCTGCTGCGTGGACTGCGAGACTTGCGGCGACATGATGAGATAGAAGCCCTAATAGTAGCTAATGAATTAAGTTCCTCGAAGCATGGCTTAGAGTGGGGCAAAAGTCTGCTCGACCGTTACCAGCCAGAACGTGGTTTAGCAGCGTTCAACGAGGCGTTGTCGATTGACCCCAGGGATGCCGATGCGCTTGAGTGGCGGGTTACGGCCCTGCGTGATTTGCGGCGCTTCGATGAGGCTGAGGAGGCGGTGCGGGATGCGATTGCCCGGCGGCCTGATGCGCCGAACCTGCGTGTCGAGCTCGGCTACCTTCATGACGATCGATATGACTTTGTTGCTGCGTTGGAGGCGTTTGAGCAGGCGTTAGCGATTGATCCGAGTGATGCCAAGGCGCTTGAGTGGCGGGTTGTTGCCCTGCGTCGGTTGCGGCGTTTTGATGAGGCTGGGGAGGCGGTGCGGGATGCGATTGCCCGGCGGCCTGATGCGCCGAACCTGCGTGTCGCACTCGGTTACCTCCAGTTTAGTCTGCATGACTATGGTTCGGCGTTGGAGGCGTTTGAGCAGGCGTTAGCGATTGATCCGAGTGATGCCGATGCGCTTGAGTGGCGGGTTACGGCCCTGCGTGATTTGCGGCGCTTCGATGAGGCTGAGGAGGCGGTGCGGGATGCGATTGCCCGGCGGCCTGATGCGCCGAACCTGCGTAGTCAACTCGGTTACCTCCAGTTTAGCCTGCATGAGTATGGTTCGGCGTTGGAGGCGTTTGAGCAGGCGTTAGCGATTGATCCGAGTGATGTCGATGCGCTTGAGTGGCGGGTTGTTGCCCTGCGTCGGTTGCGGCGTTTTGATGAGGCTGGGGAGGCGGTGCGGGATGCGATTGCCCGGCGGCCTGATGCGCCGAGCCTGCGTAGTCAACTCGGTTACCTCCAGTTTAGTCTGCATGAGTATGGTTCGGCGTTGGAGGCGTTTGAGCAGGCGTTAGCGATTGATCCGAGTGATGCCAAGGCGCTTGAGTGGCGGGTTGTTGCCCTGCGTGATTTGCGGCGCTTCGATGAGGCTGAGGAGGCGGTGCGGGATGCGATTGCCCGGCGGCCTGATGCGCCGAACCTGCGTGTCGAGCTCGGCTACCTTCATGACGATCGATATGACTTTGTTGCTGCGTTGGAGGCGTTTGAGCAGGCGTTAGCGATTGATCCGAGTGATGCCAAGGCGCTTGAGTGGCGGGTTGTTGCCCTGCGTCGGTTGCGGCGTTTTGATGAGGCTGGGGAGGCGGTGCGGGATGCGATTGCCCGGCGGCCTGATGCGCCGAACCTGCGTGTCGCACTCGGTTACCTCCAGTTTAGTCTGCATGACTATGGTTCGGCGTTGGAGGCGTTTGAGCAGGCGTTAGCGATTGATCCGAGTGATGTCGATGCGCTTGAGTGGCGGGTTGTTGCCCTGCGTCGGTTGCGGCGTTTTGATGAGGCTGGGGAGGCGGTGCGGGATGCGATTGCCCGGCGGCCTGATGCGCCGAACCTGCGTGTCGCACTCGGCTACCTTCATGACGATCGATATGACTTTGTTGCTGCGTTGGAGGCGTTTGAGCAGGCGTTAGCGATCGACCCGAGCGACGCTGATGCACTTGAGTCGCGGGTCGGCACCCTGTGCAACATGCGGCGTTTCGATGAGGCTGAGGAGGTGGTCCGGGATGCGATCGTGAGGCGGCCCGATATGCCGAACCTGCGTATCAGCCTGGGTCATGTTTATATCGCCCAGTATGACTATGTTGCTGCGTTGGAGGCGTTTGACCAGGCGTTAGCGATCGATCCGAGCGATGCTCATGCACTGCGTTGGCGGGTTATTGCTCTGCGTCGGCTGCGGCGTTTCGATGAGGCTGGGAAGGTGGTCCGGGATGCGATCGTGAGGCGGCCTGACGTCCCGAACCTGCGTGTTCAACTCGGTTTCGTTCACTATGATCAATATGAAGAAGTGGCAGCGTTGAAGGCGTTTGAGCAGGCGCTAGCGATTGATCCGGACGACGCTGATGCGCTTGAGTGGCGGATCACGGCCTTACGTCGGTTACGACGCTTTGAGGAGGCTGAACAGGCGGTCCGGGATGCAATCGTGAGGCGGCCTGATGCGGCTAGTCTGTATGTCGAGCTCGGCTATCTTCATGACGATCGGTACGAGCACGCATCGGCGTTAGAGTCGTTCGAGCGGGCATTGACTATCGACTCGCGGAACGAATGGGCGTTGGTTGGGCGGAGCAACTCCTTGCGCTTGTTGCGGCGTTTCGAGGAAGCAGAAGAGGCTGCCCGCGATGCTGCCACCAAACACCCCACCTCGTCTGCCCCGCTTCTGGAACTGGCAAATATCGCTGAGGATCGAGGTAGGTACGAAGATGTCCTTGACGCGGTGCTGGCAGCGCTCTCCATCAGCCCGCGTGACGAAGCTGCATTGGCCGCGCGAATTCGCGTGATGCGGCAACTGCGCAACTTTTCAGGGGCGCTGGAAGTCGCGCACGAGGCGGTCAAAATCCGCCCCGACAGCGTCGATGTGCTCATTGAGCTGGGGCAGGTATACGTCGATAGGCGTGAGTACCAGCGTGCGTTGGAAATGTTTGAACGTGTTCTCGCGATTGACGCCGGCCGGCTCCGTGCAGTCGAATACCGTGTGGCAGTTCTCCGGCGGCTGCAAAGGCATGCAGATGCCGAGAGGTGTGCCCGTGAGGCAATTGCGCTACGTCCCACGAACGAATCGAATTACATCAACTTGGGGCTTGTTTTCGAGGACCGATTGCAGCCGCAAGAGGCGCTTATCCATTATCGGTCCGCAGCGCGTTTCAACCCGCGTAATCCACGTGTGATAGTGGGCCAATCAGCGGCCTTGCGGTCCTTGCGCAGTTGCGCTGAGGCTGAGCGTCTGGTTGCATCAATGCTTCAGATGCAGCCGAATGAGCGAACTCTATCCATGGAGTTGGCGTGGATTCGGCACGATGCGGGGCGACTTGCTGAGTCGCGAGCGAGCTTCGTTCGGTTAGAATCTACGGCGATCGCGGATGAGGAGCGTGCTGCATCGATTGCAGGGCAGGGCTGGGTCGACTTTGCCTGCGGCGATTATGTGGCGGCTTCCGAGCACTTCAGCCAGGCGGTTGCCCTGCTGCCGCATAATCGTGAATATCGGCTTGCAGTCGCGTGGGCGCTGATGCGACAGGATGAACAAAGCCAGTGGGAGAGAGCCGAAGATATTTGCTTTGAGGTGCTTAATGAGGAGCAAGATGCCGCAGTGCTGGTCTGCCTCGGAATTATAGACTATCGGATGGGCCGGCTACCTGCGGCCGAGCATCACCTTCAACAAGCGCTTGAGGTCGATTCATATAAAGGTAGTCATACGGATCTTGGGGCGCTATACACACAGTTGGGCCGGTACGAGGAGGCAGATACTCACCTGCGACTGGCGATTGCCCAAGACTCATTCAACAGCTCCGCGCGGGTGGAGCTGGGCCATCTGCGCTTAGTGACCAACGAATGGCATGAGGCAGCGAGGCAATTCCGCAGCGTGCTGCGGACCGACCCATCGATGCAGGTAGCGGCGCTGGGCCTGGCGACCGCCTTGACCGCGCTAGGTGAGTCACGCGAGGCAGAGGACGTGCTTCGGGAAGGGCTCCGCACGGCGGCCAAGCCCTGGCGGCTGCACCTTGCTTTGGCGCGACTACTGTTCGATCAGGCTGACGCAACGCAGAACGACGATGTCTTTGCCGAGGCTTACGCGGAAGCGATAGAGGCGATCAAGCATGCGCCGGCGAATGAGCCAGATCCTCATTATGTCGCTGGCGTTTGCAAGATTCGGCTTGGTCGCGCTACCCATACCGCTTTGAGCGACACCTACTCGCGTCGTCAGTCACTCCGTCACCTGCGTCGCTGCTTGAGCCTCGACCATGGCCATGTGGACGCGCAAAGAATAGTGCAGCTGCTCGAACGGGAGGGCCGGACTGCCCGCACGGCCGCGCTGGGTACCGTAACCGTTGCTGCCGTTGCCATGATTCTGCTTTCTGTTCTTTGGACGGCGTTTTTTCTGTCCACCCGCGTCACTGTGGTAATGATTACTACAATCACACCGATCCTAGTAGGCCTCGTCGCTATTGCTGTCCTTCTGCCATCACTCATCCGTCTGAAGCTGCCCGGCCTGGAGGCCGACCTCCAAGCGGGTTTGGGGCAAATTACCTCCGGACCGACCGGCGACGTTGCTATCCGACCCGGCAACTTCGCTGTCAGCCTCGGTCCAATTGGGCATGCACCGAACCGCCACTACTCGGAGTATCGCCAGCGTTAGTGATTGTTTGCGATTTGCGATTCTGTCCAACGAGCTGTACTTCGCCACTGCCGACCAGAGTGCGGGGATACGGGTCTCACGCTGGCGGCTCGGGTATGGCTATCGCGGGAGACGGTAAGTTCTGGTTACTGAAACGACTTTATCCGCTGTTCGACTGATAACTTCCGTTTCGATTATCTCCGCTCCCATATCTACCTGAAACAGGGCTGCCAGATATGCGTCGGCACTAATTATGCTTTGTTGGACGTCGGATCCAGTCTGCCGATGAGCGCTGCTGCTGCGCATATCCGTTTTTACGTAGGTTCCTCTTCCATGTTCGGTGGCGGTTAAACCTTCCTCTCGGAGTATGGCTATAGCCTGTCTGATTGTTCCTCGGCTTGCTCTGAACTCCGCGGTGAGCTTGCTTTCGGCTGGCAGGAGTGTTCCGGGCGGAATGATGCCGCCTTCGATCCGGTTCCTCAGTTCGTCTGCGATGGCGCGGTAGCGGGGCTGTCCATAGTGCGGGGTGGGCACCGGCTCACCGTACCTGGCACTTGTCTTACCAAGTGCCAACCAAGTGGCCGTTTCGACTTATAGACAAGTCGTCTACTTGTAGGTACGTTTCCCGGTGTGCGGCTGGGTTGACGGTGTGTATCAGGGGTGGTGCTGCGTCGGCCTGGTCGTGTGTGAGGCGCGGCGTCCTGGTGGGCCGGTTGCGGTAGCCGCGCGTACAAGGTGGTTCGGCGATATCCGACCCGTCCGGTGTCGGACGGTGCGCCGTGCCCTCTGTCGGGCCGGTGGCTGGTCAATCCCCCTGATCGGTCACCGGCTCTCCTACACCTGGAGGTGCGATGCCGGGCTCTCATCGTCGACGTCCCTGGTTCCTGTCCTGGCGGTCCCGCCGACGGCCGAACCGGGTCACATCCGGAGTCGGAAGCCGCTCCGACGCTTTCGCCCCTGCTCGTAACGCCGGTCCGCTGCGTTGGGCGGTGGAGCGGACCCGTGAATTGCCGGCGCTGCGTCATGCGCCGCTGCTGACCCGGGGGCAGATCTTCCGGGGCAATGGTGGGCGGTGGCCGCGATGAGTCAGACGGACCGCCGTCCCGCCGTGGCGAGGCATCCGGCGTGGTGCGCTCCGGATCGGTGTGGGCATCTGGTGCCGCCCGTGCTGGCGCACATGGCGCGACGCCATCGGGGCGTACTGCTGCGGGTCGGTGAGGTCCGGTCGTCCGGCCTGATCGTGTCGTACCTCATCGGGTCCGACGACGCACCGCCGACGGTCGTGGTGCACGCCTCCTGCCGGGCCGGCGCCGGCTGGGCCGAACTCACCCTCCCGCAAGCGGCGCAACTGGTCGGCCAACTCGGCGCACTGATGGCGCAAGCCGGTGAACCAGGGGAGGGCGAGCGTGGGCGACAGTGACGAGCCGACCGGCACCCAGGCGGCCAACACCGCCGACGAAGGGTCGTGTCCCGACTGGTGTCGTGGCTGCGGGCCGGACGATCCGATGCATCGGGGGCTGCTCGCCACGATCGGCAGCGAGCGGAGCGGCTGGGTGAGCGTGCAACTGCTCCTGGACCGCTTCCGGCGCCGCGACCCGGTAGTCAAGGTCGACGCGACCCGCTACGGGGCGTCGCAATCGGTGCTGCTGCTGTCGCGTGGCCAGCTCGATCGGCTGATCTACGAACTGACCTACGCCCGGTGGCGGGTGATGGCCAAGGGACAACCGTTGGAGGGACACTATGACCGCCACTGACCGCAGCTCCCGCCGTACTCCGGTCGCTGCTCAGCGTTCGCGTCGGCCGGTGGTGGCGGTGGATGCGGTGCCGGAGCGGCCGGCGGGTGGGACCACCTGGCAGTCGTTGGAACGTCTAGGGGGTACGGTGACCGGTGTGTATGGCCGGGACTGGCGCCCTCGTTACCTGCAACTCGCCGAAGAGTTGCGGGTCAAGATCACGAGCGGGGAACTCGCCCCCGGCACCCTGATGCCGTCCGAGACGGAGTTGGCCGATACCTCGGGCCTGTCACGAACCAGCGTCCGCAACGCCATCCGCCAGCTCCGTGAGTGGGGCCTGGTCCGCGCGGAGCAGGGGCGCGGCACCTACGTACGGGCACCCCGCCAGCGGGTACGGCGTCGTAACGCGGAGCGGTACCAGTGGGAGAAGGACCGGGTCCTGCTCGACCAGGACGAGCGGCTCAAGACGGGCGCGACCGAGCATGACACCGGCCTGACGGTCGATGATCTCAAGTTCCACGCCGAGTACACCCGCGTGGAAGCCGATGCGGACATGGCGGAGGCCCTGCACGTCGAGCCGGGTACGCCGCTGCTGCGACGGGTCTACTGGACGTCGTCGCGGCATGAGAACGCGCCGCTGACCATGTCGTACTCGTACCTGCCCTATGACCTGGTGGCCGCGAACCCGGACCTGCTCGACGCCAGCAACGAGCCCTGGCCCGGCGGCTCACAGCACCAGCTCTACACGATCGGCGTCGAGCTGGACCGCATCGACGAAGAGGTCCGCGCACGCCCGCCGTCACCGGATGAGGCCGAACTGCTCGACATCGACCCCGGCGTCTCCGTGCTGACCGTGCGCAAGACCTCCATCGACACCGCCGGCCGGGTCGTCGAGGTGGCCGACGTGGTGATGCCGGGGGACCGGACGGAACTGGTCTACTCCCACAAACTGCAACGGTGGAAAACGTGACGCAGCTCGTCTCGGTCATCACCCCGGTCCACGCGCCCAGCGTTGAGTACCTGGCCGGCGCGTTCGACTCGTTGGTCAAGCAGGACATGCCCGACGGGTGGGACTGGCAGTGGCTCGTCCAAGAGGACGGGCAGACCGGAACACTGACCCAGGTGCTGCCGGACGACCCTCGCATCAGCATCGGCGGCGGTCGTCCCGGCGGCCCCGGTGTCGCCCGCACCCTCGCCCTGTCCCGCGTCACCGGCGACCTGGTGAAGGTGCTCGACGCAGACGACCAACTCATGGCCGGCGCTCTCGCCCGGGACATCGCCGCCTTTGACGCCCACCCGCAGATCGGATGGACGACTTCGCGGGTTCTGGATCTGATGCCCGACGGGTCAACCGTCGGATGGGACATGGACCCGGACGGCGGACCCGTTAGCCGCGGTGCCGTCCTGGCCTTCTGGCAAGCCAACGGCTACCGCGCCCAGGTCCACCCCGCCACCCTCTGCATCCGCCGAGATCTGCTGCTGGCCCTCGGCGGCTGGATGGCACTGCCTGCCTCGGAGGACACCGGCCTACTACTGGCTGCCAGCGCGGTAAGCGAGGGCTACTTCACCCGGGAACACGGCCTGCTCTACCGAAAGTGGCCCGGACAGGTCACCAGCCAAGCCGCCCACCGCGAACCCGTCGAGTATGAAGGCCGCATGAAAATCATCGAGGCCAGAGCCGTAGCCCTGGCCTCGATGCTCCCGAACGGGTTGCCGGTCACTCCTGCGGCGTAGCCTCATGCCCCGGCATCCCATGGGTACGCCGACGCTCCTTCATCTCCGCCTCATAGATGTGCCGCCGACCGCCGGCCAACGTCTCCCGCGCGTACCGCTCGACCTCCTGGAACGCCGCGTAGTAGCCATCGTCGAACTCCTCCATGATCTGGAAGGTCCACCGGCCCGGTAGGACGTTCCGGCCCAGCAGCTCCCGCTCCACCCGGTCGGCCACCTCGTCGTGCCCTGCCTGCCGCAGCAGCTCGACCACACGGTCAAGAGTGAGATCCGCGCCGCCGACGAGCTGATGCGCGGAGTACAGGTGACCGCGTACACGATGGATCGTCTCCAGCGCCTTGCTCAGCTCCCCGAGCGCCTCGACGGTCGAGTCGTCAAGCCCCGACGGTCGTGAGTGCACATCATCCACTGTCTGCAGAGGCTCGTGATTTTGACTTGCCATGACTGAGTCATACCCGCCGACGCCAGATTAGTACCTGTCGACCTGATAAATAACGATTAGCGAATCCTGCTCATTGGAACGTTCGTGACATCGTGCAGCCGATATCAGGAGTTCGTGACACTTTTCGGTGTGTCCGGGATCACAATGCAAGGCTCGCCTGGCCTGTAGCGGCTAACTTCGATATCGCTATGCCGCGCACCTCTAAGCGGTCAGTGGTGACCCTCAAGCTCCGTGATGTCGGGGGGCGGATGTGGAGAGTCTGCACTGCTCCGGGAGGAGGTGATGGCATGTCGACAGAAGGCGCAGCTGGGATTCGGCTTCGGCGCCGCGTCAACCAGGCGCGATTGCGGAAGCTGGGTCGGATGGCGGGTCTTGTGTTGAGGAACGCGGAGCAGGTCTTGTTCTTGATGGAACAGATCAGTTCCGGCGGGAGCGTGACGTAGCCCCTTGCAAAAAGGTGCTACATCACGCCACCTGATGGCGGCCTCCAACCTCGAAGCTTCACAGGCCAAAGGTTGGGGGTCGCCCTCTTGTTTCCTCAAACATTACCTCACACATGTTATTACGCGCGACGCTGCGCACGCGTGCGCGCCGGTGTCGGTGCGCTCGCCGCCGCGCCATCTCCTGGTGAGGATCTCCAGAACTTGTTGACTTGTCTGCCAAGTGCCGTCTACCTTGGACCGCAGCTTGGCAGACAAGTCAACAAGTTGGAGGGTGAGCGATGGCTCTGCGTGGCGGTACGAGGTTCGCCGTGCGCTTCGAGGACGTGTTCCCGGCGGGGTGCGCGTTGGTGCCCGAGTCGCTGGGTGAGGTGGAGGACTACGACGAGAAGACGGGTCGGCGGTCCCCGGCGAAGGACAAGGTGACCGGTCAGCGGGTGTGGCAGGTCCGGGTGATGGACCTTGACCCTGAGCTGGGCAAGCGGTCCCGCGAGACGACGGTGAAGATCTCGGCTGACTACCAGCCGGTGCCGCCGTCGGGTGCGCCGTTCGAGGCGGTGGAGTTCGACGGGATGACGGTGACGCCGTACGTGGCGAACAACGGTCGGATGGCGTATTCGCTGCGGGCGACCGGGCTGCGGGCTCCGGTGGTCGGCGGCAAGAAGGTGGCGGCGTAGCCGCTGTTGGTGGGGGCGGGGCTGTCTGGTCTTGGCGGACGGCAGCCCCGCCCCCTGGTGTCTCTTCCCCTGCTCTGTCGAGAGAGGTCGTGACGTGTCCAAGGGTATGCCCGCGTCTACGCGGGTGCTGGTAGCGGTCGTGCGGGGTGTTCGATGATCCGCCGGCCGCGTGGTGAGGTCGTGATGACCACGGCCGGGGATCTGATGGTGATCCGCCCGCGTCGGCTGGAGCTGCCGCTGTGGCTGATCGCGCTCGGCATGCTGCTGCGGTGGCTGTTCCGGGCTGCTGTCTGGTGTGTGCGGCATCCGGTGATCGTGGGCCTGGTGGTGGCCGGAGCGTGGCTCTACGCCGAGTTCGGCCGGGCCGGGCTGATCGTGCCGCTGGTCCTGGCCGGCCTGGTGTCGGCGCTGTGGCGGTGGAAGCACGAAACATCGTGGTGGACCTGGTGCGCGGGGCCGGTGCTGGGCTGGTTCCGTCAGGTGTTCGTCTACCGGCGGGCCTGGCGGGAAGCCATGACGCTGTGCGGGCTGACCCGCACCTACGACCATCGACCGGTGATGCCGCAGCTGCTGCGGGTGCGGTCGGATCAGGCGCTGGACGTGCTGACGGTTCGCATGGTGCGCGGGCAGACACCGGAGGAGTTCCAGAAGGTCACGGCGAACCTGGCGTACGCGTTCGGTCGCCGTCACGCCCGCGTCTACTCGGAGCGTCCTGGCGATCCGCCGGCTCGGACTGGCTATTGGGCGTTGGTGCTGGGCTGGGTGGATCGGCTGCGGTACCGGGATCGGCCGTCGCTGGTTTACCTGGTCGTGGTCCGTACCGATGCGCTGCGCCCGGTCGTGAAGCCGTTCGACGTGCCGGCAGTCCCGGACCTCACCGCGCTGCCTCTGGCCCGGCGGGAAGACCTGCGGCACTGGTCCCTGCACCTGCTGGCAACCCATGTCCTGATCGGTGGAGCGACCCGCTCCGGGAAGGGCTCGGTGCTGTGGTCGCTGGTTCGCTCCCTGGCGGGTGGGATCTCGTCGGGGCTGGTGCGGCTGTGGGTGATCGACCCCAAGGGCGGCATGGAGTTCGCCATGGGCCGACCGCTGTTCGCCCGGTTCGCCGGCAAGTCCTTCGAGGCCATGGCCGACCTCCTCGACGAGGCCGTCACCGTGCTGCGCGAGCGGCAGACCCGGCTTGCCGGCACCGTCCGGGTGCACACGCCGACCGAGGCTGACCCCCTGGTCGTGGTCGTCATCGACGAGATGGCCGCGCTCACGGCGTATCTCCAGGATGTCGAGCTGCGTAAGCGCATCGCCTCGTCGCTGGGGCTGCTGCTGTCCCAGGGGGCCGGCGTGGGCGTCCTCGTGGTAGCCGCGTTGCAGGACCCGCGCAAGGAGGTACTGCCGTTCCGGGACCTGTTCCCGACCCGCATCGCGCTCGGCCTGACCGAGGCCGCTCAGGTCGACCTCGTCCTTGGCGACGGTGCCCGCAACCGGGGCGCCCTGGCCGACCAGATGCCCCGATGGGCCAAGGGCGTCGGGTACGTGATCCTCGACGGCACCCCCGAACCCGCCCGGGTCCGCTTCTCCCACATCACCGACGACGACATCCGCCAGCTCGCCGCCACCCATCCGGCGCCGGCTGACGCGGCGGACATCCTCGCCCAGGTCGGCCGGGAAACCGCCCCCGAACCCACCCACCGGCCGCCGGTGCCCCGCCCACGCGGGCCGCTGCTGCCGGACTCCCTGCTCAACATCCTGCGCGACACCGACGGGGGTGAGCCGCGGTGACCACCCCGACCTTCTACCGGCTCCGCGCCCCGCACCCCGACGGCACGGCCAGCACCGCCGTGTCCGTCCGCGTCGACCGCGAGCGGCCCGACCCGTACCCCGTCTGTCTCGCCGTCGGTGGCGGCCGGCGTCGCATGCACCTCACCCCCGACGAGGCGTGGGCGCTGTGGCGCTGCCTCTCCGAAGCCGTCGCCTCCCTCGGCGAACCACCCGAGCACATCCGTACCCGCGTCGCCCCGGCCCGGAGGTAACCGATGTCCCTCAAACGCTTCTTCCTCGGCACCCACCGGATCAAGCCCCTGCACATCGAACTGGACGGCACCCCGGACCGGCTCGCCGCCGCCCTGCACGGCCTCGCCCACATGGTCAACCGCCGCCGCGACCTCGACGGCCAGAGCATCCGCATCACCCTCACCGTCCGCGATACCGGGAGCCGCCGGTGACCCGCGACCGCATCGAATCCGCCGTACGCCTGACCATCCTGCTCGCCATCGGCACCATGGCCGGCGCCGCCGCCTTCACCCACGTCCACGATCTGTCCGTCGCCCACGGCCAACCACACTGGATCGGATGGGCCAACGCCGTAGCCGTCGAACTGATGGCGATCTACCTCGGCCTGGAGATCCGCGCCCGTCGCCGCAGCGGTCGACCGGTCGGCTTCGTTGGCGTCCTCCTGGTCGCCTTCGCCCTGCTCTCCCTCGCCGCCCAGGTCGCCGAAGCTGAACCCTCCGTGTGGGGCTGGATCGTCGCCGCCGTCCCGTCGTTGGCGTTCCTCGCCCTGGTCAAGGTCGTCCTGTCCAGCGCACCCGCCACCGCGCCGGCACCGGAGCCGTCCCCACCGCAGGCCGACCGGTACGACGAACCCGAGCAGGGCGAGCCTGCTGCGGTGATGCCGCCGGCATCAGTCTCGGTGATGCCACCGCGCGGCGTCGTCCAGCCCGACCGACGTCAGGTGGTGGGGATCATCCGATGACCGTCCCCACCCTGCCCGGCCTCGAACCCGTCCCGACCCCGGCTGCGCCACCTCGGCCGGGGTCGCGGGCGGCCCGCATGGCGCTGCCCCGCTCGGTCGACGTCCTCAAGGAGATCGCGGCTGAGTACGGCGTCTGCGTCCGTCCCCTGGCGATGCGCCGCACGGACCTGAACACCGGGCTGACCGAGGTCATCGACCTGCCCTGCGGCGCGACCCGGGAGGACAAGTGCGGGCCGTGCGCGAAGAAGAACCGCCGGCTGCGGCAGGCCCAGATCCGGGAGGGCTGGCACCGCGACGACGAACCGCTACCGCCACCGGAACCGGCGACCGAGGAACAGAAGGCGCTGATCCTGCTGCGCGGTCACCTGGAGTTCTCCCGGGACGAAGCATCCCGAGCCAGCCAGTGGGACCAGGTAGAAGATCTCGACGACGCAATCCGCGAAGTAGAAGAGGCGATCACGGCCGAAGGACTCCGGGGCCGCGTCGCCCCGCCACACACGACCGGCGACGACGGCCAGGGCGACGAGGACAACGGTCGGCGCCGCAAGCGCTCCACCCGCCGTCGCCAGGACGCCCCCGACCTACCTCGCCGCAAGGTCGAGCGCCGCACCGTCGGCAAGACCTACACCGCCCCCGACGGCACCACCTACCGCCCGTCGATGTGGCTCACGCTCACCCTCGACTCCTACGGCCCGGTCCGCCCCGACGGCACCCCGCTCAACCCCGACCGCTATGACTACCGCCGAGCCGCCTGGGACGCCGTGCACTTCCCCCGACTGCTCGATCGGTTCTGGCAGAACCTGCGCCGCTGCGAGGGCTGGAACGTCCAGTACGCCGGCTGCGTCGAGCCCCAACGCCGCCTCGCCCCACACGCACACTTCGCCATCCGGGGCACCATCCCGCGCGATGTGCTCCGCACCGTGGCGGCGGCCACCTATCACCAGGTGTGGTGGCCGGCGATGGATGTGCAGCGGTACACCCTCGACCGGCTCCCGGTCTGGGACGAGCAGGCTTCCGCGTGGGTCGACCCGGACACCCACGCGCCGCTGACCACCTGGACGGAAGCCCTCGACGCCATCGACGCCGACCCCGACGCGGAACCGGTGCACGTCGTGCGCTTCGGCGCCCAGGTCGATGCACGCGGCGTCATGCCCGGCACCGAGGATGCGGAGCGGACCATCCGCTACGTCACGAAGTACATCACCAAGCACACCGGCGACGTCCACAAGGCGACCACCGACCGGCAACGCAGACACCTCGACCGGCTCTGGCAGGAACTCCAGATCACCCCCTGCACCGACCGGTGCGCGAACTGGCTGCTCTACGGCATCCAACCGAAGCGGGCGCACGCGAAACTCAAGCCGGGCCGCTGCAAGGGCAAAGTCCACCAGCGAGACACCCTCGGCATCGGCGGCCGGCGCATCCTCATCTCCCGCGACTGGTCCGGCAAAACCCTGAGCGACCACAAGCACGATGTCCGGGCCTGGGTGCGGGCGCTGCTCGGCGTGAGTGTCGGCCTGGAGGGCGTCGACGACCAGGGCGCCACCGTCGAACCGGTCCGCTACGCCTGGGAACTCGCCCGACCCGACGATCCCGACATCGGCCCGATGGCGCACCGGCTGCTGCGGGCGATCGGCGAACGTGCCCGCTGGCGCTCCGAACTCCTCGCCGCCAAGGATCGCGCCGCCCAGCTTCCCGACCCTGCATCGACGACGGGAACGGATGGCACGACGGGGGAGAAGCTGTGACGGCGGGAAACGATGGGCTCTGGACGATCCGGGACGTGGCGGCGTACCTGCGGGTGCCGACCGAGACGCTGTACCGCTGGCGCAAGGTCAAGTACGGTCCGCCGGCGGCTCGGGTCGGCCGACACCTGCGGTATGAGCCGGAAGCGGTCCGGTCCTGGGTGCGTGAGCAGGCGGCGGCCTGATGGGACACGTAGAGGATCGCTGGTACAAGACGCTTCGTCACCCGGGCGGGCAACGGGAGCGGGTCAAGACGGACCTGTTCGGCAAGGGACTGCGCTACCGGGTGCGGTACATCGGCCCGGATGGCAAGGAACGCAAGAAGTCGTTTCCGGACCGGGCCAAGCGAGAGGCTGAGGCGTTCCTCGTTTCGACCGAATCGGACAAGCTGCGCGGCTCGTACGTCGACCCGGTCGCCGGTCGGATGACCTTCGCGGAGTACGCGGAGACCTGGCTACGGACGCGCTCGTTCGACGAGTCGACCCGGGAGAGCACCGAGTTTCGGGTACGCAAGCATCTGCTGCCGTTCTTCGGCTCTCGGAAGCTGGCCGAGATCAAGCCGGGCCATATCCGGGCATGGGACGCGGACATGGTCGGCAAGCTTGCCCCGGCGACCCGGGCCGTGGTCTTCGCCCACCTGCGGACCATCCTCGGCGCGGCGGTCGACGACGAGCGGATCGCCAAGAATCCCTGTTCGGCAAAGTCGGTCAAGCCTCCGCGACCGGTGCAGCGCCGAGTGGTGCCGTGGCGGTACGAACAGGTTTCGGCAATCCGCGGTGGCCTCGCCCAGCGGTACCGCCCGATGGTCGACCTCGGGGCCGGTTGCGGTCTGCGGCAGGGGGAGATCCTCGGCCTCGGGGTCGACGACATCGACCTTGACGCGGGCTGGGTGCACGTCTGCCGTCAGGTCAAGCTCGTCCGCTCTCGACTCGTCTTCGGGCTGCCCAAGAACGACCGGGACCGCCGGATACCGCTGCCCGACTCCGTCGCCCAGGTACTACGCCAGCACATCGACGACTTCGCCCCGGTGTCGCTCACTCTGCCGTGGGAGGACCCGGCCAGCGACGAGCGGGTCACGGTGCCGCTGCTGTTCACCACCACCCGGCGCGGTGCGATCAACCGGCGCACCTTCGACAACAAGAGCTGGCGGCCCGCTGTCGTGGCGGCCGGCATCACGCCGACCCGTGCCACCGGGATGCACGCGCTACGCCACTTCTACGCCTCGTCGCTGCTCGACGCTGGGGAGAGCATCAAGGCCCTCGCGTCATACCTCGGGCACGCCGACCCCGGCTTCACGCTCCGGGTCTACACCCACCTCATGCCGGCCAGCGAGGAGCGCACCCGCAACGCGATCGACAACCTGTTCAGCCCAGACGAAATGCCCTAAGCCCTGGCGACGCCCTGAGCGGGTGCC
Source organism: Verrucosispora sp. WMMA2121 (assembly GCF_027460185.1). NCBI lineage: Bacteria > Bacillati > Actinomycetota > Actinomycetes > Micromonosporales > Micromonosporaceae > Micromonospora > Verrucosispora sp. WMMA2121. The sequence continues at coordinate 269,789 of NZ_JAPZBH010000004.1, read as the reverse complement.
TGGCGAACGAAACGCCTGTTCAGGGCACGTCTCACGTTCATAATCCGGCGTACAGGTCGACTCGTCCGTCGCCCACGACTCGTTCCATCAGGACCTGCCCGACGGGTGGGCTGGCAACGGCTCGTCCAAGAAGACGGGCAGACTCTGGCCACCATGCTCCCGGACGGGCTGCCGGTCACTCCTGTGGCGTAGCTTCATGCCCCGGCATCCCACGGGTACGCCGACGCTGCTTCATCTCCGCCTCGTAGAGGTGCCGTCGGCCATCGGCCAAGGTCTCCCGCGCGTACCGCTCGACCTCCTGGAACGTGGCGTAGTACCCGTCGTCGAACTCCTCCATGATCTGGAACGTCCAGCGGCCCGGTAGGACGTTGCGGCCCAGCAACTCCCGCTCGACCCGGTTGGCCACCTCGTCGTGTCCCGCCTGCCGGAGCAGCTCGACCACCCGATCAAGCGTCAGGTCCGCACCACCCACCAGTTGATGGGCCGAGTAGAGGTGCCCGCGTACGCGATGGATGGTTTCCAGGGCCTTGCTCAGCTCTCCGAGCGCTTCGACGGTGGTGTCGTCGACCCCCTCCGGGCGGGAGTGCTCGTCGTCTACCGACATGTGGTCGCGTGCCATGACCGGTCAGTACCCACGGCCGCGCGCCGCACGCACGGCGCCTCGCGGTCGGGCTACGCCCTAGGCTGGCCAGCATGTCGACGCGGCGTGAAGTGATCGACCTGGATGAGCATGACCGACCGGCCGGCGCCCTGGTTCCCGATCGCCTTCTGGCCAGGCGGAAGATGACTGTCCGGCTCGTCGCCGCGTTCGTCGTCGGCGGGGTGCTTGGCGGGCTTGGCGTGAACGAGTTGCGGGATTCGCGGGAGCAGCGGGAGCGCAACGCCTCGATCGCACTCGTGGCCGTTCCGGTGTCCATCTCCGGTGGAGGTTCGGACGTCCCGGGAGTTCTCCAGCTGGACGGGCAACTGGCGGTGACGAACGCTGGCCAAGCGTCGGTCACGGTTCGTGCGGCGACCGGGCAGGGACCGGGTGCCGTGGTCCAGGACGTCGGCGCCTTCCCCTCGCTGAGTCCCGGCCATACCGGATTGCTCGATGTCAAGCTGCGCCTCGACTGTGCGACCGCGTTCGAGAGCGAGATGTTGTCGATGCGGTTCTCGGTCGAGACCAGCGATCGCCAGATCAGAGAGATCGACTATCCGGTCGCCCTGGTGGGGAGCGTCTGGCAGGCGCGGACCGAGCAGCCGTGCGCGCAGTTCCGTGAGACGGAGGAGCGTGGCGGATAGCTGGGGCGGAATGTCCGCCCGGAGGCGCTGGCGGGGTTCGCGGGGCGGCGGGGTGGGTCGGCCGCCGATAGGGTCCGAGGATGGTGGAGAGCCGACCCGACCCTGTGGCCGTGGCGATGATGTCGACCACGGCAGACGAACGCGCCGTGCTCGACTCGTTTCTCGACTTTCATCGCGCCATGTTGCTGCGCAAGCTGCGGGGGATCTCCGACGTCGAGGCTGCCCGCCGGCTGGTGCCGTCGGCGACCACCCTCGCCGGCCTGGTCAAGCACCTGACACTGGTGGAGAAGAACTGGTTCCGGTGCCTGCTCGCGCCCGGCCCGGGGGACGTCTATCTCACCTCGGAGGAGGACGCGACGGCCAGCTTCACGCTGGCGACGGATGACACCGTCGAGCGGTTGTCGGCGGCGTACGAGGCCGAGTGCGCCCGGTCGCGGGAGGTGGCGGCCCGGTTCGACCTCGACCATGTGGTGCCCCACCCGCAGCTCGGGGAGGTTTCCGTGCGCTGGATCCTGGTGCACCTGATCGAGGAGACGGCCCGGCACGTCGGCCATGCCGACATTCTCCGTGAGCTGACCGACGGCTCGACCGGCGCCATCTGACCCTGGTGCTCACCTTCGACCGGTGGGATCAGGCGGGGGTGAGCAGTTTCGCGAGGCGCTCGGCGACCGGTGGGGCGTGCAGGTGCAGTCGAGCGACGTTTATCGCGTCGGCGCCGACCACCGACAGCAGCGCGTGCGGGCCGACGGCGTACACGGAGAAGTAGCCGGCCTCGTTGCGGACGGTGGACTGGCGGAAGTCGCCCTGACCGAGGCGGAGGCTGACCTGGCGGCCGAGGCCGAAGGTCGCCGCCGCCATCGCGGCCAGGTCGTCCGGGTCCAGGGTGTCGGGCACGTCGTGGGTGATGAGCAGGCCGTCGACTCCGCCGAGAACACTGCCCTGCACCCCCGGGATCTGCAGGCGCAGTTCGTGCAGCTCGGTACCGATCGACGGGTACGGCAGCGACGGGTCACCGGCCAGCGACGGGGGGAGCTTGACCGGCGGTGGGAGCTTCGGCTGCTGCGCGGTTCGGCGGGGGAGGAAGGTGTCGCCGGTGCTCACAGTTCCAGCTGCTCCTCGATGGTGCGCAGCTGGTGCCGGGCGAGCGCCAGGTTGGACCGGGTCTTGCTGAGCATCAGGTAGAGGAACAGCCCCTTGCCGTTGGGACCGGCGAGCGGCCGGATGATGTGGTACTGACCGCCGAGGGTGATGAGCATGTCCTCGATCTCGTCGTTCAGCTTGAGCATCTCGATGGTGCGCATCTTGGCGCGTACCACGTCGGTGTTGCCGGCGGCGGCGACGGTGAGGTCGATCTCCGGGGTACCACCGGCGACGCCGAGGGTCATCCCGCTCGTGTAGTCGACGAGGGCGGCGCCGATGGCACCGTCGATCGTCATGGCGTCCTTCAGGGCGGTGTCGAGGTTTGCCACGTGCCTCTCCAGGTTCTGCTGGGCAACTGCGCCCCGGTACCGGATCGTGCCGGGTGAGGAAAGCTCGGATGAGACTCGCACATGCGACCTCCTATTCGCATCTTGTGCAGCGTGAACAGGCTGAGCGGACCACGGTGGGTGACCACCGGGGCGGCCCACAACCGCCGCAGCGGCTGATGCCAGGTCACCGGACCCGTCTGCTACCTGGGCACGTGCGTCGTCGGACCATCCGGACGGCCGGGCGGCACGTCCAACGAGATCAGGTCGGTGCGGCGGCGAGGTCGGCGAGCACGCGTCGCTGGAAGGCGCGGGCGGCCGCCCCGGTCGGTGGCACACCGCCGTCGCGGGCGGCCACCGACCGCTGGACCAGGTCGGCGGTGTCGGCGTCGACGAGCGCTCCGGCCTCGTCCAACAGCCGCCGGCCGGCGGCCACCTTGGGCAGCCACACCCCGGTGCGCAGGCGTACCCAGGAACGGCAGGCGCCGAGCACCGCGTCCTCCGCTCCGGGTGCGGGCACCTCTCCCGCGGGCACCGGTCGCGCCAACCACCAGCGCAGCGCGTCCAGGACCAGTCGGCGCAGGTCGTCGGGGGCCAGGTCGGCGAAGGCGTCGGCGGCGGGCGGACCGAGCAGGACCCGTCCGCTCTGGTGCAGGATGCTGCGGTCCAGGCCGTACCAGAACAGACCGTCCGCGCTCGGGCGCTGCGCCGGGCCGTACGACACCCGGAAGTCCATCCGGGCGCCGGTGTTCAGCTCGACCTCGAAACCCGGCTCGGGGCTGCCGGACCGGGCCACCGCCTGTCGGTACACGACCAGCTCCAGGCCGCGCGCCGGGCAGGGCAGGGCCTCGTGCCGCAGCCGGGCCACCAACTCCTCGGCGACACCGTGGTCCAGCGGGCCGGCGCAGACCAGTGCCACGTCCACGTCGCTGCGTCCAGGTTGGTACGCGGCCAGCCCCACCGAACCCGCCGCGTACGCACCGCACAGCTCGGTACCGAGCACCTCGTCGGCGACCGTGACCAGGTCGCTCAGGTACCGCCGTAGGGGCTCAGGCGTACTCCAGCTCACCGGGCTCGCCCCACTGGGTCCCGGCGGGCAGGAAGAACGCCGAGGTCTCCCCGCCGAGAGCGTGCCGGATGACCAGCCGGGCGTGCTCGTCGAGGTCCGGCAGCCGTCCCGGGGGGAACCACCGGACGTCCAACGACTCGTCGTCGTTGACCCGTGCCTCGCCGCCCAGCAGCCGGCAGTGGAAACCGAGGTTGAGGTACTCGCAGTGGTCGCCGTTCGGGTAGGTGTGCGGGTGCGACACGGCGCTGCTGAGCCGCAGCGGTTCGACCGCCAGACCGGTCTCCTCCAGCACCTCACGCACGACGGCGGTGGCCGGCTGCTCACCCGGCTCGACGAAGCCGCTGACCACCGACCAGCGACCGTCGTCGGCCCGTTGGGCGAGCAGTAGCTCGCCCGCGTCGTTGCGGACGATCGCGCTCACGCTGGGTAGCCACAGCAGGTCGTGGCCGACGTGCTTGCGCATCCGCAGGATGTAGTCCGGTACGCCCATCCGGTGACCTTAACCGGCCGAGGTGTCCGCGCCCTGCGCCGGGTCACGACTGACTGATCTGGCGGGTGGGTGGCGAACAACGACGACTCCTCGCGTACGGAGAGTTGCCGAAGGTGTGGTAGCCGGTGCGCGGCGGCGGCGAGCGACTCGCTGCCGCGGTCCGCCACGCAACGGCGCACGCCGAAGGGTTCGGCGATAGGGCGGCGGCGGCGGTCGGAACGAGCATTTTCGCAGTTCAGGTCCGCAGGCCAGGGAACACGTCTACTGTGGAAGAGGCTGGTGACTTGCCGTGTTCCGGTGGCGGTCGGTCGTCACCCGGTGCACAGTGAGGGCCATGAGCGACAGCGGACGTGGACGTTATTACTGGTGTACCCGACACCACCGGGTCGAGTCCGGTGCCGACATGTGCCCGGCGCGGCACGTTCTCGGCCCGTACGACTCGGCTGCCGACGCGGAGAACGCCCTGCAACAGGTGCGGGACCGCAACGAGGCGTGGGAGGCCGAGGACGCTCGCTGGACCGGGGAGGACAGGTAGACGGCGCGGGACGCCTCCCGCGCCGAGGCACTGCGTGCGTCGCGAGGGCGGCGGCACGTCCCCATGAAGGGAACCGAGATGGCCGAAGCGCAACAGGCCACCCGCCCGGCCGCGAAGCGTACGCCCGCGAGGAAGACCGCCGCGACGGAACGCACCGCCGGCGTCGCCCGTACCCCGTCCACCCGCCGCGCGTCCGGGACCGCGCCGGCCGCTCGTAAGGCGACCGGCGGCGCCGGGTCGGCGGCGAAGCGCGCGACCCCCGAGACCAGGGCGGCCACCCTGGCGCGGAAGACCGCCGCGGCCAGGAAGACGGCACCCGCGAAGAAGACGGTGTCGGCCAAGACCGCGCCGACGAAGGCGCCCGCCGCGCGGACCACCTCGGCGTCGGCGCGGACCGGTCCACGCAAGACCACGACCACGGCGCAGCGGGCCACCGCGAAGAAGGCGTCGGGGGGTACGGCGGCGAAGGCGCCCGCGAAGAAGGCGACCCCGGCCCGCAAGACGGCCCCGGCGAAGAAGGCGGCGTCCGCGCGGGGCACGGCGGCGAAGGCGCCCGCGAAGAAGGCGGCGTCCGCGAGAAAGGCGGCCCCGGCCCGCAAGACCGCTCCCGCGAAGAAGACGACGGGTACCCGGAGCACGTCGGCCGCGCGGAAGGCACCCGCGAAGACCGCGACGTCGGCGGTGAAGAAGGCGGCGGCGCGTACGGGAACGTCGACCACGGCGCGGAAGGCGGCGGCGAAGAAGGCCCCCGCGAAGACGGTGGCGGCCAAGAAGGCGCCCGCCCGGAAGAGTACGACGGTGGCGAGCCGGGCGACGGCGGCGAAGAAGACGGCCACGTCGCGGGCCCCCGCGAAGAAGACGGCCGCGAAGAAGGCTCCCGCGTCGAAGGCGACGGCGAAGAAGGCTCCCGCGTCGAAGACGACGGCGAAGAGGGCCCCCGCGAAGAAGACGGCCGCGAAGAAGGCTTCCGCGTCGAGGACGGCGGCGAAGAAGGCTCCTGCGAAGAAGACGGCCGCGAGGAAGACGGCCGCGAAGAAGGCTCCCGCGTCGAGGACGGCGGCGCGGTAAGCACCCGCGTCGACGGCCGCCGCCCGCAACGCCGGCCGCGACGTCCGGCACCGCGCGCAGGACGGCCGGCTGACCCGGCGTACGCCGACGACCCGTCGCTCGGTGGAGGGCGAGGTGCGTTCGGCGCTGTCAGGATGGGCGCATGGTCATCCGACGTGTGCTGGCACCACGCATCGACTTCGGGGCGCTGCGCCGAGAACTGGGTCTGCCCGAGACCTACCCGGAGGCGGCGCAGCGGGAGGCCGACGAGGCAGCCGCGGCACCGCCCGGGCCGGCCGTCGACCGCACGGACATCCCACTGGTCACGGTCGACCCGCCCGGCTCGCGCGACCTGGACCAGGCGATGCACCTCAGCCGTCGCGCCGGCGGCTACCGGGTGCGGTACGCGATAGCCGACGTCGCCGCCCACGTACGCGCGGGCGGTGCGCTGGAGGACGAGACCTGGCGCCGAGGGCAGACCGTCTACCTGCCGGACGGCAACGTGCCGCTGCACCCGCGCTCCCTCGGCGAAGGCGCGGCGAGCCTGCTGCCGGACGTCGACCGGGCGGCTGTGCTGTGGACCATCGACCTGGACGCCGACGGTGGCACCGACGCGGTGGTGGTGCAGCGTGCCCTGGTCCGCAGCCGGGCCCAACTGGCCTACCCGCAGGTGCAGGCCGACGCCGACGCGGGCCGGCTGCCCGAGCCGATCGCCCTGCTGCCCGAGATCGGTGCGCTGCTCACCGCCCGAGGGTTGCGTCGGGGCGCGGTCAACCTGCCGATCCCCGAACAGGACGTGGAGGCCGACGGTGACGGTTGGCGGCTGGTCCTGCGGGCACCGGTGCCGATGGAGGAGCACAACGCGCAGATCTCCCTGCTCACCGGGATGGTCGCCGCCGACCTGATGCTGGCCGGTGGGATCGGCCTGCTGCGGACGATGCCCGCGCCGAAGCCGGAGGCGGTGCAGCGACTGCGGGCCGCCGCCGCCCCGCTGGGCGTGCACTGGCCGGACGGCGTGGGCGTGGGTGAACTGCTGCTCCGGTTGGACCCGGGCCAGCCCCGGGCCGCCGCGTTCATCGACCAGGCGGCGGAGTTGATGCGGTCGGCCGCGTACACCTCGTTCGACGGCGAACCGCCGGAGCAACCGGCGCACGGCGGGGTCGCGGCCGCGTACGCCCATGTCACGGCGCCGCTGCGACGACTCGCCGACCGGTACGCCACGGAGGTCTGCCTGGCGTTGCACGACGGCCGTGCGGTGCCCGACTGGGCCCGCGCGGCGCTGCCCCGGCTGCCGGCGGTGATGGCGGCCACGGACCGCGCCGCGTCCGCGGCGAGCCGGGGCGCGATCGACCTGGCCGAGGCGGTGCTGCTGGCCCACCGGGTCGGCGAAACCTTCGACGCCGCAGTGCTCGACGTCGACGCGCCGTCGAACGGCAAGGCACGCACTCGCCCGCCCGGCGGCACGGTGGCCCTGGACGACCCGCCGGTACGCGCCCGCTGCCTCGGTGAGCTGCCACTGGGCACCCGGGTCCGGGTCCGGCTGGTCGCCGCCGATCCGGCCAACCGCTCGGTCGCCTTCGAACTCGCCTGACTGTCAGCATGGCGGGGTCGGCGTCCCGTTTCCCGCTGCCGGTGCGATGGATGGCGACCCCCGCAGCGGGCATTCTCACAGCCCTGCTCGGTGCTGCCGCCCGGGCTGATTTGCGAGGATGACGACCATGGCATACGACCCGAGCACCCTGCCCGACGTTTCCGGGCTCACCATCGGCATCATCGGTGGCACCGGCGACCAGGGCCGTGGGCTCGCCTACCGGTTCGCCCGGGCGGGCCTGACGGTGCTGATCGGTTCCCGTTCCGCGCAGCGGGCGGCGGAGTCGGCCGCCGAGATCGCCGCGCTGCCCGGCGTGCCGACCGGCGGCGGTGTCACCGGTGCCGACAACGACGAGGTGGCCCGGCGCAGTGACGTGGTGATCATCGCGGTGCCCTGGGACGGGCACGCCGCCACCGTCGGCGCGCTGGCCGAACCGCTCGCCGGCAAGATCGTCGTGGACTGCGTCAACCCGCTCGGCTTCGACAAGCAGGGCCCGTACGCGCTGCCGGTGCCCGAGGGCAGCGCCGTTCAGCAGGCCGCCGCGCTGCTGCCCGACTCCCGGGTCTGTGCCGCCTTCAACCACGTCAGCGCCCCGCTGCTGGCCGACCCCGAGATCGACCGCATCGAGCTGGACGTGCTGATCTGCACCGAGGAGCGGGAACTGGTCGGCATCGTCGGCGCGCTCGCCGCCCACATTCCCGGCATGCGGGGCATCTACGCCGGGCGGCTGCGCAACGCGCACCAGGTCGAGGCGTTCACCGCCAACCTGATCGCCATCAACAAGCGCTACAAGGCGCACGCGGGCGTCCGGGTCACCGACCTCTGATCCCTCTCGTCGTTGCCGACGCAACGCCGCCGGCTCTGCCGGCCATAGTGTGGTGTGACGATCCGGATAGAGCCGACCGACCAGGAACTGTGGGCGGCGACGGTGGCCGGCGACGAGGTGCGGTTCGCGCTGCTGTTCGACCGGTACGCGCGGACCGTCTACAACCACGCGTTCCGGCTCACCGGCTCCTGGTCACTGGCCGAGGATGTCACCCAGTCGGCCTTCCTGGTCGCTTGGCGCCGTCGCGACGACGCCCGTCTGGTCGACGGCTCGATACTGCCCTGGCTGCTCGTCATCACCACCAACACCGCGCGCGGTGAGGCCCGCTCGGCGCGGCGTTGGCGTGCGTTGCTGCGGCGGATACCGCTTGAGCGCGCCACGGAACGCGACGTCGCCGAGGACGCGGTCGGGCGGGTCGACGACGAGCGGCGGATGCGGGTGATTCTTGCGGCGGTTCGCCGGCTGCCCCGTGCCGAGCGGGAGGCGGTCGCGCTGTGCCTGTGGGCCGGCGTGTCCTACGCCGACGCGGCGGCCGCGCTGGACATCAGTGAGAGTTCCGTTCGCTCCCGGGTCAGCCGGGCCCGCGCCCGGTTGGCCAGTCACCTTGTCGACGATGCGGAGGACCGATGACCGAGCTACTGGATCCGCCCGCCGAGCGTGACCTGCCCGCCAGGCGGGCGGCCGAGATACGGGCGCGACTCCTGACGGAGGCTCGGACGGTGCCGGGCCCTGCGCTGCGACGTCGCCGCGTCGCCGTCGCGCTCATCGCGACGGCGATGATCGCCACTGTCGGGGTGGTCACCTGGCCGCACCCGGAACGAGGCGCCGTGGTCCTCGCCTTCGGGCCGGACGAACTGTCACCGACGTTGCGGCAGTCCGCCGAGCGGTGCCTGGCCCTTGGCGACGAGCGGGCCCGAGCCTCGGCGACCGTCGCCGACCTGGCCGTCGCCGTGGAACACGGCGACCACGCGGCGTTGATGTTCCTCGCCGATGGCCACTACGTCGCGTGTGACCTCTGGGGTCCGCCCCACCAGTCGTGGTCCGGTGGCACGGCGACCTCCGTGGACGATCCGACCTGGCGGGAGGCGTGGCTGCCCGGCCCGGTCCAGCGGCTCCTGCTCACCTCGACCGACCCCGACGGCGGTGAGGTGGTGGCCATCGGGCGGGTGAGCGACCGCGTGCACCGGCTGGTCCTGCAACAGGCCGACGGCACGATCACGCCGGCCCGGATCGCGAACGGTGCGTTCGGCCTCGTCGGTGAGGGCATCAGCGAGGACGGCGGAGCCGCCCTCGTCGCCTCCGACCGGGCCGGCGTCGAGATAGATCGGCGGCCGTTGTTCACACCGTTCGACCAGCTCGGTCGCTGTTACGTGGACCCGGCCGGCGTGGTCGTCTACGGCGACCCCGGCCCTGCCTGCCAGCCTGCGGAGCCGTGGCGCCAACGGTGACGACGCCGCCGACGAGCAGCCGGATCCGTGGCAGTTGAAGCGTCAGCCGGTCGGCGTGTCCGCTACCGCGGCTGCCACGGATCCGGATGCTCGGGTCGGGCGGCAGGCGGTCAGAAGGTGACGGTGACGCCGGCGGACTTGCAGGCCTTGCTGAGGGAAGCGCCGGCCTTCTCGAAGGCGGGGTTGTCGGCGGCCGTCGCCGGGTCGGTGGCGTTGGCGGCGTCGCCGGCCTCCGCGCCGAACTCCTCCAACGCGGCAACCACCTTGCTGTCGGTGGCGCCGGTGGCGGCCACCCGCGTCATCTCGTTCTGCAACCCGGACAGGATCTTCTGGAACAGTGCCGGTGACGGCTCGCTGCCGGAACTCACGGCGGCGATGAGGTCCTCCCGCATCTTGTCGCTGGCCTGCTTCGCCGACTGGCAGAGCTGCTTGTCGCTCACCACGTCCGCGGCGTCGGCGGTGGGCGCTGCCGGGGTCGGCGAGGCGGTGGTGGCGGTGGCGGATGGCAGGGTGGCCGACGGTGATGCGGCCGTCGGAGCCGCCTCCTCGCCACTACAGGCGGCCAGCGCCAGCAGCGAGGCGCAGGCCAGGACAGAGAAAGAAGCACGAATCCGGTTCACGAGCGAGAACCGTAGCGGCTTTCGGGAAATCCCGCTCGCCCTGTCCGCCACATCGTCGCAGCTCGCGTCCACCCGCGACCGGTGCCCGCCGCCGCGCTCGCGGCGGCGGGCGCGAGGTGCGGTCAGAAGGTGTGTTCGGCGGCGGGGAACTGGCCGGAGCGGACCTCGTCGGCGAAACGGCGGGTGGCCTCGTCGAGCGCGTCGGCCAGGGCGGCGTAGCGCTTCACGAAGCGTGGCGCCTTGCCGGTGCGCAGGCCCGCCATGTCCTGCCAGACCAGCACCTGGGCGTCGGTGTCCGGGCCGGCGCCGATGCCCACCGTGGGGATCGGCAGTTCGGCGGTGACCCGCTTGGCGACGTCACCGGGCACCATTTCGAGCACCACCGCGAAGGCGCCCGCCGCGGCGACCGCCCGCGCGTCGGCCAGCACCTCGTCGGCGGTCTCGCCACGGCCCTGCACCCGGTATCCGCCGATGGTGTGCTCCCGTTGCGGGGTGAAGCCGATGTGCGCCATCACCGGGATGCCGGCACCGACGATCGCCTCGATCTGCGCGGCGCAGCGCTGGCCGCCCTCCAGCTTCACCGCGTGACAGCCGCCCTCCTTCATGAACCGGACGGCGGTCCGCAGCGCCTGGGTCGGCCCCTCCTCGTACGAGCCGAACGGCAGGTCACCGACGACCAGGGTCTGCCGGGTGGCCCGGACGACCGCGCGTACCAGTGGCAGCAGCTCCTCGGCGGTCACCGGCAGGGTCGTCTCGTAGCCGTACACGTTGTTCGCCGCCGAGTCGCCGACCAGCAGCACCGGGATCCCGGCGGCGTCGAAGATCGAGGCCGTGTACTGGTCGTACGAGGTGAGCATCGACCATTTCTCGCCGCGCTCCTTGGCGGCGAGCAGGTCACGGGTACGGACCCGGCGGGTGGCCGGACCGCCGTAGAGGGCGGTCACCTCGGCCGGAGTGGATTCCACGATGTTCTCCTTCCTCGAGGCCGCGTGCGCGGTCCCCGGGTTCTGCCGCGATCGTCCCACCGTGCGGGCGGTCGGCGGCAGGGCGCAGTGGAGGATGTCACTCCGGCCCGACGTCACGAGCCAGCCGCTCGTGCGGCCCGGTCAGCCGTTCTCGCGCCACCGGTTGGTGATCGGGAGCCGCCGGTCCCGGCCGAACGCCTTCATGGAGATCTTCGTACCCGGCGCGGACTGGCGGCGCTTGTACTCGGCGGTATCCACCAACCGCAGCACCTTGTCCACCACGGCCGGGTCGTGACCGTCGGCGATCAGCCCTTCCCGGCCCAGGTCACCGTCGATGTAGCCGATCAGGATCGGGTCGAGCACGTCGTAGTCGGGCAGCGAGTCGCTGTCGAGCTGCCCCGGGCTCAGCTCGGCGCTCGGTGGCTTGCCGATCGAGTTCTCCGGGATCGGTGGGGTCACGCCCAGCCGGGTGGCCTCGGTGTTGCGCCACTTGGCCAGCCGCCAGACCAGCGTCTTCCACACGTCCTTGATCGGGTTGAAGCCGCCGACCGAGTCGCCGTACAGGGTCGAGTAGCCGACCGCCAGCTCGCTCTTGTTGCCGGTGGTCAGCACCAGGTGCCCCTCCTGGTTCGACAACGCCATCAGGATGACGCCGCGTACCCGGGCCTGGAGGTTCTCCACCGCGACCCCGGACAGCGACATGTTCGCCAGGAAGGTGTCCACCATCGGCTGGATCGGCTCCACCCGGTAGTCCAGGCCGGTCCGTTTGGCCAGGTCGGCCGCGTCGGAGCGGCTGTGCTCCGAGGAGTGCTGGCTGGGCAGGGAGACCCCGACCACCCGGTCGCCGCCGAGGGCGTCCACCGCGATGGCCGCCACCACCGCCGAGTCGATGCCGCCGGAGAGCCCGAGCACCACCGAGGGGAAGCGGTTCTTCTCGACGTAGTCCCGCAGGCCGAGCACCAGCGCCTGCCACACCTCGGCCTCGTCGGCCACCGGCTCGATGAGGCCGCCGGTCGCCGCCGGCCCGCTGGGCGAGGGCGGGATCGCCTCGACCGTACGCCGCACCACCCGCAGCCCGTCGGCCACCTGGTCGCCGTCGGCACCGGCATCGGTGGCGGCGGGTAGGTCGACGTCGTGCACGAGCAGGTGGGTGACGAACTGCGGCGCCCGGGTCAGCACCGTCCCGTCCGGCGCGACGATCATCGAGTCGCCCTCGAAGACCAGCTCGTCCTGACCGCCGATCATGTTGACGTAGGCGACGGCGGCGCCGGCCTCGGCGGCCCGCCGGCGGACCAGCGGCATTCGCAGGTCGTCCTTGTTCAGCTCGTACGGCGAGCCGTTGATGTTGACCACCAGCCCGACCCCGGCCCGCCGGGCGGCGGCGAACGGCCCCCCGGCCTGCCACAGGTCCTCGCAGATGGTCAGTGCCACGTCCACCCCACCCAGCCGGACCACGGTGAGCATGTCGCCGGGCACGAAGTAGCGGTCCTCGTCGAAGACGCCGTAGTTGGGCAGGTGGTGCTTGAAGTAGGTGGCGACCACCTCGCCGCGGTGCAGCAGCGCGGCGGCGTTGCGCGCTCCCCGGCCCGGCTCGGCGTCCGCGCTGACCTGCGGCGGCCCGTCGGCGTCCAGGTAGCCCACCACGACCGGCAGGTCACCGAGGCCGTCGGCGGCCAGATCGGCGGCGAGCCGGGTGAGTGCCGCCTGGGAGGCGGCCACGAAGGACCGCCGGAAGACCAGATCCTCCACCGGGTACCCGGTCAGCATCATCTCGGGGAACAGGACGAGCTGGGCGCCGGAGTCGGCGGCCCGGCGGGTCCAGGCGCGGACGAGACCGGCGTTGCCGGTGAGGTCACCGACACTGGGGTTGACCTGGCACAGCGCGAGACGCAGGGTGGGCATGTCCTCATCTTGCCCCAGCCGTACGGGCTCGACACGTCGGCGTGGCGTGGTCCGGCCGGGTCGGACCGCCGCTCGGGACGGGACGGGACGCAACGGCCGAGGTTCGGTTAACGTCTGCGTAATCGGGTCGGTGGAGACTGGTCGGTCAGGTCGGGCAGAGTCCGACCGAAGGCGGACATAGCGTGTCGCGGAAGGTTGGGGAAGTGGACCGTCAGCAGGAGTTCGTCCTCCGTACGCTGGAAGAGCGGGACATCCGTTTCGTCCGGCTGTGGTTCACCGACGTGCTCGGCACGCTCAAGAGCGTGTCGGTCGCCCCCGCCGAGCTGGAGGCCGCCTTCGAGGAGGGCATCGGCTTCGACGGCTCGGCGATCGAAGGGTTCGCCCGGGTCTTCGAGTCGGACATGGTCGCCATGCCCGATCCGACCACCTTCCAGGTCTTCCCGTTCGAGGGTGGGGTCAGCGGCGAGAGCGCCCGGATGTTCTGCGACATCCTGCTGCCCGACGGCGGCCCGTCCTGGGCCGACCCCCGTCACGTGCTGCGTCGGGCGCTGTCCCGGGCGGCGGAGAAGGGCTTCACCTTCTACACCCACCCCGAGATCGAGTTCTTCCTGCTGGAGAACGGGCCGATGGACGGCTCGGTGCCGGTGCCGGTGGACACCGGCGGCTACTTCGAGCACACCACCCACGCCGTGGCCCGGGACTTCCGCCGTCAGGCGGTGCTGTCGCTGGAGCGGATCGGCATCTCGGTGGAGTTCAGCCACCACGAGGTCGCCCCCGGCCAGCAGGAGATCGACCTGCGCTACGCCGACGCGCTCACCACCGCCGACAACATCATGACGTTCCGGCACGTGGTCAAGGAGGTGGCGCTCTCCACCGGCGTGCAGGCCACCTTCATGCCCAAGCCCTTCACCGACCAGCCGGGCAGTGGGATGCACACCCACCTGTCGCTGTTCGAGGGCGAGCGCAACGCGTTCCACGACGCCAGCGACCCGATGAAGCTGTCCAAGGTGGCGCGGGCGTTCATCGCCGGGCTGCTGGCCCACGCCCGGGAGTACACCGCGGTCACCAACCAGTGGGTCAACTCGTACAAGCGCCTGTTCCCGCAGGCGCTGCCGGACCGGGTCACCGAGAGCCCCGCGTACGTCTGCTGGGGGCACCTGAACCGTTCCGCGCTGGTCCGGGTGCCGGCGTACGGCAAGCCGAACTCGGCCCGGGTGGAGATCCGTTCGCCCGACTCGGCCGCCAACCCGTACCTCGCCTTCGCGGTGCTGCTCGGCGCCGGGATGAAGGGCATCGAGGAGGGGTACGAGCTGCCGCCGGGCGCGGAGGACGACGTGTGGGCGCTGACCAGCGCCGAGCGGCGGGCGATGGGGTACGAACCGCTGCCGGAGAACCTGTCCGAGGCGATCGACGTGATGGCGGGTTCGGAACTGGTCGCCGAGGTGCTCGGCGAGCACGTCTTCGACTTCTTCCTGCGTAACAAGCGGGCCGAGTGGGAGCAGTACCGCCGCGAGGTCACCCCCTACGAGCGCCAGCACTACCTGTCGCTGTAGCCGCCGCTGCCGGGCTGCCGAGCGTTGCCCGGTGCCGCTATCGTCTCGATCACCGTGCCGGCACCCGCCGGCCGGAGACCGTCGGGAGGCAGTCGGTGCTGGAGGATCTGCTCAGCGGAGCCTGGCAGAGTGTGGTGTTCGGGGTCGTCGGAGTGGGCCTGATGGCCGCCGGCTTCGTCCTGGTCGACCTGCTCACCCCGGGCAAACTGCGGGACCTGATCTGGGTAAACCGCAACGCCAACGCCGGCCTGCTGCTCGCCGCGAATCAGCTCGGCGTCGCCGGCATCGTCTTCACCGCGATCCTGACCAGCTACAGCGACTTCGCCAAGGGACTGGCCTCGACGGTGATCTTCGGGCTGATCGGTCTCGGCATCATGGCGCTCGCCTTCTTCGTGCTGGACCTGATCACGCCGGGCAAGCTCGGCGAGGTCATCTGCGCCGACGAGCCGCACCCGGTGGCCCGGGTGAGCGCCGCCAGCCACTTCGGCGCCGCGCTCATCGTCTGCGCCTGCATCGCCTGACCGCACCCGGTCCGCCCACGACCCGGTTCCCGGGCCCGCGCCGCCGGCGGTCGCCGGATGCGGCAAGTCGGGCCTTCCCGGGCTCCCGGATACCGCGACTTGCCGCGTGGGGGTGGGCCGGTCGTGGCGGTGGGTCGGATACAGCCGCGTGGGCGGCCCCGCAGGAGTGGAGCGGGGCCGCCCACGCGGCGTGGTACGTCAGCCCGGGCCGGCGGATGAGCCGGGACCGCTCGGCACGCGGTGCGCGTGCGTGAGGCCGGCCGGGGTGTCACTTGCCGGCGGTGTCGCCCTCGCCGCGAGCGCCCGGGCCGCCCCAGCCGCCGAACACACCGGCCTCGACGGCGGCGGTGATGGCGTCGGCCTGCTCCTGGGTGAGCTTGCCGTCCTCGACCGCCTGCGCGAGCCGCTCGGCCAGCGCCTCCTTGCGCTCCTCGGCCGACGGCGGCGTCCGCCGCTCGCCCGCGCCACCCTCGGCGGCACCGTCGCCGCCCTTGCGGCCCTCGCCGGCACCGTCGCCACGCCCCATGAATCCCCGGTGGCCCTCGCGGTCCGGCCGACCCTGCGGCTGGTGCTGCTCGCGGAGCTTCTCCAGCGCCTCGGTCACCTGCTCGGTCGGCACGCCCAACTCCTCGGCCAGCGCCTCGGCGAACTGCGCGTGCCGCGCGGCCCGCTGCTCCTGACGGTCACCCTGCGGCTCGCTACTGGCGCTGGCGCTCGGGGTGACCTTGTCGTCGGCGAGCGCCACGGTGGGAGCGGCGATCCCCACGCCGAGCACGCCCGCCGCGGCCAGGCCGGCCAGCAGGTGCTTCTTCGAAATCGTGCGGGACATCGTTCCTCCAACTCGTCGGTGATGCGATGACGTCACCGACAGTGACGAGCCTGGCTGGGCGTGGACCATGGCGAAGCTGTCAGTGAGCTGGCAATCCGGACCCCGAAGACGGACAGTCCCGACAAGGGTTCAGCGGACGGCGGCGACCACCGTGAGGGTGCCGGCGTCGGCGTCGAGGCTCGCCCGGGTACCGACCGGGACGGTGAGCTGACCGGGGCCGTGACCGATCGGCAGGCCACCCAGCACCGGTACGCCCAGGTCGCCGAGGCGCTCACCGAGCACGTCGGCCACCGTGGTGTCCCAGCCGTCGGCGCAGTCGGTGAACTGCCCCACCGCCACCCCGGCCAGCCCGTCCAGCGCGCCGGCCCGGCGGAGCTGGGTCAACATCCGGTCGACCTTGTACGGCGGCTCCTGCACGTCCTCCAGCAGCAGCACCGCACCGGTCAGGTCGGGCATGTCCGGGGTGCCGAGGGAGGCCACGACCAGGCAGAGGTTGCCGCCCAGCAGCCGGCCGGTGGCTCGCCCGGCGACGCGGACGCCGAAGGTCTCCTCGCCCTGCACGGCGCGTACGGTGACCGGCTCGGTGCTGGTCATCGCCGCGTGCAGGGACTCGGCCGAGGACAGCGGGGTGCGCTCGTCGCGCCAGGCCGCCCCGGGACCGTGCACCCCGGCCAACCGGGCGCCCCGCCAGAGCGCCAGTTGCAGCGCGGTGATGTCGGAGAACCCGGCCACCACCTTCGGGTCGCGGCGTACCGCCGCCATGTCGATCGCGTCGACCACCCGCTGCGCGCCGTAGCCGCCCCGGGTGCAGATCACCCCGCGCACCCGTGGATCGGTGAACGCGGTGTTGAGGTCGGCCGCCCGCAGCGCGTCGGTCCCCGCCAGGTAGCCCTGCCGGGCGTAGGCGTTGGGCGCGAGCACCGGCCGTAGCCCCCAGCCGGTGAGCAGTTCCACGCCCCGGGCCACCCGCTCGGGGCGGGTCGGTCCGGACGGCGACACCAGCATCACCGTGTCCCCGGGACGCAGGGCGGGCGGGCGTACGACGTCGTCGGGCGCGATGTGGTCGGACACAGCGGCAGCTTAGTTGCGGTGGCCAGGCACGTTCCGGCGCTCCCGGTCCCGCTGGTCGGCCGAATCGGCGGGACCGGATAGCCTCGACGATGTGGCAACCGCGTTGGTGATCGAGAACGACCCGACCGACGACCCGCGCCGGCTGGGGGAGTGGCTGACCGAGGCCGGGCTGGAGCTGGCGGTGGTCCGCCCGCACGCGGGCGAGACCCTTCCCACCGACCTGGACGGGTACGCCGCCCTGGTGGTGCTCGGCGGTGACCAGCAGGCCTACCCGCTCGTCGACGGGGTGCCGGCGGCGCCCTGGTTTCCGGCGGTGGAGAAGCTGCTCCGCAAGGCGGTGCGACACCGGCTGCCGACCCTGGGCGTCTGCCTCGGTGCGCAGCTGCTCGCCACCGCCCACGCCGGCACGGTCGTGCGCAGCCCGTCCGGGCCGGAGGTGGGGCCCGCCGTGGTCGGCCGGCGGGACGCGGCCGAGTCCGATCCGCTCTTCCGGTACGTGCCGCTGATCCCCGACGTGTTGCAGTGGCACGCCGACGAGATCACCGAGCTGCCCGCCGGTGCCACCCTGCTGGCCGCCTCCACCCGCTATCCGCACCAGGCGTTCCGCCTCGGCGACCGGGCCTGGGGGCTGCAGTTCCACATCGAGTGCGACACCGCGATGATCGCCGAGTGGGCCACCGACTCGGTGCTGCTGGCCGAGCTGGGCTACGACCCGCAGCTGGTGATCTCCGCGTGCGACGCGGTGATGGCCGACGTCGAGGATGTCTGGCAGCCGTTCGCGGCGCGGTTCGCCGCACTCGCCCTCGGCGAGCTGGACGAGGGGTCGCGGCGCAGCCTGCCGCTGCTCGGGCACTGATGGGCCGGCCGACCAGCGCCACGGGCCGCCTCGCCCGCTACGGCTTCGGCGTCACCGACGACGAGGCGGGTGCCCGCGCCGCCGACCTGCTCGGGCCGGACGGGCTCGACCTGTGGCGTCCGCAGACTCAGGAGCCCACCGGCGAGCAGGCTCAGGAACTGCTCACCGCGCTGTCCCGGGCCGCCGACCCGGATCTCGCGCTGCGTCAGCTGCACCGGCTGGTGGAGGCGGAGCGCCGTACGATGGCCGGCCCGAACGGCACCGCCGGGTCGGGTGCGGCGCTGCGGCAACGGGGTGCGGGGCCCGGGCGCGTCACGGCGACCGCCGCCGGCCAGGGCGGCACCACCGGTAGCGGTGCCGCCGCGAGCGAGGGCGCGACCGGCGACGGTGGCAGCACCGGAGGCGACGGTGTCGCCGGGAGCCAGGGCACCACCGCGGCCGTCGGCGGCATCGGCGCGGGCTCGGCGCTGCTCGCCGCGCTGCACGACGACCCGGGTCTGCGTCGCCGGCTGCTCGCCGTGCTGGGCGCCTCCTCGGCGCTCGGTGACCATCTGGTGGCCAACCCCGACCAGTGGCCGGTGCTGCGTACCGAGCCGGACGGCCTCGCACCGACCGCGGACGGCCGGCTCGACCTGTCCGGCGACGGCAACCCCGTCGCGGTGCTGCGGCGGGCGTACCGGCTGGCCCTGCTGCGGATCGCGGCGGCCGACCTGACCGGCGGGCGCGGCCTGGAACAGACGATGGCCGCCCTGTCGGCACTTGCCGACGCCACCCTGTCGGCCGCGTACCGGATCGCCGTGGCGGAGCTGCCGGAGGGCACCCGGGAGCCGCGCCTGGGCGTGGTCGCCATGGGCAAGTGCGGTGGCGGCGAGCTGAACTACGTCTCCGACGTCGACGTGATCTTCGTGGCGGCCGAGGACGACGACCTGACCACCGCCACCACCGTGGCCACCCGGCTGATCCACATTTGCGGCCTGGTCGCCTGGCCGGTCGACGCGGCCCTGCGCCCCGAGGGCAACCGGGGGCCGCTGGTGCGGACGCTGGCCAGCCACCTGGCCTACTACCGGCGCTGGGCGCGGACCTGGGAGTTCCAGGCGCTGCTCAAGGCCCGCCCGGCCGCCGGCGACCTGGCGCTCGGCCAGGAGTGGATCGACGCGTTGGCGCCGCTGCTCTGGCAGGCGGCCGAACGCCCCGAGGCGGTCGAGGACGTCCGGGCGATGCGGCGCAAGATCATCGATCACATTCCGCCGAAGGAGCTGGAACGCGAGATCAAACGCGGTCCCGGTGGGCTGCGCGACATCGAGTTCGCGGTGCAGTTGCTGCAGCTGGTGCACGGCCGGGGCGACGAGACGTTGCGGGCGGCCGGCACCATCCCCGCCCTGCGGGCGCTGGTCACCGGCGGCTACGTCGGCCGGGCCGACGGCGAGGCGCTGCTGCGCGGCTACCGGTTCCTGCGCAGCGTCGAGCACCGGCTGCAACTTCAGGGCCTGCGACGCACCCACACCGTGCCGACCGAGCCGGGCGCGTTGCGCTGGCTCGCCACCGCGCTCGGCTACACCGCCGGGCCCGGCCGCAGCGCCGTCGAGGAGTTCCGCGCCGAGTGGGTCACCCACGCCACCGAGGTACGCCGACTGCACGCCAAGCTGCTCTACCGGCCGTTGCTGGAGTCGGTGGCCCGGGTACCGGCCGACGGGCTGCGGCTGACCCCGCAGGCGGCCCGCAACCGGCTGGAGATCCTCGGCTTCGCCGATCCGGCCGGGGCGCTTCGTCACCTGCAGGCGCTCACCGGCGGGGTGAGCCGGACCGCCGCCATCCAACGCACCCTGCTGCCGGTGCTGCTCAGCGAGTTCGCCGACGCGCCCGAGCCGGACCGGGGTCTGCTCAACTACCGCCAGGTCTCCGATTCCCTCGGCAGCACCCCCTGGTATCTGCGGCTGCTGCGCGACTCCGGTCCGGTGGCCCGCCGGCTGGCCCGGGTGCTCTCCGCCTCCCGGTACGTGGCGGACCTGCTGAAGCGGGAGCCGGAGGCGCTGCGCCTGTTGGCCGAGGAGAGCGAGCTGAGCCCGCGGCCACGGGAGGTGCTCTTCGACGGGCTCACCGCCGCCGCGGCCCGGCACACCGACCCGGTCGAGGCGACCCGGGCGGTACGCGCACTGCGCCGCCGGGAACTGCTCCGCCTCGCCTGCGCCGACGTGCTCAGCCGGGCCGGCTCGCTGGCCCCGGCCCGCCCCGACGGCGGCCGGAGCACGCCCGCGCTGTCCGACATCACGGCGGTCGGCACCGCACTCTCCGACGTCACCGACGCGACCCTCGCCGCCGCGCTGCGCACCGCCCGGGCCGCCCAGCCGGCCATGCCGGGACTGACGTTCGCGGTGATCGGAATGGGCCGCCTCGGCGGGTACGAGTCGAACTACCTCTCCGACGCCGACGTGCTCTTCGTCTACGACCCGCCGGAGGGGGTGAGCGAGAGCGCGGCCAGCGCCGCCGCGCACGCCATCGCCGAGGAACTGCGGCGGCTGCTCGGCATGCCCGCACCCGACCCGCCGCTCGGCGTCGACGCCGACCTGCGTCCCGAGGGCCGGCAGGGGCCACTGGTCCGTAGTCTCGCCGCCTACCAGCAGTACTACGCCCGCTGGTCGCGGGTGTGGGAGGCGCAGGCGCTGCTGCGCGCCCGCTGCGTCTGCGGCGACGCCGACCTGGGCACCCGGTTCGAGCAGATGGTCGACCCGATCCGGTACCCGGCCGACGGGCTGACCCGGGAGCAGGTCATCGAGATCCGTCGGATCAAGGTGCGGGTGGAGACCGAACGACTGCCCCGGGGCGCCGATCCGGCCACCCACACCAAGCTGGGCCGGGGCGGCCTGGCCGACGTGGAGTGGGCGGTGCAGCTGCTGCAGCTGCGGCATGCCGGCGCGTACCCGCAACTGCGCGGCACGCGTACCCTCGACGCGCTCGCGGCGGCCCGGGACGCGGGCCTGGTCGACCCGGCGGACGCCGAGGCGATGGTGGCCGGGTGGACGCTCGCCGCGCAGGTCCGCAACGCGCTGATGCTGGTCCGGGGTCGGGCCGGCGACCAGTTGCCCCGGCACGGCGTGGAGTTGGCCGGCGTGGTCCGGCTGCTCGGCCGCGACGACCCGGGCGAGTTCCTCGACGAGTACCTGCGCACCGGCCGC
This sequence comes from Verrucosispora sp. WMMA2121, assembly GCF_027460185.1. Lineage (NCBI taxonomy): Bacteria > Bacillati > Actinomycetota > Actinomycetes > Micromonosporales > Micromonosporaceae > Micromonospora > Verrucosispora sp. WMMA2121. The sequence goes on along the minus strand of NZ_JAPZBH010000004.1, from coordinate 248,543 downwards.
CGCTCCCGCGCCGCCACCGAACGCGTCCTGGAGATGTAGCGCGGGCTTCCCGGCGACCCGCCACCGGGGCCGGTCGCTGATCGTGGTAGGACTGCTCGGTGCCGACATCGACCCACGCTGCCGTTCCCGACGGGAAGGCCGCCGAGGATGCTGGCGCGCCCTGGCCGGGCTACCCGGTCCTCGGCGCGCTGGTGCTGTCGCTGCTGCTGGCCGTCGCGTTCCTGCTGGCCCCGCCCATGGGAACCGACCTCTCCGCGCAGGTGGCCCGCGCGGGCTTCGCGGCGCGCAACGGGCTCGCTCCGCTCGATTTCTCGTGGTACGGCGGGGTCAACCAGTTCGGCTACAGCCTCTACACCCAGCTGCTCGGCGCGCTGGTGGGGGTGCGTCCGGTCGGTGCGGTCGCGGCGGTCGTCTCCGCCGGGGCGCTGGCCTGGCTGCTGGTGCTGACCAAGGCCCGTCGTCCGCTGCTCGGCGGCCTGCTGGGTGCGGTCGTCCTGGTGGGCAACCTGGCCAGCGGCCGGATCACCTTCGCCGTCGGCCTGATGTGGGCGCTGCTCGCGCTCTGCCTGGTGGCGCTGCCCAAGGGAGCGCGTCGGTGGCGGCTGGCGGCGGCCGGTGTGGCGGCGGTGCTCGCGACGGCCGCCAGCCCGGTGGCCGGCCTCTTCGTCGGCCTGGCCGGCGGCACCCTGCTGATCCTCGACAGCTGGCGACACCGGCGACCCGGAGCCGCCGCGCTGGTCCTCTGCCTGGCCCCGCTGGTGACGGTGGCGCCGATGGCCATGCTCTTCGGCAACGGTGGGCGGCAGCCGTTCACCGCCGAATCACTGCGGATCAACCTCGCCCTGGCCGTGGTGGTGCTCGCGCTCGTACCGGTCCGGGCGCTGCGGGTCGGTGCCGCGCTGACCGCGCTGCTCCTGGTCGCGGCCTACCACCTGCCCAGCCCGGTCGGCTCGAACGCGCTGCGCCTGCCGATGCTCTTCGCCCTGCCGATCGTCGCGGCCTACGCCGGGCTCGGCCGGCGGTGGCTGGCCGCGCTGCTCGTCGCGCTGTTCTGGTGGCAGTCCCCGGTGATGACCAACGACATCGCCCGCCGGGGCTCGGCACCGGCGTACGCCGCCTTCCACGAACCACTGCTGGACGACCTGGCGCGGCGGGCACCGGTGGGCCGGATCGAAGTGGTGCCGCTGCGGGACCACTGGGAGAGCGCCTTCGTGGCCGCCGCGGTGCCACTGGCCCGGGGCTGGGAGCGGCAGGTCGACGTGGGCCGTAACCCGCTGTTCTACGACGGCGGCCTCGATGCCGGCCGGTACGGCGAGTGGCTGCGCCGCAACGCCGTCAGCTTCGTCGCCGTCGCACCGGACGCGGCTCTCGACCGGTACGGCCGGGACGAGGCGACGCTCGTGCTGGCCGGCCAGCCGTACCTGCGGGAGGTGGGTCGTCCCGGGCAGTGGCGGCTGTACCAGGTGCTCGACCCGGCACCCCTGGTCTCCGCTCCGGCTCGGCTGGTCAGTTCCGACGACGCGAGGGTGCGGTTCACCGTCGACGCGCCCGGCGACGTGCTCGTCCGGGTCCGTTGGTCCCGCTGGCTGTCGCTGTCCGCGGGGGACGGGTGCCTGCGCGCCGACCTGGACGAATGGGTCACGGTACGGGCCCGCAGCGCGGGAACCTTCGACGTCACCAGCAGCCTGCGACCGTCCGGACACTGTCCGCCCGACTGAGCCCCGTCGACGGCCGGACGATGCCCACCTCCGTACCGCGATCGGCGGTACTGGCAGCATGGCGAGGTGCCCCATCACCTCGTGCGCTGGACCGGACTGGCCGGATCGATCATGCTCTCCGTGGCGGCGTTCCTCGGCGGCGCCCTGCCCGACGGCGACCTGCGACCCAACCCGGTCAAGATCTGGTTGGGCCCGAACGGACCGCTGATCATCGGGCTGTGGTTGGTGGGCACCGCGGCCATGGCGGTGGCCTGGTGGACGCTGCGGGACCGGGTGCCGTCGGCGCGATGGGCCCTGGTCACCGCCGGGCTGTGGGTGCTGCCGTTCCTGTTCACCCCGCCGCTGGGCAGCCGGGACGCCTACGCGTACGCCTGCCAGGGGGCGAGCTACGCCAACGGCATCAGCCCGTACGAGTACGGCGTCTCCACGCTGCCCTGCCCGTGGCTGGACACCATGTCGTACATCTGGCGGGACACCCCGGCACCGTACGGGCCCCTGTTCGTGGTGCTCTCCGGCGCGGTGGTCGCGGCGACCGGTTCCCTGATCGGCAGCATCGCGTTGTTCCGGGTGCTCGCGGTGGCCGGCGTGGTGCTGACGGCGGCCTGCCTGCCGGTGCTGGCCCGCCGCAGCGGCGTGCCGGTCGGCCGGGCCCTCTGGCTCGCCCTGGCCAGCCCACTGGTCGGAGTGCACCTGATCTCCGGGGTGCACAACGACGCGCTGATGGTCGGCCTGCTGGTGGCCGGGCTGGCCGTGGTGGTGAGTCGTCCCGGCCGGCCCTGGCCGCTGCTGGCCGGCGGCGTCGTGCTCGGCCTGGCCGCCGGCATCAAGGTGACCGCGCTCGTGGTGGTGCCGTTCGCGGCACTCGCCGCGATCACCGGCGGCTTCTCGCTGCGCGCGCTGCTGCGCCACGGTACGCCGGTGGTCGGCGGCGCCGTGGCCACACTGTTCGGGGTGACCCTGGCCGCCGGGCTGGACCTCGGTTGGATCACCGGGCTGTCACACGGCAACGAGGTGGTCGCCTGGACCTCGCCGCCGACCGCCGTCGGGCAGACCGTCGGTTACCTGGTGCTGCCGTTCGGCCTGCACATCGACGCGCTGCCGGTGACCCGGGGCATCGCGGTGCTGGTGTTGGCGGCGTTGCTGGTGTGGCTGTGGTTCCGGGCCCGGCACCGGGAACCGCTCTGGCACGCCGCGCTTGCATTGACCGCGACGGTGGCGCTCGCCCCGCTCTTCCACCCCTGGTACTGGTTCTGGCCGCTGACCCTGCTGGCCGCCACCGCGCGGCGCACCTGGTGGTTCAGCGCGGTGACCGTCTACGCCGCGTTCCTGGTGCTGGCCGACGGCACCGGCCTGCCCCGCTACACCAAGACGGTCGGTGCACCGCTGATGACGCTGTTCGTGATCGTGGTGGCGGTCCGCTTGGTACGGTCGGCGCAGCAGGCCCGGACGGCGGACCGTCAACCGGTGCCGGTCGAGTAGGCCAGTCCCGGCGGCGTTGTTGGACACCGCACTGGAGGAGAGGTACCGCCGGTGAGCGAGCCCGGCGCCCGTTCCCCCCTCGATCCCCGCTCCGCGTCCGGCGACCGTAGTGATCCGGGTCGCGGGCGCGATCGGAGTCTCGGCCGCGATCCTGATGCCCGGCCCGTAGGTACGCGGGACCGGATCGCCCGGTACGCAGGACTGGTGGGCGCGCTGCTGCTGGCGGTCGCCGGCTACCTCGGTGGTGCTCTGCCGGACGCCGGCACCGGCTCCGACGGTGGCCCGCTGACCGTCACGTCGTGGTTGCTCGGCACCACCGCCATGGTGGGTGCCTGGTGGGCTTTGCGCGCCGGTGCGCCGTCGACGAGGTGGGCGTACGTCACCGCCGGGTCGTGGGCACTGCCGCTGCTGGTCACCGCCCCGCTGGGCAGCCGGGACGTCTATTCGTACGCCTGCCAGGGCTGGATCTACGCCGACGGGGGTGACCCGTACGCCATCGGGGTGGCCGCGGCCGGCTGCCCCTGGGCCGAGGCGGTCGCGCCGGTCTGGCGGGACACCCCGGCGCCGTACGGGCCGTTGTTCGTCCTGCTCGCCGCGCTGGCCGTGGTGCTCGGCGGCGGGTTGATCGGCACGGTGGTGCTGCTGCGGCTGCTGGCGCTCGCGGGCGTGCTGGCGGCGGCGGCCTGCCTGCCCGGCCTGGCCCGGGCGGCCGGCGTGCCGCCTCGGCGGGCGACCTGGCTGCTGCTGGCCTGCCCGCTGGTCGGGGTGCACCTGGTGGCCGGGGCGCACAACGACGCGGTGATGCTCGGCCTGCTCCTGCCGGCCCTGCTGATCCTCGTCCACCGTCCGGGCCGGCTCGGGTCGCTGCTCCTCGCCGATCCTCCGGGCCGGCTCGGGTCGCTGCGCCCGGTCGGTGTGCTGTTGCTCGCCGGGGTGCTGCTCGGACTGGCGGTGTCGGTGAAGGCGACCGCCGTGGTGGTGTTGCCGTTCGCGGCGCTGGCCGCCGTGCGGGGTCGGCCCGGCGTGCGGACGCTGCTGCGCGACGGTGGCCTGCTGGCCGTCGGCGCCGTCGGAGGGCTGCTGGTCCTGTCGCTGCTGACCGGTCTCGGGCTCGGCTGGCTCGGCGGGTTGGGCCGCAGCGGCGACACCGTGCAGTGGACCTCGCCACCGACCGCCATCGGCATGCTCATCGACTACGTCGGCGAACTATTCGCCCGCCACCCCAACGCCGTCCCACTGACCCGCACCGCCGGGCTGGCCCTCCTGGCCGTCCTACTCCTCCTCCTCTTCCACCACACCTACCGCACCCTGCGCCCCCCACCCCCACCCACCGCCCCCCGCCCGGACGCGTTGATCATGAGGTTAGCGGCACCGGTAAGCGCTTGCCGGGACGCTAACCTCATGATCAACGCATCTGAGGCGGCGGGGTGGCGGTGGCGGGTGGTGTTGGGGGGTGCGGGGGTGGGGTTGGTGGCCACGGTGGTGCTCGCGCCGGTGTTTCATCCATGGTACGCGACGTGGCCGCTGGCGGTGCTCGCGGTGGCCGCGACCCGGACCACCTGGTTCGTGCTGCCGTGTGCGCTGGCCTCGTTCCTCGCTCTGCCGGACGGCACCAGTCTGGCCCGGCTCACCAAGGCCCCGGGCGCGATCGCGATGACAGCACTGGTCCTCGCCGCGCTCGTCTGGGCCCTGTTCCGCCGCCAAGCCTGGCGGTCGCCCGCACTGGTCGTCGGCGCTGCGCCGCCGCCCGGTCCTCCACCGAGTCGTGACTGACCCGCCCGTCCGCCCCCTTGCGGCGCGCGGCTGCGCGGCCGAAGCGTGGCAGCAAAGGTGCTCGACACGCCGGTGGGAAGGCACCTGCACTGCCACAGTTGCCGGGCCTCTCACGGCGCCGGGTGACTGGTGAGGGGCTGGTGGAGTGGGCTCGTCGGGTGAGGGGGCGGGCCCGGTCAGCGGCGGGTGCCGCAGGTGGGGCAGGGTGCTCATGCAGCCGCCCTTCGACGGTCTCCTCCCGGTCGAGTTCGACCAGGCCCGCGTCGGTGAGCCGGTCCAGCGCGCCGTAGAGGGTGCCGGGGCGCAGCGAGAGCCGGCCGTCGGAGAGGGCCGCGACCTCGCCGATGATCGCATCGTTCGGCGAGTGTCGTTGCCCCGATAATGAGGCGCATTGCGAAGGCGATGGGGGCGGAATGCTGGTCGAGGTTCATGGGGCGGATGTGCGGTCGGAGCAGGACTTCCACCGAATCTTGGAGAGCCAGCTCGACTTCGGCCCCTACTACGGCCGCAACCTTGACGCCCTCTGGGATCGACTCTCCACCGACATCGATCGACCGGTGCAGCTCCTCTGGCACGACGCGAGTGTCAGCCGACGCCAGCTCGGCGCGACGGAGTTCGACCGCATCCGTGATGTGCTGGACCGCGTTGTCGAGCAGGACGAACGGTTCGGGTGGAACGACCGGTTCACTTACGAGCTTCGATAGCAGTTGGCGACCGCAAGCCTCGGAACTCCAGCGATGGAGCGCCGAGGCTCCGGCGTGTCCGCCGGGCTCGCGTGGCCACCGCCGGGAGCGAAGCGGCAGGCGCTGCGCGCCCCGAGCCTTCCGGCGCGGTGGGGGATACACGGACTGCGGCACTACGCGACGGTGCTGATCCACGCGGGCGCATCGGTTAAGACGGTCCAGCTCGCGCTCGGGCACAGCACGCCGACCGTCACGCTCAACACCTACGTCCACGAGTGGCCGGACGTGCTCGACCGGACTCGGCTGCTCATCGACGGCGCGCTTCGGCCAACGCGGAACGGCGGCCATGCCAGCTGTGAGCCGGGCATGACCGCCGTCCGTCAGGTTGTACCCGACCTGTACCCAAGATCAGTGGTGATCCTGTTGGCCCAGGTCAGTGCCTTGTTCAGGCTCAGCAGTCGAAGTACATCGCGAACTCGTGCGGGGTCGGGCGCAGACGCACCGGGTCGACCTCGTTGGCCCGCTTCCAGTCGATCCAGGTGGAGATCAGGTCGGGGGTGAAGACGCCGCCGTCGAGCAGGTAGTCGTGGTCGGCCTCGAGCGAGTCCAGCACGGCCGGCAGCGAGCCCGGCACCTGCTTGACGTCGCCCCACTCCTCCGGCGGAAGGTCGTAGAGGTCCTTGTCGATCGGCGCCGGCGGCTCGATCTTGCTCTTGATGCCGTCCAGGCCGGCCATCAGCATCGCCGAGAAGGCGAGGTAGACGTTCGCCGACGGGTCCGGCACCCGGAACTCGACCCGCTTGGCCTTCGGGTTGCTGCCGGTGACCGGGATGCGGGTGCAGGCGGAGCGGTTGCGCTGCGAGTAGACCAGGTTGACCGGCGCCTCGAAGCCCGGCACCAGGCGACGGTACGAGTTGACCGTCGGGTTGGTGAAGGCCAGCAGCGACGGCGCGTGGTGCAGCAGACCGCCGATGTACCAGCGGGCGGTGTCGGACAGGCCGGCGTAGCCGGTCTCGTCGTAGAACAGCGGCTCGCCGCCCAGCCAGAGGCTCTGGTGGGTGTGCATGCCGGAGCCGTTGTCGCCGAAGAGCGGCTTCGGCATGAAGGTGGCGGTCTTGCCGGCGGCCCAGGCGGTGTTCTTCACGATGTACTTGAAGAGCTGGAGCTGGTCACCGGCGTGCAGCAGGGTGGAGAACTTGTAGTTGATCTCCGCCTGGCCAGCGGTGCCGACCTCGTGGTGCGAGCGTTCCACGGTGAAACCGGTGTCGATCAGCCGGCGGACGATCTGGTCACGCAGGTCGGCGTAGTGGTCGACCGGCGGCACCGGGAAGTAGCCACCCTTGTACGCGGTCTTGTAGCCGCGGTTGCCGCCCTCCTCCTCACGACCGGTGTTCCAGGCGCCCTCGATCGAGTCGATGTAGTAGTACGCCTGGTGCGCGGAGGTCTCGTGACGGATGGAGTCGAAGATGTAGAACTCCGCCTCCGGACCGAAGTAGGCGGTGTCGGCGATGCCGCTGGCGGCGAGGTAGGCCTCGGCCTTCTTCGCCACGTTGCGCGGGTCACGCGAGTACGCCTCGCGGGTGAACGGGTCGTGGATGAAGAAGTTCAGCGCGAGGGTCTTCTGCGCGCGGAACGGGTCGATGAAGGCGGTGGCGACGTCCGGGAGCAGGAGCATGTCCGACTCGTGGATCGCCTGGAAGCCGCGGATCGACGACCCGTCGAAAGCGAGACCGTTGGTGAAGAAGTCGTCGTCGACGGACTCCACCGGCAGGTTGAAGTGCTGCATGACGCCGGGCAGGTCACAGAAACGAACGTCGACGAACTTCACGTCCTCGTTCTTGAGGTAACGCAGGAGTTCCTCGGGATTGGCGAACACTCGTCCTCCTGGCACGTCCACGGATAGCTAGGCTCCTGGCGACGCTATGGCCGTGCGGTTGCCCGGCCATGTCTCCAGTGTTTCTGCCGTGTTACGTCCCTCGCGTTCGGTCACCTCGGTGCCTGACCCGGGCACCTCAACCCGAGGGACGGGTCCGGCTGTGCCAGTGTAGTGAACCTTGATGAGATTGGTCCTTTTTGGCACCACGCGTCGGCGCGGCCCGGCACCGATCCGGTTCGCCTCGCACCGTGCGTCGGGCCCGCACTCGGCGCGGCTCCGGCGCTGACTAGGCTCGTCCGGGTGACCACCCAGCCGCGCCCGTCACCGCCCCCCGCCACGGACCCCGACTTCGTCCCGGCCGACCTCGGGCGTCGGTTCGGGGCCCTGGTCGTCGACTGGATTCTCTGCCTTCTCGCGTCGGGCCTGTTCGCCAGCCCCACCCGGGACGCGTGGGCACCGGTGCTGGTGCTGATCCTGCTGTACGGGGTCTTCCTGGGGCTGTTCGCCCAGACACCCGGCATGTACCTGACCAGGATCCGGTGCGTCGACTGGACCGACGGCGGCCGGATCGGTCTGCTCCGGGCGCTGCTACGGGGGGTGCTGCTGGCCCTGGTCGTCCCCGCCCTGCTGATGGACCAGCACCGGCGCGGTCTGCACGACCGCCTCACCGGCTCGGTCGTCACCCCCGTCCCGCGCTGACCCGCTCCCCGGTGTGCCGGCTCAGCGGCCGCGCATCTGGCGGGACGCGCCGCGCGGCGGGCGGAGGTTCTTCGGGATGGCTCCCTTGGGCATCTGCGGGCGAGAGGTGAGCGCCTTGAGGCGCTTGTCCAGGGAGTTGACGTCCTTGCCGCTCAGGTTGCGGGGCAGCCGCATCAGCGTCATCCGCAGCTTGCGGATCGGCAGCTCGCCCTCGTCCTGCCCGATGACGTAGTCGTAGAGCGGGGCATTGCCGATCACCTTGGCCAGCCGCCGCTTCTCCTGGCCGAGCAGGCCGCGGACCCGCTGCGGATTGCCCTCCGCCAGCAGGATCACGCCGGGTCGCCCGATGACCAGGTGCACCATGTCCATCTGGGTGGTCGAGCTGACCGCCGGGGACACCCGCCAGTCACCGCGCATGTTCTCCATGATCTGGGCGGCGGCACCCGGCTGCCCCTCGGCCGCGTTCATCATCGCCCGGTTCGACCGCAGGTTGAGCACGATCAACAGGCAGAGCAGGGCGAACAGGATGCCCAGCGGCAACCAGAGCCAGCCCCAGAGCGCGACCGCGACCACGGTCAACGCGAGCGGGATCAGCACCGCACCGGTGGCCAAGGGGGCGAACCACTTGTCCTGCTTGGCGGTGAACCGGAACACCAACCCGATCTGCTTCAGCCGCTGGCCGAACGAGACCTTCTCCTGGGGCTTTGCCATGACGTCGAGTCTAGTGGGCGCCCGCCGCACAGTTGATCCGCGGCCGGCTGAGTACCTTACGACCCCGACCCGCCGCCAGCGACCCGGCGTAAGGAGGGCGAGCGGGCACAGATCAGGCACCGTGCCCATGCCCCGGCGGCACCTTCGCGAGCAGAGTCGGTGTCATCGGTTGACGACGATCGCAGGGAGCGCGACATGTTCGGTCACGACGCCAATCTCATGCTCACCCTCTACCGTACGCACGCGGCGGAGCTGCGGGCCGACGCCGCCCGGGACCGGCTGGCGCGGTCGCTGCCGCACCGCTCGGCACGCGGTTGGCTGCACCGCCGGCAGCATCGGACGCACACCGACGAGGCCCGCCACTGAGCCGTGGGGGAGGACCAACCGCACCGTTCCCGCCCCGACACCACCACCGGTGTCGGGGCCGGCGGGAGTACGGTCACCGGCGGAGGCACCGCCACCGGCACGACCACCGGGGCCGGCACGATCACGGGCAGCGCGACAGGCACCAGCAGCGGCCCGGCGGACGGGGCCGGGGGGAACGGCCGGCGGGGCGGCGAGGCCGGGCGTGGCATGCTCGGTGCCGTGACCGTCCGCCCCACCAGTACCGTCCTCGTCGGCCGCCAGCGGGAGATGACCCGGCTACGCGAAGCGGTCGCCCGCGTCCGCGCCGGGGAGCCGGTCACCCTCCTGGTCGGCGGCGAGGCCGGGGTCGGCAAGACCCGCCTGCTGGAGGAGTTCGGCCGCGCCGTCGGTGACGACGCCCGCCTGCTGGTCGGGCAGTGCCTCGAACTCGGCGAGGCCGGCCTGCCGTTCGCCCCGTTCGCCGCGGTCCTGCGGGCGGTGCTGCGCCGCGACGGGACCGGCGTCCTCGACGGGTACGACGCCGAGTTCGCCCGCCTGCTGCCGGAGCTGGCCCGTCCGGCCGGCGCCACCGCACCCGCCGTGGCGCACCCCTCGGACGCCCCCCGGGGTTACCTGTTCGACCTGGTCGCCCAGCTGTTCGGCCGGCTCGCCGCCGCGCGACCACTGATCGTGGCGATCGAGGATCTGCACTGGGCGGACCGGTCGACCCGCGATCTCATCGGTTTCCTGGTGCGGGCGGGCCACCCCGGCCCGCTGCTGCTGATCTGCACCTATCGCACCGACGAGCTGCACCGGGGCCACCCGTTGCGGCCCTTCCTGGCCGAGCTGGACCGGGCCCGGGGCGTCGAACGGGTCGAGCTGTCCCGGCTGGAGCGGGACGGCACCGGGGCGGTCCTCGCCGGGCTGCTGGGCGCCGAGCCGGCCGCCCGGGCGGTCGACGACATCCACGACCGTACGCAGGGAAACCCCCTGTTCATCGAGGAACTCGCCGCCGCCGGCAGTCCGATCGGCTGCGCCGCGCTGCCGGAGACACTGCGCGATCTGCTGCTGGCCCGGGTCGACCGGCTGCCCGAGTCGGCCCAGCGGGTGCTGCGGATCGCCGCCGCCGGCGGCAACCGACTGGCACACCAACTGCTCGCCGAGGTCGCCGGACTGCCCGAGGCGGAGCTGGACGACGCGGTACGGGCCGCCGTCGCCGCGCAGCTGCTGGTCGCCGACCCGGACGGTGACTACGAGTTCCGCCACGCGCTGGTCCGTGAGGCGGTCCACGACGAGTTGCTGCCCGGCGAACACGCCCGGCTGCACGCCCGGTTCGCCGCGGCCATCGAGGCGCAGCCGCACCTGGTCGCCGCCGGCCGGGCACCGGCCGAGATCGCCCACCACTGGTACGCCGCCCATGACCACCCCCGGGCCCTGGTGGCCGCCCGGGCGGCCGCCGACGCCGCCGCCGACCGGTACGCGTACGCCGAGCAGACCCGGCTGCTGGAACGGGTGCTGGAACTGTGGGAGTTGGTGCCCGACGCCGCCGACCGGCTCGGCATGGACCACCTCGCGCTGGTGGAGGAGACGCTCGGCGCGGCGACCACGGCCGGTGACTACCAGCGTGCCCTGACCCTGACCCGGGCCGCGCTGGACGAGGTCGACACCGGTGCGGAGCCGCTGCGCGCGGCGCGGTTGCTGGATCGGCGCGGCCGGATGCTGGCCATGCTCGGCAAGAGCGACGGCGCCACCGAGCTGCGGGAGGCGTACCGGCTGGTGTCCGGGGTGTCGGACGGCCCGGACCGGCTGCGGCTGCTCGCCGACCTCGCCGATCACCTGGCCCGCATCGACCACGCCGACGCGGCCCGGATCGCCGTCGAGGTGGTGACCGCGGCGCAGGCGGCCGGCGCTGACGGTGCCCTGCTGCAGGTGCAGTTGGCGGTGCTGAAACGCCGGGAGGGCGCGGCGGATCTGGGGCTGGCCGAGCTGCGCCGCTGCGAGGCGCTGGCGCGGGCCGCCGGGGACGCTCCGGCGCTGGTCAGCGCGCTGGTGCACATCTCCGACGTGCTGTACGAGCTGGGTCGGTACGACGAGTCGGCACAGGCCGCCGCCGACGGGGTGAGCGAGGCGCGTCGGGTCGGCATCAGCCGCTCCACCGGGGCGTACCTGCTCTCCAACCGGGCGGAGGCGCTGCTGGCGCTGGGCCGTTGGGCGGAGGCCGACCAGGTGTGCGCCGAGGCGGCCCGGCTCGACCCGCCAGGTGTCTCCGGGCTGCACTGGCTGCAACTGCGGGCGGCACTGCGACTGGCACAGGGGCATCCCCGCGCCGACGAGACGGTCGCCCGGGCGCTGAGCTTCCTCAGCAAGCCGTACCTGCATCCGCACAACCGGCTTCCGCTGCACCTGCTGCGGCTGGAGGCGGCGCTCGTGGCCGACGACCGGGCCGAGGCGCTGGGGGCGGCGCGGGCGAGCCTGACCGACCCGGCGATCGTCGACTGTCCCCGCTACAGCTGGCCGCTGCTGGCGGCGACGGCGCGGGTCGCCCGACACGTCGCCGCCGAGGCCACGGCCGCCGAGGTCGCCGCGTTGGCCGGCGGCGTCGCGGCCCGCTTCCCCGCCGAGAAGGCGTACGCCGCCGAGGTGATCGCCATCGTGGGATCTGGTGCCGAGGCGTCCGACACCGAGGCGCTGGCCGCCTGGCGGACGGCGGTCGCGGCCTGGCGGACCGCCGGTCAGCCCGGGGAACTGGCCCGGGTGCTCCTCAGTTACGCCGAGGCCGCGGCGGGGGCGGGACAGCGGGACGCGGTGGGTGCGGCGGTGAGCGAGGCGGCCGGGCTCGCCGACGGGCTCGGCGCGGTCCGGCTCGCCGAGCGGGCGGCCACCCTCGCCCGCCGGGTCGGCCTGCGTGCCGTGGGCCGGGGCCGGCCCGGCGCGGATCCGCTGACCGAGCGGGAACGCGAGGTGTTGCGCCTGGTCGCCGCAGGACACAGCAACAGCCGCATCGCCGAGCAGTTGTTCATCTCGCCCAAGACCGCGAGCGTGCACGTCTCCCGGATCATCGCCAAGCTGGACGTGACCAACCGGGTGGAGGCCGCCGCCCTCGCCCACCGCCTCAACCTGCTCACCGACAAACCCTGACCTCACCCCAGACCTAGTCGATCTTGCACGTCCGGTCGGTGCGAATGCCGCACAAGCCGCAGGACGGCGACCAAGACCGCGAGATCGACGGGGTCAGGGGTGGTCAGCGGGTGGGGAGGGGTGCGTGTTCGCGGGCGGCGAGCGCCTGCTGGTAGAGGCGGCCGGCGCGGTAGGAGGAGCGGACCAGGGGGCCGCTCATCACACCGGCGAAGCCGATCTCCTCGGCCTCCTCGCGCAGCTCGACGAACTCCTCCGGCTTGACCCAGCGTTCCACCGGGTGGTGCCGGGGGGAGGGGCGCAGGTACTGGGTGATGGTGATCAGCTCGCAGCCGGCGGCGTGCAGGTCGCGCAGAGCCTGGGAGATCTCGGCCCGCTCCTCGCCCATCCCGAGGATCAGGTTGCTCTTGGTGACCAGGCCGTCGGCGCGGGCCTGCCGGATGACGTCCAGGGACCGTTCGTAGCGGAAGGCCGGCCGGATCCGCTTGAAGATCCGGGGGACCGTCTCCACGTTGTGCGCGAGCACCTCGGGCCGGGCGCCGAAGACCTCGGCGAGCTGCTCGGGTACCGCGTTGAAGTCGGGGATCAACAGCTCGACGCCACAGCCCGGCTGCAGGGCGTGGATCTGCCGGACCGTCTCGGCGTAGAGCCAGGCCCCGCCGTCGGGCAGGTCGTCGCGGGCGACGCCGGTGATGGTGGCGTACCGCAGCCCCATCGAGACCACCGACTCGGCGACCCGACGCGGCTCGTCGGCGTCGAACTCGGCCGGCTTGCCGGTGTCGATCTGGCAGAAGTCGCAGCGGCGGGTGCACTGGTCACCGCCGATGAGGAAGGTGGCCTCGCGGTCCTCCCAGCATTCGTAGATGTTGGGACAGCCGGCCTCCTGGCACACCGTGTGCAGCCCTTCGCGCGAGACCAACCCGCGCAGCTGGGTGTACTCCGGGCCCATCTTGGCCTTGACCTTGATCCACGGCGGTTTGCGCTCGATCGGCGTCTCGGCGTTGCGTGCCTCGATCCGCAGCAGTCGCCGCCCCTCGGGTGCGGGCGTCGCGGTACTCGCGGCCTGGCCGGTCGTCGGCGCGGAGTGCTCGATCGTCACAAAACGAGCCTACGCCGGACGGCGGCGGTCGATGAACGGCGGGCGACGGCCGTCACCCCGGAAATGCTGTGACGCCGGACACCGGAGCCGGGAAAACCACGTAACAGGACGGTCCGGCGAGGTGTTACGGTGCCCGACGAACAGCGACGACGGAGCCGAGTAGCGCACCGACCCGCCAGTTGAAGAGAGCCGCCGGTTGCTGCGAGGCGGTCTGGCGCCGGCCCGCGAAGACCCTCCCGAGCCGCGGGAAGAACGGCGTACGGTGCCGGCCCTGGTGGAGCGGGGTCACCCCGGCCGCCCAGTAGACCCCGCCCGGCTGGCCCCGGTGAAAAGGCGACGAACGAGGCTCCCGTCCCGTCGGGAGCGAAGGTGTGGTGGCACCGCGAGGTTTCCCGCTCGCCCACACCTCCCGGGGATCGCGTTGCGATTGATCGAGGAGGTAGCCATGCAACGCATCCTGTCCGACCAGCTCACGCCGTACACCGGGCGCACCGTCCGGGTTGCCGGCTGGGTCCACCGCCGCCGGCTGCTCAAGTCGGTGGCCTTCCTGATCGTCCGGGACGCCGCCGGGCTCGCGCAGGTGGTCGTCACCGACCCCGCGGTGCGCGCCGAGGTCGCGGCGCTGCCGGAGGAGACCGTCGTCGAGGTGGTGGCCACCGTGGTCGCGAACGCGGCGGCCCCCGGCGGGTTGGAGCTGACCGAGCCGACGGTACGGCCGCTCGGCCCGCCCGCCGACACACCGCCGTTCGACCTCTACCGACCCGACCTGACCGCCACCCTGCCGACCCAGCTGGACCACGCCCCGCTCGCCCTGCGCCACCCGACCCGGTCGGCCGCGTTGCGGATCTCGGCCGCTGCGGTGGCCGGCTTCCGGGCCGCCCTGGACGCCCGCCGCTTCGTGGAGATCCAGACGCCGAAGGTGGTCGCCTCCGCAACCGAGAGCGGGGCGAACGTCTTCGCCCTGGACTGGTTCGGTCGGCCCGCGTTCCTGGCCCAGTCGCCGCAGTTCTACAAGCAGCTGATGGTCGGGGTCTTCGAGCGGGTGTACGAGGTCGGGCCGGTGTTCCGCGCCGAACCGCACGACACCGTGCGACACCTGGCGCAGTACACCTCGCTCGACGTCGAGCTGGGTTTCGTCACCGACCACCGGGACGTGATGGCGGTGCTGCGGGACACCCTCGCCGGGATGCTCGACGCGGTCGGTGACCGGGCCGGTGCCGCGCTGGCCGCCCTCGGCGTCACGCCCCCACCGGTGCCGGACCAGATCCCGGCGGTGCACTTCACCGACGCGCTGCGGATCGCCGGCGCGCCGGCCGACGAACCGGACCTGGCCCCGGCGCACGAACGGGCGCTGGGGGAGTGGGCCCGGCGCGAACACGGGTCGGAGTTCCTCTTCGTCACCGGGTACCCGATGGCGAAGCGGCCCTTCTACACCCATCCGGACCCGGCACGGCCGGGCTACTCCAACGGCTTCGACCTGCTGTTCCGGGGCCTCGAGCTGGTCACCGGCGGACAGCGGCTGCACCGGCACGCCGACTATCTGGCCGCGCTGACCGCCCGAGGTGAGCCGGTGGAGCCGTACGCCGGCTACGTCGACGCCTTCCGCCACGGCATGCCCCCGCACGGCGGCTTCGCCATCGGCCTGGAACGCCTCGTCGCCCGCCTCACCGGCGCCCCCAACATCCGCGAGGTGACCCCCTTCCCCCGCGACCTCCACCGCCTGACCCCCTGACCCCCTGACCCTTCAACGTCCGACGGGACCACCACCGCCGGCGGCGCTCTTCGGAGTGCTGCTCGGGCTCGGTCGCACGAGGAGTTGACCAAGAAGTTTGCGTCCGGATCCGCGCCCTGGCCCGACGCAAACTTCTTGATCAACCAAGGGTCTGGTGGGTGGGGTGGTTCAGGGGGTGGGGTGCAGGGTGGGGAGGTGGCGTTCGACTGTGGGGAGGACGTCGGTGACGGTGACGGGGCGGTTCAGTTCGGCGGTCAGCGAGGTGACGCCGGCGTCGCGGATGCCGCAGGGCACGATCCGGTCGAAGGCGGTCAGGTCGCAGTCGCAGTTGATCGAGAAGCCGTGCAGGGTGACACCCCGGGCGACCCGGATGCCGATCGCGGCGACCTTACGCTCCGGGCCGCGGTCGTCGGCCGGCACCCAGACCCCGCTGCGTCCCTCGACCCGGCCGGCGGTCAGGCCGAACTCGGCGCAGACGTCGATCAGCAACTGCTCGACCCGGCGCACGTACGCGACCACGTCGACCGGGTCGGGCAGGCGGACGATCGGGTAGCCCACCAGCTGGCCCGGGCCGTGCCAGGTGATCTTGCCGCCCCGGTCCACGTCGATCACCGGGGTGCCGTCGACCGGACGGTCCCACGGCTCGGTGCGCTTGCCCGCGGTGTAGACGCTCGGATGTTCCAGCAGCAGCACGGTGTCATTCTGCCCGCCGGTGACCACCGCCTCGTGCAGGCGACGCTGTTCGTCCCAGGCGGCGGCGTAGTCGAGGACACCGGCGCGTACGGCCGTCAGGCCGGAGGTCGTCACGGTCACCCGTCCAGCCTAGACCCGTACCCGCTGGTCACCAGTGGTGAGCCGGCTCACCGCCGGACCCGCCGCGTTGGCCGCCGGACCCGCCGCGGTCACCGGCGGACCCGCCACACCCAGACGTCCTCGACCCGTTCCGGCTCGCCGAAGAGCAGGACCAGGGTGCGGCGGACGGCCTCCTCGTCGACCGGCCACTTGGCACCGTGCACCTCGTCGGCGAGCACCACCGTCTCGATCCGCCAGTGCTCCAGGTCGGCGCGCACCTCCTCGCGGGTGCCCTCGGTGACGATCGGCGGCAGCCCGGTGCGGGCGGCCTGGTCCAGCAGCGCGCCGAACGGGCGCGGCACCGGACCGATGCGGCCCCGGTCGTCGGGACCGCCGGGGCCGAGGAAGAACCCGGACGGGATGGCGAACTCGCCCTGCCGGTGCGCCAGCGCGTACGCCTGCCAGCGTTGACCGTCGGGGTAGACGTCGAGGGTGAGCGGTGCCGGGGTCAGCACCCCGCCGGGGGAGACGTGGTCCCGCCAGGCGCCGGAGGTGATGAAACGGGGAATCGGCTCGCGTTCGCTGGTCAGCAGCGGGGTGGGGAACAGGGGCACCAGGGCCACCGCGAAGCCGACGGTCCACGCCACCGCCGCCGGGCGCGACGGCGGGCGGCGCCGCAACTGGTCCACCGCGTACGCCAGCAGCAGGCCGATCACCGGCGTCACCACGAGCGCGAACCGGGCGGGCAGCGCGGCGTTCACCACCGGCAGGTGCCCGAGCAGGTCGAAGGGCATCGGCAGGTCGGTGCGCCGGCCCTCGACCTTGGCCACCGGCCCGAAGGAGAGCGCGGTGAACACCACCGCGAGGATCCCGAGGGCCCACAGGGTCGCCCGCCGGCGTGCGTCACCGCCCCGCCACAGCAGCACGAAACAGCCGATGGCCAGCACCAGCAGCGGCAGCCCGAAGAAGGAGTTCTCCTCGGTCGGGTTCGGTGCCAGCGAGGTGCCGAACCCGGCCTCGCCCGCCAGCGAGCGGCGCGGGTAGGCGGCGTACGCGGCGATGTCCTCGGAGTGGATCACCGCGTCGAAGCCGGTGCCGTGGAACCGCTGCGGTCCGGCGAAGTGCAGCCACAGCGGGTACGCCAGCAACACCCCGGCCACCACCGCGGTGACCACCAGCCCGCGCAGGAACGACGGCAGGACGGCGCGGGCCTCCGCCCGGTTGGCCGGATGCAGCGCCCAGACCGCGACGAAGAGACCGAGCGCCAGCGCGGTGAAGAACAGGCCCTCGGCGGCGATCGAGAAGGCGACCGCGACGAGTACGCCGAGGATGGCGCCGTCGCGCAGCCAGTGGCCAGGGCGGCGCAACGCGAACAGCCGCCACACCAGCAGTGGTACCAGCCAGCCGGCGGTCCAGTTCAGGTGGGCGTTGGCGTGCGAGACCATCCCGGGGGAGAAGCCGATGAACAGCCCGCCGACCGCGGCGGCGAGCGGGCTGCGGACCATGTGCCGGGAGAGCAGCCAGTACCAGGCGATGGCGGTGGCGGCCAGGTTCAGGGTGAGGATCACCAGGAAGGTGGCCGGCGGGCCGATCAGGTACGTCAGCGGGGCGAAGACCGCCGCGTACACCGTGATCGAGGTGTTGACCGCGAGGTTGACCCCGTCGGGGACGTTGATCAGATAGGTGTAGAGCGGGTTGTCCCCGTGGGTCAGCGCGTGCCCGCCGAAGGCCAGCAGCCACTCGAACAGCGCCTGGTCGCTGGAGTTGACGGTGATCGTCCGTCCGTTCGGGTCGATCCACAGCCCGCTGGTCACCCAACCGGCCAGCGCCAACGCGACCAGCACCACGATCAGGTCGGTACGGCGGTCGCGGGCGACCCGCGACGGCGACGGTGAGGCGGGCGCGGACGCCACGGACGGGGAGGTGGGCACCTAGCGGACGTTACCAACCGCACCGGTACACGCCGGTCAGACCCGGCAGGTAGCCGCCGGCCCGCCGTGCCACACCCGGGCATCGACGAATGTGTGCACGGCCACCATGTCATCGGTGCGACACAACTGCGTAACGTCGCGGCAATCATTGGTGACCCAGCTCACACCCTATGGAGGCTCTCGTGCGCCGCACCCGTACCCGGCTCGCCGGTGCGCTGGCCGGGCTGGCCCTGGCCGCCACCGCGCTGGTGGCCGTCGCCGCGCCCGCCCAGGCCGCAACCCTGACCCAGGTCACCGGCTTCGGTTCGAACCCCGGCAACCTCGCCATGTACGCGTACCGGCCGGACAACCTGCCCTCCGGTGCCCCGGCCGTGGTGCTGCTGCACGGCTGCGCCCAGAACGCCAGCGGCTACTTCACCAACTCCGGCTGGCAGAAGTACGCCGACCAGTGGCGGTTCGCGCTGATCGTGCCCGAGCAGCGGTCGGCCAACAACTCCAGTTCCTGCTTCAACTGGTTCGAGACCGGCGACACGACCCGGGGGCAGGGCGAGGCGCTCTCCATCAAGCAGATGGTCGACCACGCGCGGTCGGCGTACGGCACGGCCGCCAACCGGGTCTACGTCAGCGGGCTGTCGGCCGGCGGGGCGATGAGCGCCACCATGCTCGCGACCTACCCGGACGTCTTCGCCGGTGGTTCGGTCATCGCCGGGCTGCCGCACCGCTGCGCCACCAGCATGGTCAACGCCTTCTCCTGCATGAGCCCGGGTGTGGACAAGACTCCCGCGCAGTGGGGCGACCTGGTCCGCAACGCTTACCCCGGATACTCCGGTGCCCGTCCGAAGGTGGCCATCTGGCACGGGACCAGCGACTACACGGTGGCGACGGCGAACGCCACCGAGTCCCGTGACCAGTGGACGAACGTGCTCGGTGTCTCGCAGACGCCCACCAGCACCCGGCAACTGCCGGCCGGCACCAGCGTCGAGGTGTACGGCAACGACGTGGTCCGGGTGCACCGGGTATCCGGGATGGGTCACGGCACCCCCGTCGACCCGGGCTCGGGCGCGGAGCAGTGCGGCACCGCTGCCGCGTACTTCCTGGACACCATCTGCTCGACGTACCACGACGCGCTCTTCTTCGGCCTGAACGGCGGCACCACCCCGCCCCCCACGACGACCCCGACCCCGAGCCCGACCCCGACCGCGAGCCCCACCCCGACGGCGAGCCCGACCCCCACCGCCGCCCCGACCTGCGTCACCGCCAGCAACTACGCCCACGTCACCGCCGGCCGCGCCTACCACTCCGGCGGCTACGCCTACGCCACCGGCTCCAACCAGCGCATGGGCCTGTACAACACCTTCTACACCACCACCCTGCGCCAAACCGCCCCCAACCACTGGGTGATCGGCTGCTAACCCCACCCCCACCCCGTTGATCATGAGGTTGGCGGCAGTCCTGGAGATCATCTTCGCCGCCAACCTCATGATCAACGCGTGCACGGAGAGGGGCGGGCGGTCAGTCGTGGAGGGCGGCGTGGAGGGCGGCGTGGAGGGCGGTGCGGAGGTCGGGGTGGCGGAAGGTGAACTGGGCGCGGTTGAGGACGCCGGGGAGGACTCGGGTGCTGGTCAACGCCTCCTGGGCGAAGCCGCCCAGGGCCACCTTCAGGGCCAGCGCCGGGATCGGGATGACCGCGGGGCGGTTCAATTGGCGGGCCAACTCACGGGTGAACTCGGCGTTGGTGACCGGGGCCGGGCCGACCACGTTCACCGGTCCGGCGAGGTCGGCCCGGGCCAGCAGGAACGTGGTCGCGTTGAGCCAGTCGGTCATCGAGATCCACGGAATCCACTGCCGGCCGCTGCCGAGCCGACCGGCGATACCCAGCTTGAACGGCAGCAGTTGCGGCTTGAGCAGGCCACCGTCGCGGTGCAGCGGCAGCCCGGTACGCAGTCGCACCACCCGCACCCCGGCGTCCTCGGCCGGCCGGGTGGCCGCCTCCCACACCCGGGCCACGTCGGCGAGGAAACCCTCGCCGGCCGGCGCGTCCTCCTCCACCACCCGGTCACCGGTGTTGCCGTACCAGCCGATCGCCGAGGAGTTCAGCAGCACCTCCGGTCGGTCCGCGACGGGCAGACCGGCGATCGTGGTGGCCAGGGTGGTGGTGGTGTCCACCCGGCTGGACCGGATCAACTGCCGGTACCTGTCGTTCCAACGCCGGTCGCCGACGCCCGCGCCGGCCAGGTTGATCACCGCGTCGGCCTCGGCGACCACCGCCGGGTCCAACTGCGCCGCCGACGGCGACCACTGTCGCTCGTCGGCGGCGCGCGGCGGGCGTCGTACCAGCCGGGTCACCTGGTGCCCGTCGGCCACGAGCAGGTCGACCAGCCGGGTGCCGAGGAAGCCGGACGCGCCGGCCATGAGGATCCGCATGCCCTCCATCTTCGGGTACGCGCGACGACCCGGCCCGGTCGAGTCGGTCACGCCGGCGTGACGGCCCCGTTCGAGCGAAGCGCCGACAGGTGCCGCTCCACCTCGTCGTAGGCGTCGGCGGGCAGCGGCCCGAGGGTGAGCACCCGGGTGTTCTCCTGCACCTGGGCCACCGTGCGGAACCCGGGAATCGGCACCGTACGCGGGCTGCGCGCCAGCAGCCAGCCGAGCGCGCCCTGGGCGAGGGTACGGCCGTCGACGGTGAGCGCCTCGCGTACCCGAGCCACCCGCTGCGCCCACTGCGGTGCCGGCTGGCCGTCGGTGAACCAGGGCAACCACTCCGGTGCCCGCCCCCGCACGTCGTCGTCGCCCAGCGACCGGGTGGCGGCGGTGAGCAGCCCCATCGCCAGCGGCCCCCGGTTGATGCTGGCCAGGTCGTACGTGTCGCAGACCGCGAGCATCTCGGCGTTGTCCCGCAGCACGGACTGGTCGTGCTGGATCGCCGTGCAGTGCGGGGCGGCCGGGGCGAAGGCGGCAGCCGAGGCGGGGTGGTCGGTGCTCCACCCGTACGCCCGGATCTTGCCCTGGGTGACCATGCTCTCCAGCGTGTCGACCAGGTCGAGTGCGAGCGCCGGCGCCAGGTCGTTCAGGTGCAGTTGCAACAGGTCGACGTGATCGGTGCCGAGGCGGCGCAGCGACGCCTCCAGGCTGGCCACCGCGTATTCGGGACGGTGGTCCTCGCCGGTGGCCCGGCGGGTCGCCTCCTCGGCGGTGTAGCCGAACTTGGTGGCGAGCACCACCTGGTCGCGACGGCCGGCGAGCGCCCGGCCCAGCACCCGCTCGCTGTGGCCGGCCCCGTAGTTGCTGGCCGTGTCGAAGAAGGTCACCCCGTGCTCGATCGCCGCGTGCACGGCCCGCACCGACTCCTCGTCGTCCACCTCGCCCCAGCCCAGCGGCTGCCGGTAGTCACCCCACAGTGGCCCGCCGATCGCCCAGCAGCCCATGCCGATGGCGCTGACCTCGATGCCGCTGCGACCCAGTTTCCGTGTCGTCGTCATGCGGGCAAGCGTCGCGCTTGGAGCGCACTCGAAGTCAAGCGCAGCACCGCTCAGCCGCTGCGACCGGCCATGTCGGCGGTCACGTCGTGCCGGGGGGTTGGCCGTGCCAGCGGGCGCGGTAGGCGGCCTCGTGGGTCTCGTGGGCGGTCCGCTCCTCGAAGACCACCGCGCGCAGCGTGTGCCGGGCTTCGGCCATGAAGACGACCTCGGCGAAGACCAGGCCGACGCAGATCGCGGTGAGCAGGCCGAGGGCGACCAGCCCGGGCAGCGGCATGGCGACCGGGATGGCGGCGAGCAGGACGACCAGGGTGGCGACCCGGGTCCAGCTCAGCGTGTGCAGGGTACGGAGCTGGAAGGCCATGTTGCCGAGCAGGTAGAGGAACACCCCGCCGAACAGCATCGGCACGTTCGCCCCGTGGGCCCGCTCGGCGACCGGCACGCCGGGTTCGGCGACGTCGTGCACGATGCCCTCGGCGCCGAGGGCGAACAGGATGATCCCGGCGATCATCGGCAGGTAGAGGTAGGCGTAGGCGTCGCGGGCCATCAGCACCCGGGCGCGACCCAGGCTGGCGTGCAGGGCGATCCGGGCGGCCGGGCCGATCAGGTCGTAGTGCACCCACCACAGGGCGGCGGTGAAGAAGATGCCGAGCACCGCGGCGGTCACCCCGGGCCAGGTCGGCGCCTGGCCGAGCAGGTTGCTGCCGACGCCGACGGAGATCACCGACTCGCCGAGCGCGATGATCAGGATCAGGTCGTACCGTTCGGTCCAGTGCTCCGCCGAGGTGACCTGCCAGCCCCAGGTACGGGCCAGCAGACCGGTGCCGTACTGGAGCAGCACCACGCTCACCCAGAGTGCGTCGCGGACGAGCGCGGCGGTCCCGGCATCGGCGATGTGGGTGGGTAGCAGGGCGGCCACCAGCAGCAGCGCGGTGCTCAGCGCCAACTCGGGGGCGTACCGGAGCAGTTGTCGGCGTTCGGTCGGGTTGTCGCGCACGACGTGCAGGAACAGGATCAGATGGATGGCCCGGATGACCACGTAGCTGACCGCGACCACGACCGGACCCGCCTCCTCCTTGTGGTCCATGAACGCCTGCGGCAGGGACAGGGCGAAGCAGAACAGCGCGGCCATCCCGACGACCATCAGCACCGGCACGAAACCCTCGCCGATGCGGATCCGGGTGGCCACAACCGTGTGCACCACCCAGCACCACCAGAGCACGGCCAGCACCAGTGCGGCGTGCAGCAGTTGGCGGCCGTTGATGTTGGCGGCGGTGGCGCGGGTGATGATGAAGAACGAGAAGACGAAGACCAGGTCGAAGAAGATCTCGAACTTGTCGACCCGGGCGCCGGGCGCGATGCCGACGGCCGGCCCGAGCCGCCCCCGCCAGCCCACGTCGCCCACGGGCTGAGTCTGGCAGCGCCGACCTGGACGTACGCCCGTTTCCGATCAGTCCGGCCGGCGGTACCGCAGGCCGTCCATCAGCAGGTCGAGCAGGCGGCGGGCCTGGTCGCGCTGTTCCCGGCCACCGGCGGCGAGCGAGACTCCGCTGAGCCCGGCGAGGACGTCACCGGGGTCCACGTCCGATCGGACGGTGCCGGCCGCCGCGCCCGCCGCCAGCAGCCGGTCCAGGGCGGCGAGCAGTCGGTCCCGGCTCTGCGCGAACGGGTTGGTGCCGGCGGCGATCACCAGGCGCAGCGCGTCGGCCATCTCCCGCTTGGTGGCGAGGTAGTCGATGAAGCGGTCCATCCAGGCCCGGATCGCCGCCTCCGGCGGCAGTTGGTCGAGCAACTCCGCGGCCGAGTCGCAGAGCCGCTCCAACTCGTTGCGGTAGGCGGCCTCGACCAACGCCTCGCGGGTGGGGAAGTGCCGGTAGAGCGTGCCGATGCCGACTCCGGCGTCGCGGGCGATCTGTTCCAGGGTTACCTCCGCACCGGACCGGGAAAACGCCCGGACGGCCGCCTCCAGCAACCGCTGGCGGTTGCGCAGCGCGTCGGCACGCAACGGTCGGGATGGCTGCTCCGGCACGTACTCCTCCTGACGGTCGGCCTCCGTCCGGTTGGCAAACGGAGGACCCTCCGGTTAGCCTGGCGGTAACGGAGGAGCCTCCGCTTCTCATCGTAGTGGCGGACAGAGTCGCCGCACACCTGAGACAAGGATGGATCATGACCATCGGCACACCTGTCAGCACCCCGTTCACCGCCGAGTCCACCGCGCTGGAGGTCGTCGCGGGCATCGACCTCACCGGTCGTCGAGCCGTCGTCACCGGCGGCGGGTCGGGCATCGGTGTGGAGACCGCCCGGGCGCTCGCGTCCGCCGGTGCCGACGTCACCCTCGCCGTCCGCAAGCCCGAGCAGGGGGAGCGAGCGGCGTCGGAGATCATCGGTACGACCGGCAACGACCGGGTCAGCGTCGCCCCGCTCGACCTGGCCGACCCGGCCTCGGTGGCGGCCTTCGTGGCGAACTGGGACGGCCCGCTGCACATCCTGGTCGACAACGCCGGCATCATGGCCTCGCCCGAGATGCGTACCCCGCAGGGCTGGGAGATGCAGTTCGCCACCAACCACCTCGGGCACTTCGCGCTCGCCACCGGGCTGCACCCGGCCCTCGCCGCCGCGCAGGGCGCCCGGATCGTCTCGGTCAGCTCGGCGGCACACCTGCGCTCGCCGGTCGTCTTCGACGACATCAACTTCGAGCGCCGGCCCTACGAGCCGTGGGCCGCGTACGGGCAGTCCAAGACCGCGAACGTCCTCTTCGCCGTCGAGGCGAGCCGGCGCTGGGCGGACGACGGCATCCTGGCCAACGCCCTGCACCCCGGCGCGATCCGCACCAACCTCCAGCGCTACGTGACCGAGGAGGAACTGGCCCGGATGCGCGCCCAGAGCGGCCCGGCCACGGCATCCTGGAAGACCCCGGAGCAGGGTGCCGCCACCTCGATCCTGGTCGCCACCTCGCCCCTGCTCGACGGCGTCGGCGGCCGCTACTTCGAGGACTGCCAGCAGGCCGGTCCCAACCAGCCCGGCACCCGCACCGGCGTAGCCGACTACGCCCTAGACCCCGACTCTGCCAACCGCCTCTGGACCCTCAGCACCCAAACCCTCACCCCCTGATCCCCTGACCCCGGATCTCCCCGTTGATCATGAAGTTGTTGTCGGGCCACGCCGCTTGGGGTCAAGGGGTGAGTGCAATCGTTAGGGAGCGATGAGGTGCGCGAGGCGTTGGGCTGGGGTGTCCCAGTCCAGCGTTTCGCGGGGTCGGGTGTTGAGTTCGTGGGCGACCTCGTCCAGGCCGGTCTGGTCGATGGTGCGGAAGTCGTAGCTGCTTTTGGGGAAGTACTGGCGCAGTAGGCCGTTGGTGTTTTCGTTGCTGCCGCGTTGCCAGGGGCTGTGGGGGTCGCAGAAGTAGACCGGGCAGCCGGTGGCGACGGTGAATCTCGGGTGGGTGGCCATCTCGGTGCCTTGGTCCCAGGTCAGTGACCGGCGCAGGTGTGCCGGCATCCGGGTGGCCAGGGTGGTGAGCACGGCGATGACGGCTTCGCTGTCACGGCCGTTGGGTAGGGCGCCGAGCATCACGTAGCGGGTGCTGCGTTCGACCAGGGTCACGATCGCCGAGGCGCCGGCCTTGCCGATGACCAGGTCACCTTCCCAGTGCCCGGGCACGGCCCGGTCAGCGGCCTCCGCGGGCCGGGTGCTGATGTGCAGATCCCCGATCCAGGGCCGCCGGCGACGGGCGGCACCCGCGGCGCGTGACTGCGGGCGCCGCTGGGTACGACCCGAACGCAGCGCCACCTGCCGACCCAACTCCGCGCGCAGGTTGCCCCGCGACTGCACGTAGATCGCCTGGTAGATCGTCTCGTGGGACACCTGTGACTCCGGACGGTCGGCGTACGTGGCCCGCAACCACGCGGCGATCTGCTTCGGAGACCACCTACGCGCCAGTTTCCCCGCCACCGTGTGCCGCAGCCGCGTGCCCGGCCGAAGCTTCGACGCCTGCGGCCGCCGCCGAGCCGCGTCAGCCCGCCGCTGCGCCCACTGCGCCTGATACCCCCACCGATACGGCCGACGAGCCCGCCCGGGCGGCAACGACCGCCCGAGCGGATTCTTCGTCCCGTGCCGCGCACTGTGATACCGCGCGACCTCCCGCGACACCGTGCACACCGGCACGCCTAACAGCCCCGCGATCTGCGAGATCGTTCGCCCCGACCCCCACAAATGCTCCAACACCTGCCGATGCCCGAACGTCACCACACCCGGCCTGGCCACCAACACCTCCAGCACAACCAAGATCAGTTGCACTGAACCCTAGAATCCGCCCCGAACCCGGCGACAACAACTTCATGATCAACGCTCCGAGGGGGCGGGGCGGTGGGGGTGGGGGCGGGACGGTAGGGCGCCCCGGTCCGGGGGACCGGGGCGCCCTGTTTGGGTGCGTTGGGAGGGTTAGAGGCCCAGTTCGGCTTCGAAGTTGCCGGCCTCCAGGCGCTCCTTGACCGCGGTCAGGAAGCGGGCCGCGTCGGCGCCGTCGATCAGTCGGTGGTCGTAGGACAGCGCCAGGTAGACCATCTGGCGTACGGCGATGACCTCACCCAGCTCCGGGTCGTTGACCACGACCGGACGCTTGACCACGGCACCCGTACCCAGCATCGCCGACTGCGGCGACGGCACGATCGGGGTGTCGAAGAGGGCGCCCCGGCTGCCGGTGTTGGTCAGCGTGAAGGTCGCACCGGCGATCTCGTCCGGGCTGATCTTGTTGGTCCGGGTCCGCTCGGCCAGGTCGGCGACCCGCTTGGCGATGCCGCCCAGGTTGAGGTCACCGGCGTTGTGGATGACCGGCACCAGCAGGCCCCGCTCGGTGTCCACCGCGATGCCGAGGTTCTCGGCGTCCGGGTAGGTGATCGTCCCGCCGTCCAGGTCCATGCTGGCGTTGACGATCGGGTACGCCTGGAGCGCCTCGATGGCCGCGAGGGCGAAGAACGGCAGGAACGACAGCTTGACGCCGTGCCGCTGCTGGAACGACTCCTTGGCCTGCGCCCGCAGCTTGGCGATCTTGGTGACGTCCACCTCGACCACCGTGGTCAGCTGCGCCATCTCGTGCAGCGACGACAGCATCCGCTTGGCGATGGCCGCGCGGATGCGGGGCAGCTTCTCGGTGGTGCCCCGCTTGGCGCTCGGCTGCGGCTTGGCGGCCGGCTTGGCCGGGGCTCCGGCCGTCGGCTGGGCCGCCGGAGCCGGCGCGGCCTTGGCGGCCTTGGCCTGCTCCGCCGCGTCCAGCACGTCCTGCTTGCGGATCCGGCCGCCGACCCCGGTGCCGTTGACCGAGGCGAGGTCCACGTTGTGCTGGCTGGCCAGCTTGCGTACCAGCGGGGTCACGTAACCGGCCGCCTGCTCGCCACCGTTGGACGGTGCCGCCGCGCGTTGCGGTGCCGGAGCCGCCGGCTGCGCCGCCTGCTCCGTCTTGACCGGTTCCTGCGCCGTCTCGGCCTCGGCGGCCGGCTCGTTGTACGACATGCCCGGCGTCGGTTCGGACACCTGCGGCTCCGGCTTCGCCTCGGGCTCGGGCTTCGGCTCCGGCTTGGCCTCGGGCTCCGGCTTGGCCTGCGGCTCGGGCTCCGCCTCCGCTTCGGGCTTCGGCTCCGGCTTCGACTCGGCCGGGGCGCCACCGGCGGCACCGACCACGGCCAGGGTCGCGCCGACCTCGGCGGTCTCGTCCTCGGCGACCTTGATCTCCAGCACGGTGCCGGCGACCGGCGAGGGGATCTCCGTGTCGACCTTGTCGGTGGAGACCTCCAGCAGCGGCTCGTCGACCTCGACGTTCTCGCCGACCTGCTTGAGCCAGCGGGTGACCGTACCCTCGGTGACGCTCTCGCCCAGGGCCGGCATCTGCACCGGGGTGCCCTCGCCCGACGGGGCCGCCTGCGCCGGCTGCTCGGCGGGCTCCTCGACGGCCGACTGCTCCGCCTCGGCCTGCGGCTCCGCCGCCGCCTCGGCGGCCTGCTCGGCGGGAGCCTCCTCCTGCTGCTGCGGGGCGGCTCCACCGCCGGCCGACTCGCCCTCGCCGGAGATCACCGCCAGCTCGCTGCCGACCTCGGCCGTCTCGTCCTCGCCCACCACGATCCGGGTCAGCACCCCGGCCGCCGGGGACGGGATCTCGGTGTCGACCTTGTCGGTGGACACCTCGAGCAGCGGCTCGTCGACCTCGACGGTGTCACCCTCCTGCTTGAGCCAGCGCGTGACGGTGCCCTCGGTGACGCTCTCGCCGAGCCGGGGCATGGTGACCGATACCGGCATGTTCTCCAGACTCCTTCATTTCCCTGGTGGGGGGAGCGCCGCCCGTCGCCGGACGCCGCGGATACGTCGTGATCAGGCGTGCGCGTGCAGCGGCTTGCCGGCAAGAGCGAGGTGCGCCTCGCCCAGGGCCTCGTTCTGCGTCGGGTGGGCGTGCACGAGCTGCGCCACCTCGCCCGGGTACGCCTCCCAGTTGTAGATCAGCTGCGCCTCGCCGACCAGCTCGCCGACCCGCGCGCCGACCATGTGCACGCCGACCACCGGACCGTCCTCGACCCGCACCAGCTTCACGAAACCGGCCGTCTTGAGGATCTGGCTCTTGCCGTTGCCGCCGAGGTTGTAGTTGTAAGTCTTGATCTTGTCCGCGCCGTACTGCTCCTTGGCCTTCGCCTCGGTGAGGCCGACCGACGCCAGCTCCGGGTCGCTGTAGGTGACCCGGGGGATGCCCGCCTCGTCGATCACCGCCGGGTTCTGGCCGGCGATCTCCTCGGCGACGAAGATGCCCTGCTGGAAGCCGCGGTGGGCGAGCTGGAGGCCGGGCACGATGTCGCCCACGGCGTAGACGTTCGGCACGTTGGTGCGCAGCCGCTCGTCGGTCAGCACGTAGCCCCGGTCGACCTTGACGCCCTGCTCCTCGTAGCCGAGGTCGGCGGTGTTCGGGCCCCGGCCGACCGCGACCAGCAGCAGCTCGGCCTCGACGGTGTCGCCACCGGCGATGGTCACCTTCACGCCGCTGTCGGTCTTCTCGACCTTCTCGAACGGCTTGCCGACCTTGAAGTTGATCTTCCGCTTGCGGAAGGCCCGCTCCAGCGCCTTCGACGACTCCTCGTCCTCGGCGGCGACGAGCCGGGGCAGCGCCTCGATGATCGTCACGTCCACCCCGAAGGACTTCCACACGCTGGCGAACTCGACGCCGATCACCCCGCCGCCGAGCACGATCGCCGAGGCGGGGACCCGGTCCAGGGTCAGGGCGTGGTCGCTGGTGATGACCCGCTCGCCGTCGATCTCCAGGCCCGGCAGGCTCTTGGCGTACGACCCGGAGGCCAGCACCACGTTGCGGCCGGTGTACCGCTTGCCGTCCACCTCGACCGCGTTGGGCGCGACCAGCTTGCCGTGCCCCTCGACGATGGTGATCGACTTGTTGCCCTTGAGCATGCCCTGCAGGCCCTTGTAGAGCCGCGAGATCACGCCGTCCTTGTACGAGTTGACCCCGGCCATGTCGATGCCGACCAGCTCGGCCTTGATGCCGAACTGCTCCGACTCGCGGGTCTGGTCGGCGATCTCGGCCGCGTGCAGCAGCGCCTTGGTCGGGATGCATCCGTTGTGCAGGCAGGTGCCCCCGAGCTTGCCCTTCTCCACCAACGCCACGGAAAGGTCCAACTGGGCGGCGCGCAGGGCGGTCGCGTAACCGCCGCTACCACCTCCGAGGATGACGATGTCGAAGGTTGCGTCGTTCGGCTCGCTCACGTCCAACTCCCAGGTCGCTTCGCTGCATCGGGGGTCACGGCGGGGTAACACGGACACACCCCACCTCGGCCATCTTGTCACCACCGCG
This sequence comes from Verrucosispora sp. WMMA2121, assembly GCF_027460185.1. NCBI lineage: Bacteria > Bacillati > Actinomycetota > Actinomycetes > Micromonosporales > Micromonosporaceae > Micromonospora > Verrucosispora sp. WMMA2121. Next base: position 219,254 of record NZ_JAPZBH010000004.1, on the reverse strand, counting down.
TCGCACCCGCGTACCGAGGTGCCCAACGACACGTCGCCGCCACGTACCCTTGGCTCTGCCTTCGATACGCCACGACTGGGGAGACGGCTCGGTGGGACTGTTCCGGCGAAGCAAGCGACCACGCGCGGCTGACCCTGACCGTACGGCCAATCGTGCCGATCTGGAGCACCTTGAGAACTTCGTCCGGACCCGTAAGGGCGTCGAGGCGTACATCGAGCCGCGTACCACCGTCACCGAGACGACCGTGATCCTGATCGCCGACGACGGGGAGTGGACCCGACGCCGGATCGACGGGCCGGACGGCGCGCGGCGGTTCGCGTTCCGGCTGAGCATCCCGATCTACGACGTGGCGCTGATGGGCTACCCGCAACGGATGCGCGACTACAACGAGCGCCGCAAACGCCGCCCCGAGCAGTACTGACCCGCTCCCGCGCCGCGCGCTGTCGCCGGCGGGCGGCAGCTTCGGGGAAGTTGCCGCCTCCCGTCGCGTGGACACAGCAACTTCCCCGAAACTGATCGAACCTTGCGCAGCCCGCGCAGGGCTCAGCCGTTGGCGGCCACGTCGTCGATCAGGTGCAGCAGGGTGCGGACCGGGACGCCGGTGCCGCCCTTGGTCCAGTAGCCGGTCGCCTCGCCCGTGTGGTACGACGGGCCGGCGATGTCGATGTGTGCCCAGGCGACGTCGTCGGTGACGAACTCGCGCAGGAAGACACCGCCCTGGAGCATGTGACCGGCCCGGTCCATGCCCGCGTTGACCTGTGAGATGTCCGCGACGTCGGAGTCCATGCCCTTGCGCACGTCGTCCGGCAACGGCATCGGCCAGGCCGGCTCGCCGACCGCGTCACCGGCATCACGGACCCGCTCGCACAGCTCGGCGGTACCCATCACGCCGGAGATCCGCTTGCCCAGCGAGACGACCTGACCGCCGGTCAGGGTGGAGGTCTCGAACAGGTAGTCGCAGCCGTCGGCGCAGGCCCGGGCCATCGCGTCACCGAGGATCATCCGGCCCTCGGCGTCGGTGTTGAGCACCTCCACCTTCTTGCCGTTGAACATGGTGACCACGTCACCCGGCCGGTACGAGGTGCCCGACGGCATGTTCTCCGCCATCGGCACGTACCCGGTCACCGTCACCGACGGCTTCAGCTCGGCCACCGCCAGCATGGTGGCCGCCACCGCCGCCGCACCGGCCATGTCGGACTTCATCTCCCACATGCCCTGGGCCGGCTTGATCGAGATGCCACCCGTGTCGAAGGTGATCCCCTTGCCGACCAGCGCGACCCGCTTGCCGGTGCCGCCACCGGCCGGGGTGTAGGTCAGTTTGACCAGTCGCGGCGGAGCCTCCGAGCCCTGACCGACGGCGATGATGCCGCCGTAGCCGCCCTCGCGCAGGGCGACCTCGTCGAGCACCTCGACCGCCAGCCCGGCCGCCCGGCCGGCCTCGGCCACCGCGTCGGCGAAGGCCGGCGGGCGCAGCTCGTTCGGGGCGATGTTGACCCAGTCGCGGGTACGCCGGACCGCGCCGGCCACCGTGCCGGCCCGGGTCACCTCGGCCTGCGCTGCCGCGTCCGCGGCGTCCGGCACGGCGACGAGCACCTCGGCGACCGGCTCGCGGCGGGTCGGCTGCGGCCGGGTCTTGTACCCGGCGAAGCGGTAACCACCCAGCAGCGCGCCCTCGGCGACCGCGCGCAGCGCGTCGGCGGCGTCGGCGTCGTCCGGCAGCGGCAGCGTCATCGCCACCCGGGAGGCGCCGGCCAGGGCCCGCACGGCGGCGCCCGCCGCCCGGCGCAGCGTCTCCGGGGCGGGCGCCGCGCCGCTGGGCTCCGGGCCGAGGCCGACAGCGGCCAGCACCGGCGCGGTGACCGTGCCCAGCGTCGCCAACTTGATCACCTCGCCGGGACCGCCGGTCGCGCCGAGCAGCGCCAGCGTCTCGGTCAGCTTGCCGTCGAACGCGGCGGCGATGCTCTCGGCGCCGCTGGCGAGCAGCAGGGTGCCGGCGAGGCCGCGGGTGGCGTCCTGCTCGCCGGTCGTACTGTGCACGCCGATCACGATCGCGTCGACGGCGAGTTCGGCGGGGTCGGTGTCGACCAGGCTCAGGGTGGTGCTGGGCGATGTCACGGAGGCTGCTCCCGGGCGGGCCGGGCCGGTCGCGTGGTGGCGTACCGGCGGTGGAGTTCCCCGGCGGATGATTTACCCGCCGGACGTCATTGCTGCCCCGCCGGGTGATCCGGCGGTCCCGCCGATGCTAACCAGCCCGGTGCGTCCCGGTAAGTTGCCACCCATGACCGAGGTGACCACCGACGCCGCCGCGACCCGGCTGCGTCGTTCTCCGCTGGCCGGCCGGCACACCGCGCTCGGCGCCAAGTTCGCTCCGTTCGGTGGCTGGGAGATGCCCCTGGAGTACGCCGGCGGCGGGGTGCTGCGCGAGCACACCGCGGTGCGTACCGGCGTCGGCGTGTTCGACGTGTCACACCTGGGCAAGGTGCGGGTGACCGGGCCGGGAGCGGCGGAGTTCGTCAACGCCTGCCTCAGCAACGACCTGGGGCGCATCGGGCCGGGGCGGGCGCAGTACACCCTGTGCTGCGACGAGGCGACCGGCGGCGTGGTGGACGACATCATCGCCTACCTGCACGCCGACGACCACGTCTTCCTCATCCCGAACGCGGCGAACAGTGCCGAAGTGGTACGCCGGCTGCGCGCCGCCGCGCCGCCGCAGGTCACGGTCACCGACGAGCACGAGGGGTACGCCGTACTGGCGGTGCAGGGGCCCCGGTCGGCGGACCTGCTGGGCGCGCTCGGCCTGCCCACCGGGCACGGGTACATGAGTTTCTCGCCGGCGGCGCTCGGCCCGGTCGAGCTGACCGTGTGCCGTACCGGCTACACCGGCGAGCTGGGCTACGAGCTGGTGGTGCCGGCCGGTGACGCGGTCGCGGTGTGGGACGCGTTGTTCGCCGCCGAGCCGGCGCCGCAGGCGTGCGGGCTGGCCGCACGGGACACGCTGCGCACCGAGATGGGGTATCCGCTGCACGGACAGGACCTCTCGCTGGAGATCACGCCGGTGCAGGCCCGCTCCGGTTGGGCGGTCGGCTGGGACAAGCCGGCCTTCTGGGGCCGCGACGCGCTGGTCGCGGAGAAGGCCGCCGGTCCGGCGCGTACGCTGCGCGGCCTGGTCGCCGCCGAACGTGCCATCCCCCGCCCCGGCATGGCGGTCTACGCCGGCGACACCCGGGTCGGCACGGTGACCAGCGGCACCTTCAGCCCAACCCGCAAGCAGGGCATCGCCCTGGCTCTGATCGACACCGCCCCCGCCCTCACCGACGGCGCCGAGCTGCACGTCGACATCCGCAACCGCCGCACCCCCGCCCACCTGACCCGCCCCCCCTTCATCCACCCCTCCGTCAAATAACCCCACCCGAACCCCTTTGGCTCGCGTTGATCATGAGGTTGGCGGCAGCTTGAAGATCGACAAGTGCCGCTAACCTCATGATCAACGAGGTGGTTCGGGGGGTTGGCCGGCGTCGAGGACGGCCTGGGTCCAGCCGCCCTCGATGACGCCGTCGGCGTTCAGGACCGCCCAGTCGACGATGTCGGTGACCGCCACGACGACGGGTGCGCCGATGCGTACGGTGGGGTCGGTGTTGGCGTCGCTGGCGCTGGCACCGACGATCCGGTCCGGGGAGTCCCAGTCCGTCACCCCGGCCCAGACGTACTCCGGGCCGTCGTCGCTCGGCAGCCCGTACTTGACCACCAGCTGCGTCTCCGGCGGCAGCTGACCGTCGCGGAACCGGACCCGGATGTCCGCCAGCCCGGCGCGGGCGGTGGCGATCGCCCGGCTCATCGCGTCACCGGAGCGGGCGTACCGCACGTCGGGCTGGATCCCGGAGAAGAGGGTGGCGCAGGCGTTGGCGAAGTATCGCCCGGCGGGACCGGGGTGCCCGGCCGGCGGGCGCAGGCTGAGGAAGGAGTCGGCGTCCGGGTCGGTGGCCGGGTCCAGCTCCAGGCGGAGCAGGACCGGTGCGGTCGCCCCGTGCTGCTCCGGATTGCCGTACGCCACCGCGATGTCGTGGCCGGTCACCGTGGCCAGCACCGGCAGCTGCACGAACGCCGGGATCTCCTCGCCGGCCAACCCGTCGGTCCAGTCCCGCAGCAGGCGCCGGGCGGCACCGGTCATCACCGCGCCCCAGGCCCGGGTGAGATGGTCCGGCACCCCCTGGGTCTGCAACTCCAGCAGGCCGAAGCGGCGCAGCCCCTTGGTGGTGAACCAGAGCCCCTCGGCGTCCGACGAGTAGGGCACCAGCACCCAGTCGACCAGCCGGACCCGGCCCTGCGCGTCGGGCAGCGAGCGCAGCGCCGCGGCCGGGTCGAGGAACTGCAGGCCGAAGACGTCCACCACGTCGCCGCCCACCGCCTCGGCGACCGCCGCGGCGACCGCCCGCGCGGCCCACTCGTGAGCGGGTGGCCAGCCCGGCCGGTACTCCGCCTGCACCACCACCAGGTGGCTCGCGGAGGCCAGCCGGTCCAGCTGCGCCTCGCTGGCCCCGAACGCGGTGAGCAGGTCCGGCGGCAGCTCAGGGAACTCGCCGACGGGCCGGATGTCGACGCTCATCAGCGGACTGTCAAGCATCTGCCGGGCCAGCCCGTACACCGGCTCGGCGAGCCGGCCGGCCAACTTTCCCACGGCCGTGCGGGCGGTCACCGACGGCAGCCCGGCCGTCGGCACCAGATAGGTCGCGCTCAGCGACTCCGGAACCGGAACGGGCAGGAAGTCGTCGGTGATGAGCATGTCGTCCCCCGGATGGCCGCGCCGGTGCTGTCGTCGCAGGTACGCTACCCGGCGCCGGGCCACCGACTCAGGCGGACAGCACCAGTCCCAGGTAGACGAGCGTGGTGACCAGCTCGACGGTGGCGCCGAGCACGTCGCCGGTGATCCCGCCGAGGCGGCGTACCACGTGCCGCAGCAGCCCGGCCGCGACGGCGAGCGCCGTCAGCACGACCAGCGGGCCCTGCCACGGCTGTTGCGGCACCGCCGCGACCGCCAGCAGCGCGACGGCGGCGGTGGCGACGACCAGCGCGACAGGGCCGACGGTGCCGGCGACGAGCGCACCCAGCCCCTCCGGTCGCGCCGCCGGCACCCCTCGGCGGCAGGCCAGCGTCACCCCGAGCCGCCCCGCCGCCGTGGCCGTCAGCACGGCCGCGAACACCGCCGGGCGGGACCGGCCGGCCAGCTCGGCCAGCGCGGCGGCCTGCACCAGCAGGACGAGCACCAGGGCGACCACGCCGAAGGGCCCGACGTCTGGCTTCTTCATGATCTCCAGGGCGGCCGGTCCGCGCCGGTACGACCCGAGCGCGTCCACGGTGTCGGCCAGCCCGTCCAGGTGCAGCCCCCGGGTGAGCACCGCCGCCGCCGCAACGGTGACTCCGGCGGCGACCAGCGGCGCGGTGCCGGCGGCCAACAGCAGCAGGATGCCGGCCAGCGGCACACCGAGCAGCGCGCCGACCGCCGGGGCGAGCGTCATCGCCGTGCCGGCGGTGGCCCGGTCGACCCGGCCGACGCCCAGCGGCAGGATGGTGAGGGTGGTCAGCGCCAGCCGCGCCCCGTCGCCGAGCCGCAGCTCAGCCGGCACGTGCGGCGGAGGTCTCCGCCGGCTCCGCGGCCGGCGCGGTGGTGGTCGGGCCGGGACCCTCGGGCTCCGGCTCGTGGAAGTCGGGCTCCGTCTCCTCGATCGGGCCCGGCTCGTCGCCCTCCCCGCTGTCGTCGCCCTCGGCACGGGACGGCAACGCGGCGGCCAACGCCAGCGCCGACCGCAGCAGCGGCAGCACGGTGAGCGCGTTCGCCCCCTCGCCGAGATCGAGCCGCAACCGGGTCAGCGGATCCAGGCCGAGCACGTCGGCGGCGAGCCGGACGGCCGGGTGACCGCCGTCGTCGGCCAGCAGGCACCAGTGCCGGGCCTGTCCGGCCAGGTCCCGGCTGATCAGCGCGGCGGCCACCCCGACGGGGCCGTCCAGCAGCACCGGCAGCCGGCGGGCGGTCGCGCCCAGCAGGATGCCGGTGGCGACGGCGATGTCCCCACCGCCCAACTCGGCGAGCACGTCCATGGCGTTGCGGGCGGAACGACGGGTGCGGTGCAGGGCGTCGCGGACCGCTGCGCAGCGGGCCATCCAGGCCGCGTCGTCGATCTCGCCGCCCGCGGTGACCACCCGGGCCAGCACCGCGGGCGGTTCGGCGCCGGCGGTCGCGGCCAGCACCGCCGCGGCCGTGGCCTCGGTGCCGGCGCCGCACGCGGCCAGCACCAGCAGTTGTACGCCGGCGTCCGCCGCCTCCTCGGCCAGCCGCCAGCCGTGGCGCAGGGCCGAGTCCACCTGATCGACGTCCAGCGCCGGGCCGTGCTCGATGGGCGCGGCGGCGGGGGCGTCCACCACCTGTAGGCTCGCGCCGCTCTCGGCGGCCAGCCGGGCGAGCACGCCCTGCCCGGCTCGGGCCTGCTCGGCGCGGCGGGCCGACTCACCGGCCGTCGTGCCGGCGGCGACGCCGCCCGCGTGGTCGCCGTGCATCAGCAGCACCCGCACCGACCGCCACGGGGCCGGGGTGGGGGTGCCCTGGGTGGCGGCGGCGAACAAGACGACCTGCTCCAGCGCACCGAGCCCGGCGCCCGGCACGTCCAGGCTCGCCAGCCGGTCGACGGCCTGCGGCCCGGCGTACTCGTCGGGCATGGGCAGTTCCATGCCGGGCTGGATGACCAGGCCGGTCGCGACCAGCGGGAGGGCCGTGGTGGGCGCTGTCCAGCCGGTGCCGACGGTCTCGGCAGCGGGCTCGGCGGGCAGCTGCGGCAAGGTCACCGGCGGCGAGTCGGGGAGCTGCGGCCTGGTCACCGGCGGCGAGTCGGGCGGCGGCGGAGCGTCGGGGGTCTCCGACGACTCACCGGTCGGCCCGGCCTGAGCGGGCACCGTGGCGGCTACGGCCGACGGGGCGGAAGCGGCAGGTGGCGCGTCGGAGAGCGCGGGTGGTACGGCGGCGGGCTTCAACCGGCACGGCTGGCCGGCGACCACCAGGACCACCGTGTCGCAGGCGTCGGCGACCGCGCGGTTGACCGCGCCGAGGGCGTCGGTGAACGCCCGGCCCAGCGGTGTGGTGGGTACCAGGGAGAGCCCGACCTCGGGGCTGACCAGCACCAACCGCGCGGCGCAGGACCGCACGGCGGCGGCCAGTTCGTCGATGGTGGCGGTGTCGTCGGCCGGCTGGTGCGCCGGGTCGAGCAGGACCGTCACCCAGCCGCCGAGGTCGTCGACGAGCAGGGTGTCCTCCGGCCGGGCGGTGGAGATCACGTCGGCGAGTCGACGTGGGTCGGTCGCGGTCTCCTCGGTGCTCCAGGTCGCGGGCCGGCGGGCGCGGTGCGCGGCGAGGCGCGCGGCCCACTCGGGGTCGTCCCCCCGGTCGGCGGCGGTCGCCAGGTAGCGGACCGTGGACGCGTCGGCGACCAGGGACTCGGCGAACTCCGACTTGCCGGACCGGATGCCGCCGAGGACCAGAAGCGTGTTCCACCCGTCAAGGGACATGCTGCGTACCTTACGTCCAGCGGGCGGGTCGGCGGACCGCAGGTAGGGCAGCGCGCCGCCGGCCCGCGATGCGGTCAGCGCCGGTCGGGGGACTGGTACCTGACGTCGTTGGGGTTGACGTCCGCCGGCTTCGGATCCTCCTGCCAGGCCCCCTCGCCGGGGCGGGCCTGCAGGGCGTCGATGAGTTCCTCCCGGTCCATCTCCCGCGCGCCTTCGATGCCGCCGCGCATCGCGATGTCGCGCAGTTCCGCCGTGTCCATCTGCGGGATCGGTGTCGTCATTGTCGCCTCCTGTGCGTCGGGTTCCCGAACGACATACCCGGCCGCGGCAGGCTCAGTCTCGCCCGGGCGTCGTCCGGGCCGCCGATCGCCGCCCGTGGCCCGGTCGGCGGCGCTGCGGTACGACTACGCTGGCGGAGGTCCGCCCCAAGGGGCAGCAGCGGCGAGGGGAGACGCGCACATGGCGTGGAGCTGGCGGTACGAGGGCGCGAACGGCGAGTCGGTCGAGGGGCCGGCCGAGTCGTTCGCCAGCCAGGCGGATGCCGAGTCCTGGATCGGTCAGACCTGGCGGGAACTCGCGGCGTCCGGCGTCACCTCGGTCGCGCTCCTGGAGGACGATCGGGTGGAGTACCGGATGAGCCTGCAGCCCGTGGCCGAGTGATGACGCCCCGGGACTCCGAGCCGCTGGTGCTCGGGGTGCCCCGGGCGGCCTTCCGGCCCAGCCCGGTCTTCCTGGCGCTGGTCGCCCTGCTGGTGACCAGCGCCGTGCTGACCTGGCACGGGATCGGCAACGTCCGGCTCACCGTGTTCGGCTTCGTCGTCTCCGGCTGGCTGGTCTCGTTGTGTCTGCACGAGTACGCCCACGCGGTGGTGGCGTACCGCAGCGGTGACCGGGGGGTGGCCCACCGCGGCTACCTGACCCTGAACCCGTTGAAGTACAGCCACCCGTTGTTGTCCATCGCGCTGCCGGTGGTGGTCGTGCTGCTCGGCGGCATCGGTCTGCCCGGTGGCGCGGTCTGGGTGGACCGGCACGTCATCCCGGGGCGGTTGCGGCACACCCTGGTCAGCCTCGCCGGACCCGCCACGAACGTGCTGTTCGCACTCGTGCTGGTGGCGGTGCTGCGGCTCGGCGCGGGCGGTGGTGGACCGGTGGAGTTCTGGGCGGCGGTGGCCCTGCTGGCCTTCCTCCAGGTCACCGCGAGCCTGCTCAACCTGCTGCCGGTGCCCGGGTTGGACGGTGGAAACATGATCCAGCCGTGGCTGACCTCGCCGTACCGGCGGATGTACGACCTGTTCGCGCCGTACGGGTTCATCCTGCTCTTCGCGTTGCTGTGGAACCCGACGATCGGTGGCTGGTTCTTCACCGCCGTCTTCGCCATCGGCGACCTGCTCGGCCTGCCGCCGTGGCTGTACGCGACCGGTCTGGACCTGGTCCGCTTCTGGCAGGGCTGAGCACGGCCCGGCGGAGGCGTCCGCCCGGCCGACGTGCGCTACGCCGGCCGGGCGGGACGGGTCAGGGCCGTTCGGCCGGCGACTCGGTGCGCGCCGGGTCCCGCTCGGTCACCGGCTCGACGATCTCGTCGATCGCCTTGAGCAGGCCGGCGTCGAGCTTGACACCGGCCGCCTTGACGTTGTCGTGCACCTGCTCGGGACGCGAGGCGCCGATGATGGCCGACGACACGTTGGGGTTCTGCAGCACCCAGGCGATGGCCAGCTGGGGCATGGTCAGCCCGGCCTGGTCGGCCAGCGGCTTGAGCTGCTGCACCCGGGTCAGCACGTCGTCGGTCAGCCACTTGGCGATGAAGCCGGCACCTGACTTCTCGTCGGTGGCCCGGGAACCGGCCGGCGGTGGCTGGCCGGGCAGGTACTTGCCGGAGAGCACCCCCTGGGCCATCGGCGACCAGACGATCTGCCCGAGGCCCAGCTCCTCGCTGGTGGGGATGACCTCGCTCTCGATGACCCGCCAGAGCATCGAGTACTGCGGCTGGCTGGACACCAGCGGGATGCGCAGCTCCCGGGCGAGGCCGTGCGCCTCGCGGATCTGCGATGCCTTCCACTCGGAGACGCCGATGTAGTGCGCCTTGCCGGAGTGCACGACGTCGGCGAAGGCCTCCATCGTCTCTTCCAGCGGGGTGCTGTAGTCGTACCGGTGGGCCTGGTAGAGGTCCACGTAGTCGGTACGCAGCCGACGCAGCGATCCGTTGATCGACTCCATGATGTGCTTCCGGGACAGGCCCCGGTCGTTGCGACCCGGCCCGGTGGGCCAGTACACCTTGGTGAAGATCTCCAGACCCTCGCGCCGCTCCTGCTGGAGCGCCCGGCCGAGGACGTCCTCGGCGCGGGTGCCGGCGTAGACGTCGGCGGTGTCGAAGGTGGTGATGCCGGCGTCGAGGGCGGCTCGCACGCAGGCGAACGCCGCTTCCTCCTCGACCTGCGAACCGTGGGTGATCCAGTTGCCGTACGAGATCTCACTGACCATGAGGCCGGAGCGGCCCAGGTGTCGGAATTCCATGCTCTGACCCTAGCCCGCCCTGGTGGACCCGGCAGGCGACGGTGATCAGTCGGGGTCGGACAGCAGGGCGTGGCGCAGGCTGCGGCCGAGCCAGCGGCGGAAGGTGTCCTCGCGCCACCCGCGTTCCAGCACCAGCGCGCCGTAGTGCGCCGGGTCGTTGTAGAACCACACCTCGTCGATGGCGGTCTCGACGTCGGAGCCCTGGCGCAACCGCGCGTCCAGGGCGCCCATCCGCTCGATGACCATCGTCGCGCCGAGCCGGCGGTTGCGCAGCAGCGTCCGCCAGACCTCGGCCACCTCGGGGCTGCCGTCGGCGGCCCGCCGGACGGTCTCGAACACCCGGGTGGTCCGCGCGCCGATCAGGGTGCAGACCCCGGCGTACGCGTCGAGTACCGCACCACCGGTGGTGGCCTCCCACACCGGCCGGTACCAGGGGCGTTGCGCCACCGGCACCGGCTCGTCGTCGCCGGCGAGCGCCTCGTCGAGCACCTGGCGCAGCAGCGCCGCCTTCGAGCCGAACGCGGCGAACACGGTGGGTCGGGCCACCCCGGCCGCGGCTGCCACGTCGGCCAGCGAGGTGCCTGTGTAGCCGCGGGCGACGAAGAGTTCGGTCGCCGCCGCGACCACGGCCTGTCGGGTACGACGGGCGTTCTCCTCGCGGATCCGGGACCGGTACGGCCTGGTCGGTTTTCCGTCCTTGACTTCATCCATGGCGTCGTCATACTAGCAATGTATTCACTATACTCGCAGCTATCGAATAGCAACCGACTATCCAATAGCTCGATGTCCAGCGAAGTTTCGTCGTCACCGGGGAGGCACCCATGTCCGTCCATCCGTTCGTACGTCGGCCCGACGAGGGGGAGGCGTACTGGTTCCTGGGCAACCTGGTCACCGTCAAGGCGGCCGGCGCGCAGACCGGCGGTCGGCTCACCGCTGTCGAGTTCGTCAACCCGCCCGGCTTCGCCCCGCCACTGCACCGGCACCAGGTCGAGGACGAGATGTTCTACCTGCTGTCCGGCACCGCCACGTTCTACTGCGACGACGCGGTGCTGACCGCCGCACCCGGCGATTTCGTGCTGCTACCGGCGGGCCTGCCGCACACCTTCGTGGTCGGTCCGGACGAACCGCTGCGGGTGCTGCAACTGACCACCCCCGCCGGCTTCGAGGAGTACGTCGCCGAGGTCGGGGTGCCGGCGGCGGAGCGTCGGCTGCCCGACCCGGCACCGGTCGACCCGGCCGCGCTCGGGCACGCCTCCGCGCGGCACGGGATCGAACTGCTGGGTCCGCCACCCGGCCACCAACCGACGGGCCCGGCCCACCAACCGACCCACCGGCCAGTACCGTGACCGCCTCGGGCGCACGTTCGGAGGGGTCGAGGACCGGTAGCGCCGGTGACGGCGCGCGGCGCCGGAGGACCGTCCTCCGCATCCCCGGATACGAGCGCACTCCCGGCACCGGCGCCTCCGCGCACCGCCGGGGCGTGCCGGGTCCCCGCACCGGACGCCGCCACCCGTGCCGGGTGGGACCCAAGACCGGTCAGGCCCGGACGCGGCCGGTGGCGTCGGCCTGATCCCGCGCCGGGACGCGACCGCCGGTGGCCGTGCGGCGCCAGGCGGTCGGGTCGCCGACCTCAGAGCACCGGGTTGGCGTCGGCGAGCAGTCCGTCGATCTCGGCGACCACCGCGCCCGGGTGGTGGAACATCGGGTCGATCAACGACTCGCCGCGCCGGTCCAGGGCACCCCAGTTCCCGGCGCTGTTGGTGGCCAGGAAGGCGACCGGGTGGATCAGCAACGCCGGATGTGCCGGCGCGACGATCACCTGGCCGCTCCGGTCCACCACGCCCTTGCGGCCCGTCAGGTCCACCACGGCCAGCCCCTCCTCGGTGAAGCCGTCGACGTGGTGGCCGTCGGCCAGGGTGGTGTGGAAGCCGTGGTAGCGGGTCGGGACCACGATCCGGCCGGTGCGGTCGACGGCGCCCCAGCCCTCCCGACGGACCACCGCCACACCCTTGTGGAACGGCCGCACGTCGGCGAAGCCGGGCGGCACCGCCACCGTGCCGGTGGCATCGACGGCGTGCCAACCGCTCTCGTCGCGCACCACCCAGGCCAGGCCGTCGGAGAACGGCCGAGCCGCCAGGTAGGTCGGTTCGAGCACCGTCTCGCCGGCCACGTTGATCAATGACCAGCGGTCGGTCTGCGGTCCGCGTACCCAGGCCAGACCGTCCCGGAACGGCTGCGCCTCCGCGTACCGGGCGGGCACCACCATGTCGCCCTCGGCGTCCGCGTAGCCCCACAGGCCCTGGCCGCCGTCGCGCGCCGGCACCGGAGTGCGGTCGCGCTCCAACACCTCGTCCCAACTGCGCGGGTACGGCCCGAAGCCGCCCTCCTCGGCTCGGCTGGCGACCGCGTCGAGGCCGGTCCGGACCCGGTCCAGCAACTCGGCGTCCTGCTCGCCGCGCAGGTCGAGAGCTCGCTCGAAGTGATGGCAGGCCTCGATCAGCCGGCCCTGGTCGTAACAGCAGCGGGCGGCGTGCTCGTGCAGCGCCGCGCGGAGCCGGTCGGGCAGCTCGATCGAGTTGGCCTCCGCGAACAGCCGGTCGGCCTCGGCGAATTCGCCCCGCCAGCGCAGGACGTGGGCCAGCCGGGCCTGGGCGAGCGCGGCCCGGCGCAACTCACCGGTCGCCTCGGCGTAGGTCAGCGCCATCCGGCCGTCGGCCAGCGCGTCGTCCAGGTCGTTGAGGACCCGCGAGGCGACCGCGCGCAGGCTCAGCAGCCGGGCGCGGGACCGGTTGTCCAGCGCCGAGGCGAGTTTCTCGGTGAGCCGCTCCCGGACCTCGCGCAGCTCCGCCGGGTCGTCGACGGTCTCCCGCAGGGTCACCGGGTCGAGACGCCAGCGGAAGCGGGCCAGCACCTGTTCGGGATCGGCCGGTGGTTCCGGTGCCGGCTCGTCGTCGGTCGCGTCCGCGGCGTCCGGCTCGTCGGCGGCCGGGAGCCCGGAGTCGGCCGAGGGGTCGAGCATCGCGTCGACCGGGCCGCTGCCATTGCCGACGTCATCCGACGCGGTGCCGGCAGCACCCTCGACGGCCTCGCCGGAGCGCCGGGTGTCACCGTCCGCCGCGCCGGTGGGCCCGGTGGGGTAACCGAGCTGAGCCTGGTCGTCCGCTGGCTCAGGGTCACCGGTCGGAGGGGGAGCCGGCGGCGTCGACACCGGCACGGCCGAGACCGGCGCACCGAGGTCGGGCCCGCCGGGAGCCCCGGAGACCGGCGGCGCCGACACCGGGGGCGCCGTGGGCGGTGTCCCGGCAGCCGGCGTGGTGACCGGTGGCTGCGAGACGGCGGCGGGTGCGGAGACCGGCGGCTCCGGGACCGGCGGTGGCGACGCGGGCGGTGCCGAGACCGGGGTCGCCGGTGCCGGTGGTGTGGCGGCCGGGCGATCGGGCGGTGGCGGTGCGGACGGTGCCGGGCCCGGAGGGGCCGAGACCGGCGGCGCGGACGCCGCGACGTCGGGCGGTACGAGGTGGGGTGGCACCGGCCGGTCCGGCGCGGCGTAGCCGCCTGGTGCCGACACGGGTTCGGCGAGCCGCTCGGGGCCGGGTGGTGCCGACACGGGTTCGGCGAGCGGCTCGGGGCCGGGTGGTGCGGGCTCCGCCCTTGGCGGCGCTGCGGTGGACGAGGCCTGCGTCGCGGCGGGCGGCTCGGTGGTGGGCCCGAACCAGCTCTGCGGACCATCGGCGGGGGGACGGGTGGGTCCGGGCGTCGACGGCTCGGGCGCTGGCGGAACGTACCGGGTGGGCTGGCGGGCCGGCGGTGCGGTCGGCACCTCGGAAGAGCTGCCGGCGAGATCGGGTCGCACCCCCGGCGGCGGTCCCACCGGTGCCGGATCGGCGACGGCCCCGGACATCCGCCCCGACGGTGCGGGCACAGCGGGGTGGCTGGGTGGTGCGGAGACCGGTCGGTGGCTGGGTGGTGCGGGTACGGGTGGCTGGGTGGGTGGTGCGGAGACCGGTCGGTGAGTTGGTGGTGCGGAGACCGGACGGGCCGGGGGCGGAGCGACGGGTGGTACGGCGGCCACCGAGGGTGCCGGTGTCGGTGGTGGCGAGGCGACGACCGGCTGATCGTGCAGGGGAGCGGGACGTACCTGGTGCTCGTGCAACGGCGCGGGACGTACCTCGTGCTGGTGCAGCGGTGCCGGTCGGACGGCGTCCCCCGTCGGTGCCCGGTCGGCAGCGGCGGCGGCCGCCGGCCGTTCCCGGTCCTGGCCGGGAAGGTCGGTCCGGTTGCGGTCGGGGCGGCCGACCGGTGCCCGGTCCGGCTTCAGGTCTTCGACCGGTGCGGCAGCACGACGGTGTGGCGCGGGGTCGACCCCCGGCTGAAGGTGCTGCGGAGCGGGGGAGACGGGCCGGGCCCGGCCGGCTGCGGGTGAGACGGGACGGTCCCGCTCCGGGGCGGGAGAGACGGGATGGTCCGGCACCACCGACAGGTGACGGCGGCGCGGATCCTGGTCGGGTGCCCCGGAGACCGGGCGCTCGGGGTCGGGCAGCGCGGCGGCTGGCCGGTCGACGAACCGCTCCGGTTCGGGGCCGTCCGGTGGGCCGCCCGCCCGCCGGTCGGCATCCCGCTCCTGCGGAGTCGGCCGCTGGTACTCGCGATGGTCCCGACCGCTGCTCGGCCGCAAGGGTCCGGGCGCCGGCCAGGGCAGGTCGCCGCGCGGCGGAGCGCCGTACTCCTGCGGATCCGACGTCGACGGCTGCGGGCCACCCCACCGGCGGTTGCGGTCCGGGCGGGCCCACTCGTCGGACGCGGTGCGGACCGGTTCGTCGTCGACGTAGCCGTCCGGGTACGGCGCGGCGTCCGGGTCGCCGCCGCCGACGAAGTCACCGCGGTAACCGTCGACCACCGGGCCGTCGGCGCGGGCCGGCTGCCCGGGGTGGTGACTCCACTGGTAGCGGGGACGTTGGGAGACGTCCCCGGGCGGCCGGCGGTCGACGCCGTCGGCCGGGCGGTGTGCGGCGGCGGGCCGACGCTCCTCGTCCGTCTCCGCCACCCAGCCGGGCTCCGGGCGGGCGGCCGGGGACACCGGTGTCCCACGCCGGTACTCGTCGCGGCCGGTCGGTTCGGCGCGGCGGCGCGGCCGATCCGGGTACGACTCGGGCTCGCGCTGGCCCCGTCGCTCCGGTTCGGGTCGCGGGTACCGGTCGTCGCGCCGATCCGGGTCACGTCGTTCGGGCTCCCGGCCGGCGTACCGCTGCGGGTCGCGTCGCGCGTACCGGTCGGGATCGCGCTGGTCGCGGGCGCGGTCCGGGTCGCGTCGGTCGGACTCGCGCGGGTCCCGGCGATCCACGTACCGGTCCGGGTCACGCCGGTCGCGGCGCGGCGGCGCGCCGGCGCCCGAGGCCTGCGGCCCGAAGTCCGACCAGACGACCCCGTCACGGCTGCGGGGAGCATCGTCGTACGAACGCCGCCCCTCGGACCGGGAGCCGGGTGGCACCGACCGCTCGTACGGTTGCGCACCGTTCGGGCTCCCGGTGGGTCGACGGTCGGGGACGTCGTGCCGGCCCGGCCAGCCGTCCGGCTCGTCGTCCCAGGACCGGCCGACGTAGGTGCCGTCGGGCCGGGTCGGCGCGAGCGGCGGCACCTCGGCGCGTCCGACGGCGCTCGCCCGACCTCGTGGGGGCGGTGGCTGGTGCTCGACACCGATGTCACCCGGGTAACGCTGGCCGGGGAACTGCGGCTGCCATTCGCTCGTCGGCTCGACGACCCAGGACGGCTCGGCGGGATCGTGCCACCGGTCGGCGTAGCCGCGACTCATCCTTCGGACCTGTCGCTGCGGACGGGACGCCGCGGGCAGGCGCCGCATGTCGCGACACGCGGCGCGGGAGCCCGTCCGACGGAACCGCGACGACCGAGCCGTGCACCACGGCCCGTGCCGGAGCCCAGGGCCGGCGCCCGCCCGCTCACGGTCGCGCCCCGGTGGTCGGCTCGCGTCCGCTCGCTCACGGCGATGTCACCTCGTCGGAAATGGTCGCGCTGGGCACCCCGGAGGCCGACAAAATCGCTTGTCCGGGCACCGGATGGCTGCGCATGGAGGGTAACGGCGCGGGCTCGGTCACCGCCACTGCGGCACCCTCGTCAACCCAAACGTTATCCTATTGATCCGGACATTTATCCCTATGCCGGTATCGGACTTCCGACGCTGCCACACCCACCGTCAGCCGCTCGTCGCCGGGCCGGGCGTACGGCGCGGGCCGGACCCGCGGTCAGACCTGATCGCCGATGGCGACCCGTGGCTCCGGCGAACGCAGCTTGCGGAAGGTGATCGCCCGCATGATCGCGTAGAGGTACAGCGAACCCATCCGCTGGGTGGACTTCGGGAACCGCTCGCGGACCAGCTTCTTGATCTTGCGCGAGATGAGCACCGAGTCGACGACCACGCCCAGCGCCAGCGCACCCCAGAGCAGGTTGGAGGCCAGCCGGATCACCGGGGGCATCGCCTGGTTCGAGCCGATCAGCACCACCAGCGCGCCACCGAAGAACCAGGTGCCGACGGTACGCCGGGAGTCGACCACGTTGCGGGCCAGCAGCCGCTCCGGCCCCCGGTCGCGTGGGCCACCCTCCCGCCGGAACTCCGCGGCCGCCTCGGCTCGACGCTGCCGGCGTACCGCCTTCGCCTCGTCCTTGCTCAGCGGCTTCGTCGCCCCGGCGGGTCGACGCCCGGTCACGGGCCGCTTGGGCGTCTCCCGGCCCTTGGCCGGGGTGTAGGCACGGGACCGAGCCGCCTCGGCCGCCTCCTCCTGCGCCGGGGTCAGCGGCTCGGTGGCGGGATCGGCGAGGTCGGCGGACTTGCGACGAAACAGCGACGGCACGCGGCAAGGGTAGCCAACGCCGCGCGCCCGCCGCACATCGCGGTGCGGCGAACGCGCGGCGGGTGGCGCCTCGGGCCGACTACGGTCGTTCCACGTGCGCGCCGAGGTCGGCGAGCTTGGCCTCGAAGTCCTCGTAGCCCCGGTTGATCAGGTCGACGCCGTAGACCCGGGAGGTGCCCTCGGCGGCCAGCGCGGCGATCAGGTGGCTGAAGCCCGCCCGCAGGTCGGGAATGACCAGGTCGGCGGCGTGCAACTTGCTCGGGCCGGCGATCACCGCGGAGTGCTTGAAGTTGCGTCGGCCGAAGCGGCACGGGGTGCCGCCCAGGCAGTCGCGGTAGACCTGGATGTTCGCGCCCATCGAGTTCAGCGCCTCGGTGTAGCCGAGTCGCTGCTCGTAGACCGTCTCGTGGACGATGGACAGGCCGCGAGCCTGGGTCAGGGCGACCACCAGCGGTTGCTGCCAGTCGGTCATGAACCCCGGGTGCACGTCGGTCTCCAGCGCGGTGGCCTGGAGTTCGCCGCCCGGGTGCCAGAAGCGGATGCCGCCCTCCTGCCCCGGCTGTCCCAGCCGAGGGGGACGGGTGTCGGTCACCTCGTACTCGCCGCCGACCGAACGGAAGACGTTCAGGAAGGTCATCATGTCGGCCTGCTCGGCGCCGAGCACCTCGACGTGACCCCGGGTGGCAAGTGCCGCAGCCGCCCAGCTCGCCGCCTCGATCCGGTCCGGGATCGGCCGGTGGGTGTAGCCGTGCAGTTTCGGGACGCCCTGGATCTCGATCACCCGGTCGGTGTGCACCTTGATGATCGCGCCCATCTTCTGCAGGACGCAGATCAGATCGACGATCTCCGGCTCCACTGCCGCGTTGCGCAGCTCGGTGACGCCCTCGGCCATCACCGCGGTCAGCAGCACCTGCTCGGTCGCGCCCACACTCGGGTAGGGCAGCGCGAACTTGGTGCCGTGCAGCCCGTTCGGTGCGGACAGGTGCAGCCCTTCGGGGGTCTTCTCGACGGTGGCACCGAACTCCCGCAGCGCCTGCAGGTGGAAGTCGATCGGCCGGGGCCCGATGTGGCAGCCGCCCAGGTCCGGAATGAAGGCGTGCCCGAGGCGGTGCAGCAGTGGCCCGCAGAACAGGATCGGGATCCGGCTGGAGCCGGCGTGCACGTTGATCTGGTCGGTGCTGGCGCTCTCCACGTTGGCCGGGTCGAAGACCAGCTCGCCATCCTCGTCGCCGTCGGTGACCTTGACACCGTGCAGCCCGAGCAGACCCCGGACGACCTCGACATCGCGGATCTTCGGCACGTCGAACAGCCGGCTCGGACTGTCGCCGAGCAGGGCGGCGACCATCGCCTTGGAGACCAGGTTCTTCGCGCCGCGCACGCGGATCCGCCCTTGCAGCGGCGTGCCTCCGTGTACGACCAGGATGTCGTCGGTCAACGCAACCTCCAGCGCGTGCGTGCTGCCGTTTCGATGGATGGACACCACCGGTCTCGCTACCCGGGGTGGGACCGCGCGCAAACGCCCGCGCCCACGTGTGTCGTCGCCCGGCAGCATAGCCCTCCGTGATGAGAATGGATCCGGTCACACCGCCTCGGAGGGCATTTATCGGTGATCCGGCACTTTCGCGTACACCGGACGTCACTGAGCGTGAGGCCCGGTCGAGGTCAGGCTCCGGGTAGCGCGAGCATCTGGTCCAGCGCCACCCGGGCGTGGTGCGCGGTGTCGGGGTCGACCGTGATCCGGTTGACCACCCGCCCGGCGACCAGCTCCTCCAGGGCCCAGACCAGGTGCGGCAGATCGATGCGGTTCATCGTCGAGCAGTAGCAGACCGCCCGGTCCAGAAACATGATCTGCTTGTCGGGGTGCGCCAGCGCGAGCCGGCGGACCAGGTTCAGCTCGGTCCCGACGGCCCACGCGGAGCCGGCCGGGGCGGCCTCGATGGTCCTGATGATGTACTCCGTCGACCCGACCAGGTCGGCCGCCTGCACCACCTCGTGCCGGCACTCGGGGTGCACCAGCACGGTCACCCCGGGCACCCGCTGCCGGACGTCGTTGACGCTGTCGAGGGTGAACCGGCCGTGCACCGAGCAGTGCCCGCGCCAGAGGATCATCTTCGCCTCGCGCAGCTGCTCGGCGGTGAGCCCGCCGCCCGGCTTGTGCGGGTCGTACAGCACGCAGTCGTCGAGGGAGAAGCCCATCTCCAGCACGGCGGTGTTGCGGCCCAGGTGCTGGTCGGGCAGGAAGAGCACCTTCTCGCCCTGCTGGTACGCCCACTCCAGGGCCCGCTTCGCGTTCGACGAGGTGCAGACCACCCCACCGTTGCGCCCGACGAAGCCCTTGATGTCCGCCGAGGAGTTCATGTAGGTGACCGGGACGGTGTGCTCCGCCAGGCCCAGCTCGGTGAGCACCTCCCAGGCGTTCTCGACCTGTGGCAGCGCGGCCATGTCCGCCATCGAGCAGCCGGCGGCCAGGTCGGGCAGTACCACCTGCTGCGCGTCCGAGGTGAGGATGTCCGCGCTCTCGGCCATGAAGTGCACGCCGCAGAAGACGATGAACTCGGCCTGCGGCCGGGCCGCGGCCTCGCGGGCCAGCTTGAACGAGTCGCCGGTCACGTCGGCGAACTGGATCACCTCGTCGCGCTGGTAGTGGTGGCCCAGCACGAAGACCCGGTCACCGAGGGCGGCCTTGGCCGCCGTCGCGCGGGCCACCAGGTCGGGATCGCTCGGTGCCGGCAGGTCACCCGGACACTCCACGCCACGTTCGGTGGCGGGGTCGCTGCCGCGGCCGAGGAGCAGCAGCGCAGTGGCGGTGTTGGAGGGCTCAACCCAGGTCGACGTCACGCCCTCCATGGTCCCACAGCACGACCGCCCTGCCGCCCGTGCCGGTGTGGGCTGCCACACTGCCAGGCATGCGCGTACTGCTCTGCCCGGACAAGTTCGCCGGTACGCTCCCGGCCCCGCAGGTCGCCGCCGCCGTGGCGGAGGGCTGGCGGGAGGTGGCACCCGGCGACGACCTGCTGGTCAGGCCGTTGGCCGACGGAGGGCCGGGCTTCCTCGACGTGCTCGCCGAGGCGCTGCCCGGCCAGCGGGTGCCGGTGCCGACGACAGATCCACTGGGCCGCCCGGTCACCGGTGAGATGCTGCTCACCGACGGGGGCGCGGTCGCCTGGCTGGAGAGCGCGCAGGCCTGCGGGCTGCACCTGCTCTCCGCCGCCGAGCGCGACCCGCTGGCCACCACGTCGTACGGCCTGGGTCTGTTGATCGCCGCCGCGGTGGAGGCCGGCGCACGCACGGTGGTGGTCGGGCTCGGCGGCTCGGCGACGAACGACGGTGGCGCGGGAATGTTCACCGCCCTTGGCGCGGTGGTGTTGGACGGCACCGGCGCGGCCCTGCCGTACGGCGGTGCGGCGCTGACCGCGGCGGCGAAACTCGACGGGACGCCCCGGTTGCGGGACGCCCGGCTGATCGCGGCGACCGACGTCGACAACCCGCTGCTCGGGCTGCACGGCGCGAGCAACGTCTTCGGCCCGCAGAAGGGCGCCGACCGGGCCGACGTGCTGCTGCTCGATGCCGCGCTCGGGCGCTGGGCCGAGGTGCTGGAGCGGGACCTGCCCGGCTGCCCCAGTGGGCTGGGCGCACTGCCCGGTGGTGGCGCCGCCGGCGGTGTCGGTGCCGGGCTGCTCGCCCTGGGCGGGCGGTGCGAGTCCGGCATCGGGCTGGTCAGCCGGGCCGTCGAACTGGACACCGTGCTCGACGAGGTCGATCTGGTGGTCACCGGGGAGGGCCGATTCGACCATCAGTCGCTGCGCGGCAAGGTGGTGGCCGGAGTGGCCGGGGCCGCGCGCGACCGGGGCGTACCCTGTGTCGTGCTCGCCGGGCAGGTCAGCACCGGGCGGCGCGAGGCGGCGTCGGTCGGGGTGACCGACGCGTACAGCCTGGTGGAGCACTTCGGCGGTGAGGAGCGCGGCGGGTTGGCCGCCGCGCTGGAGCGCCCGGCGCAGGGGCTGCGTGAGCTCGGCGCCCGGCTGGCCCGGCAGTGGAGCCGCTGACCCGGTTCGCGCCGAGTGCCTGGTCACGCCGCCGGGTGCCGCGGCCACCGGCGGCCTACAATCAGAAACTGGACCACTGTGGGAATCGCTGACCGGCGGCTGACGTTGGCCAGGGGAGGACCACACCGACGCGCCGCAGGGAGAATTCCACGTGACCACGCCAGCGCAGACCGAGTCGACCGAGGCCAAGGCCCCCACGTCCGTCGTCCTCACCGACGTCGCGGCGCAGAAGGTCAAGGCCCTGATCGAGCAGGAGGGCCGCGACGACCTGCGACTCCGGGTCGCCGTGCAGCCGGGCGGCTGCTCCGGCCTGCGGTACCAGCTCTTCTTCGACGAGCGTTCGCTCGACGGTGACATCGTCACCGACTACGACGGTGTCGAGGTCGTCGTCGACCGGATGAGCGCCCCCTACCTGGCCGGCGCCACCATCGACTTCGCCGACCGGATCGACGCCCAGGGCTTCACGATCGACAACCCCAACGCGGGCAACTCCTGCGCCTGCGGAGACTCCTTCAGCTGAGCCCCGGTTCGCCACGCGGACGGCGGTACGGCCTCACGGCCGTACCGCCGTCCGCGTCTCCGCTTCCGGCCGCCGCGCCCAACGGCGTTGATCAAGAAGTTCTGGTCGCGACACGCGCAGCGGCGCGGCCAGAACTTCTTGATCATCTGTGCGGGGTGGGGTCGGTGGGTGGGGCGGGCGGGATGGCGTCGGGTGGTCGCTCGGGGGATCGCGGTGCCGGTAGGCTGACCGGGCTCCGCCGCCGAATCCGAGGGTTGCCATGAAGATCGCCGTGACCGGCTCGATCGCCACCGACCATCTGATGAGCTTCCCCGGTCGGTTCGCCGACCAGCTCATCGCCGACCAGCTGCACAAGGTCTCGCTCTCCTTCCTGGTGGACGATCTGGTGCTGCGCCGGGGCGGGGTGGCGGCCAACATCGCGTTCGGCATGGGTCAGCTCGGTCTCCAACCGGTGCTGCTCGGCGCCGTCGGTGCCGACTTCGCCGACTACCGATCCTGGTTGGAGCGGCACGGCGTGGACTGCGACTCGGTGCACGTCAGCGAGATCGCGCACACCGCCCGCTTCGTGTGCACCACCGACACCGACATGTGCCAGATCGCCTCGTTCTACGCCGGGGCGATGAGCGAGGCCCGCAACATCGAGCTGCACCCGGTCGCCCGGCGTCTCGGCGGGCTGGACCTGGTGCTGGTCGGCGCCAACGACCCGGAGGCGATGCTGCGCCACTCCGCCGAGTGCCGTGAGCGTGGCTACCCGTTCGCCGCCGACCCGTCGCAGCAGCTCGCCCGGATGCCCGGCGAGGACGTGGTGGCCCTGATCGACGGTGCCGACTACCTGATGACCAACGACTACGAGAAGTCGCTGTTGCAGAGCAAGGCCGGCCTCTCCGACGCGCAGCTGCTGGACCGGGTGAAGATCCGGGTCACCACGCTGGGCAAGCACGGGGTGGAGATCGCTGGGCGGGAGATCGAGACGATTCACGTGCCGATCGCCCGGGAGACCCAGGCGGTCGATCCGACCGGCGTCGGCGACGGCTTCCGCGCCGGCTTCTTCACCGCGCTGTCCTGGGGGGTCGGGCTGGAGCGGGCCGCGCAGGTGGGCTCGCTGCTCGCCACGCTGGTGCTGGAAACCGTCGGCACCCAGGAGTACCAGGTGCGCCGGGACGCCTTCGTCAAGCGCCTCGCCGAGTCCTACGGCGACCACGCCGCCGACGAGATCCGCCCCCACCTGCTCAGCTGACTGCCCACCGGCCGTGACCCGGCTGCGCTGTCAGCTCGACACCCACACCACTGCCGTGCCGGTCGGTCAACGGGAGCGGCGCACGTCGTAGCCGGGTCCGGGGGCGTCGCCCAGAAACTCCTGCTGGCGCATGCGGCACCAGGCCGGGATGTCGACCGCCGCCGCCGGATCGTCGGCGAGCACCCGGACCACCGAGCCCACCGGCAGCTCCGGCAGCCGGCGGGCCAGGGCGATCACCGGTAGCGGGCAGCGCTGGCCGAGGCAGTCGAGCACCTCGTCGGGCTGGTCGTCGGGGATGGTCACAGCCCCACCACCCCCGCCTGTTCCCGCAGGTCGGCGACGATGCCGGGCAGCTCGGTGAGGAAACGCTCCACGTCGGCCTCGGTGCTGCCGGGGTGCAGCGAGACCCGGACGTTGCCGTGCGAGAGCACCCCCATCGCCTCCAGCACGTGCGACGGGCGCAGGGTGGACGAGGTGCAGGACGAGCCCGACGAGACGGCGAAACCCCGCCGGTCCAGCGCGTGCAGCAGCGCCTCCCCGTCGACGTACAGGCAGGAGAAGGTGACCAGATGCGGTAGCCGGCGCTCGGGATCGCCGACCACCTCCACGTCCGGCACCTCGGCCGCCACCCGGGCCCGGATCCGGTCCACCAGCGCGGACAGCCGCGCCGCCTGGGCCGCCGCGTCGGCCGCCACCGCCCGCAGGCTCGCCGCCGCCGCGACCACCGCCGGTAGGTTGAGCGTGCCCGGCGTACGCCCCGATTCCCGCTCGTCGGTCGGCCAGGGCGACTCCCAGCGGGTGCCCTTGCGCACCACGAGCAGTCCCACGCCGGGCGGACCGCCCCATTTGCGGGCACTCGCGGTCAGCACCGACCAGCCGGGCGGCACCGGCACCCGGCCCACCACCTGCGCGGCGTCGACGTAGAGCGGCACGCCGACCCGGGCGCAGGCCGCGGCGGCGGCCTCGACCGGCTGCACGGTGCCCACCTCGTGACTGGCCGCGATCAGCGCGGCCGACGCCACCTCGGCCCCGGCGACCGCCGTCGACCAGGCGTCCAGGTCCAGCCGGCCGAGGCGGTCGACCGGCACCTCGACGGCCGTGCCGCCGCCGGCGACGTGCTGCTCGGCGGCGTGCAGCACGGCCGAGTGTTCGATCGCCGAGTGCACCAGCACCCGGCCGGCCCGCCGGCGTCCCCGCAGGCCACCGAGCACGGCGGCGTGCGCGGCGGTGGTGCCGTTGGCGGTGAAGGACAGCTCGTCGGGGCGTACGCCGAGCGTCTCGGCCGTGGCCTCGCGCGCGGCGTCGAGCAACTGACGCGCGCGGCGGGCCGGCGAGTAGAGCCGGTCCGGGTCGGCCCAGCCGTCGTCGAGCGCGGCCAGCAGCGCCTGCCGGGCGACCGGATGCAGCGGCGCGGCGGTGGCCGCGTCCAGGTAGACGGGGGAGGCAGTCACGTCTGCCCACGCTAGCGCCCCGGTCGGCACCCGATCCCCCGTCGGGTGCGGACAACGACCCCAACCGGGTCCAGCCCGTCATGGTCGAGTAATCTGCGACCGTCGGTGACGCCTTTGCCGCCGGTGCGGCGGCTCCGCTCGGCGGAGCCGGCCGAAACGAGGACACCGCGGCGCGCTAGGGAGGCAGGACCAGGTGGTCGCAAGGAGTTCGGAGGTACGGCCGACGGCCGTACGGCACAGCGCATCCTCGCGAGCCGGTGGGCGGCGGGGGCGGCGTGCCGGGCGTCTCGCCGGGCTCGGATTCAGTGGGGCGGCGCTGCTGGTCCTGCTCACGGGCTGTGACGTCGGAGCGGCGTTCGGCGGCTTCGGCTGGCCGCAGGGCGGCATCACTCCCGAGGCCCGACGGATGTACGACCTGTGGATCGCCTCGTGCGTCGCGGCGCTCGCGGTCGGCTTCTTCGTCTGGGGCCTGATCTTCTGGTGCATCGTGCGCTACCGCAAGCGCGGCAACGAACTGCCGGTGCAGACCCGCTACAACCTGCCGATGGAGTTCCTCTACACCATCGCGCCGGTGCTGATCGTCTCGGTGCTCTTCTACTACACCGCCGTGGTGCAGACCGACGTGGTGAAGACCACCAACAACCCCGACGTGACCGTCGAGGTGGTGGCCTTCAAGTGGAACTGGCAGTTCAACTACCGCGACGGCCAGGGCGTCGACGCCGAGACCACCGCGTCGGTGCTCGGCACCAGCGAGGTCATCCCGATCCTGGTGCTGCCGACCGACCGGTCCATCCGGTTCGAGGAGACCAGCCGCGACGTCATCCACTCCTTCTGGGTGCCGGAGATGCTGTTCAAGCGGGACGTCTTCCCCGGCAGCATCCGTAACGTGTTCGAGGTCTCCTCGCTGGAGACCGAGGGGGCCTACGTGGGGCGCTGCGCCGAGCTGTGCGGCAGCTACCACGCCTTCATGAACTTCGAGCTGCGGGTCGTCTCGCCGGAGAACTTCGACCGCTTCCTCGCCGCCAAGCAGGGCGGCGCCTCGACCCAGGAGGCGTTGACCTCCATCGGCGAGGAGCCGTACGCGGTCACCACGAGGCCGTTCGAGACGCGGCGTGACGAGAGCAACTTCAACCCGGACACCGCTCCGGCCGGCACGGGAAGCTGAGGCAACCGGCATGAAGACCGAGTGGCGTATCTTCCTGATCATCGCCGGGTTCCTGCTCTTCGCGACCGTCCTCTACGGCGGCTGGACGTGGGCCGACTCGGACGGTCGGGTCGAGTGGATCGGCACCGTGGCCCTGCTGCTGTCGTTCCTGCTCTGCGCGATGTGCGGCGGCTTCTTCTGGTTCGTCTCCCGCCGCATCGACCTGCGCCCGGAGGACCGCCCGGACGCCGAGATCGCCGACGGAGCGGGTGAGATCGGCTTCTTCAGCCCGGGCAGCTACTGGCCGTTCGGCCTGGCCCTGGCCGCCGCGATCGCCGGCCTGGGCCTGGTGTTCTGGCAGTTCTGGCTGCTCGGCCTCGGTGCGGTGGCCGTGATCCTGGCCGCCTGCGGCCTGCTGTTCGAGTACTACAGCGGCACTCGGCGTACCGCCGAGCACTGAGCCTCGCAACGCGACAGGGCCCGCCCCCACCGGGGCGGGCCCTGTCGTCGTGGAGTGGGCGGGGTTGGTTCAGGCGGCGCGGTGGTGGACGGCCGCCCGGCGGCGGGTCGACCGGCGCGGTGCGGTGCTGACGAACATCATGATCGCCGCGCCGCAGCCGGCGCAGGCTCGTTCGGGGCAGTCGGCGCCGTGGCCGTCGACACAGGGCGGTGCCTCGAACGGCTGGATGCTGCCGCAGATGTCGCAGTGAAGCTCGCGCTCCGACACGGACCTCTCCTTTCGCTCGGGGCGGCCGATCGTCGGACATCGCCGGAACTACTCGGTTGTAGTTTCCCACGACCCTCCGACGTGCCGCGCCGCGCGGCACGGGCGAGGTCAGGCGGTGCGGGTGACCTCGATCCAGCGGTCGAGGGTGCGGGCGGCCGCGCCGGAGTCGATCGACTCGGCGGCCCGGCCCAGACCGGCGCGGAGCGCCTCGGTCAGGTCGCCGTCCAGCGGACCCTGGGTGGCCAGCGCCGCCGCCGCGTTGACCAGGACGGCGTCGCGCACCGGCCCCGGCTCGCCGGCGAGCAGGCGTCGGGCCACGTCGGCGTTGTGGGCCGCGTCGCCGCCACGCAGTTCAGCGAGGGTGGCCCGGGGTACGCCGAGGTCGACCGCGTCCACCACGGTCTCCCTGACGGCCCCGTTCTGGGCGATCCAGAACCGGGTCGCGGCGGCGGTGGTGAACTCGTCCAGCCCGTCCTCGCCGCGCATCACCAGCACCGAGTCGCCCCGGGCCGCGAAGACGGCCGCCATCACCGGCGCCATCGTCGCGTCGAAGCAGCCGACGGCTCCGGAGCGGGGGCGGCCGGGATTGGTCAGCGGGCCGAGGAAGTTGAACGCGGTCGGCACCCCCAGCTCCCGGCGGACCGGACCGGCGTGGCGCATGCCGGGGTGGAACCGGGCGGCGAAGCAGAAGCCGATGCCGGCCTCGGCGACGCACCGGGCCACCTGCTCGGGCCCGAGATCAAGTGGGATGCCGAGGAACTCCAGCAGATCGGCGGTGCCGCAGGAGGACGAGGCGGCCCGGTTGCCGTGCTTGACCACGCGTACGCCGGCCCCGGCCACGACCAGCGCCGTCATCGTGGAGATGTTCACCGTGTGGGCGAGGTCGCCACCGGTGCCGACCACGTCGAGCGCCTCGGCGCGTACCTCCTCGGGCAGCTCGACCGGGACGGCCCGGCTCAGCATCGCCTCGACCAGCCCGGTCACCTCGGCCGGGGTCTCGCCCTTGGCCCGCAGCGCGACGGCGAAGCCGGCGATCTGGGCCGGCGCGGCCGACCCGGACATGATCTCGCCCATCGCCCAGGCGGTGTCGGCGGCGGACAGTTCCTCGCCACGCAGCAGCGCGGTGAGCAGGTGTGGCCAGGTCCGATCGCCCATGGCGGGCCTCCCGAGCAGACGGTTACGGGTGGGACGGGACCGGCGCCGGCTCGCCCGGCGCCGTGGCGGTGCCGGAGTGGGACGTCAGGCGGGTGCGCTCGTGCGCAGCAGCTCGGTCACCGTGGCGGCGGTGGTGACCGGGTCGAGCGGGTGCACCAGGGTGGCGTCGACCTCGGCGAAGGACGCCAGCCAGCGGTCGGCGGCGCGGGCGATCACCACGCAGGTCGGCGGGGCGTCGTCGCGGTCGTCCTTGATCTGCCGGGCGATGCCGATGCCGCCGCCGGGGGTGGCCTCACCGTCGAGCAGCATCAGGTCGATCTCGTAGTCGTCGACCAGTCGGATGCACTCGGCGTAGCTGGACGCCTCGACGAACTCGACTCGCAGGTCGGCCGCGGGTCGGGTGCCGACGGCGAGCCGCATCCGGTCCCGTACCTGCGGGTCGTCGCTGTAGAGCAGGACGGTGCACAGACGGTCACTCATGCCGACACTCCGCTTCGCCTCGTGCCGTCCTGAGGTGCCATCGCACCGAGCGTGACCCGCTCGCTGTGCTCGCTCATGGCTCCCAACGGCTCCCACTTCCTAGCTGCGTGGCCGATCGTACCGGCCGGTGTGGTGCCCGTGACACGCCGCCCCGGCCGGTCCGCCGGGCTGGTCTCAGGCGGTGGACTCCGCCCGTCGGCGGGCCTCCTGGCGGTCCAGCTCGCGGTCGATCCGGCGGGCCTCCCGCTCGGCCTGCCGCATCCACTGCACGACCAGGACCGCGAGCATCGTCACGCTGACGAACTCGCCGCCGGCCCACAGGATGCCGCCGGCGAGCACCTGGTCCTCCCAGGGGTCGGCCCAGCTCAGCCCGAGCGAGGGGTACCAGTCGCCGCCGAAGAGGGTGGTGCTCTGCATG
The DNA here is from genome assembly GCF_027460185.1 of Verrucosispora sp. WMMA2121. Classification (NCBI taxonomy): domain Bacteria; kingdom Bacillati; phylum Actinomycetota; class Actinomycetes; order Micromonosporales; family Micromonosporaceae; genus Micromonospora; species Verrucosispora sp. WMMA2121. Next base: position 191,151 of record NZ_JAPZBH010000004.1, on the reverse strand, counting down.
ATGGTCAGCCCGAGCACGGTGTGGAACGGCACCGACAGCAGCATCAGCAGCGCCCGCCCGGGGTACGGCCAGCGTCCGGGCAGCGGATCCAGCCCGAGCAGCGGCCAGAAGAAGACGCAGCCGGTCATGATGAAGTGCGCGTGCACCAGTTCGTGCGCCCAGGCGTGTTCGAGCGTGTAGCGGTACAGATCGGTGAAGTAGAGCGCGAACGGGTTCACCACGAAGATGGCGAACGCCACCAGCGGGAAGGTGTAGATCCGGGCGATGCGACTGTGCACCACCGCGAGCAGCCGCTTGCGGGGGCCGGAAGGCACGGTGCGCAGGGCCAGGGTCACCGGCGCGCCCAGGGCCAGGAAGATCGGCGCGACCATGGACAGCACCATGTGCTGCACCATGTGCACCGACAGCAGCGTGGTGTCGTACGTCTCCAGCCCGCTGACCGTCACCGAGGCGATGCCGCCGAGGCCGGGGCCGAGGAAGAAGATGGTCCGGGTGATCGGCCAGCGGTCCCCACGCAGCCGCAGCCGGTACACCCCGTAGAGGTAGAGGCCGGCCGCGAGGACCAGGCCGACGGCGAGCCAGCTGTCCAGCCGCGCCTCGGTGAACACGGCGGTGATGGAGAACGGCGGCACAGTGGCCGGGGCCGCCAGACTCCCGGCGCTCGTCGTCACCTCGGTGGCGGCCGAGCCGGTCGCGGCCGTGGTGAGCAGCGGCGCGGTCGCGGCGGCCAGGGAGATCGGATCGACGTGCAGCACACCAATCAGCCTAGGTCAGGCGAACCGGACGGTACCGATCGGGCCACTACCGACCCGGGTTTCACCCCCCGCTGATCGCCGGCCGTGGTGAACGGCAATAATGACCGCGTGACTGCGGCCCCAGCCATTGACAAGAGCCGGATCCACTCTCTGACGCGGCCGAACATGGTCAGCGTCGGGACGATCGTCTGGCTCTCCAGCGAACTCATGTTCTTCGCGGCGCTGTTCGCGATGTACTTCTCCATCCGCGCGGCGGCACCGGAGCAGTGGGCGGAGCACACCGAGGTCCTCAACATCCCGTACGCGACCACCTTCACGGTGATCCTGGTGTTGTCCTCGGTGACCTGCCAGCTCGGCGTGTTCGCCGCCGAGAAGGGTGACGTCCACGCGCTGCGGCGCTGGTTCACGATCACCTTCGTGATGGGCCTGATCTTCGTGCTCGGCCAGCTCAACGAGTACCGCGAGCTGGTGCACCACGGCGTCAAAATCAACAGCGACGGCTACGGGTCGATGTTCTACCTGACCACCGGCTTCCACGGCTTGCACGTCACCGGTGGTCTGATCGCCTTCGTGATCTTCATGATCCGCACCACCATGGGCCGGTTCACCCCGGCTCAGGCCACCTCGGCGATCGTGGTGTCGTACTACTGGCACTTCGTCGACGTCGTGTGGATCGCGCTTTACGCCATGATCTACTGGCTTCAGTGATCTTGGCGCGCACCAGCCGCCTTGCCGCTGCTCCACCCCCCGCAACACAAGGTCCAACCGGTTAAGGACACAGGTCATGACTTCTCACAACGACCGCCGACGCGGTCTGTTCGCGCGGCTGCGCGGGCGGCCCGGGGCGCCCAGCAGGGGCCGCCGCCGGCTGGGTGCTGCGGTCCGGCTGGTCGCCGCGCTGATGCTGGCCGGCGGCGCCTACACCGTGCTCGCCCCCGGCGCCGCCGCCCAGGAGAACCCGCCGCTGAGCAGCGCCGCCGCCGACGGCAAGGCGCTGTTCGACGTGAGCTGTGTGAGCTGCCACGGTCGCAACGCGCAGGGAGTCGAGGGGCGCGGGCCGAGCCTCATCGGCGTCGGTGCCGCCTCGGTGGAGTTCCAGGTGAGCACCGGTCGGATGCCGATGGCGCGGCAGGAGGCCCAGGCGGCGCGCAAGCCCGAGGTGTTCACCCGCGACGAGATCGACCAGCTCGCGGCGTACGTCCAGGAACTCGGCGGTGGCCCGGTGGTGCCGGCCGGCGACAACCTGCACGCCGACGGCAACGTCGCGATCGGCGGCGAGCTCTACCGGATCAACTGCTCGCAGTGTCACGCGTTCAGCGGTGGCGGCGGTGCCCTCTCCTCCGGCAAGTACGCGCCGAGCCTGCGGCCGGCCACCGACCGGCAGATCTACGCGGCGATGCTCAGCGGTCCGCAGAACATGCCGGTCTTCGGTGACAACCAGATCACGCCGGAGCAGAAGGCGGACATCATCGCCTACATCCAGCAGACGCTGAAGGACGACGGCGACCCGGGCGGCCTGTTCAACCTCGGCCGGTACGGACCCTCCACCGAGGGGGTGGCGATCTTCCTCGTCGGTATCGTCGCGCTGGTCTTCGCCAGCCTGTGGATCGCGGGCAAGTCGTGAGCGGGGGGACCATGAGCAGCCAGACCGGGCAGCCGACGCTGCCGGGCGGGGAACCGCTCGACGTGAACGACCCCCGGCTCAGCCGGTTCGACATCGTCCGGGAAGGCGCTCGGCGCGACGACATCGAGATCGTCCACTACGAGCCGCAGGTGGCCCCGGGCACCAAGGCCGAACGGCGACTGGTCCGCACGGTCGCGGGCTTCTTCCTGCTGACCGGGCTGGCGGCGACGGCCTTCCTGGCGATCTACATCTGGTGGCCCTGGGAGTACGAGCCGGGTCGCGGCGGCGACAAGCTCTACACCCCGCTGCTCGGCGTCACCCTCGGCGTCGCCCTGCTCGGCATCGGCTTCGGCATCCTCACCTGGGGCAAGAAGCTGCTGCCCAAGGAGGTGTCGATCCAGGATCGGCACGAGGGTGCCCCGCCCGCCGAGGACCAGCGGATCACCGGCGAGACCATGGCGTACATGGCCGACGAGCTGGGCGTGAAGCGTCGGCCGCTGCTCGGCGTCTCGCTGCTGGCCGGTCTGCTGCCCGTCGGTGCCGTCGCCGCCGCGCCGCTGGTCGGCGGGCTGATCTCCGACCCGCACAAGGACGACCAGATGTTGACCACCGGGTTCGCCCCCCGGGACGGTCAGAAGATCCGCCTGGTCCGCGAGGACGGTCGGCCGATCCGGCCGGCCGACATCAGCGCCGGTGGTCAGATCACCGTCTTCCCGGGCGTGGAGCACGGGGTGAGCAACCGGTACGCCGACTCGCCCACCCTGCTGATCCACCTGCGCGAGGACGACGCCGTGGAATCGCGGCGCAACAACGAGCGGGCCGGACACGGTGGCTACATGTGGGGCAACTACGCCGCCTACTCGAAGGTCTGCACGCACGCCGGCTGCCCGGCGAGCCTGTACGAGCAGCAGACCAACCGGCTGCTCTGCCCGTGCCACCAGTCACAGTTCCTGATCACCGACAACGCCAAGCCGATCTTCGGTCCGGCCAGCCGGCGGTTGCCTCAACTGCCCATCGAGGTGGACGCTGAGGGTTACTTCGTGGCGACGTCCGACTACACCGAGGCTGTCGGGCCCGACTTCTGGGAGCGGCCGTGAAGCGGCGAAAGTTTGACGTGGCAGCGGTGCCGGGCAACACCGCCCGAGCGGTCGACGACCGCTTCCAGGTGGCGACCCCGCTGCGCCGACTGCTCAACAAGGTCTTTCCGGACCACTGGTCCTTCCTGCTCGGCGAGATCGCGCTCTTCTCGTTCATCGTCCTGCTGCTGACCGGGGTCTTCCTGACCTTCTTCTTCGAGCCGGCGATGACGGAGGTCATCTACAACGGCAGCTACGCCCCGCTGCGGGGCACGCCGATGTCGGCCGCGTACGCCTCGACGCTGGACATCTCCTTCGACGTCCGCGGCGGCCTGATCATGCGCCAGATGCACCACTGGGCGGCGCTGCTGTTCATGGCCGCGATCGTGGTGCACATGCTGCGGGTCTTCTTCACCGGCGCGTTCCGCAAGCCGCGGGAGACCAACTGGATCATCGGCTCGCTGCTGTTCTGGGTCGGCTTCCTGGCCGGCTTCACCGGTTACTCGCTGCCGGACGACGGTCTGTCCGGCACCGGCCTGCGGATCGCCTCGGCGATCATGCTGTCCATCCCGGTGATCGGTTCCTGGGTGACCGCGGCGGTCTTCAACGGCGAGTTCCCCGGCACGATCATCATCAGCCGGTTCTTCATCGCCCACGTGCTGCTCATCCCGGGTCTGCTTGTCGCGTTGATCACCGTCCACCTGGGCCTGGTGTTCAAGCAGAAGCACACCCAGTGGCCGGGGCCGGGCCGGACCAACGGCAACGTGGTCGGCGAGCGGATGTTCCCGCGCTACGCGATCAAGCAGGGCGGCTTCTTCATGGTCGTCTTCGGCGTGATCGCGCTGATGGGCGGTCTGTTCCAGATCAACCCGGTCTGGCTGTTCGGTCCGTACGAGGCGTGGGTGGTCTCGGCCGCCAGCCAGCCCGACTGGTACGTCATGTTCCTCGACGGCTCGACCCGGTTGATGCCCGACTGGGAGATCACCATACCCATCGGTGAGGGTTACGTGATCCCGCCGCTGTTCTGGCCGACAGTGGTGCTACCCGGCATCCTGGTGGCGATATCCCTGCTCTATCCCTTCATGGAGGCCCGCCACCTGAAGGACTACCGCAGCCACAACCTGCTCCAGCGTCCCCGCGACGTCCCGTTCCGCACCGGCCTGGGCGTCATGGCCCTCACGTTCTACGTGATCCTGACCCTGTCGGGCGCGAACGACGTCATCGCCGACAAGTTCCAGATCAGCCTGAACGCGATGACCTGGGCCGGCCGGATAGGTCTGCTGCTGCTGCCGCCGCTGGCCTACTACGTCACCTACCGGATCTGTCTCGGCCTGCAACAGCACGACCGGGAGGTCCTCGCGCACGGCGTGGAGACCGGCATCATCCGGCGGCTGCCGGACGGGCGGTTCGTCGAGGTGCACCAGCCGCTCGGCGGGTCCGACGGGCACGGCGAGCTGGATTACGCCGGTTGGGTGGTACCGAAGAAGATGAACCGGCTCGGTGCCCTCGGCCCGGCCATCCGGGGCTTCTTCTACCCGATCGAGCGGCCGGCCGAGGCACCGGTCTCGCCGGGGCACCCCCCGGTCGAGCCGCGGCCGGAGCGGGAGGAGATCACCAGCGGGGACACCCGCCCCTGATCCGTCGCAACGTGACGTGGCGCCCGTCGGACCTGCTCCGGCGGGCGCCACGCCCGTTTCACCGCATCCGGACGTCGTCACCGCTTCCCCGCCGTCGCGGATCGCAGGAATAACCCCGGTCAGCCGGGTATCCGTGCGGTCCAACGTCTCAACGGGGAGGAAGCATGTTGGGTATCAAACGCCTCGGCCTGCTGGCCGCGCTGGTGCTGGTGGGGGTCGCACCCGCCGCGGCGGCGCAGGCGGCGGCGCAGCCGTCGGAACAGGACACCCAGTACCTGCAGGCGGTCCACCAGGTCAACCTGTACGAGATCGCCGCCGGTGAACTGGCCCAGGAGAAGGGCCAGAACCAGCAGGTCAAGGAGCTGGGGCAGCAGTTCGTCACGGACCACACCGAACTGGACCAGTCGGTGCAGGAGCTGGCCGGACAGCTGAACGTCGACCTGCCGAGCGAACCCACCACGGAACAGCAGGCCGGTCTCGACCAGCTCAACAACGCCAGCGGTGAGGAGTTCGACCGGCTCTGGGTGACCCAGGAACTGGCCGGCCACGTCCAGGCCATCCAGGCGACCCAGACGGAGATCTCGCAGGGCACCGAGCCGCAGGTGGTCCAGCTCGCGCAGACCGCGCTGCCGGTCCTGCAGGCGCACTACGACGCCCTGGTGATGCTGGCCGAGGAACTCGGCATCCCGGTCCCGGAGACCAGCCCGAGCGGCACGGCCAGCCCGGGTGGCACCGTCCCGGCTCCGGGCGGCACCACGCCGACCCCGGGTGAGACCTTCACCGAGGAGGCGCCGGTCCCCGGTGGCACCGTCACCGAGACCCCGGTGCCGCAGCAGAGCTGACCCGGCGGTACGAGCCGAGCCGGTCCACCCCGGTTGGGGTGGGCCGGCTCAGTCGGTGCTGCCCAGCCCGATGGCGAAGGCTTCCTCCAGGTCGTGCCGGGAGTACGCGCGGAAGGCGATGTGCGACTCGGTGTTGAGCACGCCGGGCACCTTCGAGATGCTGCCCGCGATGATCTGGGCGATCTCCTCGAACTCGCGGACCCGGACCATGGCGATCAGGTCGACGTGCCCGGCCACCGAGTAGACCTCGCTCACCCCCGGCAGGTTGGCCAGTGCCTCGGCCACCTCGGGGATCGAGTCGGTGGCGCAGTCGATCAGCACGATCGCGGTGATCACTGGAGGGTTCTCCGTTCGTCGGCTTCGCAGCCCATGCTAGTCGTGCGGTGCCGATGCGGTGCGCTGTGGCGATCCGTCGCTCCATCGGGGACGACAACTCTCGGTGACTAGTACGTAGAGTGACGGTGGTTCCTGTCCGACGCCACCCGACCAGTCTCCTATGCCGACGCTTTGCTCTGCTTCAACCGACGCAATGGCCGTCTTGCAGCGGCGACATCAACACGACGTTGCCATGATCGCTGCCGCCGGTTTGCGGAGGGTGACTTTTGCGTATGGTGAAGCAGAGCAAAGGCGGCGGGGGAGAAGGGGGCGACCGGCCTGATCCTTACCCACGGTGACGTCCGGTGGTTGATCTGCCGGATCAGGCCGCCGGGACGGTCAGGTCGGCGTCGACACGGATCACGTCGCGCAGGTCCTCGTCGCTGTCGACGAGGGCGTCCGGCCAGATCACGCAGCGGGTGACCGTTCCCCTGACGGTGGCGCCCGCGCCGACGACGGACCGGCGACTGTGACCGGTGACGGTGGCCGTCGGATCGATCAGGCAGCCGTCGCCCGCGGCGTGCAGGTTCGCGGCGAGGTAGTCGGCCGGGGTGCCCGTGTCGATGAAGGTGCCCCGGTAGCCGACCACGGTCAGCCGGCCGGCGGCCTCGGCCGGACGCCACACCGCGCGTACCAGGTCGCCGAAGGTGGCGGGCAGGTCGCGGACCAGCCGCCACGGCAACAGGGAGAAACCGGTGAAGACGTGCCCGTCGAAGGTGCCCGGCGCTTTCGGGTCGGCGGCCGGCTGCCCGAGCAGGCGCACCGACTCGCCGTCCCAGCCGGCCAGCAGCGCGGCGATGTCGGGGCCGGGTGGGGTCGCCGGGTCGGACAGGTAGGCGTCGGCGTTGCCGACCAGCACGCCGCGGCCGTCGATCCAGTCCCGCAGCCGCCCCACGCCGCCCGCGGTGCCGAGCGGGCTGCCCGGCTCCACCGACAGGTGCGCCCGCGCACCCACCCGCCGCACCACCTGGTCGCCCAGGTAGCAGGCGTTCACCGCGACCGAGGCCGGGCCGGTCAGGCCGAGACCGGCGAGCCGGGCCAGCGCCCGGTCCAGCAGCGGCACGTTGCCCACCGGGCAGAGCGCCTTGGGTACCCGTTCGGTGAGTGGACGCAGCCGGGTGCCCTCGCCGGCGGCGAGCACCACCGCGCAGATGCCGTCAGCGGGCGCGGTGGGCCGACTGTCGCCTGCCGCGCCCTCGGGCCGGGTCACGGCGTCGTGTCGGGCAGCGGCGGCGGGAACTGCCCGGCCAGCGGACCGATGTCGTAGTAGGCCAGCAGGCGGGCGGTCGGCCAGGTCAGCTTCGGCAGGTCGTCCAGCGGATGCCAGGCGGCCTCGAAGACCTCGGCACCGTCGACGGTCAGCTCGGTGCGCGAGGCCGGCACCTCGGCGGTGAACACCACGTCCACCCATCCCTTGGCGTGCACGATGGCGTTGGGTGCCGCCGGGGTGAGTCGGGCCGGGGAGAGCCGGACCCCGGTCTCCTCGTACAACTCACGGGCGGCGCCGACCGCCGGGTTCTCGCCGCGTTGCAGCAAGCCCGCCGGCAGGGTCCACCCCCGGCCCGGCGGCTGCCGCAGCAGCAGCAACCGGCCCGCGCCCGACGCCTCACTGTCGCGGAGCAGGGTGACGGCACCGACGATGTACTTCGGCACGGCCATCCGGACCAGCCGGCGTCGGACCGGCAGCGGCAGCCGGTAGAAGACCTGGTACGCGACGGCGCGACCGGTGCGGCGGGTACGGGGGATCATGACTCCAGGCTAGTGGCCGTGCGGCTCGCCCGCGCCACGAGGACCACGCCGAGTACCGGGCGGAGCCGGGTCGGTCACTGACGGTGGTCGACGAGGTCGATGAGTTGACGCACCACGGCGTCCGGCTCGATGACCCGGTCGAAGACCGCGACCAGCAGGGTTTCCAGGTCCGGGTAGCCGAGTTCCTCCGACAGGCGCAGCAGCGGCAGATCGCTGGCCAGCCCCCGGTTGTGCTGGCGCAGGGCCAGCCCGATGGTGGCTCGGCCCAGGCGGACCTTGTCGCTGATCGAGATCCCCGGCTCGCTGTGCTCGGCGAACCACCTGTTGATCTGCATCTGGGCGTGTGGTGACTTGACGAACCCCAGCCACTCACGACGCGGCCCACGCGGGGCCACCTCGGCGTCGAGGCTGCTCTCCTCGTCGGTCTCGGTGAAGATCTCCACCACGTCACCCTCCTCGAGCTCGGAGGAGAGCGGGACCAGCCGACCGTTGATCCGGGCCGCCAGACACCGGTCACCCCGATCGGTACCCAGCTCATAGGCCAGGTCGACGGGGGTGGCACCGGCCGGCAGCACGATCTGCCGCCCCTCGGCGACCACCTGGATCTGCGCCTCGGACAGGTCGCAGCGCAGCGAGTGCAGGAACTGGGCCGGGTCGGCGGCATCCTGCTCCCAGTCCAGCACCCGGCGCAGCCAGTCGAGCTGCCCCGAGCGGGCCGTGGCCCCGCCGGAGCGGGGGAAGCGGAAGTCGGCCGCCACCCCGTACTCGGCCGCGCGGTGCATCTCCGTGGTGCGGATCAGCACCTCGACGGTGCGGTTCTTCGGTCCGCAGACGCTCGTGTGCAGCGACCGGTAGAGGTTGTTCTTCGGTGAGGCGATGAAGTCCTTGAACCGGCCCGGCACCGGCCGCCAGAGGCCGTGCACGGCACCGAGCGCCGCGTAACAGTCGGTCGGCGGACCGTCGACCACGATGGTGATCCGGGGCAGGTCGAACGGGGCGGTGTGGCCGCCGGCCACGGTGTCCTTCCAGATCGAGTAGAGGTGCCGGGGACGTGGGTTCACCTCCGCGTCGACCCGGCTGCGCCGTAGCGCCACCCTGGCCTGGGCGACCACCTCGGCGAGGTAGCTGTCCCAGCCGGGCCGGTCGTGCACGTGTCGCGCGATGCGGGCGTGCTCGTCGGGCTCGAGGTGCAGCAGCACCACGTCGTCCAGCTCCCGTTTGAGGGTCTGGATACCCAGCCGGTCGCAGAGCGGTACCAGCACCTCCTGGGTCTTGCGGGCGATCCGCTCGCGGGAGGCGGCCGAGCGCACGCCCAGGGTGCGCATGTTGTGCAGCCGGTCGGCGAGCTTGATGATCAGCACCCGGACGTCCTTGCCGGCCGCGATGATCATCTTGCGGATGGTCTCCGCCTCGGCGGCCTGCCCGTAGAACGCCTTGTCGAACTTGGTCACCCCGTCGACCAGGTGGGCGACCTCGTGGCCGAAGTCCTCCGCGAGGGCCTGCAACGTGTAGCGGGTGTCCTCCACCGTGTCGTGCAGCAGCGCCGCGACCAGAGTGGTGGTGTCCATGCCGAGTTCCGCGCAGATCTGGGCGACCGCCAGCGGGTGGGTGATGAACGGTTCCCCGCTCTTGCGGAACTGCCCCCGGTGCATGTTGTCGGCGATGGTGTACGCCCGGCGCAGCACCGCCGGGTCGGCACCGGAGTGGATGGCGCGGTGGGTGCGTACCAGTTGGCCGACCGGCTCGGTCTCGGTGGTCGGCCAGGTCAGCAGCGATCGGAGTCGTCTGGTCAGGGGCAGCTCGCCGGGCTGTGTCGGGAGCGCACCGCCCAGGGCGCCGCCGTGGCCGGCGTTGACGTCCACCTGGGACACCCCCTCACGCCTGCTGCACCACCACCGGAATCCGGCAAGCGGGAGCAGACCCTCGAAACGGGCAGGACTGCACTTCCTTAACAGAGTAAGTGAGTCGACGTAGTCCGATCGGACAGTTGCTCATGAGCGTTCGGACCAGAGTTGCCGGGACGCCGCGCTCTCCGCCTTGGTCAACAGGTCGCGGAACCGTGCCGCGCCGGCCACCGGCGAGGACCAACCGGCGGACATCTCGACCAGTCGGGTCTCCGGTCGCTCCAACCAGGACAGGATCCGCTCCGACTCCTCCGGGCTGGCCGCCGGGACCGGGCCGTGCCCGGCCGGCACCGTCTCGGCGGTGGCCCGGATGGCGGTCAACGTCGGTCGGGGATGGACCCCGGGCGGTGACACGCCGGCACCGGCGAGCCGGCCGTGACGTACCAGCGCCAGCTCCCAGCCGCCGCCGGCCGCGGGGTGCGCGGCGGCCACCTCGGCGAGCCCACTCAACGCGGCGAGGCGCTGCATGCGTACGGCGGCCCGCAGCACCGCCGCGAGGCGGGAGCGCAGCACGGCCGCCTCCTCGTAGCGCTGGCCGGCCGAGAGCGCCTCGATCCGTGCGAGCAGGGCGTCCACCACCGGCTGCGGGTCGCCGGTGGTGGCGGTGGCGAACGGCGTGACCGCCCGGGCGTCGTACTCCTCGGGTGAGATCCGGTGCTCGCAGGGTGCCGGGCAGCGGCCCAGCTCGGCCAGCGCGCAGGCCGGCGTGACGGTACGCAGCGACAACCGGTGGGTGCACTGCCGTAGCGGCACCGCGTCGTGGAAGCCGGCGGCGGCCAGCTCGGCGGCCCGCCGCGAGGTGAACGGGCCGAGGTAGGCGCGGTCACCCGGGGAGATCTCCCGGACCACCGACAACCTGGGGTACGGCCCGTCGGTCAGCTTCAGCCAGACCACCCGCTCCGGGTACTTCGACCGTCGGTTGTACGGCGGCGCGTGCGCCGCGATCAGCCGCAGCTCACGCACCTCGGCCTCCAACGAGTGCGCACACTCCACCGCCTCCACCCGTTCGGCGGCGGCCAGCATCTCCGAGATCCGGGCGCGTTTCTCCGCGGCGGTGAAGTAGCTGCGTACCCGGGTGGCGATGTCCCGGGAGGTGCCGACGTAGAGTGGCCGCTCGTCGGCGGCCCGGAAGATGTAGACCCCGGGGGAGCGGGGCAGGCCGTCGGCCAGATGCCGCTTGCGACGCTGCGTCGGGGTGACCGCGCGGGCGAACTCGATGGCGTCGCCGATGGTGTCGACCCGGTGCCCGCCGAGGCGGCCGATCAGCCCGTGCAGCACGTCCACGGTCGCCCGGGCGTCGTCCAGGGCCCGGTGGGTCGGCTGCGTGGCCGCCCGGAAGTACGCGGCGAGCGTGCCGAGCTTACGGTTGGGCACCTCGTCGCGCAGCAGCACCCGTCGGGCCAGCGCCGCGGTGTCCAGCACCCGTGGGTTCGGCCAGCGGTAGCCGTGCTTCGCGCAGGCCGCCTTGAGGAAGCCGACGTCGTACGGCGCGTTGTGGGCGACCAGCACGGCGTCCGCGACGAACTCCAGGAAGCTCGGCAGCACCTGCTCGATCGGCGGCGCCGGCAGCAGCATCGCCTGGGTGATGCCGGTCAGCACGGTGATGAAGGGTGGGATCGGCACCCCGGGGTTGACCAGGGTGGCCAGCACCCCCAGCTCCTCGCCGCCGCGCACCTTGACCGCGCCGATCTCGGTGATGCCGCCGCCGTCGGGCGCGCCGCCGGTGGTCTCGAGGTCGACCACCACGAACGTCGTCGCGTACAGCGGCAGCGCCGGGTCGACACCGTCGACGGTCGGGTCGAGGCCGGCCAGCGGCGGTTGCCGGAACTCCTGTGCTGCCATCCGCGGCACCGTAACGGTCCGGTCCGACACTCGCGCCCCACCGGCCCCAGACGTCACCACCGGTCTAGGATGAGAGATCGGCTCACTCACCGGGCGGTGGGCCCGGTCCCGGTGGGAGACTTGCCACATGCCCCTCACCGAGCCGCACGACGACAACCTCCCGCAGGAGGAGCAGGTCGTCGCGGTGCCCGCGGCCGGTGACGGTGCCACTGACGACCCGACACCGGACCCCGGGCCGGCGGACCCGGGGCAGCCGGAGCCGGAGCCGATCCTGCCCGAGCCGGTGCGACAGCGGATCGTCTCGCTCACCGCCGCCGTGCTGCCCGGTCTGCCCGCCGACGAGGTGCCCGTGCCGCTGCGCCGGGTCGCCAAGTTCGCCCCGAATCGGCGCGCCCGGCTCGGCGCGCCGGCGATCGCCGCCCAACTCACCGCCGATCCGCTGTTCCGGCAGCGGGTCACCGCACGGGTGCTGGCCGACGCCGGTGACCTGGGCACCGCCGTGGTGGAGGGCACCGCGCCCGCCGCCGCCGATCCGGTCGAGGTGGCGGCCCTGGCCTACCTGGCCCGTCCGCGCGGCTGGCGGGAGCTGATCGACGCCAGCGGGGCGGCGGTTCGCGCCGAGGCGGACACGGCGGTGGTGGCCGAACTGGTCCGGCAGGCCGAACAGCGGGCCACCCGGGCCGAGCACGACCGGGCGGTCGCCCGGGTGGAGGCCGACAAGCTGCGCGACGAACTGGCCCGGGTACGCGAGGAACTGGGCCAACTGCGCGAGGAGGCCCGGCAACTGACTCGTACGCTGCGGGAGAGCCAGGCCCGGGAGCGTCGGACCAACGAGCTGCTGGCCACCGAGCGCGGCCGGGCCACCCGGGCCGCCGCCGACGCGGACGCTGAACTGCGCCGGGTCCGGGCCCGGCTGGCCGAGGCGGAGGCCGCGGCCGGTGCGGCCCGCAGCAGCGCCAAGGAGGCGCGCTCGGTCGACGACGCGCGACTGTGGCTGCTGCTGGAGACGATCGGTCAGGCCGCCGTCGGGCTGCGCCGGGAGCTGGCCCTGGATCCGGTCGACAAGCTGCCCGCCGACTTCGTGGCCGACTCCTTCACCGATGCCCCCACCGCCGCCACCGGGGCCGCCGCCCGGGCCCAGGACACCGACGACCCGGCCCGGCTGGACCAGCTCCTGGCGCTGCCCCGGGCGCACCTGGTGGTCGACGGCTACAACGTGACCAAACGCGGTTTCGGGGAGATGTCGCTCGAACAGCAGCGCAAGCGGCTGGTGAGCGGCCTCGGCGGGATCGCCGCGCAGACCGGTGACGAGGTCACGGTGGTCTTCGACGGCGCCGAACGGGTGCACGGCCTGCCACCCACCCCGCGTGGCGTGCGGGTGCTGTTCTCCCGCAAGGGTGAGACCGCCGACGAGCTGATCCGCCGACTGGTGCGGGCCGAACCACCGGGCCGTCCCGTGGTGGTGGTGTCCTCCGACCGCGAGGTGGCCGACGGGGTACGCCGGCACGGCGCGTACCCGCTGGGGGCGGATTCGCTGGTGCGCCGGCTGTCGCGGTCCTGAGCCCGGCCGCGGTGGTCCTGAGCCGGCCCTGCGGTGGGTCGACGGGCGTGGGGCGGACCCACCCCGGGACATAGGATGGGCGCCCATGGCGACAGGAGCGGCAGGCATGAGGCGCACGGCGGGCGACGGAACGGTTCGCGTTCGCCGCGGCGGATCGCCGGTGCCGGACGGGACGGCGTGGTGAGCCCGCGAGGATGGGCGCTGCTGACCCTGGCCGGACTGGGTGTCGCCCTGGTCGTGGCGGCGCTGGTGCTGATCCCGTGGCAGCGTCCACCGGCCCCCCGGGCGGACCAGCTCGCCGCCCTGCGTGATCTGCCGACCGAGCAGGTGGAGCGGGCCCGGCAGTTCCGGTCCGCGCTGCGTCCCGGCGGGTGGGCGGCGCTCGGCGTCGGGCTGCTGGTGGCCCTGGCACTCGGGTTGACCCCGCTGGGCAGCCGACTGGTGGAGTTGGCCGGGCGGCCCTTCGGCGGGCACTGGATCGCACAGGCGATCCTCGGTGGTCTGGCCGTGGTGCTGGTCGCCGACCTGGTGACCCTGCCGTTCTCGGCCTGGCGGCACAGCGTGCTCACCCGTTACGGGCTGGCCACCAACGGCTGGGGCGGCTGGGCGGTGGACCTGCTCAAGTCGTACGCGGTGAGCGCCGTCATCGGTGCGGTGGCGCTGCTCGGCTTCTACACCGTCGTGCGACTCGCCCCCCGCTGGTGGTGGGCCTTCGGCGCGGCCGGTGCCGCCACCCTGGTGGCGCTGCTGTCCTTCGTGCTGCCGGTGCTTGTCGAGCCGGTCTTCAACCGGTTCCGTCCGATGGAGCCGTCCCCGCTGCGCAGCCAGCTCATGGAGCTGGCCGAACGGGACGGAGTGCCGGTACGCGACGTGCTGGTCGCCGACGCCTCCCGGCGCACCCGGGCGGTCAACGCGTACGTTTCCGGGTTGGGACCGACCCGCCGGGTGGTGGTCTACGACAATCTGCTGCGCGAGGCGACGCCGGCCGAGGTGACCGCGGTGGTGGCGCACGAACTGGGCCATGCCCGGGACCGGGACGTACCGGTCGGCACGCTCACCGGCGCGCTCGGCGCCGCCGCCGCGGTGGTGGCGCTCTACCTGATCGGCTCCTGGCCGCCGCTGCTGCGCCTGGCCGGGGTCGACTCGGTGGCGCAACCCCGCGCGTTTGCGCTGTTGCTCGCCCTGGTCACGGTGGCCGGGCTGGTCTTCGCCCCGGTGCAGGCGCTGATGTCGCGGCGGGTCGAGGCCCGCGCCGACGCACACGCGCTGGCGTTGACCGGCGACCCGGCCGCGTTCGAGTCGATGCAGCGGCGGTTGTCCGCGGTCAACCTCTCCGACCCCGACCCGCCCCGCTGGGAGTACCTCTACTCGGCGTCCCACCCGTCCACCGTGGAGCGGATCGCCGCCGCCCGCGCGTACGCCCGAAAGGTTTCCCGGTGAGCCGCACGTTGCTGGTGACGAACGATTTTCCGCCCCGGCCGGGCGGCATCCAGTCGTTCGTGCACAACCTCGCGGTGCGTCAGCCGGCCGGTTCGGTGGTGGTGTACGCGTCACGCTGGGCCGGGGCGGACAAGTTCGACGCCGACCAGCCGTTCGAGGTGGTGCGGGAGCGCACCAAGGTGTTGCTGCCCACCCCCCTCGTGGCGCGCCGGGCCGCCCGACTGGCCCGGTCGTACGGCTGCGACACGGTCTGGTTCGGTGCGGCGGCTCCGCTCGGCCTGCTCGCCGCCGGGCTGCGCCGACGGGCCGGGATCCGGCGGGTGGTCGCCCTGACCCACGGTCACGAGGTCGGCTGGGCGGCGTTGCCGATGGCCCGGACGGCGCTGCGGCGCATCGCCCGGGACACCGACGTGGTGACCTACCTGGGGGAGTACACCCGCACCCGGCTGGCCCGGGCGGTGGACGGCCTGACCGAACTGCGGCGGCTCGCGCCCGGCGTGGACACCGACGTCTACCACCCGTCGGTCGACGGTGGCGCGGTGCGGCACCGGCTCGGCCTGGCCGACCGGCCGGTGGTGGTCTGCGTGTCGCGGCTGGTGCCCCGCAAGGGCCAGGACATGCTGATCCGGGCGATGCCGCTGATCCGCCGCCGGGTGCCCGACGCCGCGTTGCTGGTGGTCGGCGGTGGACCGTACCGGACCACGCTGGCCCGGCTGGCCCGGCAGTCGGGGGTGGAGCGGGACGTGGTCTTCACCGGTTCGGTGCCCTCGGCAGAACTGCCGGCCCACTACGCGGCCGGCGACGTGTACGCCATGCCGTGCCGCACCCGCAACCGGGGCCTGGACGTCGAAGGGCTCGGCATCGTCTACCTGGAGGCGTCGGCGACCGGTCTGCCGGTGGTCGCCGGCGACTCCGGCGGTGCCCCGGACGCGGTGCGCCAGGGCGAGACGGGCTACGTGGTGGACGGTCGGGATCTCGCCGAACTCGCCGACCGGGTGGCCACCCTGCTGGCCGACCGGGACCTGGCCCGGCAGTTCGGCACCGCCGGCCGCGCCTGGGTGGAGCGGGAGTGGCGCTGGGAGACGCAGGCCCGACGCCTGGCGACGCTGCTCGACGGCTGAGTAACGGCTCACTGTCCGGACCGCCGAACAGCTGCCGTGTGGTGGCGGGCTCAGCGGATGCGGGCGAGGATGTGGTCGGGGGAGGCGGGGCGGCCGAAGTGCCAGCCCTGACCGGCGTCGCAGCCGATCGCCCGCAGCCGCTCGGCCTGGCCGCCGGTCTCCACCCCCTCGGCGGTCACGGTCAGGTCCAGCGCGTGTGCCAGCGAGACCAGCGAGGCCAGGATCCGCTCGTCGGCGCGGGCCTCCGGGGTGCGCAGGCCCCGCACGAACTCACCGGCCACCTTCAACTCGGTCACCGGCAGGTCCCGCAGATAGGCCAGGTTGCTGTAGCCGGTACCGAAGTCGTCGATGGCGATCCGGATGCCCAGGTCGGCGAGGGCGCGAAGGGCGCGTACCGGCTCCTCGGAGGTGGTCATCATCGTGCTCTCGGTGATCTCCAGTTGGAGCCGGTTCGGCGGCAGGCCGGTACGTCGCAGCAGGGCCCGCACCTCCTGCACCAGACCGGGGCGGCGGACCTGCCGCACCGCCAGGTTGACGCTGACGTACGGCGGCTCACCCGAGGTGGACGTCCAGCCGACCGCCTCGCGGCACGCCTCCGCGAGCACCCAGCCGCCGAGCGGCACGATCAACCCGGTCTCCTCGGCGAGACCGATGAACTTGTCCGGGCGCAGCACCCCGAGCCGTGGGTGGCGCCACCGGACCAGCGCCTCGACGCCCAGCAGCGAACCGTCGTGCAACGAGGTCAACGGCTGGTAGTCGAGGAAGAACTCACCCCGTTCCAGCCCCGCCGGGATGGCCGCGCACAGCTCCTGGCGGGCCTGTTCCCGGCCGTCGCGCTCCGCGTCGTACAGGGCCCATCCCGCGCCCCCGGCCGACTTGGCCCAGTGCAGCGTGCTGCCCGCGGCCCGCATCAGGTCGTCGGGTGAGGTGCCGGCGACCCGTCGCTCCACGATGCCCACGCTCGCCGTGACGGTCACGTCGTGCCCGTCGACCACCACCGGCTCGGAGAGCGCGGCCAGTGCCGCCTCGGCGACGGCGACCACGTCTCCGGTGCCGGTGGACCGTTCGACGAGAACGACGAAGGCGTCCCCGCCGAGCCGCGCGACCAGGTGCGGCTCGACCGCCCGCCGCAGTCGCCGCGCCGCCGCCACCAGGGCGCGGTCGCCGATCTGGTGTCCGAAGGAGTCGTTGACCCGCTTGAACCGGTCGAGGTCGAGAAAGCACAACCCGACCCGGCGGCCGCTGCCGGCCGACGCGTCGACGGCGGCGGCGAGGCGTTCGGCGAAGAGCGTGCGGTTCGGCAGGTCGGTCAGCGGATCGTGGGTGGCCTGGTGCCGGAAGCGGGCCTCGCTGGCCCGGAGAGCCTGCTCCGCCTCGGCGCGGGCGGTCATCGCGGCCCGCCGGATGGACTCCTGCTCGTCGAGGGTCCGGTCCCGCAGCGCCCGGGCGTAACCGGTGGCGACCGCGCCCAGCAGGCGGGCCATCCGGTCCTCGATGTCGTCGGCGACCAGGTCGAGGTCGCGGACCAGTCGAAGCTGGATCACCTCGACGGTCCGCCCGAGGGCCTCGGCGGAAACGATGTGCGCGGCGACCAGCTCGTCGGCGACCCGGTGCCCGACCCGCAGGTCGAGCGGCTCCGCCCGCAGCGCCTCGGCGAGCAGGTCGGTGAGCCGTTGCAGCAGCACCTCGAGCTGGGCGTGGGTCATCGGCAGATAGCTGGTGCCCGATACCGCCTTCGCCCAGGCGCGGGCGAACACGCCGACGCAGGGCCGGCCGTCCGCGGGCTTACCCACCGAGGCGCCCGACCCCGCCGAGGAAGACCGCCCGTTCGGCGTCCTCGGCGCTCTCCGGCGTCTCCGGACGCCACTGCGGCACCCACACCACGCCGGGCTCGACCAACTCGAAGCCGTCGAAGAACCCGGTCAGCTCGGCCCGGCTGCGTATCCACAGCGGGTTGTCGGTGCGCCGGTAGACCTCCTCGGCCTCGGCCCGCTCGGCCTCGTCCCGGCCGTCGTCGCTGGCCTGCGACAGGACCAGGTAGCTGCCGGGGGCAAGTGCCGCCCGCAGCGTCCGCAGCACCTCGGCCGGCCGGTCGTCGTCGGAGACGAAGTGCAGCACCGCCACCACCAGCACCGCCATCGGCTGGGAGAAGTCGAGCATCGCGCGCACGTCGGGATGGGCCAGGATCCGGTCGGGATGGCGCAGGTCCTCCTGGATCACCGCCGTACGGTCGTTGCCGGCCAGGATCTCGCGGCTGTGCGCCACGGCGACCGGGTCGACGTCGACGTAGACCACCCGCGAGTCGGGGGCGTGCCGTTGCGCGATCTCGTGCACGTTGCCCACGGTGGGGATGCCGGAACCGATGTCCAGGAACTGCCGGATGCCGGCGTCGGTGAGGAACTGCACGGCGCGGCGCAGGAAGGCGCGGTTGGCCTGGGCCATCAGCGGTGCCTGCGGCACCACCGCCACCATCGCTCGAGCGGTCGCCCGGTCCACCGCGAAGTTGTGTGAGCCGCCGAGATAGTAGTCGTACATGCGGGCGACGCTGGGACGTTCGACGTCGATCGACTCGGGTGCCCAGTCCGGCCGCTGCAAGTGCCTCACCCCTTCGCCCACCATCGGCGGCGACGCCGCCTCGGCGGGTATTCTGCCCCGCTTTCGCAAGGGAGGCCAGAGCCGGTACGGGCCGGAGGCTGTCGATGCGAAGATCCGTGCCCCGCCGCGGTGGGACACGGATCTTCGTCGGTCTCGCGCCGATCAGAACTTCGGCGCGTCCGGTGCCTCGAGCAGACCGAGCCGCAGCGCGGTCATCAGCGCCTGCGCCCGGTTGGCCGCGCCGAGCTTCTCGTAGAGCTTCGAGATGTGGGTCTTGGCGGTCGATTCGCTGACGAACAGCTGCTTGGCGATGCCGGCGACGCTCATGCCGTCGGCGAGCAGCCGCAGCACCTGACCCTCGCGGGGGGACAGCTGCGGGCCGGACGGGGCGAGTCGACGCTTCATCGCCTCGGCCAGGTCGGCGGCGGTGAAGGCGCTGGGGGAGGAGGCGGCGTGCCGGGCGGCGGCGACCACCTCGTCGGCCGGCGCGGTCTTCGGCACGAACGCGCTGGCCCCCGCCTCCAGGGCGCCGAAGAGCTGGTCGTCGCCGGCGTACATGGTGAGCACCACGATGCCCATCGACGCGCTGGACTTGCGCAGCGCCCGGGTGGCCTCCAGGCCGCTGCCGTCGGGCAACCGCAGATCCATGATCACCACGTCCGGTTGCAGGGCACCGGCCTGCCGGACGCCCTCCGCCGCCGTGGCCGCCTCGCCGACGACCTCGAACTGCCGGTCGCGCTCGAAGGCGTGCCGCAGGCCCTTGCGGATCAAGTCGTGATCGTCGACAAGGAGGACCTTGGTACGGGTTGCCGGTGTCGGGCTTGTGGTCATCCTCGGCTTACTCCCCTTCTGCTGCGGCGGCGCTACCGCGAACGTTATCGCGCCGGGGCGGTGAACCGACCACCACCGCGACGGTCGTCCCGCTCGGCTGTCGCGGCCTGATCTCCAACCGGCCCCGGATACGTTCCGCTCTCTCGGCCATGATCGCAAGACCATAGTGCCCGTCCGAGCGCTGGTCACCTATGCCGTGACCGTCATCCGACACTTCGATCTGCGCGTACGGCGGATCCACCTCGCAGGTGACCCAGAGGTTGGCCGCGCCGGCGTGCTTGCGGGCGTTGGTGACCGCCTCCTGGGCGATGCGCAGCAACTCGGCCTCGGTCGCGGCGGGCAGCCGGGCGGTGGACTCGTCCAGGGACAGGTGGACCCGCAGTCCGCCGGAGGCGCCGACGGTGCGCGCGTACTCGGCGATCGCGGCGGCCAGGCCACCGTGCCGATCCACCTCGCTGCGCAGCTCGAACAGGCTCAGCCGCAGCTCGGTGATCACCCGGGTCACCTCCTGGCGCAGCAGCCGCAGCGACTCGGCGGTCTCCTCGGCGTCGTCGTGCACGGTGGCCAACGCGTTGTCGATGCCGTAGCCCACCATCACCAGCTCCTGGGCCACCCCGTCGTGGATCTCCCGGGCCAGCCGCTGCCGCTCCTCGTTGGTGGCCAGCGAGCGCACCTCGTCGAAGAGCAGGGCAGCCTCCAGACGCAGCGCGGCCGGGCCGGTCAGCGCGGTCACCTGGGCCACCACCGGTGGCGGGTACGCGTGTGCAGTGTCGGTCTCCAGCACCACCAGACCCACCGTGCGCAACCCGGCCACCAGCGGCACGATGAGCGCCGAGACCTCGCCACCACGGTGTGAGCGGGACTGCGAGCGGGCCGAGGTCTGCCACTGCTGGCTGGCCCAGGCGTCGGCGATGGCCGAGTCGGCGTCGATGGTCGTCTCCCAGTCGACCCGGTCCGCGCCGAGCTGGGCGAGCACCACCAACCGGCCACCACCGCTGGCGGAGAGCACCGCGCCCCGGTCGGTACGGGCCACCGTGCGTAGCTCCTCCAACAGGTGCTCGGAGATCCCGCCCGGGTCCAGCGTGGCCCCGGGCAGTTGACGGGCCACCGTACGCAGCTGGGTCAGCAGCCGGGTCGCCTCGGCGTACGGCTGGGGTTTGCTGTCGTGGCGGGCCTGCATCACCCGGTGCAGGGTGCCGGCGGCGTAGAGACCGAGGGCGGCGAGGATCAGCCACTGGGCGCAGACGGCGAGATAGCCGGGCTGGCTGAGCTGGCGGACCCCACCCACCTCGGTGACCGCGCCGGCGAGCAGCAGACTGCCGGCGGTCACGGCGATCAGCGCCGCGCCCTCCCGGAAGCGGCGACGCAGCGCGGTGACGGTCACCGGCACCGCGAGGTAGGGCAGCACGGCGGAGGCGCCGAGACCACCGATGTGCCCGCCGACGGTGGCCACCGCGGCGACCTGACTGGCCGCCAGACCGAGCACCACCACCTCCGCCACCCGGCTGAGTGGACCGACGAGCCGGTGCTGGGGTGCCAGCATCGCCGGCAGCCCGGCCAGCGCCAGCAGGACGATCCACCACAGCTGGGCCACGTCGCGGGTGGCGAACAGGGTCAGGACGGCGACCAGCGTGAGTACGACGACGCGGGCCGCCGCGGCGAGCGGGTGCGAGCGGGCCAGGGCGGATGTGGAGGCGGGCACGTGACGGATCGTAGTCAGCCGCGGTAGATGTCGGCGATCTCCGCCGCGTACGTCTTGTGCACGACCTGGCGCTTGACCTTCAGCGACGGGGTCAACTCCCCGGTCGCCTCGGTGAAGTCGCGCGGCAGCACCCGGAAGACCTTGATCGCTTCGGCCTTGGAGACCGACTGGTTGGCCCGGTC
The DNA here is from genome assembly GCF_027460185.1 of Verrucosispora sp. WMMA2121. Taxonomy (NCBI): domain Bacteria; kingdom Bacillati; phylum Actinomycetota; class Actinomycetes; order Micromonosporales; family Micromonosporaceae; genus Micromonospora; species Verrucosispora sp. WMMA2121. The sequence continues at coordinate 169,915 of NZ_JAPZBH010000004.1, read as the reverse complement.
CACGGCGGCCTGGATCTCCGCGCGCAGCCCCTCGTGCTCGCGCAGTTCCTCGGTCCCGGTGTCCGCCGGCAGCCCCGCCGACTCCAGCCAGCCCGGCAGGGCCTCCTCGTCGAGGGTGACCAGCGCGGCGATGAACGGCTGCCGGTCACCCACCACGACGCACTGGCTGACCAGGCGGTGCGACCGGACCTGGTCCTCCAGCACGGCCGGGGCGACGTTCTTGCCGCCGGCCGTCACGATGATCTCCTTCTTCCGGCCGGTGATGGTCAGGTAACCGTCCGCGTCGAGTGAACCCAGGTCGCCGGTGCGGAACCAGCCGTCCGGGGTGAGCGCCTCGGCGGTGGCCGCGTCGTTGTGCCAGTACCCCTGGAAGACGAGATCTCCGGCGACGAGCACCTCGCCGTCGTCGTCGATGCGGATGGTCACCCCGGGCAACGGCCGACCGACCGTGCCGATCCGGGTGAATCCGGGCAGGTTGGCCGAGGCGGCGGGAGAGGTCTCGGTCAGGCCGTACCCCTCGCAGACGGTCACGCCGATGCCCCGGAAGAAGTGCCCGAGCCGGGCGCCGAGTGGTGCGCCGCCGGAGATCGCGTCGCGGCAGCGCCCGCCGAGCGCGGCCCGTAGTTTGCCGTAGACCAGCCGGTCGAAGAGCGCGTGCTGGGCACGCAGCGCCAGGCCCGGCCCGCCCGACGTCTCGAGCGCCTCGCTGTACGCGATGGCGACCGCCTCGGCCCGGGCGAAGATCCCGCCCTTGCCGCCGGCCTCGGCCTTCTGCTTGGCGCCGTTGTAGACCTTCTCGAAGACGCGGGGCACCGAGAGCACGAAGGTCGGCTTGACCTCCTGCAACTCGGCGACCAGGTTCTTGGTGTCCGAGCAGTGCGCCATCGTGGCCCGGGCCTGCACCACGCCGATCTGGATCAGCCGGGCGAAGGCGTGCGCGAGCGGCAGGAACAGCAGGGTCGACGCGTTCGGCCCGAACAGGTTCGGCAGCACCGGGACGGCGTTGGCGATGTCGGCGTACATGTTGCGGTGGGTCAGCACGCAGCCCTTGGGTCGGCCGGTGGTGCCGCTGGTGTAGATGATCGTCGCCACGTCCGAGGAGCGCAGGCCCGCGCGGCGGCGCTCGATCTCGGTCGGCTCCACCTCCGCGCCGACGGCCATCAGGTCGTCCACCCCACCCAGGTCGATCTGCCAGACGTGGGACAGGGCGGGCAGCTGGTCCCGGACGCCGGCCACCAGCGTGGCGTGTGCGGTGGTCTCCACCACCACGGCCACCGCGCCGGAGTCGCCGAGAATCCAGGCCGCCTGCTCGGCGCTGGAGGTTTCGTAGATCGGCACGGTGACCGCACCGGCCGCCCAGATGGCGTAGTCGACGAGCGTCCACTCGTACCGGGTGCGGCTCATCAGCGCCACCCGGTCGCCCGGCCGCACCCCGGCGGCGACCAGCCCGCGGGCGACCGCGGCCACCTCGTCGCGGAACTGCCGGCAGGTCACGTCGGTCCAGGCGCCCGTGGTGTCGCGGCGGACGAACTGCACCGCGTCGGGCGCGGCCTCGGCGTTGTCCCAGACCGGATCGGTGAGGTTGGCCGAATCGCCGACGGTGACGATCGGCGGGACGGTGAACTCGCGCACCTGCACTCCCTCGTGCTCACGGGACCGGGTCGGGCCGCCACCTGCGCGGGTGGCCTCGTCGAAACCTACCCGCCCGGTCGGCCGGGAGCACATCGCAGGTGGGCGGCGCGGCACGCGGGCGGTCACCGGACGGTAGCCTCCCACCATGGCGGACTCCTCCACCCAGTCGATCATCATCGGCGCGTCACCGGACCGGGTGGCCGCGGTCATCTGTGACTTCCCGAGCTACCCGGAGTGGACCGACGCGGTCCGCGAGGCGGAGGTGATCGAGGAGTACGAGGACGGTTACGCCAGCCAGGTCCGTTTCGTCCTCGATGCGACGGTGATGGCCGACGAGTACGTGCTGGCGTACGCCTACGCCGAGGACCTGTCCCGCGTCGAGTGGCACCTGGTGGCCCCGTCGAAGATGCAGAAGGCGCAGCGGGGCGCGTACGACCTGGTGGGCAACGCCGACGGGAGTACCACCGTGACCTACACCCTGGAGGTGGAGCTCGCGGTCGGGATGCTCGGCATGTTCCGTCGCAAGGCCGAGAAAATGATCATGGATGCGGCGTTGAAGCAGCTCAAGCGCCGGGTAGAAGCATCCGGTGCGGCGCAGTGACGCGTCCGGCGACCCGGCCGCCGCGGTAGAGGAGCCCAGCATGGGTGCGACAGATCCGGGCACGGCCCGGGAAGAGGCGGAGCGGCTGGTCGCCACTCTGCTGGCCACCGTGCGGATGGCCGCCGCCAACCCGGCGGCGGTGCCGCTGGGCCCGCCCGGCGGGATCGTGACCGGTGTCCTCGGTCACAACGACGCCCCGGGGACCGCGTCCGGTGGCACCGGGGGCGGTTTCGCCACCGGCGCGGCCGAATGCTGCGTCTGCCCGGTATGTCGGGGCATCGCCGCGTTGCGCGACCCGAGCCCCGAATTCGCCGAACGACTGGCCACCGGTGCCGGGGATCTGGCCGCTGGCCTGGCCAGTTTCCTGCGCGCCTTCGGCTCGGCCGGTTCGACCGCCGAACCGGCGCCCGGCCCCGCCGCCGAGTCCACCGCCACCGCGTCCGCCGACCCGTACGGCGACCACGTGTGGCGCGAGGCCACCCGGACCGGGCATGATTCTCAGCCGGCACCGGAGCGGGACGTCTGGTCCGCCGCGACCCGGGTGGAGGACGTCGCCGTCCCGACCGCCGTGCCCGTCGACGCCGCCGGGCCGGTCGCGCCGGCCGGACGCCGGGCGTCGACCGAGCGTCGCGTGGTGCCCGCCTCCCGGGTACCCGACGGCGAGCCCGCGCCGGGTGACGAGCCCGCACCGGACGGCCGTACCGTGCCCGGCGGGCGGCAGGACGCACCAGGCGACGGGGCCTGACCACGGACGACCCGCACCACCGGCGAGGGCAGGTGTGCGCGGGTGGCACAGCAGAGGGGAGTGGCGGCGGTGACGCTGACCATCGGAGTCGACGTCGGTGGCACCAAGGTGGCCGGCGGTGTCGTCGACGACACCGGCACGGTCCTCGTGCAGACCCGACGGGACACCCCCGCCGACGACGTCGGCAAGACCCGCGACGTCATCATCGAACTGGTCGCCGAACTGGCCGCCGGCCACGACATCCAGGCGGTCGGCATCGGCGCGGCCGGTTGGATCGACGCCAGCCGTTCCACCGTGCTCTTCGCCCCCAACCTGGCCTGGCGTGACGAGCCGCTGCGGGCGTACGTGAGCGCGGCGGTCGGGCTGCCGGTCATCGTCGAGAACGACGGCAACGTGGCGGCCTGGGCGGAGTTCCGCTACGGCGCCGCCCGCCACGCCGACGACTCGATGGTCATGTTCACCATCGGCACCGGCGTCGGCGGTGGCATCGTGCTCGGCGGCGGGCTGGTCCGCGGCGCCCACGGCATCGCCGCCGAACTCGGCCACATGCTCACCGTCCCCGACGGCCACCAGTGCGGGTGCGGCCGGCTCGGCTGCATCGAGCAGTACGCCAGCGGCAGCGCCCTGGTCCGGTTCGCCCGGGCCGCCGCCCGGCAGGAGCCGCACCGGGCCGCCGCCCTGCTGGAGTTGGCCGACGGGGAGGCCGAGGCGATCACCGGCCCGATGGTCACCGCCGCCGCCAAGGGCGGCGACCCCGTCTCGGCCGAGGCGTTCGCGCAGGTCGGCCGCTGGCTCGGCACCAGCCTGGCGGACATGGCACAGATCCTCGACCCGCAGATCCTGGTCGTCGGCGGTGGCGTCATCGACGCCGGCGACCTGTTGATGGGCCCCACCCGTCGCTCGTTCACCGAAGCGCTGGCGCAACGCAGCCGACTGCCGGTGGCCGAGATCCGGCCGGCCGAGCTCGGCAACTCCGCCGGCGTCATCGGCGCCGCCGACCTGGCCCGGCGGATCTGACGGTGACCTCGACACCACACCCCGTGACCGAGCACGGGGTGCCGCTGCGGGTGCTGTCGTACAACGTCCACGGCCAGCGCGACGACACCGCCGCGCTGGCCGCGGTGGTGCGCGCGGCGGCGCCGGACGTGGTCATCGTCCAGGAGGGACCGCGCCGGTTCCGGTGGCGGGAGAAGTCGGCCGCGCTGGCCGAGTCGTTCGGTCTGGTGGTCGCCGCCGGCGGCCTACCGTCGCTGGGCAACCTGCTGTTGACCAGCCTCCGGGTACGCGTGACCGGCACCCGGTGCCGGCGCTTCCCGCTCACCCCCGGCCGGCACCTGCGCGGCGCCGCGTACGCCGACTGTCGGGTGGGCACCTCCGCCCGGTTCACGGTGGCCGGGTCACACCTGTCCACCGACCCGGCGGAGCGTCCCGGTCAGGCCGGGCTGTTCAAGCGGGACCTGGCCACCGCACCGCATCCGGTGATCGCCGCCGCCGACCTCAACGAGGAGCCGGGCGGGCCGGCGTGGCGCACCGTCGCCGACGGGCTGACCGACGCGGCGGTGGCGGCCGACCGGGCCGACCGGCTCACCTACTCGTGCGCGGACCCGCGCCGGCGCATCGACGCGCTGTTCGTCGACGCGCGGATCACCGTGGTCGACTACGACGTGGTGGACACCCCGCTGGCCCGGCGGGCCAGTGACCACTTCCCGGTCCTGGTCGACCTGCTGCTGCCCACCACCGCCTGACATCGGCCGTTCGCCGGGCTGGACATCCCGCTCCGTTGTGGAGAGGATTTCGCGCGACCCGGCACTCGTGCCGAGACGAAGGAGATCCCCCGGTGCCCACCTCCACCGAGCCCGGCCGGCCAGATCCGGAGACGACCACGCTCGCCCGCGGCCCCGACGGCCGTCCGGTCTCCGACCGGGGCGACACCGTCTGCGTCATCGGTGCCGGTGCCAGCGGCCTGACCGCCGTGAAGAACCTCGCCGAGCACGGCTTCGGGGTCGACTGCTACGAACGGGAGACCGGCGTCGGCGGCGCCTGGAACTGGCGGCACGACCGCAGCCCGGTGTACGCCAGCACCCACCTGATCTCGTCGCGGCCGTTCACCCAGTTTCCCGACTTCCCGATGCCCGACGACTGGCCGGACTACCCGCACCACGGTCAGTTGCTGTCCTACTTCGAGCGCTACGCCGACCACTTCGACCTGCGCCGGCACATCTGGTTCGGCACCGAGGTGGTGCGGGTCGAGCCGGTCGGCGACGAGCGGTGGGACGTCACCACCCGCAGCACCGGCGGTTACGGCCCCGAGCGCACCTCCCGGTACGGCGCCGTGGTGATCGCCAACGGGCACAACTGGTCACCGAAGCTGCCCCGCTACGAGGGGCTCGAGCAGTTCCGTGGCGAGGTCATGCACGCCTCGTCGTACAAGGACTCGGCGCAGCTGCGGGGCAAGCGGGTGCTGGTGGTGGGTGCCGGCAACACCGGCTGCGACATCGCCGTGGAGGCCGCCCAGCAGGCGTCACGGTGTTGGCACTCCACCCGTCGCGGCTACTGGTACGCGCCGAAGTACGTCTTCGGTCGCCCTGCCGACCAGGTCAACGACCTGCTGCTGGCGCTGCGGGTACCGCTGCGGGTCCGGCAGTGGCTCTACCACCGGACGCTGCGACTGACCGTCGGTGACCTGACCCGCTTCGGCCTGCCGAAGCCGGACCACCGGGTGTACGAGACACACCCGATCGCCAACAGCCTGCTCGTGTACCACGTGGGCCACGGCGCGATCACCCCGGTACCGGACGTCGCGCGCTTCCACCCGCACTCGGTGGAGCTCACCGACGGCCGGCAGCTCGATCCGGAACTTGTCGTCTTCGCCACCGGCTACCTGCCCCGCTTCGAGTTCCTCGACGGCAAGCTGCTCGGTGACGACGAGGGGGTGGGTCGGCCCCGACTGTGGCTCAACGCCCTCGTACCGGACCATCCCACGCTCGCGGTGACCGGGTTGGTCCAACCGGACTCCGGCATCTTCCCGCTGGCCCACTGGCAGGCCGTGCTCTTCGCCCGGTTGCTGCGGGCGCGCGTCAGCCGTCCGGAGCGGGCCGCCGCCTTCGCCGCCCGGGTACGCGCCGGGGCGGGCGAACGCTACTCGGGACAGGTGAAGGACTCCACCCGGCACTGGTTCGAGGTCGGGCACGCCGACTACCTGCGCGCGCTGGAGCGCGCCCTACGCGAGCTGGAGAGCAAGTGACCGAGCGGGTGATGCGCGGCTGGGAGTGGGCGCGGCCGGTGCGCCCGGTCCGGCGTGAGGTGCTCAGCGCCGTCCCGGAGTTGGAGGAAGGGCGACCGCCGCTGCTGTTCGTGCCGGGCTTCGGCCATGGTGCCTGGGCGTACGCGGAGAACTGGCTCGGACATGTCGCCGCCCGTGGCTTCAGCGCCTACGCGATGAGCCTGCGCGGGCACGGCGGCAGCGCCCCGGCGCCGGAGGCGACCCTGCGGGCGTACGCCCACGACGTGGTCCAGGTGGCGGCCGGCCTGCCGCGGCGGGCGGTGCTGGTGGGGCACGGCGCCGGGGCCCTGGTGGTCGCGCACGCCCTGGCCCGCTACCCGGCTCGGGCGGCGGTGCTGGTGGCGCCGGTGTTCGGCGGCTGGGCGACGTTCGGCACCGCGCTGCGCCGCAACCCGCTCGGCACCCTGCCGGCGGTGTTCGGCGCCGGGTTGCGGCTCAACCGCCGGCAGCTGTTCAGCGCAGAACTGCCCGAGACCGACGCTCGGCGGCACGCCGCGCGGCTGGGGCGGGCGGCCCGGCGGGCCCAGTGGCAGCTGTTGACCGGCGCCGATCCGGAGCCGGCGGTGGGCGATCCGCCGGTGCTGGTGCTGGGTAGCCCGGACGACCGGGTGGTGCCGGCGGCGGCGCTGACCCGGGCCGCGCGGCGGTACGGTTCGGCTCCGCTGCTCTTTCCCGGCATGGGGCACGACCTGATGCTCGACGCACGGTGGCGGGAGCCCGTCGACGCGATCCTCGACTGGCTGATCAAGGAACCGGGCCGCGACGACCTCGGCTGAGGTCGTCGCGGGCGTGGCCCGACAGCCGGTCTCAGCCGCCGCCGAGATGGGCGAGCATCGAACCGCTCTGATCCAGAGTGGACAGGTAGGAGCGGGCCCAGGCCCGGATGTCGTGTTCGTGCAGGTACGCGCGCATGGACCGCATCCGTTCCCGGACGTCGGCGGGGTCGGCCCGCACCGCCGCGAGCAGTCCCTGCTTGAGCCCCTCCAGGTCGTGCGGATTGACCAGGTACGCCTGCGGCAGCTCGGCGGCGGCCCCGGCGAACTCGCTGAGCAGCAGCGCGCCGGTGTCGTCGACCCGGGCGGCGACGTACTCCTTGGCGACCAGGTTCATGCCGTCGCGCAGCGGGGTCACCGCCATCACATCGGCGACCCGGTAGAGCGCGGCCAGCTCGGCACGGTCGAACGGCTGGGTGAGGTAGTGGATGGCGGGCTCACCGACCCGGCCGAACTCCCCGTTGATCCGCCCGACCTCCCGCTCCACCCGGTCCCGCAAGATCTGGTACTGGCTGACCCGCTCCCGGCTGGGCACCGCCACCTGCACCAGCACGGTGTCGCGGACCTTGACGTGCCCGCCGGCCAGCAGCTCGCTGTACGCCTTGAGCCGCTGCTCGATGCCCTTGGTGTAGTCCATCCGGTCGACGCTGAGGATCACCTGCTCGGGGCTGCCCAGGTCGTGGCGCAGTCGGCGAGCCCGGTCGGCCACGTCCGGGCGGTCCGCCAGCGCGGCCATCTCGACGGTGTCGATCGACACCGGGAACGCGCCGATGCGCACCACCCGGTCGTCGATCCCGATCCGTCGGTCGGTGGCCGGCAACCCCAGCACCTTCGTCACCAGCTGGGCGAAGTTGTGCGCCGCCTGGGCGCGCTGGAAGCCGACCAGGTCGGCGCCGAGCATCCCGCGCAGCAGCTCGGCCCGGCGGGGCAGCTGCATGAACAGCTCCGGCGGCGGGAAGGGCACGTGCAGGAAGAAGCCGATGCGCAGGTCGGGTCGCAGCGTGCGGAGCAGCCCCGGTACCAGTTGCAGGTGGTAGTCCTGCACCCAGACCACCGCGCCGGGCTCGGCGACCTGCGCGGTGGCCTCGGCGAACCGCTGGTTGACCCGGAGGTAGGCGTCCCACCAGCGCCGGTGGTGCTGCGGCTGCTCGACCGCGTCGTGGTAGATCGGCCAGAGGGTCGCGTTGGCGAAGCCCTCGTAGTGGTCGCGCAGGTCGTCGCCGCTGAGCGGCACGGAGTGCATCCGCACCCCGTCGATATCGGGCAGTTCGGGCGCGGGACCGGTCCCACCGGCCCAGCCGACCCAGGTCGCGGGGGTGTGGCGGAGCAGCGGGTGCAGCGCGCTGACCAGCCCACCGGGGCTGCGTCGCCACTCGCAGGCACCGTCGGGTGCCACGCTGTCGTCGATGGGTAGGCGGTTGGCCACCACCACGAGGGAACTCTGTCGCATCTCGGGCATTCCGATCAGCAGGGGAGTGACCGCCACGAGGGAGGAACAACCGGGCAGTCGGCGGGTGACGTGACGTACTGCGGTATTCCTACTGACAGTAAGTTACACCACTGTTACGCGCCTCGGCACGGGCGGCCGCCGTCCCGGTATCCGGACGGCTACCCTGCGCGCCGGCTCAGACCACGGCGCCGTCGTCCGGGTCGCGGTCGTCGGCGTCGCCGGGCCGCAGCCGCCACACCAGCGTGACGAAGCCGGCGAGGATGCCGGTGAAGCCGAGCAGCGTGACGACGCCCTGGTCGGCGGGGAGCAGATCGGGGAAGAGGAACAGCACGAAGCCGAGCAGCACGGCGAGGATGCCGGCCAGCGCGAACTTCGACACGCGGGGAAGCGGCGGTGGCGGCGGCGGTACGTAACGCTCGTCGTCGTCCGGGTCGTCGGGCAGCTCCGAGCCGAAGGTGTCCAGGCCGTCCAGCAGCGACGGGCCCTCACCGTCGCGGGGCCCACGCCCGACCGACACGCCGGAGATGTCGGCGGCCCACGGCAGCCGGCGTACGTCGGTGGCGGTCGGGCCGGGCTCGTCGGTGCCCGGCCGGGTGGCGGTGGCCGTGCCGCCCCGCCCGGCCGGGTCGTCCACGTTCTCGGCGGCGGGCCACGGATGGTCGCCGGTGTCCGGCGAGGTGTGGAATCCGGCGACGATCCGTTCCCACTCGGCGTCGATGTCCGGCTCGGCGCCGACCCGGGCGTCGCCGGTCTCGTCGGCGAGCTGGCTGAGGTAGTCCCGGGCGGTGCTCAGGTGCGAGCGGTCCACGTAGAGCCGGTCCACCGGCCGGGACGGCACGGTGGTGGTGCGGGTGACCGGGTTCAGGTCGGCCGACGGTTGCAGGTAGGCGGCGATCCCGCCGGCGGCCAGCACGTCGAGCAGGTGCTCGCCGACGCGCGGATCGACATCACCGGCGATGGCGTACTCGCTCGCGTCGAGACCGTTGTCCCGCCGTCCCCGGCGGGCCCCACCCGCTGACACCGACCATCCTCCTCATCGCGCCACCGGCGCGCCCCGCGGCCCCTCGGCGCGCCCCCGCACGCCCCGTGCCCTGAATCGTGACACGTCGAGGGTGGGTTCCGGGAGTGCCTTGTGGCGCGGCGTACGGCCGAACGCCGGCCAGGAGGTCGGTCCGACACCGAACGTGACGGGTGGTTTCGGGCCGAGCGTCCGTTGCCGCGGCCGGCCGGCGGTTCGTAGGCTCGTGCCACGATCACCCGGTCCGGCGCGGTCCGCGGTGACCAACACCTGCCGAAAGGACGCCGGTGCTCTACTGGCTGCTGAAGTACGTGCTGCTCGGCCCGCTGCTGCGGCTCATCTTCCGGCCGCGGGTGGAGGGTCTGCACCACGTACCGGCGACCGGTCCGGTCATCCTGGCCAGCAACCATCTCTCCTTCTCCGACTCGATCTTCACGCCGCTGATCGTGCCCCGGAAGGTCACCTTCGTGGCCAAGGCGGAGTACTTCACCGGCAAGGGGGTCAAGGGCTGGTTGACCAAGATGTTCTTCACCGGCACCGGCACCATCCCGGTGGACCGCTCCGGTGGCCGGGCCGCCCGTGCCGCGCTGGACACCCAGCTGACGGTGCTGCGCTCCGGTGGCATCGCCGGCATCTACCCGGAGGGCACCCGTTCGCCCGACGGTCGGCTCTACCGGGGCAAGACCGGGGTGGCCCGGCTGGCGCTGGAGAGCGGTGCGCCGGTGGTGCCGGTGGCGATGCTCAACCTGGACGAGATCCAGCCGCCGGGCCAGCTCATCCCGAACCTGGCCCGGGTACGGATCCGCTTCGGACCGCCGCTGGACTTCTCCCGTTACGCCGGGCTGGCCGGTGACCGGTTCGTCGAGCGGGCGGTCACCGACGAGATCATGTACGAGTTGATGGAGCTCTCCGGCCGGGAGTACGTCGACGTCTACGCCCAGCAGCTCAAGACCCAGCTCACCCCGACGACCGCGCCGGCCACTCCGGTCGCGGCCTGAGCCGCCCGCCCCGCGCGGGTGTGCGGCGCGGCCCGCACGTCGGTCAGGAGGCGAGCGTCCGGGCGGTGCCGGTGGGTGGATAAGCCAGGGCGAGCAGGCCCGGCGCGGCGTTGCGACGCGCGAAGGCGCGCAACTCGGTCAGGGGCGCGCCGGCCGTCGCGTGGTCGTCGGTGGCCGCCAGTTCGCGTACCGCGAAGGTCAGCGCCAGCATCCGGTCGGTGACGTCGGGAATGCCGGCGTAGATCTCGGCGGCGGCGAGGTGCAGGTCGGCGGCGTGCCGGTGGTTGTCGTCGAACCCGGCCAGCGCGCCGGTCACGGTCCGCAGTGCCGCCTCCGACCAGGGCGTACGGTGGCCGACCCGGTCGAGCATCGCGCGTACCCGGGCCGCGGGCTTGCGCCCGGCGAGGCTGGCCGCCCAGCCGGCCGCCGCGATCCACTCCCCACTGGCCAGCGCCGGCACCGCCGTCCACGACTCGGCCAGCTCGTCGACGAGCGCGGCGGCCTCGTCGAGGCGACCCTGCACCGCCCGGCACAACGCGCCCATCGCGAGCATCGTCCAGTGCAGCCGGTGGAAGCCACTGCGCCGCGCGGTGTCCAGCGCGGCGGCCACGTCGTCGCGCGGCGGGGCCCCGTCCGGCGCCCCGTCGGCGGGCGGGCCCGGCGGCACCGGCTGGCCGCGCAGCACCAGCAGGCACGACCGCAGGCCGCGTACCTGCATGTCCCAGCTGCCGGTCGGGGTGTTCATGCAGGCGTCGGCGGCGGTGAGCAGCCGGTCGAAGTCCCCCTCGAACCAGGCCCGCGTCGCCTCGCTCGAGTAGCTGGTGGTCAGGGTCTGCCCGCTGGCGGTGCGGGCCGGGGCGGCGGCCAGCAGCGCGTCGGAGCGTACCCAGTCGCCCTCCTCGCAGACGGCGTAGGCGAGATTCTGGGTGGCCCGGGGCAACGCGAGCAGCTGACCGGTCCGGCTGGACTCCACGATCGCGTACAACTCGTCGAGTCCGGCCCGGTCGCCGGCCTGGTACCGCGCGGTGGCCGCGGTGATCCGGGCGTTGGTGCGGATCTCGGTCAGCCCGAGCCGTTCGCCGATCGCCGCGGCCGTGTCGGCCGCCGCGACGGCCGGATCACGTTCGTAGTTGAGCATGTGCAGCCGCCCCAGCTCGGCGAAGGCGTCGGCCTTCTGCGCGCTGTCCGGCAGCGGGTCGAACAGCCGTACCGCCCGGTCCAGACAGGCCAGTGCCGCCGGTCGGTCGGCGCGCAGCCACGCCGCCTGGCCGAGCAGCGTCCAGGCCCGCGCCGCGCACGCCTCGTCGCCGTACGCGAGCAGCCGCTCGGCGAGCGCCTGCACCTGCTCCGGCCCACCGCCGGAGAGGAACGCGTTGCCGTCGCGGTGGAACGAGATCTCAGTGCTCAACAGCTCCAACTGGAGCCGGCCCACCGGATCGGAGTCGTCGGCCAGACCGAGCGCCCGGGCCGCGTGGCCGGCGGCGGCGTCCAGCCCGTGCAGCGCGTACGCCCGGCGGGCCGCCCGGTGCAGCGCGGCCCGGGCCGGCGCGGCGTAGCGGTTGGTCTCCATGCCCAGCGAGCGGGCGATCTCGTGCGCCGCCCAGCGGTGGTGCGCCAGCACCTCGGCCAGGTCGGTGTCCCGACTCTGTGACAGGGTGTCCAACCAGTCGGCGGTGCGATCGTGCCGGGCCACCCGCTCGGTCCGGGGCAGCCGCTGGTAGCACACGTCCCGGACCAGGACGTGTCGGAAGCGGTACTCCGGCTGGCCGGCCATCGTGGAGGTGGTCTGCTCGTGGACGAAGTCCCGCTGTTCCAGCCGACGCAGGGCACGCTCGACGGACTCGACCGGCTGGCCGACGGCGGCGGCCACCGCGCCCGGCCAGAACTGCACCCCGACCACGGCGGCGGCCAGCAGCACCGCCCGGTCCTTGGCGTCGAGCAGGTCGACCCGGTTGGCGATGACCGCGTGCACGCTCTCCGGCATCGGCAGGTCCAGGTGCTTCTCCAGCGACCAGCCACGGCCGGACTGTCGCAGCGCCCCCTGCTCGATCAGCATCCGGACGTACTCGTGGGCGTAGAGCGGATTGCCGCCGGCCACCTCCACCAGCGGGGTGAGCAGGTCGGCGGAGAACGCGGCCTGGCCGAACATGTGCGCGTACAACGCGGCGATGCCGGTGTCCCGCAACGGTGGCAGGGCGATGGTGACCGAACCGGTGATGGTCCCCGCCCAGCTCGGATCCCGGTCGACGAGTTCCGGGCGGGCGGTGCACAGCAGCAGCAGCGGTACGTCCCGGGCCGCCGCGCCCAGCAGCTCCACGAAGCGCAGCATCGGATCGTCGGCCCAGTGCAGATCCTCGAAGACCAGCACGGTGGGGCGACGGGCCGCCAGGGCCAGCAGGAACCGCCGCCACGCCGACTCCGCCTCCTCCGCCGGCAGCGGGTTACCGGCCAGCCCGACCAGCGGACGCAGCGCGTCGGCCACCCGGCCCCGCTCGGCGACACCGACCAGCTCGCCGACGGCGGCGGTCAGCCGTTGCGCGGCGCTGGCCGCCGGATCGGTGTCGAGGATGCCCGCCTCGGCCTTGACGATGTCGGCGAGCGCGGCGAACGTGACGTTCTCGCCGAACGGTGGACACCTGCCGATCCGCCAGGTCAGCGGCTCGTCCACCAGCCGGCCGGTGTGCCGGTGCAACTCGCGGACCAGCCGGCTCTTGCCGATGCCGGCCCGGCCGAAGACGGTCACCACCTGGGGTCGGCGGTCGCGCAGGCTGCGGTGCAGGGCGTTGACCAGCATGCCCAGCTCGTGTTCCCGGTCGATCAGGGGAGTGGTGTCCGGTTCCCGATCGGTGGGCTGCTGACGTACCGCGGACCGGGCCAGCCACACCTCGGTCGGTGCCGACCGACCGCGCAGGGTGACCGGGGGTTGCTCGTCGTACCGGATGGTGTCCCGGGTCAGCGCGTGCGTGGCGCCGTCGACGAGCACCCCGCCCGACGGCGCCGCCGACTGCAACCGCGAGGCGGTGTTGACCACGTCGCCGGCGACGATCGCCTGCCCACCGTCGCGGGCGGCGGCCACGTCGACGAGCGCCTCACCGGTCGCCACCCCGACCCGGAAGCGCAACCCGTCGGTGCCGGTCGGGGTGAACCGGGTCAGCACCCGCTGCAACTCCAACCCGGCCCGCACACACCGCAACGCGTCGGTCTCGGTGGCCACCGGCGCCCCGAACAGCGCCATCACCGCGTCGCCGATGTACTTCTCCACCACCCCGCCGTACTGGCCGACCACCCGGCGGGCGGCGGAGAAGAAGCCGGTCTGCATGCCCCGGACCAGCTCCGGGTCGGCCCGCTCGACGTACGGGGTGAAGTCGATCAGATCGACGAAGAGCACGCTGACCCGGCGGCGATCCTCCTGGTTCAGGGCGCCGGGTCGGTCGGTGCCGGCCCGGGGCGCGCCGCAGGAGGTGCAGAAGGCCACGTCCGGCGCGAGCGGGCGCAGGCAGTGCGGGCAGACGGCACCGAGTTCCGCGCCGCAGCCACCGCAGAAGCGGTCGCCCTCGGCGGCGGTACGTCCACAGCGGTCACACTGCGCGGCGATGACACCCTCCAGTGGCAGGCCCCCGACCCCCCGGGGCGCAGCATCGAGTATCGCTGTCGGACGCACTGTCGGGTACCGGGCTGTTGGCTTGTGGACACTCAGCCGGGCAGTTCACCACGCTTCGGAACGGCTAGATTCAGGCAGCCGATTCGTTGACCGCTGATCAGGGGGACAGCTCCATGGTGTACGTGATGCTGAAGAGTGACTGGACCGACGGAAACGGGGTCGCCCACTCCGCCGGAGACTCGGTGGACGTGGACGCCGCCACCCTCGCGCAGCTCCAGGCCCAGGGGATCGTCGGCGAGGTGCCCGGCGGTGGCAAGGACGGTACGGACTGGGTCGGACCGGGTGGGACGGACTGGGTCGGACCGGGCAGCACCAAGCCCTGACCGAACGCGCGTGGGCGGGGCCGGGACGTATCGTCCCGGCCCCGCCTCGGTCTTCGCCGCCGCGTTCGGTGCGGGGCCGCTCAGCGCTCGTTCATGCCGGCGCGGCGGCGTAGCGCGGGCACGTCGGTGACCACGATCCGCCGGCCCTCGGTGCGCAGCCAACCCCGGCTGGCGAACGACCCGATCGCCTGGTTGACGCTCTGCCGGGACCCGCCGGCCATCTCGGCGAGCTGGCTCTGGTTCAGCTCGATGGTGATCATCGGGGCCTGGCTCTCGCCGGCGAGCCGGACCAGCGTCTTGGCCACCCGGCCGGGCAGATCGAGGAAGACGTGGTCGGCGTTCTGCTCGGTCAACCGGCGGATCAACGCGCCGAGGGAGCGCATCACCGCGTCGAGGATGCGCGCGTTCGAGTGCACCAGCTCCATGAAGGCCGGCCGGGACAGCGCCAGCGCGGCGGTGTCCTCGATCGCCTCGGCCGAGGTCGAGCGGGTCGAGGCGTCCAGCAGGGAGACCTCGCCCAGCACGTCCGGCGGTCGCATCACGGTCAGGATCGCCCGCTCGCCGGTGGGCGCGGTCCGGAACACGGCCACCGCGCCGCGCCGCAGGATGATCAGCGACTCGCCCGGGTCGTTCTCCACGAACAGCAGCTGACCCTTGCGGTAGGTGCGGGGCACCGCCGCGGCGACCACCCGCTGGCGTACCTCCGGCTCGAGCCCGGCGAACATGTCAACGCCGGTGAGCGCGTCGCCCGGCTCCGGCAGGCGCATCTCCACGGCCCCACCCCTCCCCGGTCAAGGACCCCAACTCGCTCACCGGGTGAGCCTGAAGGCCCTGACGAGGTGATCCGACACCCGTTCGGCGTCCGGCAGCGGTAACACATCAGATCATGACGGTCCGGTCGCGTGCTGTACACCCCTCAAATCACTTCCGTGACCGGTTCGAGCTGGGCGTGACCTCGGTGCGGGGCCATGGAAGCGCTCCCGGTGTCGCCGACCCGATCGACGGCCCCCGGTGACCGTCGGCGAGGATGGTGGCGATGGCCTACCGCTACTTCTACGACTGCGAGTTCATCGAGGACGGCCGGACCGTCGAACTGGTCTCGATCGGCGTCGTCGACGAGCACGGCCGCGAGTTCTACGCGGTCTCCACCGAGTTCGACGCGTCCCGCGCGGTGCCCTGGGTGCGTCGCAACGTCCTGGACAAGCTGCCCTCCCCGGCCGACCGGGCGTGGCGGTCCCGCGAACGCATCCGCGACGACCTGTACGAGTTCCTGGTCGAGCCGATCCGGGACCGGCCCGGCGAGGAGGTGGAGCTGTGGGCCTGGTACGCGGCGTACGACCACGTGGTGTTGGCGCAGTTGTGGGGCGCGATGCCGGCGCTGCCCCGGGAGATCCCCCGGTACACCAAGGAGTTGCGGCAGTTGTGGGACGACCGGGGGCGGCCTCCGCTGCCCAACGCCGCGGCGGCCCGACACGACGCGCTTGTCGACGCCCGGCACAACCTGGCCCGGTGGCGGGCGATGACCGGTTCGTGAGATCCGGTGATTCGGTGGTTTGACCGGGGCCGTCGCGGGCACCGGTTCGCCGAAGGGGCCGAGGCGAGGGAGTTGCCGGCGTGGGCAGGCGCAGGGGAGTACCGACGTGATCGGCGGCCGGCGGGCCCGGGCCCGGATCACCGAGCTGATCCGGGCCGCGCGGATCTGCGTCATGACCACGATCTCCCTCGACGGTCGGCTGGTGGGCCGGCCGATGGTGCTGCAACGGGCGGAGTTCGACGGGCAGTTGTGGTTCTTCGCGTACACCGGCTCGGTGACCGTCCGCCAGCTGCGGGTGAACCCGGAGGTCGAGCTGGGCCTGTACGACCCGCGGGCGCAGGTCTGGGCTTCGATCACCGGCAGTGCCCGGGACGACCACGACCAGGCCCGCGCCGAACGACTGTGGCATCCGGGGCTGGCCGCCTGGTTTCCGGACGGTCCGGCCACCGCCGGTCTCACGCTGGTCGGCGTGCACCCGACGGCCGCACGGTGCTGGGACGCCAGCGGTGAGCAGGTCGAGCTGATCGGCCCGGTGTGCGCCGCGCCCACCGGTGGGTCGCCGGCCGATCGCCGGGAGGACGGCTACTGACCGGTAGTGGGGCGCGGTGTGCGTCGTACCGGGCGGCGACTACAGTTCGTAGGGACGGCCCGCCCCGGGCCGGCAACGGTGCCGAGGTCCGCGCTGACACATATCCTGGGGCTTGATCGGGCTTGACCAGATGCTCCCCAGGAGGATGAGCAGATCATGCGTATCGGCGTGCTCACCGGCGGCGGCGACTGCCCGGGTCTCAACGCGGTCATCCGGGCGGTGGTCCGTAAGGGCGTCGCCAGCTACGGCCACGAGTTCGTGGGTTTCCAGGACGGTTGGAAGGGCCCGCTGGAGGGCTTGTCCCGTCCGCTCGGCATCGCGGAGGTCCGCGGCATCCTGCCCCGTGGCGGCACGATCCTCGGCTCCTCCCGGACCAACCCTTTCAAGATCGAGAACGGCGTCGAGCGGATCAAGGACAACCTGGCCGCGCAGGGCGTCGACGCGCTCATCGCCATCGGCGGTGAGGACACCCTCGGCGTCGCCACCAAGCTGCACGAGCTGGGCGTCAACGTCATCGGCGTGCCGAAGACCATCGACAACGACCTCGGCGCGACCGACTACACGTTCGGGTTCGACACGGCCGTCAACATCGCCATGGAGGCGATCGACCGACTGCACACCACCGCCGAGAGCCACCACCGCACCCTGGTGGTCGAGGTGATGGGTCGGCACGCCGGTTGGATCGCCCTGCACGCCGGTCTGGCCGGCGGTGCCAACGTGATCCTGCTTCCCGAGCGGAACTTCGACGTCGAGCAGGTCGCCGGCTACGTCGAGAAGCGCTTCCAGCACCAGTACGCCCCGATCGTCGTGGTCGCCGAGGGCGCCCAGCCGCTGGAGGGCCAGATGGTCCTGCAGAACCAGGAGCTTGACGCGTTCGGGCACGTCCGGCTCGGTGGCATCGGCCAGTGGCTGGCCGAGCAGCTGGAGGCCAAGACCGGCAAGGAGGCCCGCACCGTCGTGCTCGGCCACATCCAGCGCGGCGGCACCCCCACCGCGTTCGACCGGGTGCTCGCCACCCGGCTGGGCCTGCAGGCCATCGACGCCGCCCACGAGGGCGACTGGGGCAAGATGGTCGCGATGCAGAGCACGAACATCGTCCGCGTCCCGCTCGCCGACGCCACCGCCGAGTTGAAGACCGTGCCGCTGGAGCGGTACGCCGAGGCCGAGGTCTTCTTCGGTAGCTGATCGTCGCTCCGGCGTCGCGGTCGGGCCTCGGGCCCGCCGCGACGCCGGCCCACGAAGGGGGTACGCCAGGTGTCAGCCGAGGTGCACACCGTCGCGGTGATCGGTGCCGGCAAGATCGGTGAGCTGGTGCTCTCCGGGCTGCTGCGGTCCGGCTGGCCGGCGGACCGGCTGCTGGCCACCGCCCGCCGCCCGGCCCGCGCCGAGGAACTGGCCGCCCGCTACGGCGTACGGGTGGTGGACAACCTCACCGCGGTGGACGAGGCCGAGGTGCTGGCCGTCGCGGTGAAGCCGCAGGACGCCGCCGCGCTGCTGGACGAGATCGGTCCCAAGGTGCCAGCCGGCAAGCTGCTGGTCTCGCTCTGCGCCGGCCTGCCGAGCAGCTTCTACAGCCGCCGGCTGCCCGAGGGCACCCCGGTGGTGCGGGTGATGACCAACACCCCGGCCTTGGTGGACCAGGCGATGACCGCGATCTCGGCCGGCGCGCACGCCACCGGTGAGCACCTGGCGCTGGCCGAGGAGATGTTCAAACCACTGGGCGCCACGATCCGGGTACCCGAGACCCAGCAGGACGCGGTGACCGCCCTGTCCGGTTCCGGCCCGGCCTACTTCTACCTGCTGGTCGAGGCGATGACCGACGCCGGCATCCTGCTCGGCCTGCCCCGCCAGGTGGCGCACGACCTGATCGTGCAGACCGCGATCGGCTCGGCGGTGATGCTGCGCGACTCCGGTGAGCACCCGGTCAAGCTGCGCGAGGCGGTCACCTCGCCCGCCGGCACCACCATCTCCGCCATCCGCGAGTTGGAGAACCACGGCGTCCGCGCCGCCCTGCTGGCCGCCCTCGAAGCCGCCCGCGACCGCGCCCGCGAACTAGCCACCCAAGCCGAATAACCCACCCACCCCACCCCATTCCCTTCGGCGTTGATCATGAGGTTAGCGGCAGTAGTCGATCTTCAAGCTGCCGCTAACCTCATGATCAACGGGGTGGACGGCGAATTGCGGTGCGGGGTCGTTCCGGTGATCGGGGGTGGCGCATACTGGCGCGGTGTTCACTCTCGCCCAGGCCCGGCACCTGGTAGCCACCCTGCATCCCCGGATCGAGGAACTGATCCGGGTCCGGGCCGACCTGGCCGAGTTGCAGGCCGACCTGGCCGGCCACGGGCTCAGCGCACTCGGTGGTCGGGCAGAGGTCAAGGGCCTGGAAGCCCGGCTGTACGCGGTCCTCGACGAGATCCAGCAGCACGGCATCGAGGTCAAGAGCGTGGCACCGGTGCTGCTCGACTTCCCGGGTGAGCGCGAGGGGCGACAGGTGCTCTGGTGCTGGCTGGAGGGGGACACCGACGTGCGCTGGTACCACCGCGCCGACTGCGGCTTCGCCGGCCGCCGCCCGATCTGACCCTGCCCCGGCCGAGATCCGCGGCGCTCGTCGTCGTGCCGACCCGATCGCTGCCGGTTCCGCGACGATCCTGCGGGCGTAGCCTCGGCCGGTAGTGGGCGGCCGGGGAACCGCCGGTCGGTGCCGAGAGGCGAGGGCGGCTAGTCTCTGCCGGTGAGTGGAGTGCGGCGGGCGAGTGTGGACGACGCCCGGGAACTGGTCCGGTTGCGGGCGGTCATGTTGGGTGCGATGGATGGCGCGCCACCGGAGCCCGGCGAATGGCAGCACACCGCCCTGCGTACGCTCCGGCGGCAGCTGCCGGATCCGGAGGCCGATCTCGCCGCCTACGTGGTGGATGCGCCGGGCCGACCGGGGACGCTTGCCGCCTGTGCGGTCGGGGTGGTCGACCTGCGGCTCGGCGGGCCGGCGGATCCGAGTGGCCGGTCCGGGTACGTCTTCAACGTGGCGACCGATCCCGCGTACCGTCGTCGGGGCTTCTCGCGGGCCTGCCTGGGCGCGCTGCTCGGCTGGTTCGCCGAGCGCGGCGTGCGCACGGTGGACCTGAAGGCCAGTCCGGAGGGCGAGCCGCTCTACCGGGAGCTGGGCTTCCGTCCCACGTCGATGGCCGGGATGCGGCGAGGTGGGCGCTGATGTTCGCCCTTGCGTTGGGTGCGGATGCCGAGCTGCGGCCGCTGAACCCGTGGCACGCCGAGGAGTTCCTGGGCAATCTGGACCGGGCCCGGGAGCACATCGCGCCGTGGGTGTCGCCGTCCTTCGTGGCCACCGACCTCGCTGGGGCGCGGCACGTGCTCCAGCGTTACGCCGACCGGTGGGCCCGCGACGACGGCGGCATCTGGGGTATCTGGTCGGGCGGCACCCTGGTCGGCGGGGTGCTGCTGGTGTCGCTCAACGCGGCGTCCGGGGTGTGCGAGGCGGGCTGCTGGCTGGAACCGGCCGCCGAGGGGCGGGGGCTGGTGACCCGGGCGGTCGAACGGCTCATCGACTGGGTGCTCGTCGAGCGCGGGCTGCACCGCGTCGAGTGGCGCACCAACGCCGGCAACGTGCGCAGCATCGCGGTGGCCCGCCGGCTGGGCATGCGCCGCGACGGTGTCCTGCGGGAGACGTTGCCGGGGCCGCAGGGCCGCGTCGACCTGGAGATCTGGTCGGTGCTGGCGCCCGAGTGGCGGGCCCGGCGTGCCGCCACCGGGAGGCACTGAGTGCAACGGCAGCCGGGTCAGCCGGCTTCCGCGAGGGCGGCGCGCAGCACGCCCGCGCCGGCCGGGGCTTCCTGTTCCACGTTGGCGGGGTCGGCGGAGTAGATGACGCCGTAGGCGGGGGTGTCCGGCTGGAAGCGCCGACTGTCGGCGAGCGTGCCCGCGTCCACCGTGTCGTAGCCGATCCGGTCCAGAAACTCGGTCACGGTGGCCTTGGCCTCGGGGTCGTCACCGGCGATCGGCAGCGCGCTGCGGTCGGCGGTCTCGCCGGGCCGGGCCAGGGTGAGCAGGTGGGCGAAGAAGATGTTGTTGAACGCCTTCACCACGCGGGACTGCGGCAGGTGACGTTGCAGCAGCTCGCCGCTGGTGATGGTGCCCTCGTCCAACTCGGGGATCTGACCGTCCCGCTGCGAGTAGTAGTTGTTGGTATCGATGACGACCTTGCCGGCCAGCGGCTCGACCGGCACCGAGCGGTACGACTTGAGCGGAATGGTGACCACCACCAGGTCACCGGCGCGGGCCGCGGCGTCCGCGGTGCCGGCGCTCGCCTGCGGCCCCAATTCGTCGACCAGGTCGGTCAGGGTTTCCGGCCCGCGTGAGTTGCTCAACACCACGTCGTACCCGGCGTTCACGGCCAACCGCGCCACCGTCCCGCCGATATGCCCGCTGCCGATCAACCCCACCGTCGCCATACTGACCCCCTCCACCGACCCACCTCGCTCCGCCGTTCCACCCACCGGCTCGTCGATCATGCAGTTTTTGTCGGTCCAAAAGTGTGCGAAAGCCCAAAAAGGGCGACCACAAGGCTCTCCGGTCGGGTGTGAGGGGGTGGGTGGGGGTGCTGGCTGTTAGGCGGGGACGGTTTTGTCGATGGTGGTGCGGAGGGTGGGGTCGTCGGGGGTGACGGTGGGGGCGAAGCGGGCGGCGACGGTGCCGTCGGGAGCGACGAGGAACTTCTCGAAGTTCCAGCGGACGTCACCGGTGTGCCCGTCGGCGTCGGCGGTGTCCACCAGGGCCGCGTACAGCGGGTGGCGGTCGGGGCCGTTGACGTCGACCTTCTCCGTGATCGGGAACGTGACCCCGTAGTTGACCTGGCAGAACTCGCTGATCTCCGCCGCGCTGCCCGGCTCCTGACCGGCGAACTGGTTGCACGGCACGCCGAGCACGGTCAGCCCGCGGTCGGCGTACTCGTCCTGCAGGGCCTGCAGGCCCGCGTACTGCGGGGTGAGGCCGCAGCGGGAGGCGACGTTGACGATCAGCAGGGCGCGTCCACCGTACTGGGCCAGGTCGGCCGGGCCGCCGGCGAGCGCACCGATCGGAATGTCGAAGACGGTCATGCCCCGGAGGCTACCGCCGTACCGGTGCTCGCGGGCGCGGCGGGTGGGGTGTGGTTACCGAGTGGTATCCAGCCCTCGGCCGGCGGTGATGTCGATCTGGCTGTCCGGGGCAATCGATACATGGACATCTTGACGAAGTGGTGGCGTGTGAGTAGCGTCTCCTCATCCTTTTGGAAAGTTTCCTAACTGTTTGGAGACGCCACATGAAGAGATCGCTTCGCCGGGCCCTCTGGGTCGGCGCCGTGGTCGCGGTGACCGTCGCCACGGTCCCGATGGCCTCGGCGTTCGGCGCCGGAAGCGTGACCGCCTCGTTCACCCGGGTGTCGGACTGGGGAACGGGGCACGAAACGCGGGTCACCATCACCAACGGGTCGGACGCCAGCGTCAGCACCTGGCGCATCGAGTTCGAGCTGCCCTCGGGCACCAGCATCGGCAGCTCCTGGGACGCCGACGTCACCCGCAACGGCAACCGCTATGTGGCGGTCAAGAAGAGCTGGGCCGGTGCGCTGGCCCCGGGCGCCTCCTTCAGCTGGGGCTACAACGGCACCGGCGGGTACCGGGCGCCGCTGAACTGCACGATCAACGGCGCCTCGTGCGGCGGTGGCACGCCGCCGCCCACCACCGCACCGCCCACCACCACCCCACCCACGACCACGCCACCGACGACCACCCCGCCGACCACCACGCCCCCGACCACCACGCCCCCGAACCCGGGTGCGCAGAAGGTGGTCGGCTACTTCGCCCAGTGGGGCGTCTACGCTCGCAACTACCACGTGCGGAACATCCACACCAGCGGCTCGGCGTCGAAGCTGACCCATATCCTGTACGCCTTCGGTAACACCACCGGCGGCCGGTGCACCATCGGCGACAGCTACGCCGACTACGAGAAGGCGTACACCGCCGCGGACAGCGTGGACGGCGTCGCCGACACCTGGGACCAGCCGCTGCGCGGCAGCTTCAACCAGCTGCGCAAGCTCAAGAAGATGTACCCGCACCTCAAGGTGATCTGGTCGTTCGGTGGCTGGACCTGGTCCGGCGGCTTCACCCAGGCCGCACAGAACCCGACCGCCTTCGCCGAGAGCTGCTACAACCTGGTCGAGGACCCGCGCTGGGCGGACGTCTTCGACGGCATCGACATCGACTGGGAGTACCCCAACGCCTGCGGTCTGACCTGTGACGCCAGCGGCCCGAACGCGTTCAAGAACGTGGCCAGCGCGCTGCGTGCCCGGTTCGGCTCGAACAACCTGGTCACCGCCGCGATCACCGCCGACGGCAGCAACGGCGGCAAGATCGACGCGACCGACTACGCCGGTGCCGCCACGCACCTCAACTGGATCATGCCGATGACGTACGACTACTTCGGCGCCTTCGCCCCGCAGGGCCCCACCGCTCCGCACTCGCCGCTGTACTCGTACTCCGGCATTCCGCAGCAGGGCTTCTGGTCCGACGCGGCGATCCAGAAGCTCAAGAGCAAGGGCATCCCGGCCAACAAGCTGCTGCTCGGCATCGGCTTCTACGGCCGGGGCTGGACCGGGGTCACCCAGTCCACGCCGGGCGGCACCGCGACCGGGCCCGCGCCGGGCACCTACGAGCAGGGCATCGAGGACTACAAGGTGCTCAAGAACACCTGCCCGGCCACCGGCACCGTCGGCGGCACGGCCTACGCCAAGTGCGGCAGCAACTGGTGGAGCTACGACACCCCGTCGACCATCGGCGGCAAGATGACGTACGCCAGGAACCAGGGCCTCGGTGGCGCCTTCTTCTGGGAGCTCTCCGGTGACACCGGCAACGGTGAGCTGATCAGCGCCATCAAGGGCGGCCTCGGCTGAGCCGACGGTCGACGCACCACCCACACGACGGGGAGGGGCCCCGCACCGGCCCCTCCCCGTCCGGCGTGCCCGGGGTCGATCTCGATGCCCGGACGGCGGTGTGACAGACTCGCCGCTCGACCGTGTCTCGATGTCCGCCATCGAGGGAGGTGACGATGCGGGTCACGAACCGGCGTCCGGCGGGTACCGCCGCGCTGCTCGCCAGCCTGCCGTTCGCACTGGTCGGCTGTGGTTTCGTCGGCGGTGAGCCCGAGGCGGAGCAACCCGGACGGGCACCGGCCGAGGAGGCCGTGCTGAAGTCCCGCGAGCGGGTCCAGGCGTACCTGGACGCGATGGCTGCCAAGGACGTGGCGGCCGGTCGCAGCCAGCTCTGCGCGGTGCTGCACGAGGCGTTCGACGCCGCCGCCACCGAGCCGAACGGCGACTTCGCCGACCACTTCGAGGTGTCGAAGTCCGAGATCACCGACATCCGGCCCGGCCCGTCCGGGCAGGAGGTCAGCACCGCGGTCACGGTGACCGTCGGCAAGAAGAAGGCGACCCGTCCGCTGCTGTTCACCGTCACCCGCGACGGGCTCGACTGGTGCATCTCCGACGAGCGGCCCGGCGGGCACAGCCCCGCCCCGGCGCCCACGCCCTGACCTGCGCCACCGTCGAGGGTCGTCCATCTGCCGGAACCCGGCCCCTCGCCGGTCGCCCACCCGGCTGGTCGCCGTACGCTGAATACCATGCGCCATGAGTGGCATCAGTTGAGTCATCCCGCCGTGGGCAGCCCGGTGCTGCAGACCAGCCGCCCGACCGTCGACTCCGCCGAGGACGAGGCTTTCGGCCTGGACCGCTGGCGGGAGCTGCCGCGCGCCCAGACCCCACCCTGGCCCGACGCGGCCCAGGTCGCCGAGGTCTGCAAGGTGCTCGACACCGTGCCGTCGGTGGTCGCCCCGTACGAGGTCGATCAGTTGCGCCAGCGCCTGGCGCTGGTCTGCGAGGGCAAGGCGTTCCTGCTCCAGGGCGGTGACTGCGCGGAGACGTTCGCCGACAACACCGAGAGTCACCTGCTGGCCAACGCCCGCACCCTGTTGCAGATGGCGATCGTGCTGACCTACGGCGCGTCGTTGCCGGTGGTGAAGGTGGCCCGGGTGGCCGGGCAGTACACCAAGCCCCGGTCGCTGCCGACCGACGCCCGGGGCCTGCCGGCCTACCGCGGCGACATGATCAACTCACTGGAGACCACGCCGGAGGCGCGGGTCGCCGACCCGCAGCGCATGATCAGGGCGTACGCGAACTCGGCCGCCGCCATGAACATGTTGCGGGCCTACCTGGCCGGCGGGCTGGCCGACCTGCACGCGGTGCACGACTGGAACAAGGGCTTCGTGCGCAACTCGCCGGCCGGGGAGCGGTACGAGGCGATCGCCCGGGAGATCGACCGGGCCCTGGCGTTCATCCGCGCCTGCGGGATGACCGACGACGAGGCGTTGCGTACGGTCACCCTGTACTGCTCGCACGAGGCTCTCGCGCTGGAGTACGACCGGGCGTTGACCCGGGTCTCCGGCGGCCGGCCGTACGGGCTGTCCGGGCACTTCCTGTGGATCGGTGAGCGCACCCGGCAGATCGACGGCGCGCACATCGACTTCATCTCCCGCATCGCCAACCCGATCGGGGTCAAGCTCGGCCCGACCACCACTCCGGACGAGGCGATCGAGCTCTGCGAGAAGCTGAACCCGGACAACGTCCCCGGCCGGCTCACCCTGATCAGCCGGATGGGCAACCACAAGGTCCGGGACGCGCTGCCGCCGATCGTGGCCAAAGTGACCGCCGCCGGCGCCAAGGTGGTGTGGCAGTGCGACCCGATGCACGGCAACACCCACGAGTCGTCCAACGGCTACAAGACGCGTCACTTCGACCGGATCGTCGACGAGGTGCTGGGCTACTTCGAGGTGCACCGTGGCCTGGACACCCACCCGGGCGGCCTGCACGTCGAGCTGACCGGCGAGGACGTCACCGAGTGCCTCGGCGGTGCCCAGGGCATCGCCGACCTCGACCTGCCCGATCGCTACGAGACCGCCTGCGACCCCCGCCTGAACACCCAACAGTCACTGGAACTGGCCTTCCTCGTCGCGGAGATGCTCCGTGGCTGAGGTTGCGAGCCCCGCAGTCGGCGGCCGAAAGGACTACAGTGCCTGATCCGATCGACCTGCGTTCGGACACGGTGACCCGGCCCACCGCCGCGATGCGGCAGGCGATGGCCGGTGCCGAGGTGGGTGACGACGTCTACGGCGAGGACCGGACGGTCAACGCCCTGGAGGCCGAGGTCGCCGCGTCGTTCGGGCACGAGGCGGCGTTGTTCTGCCCGACCGGGTCGATGGCCAACCAGATCGCGCTGCAACTGCTGGTGCCGCCCGGCGCGGAGCTGCTCTGCGACGCCGACGCGCACGTGGTCACGTACGAGATGGGGGCGGCCGCCGCGTACGGTGGCGTCACCTCGCGGACCTGGCCCCCGGTGGGCGCCGGGCTCGACGCGGACGTGGTGGCCGCCATGGTGCGTCCGGACGGCTACTGGGCGGTGCCCACCCGCGCGATCGCGGTGGAGCAGACCCACAACCGTGGCGGCGGCGGGGTGATTCCGCTCGACACGCTGCGTGAGCTGCGCCGAATCGCCGACGCCGGGCAGGTGGCGCTGCACTGCGACGGTGCCCGGATCTGGCACGCCCACGTCGCCGACGGCGTGCCGCTGACCACCTACGGCGCGTTGTTCGACACCCTGTCGGTCTGCCTGTCCAAGGGGCTCGGCGCACCGGTGGGTTCACTTGTCGTCGGCTCCGCCGACCGGATCGAGCGGGGCCGGTTGATCCGCAAGCGGATGGGCGGTGGGATGCGCCAGGCCGGCATCCTGGCCGCCGCCGGCCGGTATGCGCTGGCCCACCACATCGACCGGCTGGCGGACGACCACGCGAAGGCGGCCCGGCTGGCGGAGGCGATCGCCCCGTTCGGGGTGCTGGCCGCCACGGTACGCACCAACATCGTCCCGCTGGACCTGACCAAGGCTCCGCTGGACGCACCCACGCTGGCCGCCGCCGCCCGCGCCGAAGGCGTACTGATCTCGGTGCTCGGCCCCCACACGGCCCGCCTGGTCACCCACCTCGACGTCACCGACACCCAGATCGACCAGGCCGCCACCACCCTCACCCAAATCCTCCGCCACTAACCGGCACCCCCCACCCTGCCCTGTTGATCATGAGGTTAACGGCGATCTCGATCTCCGCGAGTGCCGCTAACCTCATGATCAACAGGACGATGGGTGGGGAGGAGGCGGCGGAGGGTGGTGATGTCGGTGGCGTGGCCCTCGTGGCGTTCGGTGGGGGTCTCGACGAGGATCGGGACGCCGGCGGTGGCGGGGTGACGCATCAGCTCGGCGAAGGCGGGTTCGCCGATCATGCCCTTGCCGATGTTCTCGTGTCGGTCCCGGGTGGAACCGCACAGGTCCTTGGAGTCGTTCGCGTGCACCAGCCGGAGCCGGTCCGCCCCGACGGCGGTCACCAGGGCATCCAGCGTCGCGGTCATGCCGCCCTCGGCGGCCAGGTCGTGCCCGGCGGCCCAGGCGTGGCAGGTGTCGAAGCAGACCCCGAGCTGCGGATGCCGATCCACCGCGTCGAGGTACGGCCCGAGCTGCTCCACCCGGCAGGCCAGTGACCGGCCGCCGCCGGCGCTCGGCTCCACCAGCAGCATCGGGCCGCCCGCGTCGGCGATCGAGTCGAGCAGCGGCAGCAGCGACTCGCGTACCTGCCGCATGGCCGCGTCGGCGTGCCCGGCGTCCACCGCGCTGCCGGCGTGGAAGACCACCCCCCGTGCGCCGATGGCGGCACCTCGGCGTAGCGCGTGCGCCAGGCTCCGGGTCGACCGCTCGACCGTTGCCGCGGTCGGTGAGCCGAGATTGACCAGCAACGAGGCGTGGATGTAGACGGCGACGCCGCGCTCGGCGCAGCCGTCGCGGAACAGCGCGTCCTGCGTCGGATCGCCGGCCGGCATCGCCCAGCCCCGGGAGTTGCCGACATAGACCTGCGCCACCTCGGAGCCGGCCGCGTCGACGTACGGCAGTGCCGCCCTGGCCAGCCCACCCGAGGTGGGCGTGTGCGAACCGATCGGCCGGTGCCCGGGGTCCGGCGCCGGCATCAGAAGCACCCGATGGTGATCTGGGTGCCCGGGGCGACCTGGGCGTTCTCGTTCGGGTTCTGGAACCGGGTGACGGCGTTCGGGTTGAACTGCACCGCCACCGGGAAGCCCTGGCTCTCCAGCACCTGCTTGGCCTGCTGGCAGGGCAGGTCGACGACGCGCGGCACGGTCACCAGCGGGGGCCCCTCGCTGACCTCCAGCCGGATCTGGGCACCCTTCTCCACGCCACCGCCGGCGGCCGGGCTCTGGCCGATCACCTCGTCACGCGGCTTGTCGGACTCCTTGCGCGTCGGCTCCACCAGCACCAGGCCGAGCTGCGCGATCTGGTTACGGGCGTCGTTGAGGTTCTTGCCCACCAGGTTCGGCACGGTGATCGGGGCCCGGCCCTTACTGAGGATCAGGGTGATCTCGTCGCCCGGCTTGACCTCCTCGCCCGCCTTCGGGTCGGTGGCCACCACGATGCCCTCGGGCAGGCTGTCGTCGTACCGGGCGGTGCCCTTGACCACCTCGAGCTGGGCGCTGACCAGGTCGGCCTCGGCCAGGTCGAACTCCTTGCCGACCACGTCCGGCAACTCGAAGCGTTCCGGACCGAGCGACAGGGTGAGGGTGATGGTGCCGCCCTTGAGGATCCGGGCGGACGAGGCGGGATCCTGTCCCAGCACCCCGTCGCGGGGGATCTGGTCGTCGTAGCGCGGGTCGGCGTAGACCACCTCGAAGCCGGCCTGGGAGGCCTGTGCCTCCGCCTCCGCCTTGCTCATGCTGACCAGCTGCGGCGCGGTGGTGTACCGGCCGACGCCGAACCACCAGCCGCCGAGCGCGGCCACCAACCCGAGCACCACGACCACGGCCGCCACGCCGAGACGTCCGCCGCCCTGACCGGTCAGCCGGGCGCCGACCCCGGCCAGTCGGGCCCACAGATCGTCGTCGCCGCCCGGCGTCGCCCGGCGTCGACCGCGCGCGGGTGGGCCGCCTTCCGGCAGGCGGGCCCAGGTCGGTCGCTCGGGCGGACGTACCGGCGCGACCATCATCGTCGGTTGCGACATCGCCGGGCCCTCGGTCACCGGGGCGATCCGGGCGGTGTGGCTGTTCGGGCTGCCGAGCCCGTCCCGGGCCACCTGCACCTCGGCCAGCAGCGTGCCGGCGTCACCCGGGCGGGCCGCCGGATCGCGACGGGTGGCGCGGGCGACCAGATCGTCGAGCACCCTCGGCAGGCTGGGCACCAGCGTCGACGGTGCGGGAACGTCGCGGTCGACATGCTGCCAGGCGATGTCGATCGGCCGGTCGCCGTCGTACGGCACCCGACCGGTGAGCATCTCGAACAACACGATGCCCGTCGAATAGACGTCGGTGCGGGCGTCGGCCCGGCCGTCGGTGACCAGTTCCGGAGCGACGTACGCCACGGTGGCCATCAGCTGGTTTCCGCTGTCGTGGTCGGTGCTCGCCTCGACGGCCCGGGCCAGCCCGAAGTCGGTCACCTTGACCACACTGTCGACGAGGTTGGCCGGGCCGCCGCTGGGCGCCTCGGCGACCAGCACGTTCTCCGGTTTCACGTCGCGGTGCACCAGGCCGGCCCGGTGGGCGGCGCCGATCGCCGCGAGCATCTGCTCGGTGATGGCCAGCGCCTCGTCCGGGTTCAACCGGCGCCGCTCGGCCAGCACCTCGCGCAGGGTACGGCCGCGGACGTACTCCATGACCAGGTACGGTCGCCCGGCGTGGGTGCCCTGGTCGTAGACCGCCACCACGTTCGGGTGGGTGAGCCGGGCGATCGTCTTCGCCTCGTCGGTGAACCGGTCGACGAAGCTGGGCCGACCCGACTGCCCCGGGGATCCCTGGGTGGCATGAATGATCTTGACTGCGACGGTGCGCTCGAGGCGCTCGTCGGTGGCGGTGTACACGGTCGCCATGCCGCCGCGGGCCACGCGACCGCGAATGCGGTAGCGCCCGTCGATCAGCGAGCCCAGCAACGTGTCGGCGACCTGTGTGTCCATCGGCAGGCAGTCTATGTGTCGGAGGGACGAAGGTTGAACCGGATGCTACCGGCAGCCACCCCCGGGCGGGTCCGACGCGCGCGCAGGGTGATGGTTGCCCCAGCTCAGGGTGGTCGCCGGGAGGTCCTTGACCGGGTACGGGGGTGGCGTGGCAGGGTGTTGCGCGTGACCGAATCCGTACCCACCGAGGGCGGCGTGCCCCTGGCCGGTCCCGCCGACCCGGCGGGCTGGCTGACCCTGCCGGACGTCGCCGAGCGGCTCGACCTGTCGATCAGCAAGGTTCACCAGATGATCCGGGACCGGGAACTGATCGCGGTGCGCCGTGACGGTGTCCGCCGGATCCCGGCCGACCTGGTGGCGAACCGTACCGTGCTCAAACACCTGCCCGGTGTGCTCACCCTGCTGGCCGACGCCGGCTACGACGACGAGGCCGCGCTGCGCTGGCTCTACCAGCCCGACGGCACGTTGGCCGGTGGCACCCCCGCGACCGCACTCGGCGGTGACCAGGCCCGTGAGGTCAAGCGCCGGGCTCAGGCCCTGGGCTTCTGACGGACCGGACGCCAGGCCGGTGCGCGGACCGCGGGCCCGGGAGCGCTGAGCCGCCCGAGCGGGTCAGTCGGCGCGGCGGGTGGCGGCGATGGCCAGGTCCACCAGGGCCTGCCGGGCCTCGGTGTCCAGGTCGACGGCGGTGAGCGCGGCGAGCGCCGCGTCGGTGAGCGTGACGATGCGCTGCTCGGTACGGGCCAGCGCGCCGGTGTCGACGATCAGTTCCCGCAGCCGGGCCACCCCGGTGGCGTCCAACTCCTCGTCGCCGAGGCCACCGAGCAGCAGCGTGCGGCCGGCGTCGTCGGCCACCTCCAGGGCCGCCGCCACCAGGTAGGTCCGCTTGCCCTCGCGCAGGTCGTCGCCGGCCGGCTTGCCGGTCTGCGCCGGGTCACCGAAGACACCCAGCACGTCGTCGCGCAGTTGAAAAGCCTCACCCAACGGCATGCCGTAGGCCGAGTAGGCGATGCGTACGTCGGCGGGGGCGTCGGCCAGCGCCGCGCCGATCAGCAGTGGCCGTTCCACGGTGTACTTGGCCGACTTGTACCTGGCCACCTTGCCGGCCCGCGCCAGCGAGGTGTCGCCGGTGGCCTGGGTCAGCACGTCGAGGTACTGCCCGATGGTGACCTCGGTGCGCATCTCGTCGAAGTCCGGTCGGGCCCGGGCCACCGTCCGGGGGTCGAGTCCGGCGGAGTGCAGCAGTTCGTCGGACCAGACCAGGCACAGGTCGCCGAGCAGGATCGCCGCGGCGTCGCCGAAGCCGTCCGGGTCGCCACCCCAGCCGGCGTGGCGGTGCCGGGTGGCGAACCGCCGGTGCACGGCGGGCTCACCGCGTCGGGTGTCCGAGCGGTCCATCAGGTCGTCGTGGATCAGGGCGCTGGCCTGCACGAACTCGAGCGCGGCGAGGGCGGTCACCACCGCGTCGGTGTCCACTCCGCCGGCACCCCGGTAACCCCAGTAGGCGAAGGCCGGTCTCAGCCGCTTGCCGCCACCCAGCACGAACGCCTCGATCGCCTCGGCGACCGGCACCAGGGCGTCGTCGACATCGGTCATCCAGGCGCGACGCCCGGCGAGGAAGTCCGACAACGCCTTGTCGACCCGCTGGCGCAGGCTGGCACGGTCAACGGGAGAGACGGGAGCAGCATGGGTCACGTCCCGACGCTAGTGGGTCGAGGTACGCCGCGACGACCCACCCGTCCTCCGGCGCGTCGTGTTCGTCGCTGGTCGCGGCCCGGCCGGTCCGCGGCCGCGCCGTGCCGGGCGTGCCGACCCGCCGGGCCCGGGCGCGCCGCCCGGCACCCCGAGGATCCGGACCAGCCAGCCGCGCCAGAAGCGTCCCGGCACGCGTACCCCTCGCTCCCAGCGGGAGATCTCGTGCCGGCTGAGCGTGCACACTCCGGCGGCGGCGCAGAGTTCGGCGGCGAGCCGGGACTGGCTCCATCCTCGGTCGAGCCGTAACCGGGCCACCAGCGGGCCGAGGGCGGTCGGGGCGGGCCGGGCGGGGGTGGGCGGGGACATTGATCCTCCGGCGGGTCGGCGGGGCGACGGCCCGACCACCACCCGATCGGGGCGGTGCCGGTACGCGTCGTCTGCTGCTGACCCCCGCGCGGCCCCCGGTGGGATCCACCACACCCGCGCAGGTCGGAAGGCTAGTCCGGCGGTGCGACAGTTTCCGCGGGCCGGCCGCCCGGGGCATGCCCGCACCCGCCTCGGCCGAGCGTCCCCGACGCCGGGGGCAACGCCGGCCGACTGCGGCATGTCGGCCTCGCCCACGCTTACGCGACGCCGCCATCTCCGACGCTGGGAAGCCGGTAGGTATGTCCGGCCCGGCCCGCTACAGTCGGTGCGTGGCGCTCGGTCTTCCCTCCGTCCTCCCGAATTCGCAACCGGCGATCGGCGAGCTGGTCCGCGACTGCCAGCCGACCTTCTCCTTCGAGTTCATGCCCCCGAAGACGGAGCAGGGCGAGCGACAGTTGTGGCAGGCCATCCGCGAGCTGGAGCCGTTGCGCCCCTCGTTCGTCTCGATCACCTACGGTGCCGGCGGCTCGACCCGGGACACCACGGTCGCGGTCACCGAACGAATCGCCACCGAGACCACGCTGCTGCCGATGGCCCACCTGACCGCGGTCAACCACTCCGTCGCCGAGTTGCGGCACGTGATCGGCCGGCTGGCCGGCGTCGGGGTGCGCAACGTGCTGGTGGTACGCGGCGACCCGCCGGGCGACCCCACCGGCGAATGGATCCCGCACCCCGACGGTGTGCACTACGCCGAGGATCTCGTCCGCCTGGTCCGGCACTCCGGCGACTTCAGCGTCGGCGTCGCCGCCTTCCCCTACCGGCATCCGCGCTCGCCGGACGTCGACACCGACACCGAGTACTTCATCCGTAAGTGCCGGGCCGGCGCGGACTTCGCGATCACCCAGATGTTCTTCGACGCCGACGAATACCTTCGGCTGCGTGACCGGGTGGCCGCCGCCGGGTGTGACACCCCGATCCTGGCCGGGGTGATGCCGGTGACCCGGATCGGCACCATCGAGCGTTCCGTGCAACTGTCCGGGGCGCCCTTCCCGCCTGCGCTCGCCGCGCGGTTCGAGCGGGTCGCCGACGATCCGGAAGCGGTCCGCCGGCTCGGCATCGAGCAGACCAGCGAGATGTGTCGCCGGCTGCTCGACGAGGGAGTCCCGGGGATCCACTTCATCACCTTCAACCGGTCCACCGCGACCCGGGAGATATGGCAGAACCTGCGGGTGGGCGCCGCGACGTGACACCCGGCGCGCGACACCTCGGCGCTGTCGCGACGGTTGAACCGTGGTGGGCAGACAGCTGAACTGGAACGAGTACGCCACGGCGTGGGCCCGGCTGCACGGCGGCTTCGATCCCCGGGCCGCCACTCCGGTGGTGCGTGGCTGGCTGCGCTTCTCCTACCACGTGGGGTTCCTGCTGGGCCGGCTACGGGTCGGCCCGACCGCGGTCACGGTGGTCGGGGTGCTGCTCTGCCTCTGCGTACCGCTGCTCGCGGTCCGGCCCGGTGACGGGCCGTTCCTGGGGGCGCTGTTCGTGCTGCTCGCCTCGGTCGCCGACAGCGTCGATGGTGCGGTCGCCGTGGCCACCGGCCGCACCACCCGGCTCGGCTACGTCTACGACTCGCTGGCCGACCGGATCGGCGAGGCCGCGTGGCTGGTGGCGTTCTGGCTGGTCGGCGCGCCGGGAGCGCTGGTCGCCGCGGGCGGTGCGCTGTCCTGGCTGCACGAGTACGTCCGGGCCCGCGCGGTCGCCGCCGGCATGCGGGAGATCGGCGCGGTGACCGTGGGGGAGCGGCCCACCCGGGTCTGCGTGGCCGTGGCGGGGCTGCTGCTGGCCGGCCTGAGCGGGCTGGTCGAGGTGGACCTGGCCGCCGGCACCATCACGATGGCGACCGCGGTCTGGGTGCTGCTCGCCGCCTTCGGGCTGGGACAGCTGCTCGCCGCGGTGCGCCGGGCACTTATCGACGCCGGCTGAGCTACCAGGCGGGGCCGATCGCGTCGGCGACGACCTGCGCGGACAGGGTCACCATCGGCAGGCCACCGCCGGGATGGCTGGAGCCGCCGACCAGCCACAGGCCCCGGGCCGGTCCCCGGTTGGCCGGCCGGAGCAGGCCACCGGCGGTGCCGTAGATGGTGCCGCCCGGTGCGCCGGTGGCGGCGGCCAGATCGGCGGGGGTACGCACGTCGCGGAACACCAGCCGGTCGCGTACGTCCACGCCGCGTTCGGCGAGCGCGTCCAGGATCCGATCGGCGTACGCCTCGGCCAGCCCCGGCCGGCGCCAGTCGACCGCGCCCGGTGCGGTGCCCTGACGGGCGGCGTTGACCAGCACGAACCATGCCTCGTGCCCGGCCGGACGGACGGCCGGATCGTTCGCCACGGTGACGAAGACCGTCGGGTCGACGGCCGGGCGGGCCCGTACCCCCCGGCCGGGGGCACCGAAGACCGCGTCGAACTCGGCGTCGTAGTCGGTGGGGAAGAAGACGTTGTGGTGGGCCAGCCCGGAGTCGCCACGTACGCCGAGCAGCAGCACGAACCCGGCCAGGCTGCGGTCGGTGAGCCCGGCCAGCCGACGCGCGTCGGGCAACAGGTCGCGGTAGACGCTGAGCGCATCGACGTTGGCCACCACCACGTCGGCCGGGATCGGAACTGCCGAACCGGCGACGCGTACCCCGTGCACCCGGCCGCCCACCGCGTCGATCCGGGTGACCGGGGTGCCGGTGCGCACCGCCACCCCCAGGTCCAGGCAGCGGGACAGCAGCGCGTCGGCGAGGGTGCCCAGGCCGCCGCGCAGATACCAGCCGCCGAAGGCCAACTCGGCGTAGGGGACCGCGACCAGTGCCGCGGGTGCCCGGCGCGGGTCGGCGCCGGTGTAGGTGGCGTACCGGTCCAGCAGCATCCGCAGTCGCGGGTCGGAGATCAGGCTGCGACCCAGCCCGCGCAGGCTCTGGCCGGGCCGGATCGCGGCCAGGTCGCCCAGCCGCCAGGCCAGCCGGGCCAGGTCGCGGGGGGAGTCGACGCGGCGGCGCAGGATGTCGCGTTCGGAGGCCCGCCACACCCGGGCGGCGCGCCGCCACAACCGTTGCCAGTCGGCGGCGGCCCGGTCGCCGAGGGCCGCGCCGATCCGGGCGGTGAACTCGTCCGGGTCGGCGCAGGAGTCGAGCACCGGGCCGCCACCGGGAAAGACGTGCCGCACGATCGGGTCCAGCGGCACCAGGTCGAGGTACTCGTCGAGTTTCGCCCCGGTCGCCTCGAACAGCTCCTGGAAGACCTCGGGCAGGGTCAACAGGCTGGGGCCGGTGTCGAAGTGGAACGCGCCCTCGGGGGTGTCCCGGCGGTGCCGGCCGAGTTTGCCGCCCACCTCCTCGGCGCGTTCGAGAACGGTCACCTGGTGCCCGGTGACGGCCAGCCGAGCCGCGGTGGCCAACCCACCCACCCCGGCACCGATCACCACGATCCGCGCCATGCCGCGTCCCTCCCGGGCCCTATCCGACCGGACGGCCACGCCAGGACAGGCGGCGCCGCTTGCGCAGATGGTACGACCGCAGGGTCAGCCAACCGAGGACCGCGACCGACACGGGGTGGCCCAGCGCGTCGGGCCAGGCCCGGCCGCCGGTGGCCCGGGCGCTGACCACCCGCCCGGCCACCCCCGCCAGGTACGCGCCGACGGCGACCCCGGCCACCGTCGGCGCGCCGGCGAGCAGCGCCGCGCCGGCCACCAGCGGTGGTGCGGCGTAGAGCGCCAGCAGCACGGTCAGCACCACGGCCGCGGCGCCCGGGTGCCCGAACGAGGCCCACAGCGACTTGGTGTAGCCGTCGCGCAGCTGCGGCCAGTCCTCGTACATCCGGCAGCTGGCCAGCCGGGAGCCGTCAGCGAGGGCGATCCGGCCGCCGGCCCGCTTCACCGCCCGGGCCAGCTCGATGTCCTCCAGCACCTGGTCGGCGACGGCCGCGTGCCCACCGGCCCGCAGGTAACCGGCCCGGTCCACGACCAGGAACTGCCCGCCGGCCGCGGCCAGCGACGGCCGTGGCGAACGCTCCATCGCCCGCAGCGGCAGGAAGGTCAACCACAGCCACTGCAGCAGCGGCTGCACCAGCCGGTCGGCCGTCGTCCGCACCACGATCCGTGGGTACGGCGACAGCAGCGTCGCCCCGGCGGCGCGCAGCTCGGTGACCGCCGCCGCCACGGCGTACGGTTCGAGCACCACGTCGGCGTCCACGAAGACCAGGGCGGTGGCCGGCTCCTCGACGCGGGTGGCCAGCTGCCAGCAGGCGTGCGGCTTGCCCAGCCAGCCCGGTGGGGGGTCCACCCCGGTCAGCAGGGTGACCCGGGGGTCGTCGGCGACCACCGCGCGGACCACCTCGGCGGTGCCGTCGCCCGAGCCGTCGTCGAGCACCACGACACGCAGCCCGGGCACTCCCCGCTGGGCGAGCAGGGCACGCAGGCACGGGGTCACCCGGTCGGCCTCGTCGCGCAGCGGCAGCAGCACCGCCACCGGCTCGGTGACCTGCACCGGCCGGTCGGTCGGCCGGCGCAGCCAGCGGCCGGCGTTGACCACGGTGTGCGCGGTCAGCACGGTGACGCCGAGCAACAGGACCAGCGCGGCGGTCATGCCGCCACGTCGACCGGGGAGCGTGGCGAACCGGTGTCCCGGTCTCGGATCCGTCGGGCCCGCAGCAGGGTGACGGCCAGCGGTACGGCGACCACCGCCATGCCGACCGCACCCCACACCGCCGAGGCGGGCAGGTCGAGGAAGACGGCGTGGGCGAGCACACTGGAGCCGTACGTCCACAGGTAGAGCGCGTACATCGGCTGGTCGCCGGCGCCGGTGGTGGCCACGGTGGGCCCGGCGAGCGGACGCAGCGCGGTCATCATCAGCACCGCGAACAGCAGCCAGCCCAGGTAGTTGCTGATCGGGATGCCGGGCAGCCCGGGCAGGGCCGGCGTGGCGTCCCGCCACACCCAGTGCCCCTCGGCCACCATCTGCGGATCGAGGAAGAGGTCCCAGGTGGCCAACCCGACGGTGGCCAACGCGATCCGGCCCGGCCAGCGCCACCGACCGGGTGCCCCGCCGGTGAGCCGGGTGGCCGCCAACCAGGCCGGCCAGGCCATCCAGGTCCAGGCCAGCGGGATGATCAGCGGTACGCCGGCCAGCATCGGGCCGAGCTGGCCGGAGTAGTCGTAGCTGCCGAACGGGAAGCCGGTGGCCACGCCGAGCGCCTCGATGGCGAAGCCGCCGCCGGTGGCCACCGTGACCAGCGCCGCCGCGGTCCGTGGCCCCCGGGTGGCCAGGGCGTGCCCCACCGAGAGCAGGTAGCCGAGCACGACCGTGGCCACGGTCAGCCGGGCCCGGGTGACCCCGCCGGTCAGCGGGTAGCAGATCTGCGCCAGGACCAGCAGGGCCAACAGCGTCCAGGCGTAGCCACGGCCCGGCGAGCGTGCGGTCATGAGCGGGCCGGTGGTGGGGTCGGCGCCGACGGCGGTGTCGGTCCCGGCACGGGCAGCGGCAGGTCCCGGCCGAGCACCCCGAACGGGCGCTCGTCGCCGGGGAAGCGGAAGTCGCGCAGCACGTCGACGAAACCGAAGCGGCGGTACAGCCGCCAGGCGCGCGAGGTCTGTTCGTCGGCCTCCGGAGTGGACAACAGGGTGGTGGCGTTCTCGGCCATGGTGAGCAGGGCGCGCAGTTGCCCGGCGCCCAGCCCGTGCCCCTGGGCCGGTGGTCGCACGTGCAGCTCGACCACCTCGAAGCAGTCGGCCAGCCAGCGCCGCCGGGTGGGTTGGTCCAGTGCCCGCCAGACCTGGTCGTGCCACCACTGACCGGCGGCGCCGACGTAGCCGTACCCGAATCCGGCCAGCTGACCGGAGCTGGTGAGGCTGGCCACGGCGCGGAAGCCGGGTCGACGTACGTGGGTGGCGATGTAGCCGCGGCGGGCCTCCAGCAGGTCGGCGCGGTAACCCATCGCCTCGCCGTAGACGGCCACCACGTCGTCCAGCCGCCGGAGGAGATCGTCCGGCGTCCACCGCACCAACCTCATGCCCGTTCACCCTTCGCCGGGTCACCGTCGTCGGTGACCCACCCCAGTACCGTCCGGTCGCCGACCACGTCCCGCACCTCGAATCGGGCGAAGAGTTCCTCCGCGTACCACCGCTGGGTCTCCGTCCGGGTGATCGCGGCCCGGTGCTGCGGGTGACGGTACGCGAACGCCACGAGATCCGCCGCGTCACGCCACACGCTCACCGTGCCCTGCCAGCCCAGGGGCGCCTCGCCGACGCCGAAGCGGGCCAGCAGCCCCGGCGCGGCGTGCAGGGCGGCGGCCACCGGCGGGACCGCCCGCCAGAAGGTGACTGCCCGGGTCGGGCGCAGCCGGGCCCGGGTCAGCGCCAGCACCGGGCCGGTTACCCGGCCACCGGCGGGCGCCCCGAACGGCCGCCGGCCGGACCACTCACCCCGGCTGGTCAGTGGCCGCAGGTCGAGCCGGACGCCCGCGCGGGCGAGACCGGACCAGGCCCGCGCCACCGGCGAGTCGGCGAACCGGGCGGCCGCGCCGGGGGAGTCCCAGACCGTCAGCGCCGCCCACCGGGTCAGATCCGCGTCGCCGGGCCCGAAGCCGGTGCCGGTCCCGGTGCCGAGCAGCTTGCCGAACCGGACGCCGGGCAGGGCCCGCAGCCGGCGCGGATCGACCGCCATCCGGGTCAGCGCCCGGCCCACGGCGGTCGGCGCGATCCGCCACACGTGCAGGGTGACCAGCTCGGGGACCTTCTCCGACCCGTTCACGCCACGTCGGTCGGGGTCCCGCCGGTGACCCGGAGCAGTTCGGCGTACGTGGTGGGGAAGACCGCCTGGGGTACGCCGCCGGCGGCCCAGATCTCGTCGTACTTGTCCAGGGCGGTGTCGACGAGCGTGCGCAGCGGCTGCGGGTGACCCACCGGGGCGACCCCGCCGATCACCTGTCCGGTGTGCTCCTTGACGAACTGCGGGGTGGCCCGGCGCAGCCGGGTGACGGCGAGCCGGGCGGCCAGACCGGCGGTGTCCACCCGGTGCGCGCCGGAGGTGAGCACCAGCAGCGGGGTGCCGTCGGCGTCGAAGACGAGCGAGTTGGCGATGGCGCCGACGTCGACACCGAGCGCCTCGGCGGCGGCCGCGGCGGTGTGCACGGCGTCGGGCAGCAGGCGGACCGTGGCGGGCGCGTCGGAGCCGTTCCGGGCGTTCGCGGCGTCGAGAGCGCCCTGCACCGCCCGGACGTTCGGGTGTGACTGCATGCCGCCATTCTTCCCGGTACGCCGACCGCCCGCGCCATCGGCCACGTCGCCCGGGGAGTCGGCGCGCAGCGACCGGCGCAGCGGCACGGGTTGCCGCATGTCGCGGTATCCGGGCCGGTTGAAGCCGCGAGTTGCGGCATCTCGCGGGACGCTGCTGATCCGATCGACGTTGTCGGCGCGTCACACGTTGCGTTTTCGTCGGGGGGAGGGTGTACTGTCAGCAGTAGTTAGAACGAGTGTTCGATTGCCTCGAACGTTCGTTCCAACCCCTCTCGGGGGCGGGTGTTTCGCGGCACCGGCCTCCGACCGGTGCGGTGCCGCGGACCGCACCAGGGCCCCGGGCAGTCGCGAGTCCGGGCCCGTCAGGCAGGACCGTCGTCCGCCGCCCAACGACCCCCGGGCGGCGGACGACGGACCCGCCGGTACGCCGGCCGGGTGTGGTGTGGGGAAGCTCCGCACCCGGCCGGCCACCCACCTGGTGCGTCTTCCTCCGCACCGACCGCCGCGGGCCACCGCGT
Source organism: Verrucosispora sp. WMMA2121 (assembly GCF_027460185.1). NCBI lineage: Bacteria > Bacillati > Actinomycetota > Actinomycetes > Micromonosporales > Micromonosporaceae > Micromonospora > Verrucosispora sp. WMMA2121. The sequence continues at coordinate 130,376 of NZ_JAPZBH010000004.1, read as the reverse complement.
CGACGGATCCGACCCGTCGTGCACCTGCCCGCCCCGGCTCATCTGGAGGAGACCATGCCGACCAGTCCGGCTCAGGCACCGACGGTGCCCGCGAACGTGCTGCCGCACCGTACTCCCGTCCAGTTGCTCGCGGTGGCCCGGCAGGGGCTCGCCGAGGCCGCCCGGACCGGCCCCGACGGACTCCGGTACGCCGCCGCCCATCTCGCGGCCCTGCGCGCCGCCGCGGCGGTGCTCGCCGCCCGCGCCCGTCCCGCACCCACCCGGCGCCACCGGATCACCAGCGTCTGGGTCCTGCTCGCCAACGTCGCCCCCGAGCTCGACGAGTGGGCCGGCTACTTCGCCCTCGGTGCCGGCAAACGGGCCGCCGCCGAGGCCGGCATACCCCGGGTGGTGACCGCCCGGGAGGCCGACGACCTGCTCCGCGCCGCCGAGGAGTTCGTGACGGTGGTGGAGGCGGCACTCGGCCTGGCACACCAGCCGGCGATCGACGGTCTCGTCGCCTGAGCCGCGGCGTCCGGCCGCCTCGGCGGGACCCAGGGTGGCCGGACGCCGCCCCACCACACGCGTTCTTCTGATCCACGACAGCACCATCCACGGGCCGGATGTCCGTGGCGACGACGGGGGAGGTCCGATGGCGGGCCGCATGGTGGTCGGTTCCGCCGCGCTGGCCGGGCTGGTCCGCCCGGCCAGCGCACCCGACCCGGCGGGTGGGCACCGGGTGCTGCCCGTGCGGCCCGAGCTGACCGGGTTGCTGCCCAACCGGGGGCTGCGGCGCGGCAGCACCGTCGCGGTCGGCGGTGGACCGGCCCGACCCGGCGGCACCACCTCGCTGTTGCTCGCGCTGCTCGCCGAGGCGTCCCGTGCCGGATCCTGGTGTGCCGTGGTCGGGATGCCGACCCTCGGGGCCGGGGCGGCGGCCGAGGCCGGCATCGTCCTGGACCGGCTGGCCCTGGTGCCGCAGCCCGGTCCGGAGTGGCCCACCGTCGTCGCCGCGCTCATCGACGGGGTCGACGTGGTGGTCACCGCGGTCCCGTCCACCGTCCCCGCCTCCGTCGCCGACCGGTTGGCCGCGCGGGCCCGGCAACGCGGCAGCGTGCTGGTGCCGTACGGCCGGTGGGACGGCGCGGACGTGACGCTCCAGGTGGTCCGGGGGATCTGGCAGGGGCTCGGGCCGGGGCGGGGACGGTTGCGCCGCCGGGAGGTGACCATCTCGGCTCGCGGGCGGGGCGCCGCCGCCCGGCCCCGGGAGGTCAAGGTCTGGCTGCCCGGTGACGAGCTGACCCGGGTCATCCCCGGCCCGGCCACCGTCGCTCGGCCGGGTGCCACGCGCCTGCGGGTGGTGGCGGGTCGTGGGTGAACCGGTCCGGACACTGCTGCTGTGGTGCCCGGACTGGCCGGTACTCGCCGCCGAGATCGTCGACGGGGTGCCCGCCACCGGGCCGGTCGCGGTGCTGCACGCCAACCGGGTGATCGCCTGCTCCGAACGGGCCCGCGCCGAGGGGGTACGCCGAGGGCTGCGTCGGCGGGAGGCGCAGGGACGCTGTTCCGGGCTCACCGTCGTCGACCACGATCCGGGGCGGGACGCGCGGGCGTTCGAGCCGGTGGTGGCCGCGGTCGAGGAGGTGGCGGTCGGAGTCGAGGTGATCCGTCCGGGGGCCTGCGCGCTGGCCGCCCGGGGGCCGAGCCGCTATCTGGGTGGTGAGGAGGCGGCCGCTGAGCGGATCGTCGAGCACGTCGCCCTCAGTTGTGCGGTGGAGAGTCAGATCGGTGTCGCCGCCGGGGTCTTCGCCGCCGGACTGGCCGCCCGCGAGGGGCGGATCGTCCCGCCCGGCGGGACATCGGAGTTCCTGGCCGGTCAGCCCGTCGAGGCGCTCGGCCGCCCCGCGCTGGCCGACCTGCTGCGCCGGCTGGGGGTACGCACGCTGGGCGACTTCGCCGCGCTGCCGGCCGGCGACGTACTGGCCCGGTTCGGGTTCGACGGGGCGCTGGCCCACCGGCTGGCCGCCGGACGGGACGACCGGCCGCTCGCGGTCCGGCGCCCGCCGGCCGATCTGACGGTCACCGCCGACCTGGACGAGCCGATCGACCGGATCGACGTGGCGGCGTTCGCGGCCCGGACGCTGGCCGAGCAACTGCACGAACGGCTCGCCGGGCACGGACTGGCCTGCACCCGCCTGGGCATCGAGGCGGTCACCGCACACGGCCAGGAACTGCACCGGGTCTGGCGGCACGACGGGCTGCTCACCGCGGCGGCGATCGCCGACCGGGTCCGCTGGCAACTGGACGGCTGGCTCTCCGGTGCCCGGCGCGGCGGTGACCGGCCGGCCCGTCCCACCGCCGGAATCATCCGGCTGCGGCTGCTGCCGGACGGGGTGCTGGCCCAGGCCGGTCTGCAACCCGGGCTGTGGGGAGAGACCGGCGCGGAACGCGAGCGGGCGCACCGCGCGCTGAGTCGGGTGCAGGGCCTGCTCGGTCCCGAGGCGGTGGTCACCGCGGTGCTCGGCGGCGGGCGATCCCCGGCCGACCAGACCCGGCTGGTGCCCTGGGGCGACGAGCGCCGGCCCGCCCGCCCCGGTGGCGGGCCGGTGGCCTCCGGCGGTGGACCGGCCCGTGCCGGTGGGCGGCGGGTGAACACCGGGCCGGCCGTACCGTCCTGGCCGGGGCGGCTGCCGCCGCCCTCGCCGGCCGTGGTGCTGCCCGTCCCGCTCGCCGCGAGCGTGCTCGACGCCACCGGCGCGCCGGTGGTGGTGAGCGCGCGGCTGGCGGTCAGCGCGCCACCGGCCCGGCTGAGCATCGGCCCGGTGTCACCGCAGGCCACCAGCCCCGATCCCACCCCGGGTGCCGCCGCTTCCACCTCCGCCGCTTCGGCCACCGTCCTTCGCGGTGGGCCGGTCTCGTCGGTCGAGATCGTCGGCTGGGCCGGTCCGTGGCCGGTCGACGAGCGGTGGTGGGCACCGGCCGAGGCCCGCCGCCGAGCCCGGTTCCAGGTCCGCCTCGCCGACGGCAGCGCCCTGCTGCTCGCCGTCGAGTCCGGCCAGTGGCTGGTGGAGGCGATCTATGACTGATGTGAATCTTGGTACGAAACAGCCCTCCAGAGGGTCTTTTCGTACCAAGATCCTGAGGGGACGGGGTGCGACGGCGAGGTGGGGGTGGTGAGTTTCCACAATCCCCGGCTGCCGTGGTCGGAGTTGGAGCGGGTGCTCTCCGGGCGGTCGAGCGACGGAAGGAGCGGCGACGGGCCGGGCGGGGGTGGGAAAGGCGGCGGTGCGGGGCGGCACCTGCACGTGGTGGATCCGCTCGCGGTCGACGCCGACGGGGGTGACTCGCCGGCGTGGAGCCGGCGGCGGGAGCACTACCGGCCGCCGGAGCTGGCCCGGCCCGACGGCGTGCCGCCGTACGCCGAGCTGCACGCGCACACCAACTTCAGCTTCCTCGACGGTGCCAGCCACCCCGAGGAACTGGCCGAGGAGGCCGTCCGGTTGGGGCTCACCGCACTCGCCGTCACCGACCACGACGGGTTCTACGGTGTGGTGCGGTTCGCCGAGGCGGCCCGCGCGCTGGGCCTGCCGACGATCTTCGGAGCGGAACTGTCCCTCGGCCTGCCCGGTCCGCAGAACGGCGTACCCGACCCGCACGGCAACCACCTGCTGCTGCTGGCCCACGGCCACGAGGGGTACGCCCGGCTGGCCACGACCATCGCCCGCGCCCAGCTGCGGGGCGGTGAGAAGGGCCGCCCGGTCTACGGTGAGCTGGAGGAGATCGCCGCCGACCTGCGCGACCACGTGCTGGTGCTCACCGGCTGCCGCAAGGGGCACGTGCCGGCCGCCCTGCTCACCGAGGGGGTCGACGCGGCGGCCCGCGAGCTGGACCGGCTCACCGCGCTGTTCGGCGCGGAGACGGTGGCGGTGGAGCTGACCGACCACGGGCATCCGGTCGACGGCGACCGCAACGACGCCCTGGCCGAGCTGGCGACCGCCGCCGGCCTGCCCACGGTGGCCACGAACAACGTGCACTACGCGACACCGGGGCGGCGTCGACTGGCCACCACCCTGGCGGCCGTGCGGGCCCGACGCAGCCTGGACGAGATCGACGGTTGGCTGCCCGCGGCGGGCACCGCCCACCTGCGTGACGGCGCCGAGATGACGGCCCGGTTCGCCGCCTACCCGGGCGCGGTGGCCCGGGCCGCCGAGTTCGGTGCCGAGCTGGCCTTCGACCTCCAGCTCGTGGCGCCGCAGCTGCCGGCGTACCCGGTGCCGCCGGGGCACACCGAGATGAGCTGGCTGCGCCACCTCACCGAGCAGGGCGCCCGGGAACGCTACGGCCCGCGCGAGGCGCACCCGCAGGCGTACGCGCAACTCGACCACGAGCTGAACATGATCGAGGAGTTGGGTTTCCCCGGCTACTTCCTGGTGGTGTACGACATCGTCGACTTCTGCCGGCGGGCGGACATCTACTGCCAGGGCCGGGGTTCGGCGGCGAACTCGGCGGTCTGCTACGCGCTGCGGATCACCAACGTGGACGCGGTCCGGCACCGGCTGCTGTTCGAGCGCTTCCTGGCTCCCGAGCGCGACGGGCCGCCCGACATCGACGTGGACATCGAGTCCGACCGCCGGGAGGAGGTCATCCAGCACGTCTACGCCCGCTACGGCCGGGAACACACCGCCCAGGTGGCCAACGTGATCTCCTACCGCCCCCGCTCGGCGGTGCGGGACGTGGCCAAGGCGTTCGGCTTCCCACCCGGACAGCAGGACGCGTGGAGCAAACAGATCGACCGCTGGGGCGACGTGGCCACGGTGGACGTGCCGGAGATCCCCGAGCAGGTGGTCGCGTACGCCAACGAACTCCAGACGTTCCCCCGGCACCTGGGCATCCACTCCGGCGGCATGGTGATCTGCGACCGGCCGGTGATCGAGGTCTGCCCGGTGGAGTGGGGGCGGATGCCCGGCCGCAGCGTGCTCCAGTGGGACAAGGACGACTGCGCCGCCGTCGGCCTGGTCAAGTTCGACCTGCTCGGCCTCGGCATGCTGTCGGCCCTGCACTACGGCTACGACATGATCGGGATGAGCCTGGATCTCGGCGACATGACGCTCGACGACCCCGAGGTCTACGACATGCTCTGCCGGGCCGACTCGGTCGGGGTGTTCCAGGTGGAGAGCCGGGCCCAGATGGCCACCCTGCCCCGGCTCAAGCCCCGGACGTTCTACGACCTGGTGGTCGAGGTGGCGCTGATCCGGCCCGGCCCGATCCAGGGCGGCTCGGTGCACCCGTACATCCGGCGCAAGAACGGCCAGGAGCCGGTGACCTACGCGCATCCGCTGATGCGCAACGCGCTGGAGAAGACCCTCGGCGTGCCGCTGTTCCAGGAGCAGTTGATGCAGCTCGCCATCGACCTGGCCGGCTTCGACGCGGCCGAGGCCGACCAGCTACGCCGGGCGATGGGTGCCAAACGGTCGGTGCGGCGGATGGAGCAGATCGCCGACCGGCTCTACCGGGGCATGGCCGAGCGCGGCATCACCGGCGAACTGGCCGACGACGTCTACCGCAAGCTCACCGCGTTCGCCAGCTACGGCTTCCCGGAGAGCCACGCGATGAGCTTCGCCTACCTGGTCTACGCCAGTTCCTGGCTGAAGCGCTACCACCCGGGCCCGTTCCTGGCCGCGCTGCTCAGCGCCCAGCCGATGGGCTTCTACTCGCCGCAGACCCTGGTCGACGACGCCCGCCGGCACGGCGTGCAGGTACGCCGACCGGACGTCAACGCCAGCGACGCGAAGCCGGTGCTGGAGTCCACCCCGGACACCCGCTGGGGCAGCCGGGCGGGTGAACCGCCGCACGCCTGGGGGCTGGGCGGCCCGGCGGTCCGGCTCGGGCTGTCCAGCGTGCGTACCCTCGGCGACGGTGTGGCCGAGCGGATCGAGGCCGAGCGGGCGGCGAACGGCCCGTACCGCGACATGTCGGATCTGGCCCGGCGGGTGGGGCTGACCGCCGCCCAGTTGGAGGCGCTGGCCACCGCGGACGCCTTCGCCTGTTTCGGGCTGACCCGGCGGCAGGCGCTCTGGGCGGCCGGCGCGGCGGCCCAGGAGCGGCCCGGCCGGCTGCCCGGCACGGTCACCGGTACGGCGGCACCCGTGCTGCCCGGAATGGAGGAGGTGGACCGGCTGGTCGCCGACGTCTGGGCCACCGGTCTGTCGCCGGAGAACCACCCGGCCCGGTTCATCCGGCCGCAGTTGGACGCCGTGGGCGCGGTCCCGATCGACCGGTTGGGTCGGGTGGAGCCGGGCCGGCGGATCCGGGTCGGTGGCATCGTCACCCATCGGCAGCGGCCCGCGACCGCCGGTGGAGTCACCTTCCTCAACCTGGAGGACGAGACCGGCATGCTCAACGTCACCTGCTCGCCGGGGCTGTGGCAGCGGCATCGACGGGTGGCCCGCACCAGCACCGCGTTGGTGGTGCGGGGCCGGCTGCAGCGGCACGAGGGGGTGGTCAACCTGGTCGCCGACCGGCTGGACCCGATCGAGGCACCGGTCCGCCCCGCCTCCCGCGACTTCCGCTGACGGTGGGCAGGTGCCCCCCTGGCGATCTGCGCCCGGCTGACTAGGCTCGACCGGGTGGAACAGACCCCAGGCCCGGCCGGGCCGCCGCTCACCCCCCGTACCGCCGTGGTCTGGTCGGTGCTGCGCGCCGAGCTGGACCGCCGGCCGGCCGCCGAGCTGACCGTGCTGGACGTGGGGGGTGGCACCGGCGGCTTCGCGGTGCCGCTGGCCCGGGCCGGGCACCGGGTGACCGTGGTCGACGCCAGTCCCGACGCGCTCGCCGCGCTCAGTCGCCGGGCCGCCGAGGCGGGGGTGGCCGGGCGGGTACGCGCGGTGCAGGGTGACGCCGACGCGCTGGCCGGGCTGATCGAGCCGGCCAGCGTCGACCTGGTGCTCTGCCATGCCGTGCTGGAGGTCGTCGACGAACCGGCACCTGTGGTGTCCGCGCTGGCCGGCGTGCTGCGACCGGGCGGTGCGGCGAGCGTGCTGGTCGCCGGGCGGGCCGCCGCGGTGCTCGGCCGGGCGATGAACGGGCACCTCGACGTGGCCGCGACCCTGGCCGCCGATCCGGTCGGCACCGCCGGCGAGCGGGACACCCTGCGCCGCCGCTTCGACGTCGAGGACGCCGCCGCGCTGCTGGCCACCGCGGGGCTCACCGTCGAGGAGATCCACGGCGTACGCGTCCTGGCCGATCTGCTGCCCGCGGCCGTGGCGGACGGCCAGGCGGCGGCCCTGGTCGAGTTGGAGCGGACGCTCGCCGCCCAACCACCCTGGCGGGACGTCGCGGCCCAGCTGCACCTGTTCGCCCGCCGCCCGGCATGACCGGCGTGCTCGGCCGGGCCCGGCCGCTGGAGGTCGTCGCGCCGGCCTACGGCGGCGGCAGTCTCGCCGACGTACTGCCCAGCGCGCTGGCCGTGCTCGGTGTCCCCGGGGTCGCGGATCCGCTCGGCCTCGCCACCGAACTGTCCGGGGTGCGCCGGATCGCGGTGCTGCTGGTCGACGGCCTGGGCTGGTACCAGATCCCGACCGCCGCGCCGTACGCGCCGACGCTGACCGGGCTGACCGCCGCGTCCGGTCGACCGCTCACCTCCGGTTTCCCCTCCACCACCCCGACCAGCCTGGTCACCCTGGGCACCGGCGTGGCGCCCGGCGCGCACGGGGTGCTCGGCTTCACCGTGTGCCGTCCGGGCACCGAGCGGGTGCTCAACCACATCGAGTGGCGTGCCGGCGATCCCGACCCGTTGCGCTGGCAGCCGGTCCCCACCCAGCTGGAGCGGGCCCGGGCGGCGGGTGTGGCGGTGACCGTGGTGAGCCGGCCGGAGTTCGGTGGCACCGGTCTGACCCTGGCCGCCAACCGGGGCGGTGACTACCGGGGCGCGGTCGGGGTCGACGCGGTGGCCGCCACCACGCTGGCGGCGCTGACCGCGGGACCCGGTCCGACCCTCGTCTCCGCCTACCACCCGGACGTCGACCGGCACGGTCATCTCAGCGGCGTCGACTCGTTGCCGTGGCGGGTGGCGGTGACCGAGTTGGACGGATTGCTCGCCCGGCTGGTGGACGGGTTGCCGCCCGATGCCGCGCTGCTGGTCACCGCCGACCACGGGCAGCTCGACATCCCGCACGGAGACCGGTTCGACCTGGACACCGACCCCCGGTTGACCGCCGGGGTGCGGGTGGTGGCGGGCGAGCCCCGGGTGCGCTACCTGCATGTCGCCCCCGGGGCCACCGACGACGTGGTGGCCGCCTGGTCGGCCGTGCTCGGCACCGCCGCCCGGGTGCTCACCCGTGCGGAGGTGGTGGCCAGCGGCCGGTTCGGGCCGGTGGCCACCGGCCACCTGGACCGGATCGGCGACGTCGTAGTGGTCTGCAACGACACGTACGCCGTGCTGGCCAGCCGGTCGGAGCCGCCGATGGTGTCCCGGTTGGTGGCCTTCCACGGTGCGGACACCGCGGCCGAGATGACCGTTCCGCTGCTGGTGGTGCGGGGCTGACCGGCCGGAATGTCAGCCCGGCGGGCTAACCTGCGCGGGTGGGCCGCAGCCAGTCGCTACCCCGGGGCGGCGATCCCCGGTTCGGGCCCGGTGCCGACGACACCGGGTGCCCGATCCTGCACGTCGACATGGACGCCTTCTACGCCTCGGTGGAGGTCCGGCACCGACCCGAGCTGCGCGGCCGGGCCGTCGTGGTCGGTGGGGTCGGTCCGCGCGGCGTGGTCAGTTCGGCCAGCTACGAGGCCCGGCGGTACGGCGTCCGCAGCGCGATGCCCACGATGCGGGCCCGTGCCCTCTGCCCGCACGCGGTCTTCCTTCCCCCCGACTTCGCCCGCTACTCGGCGGCCTCGCGGGCGGTCATGCAGATCTTCCGGGACGTCACGCCGCTGGTCGAGCCGCTCTCGCTGGACGAGGCGTTCCTCGACGTCGCCGGTGCCCGGCGACTGTTCGGCCGGCCCGCGGAGATCGCCCGCCGCATCCGCGAGCGGGTCGCGACCGAGCAGGGGCTGACCTGCTCGGTCGGGGTCGCGCCGAGCAAGTTCGTGGCCAAGCTCGGCTCGACCCGGGCGAAGCCCGACGGTCTGCTCGTGGTGCCGGCCGACCGGGTGCTCGAGTTTCTCCACCCGCTACCGGTCGGCGCGTTGTGGGGGGTGGGGGAGCGTTCCGAGCAGGCACTGCTGCGGCTCGGGCTGCGTACCATCGGCGATCTCGCGCAGGCGTCGCCGGGCATGCTGCGGACCGCGCTCGGCGAGGCGGCCGCCGCGCACCTGCACGAGCTGTCCTGGGGTCGTGACCCACGCCGGGTCAGCCCGGAGCAGGCGGAGAAGTCGATCGGCGCGGAGGTCACCTTCGACGTGGACGTCGACGACCCGGCCGAGATCCGCCGGACTCTGCTGGCCCTGGCGGAGAAGGTCGGTGCCCGGTTGCGGGCCGGCGGGCAGGTGGGACGGACGGTGTCGCTCAAGGTCCGCACCGCCGACTTCCGCACCGTGAGCCGGGCCCGCACCCTGGACGTGCCGACCGACGTTGCCCGGGAGATGTTCGACACGTCGTGGGCGCTCTACACCGCGTTGAACCCGGGTGAGCGGATCCGCCTGCTCGGTGTCCGGGCGGAGGGACTGACGGCGGCCGACCAGACGCCGCAGCAGCTCGCCCTCGGGCAGCCGGAGCGGGGTTGGCGGGAGGCGGAGGTCGCCGCCGACGCGGCGGCTGCCCGTTTCGGGCGGTCCGTCATAGGACCGGCCAGTCTTCTCAGCGGGCGCGAACCCCGACGAAATGAAAATCCGACCCGACCGTAGGTCGTCCCGCTTTCCGACGCGCGAGGGCCCTCGTAGACTTGCGGGTAAGCAGCCGGTTGGCTGCCACGGTCTGTCGGTCCGACCGGACCGACCAACGTGACCGGGGAGGAGTGCCGTGCCGCTCTCGGAGCACGAGCAGCGGCTGTTCGAGCAGATCGAGCGGTCGCTTGCCGAGGACCCCAAGTTCGCCTCGGCCGTGCGCGCCAGCGATCCGCGCTTCCACGCGCGGCGTCGCCTGCTCGTCGCTGCCGGCGTGATCATCGCTGGCCTGGCGTTGCTGGTCTATGGCGCGGTGATCAAGACTCCGCCGCTGGCAGTGGCGGGATTCGTAGTCATGCTGGCCTCGGCCGCGTTCGCGGTGCAGTCGCATCGTCGGGCGCAGTCACCCGACCTGCACGTCGTCGGGGGCACGGCGAGTCGTCGCCGGTCCCGCGGCCGTGCCGGCCGGAGGTCGGGTTTCCTCGACCGGATGGAGGACCGGTGGCGGCAGCGCCCGGAGGGGCACCGCTGACCGCGTTCCGCCGCTGACGAGGAAACAGGTCACCCCGGGCCGACGTGCCCGGGTAAGTGGCGCGCGAACGGCCCAGCTGCCGTAGCGACGCGTCGGGTTGCCTGCTGCCGTCGTGGTTGTCGTCGTCGGCCGCCCTGTCGGATCGCCGTCCAGACCTGGCCCAGGTCCCGGACGGTCACCGAACGACGCGTCCAATGGGCGGACGGCGCATTCAACGAACATGTCAGGGTGACATTTCCGGTCACCCTGACACGTGTCGCGAAAACCGAACCGGGTTTACCCGTCACACTCCTTCACAACACTGCTCGGCCCCACACGTCTCGCCGGCAACCCAGATCATCGACTCGCGCGGCTGGCGATCAGCCGGCGCGGACTGAATCGCAGCAGCCTGCGGCGCACCTGCCCGGCCGAGTTGACCAGTCGGGACGAGTTGTCCGCGATGGCCGTGCGCCACCGGGACAACACCGACGGCGGCAGCACGGTCGCCACCAGGCGGGTCCGCCGATCCGCCTGCCCGGCGAGTGCGCCGCGCACCGTCCGCAGGGCCGCCGGCAGCGGTTCGCCGGTCAACGGGTCCCGGGCGTAACGGGCCCGCTCCTCCGCCCGACCGAGCAGGCGTACCGCCGACCCGGCGTCGTCCTGCGTGGCCAGCCGCTCCCGGGCCAGCCGCTCCGCCGTGGCGCGTGGGGTCTCGGTCCGGTCCACCCCGATCCGGTAGTCGACGAGCGTGTCGATCAGTTCGTCCCAGGCGGCGTGCGCGTCGGCCCGCGCCCGGTCCGGATCGGTGGCGACCACCATGACCGGTTGACCGGTCGCGGACGGGGTCGCGTCCGACGCGTCGACCGTCCGTACCACCGGTGCCGGCCGGCCCCGACGGCGACGCAGGGCGAGCCGGCGCAGTGCGGGCACGGCGAGCAACACCAGCAGCGTCAGGACGCTGGCGGCGACCAGCCACGGCCAGCGGGGCCGCTGCTCGGCGGGAGTGTCGGAGCCGGCCGCCGCGCCCGGGTCCTCGCCCTCCTCGAACTGGTTCGGTCCCTGCTCCGCGTCGGCCGACGGATCCGTCTCGTCGGGGGTGTCCGACGTGCCGCCCTGCGGCGTGCTCTCCTCCGGGGCGTCCACGTCCGGCGCCCAGGCCGAGCGGGTCGAACCCGGCACGCCGTAGGCCGGGGTGGCGTCGAAGGGCACCCAGCCGATCTGGTCGAAGTAGACCTCGGTCCAGGCGTGCAGGTTGCGGTTGGTCAAGGTGAGAGTGTCGTCGCTGCGCCGGCTCCCGTTGGTGAACCCGAAGGCGACCCGGGCCGGGATCCCCGCGTCGCGGACCATCCAGGCCAACGCCGCGGCGTACTGCTGGCAGTAGCCGACCTTGTTCTGCAGGAAGTCGAGAATCGCCTGGCCACTGGTGCCCTGCTCGGTGCTGAGCCGGTAGCTGAAGCCGTTGTCCTCGGAGAAGTAGTCGTAGATGGCCCGCACCTTGTCGTACTCGGTGCGTGCCCCCCGGATCAGGTCCTCCACCAGGGTGCGGACCTCCGGCACGTCCGGCGTCACGGTCTGCTGCCGGCGCAGCGGCAGGTCCGCCGGCAGCGGTCGGGCCCGCCGCAGCGCCTGCGGGCTGTACGACGAGCGCACGTAGTCGAAGGAGTACTCCTTGCCCCGGGAGTTCTCCCGGTTGGAGAAGACGACCTGCAGGTTCGGGTCGTAGAACCAGCTGTTGCCCAACTCGGCGAAGCTGACCGGCTCGGCGTAGACCGGCAGCAGCGGCATGTTCAGCTCCCGGCTGACCTGCACGGTGGCCCGTTGCCGGGTGCGTTGGACGCCCGGCACCGAGCGACCCGAGGGATCGGGCAGGTCGCCGTTGACCCGCCTGCCGTTGGGGCCGCGCACCCGGAAGCCGTCGGCACGCAGGTCGTCGGCGACCCCGAAGCGCAGGTAGAAGGGCTCCTCCTCGGTGGTGGTGACGGTCACCAGGTCGGTCACCTGGGACTGGTTGAGCTGCCCGCTGAGCGCGGCGAAGAGGTCGACCCGACCGGGTGAGCCGCCGAACCCGGGACCGATGCCGGAGCCGGTGCCGGAGTTGAGGGTGGTCATCAGCCCGGCGGTCATCCCGGGCACGGCCAACGGCACCAGCACGGCCAGCGCGAGGCCCACCACCGCCAGGCGGCGGCCGGCGGCGGCCAGCGGCGACGACTCCCAGACGTCGACGTCGCGGCCGTCTCCGGTGAACCGGCGGCCGAACCGGCGGACCCGGTCCACGTTGTCGGTGACCAGCAACCAGAGGAAACCGGCGGCGCCGATCGCGAACGGCACCGGCGGAACGCTGTCCACGTAGACCGCCACCGGCACCGAGTAGATGGCAAGCATGGGCAGACCGGCCAGGGCGGGGCGGCGCAGCCCGACGCAGAGCACGTCCACCAGCACCGCCACCCCGCCGATGCCGAGCACCGTGACGAACAGCAGCGGGTCGGTGTCCGGGACCTTCACGCCGTGGGAGCGCATGTCCTCGACCGAGTTGCCGAGCAGCTCGGCGAAGTGCCCGAAGGTGGCCGGGGTGGGCAGCACCGCCAGCAGTTCGCTGCCGCTGGGGAACAGCCAGGTCAGGGCGAGGGTGAGGCCGCCGACCATGGCCAGGATCTGGACCCACAGCGGGGTCCGGCCGAGGCGGGCCAGCGCCGCCGCGGCCGCCACCGCGGCCACCGCGATGACCGCCTGGACCAGCCACGTCCAGCGTTCGAAGATGGCCGACAGCGGCGCCGCCGCGAGCAGCGTCGCGCCGGCGGCCACCAGGCCCAGGTTCCGATGGGCGATCATGAGGGGGACCTTCCGTTCATCGCACGCCACCGGCCACGGTCTCGGCCATCGCCGCCCGTAGCGCGAACCCCTGCGAGCCCCGCCCGGCCTGCGGCCAGAGCGCCGGTAGCCGGCCGCCGTGGTCGACGCCGATCACCCGCCAGCCGGAATGCAGCAGCGCCAGTGCCGCGGTGTCGTGCGCCTGATCGGCCTCCGCCCGCGCGGGCGTCGGCAGGTTCAGCCAGGCGGAGCTGTCCAGCAGGAAGCAGACACAGGTGGCGCCGTTGGCCCGCAGCCCGGCCAGCACTTCCGCCTCGGCGGTGCTCAGCGACCCGAACAGGCCGATGATCAGCCCGCCGTCGGCGCGCTGCCGGACGTGCTGCACCAGGGTGGTGATCTCGACCCGCTGGTCGAGCCTGACCTCGGCGAGCTGGTCGAGCAGCAGGCCGTCGCCGGCGCCCTCGGTGGCGTCGACGTCCGCGCCCGAGCCGGTCACCAGGCGAAGCTTGTAGCCGGCCTGGCGCAGATGTACCGCGATGCTGGCGGCGGCGGAGACCGCCCACTCGAAGCTGGCCGTCGGCCCGTCGCCCCGGTGGCCGTACGCGCGGGTGTCCAGCAACACCGTCGCCCGGCTCTCCCAGGGCTGCTCCTCCCGTCGCACCATCAGCTCGCCGGTGCGCGCGGTCGACTTCCAGTGCACCCGGCGCAGGTCGTCACCGCGCCGGTACTCCCGGGTGGCCGCGTCGTCCTCGCCGTGCACCGCAACCGAGCGGGCCCGGCTCTCACCGCTGCCGGCGTACTCACCCGGCAGCCGCACCGACGGCAACGGAACCACCTGCGGGACGACCGTGAGCCGGTCGGTACCGGGGAAGGCGCGGGTGAGTTCGCAGAGGCCGAACGGGTCGGTCATCCGGACCACGAGCGGCCCCACCTCGTACCGGCCCCGCACGTCGGCACGCACCGTGTACGCCACGGAACTGGCCTGGTGTGCGCCGAGACGTTCCAGCACCACCCGGGGCCGGCTGCCCAGGGCGTACGGGAGCCGGTCCTCCAGCAGCAGGGTGCCGGTGGGCAGCCGGGACATGTTCTGCAGGCGCAGCACCACCCGGGCGGTCGCGCCGACCGGCACCCGGTGTGGCTCCAGCGACCGGTGACAGGCGAGCTTGTAGCGGCTGCGGCCGACGTAGAGCGCGGCGAGCAGCGGCAGGACGGCCAGCAGCACGGCCACCCGCAGCAGGTCCTTCTCGCCGAGGATGCCGGCGGAGACGGCCGCCGCCACCCCCGCGGCCAGGAAGGAGCGGCCGCGGGTGGTCAGCCCGCGCAGCCCGACTCGCACGTCACGGCCTCCGCGGCTCGAAGGGGGCCCGGCCGTTACCGCTCGGTGGCCGGGTGTCGTAGGGCGAGCGCTTGCGGTCGTGCGGCAGCGGCAACCGGTGCACCAGGTCGGCGACGATCGCGTCGGTGGTACGCCGGGCGAGCTGGGCGTCGGCCGTGGGAATGATCCGGTGCGCCAGCACCGGCACGGCGAGCACCTGGAGATCGTCGGGCAGGACGTAGTCCCGCCCGTCGAGGGCGGCCACCGCGCGGGCGGTGCGCAGCAGTTGCAGAGTGCACCGGGGAGAGGCGCCCAGCCGCAGGTCGGGGGACTCGCGGGTGGCGGTGACCAGGTCTACCGCGTACTGCTTGACCGCGTCGGCGACATGCACCTGCCGGACGTGACCGATCAGCCGGCGTACGGTGTCGGCGTCGGAGACCGGCCGCAGCCCGGACAGCGGGTCGAGCGCCCCGTGCCCGTCGAGCATGGCCAGCTCGGCGGTCGGGTCCGGGTATCCCATGGCGATGCGGGCGGTGAACCGGTCGCGCTGCGCCTCCGGCAGCGGGTAGGTGCCCTCCATCTCGATCGGGTTCTGGGTGGCGATCACCATGAACGGCGTCTGCAACTGGTAGGTCACGCCGTCGACGGTGACCTGCCGTTCCTCCATGCACTCCAGCAGCGCGGACTGGGTCTTCGGCGAGGCCCGGTTGATCTCGTCGCCGACGACCAGGTTGGCGAAGACGGCACCCGGGCGGAACTCGAAGTCGTGGGTCTCCTGGTTGTAGACGCTGACCCCGGTGACGTCGCTGGGCAGCAGGTCCGGCGTGAACTGGATGCGGCGCACCGAGCAGTCGATCGACCGGGCCAGGGCCTTGGCCAGCTTGGTCTTGCCGACGCCGGGCACGTCCTCGATGAGCAGGTGACCCTCGGCGAGCAGGACGGCCAGCGCCAGCCGCACTGTCGCGGTCTTGCCCTCGATGACCTGTTCGATGTTGGTAACGATCGCGTCACTGGCGGCGCGGAACTCGTCGTACGGCAGCAGACCGCCAACGTCGTCCCAGGTCTGTTGTGTCACGGGCCTCCTCCTCGTCGCCGTCACGGCAGCTCTCCTAGAGAGCACCTGGCCCCGCCGTTTCGTTCGCGACGTGCGAGCCTCATGTGCCGCGGCAATCTCACTGGCCTCTCAGGCTAACCATGTTTGTCGTCAACGCCGACCGCCGCAGGTGTTTGAGCGCTTACGCAGTGATTTGTCATTTACGCAGCGCATGTCGTCGGTTCTGCCGGGTAAGCGGGCCCGAATCCGCCTGCCCGGACGGGAGGACATGACGAGGTGATCCTCGCCGCCGCGCTCGCCTGGCAGGTCGGCCTGGCGGCCTGCGTACCGCTGCTGGTGCGGCGTTTCGGCCGCGACGCCGGGTATCCGCTGGCCGCCGGCTACCTCGCCGGGGCGGCACTGCTGCTCAGCCGGTTGCCGGTGATCCTCGACGACCGGGAGGTCGCCGTGGCGTGGCGGTGGCTGCCCGGACCGGAGGTCCACGCCGCGCTGCGGATGGACGCGCTGGGGTTGGTCTTCGCGTTGCTGGCCCTGGGGGTGGGCGCGCTCATCATGGCCTACTGCCCCCGCTACCTCGACGGCACCGAGGTGGAGCAGGAGCGGGTGTACGTCACGATGACCCTCTTCGCCGCCGCGATGCTGGGCCTGGTCCTCGCCGACGACCTGCTGGTGCTCTTCGTCTTCTGGGAACTCACCTCGATTCTCTCCTTCGTCCTGATCGGGCAGGGCGGCCGGCCGGCGGCCACCGGACCGGCCGTGCGGGCGTTGCTGGTCACCGTCACCGGCGGTCTGGCGCTGCTGACCGCGATCGTGCTGCTGGCGGTGCAGCTCGGCACCACCAGCCTGGACACCATCGTGGCCGAGCCGGAGCGGCTGAACGGCGGACCGGCCTGGGCGGTGGGCACGCTGGTGATCGTCGCGGCGTTCACCAAGTCCGCGCAGCTGCCGTTCCATTTCTGGCTGCCGGGCGCGATGGTGGCGATCACGCCGGTGAGCGCGTACCTGCACGCGGCGACGATGGTGAAGGCCGGTATCTACCTGCTGATGCGCTTCTCGGCGGTGTTCGGCGGCTCCTGGGCCTGGGACGGGACGCTGATCGTCGTCGGGCTGCTCACCGCGATCCTCGGCGCGCTGCTCGCGCTGCGTCAGTACGACCTCAAGGCGCTGCTGGCGTACTCGACGGTCAGCCAGCTCGGCCTGCTGGTCGGCGTGATCGGCGTCGGCACCCCGGCCGCCGACGCGGCGGCGATTCTCTACACCATCGCCCACGCGCTGTTCAAGGCGACCCTGTTCATGCTGGTCGGCATCATCGACCATCAGGCGGGCAGCCGTGACGTGCGGGAGTTGGCCGGGCTGCACCGGGTGATGCCGGCGACGGTCTGGCTCACCGTGCTGGCGGCGATGTCGATGGCCGGCCTGCCGCCGACCGTCGGCTTCGTCGGCAAGGAGGCGATCTTCGAGTCCCTCGGTGCGGCCTCCGGCGGAGGGTGGCTGGGCTGGTCCGCCGCCGGGCTCGGGGTGCTCGCCTCGGTGCTCACCTTCGCGTACGCGGCCCGTCTGGTGCACGGGATGGTGGAGGGACCGACCCGGCAACGCCAACTGCGCGAGCCGTCCTGGGCGTTTCTCGCCCCGGCCGCGGTGGCCGCGGTGGTGGCGACCACGCTCGGCCCCACGGTGGCCGTGCTGAGCCCGCTCGTGCAACGGGCCGCGGACGACGCCCGTCCGGAGGGTACGCCGCCCTACCTGGCGTTCTGGCACGGCTTCACCCCGGCACTGGGGCTGAGCCTGCTCACCGTGCTGCTGGGGGTGCTGATGTTCCTCGGCCGGGTCCGGGTGGACCGGTGGCTTCGGGCCGTACCCACCGCCCCGCCGTTCGCCGCGCTGTTCGAGCGGGCCCGACAGGCGCTGCTGCACGCGGGCTCGATCGTCGCCCGGAGCGCGCACGCGCCGGACCCGGCGCCCTACCTGGCCCGTCCGTTGCTGGCGGCGGTGGCGCTGGCCGCGGTCGCCGCGGTGGCGCTGCCCGACGTCCCGGCCGGCCTCGGCGGTGACCCGGCCCGGCCCGGTGACTGGCTGCTGCTGGGGCTGCTCGTGGCGGCCCTGGCCGGGTTGCTGGTGGTGCGCTCCGCGCTGGCCGCGATCGGGCTCACCGGAGTGGTGGGACTGCTGTTGTCGGCGTGGTTCCTGACCCTCGGCGCACCCGACGTGGCGTTGACCCTGATGCTGGTGGAGGTGCTGACCGCGGTGGTCGTCATGCTGGCGCTGCGGCAGCAGCCGCGCCGGCTCGCCCCCGTCGGGCGACGCTCGTCGGTCACCGGCGCGGCCCTGCTCGCGGTCGCCACGGGTGGCGCGGCGGCCGCGGGTACGGCCGTGCTGACCGGACCCGACCGGCTGTCCGAACCCGGTCGGTGGTACCTCGACCGGGCGGAGGAACTGACCGGCGGCGCCAACGTCGTGAACACCATCCTGGTGGATTTCCGGGCCCTGGACACCCTCGGTGAGGCGGTGGTGCTCGCGGTGGTGGCGCTCGGACTGGTCCGGCTCGCCGCCGGTCGGCCGGTCGAGCCGGCCAGGACCGGGCCCGCTGGCGACGACCTGGTGCTGGGCCTCGCCTACCGGGTGCTCGCGCCGGTGATGCTGCTCGCCTCGGCGGTGCTGTTCCTGCGTGGACACGAGGAGACCGGCGGCGGCTTCATCGGGGCGCTGCTGGCGGGCACCGCCGTCGGGCTCGGCCAGTTGGCGCACCCCGGCGGGGCGCCGCTGCTGGGCCGCCTCAGGTCGGCGCCGCTGGCGGCGGCGGGGCTGCTGACCGCCACGGTCGCCGCTCTGGTGCCGCTGGCCGCACGTCGGTCGCCGCTCACGCCGCTCACCCTCACCACACCGGATCCGCTGCCGTCGCTGTCCACGTCACTGCTGTTCGACCTCGGGATCTACCTGATGGTCCTGGCGCTGGTGGTGGCCGCGGTGCGCCGCCTCGGCGTAGCGCCGGCCCAGCCGGCCGTCGAGGTCGACGCCGGAGGTGCCCGGTGAGCGCCGCGTTCGTGGTCGGCGTCCTGGTGGCCGCCGGGGTGTTCCTGCTGCTGCGGCCGGGGCTGCTGCGCGTGGTGCTGGGCTTCGTGCTGCTCGGCCACGCCGTCAACGTGGTGCTGCTGGCCGCCGGTGGGCTCGGCCGGCGGACCCCGGCGCTGCAGGAGGTGGGCCCGGACACCGCCGACCCGTTGCCGCAGGCGTTCGTGCTGACCGCCATCGTGATCACCTTCGGGGTCACCATCCACCTGCTTGGCCTGCTGCGGCGCGGCGCCGGCGGGCCGGCCAGCGGTGCGGATCCCGCGGACGACGACGGCGGCGACACCGAGTCCGGCGGCGACGGCACCGGTGCGGCGGGCGGGCGCGGCACCACGGGGCGGCGGCGGTGAGTGGTCTTCTCCTGATCCCGGTGGTCGGGCCGCTGCTGGTCGCCGGGGTGCTGCTCGCCCTGCCGAACCGCCCCGGCCCGCATCGGGTCGGCGCGTTCGCCACCATGACGGTGGTGCTGGTGGCCGGCCTGGTCCTGCTGGCGCGGACCAGTGGGGGCGCGCTGGTCGTGCTGCGCGTCGGTGGCTGGCCCGGACCGATCGCCATCAGCCTGGCGGCGGACGCGCTCAGCGCCCTGCTGGTCACGGTGACGGCGCTGGTGGTGCTCGGCTGCCTCGTCGCCGCCGTCGGCTCCGGAGACGACCGTCGTCCGTACTTCCTGCCGTTGGTGCTGGTGCTCACCGCCGGGGCCGGCGGCGCGTTCCTCACCACCGACCTGTTCAACCTCTTCGTGCTGATCGAGGTCATGCTGGTGCCGTCGTACGTGCTGTTGAGCCTGGCCGGCGGGGTCGGGCGCGGCGGCGCGGGACGGGTGTACGTCGCCACCAACCTGCTCGGCTCCACCCTGCTGCTGGCCGGGGTGGCATTGGTCTACGGCACCACCGGAGTGGTCGGGCTGGGTGACCTGGCCGGCGCGGCACGGGACGAACCGACGGTCGCGGTCGCCTGCGGGGTGGTGCTGCTCGCCCTCGGCGTCAAGAGCGCGCTGGTGCCGCTGCACGACTGGCTGCCGCGCACCTATCCGGTGGCCTCGCCGGTGGTGGTGGCGCTCTTCTCCGGGCTGCTGACCAAGGTCGGCCTCTACGCGGTGATCCGGATCTACGCGGTGGTGTACGGCGGTGATCCCGGATACCGCTGGCTGCTCGGCGCGGCGGCGCTGCTGTCGATGGTGGTCGGCGTGCTCGGCGCTGTCGGCGAGAACTCGATGCGGCGGATCCTGACCTTCCACATGGTCAGCCAGCTCGGCTACGTGCTGCTCGGCGTAGCCCTGTTCACCGCCGCCGCGCTGGCCGCGGCGGTCTACTACCTGGCCCAGTACATCCTGGTGAAGGCGGCGTTGTTCCTGTGCGCGGCAGCGGTACGGGCCGGCCGGGGTACCGACCGGCTCGACGGCTCCGGTGGTCTGGCCGGGCAACGTCCCGCGCTCGCCCTGGCCTTCGCCGGGGCGGCGCTGTCGCTGGCCGGCCTGCCGCCGTTCTCCGGGTTCCTGGCGAAATTCCTGCTGCTGCGGGCCACCGCGGAGACCGGTGCCTGGCTGGCGATGACCGTCGCGGTGCTGGTCAGCCTGGTCACCCTGCTGTCCATGGTGAAGATCTGGAGCGCGCTGTTCACCGGCGACCCGCCGGCCTCGTCGACCGTGGCGCGGCGGATCGGACCGACACTTGTCGGCCCGCCGCTGGCGCTGGCCGGTCTCTCCCTGGCGGCCGGGTTGGCCGCCGCACCGCTGCTGGTCCTCGCCGACACGGCGGCGGCCGGGCTGCGCGACCCGGCGGGCTACGTGCGGGCGGTGACCGGGCGATGAGCAGCGACACGATGACGATTCCCCGCCGCACGGCGGTCCGGGTCCGACGCGTCCTGCGGTTCGCCGGCTACTTCGCCGTCCGGCTGGTCCAGGCGAACCTCGCCGTGGCCTGGGAGATCCTCACCCCGGGTTCCCGGCTGGCGCCCGCGGTGGTGCGGGTGCCGCTGCGGGCGGCCACCGACACGGAGGTGGCGGCGGTGGCGCTGGCGGTGAGCCTGACCCCGGGCACGCTGACCCTGAGCGTGCACCGGGCACCCACCGCCGCGCTGTGGGTGCACGGCATGTACGCCGCCGACCCGGTGGCGTTCCGGCGGGCGGTGACCGACCTGGAGTGGCGGCTGCTGGCCGCGCTGCGCCCGGCCGCCCACCCGGACGGTCCCGACGCCGGTCGTACGGAGGTGGTCCGGCGGTGACGATGATCCTGCTCGACGTGGTGCTCGTGGTCCTCGCCGGCTCGATGACGGTGGTGATCGTCCGGCTGGTGGTCGGTCCGACCGACGCCGACCGGGCGGCCGCACTGGATCTCGGCTTCTTCGTCTTCCTGGCGGCCCTGGCGGTGCTCGCCGCCCGGCTGCACGCCCCCGACCTGCTCGACCTGGTGCTGACCGGCACCCTGGTGAGTTTCCTCGCGACGGTGGCGATGGCCCGGCTGGTGCACCGGAGGCAGCGATGATCCGGATCTCGCTGGCGTCGGCGCTGCTGCTGCTCGGCACCGCGCTGATCGCGATCAGCGCGGTCGGCCTGATCCGCCTGCCGGACGTCTACCACCGGATGAACTCCGTGGCCAAGGCGGCCAGCCTCGGGGTGAGCTGCGTGCTGCTCGGCGTGCTGCTGCTGATACCGGGTTGGCGTACCGCGGTGGTGGTCCTGGCCGCCGTCGGGCTGCAACTGTTCACGGCACCGATCGGCGGTTACGCGCTGGCGCGGGCCGCCTACCGGTCCGGGGCCCCGCTGGCCCCGGTCACCCGCTACGACGAGCTCGGCGGCCGGGCCGGCGGGGGTGGCGACGAGCAGCCCCGCGACCCGGTCTGAGGGGTGGTCGACGGCGGCCACCCGCCACGCGCGGTACACTGCCGGACATGGCCGGAGTCTTCCTGCTTCTTACCGGGCCGTGCTGATGCGCTGAACGCGCGACAGCACGGCGGCCCCTCCTGCGTGAGGGGCTTTTTCGTGCCCGCCGCCGGCCCGCAACGGGCCGTCGAGGCAGACCCGAGACCAGCCAGCACTCCGACAGACTCCGCCGAGCGACGCGAGGAGAAGGCCATGACCGAGGCAGACGTCCCACCGTTCCGGTACACCGCGGCACTGGCCGACGAGATCGAACGCCGTTGGCAGGACCGTTGGGAACGGGAGGGTGCCTTCCACGCGCCGAACCCGTCCGGCCCGCTGGCCGACCCGGGCCACCCGCGCTCCGGTGCGGAGAAGCTGTACGTGCTGGACATGTTCCCGTACCCGTCCGGGGCCGGACTGCACGTCGGGCACCCGCTGGGCTACATCGGCACCGACTGCTTCGCCCGGTACCAGCGGATGGCCGGCCGCAACGTGCTGCACGCGATGGGCTTCGACGCGTTCGGGCTGCCCGCCGAGCAGTACGCCGTGCAGACCGGCACCCACCCGCGGACCACCACCGAGGCCAACATCGACCGGTACCGGGCGCAGCTGCGCCGGCTGGGACTGGCCCACGACCAGCGGCGCTCGGTGGCGACCATCGACACCGACTTCTACCGCTGGACCCAGTGGATCTTCCTGCAGATCTTCAACTCCTGGTACGACCGCGAGGCCGGCCGGGCCCGGCCGATCAGCGAGCTGATCGCCGAGTTCGCCGGGGGCGTGCGGCGCACCCCGGACGGCCGGCCGTGGGCCGAGCTGTCGGCCGCCGAGCGACGCGCCGTCGTCGACGACCACCGCCTGGCGTACGTGTCGCAGGCGCCGGTCAACTGGTGTCCGGGGCTGGGCACGGTGCTGGCCAACGAGGAGGTCACCGCCGACGGTCGCTCCGAGCGGGGCAACTTCCCGGTCTTCAAGCGCAACCTGAAGCAGTGGATGATGCGGATCACCGCGTACGGTGACCGGCTGTTGGACGACCTGGACAAGCTGGACTGGCCCGAGCCGATCAAGCTGATGCAGCGCAACTGGATCGGCCGGTCGCAGGGCGCGCACATCGACTTCCCGACCCCGACCCCGGCGGCGGCGATCCGGGTGTTCACGACCCGGCCCGACACCGTCTTCGGCGCCACCTACATGGTGCTGGCCCCGGAGCACGAGCTGGTCGACACGCTGGTGCCGGCGGCCTGGCCGGCGGGCACCCGGGACGCGTGGACCGGCGGGCACGGCGGCCCGCGGGAGGCCGTCGAGGCGTACCGCAAGGCGGCGGCGGCCAAGACCGACGTGGAGCGGCAGGCCGAGACGAAGGAGAAGACCGGCGTCTTCACCGGCGCGTACGCCACCAACCCGGTCACCGGTGGGCAGATCCCGATCTTCATCGCCGACTACGTGCTGGCTGGCTACGGCACCGGCGCGATCATGGCGGTGCCCGCCCAGGACGAGCGGGACTGGGAGTTCGCCGAGGTCTTCGAGCTGCCGATCGTGCGTACCGTGCAGCCGTCGGAGGGCTTCGACGGCAAGGCGTACACCGGGGACGGGCCGGCGATCAACAGCGCCGCGCCCGAGCGCGGCCTGGACCTGAACGGCCTGGGGGTGGCCGACGCCAAGGCCCGGATCATCGCCTGGCTGGAGGAGACCGGCAACGGCCAGGGCGCGGTGACCTACCGGCTGCGGGACTGGCTGTTCAGCCGGCAGCGCTACTGGGGTGAACCGTTCCCGATCGTCTACGACGCCGACGGCGCGGCCGTGGCGCTGCCGGAGGAGATGCTGCCGGTCGAGCTGCCCGAGGTGGACGACTTCTCCCCGCGCACCTTCGACCCGGAGGACGCGAACAGCAACCCGGAGACGCCGCTGTCGCGCCGCCGGGACTGGGTCGAGGTCGAGCTGGACCTGGGTGACGGCCCGAAGCGCTACACCCGGGAGACGAACGTGATGCCGCAGTGGGCCGGCTCCTGCTGGTACGAGCTGCGCTACCTGGACCCGACCAACGGTGACCGGTTCGTCGACGCGGACAACGAGCGGTACTGGATGGGCCCGCGTGGCGAGGGCGACTGCGGCGGTGTGGACCTGTACGTCGGCGGTGCCGAACACGCCGTGCTGCACCTGCTGTACGCCCGGTTCTGGCACAAGGTGCTGTACGACCTGGGCCACGTGTCGTCGTTCGAGCCGTTCCGCAAGCTGTTCAACCAGGGCTACATCCAGGCGTACGCGTACACCGACGCCCGGGGCGCGTACGTGCCGGCGGAGGAGGTCGCCGAGCGCGACGGCGGCTTCTTCCTGGGTGACGTCCAGGTCAACCGCGAGTACGGCAAGATGGGCAAGTCCCTGAAGAACGTGGTCACCCCGGACGAGATGTGTGCCGCCTACGGCGCCGACACGTTCCGGGTGTACGAGATGTCGATGGGTCCGCTGGAGGTGTCCCGTCCCTGGGAGACCCGGGCGGTGGTCGGCTCCTACCGGTTCCTGCAACGGGTCTGGCGGGCGATCGTCGACGAGCGGACCGGCGAGTCCCGGGTCACCGACGACCCGGCCGACGAGCAGACCCGGCGGCTGCTGCACAAGGTGATCGACGGTGTCCGGGGCGACATGGAACAGATCCGGTTCAACACCGCGATCGCCAAGCTGATCGAGCTGACCAACGGGGTGACCCGGCTGGCGGGTACTCCGCGCGAGGTGGCCGAGCCGTTGGTGCTGATGGTCGCGCCGTTCGCTCCGCACGTCGCCGAGGAGCTGTGGCAGCGGCTGGGCCACGCCACCTCGCTGACGTACGCGGACTTCCCGGTCGCCGACCCGGCGCTGCTGGTCGCCGAGACGGTCACCTACCCGGTGCAGATCAACGGCAAGGTCCGGGCCCGCGTCGAGGTCCCCGCCGACGCCAGCGAGGACGACGTACGGCAGGCGGCCCTGGAAGCCGTCGCCACCACCCTGGCCGGCACCCAACCCCGCAAGGTCATCGTCATCCCCACCCGCATGGTCTCCATCGTCCTCTAACCCACGCCCTTTCTCGTTGATCATGAGGTTGGCGGCAGTTTGAAGATCAACTGTTGCCGTCAACCTCATGATCAACGCTGGGTGGAAGGTGGGGTGCGGTGGGTCAGGGGGTGCGACGGGTCAGGGCCAGCGTGGTGATCAGGGCGGTCAGGGCGGCCCAGGCGGTGTAGGTGGTCCAGGCGCCGGAGACGGTGGCGGGGTGGATGTCGGTCAGCCACGGCGGGGGGCCGTTCGGGTCCCTGAGCCGCTGCCACGCGGGCACCAGCATGGCGTGCCGGAGCAGTGCGCTCCAGCGTTCGTCCTCGTCGACGGCGGTGGGCAGCAGGAGCAGCAGCGTCGCGGCGGTGACGATCGCGGGTGCGGTGTGCCGGATCACCGCCGCGAGAGCCATGCCGACCAGCGCGCAGAGCGGCACCAGCAGGGCGGAGGCGGCGATGCCGCGCAGCGCGCCGGGATCGCCGATGGACATGTTCGCGTCGACGTCGGCGAGGATCGCCTGCGACACCACGAAGGCCGCCGCCGCGCCCAGCACCCCCAGCACGGTCAGCACGCCGGTCAGCACGGTCAACTTGGCGGCGGCCACCGCGTAGCGCCGGGGGACGGCCGCGAACGTGGTGCGCATCAGCCCGGAGGCGTACTCACCGCCAATCGCGACCGCGCCGACACCACTGGCCGCGAGGACGACGAACATCTGAGCCTCGGTGGGAAAGGCGTCCCAGAGCGGGGAACGCAGCGCCCGCTGCTCGGCCGACCAGTCCGGCCAGCCCGCGTGGGTGGCCAGCGCGGCGTGGCCGGCGAGGCCGACCATGGCGAGCAGGATCAGGGCGAACGCCGCCCAGGTGGAGCGGAGCGACCAGAGTTTGATCCATTCGGCGGCGAGCAGGTCGCGGTAGCGGGCCGGGTGGGTCGGGCTGGTGCGCGTGGCGGGTCGGGTCGCGGTGGTCATCGGGTCTCCCCGGCGGCGTACTCGACGTCGGCGGCGGTGAGTGCCATGAAGGCCTCCTCCAGTGAGGCGGTGCGGGTGGTCAACTGGTGCAGCGGGATCCGCAGGCCGAGGGCCAGGTCGCCGATCCGTTCCGCGTCCACCCCGCTGACGGCGAGCGCGCCATCGGCATCCGGCCGCACGTCCGCGCCGACGTCCACCAGAGCCGAGGTCAGGGCGGCCGGTTCGGGGGTACGCAGGACGACCTCGGCCCGGCCGGCGCGGGCGGCGAAGTCGTTCAGGGACTCGTCGGCGACCAGCCGGCCCCGGCCGATGACGACGAGGTGGTCGGCGCAGTGCTCGACCTCGCCCATCAGGTGACTGGAGACGAAGACGGTGCGACCCTCGGCGGCGAGTCGTCGGAACAGTTCGCGCACCCAGCGCACCCCTTCCGGGTCGAGGCCGTTGAACGGCTCGTCGAACATCAGCACGGGTGGGTCGCCCAGCAACGCGGCGGCGATACCGAGGCGTTGCCGCATGCCGAGCGAGAACCGGCCGACCCGACGGTTCGCGGCATCGTCGAGGCCGACCAGGCCCAGGACCTCGTCGGCCCGCCGGGTGCCGATGCCGTTGCCGCGGGCGAGGGCCGTCAGGTGCGCCCGTGCGCTGCGCCCGGCGTGCACGTCCCCGGCGTCGAGCAGCGCGCCGGCGTGCCGTAGCCCCCGGGCAAGGTCCCGGAACCGGATGCCAGCCACCGTGACGGTGCCGCTGGTCGGCGTGGTCAGCCCGAGCACCATGCGCAGGGTGGTGGACTTGCCGGCGCCGTTCGGGCCGAGGAAGCCGGTCACCCGGCCGGGTCGGACGGTCAGGGTCAGTCCGTCGACGGCGGTGGTGCGGCCGTACCGCCGGGTCAGGCCATCAAATTCGATCATGCCGTGCACGCTGCCGGTCGCCGGGCGCTGCCGCGTCGACCCGCCGGCCGTACCGGGTGCCTGGGTGGTGGCCTGCGGGCGTACGCCCCCGGGCCGATGCCGGCGCGGCGCGGCGCTGGATACCGTGTGCCGGTGGACCTCACCGCCCTGATCCGGCCGCGTGCCACCGTGCCGGTGGTGCGGGCGGTCCTGGTGTGGGCCGGGGTCGCCCTGCTGCCGGTGCTCTGGGCGCTGGCGCCGGCCGTGGCGAACAGCGGCGACGGGGTCGGCGTGGTGGGCTGGTGGCTGCCGGTGCGCTACCTGGTGCCGGTGCTGATCGTGGTGCTGCCGGCGGGTCTGCTGAGTCGCCGCCCGCTGACCGCGCTCGGCCTGATGCTCGCCGGAGCGACGCTGTGCGCCGCGACCGTGCACGGCCGGGATCCCGGGTACCTCGGCGACCTCTTCAACCTCCAGTTCCTCGCCGTCGACGCGGCGCTCGCCGTCGTCGCCGCGAACCGCTCCCGTCGGGTGTCGGTGCCGGCCGCCGGGGTGGTGCTGGTGACCCAGGTGCTCGCCGGCTTCGTGAACCTCGGGGTCGAGCCGGTGAACCAGGCCGCGTTGACCGTGCTGGCGGTCGCGGTGGGCTGGACCGCCGGAAACTCGGTACGGGCGCGGCGGGACTACGCGGCCGCGCTGCGCCGGCACGCCACCGCCGAGGCGATCACCGCCGAGCGGCTGCGCATCGCCCGGGAACTGCACGACATGGTGGCGCACAGCATCGGCGTCATCGCCATCCAGGCCGGGGCCGGCGCGCGGGTGATCGACACCCAGCCGGCGCAGGCCCGCGCCGCGCTCGCCACCATCGAGGCGGCCAGCCGCGACACCCTGGCCGGGCTTCGGCGTACCCTCGGCGCGCTGCGTCGTGGCGACGGAGATCCGGCGTCGCTGGAGCCGGTGCCCGGACTGATGGACCTGGAGCGGCTGATCGCCGCGACGGGTGATGCCGGAGTCCGGGTCGAGCTGTGCACGGCCGGCGACGGGCCGGTCCCGGCCGAGATCGACCTTGCCGCGTTCCGCATCGTGCAGGAGGCGCTCACCAACGTGGTCCGCCACGCCGGGGTGGACGCGTGCCGGGTCGTCGTCGAGCGCGGCGACCACGCGGTCATGGTGGAGATCGTCGACGACGGCCGGGGCGGTCCGATCGGCGTCGAGGGGCACGGCTTGATCGGCATGCGCGAGCGGGTCATGGCCGTCGGCGGCCGGTTCCGGGCCGGACCACGGTCCGAGGGAGGCTTCCGGGTGACAGCCTGGCTGCCGGTGTCGCCGCAGAGCGCAGTCCCGGCCGGTGGTCGTCCGGGTGGTGGCGGCCGGGTCGGCGACGGTCCGGATGGTGCCAGTTCCGACGGTCGTCGTCCGGATGGTGGTGGCGGGGCCGACGGTCGTCCTCAGGAGGCGGCGGAGCGGTGACCATCCGGGTGCTGCTCGTTGACGACCAGCCGCTGGTGCGGGCCGGGCTGCGCGTGCTGATCGCCGACGTGCCGGACATGGCGGTGGTCGGCGAGGCGGGCACCGGTGCCGAAGCCATACGCCTGACTCGTGAGGTGTTGCCCGACGTGGTGCTGATGGACCTGCGGATGCCGGGGACCGACGGCATCCAGGCGACGCGGACGATCACCGACTCCGGCGGTCCTGCCCGGGTGCTGGTGCTCACCACGTTCGACGACGACGAACACGTGCACGCCGCGCTGCGGGCCGGCGCGAGCGGCTTTCTCGTCAAGGACATGGCGTTGGAGGACATCCTCGGTGCGATCCGGGTGGTGGCGGCGGGGGACGCGCTCATCGCACCAGGTGTGACCCGGCGACTGATCGCGGAGTTCAGTCGCCGGCCGACGGCTGCGACGCCACGGTCGCTGGCCGGGGTGACCGATCGGGAGCGCGAGGTGCTCACCCTCGTGGGACGGGGCCTGTCCAACGCCGAGATCGCCGCCGAGTTGGTGATCAGCGCCGCCACCGCCAAGGCACACGTGGCCCGGCTGTTCAGCAAGCTCGGCGCCCGCGACCGGGTGCACCTGGTCATCGCCGCCTACGAAGCCGGCCTGGTCACCGCATCCCGCTGACCCGCCCCACCACCTCATCACCCCGCCGCCCCCACTCGCCGCGTGCTTGCATGCCCGCATGCGCAACTTCGGGGTAAGTGCTGCCTCGAGCGCCTCGGAACCAGCACTTTCCCCGAAGTAGTTCCATCCTGAATCCGCTGGTCAGTAGGTCTTGACCCTTGGGCGGTGGTGGGTGATTGAGCAGGTCCACGAAGAGATGATCTCCGGGTTGATCGTTTGCCCGGCACCAGCGTGGCCTGCATGACATACAGGTGAGCCCTCGGCCAGGGTGTTCGGTCGTGACACACAAAAACCCGCCGGCCGAGGACTCGCCGCTTGTCTACCAGTCCCGTCTACCGCTGTCCACGAAGACACTGACCACGGTCACCACCGCCATCCGCCGTCACCGAGCCCAGGTGCGCTCACGATGGCGCAAGCTACCCGACCACAGCGCAGCAGCGATCGTCCTGGCCGTGCTGCGTCACGACCAACGCCCGGTCGACCTGGCCGCCGCCAATGGCATCTCCGCCAACACCGTCCGCCGCTGGGTCAACCAGGTGATCACCACCCTCGCCGCCCAGATGCCCCGACTGTCCCGGATCCTGCGCCGCGCCCGCCACCACACACAGGTGGTCCTGCTCGACGGCACCCTGATCCCCGTCCAACGCCCCCGCGACCGACGCCGCCGCCACGCCCACTACAACGGCAAACACAAAACCTTCGGCCTGACAGTGCTCGCCATCACCGACCTGACCGGAAACCTGCTGTGGATCTCCGCCGCCTACCCCGGCCGCACCGCCGAGATCACCGCAGCCCGCCGACACCGCATCCCCGCCCACCTACGCCACCACGACCTGGCCGCCATCTGCGACCTCGGCTTCACCAACCTCGACGACCAACCCGGCCCCTACCCCGGCCTACGACCACGCCGCCAACCCCCCGGCCGACCCGACGACCACCCCACCATCATCACCGGCCGCCGACCCGCCCGCGCCCACCCACTGACCCGCTACCAACACGCCGTCAACAACCTCATCGCAGGCGAACGCGCCACCAACGAACACGGCTTCGCCGACCTGAAGAACTGGCGCATCCTCCACCAACTACGCGGCAACCACCGCCACGCCACCACCCTGCTCCGCGCCCTCACCGTCCTCACCCAAAGCCACACCACCCGCTAACAACCCACCAAACGAGACGCGCCAAACGATCAACCAAAAGATCACCCACCCCGTAACCAGCCCACCCACCACCACCAACCCTACAGTCAAGACCCCCCTACCAGCCCAAACAGGATGGAACTACTTCCCCGAAGTTGCGCGGTCCCGCTGGGTTCGGGGTGGGGAAGTTGGTCAGCGGCGGAGGCGGCGTTCGGCGCGCCACCAGCGGGCGAGCAGCACGGCGCTGGCGATGAAGCCCAGGGAGGCTGGGGCGGCGGCGAACCAGTTGATCCCGCTGGGGCTGGTGACGGCGGCACCGACCGCCGCATAGCCGAACGCGGTCGGCGCGGAGGCGATCACGCTGCCGACGAGGAACGGCAGCACCCGCGCGCCGGTGGTGCCGTAGCCGTAGCTGACCAGGCCGA
The DNA here is from genome assembly GCF_027460185.1 of Verrucosispora sp. WMMA2121. NCBI lineage: Bacteria > Bacillati > Actinomycetota > Actinomycetes > Micromonosporales > Micromonosporaceae > Micromonospora > Verrucosispora sp. WMMA2121. The sequence goes on along the minus strand of NZ_JAPZBH010000004.1, from coordinate 100,405 downwards.
AACCGGAGATCGGCAGCAGCCGTACGGTGACCACGCCGAGCACGCTCTGCCGGGTGAACCAGCGGTCGAGGCGGGCCAGCCGGCCCCGGACGCGTTCGGCGACGAACTCCCGACCCAGCACCCGACCCACGGCGAAGCCGATCGCCGCCGCCAGCAGTGCGGCGCCGAGCGCGTACGCGGCACCTTCCAGGGCACCGAAGATCGCGCCTGAGGCGAGCGTGATGAAGGTGCGGGGGACCAGCGCCACCAGCAGCAGTGCCCCGCCGAGCACACCGGCCACCGGAGCGAGCGGCCCCATCCGGTCGGCCAGGTCCGGCAGCGCGGTCGGTTCGGGGTGCGGCACCAGCAGCAGCGTCACCGCGAAGGCGGTGAGCAGGAGCAGCAGCAGCGCGAACCGGGTGGCCGACGGCGTCGCGGCGACCAGTAGGCGGCGCCACCCGGCGGGCGGGGGGCCGACCGGTGGGGTGTCCGGCTGCGGCGGGCCGGCTGCGAGGTCGCCCGACCGGCTCGCCCGCAGGAGTCGCGTCCGCAGCTTGCGGATCATGCCCGGGCGGTGGCCACCGCGGTCCGGCGTTCGGCCCGCAGCCGGTCGGCCCAGGTGTCGTCGAGCGGAGGCAGGTGCTGCGCGCCGGTCGCCCAGCGCAGCAGCAGGTCGGCCAGGGCCGGGTTGCGGGCCAGCGCCGGGCCATGGGAGTACGTGCCGAGCAGCTTGCCCCGCCAGGCTCCCTCGGTGGCGCCGTCGTTGCCGACCCCGGCGGTGACCCGGGCCAGCGGTGAGACGCCGGGGCCCAGGTGGGTGCGGCCGCCGTGGTTCTCGAACCCGGTCAGCGGCGGTAGGCCGAGACGGGCGTCGATGTCGCCGGCCAGTTCGCCGACGGCCCGGCTGGGGCCCCGGTCCGAGGAGAGATCGAGCAGTTCCAGGCCCTGGTACTGGGTGCCCTTGGCGAAGAACGAGGTGCCGAGCAACTGGTAGCCGGCGCAGACGCCGAAGACCACCGAACCCTGGGCCACCGCCCGGTGCAGGCCACCGTCGGCGAGCAGCCGTTGTGCGCCGAGTGCCTGCGGGCCGTCCTCCCCGCCCCCGATGAGGTAGATGTCGGCCGTGGTGGGCAGCCGCTCGTCGGAGCGGACCTCCAGCACCTCGACCGGGAATCCGCGCTGCTGGGCCCGGCGGGCCAGGATCAGGGCGTTGCCCCGGTCGCCGTACGTCGACAACAGGTCCGGGTAGATCCAGACGATGCGCAGGGTCTCAGTTGACACGATCCAACTCCGCTCGGATGTCCTGGAAGGCGGTGTAGTTCGCGATGACCTCCAGCCGACCCGGCGGTACCGCCCGGACGGCCTCGTCGAAGGTGCGTACGTACTGGAAGGGCACGTCGTTGACCTCGAGCCGTACGGCCAGGTCGTACGCCCGGTCGCCGGTGATGAGCACCAGCCGGCCGCGCAGCGGGGCGAAGTCGACGTCGAAGAGCCAGGAGGTGTCCAGCCCGTCGGGGTCCCGGGCGTTTATGGACAGCAGCGTCGGCGCCTCGTCGGCCATGTCGAACGCCTCCAGCCAACTGGCCGGGTTCTTGGCCAGCAGCAGTCGCACGGTGCGACCGTCCCGGACGACCTGGGCGTAGCGCCCGGCCACCGAGGTCACGTCGCCGAGGCGGGGAACCGCGTCGAAGGGACGTACGCCGAACTCGGCGGCGACCGCCAGCGCGGTCGCCGCGTTGCCGATGTTGACTTTGCCGGGCAGCTGGAGCTTGACCTTGTACCAGGCGCCGGTCGGGTCGACGACGCCCTCCTCGTCCACGGTCCACTGCGGCTCCGGCCGGCGGAGCGGGCAGCCGGTGCACCACCACTGCTCGCCGGAGCGCTGGATGGTGGAGCCGCACTCGGGACAGACCCAGGAGTCGTCGTGCCAGCGCTGCCCGGCGGAGAACCAGGTGACGTGCGGCGGGGTGATCCGTTGGTCGTGGCTGGCCGGCGGGGTGGCGGCCCAGACCACCATCGGGTCGTCGGCGTTGGCGACCACGCGGATGTCCGGATGCCGGGCCAGCGCCGCGCGCCAGAGCTGCGCCATCATGGCGACCTCCTTGGCCCGGTCCAGCTGGTCGCGGGAGAGGTTGAGCAGCGCCACCACGTGCGGGTCGGTCGCCTCGATCACCTGGGCGAGGTAGTGCTCGTCGACCTCCAGCACGGCGTACGGCGTGCTGCCGGCCTTGGCCAGCGCGGAGGTGTGCCCGGTGGGCATGTTGGCGCCGAACGAGTTGGTGGCGACCCGGCCGAGTACCCCGACGGCCGCGGCGGCGAGCCGGGTGGTGGTGGTCTTGCCGTTGGTGCCGGAGATCAGCGCGATGGCCCGTCCGGCGGAGAGGTGGGCGAGCAGTTCGGGGTCGATCTTCAGGCCGAGCCAACCACCGATCACCGAGCCGTCGCCCCGGCCCGCCGCCCGGGACAACGCCGCGGCGGTCCGTGACACGGAGCTGGCCACCTTCGCCCGCAGGGGCATCTTCGCGTCCGTCACGCGAGCGAGGTTACCGGACCAGCGGACCCGCGAGATCGGCACCGACGGCGATCCGTTCGGCTCGGCGCGGCCGGCGCCCGGTCGGATGACCCTCGGCCGGACGGAGTCGATCTATGTCGGAAAGCGGACCCGCCCGGGGGCGCCGCGCGGCCCTCCACTCCGCTCCACCCCGGCTGACGTGCGGTTTTGTGGCGACGCGCGCCACGCCACGCGGTCGAATCTGGTTGCGAGTGGAGGGAAGTGGAGTAGAGTGGGGCGCATTGGTGGGGCCGGGAGGGGCCCACCGGCCCGGGGGGTCAGCGGCGCGCGAACGCCGCTCAAGGGCGAGGGGGTTGGGCCGATGTTTCTCGGCACCCACACTCCGCGCCTGGACGACAAAGGCCGGTTGATCCTTCCGGCGAAGTTCCGGGATGAGCTGGCGGGGGGTGTCGTGATCACCAAAGGGCAGGAGCGCTGCCTCTACGTCTTCCCGACGCCGGAGTTCCAGCGGATCGCGGAGCAGTTGCGCGCGCAGCCGATGACGCACAAGGCGGCCCGGGCCTACAGCCGGGTGTTCTTCGCCAGCGCGCACGACGAGGTGCCGGACAAGCAGGGCCGGGTGACCATCCCGGCGCACCTGCGCAGCTACGCGGGGCTCGACCGGGACCTGGTGGTCATCGGCGCGAGCACCCGGGTGGAGATCTGGGACAGGGTCGCCTGGGAGACCTACCTCGCCGAGAGCGAAGACGACTTCGCCGACATCGAGGAAGGGGTGCTGCCCGGCGGTCTGTAGGGCGTGGCGACGCCCGACGTACTGCGAGATCTCCAGCCGCTTTCGAGTTCCTGGCATCCCTTCCCCGGTGCCAGGCGCACGATCCGACCTTCCGGGCCACCGGCCCGACGGGCGGGCGGAGAGCGGATGGGGATCTGGCGGTACGACGGCACGGCGTCGTCCGACGAACAGGGCGCGGATACACAACCGGTTCAACCAGTGGGGGTCGACATGGGGGAGCTACGTGGCACGCACGTGCCGGTGCTGCTCGAGCGGTGTCTCGAGCTGCTGGCCCCCGCACTGGGCCGGGGTGGGCGCACCGTGCACGTCGACGCGACGTTGGGCCTCGCCGGCCATGCCGAGGCGGTGCTGCGAGCCCATCCGGAGACGGTGCTGGTGGGCCTGGACCGGGACACCGAGGCGCTGGCCCACGCCAGGGTCCGGCTGGCCCGGTTCGCCGACCGCGTCCACCTGGAGCACGCCGTCTACGACGAGCTGCCCGAGGTGCTCGACCGGCTGGGATATCCGTCCGTGGACGGGGTCCTGTTCGATCTCGGTGTCTCCTCGTTGCAGCTCGACGCGCCCGACCGCGGGTTCGCGTACGCGCAGGACGCGCCGTTGGACATGCGGATGGACCAGACCCGGGGGGTGACCGCCGAGGAGGTGGTCAACACCTACCCGCACCCGGACCTGGCCCGGGTGCTGCGGGTCTACGGCGAGGAGAAGTTCGCCGGGCGGATCGCCTCGGCGATCATCCGGGAGCGGGAACGCGGCCGGATCACCTCCTCGGCGCGGCTGGCCGAGCTGGTCCGGGAGTCGATTCCGGCACCAGCCCGGCGAACCGGGGGACACCCGGCAAAGAGAACGTTTCAGGCTTTACGGATCGAGGTAAACAGAGAACTGGCAGCGCTGGAGACGGCGCTGCCGGCCGCTCTGGACCGACTCGCCGTCGGCGGTCGCCTGGTGGTCCTGTCCTACCACTCGCTGGAGGACAGGCTCACCAAACAGGCGCTCGCCGATCGGGTCCGCAGCACGGGCCCGATCGACCTCCCGGTCGAACTGCCCGGGTCAGAGCCGACGTTCCGGCTGCTCAGCCGGGGCGCGGAACTGCCTGGGGAGGTGGAGGTCACCGCGAATCCGCGGGCCGCTTCGGTGCGCCTGCGGGCCGCGGAGCGGATCGACCCGCAGGCACGGCAACGGGGGCGTACCGACCGCGAACGGTACCGCCGCCGGGTCAAGGCGATGCACCAACCGGGGACGGCGTCGACCACGGAATCCGGTCCGGATCCGCGGCGGGCGCCGGGGGACACCACGGACGAAGAGGGGGAGGGGACATGAACGTAGACAAGCGTCGGGACATCGCCGGCGCCGGGCAGCGCGCACCGCGGTCGGGGGGCCGGATCGCGGCGGAGCGGACCCGGGGAACGGGCGACGGTGCTCGGCGGACGGACCGGGTGAACCGGTCGGCGGAGACTCGCGCCCGGGGGGCGCGCGAGTTCCCGACCCAGGGCAGCGCGGCGCTGCGTCCGGTGGAGCGGGCCGCCGTCGCGGCCGAGCGGTCGGAGTCGCCGCGGCTGCGGGTCGCCCCGCCGCCGCCGGTGCGGGTGCCGCGGGCACCGTTCGCCGCGCTGGTGGTGGTGCTGGTCGTCGGCGGGGTGCTGGGCATCCTGGCGGTCAACACGAAGATCAACGAGAACGCCTTCCGGCTCGACGAGCTGCAGCAGCAGCAGGCCAAGCTCGACGTGGAGCAGCAGCAGCTGAAGAAGCAGATCGCCGAGTCCGAGTCGCCCGGCAACCTCACCGCCCAGGCCCGCAAGCTGGGGCTTGTCGAGTCGGGTGAGCCGGCGTACATCCGGCTGCCGGACGGCAAGGTGATCGGGGTGCCGCAGCCGGCCGGTGGCAAGCTCTCCATCGCCAGCCAGCAGGGCGGGCAGGGGTAGGCCGTGCCACCGAGGTCCGAGGAACCGCGCCGGGACGCCGAAGGCTCCCGGCGCGGTTCGTCGCGTGGCGGCGGGCAGCGGAGTTCGCCGCCCCGCCCGGCCGGTGAGCGGGACGTGACGCCGGGTCTGGGCGGCATCTCCGACGCCCGCGCCTACACGCCCCGGGGCCGCTCCGTCCGCGAGAGCGGCGCGGCCGCCGGCACCGGACGCGCCGAGCAGCGGCGCACCCCGCGCAGCAGCCGGTCGCAGGATCCGTTCCGGCCGGCGCTACAGGTCCTCGACGGTGGTCGGGTCACCGCCGGCCGGGCCGCCGGCCGACCGGGTGGCGCGGCCCGCCGGGACGGTGGCGCCGCCCGTGCCACCGTGACGCGTACCGTCACCGACCGCACCCCGCGCGACGAGGCCCCGGCCACCGCCCCCCGACGACGGGTGACCAACCGGGAACCGCGTCGCGGGGACCGTACGCCGCCGCGCCGACCGTCGCGCCAGCGACCCCGACCGCCCCGGCTGGCCGACCCGGGCCGCCGGCTGCGCCTGGGCACCGCGTTGACCCTGGCCCTCTTCGTCGCCGTCGGCGTGCGGCTGGTCGTGCTCCAGACCGTCGACACCCCGGCGTACGCCGACGGCGGGATCGCCGACCGCATCACCACCGTGCCGCTGCCCGCGCCGCGGGGCGCCATCTACGACCGCTCCGGCGAGGCCGCGCTGGCGCACAGCGTCGAGGCCCGGTACGTCTACGCCGACCCGACCCGGGTGAAAGACATCGCGGCGACCGCGGCGTCGCTCTCCCCGCTGCTCGGTATCCCGGCCTCCGAACTGGCCGAGAAGATGAAACCCCGCAAGCGGATCAACGGCGTCGACTCGCAGTTCGAGTACCTGGCCCGGGGGGTTGACATCGACCGCGCCAAGGAGATCACGGCGCTCAAGCTGCCCGGCATCGGCACGCACCGCGACGAGCGGCGCGAGGTGCCCGGCGGGGACCTCGCCGCCAACCTGATCGGCTTCACCAGCCCGGACATGGTCGGGCTGGAGGGCCTGGAGGCGCGCTTCGACGACCTGCTGCACGGCGAGGACGGCCAGCGGGTCTTCGAGATCGGCCTCGGCGACCTGGCCGCCCCGATTCCCGGCGGCATCAGCCGCACCACGAAGGCCAAGCCGGGCAGTTCGCTGGTGCTCACCATCGACCGCGACCTGCAGTACATGGTGCAGCGCATCCTCAGTGAGCAGACGCAGCAGGTGCAGGGCAGCACCGGCGCCGCCGTGGTGCTGGACGCGCGTACCGGTGAGGTGCTGGCCCAGGCCAGCCATCCCACCTACAACGCGGCGAAGCCCTTCCCCAGCGAGCCGACCGACCGGGAGGACGCGGCCACCAGCTTCATCGTCGACCCGGGCTCGGTGCACAAACCGATCACGTTCGGGGCGGCCCTGCAGGAGGGCGTCATCACCCGGGACACCTCGTTCCCGGTGGCCAACGCCATCCGCAAGGGCGACACCTGGTTCCGCGACACCCACCAGGCGAACGGGCGGCGGATGAGCGTCGCCGGCATGATGGCGTACTCCTCGAACGTCGGCACCATCCAGATCGCCGACAAGCTCGGTCCGGACCGGCTGCTGGACTACCAGCGGCGCTTCGGCCTGGGCAAGCCGACCGGGGTCGGGATGCCCGGCGAGGCGAGCGGGCGGCTGCTGCCGGTGCAGGAGTGGAGCGGGTCGTCGCACGGGTCGGTGCCGATCGGGCACAGCGTGGACGCCACCCCGTTGCAGATGGCCGCCGCATACGCCGCCATCGCCAACGACGGCACCTACATCCAGCCACACCTGGTGAAGGAGACGATCGCCCCGAACGGGAAACGGACCCCCGGGCCGGAGCCGGAGACCCGGCAGGTGCTCAGCCCGGACAATGCCGCCGCGCTGCGTACGATCATGGAGGCGGTCACCACGGTCGACGACGCCACCGGCCTGGCCGCCGCGGTCCCCGGTTACCGGGTCGCCGGCAAGACCGGCACCGGCTGGCGGCTGGTGGACGGCAAGAAGCAGCCCGGCGAGGTCGCCTCGTTCATCGGGATGGCTCCGGCGGAGAACCCGCGCTACGTCATCGCGGTCTTCGTGCACAGCCCCAGCGGTGGTGGCGGTCAGATCTCGGCACCGGCCTTCCGCGACATGATGACCTTCACCCTGCGCCACCACCGGGTACCGCCGTCGACCGAACCGGCGCCGACGTTCACCGTCTTCCCGTAGCCACGACCTGCGGTTCGACTCCATGCGACGGAGATTCAGGCGCGCCGTGCGGCCGGGAGCGGGCGACCGGGTAGGGTCTGACGCCGTGCGCGGCAATCCTCGTCCCCGTTCCGTGACCGGGATCCGGCTCGGTGCCCTGGCCGCCCGGCTCGCCGTGGCGTCCGGCACCAGCGCCGACCCGATGGTGACCGGGGTGACCCACGCCAGCGGCGAGGTCCGCCCCGGCGACCTGTACGCGGCCCTGCCCGGGGCCCGGCGGCACGGCGCGGAGTTCGCCGCCGACGCGGCGGCCGCCGGCGCGGTCGCGATGCTCACCGACCCGGCCGGCGCCGAGCGGGCCGCCGACATCGGGTTGCCGACCCTGGTGGTGGCCGAGCCCCGCGCGGTGCTCGGCCCGCTCGCCTCGGCGGTCTACGGCGATCCGACGGCGGGGTTGACCGTGATCGGCGTGACCGGCACCGCCGGCAAGACCTCCACCGCGTACCTGATCGAGTCGGGGCTGCGCGCCGCCGGCCACGTCACCGGCCTGATCGGCACCGTGGAGACCCGGCTCGGCGACCTGGTGATCGACAGCGTGCGGACCACGCCCGAGGCCACCGACCTGCACGCCATGCTGGCCGCCGCCGCCGAGCGTGGGGTCACCGCCGTGGTCATGGAGGTCTCCAGCCACGCCCTGGCGATGGGCCGGGTCGGCGGGGTGCGGTTCACCGTCGGCGGCTGGACCAACTTCGGCTCCGACCACCTGGACTTCCACGCCGACGCCGAGGACTACTTCGCCGCCAAGGCCCGGCTGTTCGACGGCCGGTGTGCCGTCGAGGTGCTCAACCACGACGACCCGGCGCTCAAGGCGCTGTTCAAGCCGGCCACGGTCAGCTTCTCCGCGCTCGGCGACCGGGCCGCCAGCTGGTGGGCCGACGAGCTGACCGGCGAGGGGTACGCGCAGCGGTTCACCGCGCACGGTCCGGACGGGCTGGTACTGCCCGCCCGGGTGGCGCTGCCCGGCCGGCACAACGTGTCCAACGCCCTGCTGGCCATCGCCAGCCTGGTGGCCGCCGGGGTCGACCCGGTGACCGCCGCCGAGGGCGTGGCCGCCTGCGGCGGCGTGCCGGGCCGGCTGGAGTCGGTGGGCGTGGCCGGTGGGGTGCGCGGGGTGGTCGACTACGCGCACAAGACCGACGCCGTGGTGGCCGCGCTGGCCGCGCTGCGGGAACTCAGCACCGGCCGGCTGATCTGCGTCATCGGTGCCGGCGGCGACCGGGACCGGGGAAAGCGGCCGGCGATGGGTGCCGCCGCCGCGGCCGGTGCCGACCTGGTGGTGGTGACCGACGACAACCCTCGCACCGAGGATCCGGCGGCGATCCGTGCCGAGGTGCTCGCCGGTGCCCACCGGGCCGGTGCGCCCGCCCGGGTCGTCGAGGTCGGCGGTCGCCGCGCGGCGATCGACGAGGCGGTGCGGCTGGCGGCACCGGGTGACGTGGTGGCCCTGCTCGGCAAGGGGCACGAGCGGGGCCAGGAGATCGCCGGTGAGGTGTACCCGTTCGACGACCGGACCGAACTCGCCGACGCGCTGCGGAGCCGCTTCGGGGATCTGGAGGGGCAGTGATCACGCTCAGCCTGGCCGAGGTGGCCTCGGCGGTCGACGGACGGCTGGTCGCCGCCGATCCCGCCGCGCAGGTCACCGGCAGCGTGGAGTTCGACTCCCGCAAGGTCACCTCCGGTGGGCTCTTCGTCGCCTTCGACGGGGAGAAGGTGGACGGCCACGACTTCGCCGCCGCGGCGGTGGCCGCCGGTGCGGTGGCGGTCATGGGTACCCGGGCGGTGCCCGGCGTGCCGATGATCGTCGTGGCCGACCCGTTGGCGGCGATGGGCCGGCTGGCCCGCGCGGTGGTCGATCGGCTGCCCGGGCTGACCGTGATCGGGTTGACCGGGTCCTCCGGCAAGACCACCACCAAGGACCTGATCGCCCAGTTGACCGCCCGGCTCGGGGAGACGGTGGCGCCGCCCGGGTCGTTCAACAACGAGCTGGGACACCCGTACACGGCGTTGCAGGCCGGCCCGACCACCCGGTACCTGGTGATGGAGAAGGGCGCCCGGGGCATCGGCCACGTGCGCTACCTCTGCGAGGTCGCGCCCCCGCGCATCTCCGTGGTGCTCAACGTCGGGGTGTCACACATCGGCGAGTTCGGTTCGCAGGAGAACATCGCGCTGGCCAAGGGCGAGCTGGTCGAGGCGTTGCCGGCCGACGGCCTGGCGGTGCTCAACGCCGACGATCCGCTTGTCGACGCGATGGCCGCCCGGACTGCGGCCCGGGTGGTCCGTTACGGCGAGTCGGCGCACGCCGACGTGCGGGCCGTGGACGTGACGCTCGACGAGCGGGGACGGGCCGCGTACACCCTGGTCACGCCGGAGGGCACGGCGCCGGTGCGACTCGGGCTCACCGGCCGGCACCAGGTCTGGAACAGTCTGGCCGCCGCGGCCGTGGCGCGGGAGCTGGGCATGCCGCTGGCCGAGCTGGCCATCGCGCTGGGCGCGCTCGGGCTGGTCTCCACCCGCCGGATGGACGTCTTCGAGCGCACCGACGGGGTCACCGTGATCGACGACTCGTACAACGCCAATCCGGCGTCGACGGCGGTGGCGTTGCGGGCGCTGGGCGGCATCGGCGCGGGACGGCGTACCGTCGCGGTGCTCGGCTACATGGCCGAGTTGGGCGAATTCGAGGCGCAGGGACACGCCGAGGTGGGCCGACTCGCGGCCGAGTTGGGCGTGGACCGGTTGCTCGTGGTCGGCGAGGCGGCGGCGCCGATCCACCACGGGGCGACATCGGTAGGTGACTGGGGAGGAGAGTCGGTGCTGCTCACCGATCAGGCGGCGGCCGTCGAGGTGCTGCGCAGCGAGCTACGACCGGGCGACGTCGTCCTGGTCAAGGGCTCCCGGTACCGGACCTGGGAGGTGGCCGACGCGCTGCGTGTCGACGCTGCCGGGGACGGCGACGGTACCTCGGCGTCGGCCGGGGGTGGCGCCGCGTGAGAGCGGTAATCGTGGCCATCGGGGTGGCCTTCCTCGTCTCGCTGTTCTGCACCCCGATCGCGATCCGGGTCTTCACCCGGCTCAAGGCCGGACAACCCATCCGGGCCGAGGGCCCGCAGATGCACCAGGGCAAGAAGGGCACGCCGACGATGGGCGGCGTGGTGTTCATCCTGGCCACCGTCATCGCGTACGTGGCCGGGCACCTCGCCCTGACCACGCTGCCCGACGCGCAGATCGCCCAGGTCGAGCCGACCATCACGGCGCTGGTGCTGCTGGGGCTGATGGTCTTCTGCGGCGCGGTCGGCTTCATCGACGACTTCCTGAAGGTGCGCAAGCGGCACAGCGGCGGCCTGAGCGCGCGGGGCAAGCTGCTCGGGCAGATCCTGGTCGGCGCGGTGTTCGGGGTGGTCGCGCTCTGGTTCCCGTCCACCATGACCGACGCCTCCGGCGCGGTGACAAACACCGAGACGGTCGGCAGCACCACGCTCAGCTTCATCCGGGACATCCCGGCGCTGGACGTCACCAAGATCGGTGCGGTGATCATCTTCATCTTCGTGGTGATGGCCGCGACGAACGGCGTGAACCTGACCGACGGTCTCGACGGGCTGGCCACCGGGGCCTCGGTGATGGTGCTCGGCGCGTACGCGGTGATCGCCTTCTGGCAGTACCGGCACTGGTGCGCCGACCCGGCGTACACCGCGAATCCGGACAACTACTGCTACACGGTCCGGGACCCGCTGGAGATCGCGCTGATCGCCGGGGCGGCGGCCGGGGCCTGCGTCGGCTTCCTGTGGTGGAACACCTCGCCGGCCCGGATCTTCATGGGCGACACCGGAGCGCTCGGTCTCGGTGGTCTGATCGCCGGCATGGCGATGTCGACCCGGACCATCCTGCTCCTGCTGATCATCGGCGGCCTGTTCGTGATCATCACGATGTCGGTGGTGATCCAGATCATCTCCTTCAAGACCACCGGCAAGCGGGTGTTCCGGATGTCGCCGTTGCAGCACCACTTCGAGTTGGCCGGCTGGAGCGAGGTCAACATCGTGGTCCGTTTCTGGATCATCGCCGGCATCGGCGTGGCCATCGCCCTCGGCCTCTTCTACAGCGACTTCCTGGCCAACATGGGCTGACCCACCCCACCCCAGACGTGTTGATCAAGAAGTTTCCGTCGCGGATCCGCCGGATTCCGACCCAAACTTCTTGATCAACGCCTTGGGTTGGCGTGTTGGCGGGACAGCGGAGGGTGGTCGGCGCAAGTGCGACACGCCGACCGGGGCGTACCGCCCCGGACGGGTGCCGGTTGCGGCGATGATGACGCTGTGGGGGAGGCGCGAGGAGACGACGTGACGGTGGGTCGGAGCCCGGCCGGCAGCCCGGCGCGTCCGGAGGTGTCGGTGACCGCGGCGGCCGGACGGGCCGCAGGCTCCAGCGGGACCGGTGCGGCGCGGGCCGGTGGCACCGTGACGGGCGGCGACGCCGAGGGGCCGTGGCGTGGGCTCGACGCGCTGGGATCGTTGGCCGCGCTGCGGGGCCTGCTGTCGAGGCCGTTGGCCTCCTACCACCTGCTGCTGGCCAGCGCCGGCCTGCTGCTGCTGATCGGCCTCACGATGGTCTTCTCGGCCACCAGCGTGCGGGACTACGCCCAGGACGGCAACGCCTCGGCGTCGCTGACCAAGCAGGCGATCTTCGCGGTGATCGGCATCGTGGCGTTCTGGGCCTGCCAGCGCCTGCCGGCGCGCACCTACCGGGCCCTGGGCCGGCCGACCCTGGCGGTCGCGGTGGGGCTGCTGATCCTGCTGAACCTGTTGGTGGCGTACGGACGGCTGACCGACGGCGACGCGAAGATCGGCCCGCTGGAGGCCGAGCTGCTCTGGCTGTACATCGGCGGGATCAGCCTGCAACCGTCGGAGCTGGCGAAGTTCGCGCTGGTGCTGTGGGGCGCGCACGTGCTCGCCCGCAAGGGCGCGGCGCTGGGCTGGTGGCGGGAGTTGGCCACGCCGCTGTTCCCGGTGGTGGGGTTGCTGTTCGTGCTGGTCGGCTACAACGACCTGGGCAGCATGCTCTGCCTGCTGGCCCTGGTGGTGGGGCTGCTCTGGGCGGCCGGGGTGCGGCTGCGGGTCTTCGCCGCGCTCAGCGCGATCGGGCTGCTCGGCATCGGCCTGCTGGTGGCGGTGGCCTCCCTCGGCGCCGGTTCCGGCGTACGGGGCGAGGAGAACTACCGGCTGGCCCGGCTCACCGTCTTCTTCAACCCGCCACCGCTGGACGGCTGCAAGGAGGAACTCTGCTACCAGATGGTCCAGGCCCGGTACGCCATCGCCAACGGGGGCTGGTTCGGCACCGGCCTGGGCCAGGGGCGGACCAAGTGGGCCTGGCTGCCGGCCGCCGAGAACGACTTCATCTTCGCGGTGATCGCCGAGGAGCTGGGCGTGGTCGGCTGCGCCGTGATCGTCACCCTGTTCGCCGTGCTCGGCTACACCGGTCTGCGCATCGCCCGCCGGGTCGACGACCCGTTCCGCCGACTGGCCGCGGCCGGCGCCACCGCCTGGCTCGTCGGGCAGGCGTTCATCAACATCGGCGGCGTGATCGGGCTGCTGCCGCTGACCGGCGTACCGCTGCCCTTCATCTCGGACGGCGGCAGCGCCCTGGTGGTGACCCTCGCGGCGGTCGGCATGCTGGCCTCGTTCGCCCGGGCGGAACCGGATGCGGCCCGGGCCCTGCATGCCCGTCCGCCGGCCCGGTGGGTCCGACTAGTGTGGGCACCGTTGCCGCCGCTTCCCGGCCGGCGGCGCCGCGCGGCGCCGCCGTCGACCGCCCGGGGCTCCGTGCCCCAGGCGCGCAAGCGGCGCACGGACGACCAGGCCACACCGCGTGGCACCCGGGCTGCCCGGGGTCGCGGCGGGTCGGCGAGCGAGAGGAGACGTTGATGGGTCCGCTGCGTTCGGTGGTGCTCGCAGGAGGTGGCACCGGGGGGCACATCTACCCGTTGCTCGCCTTCGCCGACTGCCTGCGGCGGCACGACCCCGGCGTCCGGATAACCTGCCTCGGCACACCGAAGGGCCTGGAGAACGAGCTGATTCCGCCGGCCGGGTACGACCTGCGGAACATCCCCGCCTACCAGCTGCCCCGCTCGATCAACATGAACCTGGTCCGTACCCCGGGCCGGATGTGGACCGCGGCCCGCGCGGCGGGCAAGGTCATCGACGAGGTACGCGCCGACGTGGTGGTCGGCTTCGGTGGGTACGTCTCGGTGCCGGCCTACCTGGCCGCCTGGCGGCGCGAACTGCCCATCGTGATCCACGAGGTGAACGTGCCCCCGGGGGTGGCCAACCGGTTGGGGATGAAGTTCACCAAGCACGTCGCGGTCGGCTTCCCGCACCAGCCGGCCCAGGCGGAGTCGCTGCGCGACGCCCGGGTGGTCGGGGTGCCGCTGCGCCGCAGCATCGCCGGGCTGGACCGGGCGGCGATGCGCAACGCCGCGCGCGCCCACTTCGGGCTCCGCCCCGACCTGCCGGTGCTCTTCGTCGCCGGCGGCTCGCAGGGCGCCCGGTCGATCAACCTCGCGGTCTCCGGGGCGGCGAAGGAACTTGCCCGCAACGGCGTGCAGGTGCTGCACGTGATCGGCGCCCGCAACGAGCCGGTGTCGGTCCCGACCGACCTGCCGGTGCCGTACGTGACGCTGCCGTACCTGTCCGACATGGACGCCGGGTACGCGGCGGCGGACCTCATGCTCGGCCGGGGCGGGGCGATGACCTGCGCCGAGGTCGCCGCGATCGGGCTGCCCACCATCTACGTGCCCTATCCGCACAGCAACCAGGAGCAGAAGCGCAACGCGTTGCCGGTGGTCGAGGCCGGTGGCGGCCTGCTCGTCGACGACGCCGAGGTCACGCCGGACTGGCTCGAACGAACGGTGATCCCGCTGATCCGCGACCCGCAGCGGCTGCACGCGATGGGTACCGCCGCCGCGGCCTACGGGCGACGCGACGGCGACGAGGCCCTGCTCAACTTCGTCTACGAGGCGGTATCCCGATGACCACGTTCAGCCCGGCGGGCACGCTGACCGCCGAGGATCTCGGGCACATCCACCTGATCGGCGTGGGTGGCGTGGGGATGAGCGGGCTGGCCCGGCTCTTCCTGACCCGGGGCCTGCCGGTCTCCGGCAGCGAACTGCGGGAGTGGCCGTCGTTGGCCGGCCTGCGGGCGCTCGGCGGGACGATCCACATGACCCACGAGACAGCCAATCTCGACGGCGTGGACACGGTCGTGTACTCCTCGGCGATCCCCGCGGACCACCTGGAGATGGTCGAGGCGCGCCGCCGTGGGCTGCGGGTGCTGCACCGCTCGGAGGCCCTCGCGGCCGCGATGACCGGTCGCCGCACCGTGGCCGTCGCCGGTACCCACGGCAAGACCACCACCACCTCGATGGTCACCATGGTGCTCCAGCAGGCCGGGGTCGATCCCTCCTTCGTGATCGGTGGGGAGATCTCCGAGGTGGGGTCGGGGGCGCACCACGGCACCGGCGAGTACTTCGTGGTGGAGGCCGACGAGAGCGACCGCTCCTTTCTCATCTACCGTCCGTTCGTCTCGATCGTGACGAACGTCGAGGCGGACCACCTGAACACCTACGGCGATCTGGCCAACCTGGAGGCCACCTTCGCCGAGTTCGCCCGGCTCACCGACCCGGACGGCTTCGTCATCACCTGCGCCGACGACGCGGGTGGTCGGCGGCTGGCCGCGACGCTGCGCGCCGAGGGGCGTCGGGTGTACACCTACGGGGAGGCCGAGGACGCCGACCTGCGACTGACCGAGATGGCCTCCTCGGCGCGGGGGGTGCGCTACCTCGCCCACATCGACGGTCGTCCGCTCGGCGAGTTCCGGTTGCCGGTGCCGGGCCGGCACATGGGGCTGAACAGCGCCTCGGCGGTGCTGGCCGCGTACCTGCTGGAGTTGCCGTTGGCGGCGGCGGAGGCCGCGCTGGCGGCCTTCCCGGGCGTGCGCCGCCGCTTCGAGCGTAAGGGTGACGTCGACGGGGTGCTGGTCTACGACGAGTACGCCTACCACCCGACCTCGATGACGCTGGCGCTGCGGACGTTGCGCGAGGTGGCCGGGGACGGCCGGCTGATCGTCGTCTTCCAGCCCTACCGGCTCTACCGCACCCGGCAGCTGCAGGCGGAGATCGCCGAGGCGCTGGCGATCGCCGACGAACTGGTGCTGCTGGAGGTCTTCGGGCCGGGCGAGGAGCGTGGCCCCGGCGAGGGCTCGGCGGCGCTTGTCGAGGCGGTGTCGCTACCGGCGGAGCGGAAGGTCTTCGTCGACACCTGGGAGTCGGCGCCGGCCGAGGTGGCCCGGCGGGCCCGACCCGGCGACGTGGTGGTGACGATGGGTGCGCCACCGATCTCACTGATGGGTGACGAGCTGCTCGCCGCGTTGACGACGCGTACCACCGGTGCGTCGGCGCTCACCGGCACCGTCGCCGGTGGGGTGGCCGGCGGGTCGACGAGCATCGGGGGAAGCGTGCCCGGAGCCGTCGGTGTGGACGGCGCGGCGCCCGTCGCGGAATGAGTCCCGGTCCGGCCCGCGGTCGCGGCACCGGTGTGGACGGTGCCGCGGGGCGTCGCCCGGTGCGCCGGTGGCAGCTGGTACGCGCGGGCAGCGATGCGGTACCCGCCTCCACCCGGCGGTTCATGGCCCGGGCCCGGCAGCGCCGGATGCGCGCGGCGCTGCCCTGGGCGGTGGCCGGTGGCGTGGTCGCGGTGGCCGGGCTGGTGGCGTGGACGCTGCTGGGCACCGGTTTGTTCGGGGTACGCGAGGTGCGGGTGGAGGGCGCCGAACTGGTGACGGCGGTGCAGGTGCGGGACGCGGCGGGGGTGCCGGACGGTGCCCCGCTGGCGCGGGTGGACCTGGCCGCGTTGGCCGGCCGGATCGGTGCGCTGCCGCCGGTGGAACGGGTCACCGTCACCCGGGACTGGCCGGACGCGTTGGTGGTACGGCTGACCGAGCGCACGGGGGCGGCGGTGGTGCCGCTCGGGGAGCGGTTCGCGGTCATCGACGCCGCCGGGGTGGTGTTCCGGACGGTTCCGCAGCGCCCGGACGGCCTGCCACTGGTACGGGTGGCCGCGCCCGGTCCGGACGACCCGGACACCCGGGCCGGGCTCGACGTGCTCGGTGTGCTCACTCCGGAGCTGCTCGACCAGCTGGTCGAGATCAGGGTCGAGGGGTTGGCCCGGATCAGCCTGCGGCTGCACGACGATCGCACGGTGTTCTGGGGTGACGCGACCCGTGGCGCGGACAAGGCGCGGGTGGCCACCGCGCTGCTCGACCAGGACGCGGCCCGGATCGACGTGAGCGCGCCGGATGTGGTCACCTTCCGGTGAGCCACCGGTCAGTGGTGAGCCGTCTCGCTACCCCGGCGACACGCCGGAAAGGTCCTTGGCTCATCGCTCGGCTGCGCTTACGTTGCCCCGAAGGGGATCAGTGGTTGACATAACTCTAACCCTCTAGTAGAGGGTGAGGGTTTACCTCTCGACCTCGGTGGTGGTAGCTGCGTCGACCGTCGGTCCGGCCAGGCCGTAGCCGGTCGGGGAGTAGCCAATCTCGAAGGGAAAGGACCGGAGATGACACCTCCGCACAACTACCTGGCGGTCATCAAGGTCGTCGGCATCGGGGGTGGCGGCGTCAACGCCGTCAACCGGATGATCGAGGTTGGGCTCAAGGGCGTCGAGTTCATCGCGATCAACACGGACGCCCAGGCGCTGCTGATGAGCGACGCCGACGTCAAGCTCGACGTCGGTCGCGAACTGACCCGGGGTCTGGGCGCCGGCGCCAACCCGGACGTCGGCAAGAACGCCGCCGAGGACCATCGCGACGAGATCGAGGAGGTCCTCAAGGGAGCCGACATGGTCTTCGTCACCTGCGGTGAGGGCGGCGGTACCGGGACCGGTGGCGCGCCCGTGGTGGCGAACATCGCCCGCAAGCTCGGTGCGCTGACCATCGGTGTGGTCACCCGCCCCTTCTCCTTCGAGGGCAAGCGCCGTCAGGTGCAGGCCGAGGCCGGCATCGACGAGCTGCGGAACCAGTGCGACACCTTGATCGTCATTCCCAACGACCGGCTGCTGGCGCTGGGTGACCGCAACATCAGCATGATGGACGCCTTCCGCACGGCGGACCAGGTGCTGCTCTCCGGTGTCCAGGGCATCACCGACCTGATCACCACGCCGGGTCTGATCAACCTGGACTTCGCCGACGTCAAGAGCGTGATGAGCGGCGCGGGTAGCGCACTGATGGGCATCGGTAGCGCCCGGGGCGAGAACCGCGCGGTCGAGGCCGCCGAGGCCGCCATCTCCAGCCCGTTGCTGGAGCAGAGCATGGACGGCGCGCGTGGCGTGCTGCTCTCCATCGCCGGTGGCTCCGATCTCGGTCTGTTCGAGATCAACGACGCGGCCCAGCTGGTCACCGACGCGGCGCACCCGGACGCGAACATCATCTTCGGTGCGGTCATCGACGACGCGCTCGGCGACGAGGTGCGGGTCACCGTGATCGCGGCGGGCTTCGACGGGGGTACTCCGGCGTACAAGGCGGCCGAGGCACCCCGTAAGTCGAACCAGAACCAGTCCGCCCCGCCGAGCACGCCGATCGTGCCGTCGCCGACGCCTCCGGCCACGCCGCAGTCGCCGCGTCGGGTGCTCTTCGACGACGTGGACGTGCCCGACTTCCTGAAGAACGGGTCCTGAACACCGCCGATGACCGACAGCCAAGCCCCGGCGAGAGCCGACCGGCGCGCGGAGCTCGCCGCCGGGCTCGCCCGCGTACGCTCCCGCATCGCCGACGCCTGCGCGGCCGCGGGCCGCGACCGGGCCGAGGTGACCATGATCGCGGTGACCAAGACCTACCCCGCCGACGATGTGGTGACGTTGGTCGGCCTCGGTGTGACCGACGTGGGGGAGAATCGCGACCAGGAGGCGGCGGGCAAGGCGGCACAGGTCGCCGCCGCCGGGCTCACCCCGCGCTGGCACTTCGTCGGCCGGTTGCAGCGCAACAAGGTCAAGTCGGTGCTGCGGTACGCGGACGTGGTCCAGTCCGTCGACAGCGTCCGGTTGGCGTCAGCGTTGGACACCGGCGTCAGCGCCCTCGGCCGGGACCGGCCGCTGGACGTGTTGGTGCAGGTGAGCATCGACGGTGACGCGGCGCGGGGCGGTGCCGTGCCGGACTCGGCCGATCCCGATGTCGGCCTCGGCGCGGTCACCGAGGCGGTCGCCGCGGCCGGCGGGTTGCGGCTGGCCGGCCTGATGGCGGTGGCACCGCTGGGCTGGGAGCCGGAGCGGGCCTTCGCCCGGCTGGCGACGGTGGCGGCGCTGGTGCGGGCGGACCATCCGCAGGCGACGGAGCTGTCCGCCGGCATGAGTGGCGACCTGGAAGCGGCGATCGGACACGGCGCGACACTTGTCCGCGTCGGCAGCGCGTTGCTCGGAATGCGTCCCACGCTGCGGTAGCCTGGCCGCGAGGGAAGCAAATTACATCAGTGTTGTTTGTGGGAACGGCCTTCCCGGCGACGGGGGGCGTGACGTGCAACGCGAATTGCGCGTCGGGGGATTGCCGTTCCGGTCCGGTGGGCAGGGATGGTCCACTCGCGACAGGCGACACGTCGGGGGCGTGTGCCGCACGGCGGACGGGAAGGGCGCGGGGATGGGTGCACTGCGCAAGGCGGGGGTCTGGCTCGGACTGGTCGAAGAGGACGACGAGCGGGCCTACGACGACGGTGGCTACGACAAGGGTGGCTACCGGGAGTCGCGCTACCGGCAGAGCCGGTACACCGAGGAGTTCGCCGACGAGGAGGACGAGCCGGAGGAGCCGCCGGCGCCTCGGCCACGGCTGGGTGAGCGTGGTCGGCTGAGCGAGCGGTCGGCCCGACTGGGTGAGGCCGAGCGGCTGGAGTCCGAGCGTCCGGAGCGCACCGAGCGGTCCAGCGTCCGGTCGATCACCCGGTCCACTGGCGAGCCGTCCGGCGCGCTGACCTACCACACCCGGGACAACCTCGCCCTCGCGCCGCAGGTGCAGCCGCGTGAGCGTGCGCTGGTGCCGGAGGAGGAGCAGCGTTACCAGATCACCACGCTGCACCCCACCACGTACCGCGAGGCGCGCACGATCGGCGAACACTTCCGCGACGGGGTGCCTGTGATCATCAACCTCACCGAGATGGATGAGGCGGATGCCCGCCGTCTGGTGGACTTCGCCGCCGGGTTGGCGTTCGGGCTGCGCGGTACGATCGAGCGCGTGACCAACCGGGTGTTCCTGCTCTCACCGGCCAATGTCCAGGTCACCGCGGAGGACAAGGCCAAGATCGCTGAGGGCGGGTTCTTCAGCCTGAGTTGACCCGCCCGACCCGAGGGACGCCGCCTGCCGTGTTGTCGATCTTGCTACAGGTCCTCTACCTGACCACGTATGTCTTCCTGATCGTTCTTCTGGCCCGTTTCGTACTGAGCGCGGTGTTGCAGTACGGCCGCCGCTGGCAGCCCGGTCGGGGAGCGTCAGCCGGACTGGAATCCGTGTGGAGCGTCACTGATCCCCCACTCCGGGCGTTGAGGCGTGTGATCCCTCCGCTGCGAATTGGTACCGTGAGCATCGACCTGGCCTCCCTTGTGCTCCTGGTTATCCTGTTCGTGCTGATGAGGTTTGTGTTAGAGCCGGCGATCATCAGGACCGCCTGATGACCGACGCGCTATCGCGGCCGCAACTGACCCGAGGAGTTTCGATGCCGCTGACCCCGGCCGACGTCCACAACGTCGCCTTCAAGAAGCCGCCGATCGGCAAGCGGGGCTACGACGAGGAGGAGGTCGACGCCTTCCTGGATGAGGTCGAGCGCGAACTCGCCCGTCTGATCGAGGAGAACAACGAACTGCGCGCCCAGGTGGAGCGCGGGGGACGGGGCGGTGCCCCGGCCGGCCCCGGCGGCGACGCCCGCCTGGCGGCCGAGCTGAACGACGTCAAGGCCCAGCTCGACCGGGTGCAGCGCGACAAGGCCGCAGCCGAGCAGGCCGCCCGCGCCATGCAGGCCGAGCTGGAGCAGGTCCGCTCCGTCGGTGTCGGCGGCGCCGTGGCCGGCCCGGACGGCGAGCAGCAGGCGCTGCGGGTGCTCATGATGGCCCAGCGCACCGCCGACGACCACGTCTCCGACGCGCGCCGCGAGGCCGACCAGCTGCTCTCCGAGGCCCGCTCCAAGGCCGAGGAGGTCACCCGCGAGGCCCGCGCCAAGGCCGACGCGCTGGAGCGCGACGCCCGGCAGCGGCACCAGGAGGCCATGGGCGGCCTGGACGCCAAGCGCACCGCGTTGCAGAAGCACATCGAGGAGCTCAAGCAGTTCGAGCGGGAGTACCGCACCCGGCTCAAGGCGTACCTGGAGAGCCAGCTGCGTGACCTCGACGGTCGTGGTCAGGGCCTGGAGGCCGAGATGACCCGCGGCGAGGGTGCCCGGGCCGCCGGCAACGGGCTGGCTGCGGCCGGTCTCGCCGGGTCGTACGGCGGGGGTCGCTCCGGCGCGCTCGAGGCCGGTCGCTGAACCGGGTCGGTGACTGCCGCCGGCGCGGCGATCACCTGGCCCGCCTCATCGGTACGACACGGCGAGGGTGAGCCATGATAGTCATCAGTCTCGCGCTCATCCTCGTCGCGGTGGTGCTGCTGGTCTTCGGCCTGGCCGGTGGCTCCAGCCTGCTGCTCGTCGTGTCGATCGGGGCCAGCCTGCTGGCCGCCGTGGCACTCGTCGCCGGCGCCCGCCAGGCGGCCGGCCGGGCCACGGTTCCCAGCGGCACGCCGGCTGGCTCGGCGCGTCTCGACGGTGACGGCCGGGAGCCGAGCATTCCGACCCAGCAGACCTCGGCAGACGTGGACACCGGCGATGCCGGGTGGCGGCAACCACCCGGCTCGCCGGTGACCGAGCCACGCGAGCGGTCGCGCGTCGCCGACGGGTACGACGACGAACCAGCGGCCGAGGAGACCAGCGCTGCGCAGGCGGCTCGCATCGCCCGTCTGGTGGACGAGGTGCGGGTCGTCGACGGTCGGCCGCGGTACCACCTCGTCGAGTGCCCGCACCTGGTCGGCCGGGAGCACGAGCCGCTGCCCGTCGCGGAGGCCGTCGAACTCGGCTTCACCCCCTGCGCCCACTGCACGCCGGACGCGGTGTTGCTGGCGGATTCCGAACGCCGCTGAGCCGGGTCTGATGGACGACGCGCTCACCATTGCCGTGCGGGTGAAGCCGGGCGTCTCCCGGGCCCGGGTGGGCGGCCGATTCGACGGTCCGCACGGGCCCGCTCTGGTGATCGCGGTGCATCCCCCGGCGGCTGACGGCCGGGCCACCGAGGCGGCCCGGCGCGCGTTGGCCGCCGCGCTCGGCATCCGGCCGGCCACCGTGTCGCTGCGCGCCGGCGCGGCGAGCAGAGACAAGCTCTTCCTGGTCACGCCGACCGGGCCGGATCTGATCGAGCGGCTGAGCCAGCTGCGCGACGGCCCGGAACCGGCCGGGTGAGTGGCGGTCATCTGCTAGCGTTCCCTTTGCCCCGAATTGGCAGTTGCCGGGGCGGATCGGGCGTTGCGGTGCGGCACGTTGTCGGACGCCTTTACGTTCCGTATCCTTGCCAACCTCCGGAGTGCGCGGCCCCGTCGCCGCGCGCCCGTTTTGTACCTGGGGCGGCCGATGCTGGCGGCCCCTGTCGAGGCGTCGCGGACTCACCGCGGCTCCGTGGCCGAGGGAGCGACGATGGCCAAGCCAGCCGACACCAGGACCGCAGGCCGCAAGCCGGCGGCGAAGTCCACCCGCAGCGCCGCGGAGACCGAGAAGATCCGAGCCGCGTTGGCGGCCCGGCACGAGGAACTGCGTGCCGAGTACGATCAGACGCTGAGCGAGATCACCGAGCTGCAGCGCGACCGCCTCACCGACTCGGCCGGGGACGACCAGGCCGACACCGGGACCAAGACGTTCGAGCGGGAGCAGGAGATCTCCCTCGCCAACAGCATCCTGGAACGGATCACGCAGGTCGAGCGCGCTCTCGAGCGCCTCGACGAGGGTGGCTACGGCTGGTGCGAGCGATGCGGCAACCCCATCCCGGTGGAGCGGCTGGCCGCGTTCCCGTCCGCCACCCTCTGCGTGACCTGCAAGCAGCTGGAGGAGCGGCGCTGACGGCACGCTCCCCGGCGTCCGCCCGCGGCGGTGCGACCGCACCGCCGCGACAGCCGATGGGGAGCAGATGAGCGCAGCACCGCAAGCGGGATCCGGCATCGACGGGTCGGGCAGAGCCACGAGATCGCGGCGCCGGTCCGTCACGATCCTGCTCTCGCTCGCGGTGTTCGCGGTGGCCGTCGACCTGCTGACCAAGCACCTGTCGCTCCAGGAACTCGGCGACCGCGAGCCGGTGCGGCTGCTCGGCGGGGCTCTCTACCTGTCGCTGACCCGCAACAGCGGGGCCGCGTGGAGTCTCGGCAAGGACTACACCTTCATCTTCCCGATCATCGCGATCGGGGTGCTGGCCTGGATCGCCTGGATGGCGCGGACGCTGCGCTCGGTTCCCTGGGCGGTCGCGCTGGGTCTGGTGGTCGGCGGGGTCGTCGGCAATCTGATCGACCGGATCTTCCGGGCCCCGGGCTGGTTCGTCGGACACGTGGTCGACATGTTCAGCGTCTTCGACCCGTACGGCCGGGTGTTCCCGATCTTCAACGTCGCCGACAGCGCCCTGGTCTGCGGCGTGCTGCTCGCCGTCGGGCTGGAGTTCACCGGCCGCCAGCGTGACGGCACCCGGGCGCAGGCCGACGACAGAGCGGGTGGCACCGACCGGGCCGACACACCGACGGGCGAGGACACCACCGCCCGGCAGCCCGCCGCGGCCGGGGACCAGGGCGACACCGACGGCGGACGGCGGGAGCGGGCGTGACGGCCACCTACGCCGCCGGTGGCGACCAGCGCAGCCTGCCGGTACCCGACGGACTTGACGGGATGCGACTGGACCAGGCCGTCGCCCGGTTGTTCGGGCTGTCCCGCACCGCCGCCGCCGCGCTCGTCGACGCCGGAGAGGCACTCGTGGACGGCGCGGTACGTCCCAACTCGCACAAGGTGCGGGCGGGTTCCTGGCTGGAGGTGACGCTGCCCGCACCGGCCACCGCACCGGTGGTGGTGCCCCGGGCGGTGCCCGGCCTGCGGGTGGTGTACGCCGACGACGACATCGTGGTGGTGGACAAGCCGGTCGGCGTGGCCGCGCACCCCAGCCCCGGCTGGACCGGCCCGACCGTGATCGGCGGGCTCGCCGCCATCGGGCACACGATCGCCACCAGCGGTGCCGCCGAGCGTCAGGGCGTCGTGCACCGCCTCGACGTCGGCACCACCGGCGTCATGGTGGTGGCCAAGAGCGAGCAGGCGTACAGCGTGCTGAAACGCGCCTTCAAGTACCGCGAGGTGGAGAAGCGCTACCACGCGGTGGTGCAGGGGCACCTGGACCCGCTGCGCGGCACCGTCGACGCGCCGATCGACCGGCATCCGCACCACGACTACCGCTGGGCGGTGGTCTCCGGTGGCAAACCGAGTGTCACCCACTACGACACGATCGAGGCTTTTCCGTCCGCGAGCCTGGTCGACGTGCGGCTGGAGACCGGCCGGACCCACCAGATCCGGGTGCACTTCTCGACGCTGCGGCATCCGTGCGTGGGTGACCTCACGTACGGAGCCGATCCGACACTCGCCGCCCGGCTCGGACTGGACCGGCAGTGGTTGCACGCCAGAGAGTTGAGCTTCGAGCACCCCCGTACGGGGGACGAGGTCCGCTTCGTCAGCGACTACCCTGACGATCTGGGACGCGCGTTGGAACTCCTCCGCGACTGACGCGTCCCGCCCGTTCCGACCGACTGACGAGGGGACCGCCCGTGCGCGCCGGCGATCTGCTGCGGAAGTTGGACCAGCGACTGCTGCCCCGCCTCGCCGCCACGGTGACCCGGCTGGGTAACGGCCCGGGCCACACGCCGCTGCTCGGGTGGGTGGCGATGTTGTCGTGCACCGCGGTGCTGGCCACGGCCGTGCTGGCCACCGGTGGTCCGCCGGTGCCGGACCGCACGGTCGGCGAGGTGACCCGGGTGGGCGTGGTCGAGGGTGACTCGATCCCCCGTTACGAGGCGACTGCGGCGGCCGACCTGGCCGCGTTGGCCGGCTCGCTCGGTGACGGCACGTACGCCCTGGTCTCGCTCACCGAGTACCTCACCCCGGACCGGCTCGCCGCGGTGGTCGGTGACGTGGGGGTCGCGGTGGTGTTCGGACGCGTGCCGCTGCCGCAGCGGCAGACCGAGATCGTCCGCATCCCGGCACAGCGGGTGCCGGAGGACGTGACCGCCGGGATGATCAAGCTTGCCGAGCGCAAGGAGCGGGAGGCGGCCGACTACCGCGCCCGGGCCACCGCGCTGGGCGGTGGTGGACCGACCGAACGCGAACTGCGCGGCCTGTACCTCAGCGGTGCCCAGGTCGCGGCGGCGGAGGCGGCCGCGTTCCGGGCCGAGTGCGCCTGCCTCTACGCCCTGGTGGTACGCGCCGAGCCGGCGAAGCTGCGGGGTGTGGCGGCCCGGTCCGGGGTGCGGGTGGTGGATCCCGCGCCCGAGGTCCGGCGGTTGGAACGGACGGTGTTCACTCCACCGCTGCCCGAGCAGCGGGACGTCGTGCGGCCGCCGGTCGACCGGACGGCCACACCGGAACCGATCCCGAGCGCCACCCCGGTCGCCACCCCCACCGGGGTCACCACCACCACCGGCGGTCCGTCCGTGCCGGTGCCGACCGTGGCCGAGCCGACGGTGGCGGACCGCTCGCCGGCACCGCCGCGGGTGACGGATTCGTCACCGTCGCCGTCGCCACCCCCGCCGGCACCCAGGGCGTCGGCAGGGACGCCGTCCACCTCGGCAGACACCGCCGACACGGGTGATCCGGAGCCGACACCGTGACGGTTGTCGACAGATCCGGGTGCCGCCCGGTGTGGCCTCAGTAGGCTTTCGTTCGTAGCCTGTCAGACGGAGACCGAAGCGCTGGGGAGGCGATCCGTGGAGGGCAGCGAGACCGGTTGGGGACGGCCCGCCGAACCGGCACCGCGGTGGCGGGCGCTGCTCGACCGAGCCCGCCTCGGCGGTCGCGGCGCGGAGCCGCCGGCCGAGCGGCGGGGTGAGGAGCCGGCACCGTCGCCTGAGCCGTTGCCGCGGCGGGGGCCGGGCAGCGGCTACGCGGGCCGGGCACCGGCCGTCGGGCAGCCGGCGGACCGGTCCTACGGCGAGGAGCCGGCGTACCGCGCCGAACCGGCCTATCGGGTCGACCCGGCGCTTCCCGCCCAGCCGTACCGGGGGCAGCCGGGGCCGCCGCCGTACCCGGCGGTGCCGGAGCCGCGCCGGCCGGAGCCGGTCGAGTCGCGGTACACCCTGTTGGACAACGGCTACCGGCACGCGGGGCCACCGGTGGAGTCCCGCTACGCCCTGCTGGACAACGGTGGCTACCAGCCGCACTCGGCGGCGGTGGCGCCGCCGGCCGTGGCGCCGCCGAGCCCGCCGCCGCGGGCGGCACAGTTGCCGGCGGTGGCACCAGTGGCCCCGCCGCCGGCCGTGGCGCCACCGGCGACGGTGGCCGGCCGTCCCGGGCGGATCGAATGGCGGGCGCAGAGCGCCGGCAGCGACCTCGAACGGGCCGCCGCCGTGCTCCGTCGCGACCTGGGCACGCCCCGGGTGATCGCCTTCGCCAACCCGAAGGGCGGGGTGCACAAGACCACGGCCACCGTGCTGGCCGCGGCCACCGTCGGCAGCGTACGCGGCCGTGGTGTGCTGGCCTGGGACGACAACGAGCTACGCGGCACCCTCGGCCTGCGCGCCGGCAGCGCCCGGCATGCCCGCACCATCCGACACCTGGTCGCCGATCTCGTCCAGATCGAGATCCGGGAGGGCGCCGAGCTGCTGGAGATCCTCGACGACTACCTGCGGCACGCCTCCGACGGGTCGTACGACGTGCTCGCCGGTGAGGAGAGCCCCCGGTTCGCCCAACGACTGGACCAGTTCACCGTCAAGCGGGTGCTGGAGCTGCTGCGTCGCACCCACGACGTGATCTGTGTGGACACCGGCAACAACGTGGAGAGCCCGAACTGGCGCACCGTCATGCAGGCGGCCGATCAGCTGGTGGTCACCACGGTGCCCCGCGAGGACGCGGCGTTCAGCGCCGACTGGATGCTCGACCTGCTGCACGAGGAGGGGATGGGCGAGCTGGCCGACAACGCCGTCACGCTGATCTCCTGCCCCACCCCGGGCCGGTTGCCGTTGCAGAGCGACCTGGAGAAGCACTTCGCCACCCGGACCAGGGCGGTGACCGTGGTGCCGTACGACCCGGCGCTGGAGACCGGCTCGTCGATCGAGTACCACCAGCTCCAAGGCGAGACCCGGCAGGCCTGGCTGCGGGCGGCCTCGGCGATGCTGGAGCCGTTCGGCCGGTGACCGGTGCGTGCCGGGCGGCTCACGGCGAGCTGCTGCCGCGACACGGTGTACGACCGACGACGGTAGCTGCGAGGATCATCGGGTGAGCCCGAGCACCCCCGCCGCCGAACCGCCCGCACGGCCGCCGGCTGCCGTCCCGCCGTCGCCGACCGAGCCGACGACCAGCCGGCCGGCGACGGACGCCGTCGGGCCACCCACCGGGTCGGACACCGGGCCGACGGCCACCGGGCCGGCCGCCGAGGGCGTCGCGTCGCCAATCGACGCGGCGGCGGGGGCCGCCGTGTCGTCCGCCGAGGCCACCGGGTCGACCGCCGGACGGTCGGCCGGGTTCGGCCGCACGATGGCGGTCGGTGCGGCGACGGTGTTGGTGCTGGGTCTGCTGGGGGCCCCGCTGGGGTGGATCTGGGCGGCGGTCGCGCCGGCCACCCCGGTCGTCCGGAGCGGCGACGGCGCAGTCTACGGCCTGGCGCAGCCGGAGCAGCCGATCGCCGCCGACGGGTGGTTCAGTCTGCTCGGGTTGGCCTTCGGGGTGCTCACCGCGCTCGCCGTGTGGTTCCTGCTGCGCCGGAACCGGGGACCGGTCGGGCTGGTCGTCGCGGCGGTCGGTGCGCTCGCCGCCGCGTTGGTCGCCTGGCAGGTGGGGCGTCGGGTCGGTCTGGCCGGCTACCAGCGGCTGCTGGACACCGCCCCGGAGGGCACCCGCTTCAGCAAGCCGGCCGACCTGCGGGCCGGCGGGATCGAGCTGTTCCTCGGGGTGTTGCCGCTGCCCTACGGCAACGTGCTGCTGCCGGCGTTCGCCGCCGCGGTGACGTACACCCTGCTCGCCGGCTGGTCGCGGTGGCCGTCACTGCGGCCGGAGCCGGAGCCGGACGTGACCTGGCTCACCGCGCCCGCGCCGGTGCCCGCAGGGCCGGCGGGAGACGCCGGTTCCGCGCCGGCGGGACCGGGAGAAGACGCCGGTTCCGGGCCGGCGGGGCGCGAGGACGGGGTCAGTTCGGGGCCGGCGGCGGCGAGGCCAGTTCCGCCAGCGGCACCGGAACCGCCCGCACCTGGCGAAGCAGGGCCGCCTCGCGGTTGAGCAGGTGCAGCTCGGCACGCAGCCGGGCCGCCGTGTCGTCGATGGCGAGCAGCCGCTGGCGGTCCGTCACCGTCAACGCCGCGGTGGCGGCGACCAGGTGGGACAGCACCGTCGGGTCCTCGGGCAGCTGCTCGGTCAGCTGCCCGGCCTCGGCCCGGATCAGGCCCAGGTACTGCCGGAAGACGGCGATCACCCGGGCCGCCAGCAGGTCGGCGGCCTCGTCCGGACCGTCCGGCTCGGGCAACCACTGCACCTCGGCGGTCAGGTAGGGCGCGGAGTTCCGGTCGACCTCGCCCACCCGGAACCGTCGCCGCCCGACGGTGACGATGTCGAAGCCCCCGTCCGCCAACTCGGTGACCTGCCGCAGCTCGGCCGTGCAGCCCACCTCGTGCAGGGTGACGTCGCCGGACATCTCCTGACCGGCAGCGGAGGCGACCTCCCAGCCGCTGCGGATGGCGACCACCCCGAACTCGCGTGGTGCCCCGTCGGGCAGCGCGACCAGGTGCCGGACCAGCGCGCGGTAACGCTCCTCGAAGATGTGCAGCGGCAGTACCAGCCCTGGAAAGAGCACCGTGGCGAGCGGGAACACCGGTAGCCGTTCGGTCACGTGATCAAGCCTAGCCCGATCGGCGGGCGGTGGCGTGTCCCGGCTCACCGTCCCGGACAGCGGGCGGCGCCGGTCGGCCCGGCGGACGGCCGCCTAGACTCGCAGGCGTGTTGAACCGGATCGACCTGCGCGGTGGTGCGCGTGACCCGCGCCACCTGCTGCCTCGCGCCCAGCTCGACGTCTCCGTGGCGGTCGAGCGCATCCGTCCGATCGTCGCGGCGGTGCGCGAGCATGGCTACTCGGCGGTCCGCGAGGCCAGCGAGCGGTTCGACGGGGTGGCTCCGGAGGTGCTGCGGGTGCCGGCGGAGGCCATCGCGGCGGCGGAGGGCACGCTTGACGACCAGGTCCGGGCGGCGCTGCTGGAGTCGATCGCCCGGGCCCGGCGGGTGCACGCGGATCAGCGACGGGTCGACCACACCACCCAGGTCGTGCCCGGCGGCACGGTCACCGAGCGGTGGCTCCCGGTCGACCGGGTCGGCCTCTACGTTCCCGGTGGGCTGGCGATGTACCCGTCGACCGTGGTGATGAACGTGGTGCCCGCCCAGGCGGCCGGCGTCCGGTCGCTGGTGGTGGCCAGCCCGCCGCAGCAGGACAACGGTGGCCTGCCCGACCCACGGGTGCTCGCCGCCTGCGCGCTGCTCGGCGTCGACGAGGTGTACGCGGTCGGTGGGGCCCAGGCCGTGGCGATGCTGGCGTACGGCTGCGCCGTCGACGCCGCCGGCAGCGCGCACTGCGCTCCGGTGGACATGATCACCGGACCGGGAAACATCTGGGTCACCGCCGCGAAGCGGCTGCTGCGCGGGGTGGTCGGCATCGACGCGGAGGCCGGGCCGACCGAGATCGCGATCCTGGCCGACGACACCGCCGACCCGGTGCACGTCGCCGCTGACCTGATCAGCCAGGCCGAGCACGACCCCCTCGCGGCGAGTGTGCTGGTCACCCCGTCGCTCGCGCTGGCCGACGCGGTGGACCGGGAGTTGGCCCGGCTGGTGCCGGCGACCAAGCACGCCGAGCGGGTCGGCACCGCGTTGGGCGGCGAGCAGAGCGGCGTGGTGCTCGTCGACGACCTGGCGGCGGGGTTGCGGGTGGTCGACGCGTACGCGGCGGAGCACCTGGAGATCCAGACCGCCGACGCCCGCCAGTGGGCGATGCGGGTACGCAATGCCGGGGCGATCTTCGTGGGCGCGTACTCGCCGGTGTCGCTGGGCGACTACTGCGCCGGCTCCAACCACGTGCTGCCCACCGGGGGTTGCGCCCGGCACTCGTCCGGGCTGTCGGTGCAGTCGTTCCTGCGCGGCGTGCACGTGGTGGAGTACACTGAGCAGGCGCTGCGGGAGGTCGCCGGGCACGTGGTGACGCTGGCGAACGTCGAGGACCTGCCGGCGCACGGCCAGGCGGTCACCGCCCGGTTCGGGGCCGCCGGATGACCGGGCTGGACGACCTGCCGATCCGTGACGACCTGCGGGGACGGTCGCCGTACGGTGCGCCGCAGCTCGACGTGCCGGTGCGGCTGAACACCAACGAGAACTCCCACCCGGTGCCGGAGGCGGTGGCCGAGGCGATCGGCAAGGCCCTCACCGCGGAGCTGCGCGATCTCAACCGTTACCCCGACCGGGACGCGCTGGCGTTGCGTGCCGACCTGGCCGAATATCTCGGCCACGGGCTCACCGCCGACGGGGTGTGGGCGGCCAACGGCTCCAACGAGGTCCAGCAGCAGCTGCTCCAGGCGTTCGGCGGACCGGGGCGCAGTGCGCTCGGGTTCACCCCGGCGTACTCGATGCATCCGCTGCTGGCGCTCGGCACGGGCACCCGGTGGGTGCCGGCCCGCCGGGGGGTCGACTTCGGGTTGACCGCCGACGAGGCGGTCGCGCAGGTCCGCGAGCACCGCCCGGACGTGGTCTTCCTCTGCTCGCCGAACAACCCCACCGGCACCGCGCTCGACCCGACGGTGATCCGTGCGGTGCTCGACGTCGCCCCGGGGATGGTGGTGGTCGATGAGGCGTACGCGGAGTTCGCCCGGCCGGGCACGGTCAGCGCCCTCGCGGTGTTGCCCGGTCATCCCCGGCTGGTGGTCACCCGGACGATGAGCAAGGCGTTCGGCTTCGCCGGTGGCCGGCTGGGCTACCTGGCCGCCGATCCGGCGGTGGTGGCCGCGGTGCAGCTGGTCCGGCTGCCGTACCACCTCTCCGCGCTCACCCAGGCCGCCGCGCGGGCCGCGTTGGCCCACCGTGAAGCCCTGCTCGGCACGGTCGCCGAGATCTCCGAGCAGCGGGACCGCATCGTCGCCGAGCTGCGCCGTCGTGGCCTGCGGGTGGCCGACAGCGACGCCAACTTCGTGTTGTACGAGGTCGGCGGCGACCAGTCGGTGGCCTGGCGGGCGCTGCTGGCGCGCGGCGTGCTGGTGCGTGACGTGGGCCTGCCCGGCTGGCTGCGGGTCACCGCCGGCACCCGGGCCGAGACCGACGCCTTCCTCGCCGCCGTGCACGATATCCAGCGCGAGGGGTTGATCGCCCCGCAGCCGCTACCGACGAAAGGCACATCATGAGCCGGACCGCCCGGGTGGAGCGGATCACCAAGGAGACCAAGGTCCTGGTCGAGATCGATCTCGACGGCACCGGAGTGGCCGAGATCAGCACCGGGGTCGGTTTCTACGACCACATGTTGCACCAGATCGCCCGGCACGGTGGCTTCGACCTGACCGTGCGCACCGTGGGTGACCTGGAGATCGACGCGCACCACACGATGGAGGACACCGCGCTGGCCCTCGGCGCCGCGTTCGACCAGGCGCTCGGCGACAAGGCGGGCATCCGGCGCTACGGCTCGGCCACCGTGCCGATGGACGAGGTGCTGGTCCGGGCGGCCGTCGACCTCTCCGGACGCCCGTACGTGGTGCACGACGAGCCGCCGCTGGCGCCCTACATCGGCCCGGTGTACCCGACCAGCATGACCCGGCACATCTGGGAGTCCTTCGGTCAGGCGGCCCGGATCACGCTGCACGTGGACGTGTTGCGGGCGGCCCGCCCCGGCGGGCACCCGGACGCCCACCACGTGGTAGAGGCGCAGTTCAAGGCGGTGTCCCGGGCGCTGCGTGAGGCCACCGCGGTGGACCCGACGGCGGGCGGGGCGATTCCCAGCACCAAGGGGGCGTTGTGACCGGCGCGGGTTCGGTGCGGCGGGGGTGTCGCCGGTGAGCGGCATCCTGCCCACGTTGCTGCTGATCCTGGCCGGGGTGCTGGTCGGTGGGGCGCTGTCCCTGCACCGGCAGGGGGCGCCGCGCGGCGCGGTGATCGTCACCGCGCTGCTGGCGGTGCTGGCCACCGCCGCGGGTGTGCTCTGGCTGCTGCCGGGGGACGGGTCATGACCGGCCGGCCCGAGGGCGGTACGGCCCCACGCGGACGGCGTCGGATCGTGGTTCTCGACTACGGCTCGGGCAACCTGCGCTCCGCCGAGCGCGCCCTGGCCGCGGCCGGGGCCGACGTGCTGGTCACCGGTGATCTCGCCGCCGCCGCCGACGCCGACGGCCTGGTGGTGCCCGGGGTCGGCGCCTTCGCCGCGTGCGTGGCCGGCATCGAGGCGATCGGCGCCGGGCCGGTGATCGCCGGGCGGGTCGCCGCCGGCCGCCCGGTACTGGGCATCTGCGTGGGCATGCAGATCCTCTTCGAGTCCGGCGACGAACACGGGGTGGTGACCAAGGGACTGGGCCTGCTGCCGGGCACGGTCACCCGGCTCGCCGCCGCCCGGCTGCCGCACATGGGCTGGAACACCGTGCAGGCGCCGGTCGGCTCGGTGCTCTTCGCTGGCCTGCCCGCCGACAGCCGGTTCTACTTCGTCCACTCGTACGCCGTCGCCGACCCGGCCGCGCTGACCGCGTCGGGCGCGCGGGTGACCACGGCGCACCACGACTGTGACTTCGTCGCGGCGGTGGAACGCGGTGCGCTGTCGGCCGCCCAGTTCCACCCCGAGAAGTCCGCCGACACCGGTGCCGCGTTGCTGCGCAACTGGCTGGCCACCGTGCCCGCCGGTGACTGAGTTGGCCGGTGCCGCCCGCCGGGGGCCACGGTGAGCCGGGAACGGGCCCAGCGCCGGGCGGCCCGGGAGGCGGAGGCGGCCCGGCAGCGGGTGCTGCGGGAGCGCGCCGCCGCCCGCCGGGCACGCCGTCGGGCGCTGGTCCGCCGGGTGGTGCCGACGGTGCGTCGTGGCCGCACCGGTCGGCTGCCCCGATACTCCCAGGGTGAGCGGGCCGCCATCGTGGCGCTCACCCTGGCCGCGATCACCCTGATCTGGGTGTTCGTGCCCGACCTGGCGCTGCGGGTCGGGCTGATCCTGCTGCTGTTGCTCGTCCTGCCGGTGATCGTGGTGATCGCCCTGGACCGCCGTTGACCATGCGAGAGGGACCCGACACATGAGCCTCACCCTGTTGCCCGCCGTGGACGTCGCCGACGGCCAGGCCGTCCGGCTCGTGCAGGGCGCCGCGGGCAGCGAGACCACCTACGGCGACCCGCTGGAGGCCGCGTTGGCGTGGCAGCGTGACGGTGCCGAGTGGATCCACCTGGTCGATCTCGACGCCGCGTTCGGCCGGGGCAGCAACGCCGACCTGCTCGCCGAGGTGGTGCGCCGTCTCGACGTACGGGTGGAACTGTCCGGTGGCATCCGGGACGACGCCTCGTTGCGCGCCGCGCTGGCCACCGGTGCCGAGCGGGTGAACATCGGCACCGCCGCGCTGGAGGACCCGCAGTGGTGCGACCGGGTCTGCGCGGAGTACGGCGACCGGGTGGCGATCGGGCTGGACGTGCGCGGCCGGACCCTGGCGGCCCGGGGCTGGACCCGCGACGGCGGCGACCTGTACGAGGTGCTGGAGCGGCTCGACAAGGCCGGTGCCTCCCGCTACGTGGTCACCGACATCACCAAGGACGGCACCATGCGCGGACCGAACCTGGACCTGCTGCGCGAGGTGTGCGCCCGTACCGACGCCCCGGTGATCGCCTCCGGCGGCGTCTCCACCCTGGACGACCTGCGGGCCCTGGCCACCCTGGAACCGGTCGGCGTGGAGGGGGTCATCGCCGGCAAGGCGCTCTACGCGGAGGCGTTCACCGTGGCGGAGGCCCTGGCGGTCCTCGCGAACCCGTGATCCGGATCCGGCCCGGCCGCGCCGCCGCCCGACCCGCAGAGGAAGGACGCTCCCGTGCCCACCAACCGTGAGATCCAGTTGGCCGCCCGCCCGCAAGGCTGGCCCACCGAGGACAATTTCCGGCTCGTCGCCGCCGAGATCCCCACCCCCGGTCCGGGGCAGTTGCTGGTGCGCAACCGGTACATGTCGGTGGACCCGTACATGCGCGGGCGGATGAACGACGTGCGGTCCTACGTGCCGCCGTTCGCCCTGGACGCGCCGCTCGACGGCGGGGCGGTCGGCGAGGTGGTGAGCGGTTCCGCCGACGGGTTCGCCCCGGGCGACACGGTGCTGCACGGCCTCGGCTGGCGGGACTACGCGCTGGTCGAGGCGAAGACCGCCCGGAAGGTCGACCCGGATCTGGCGCCGGTGACCGCCTACCTCGGTGTGCTCGGGATGACCGGGCTGACCGCGTACGCCGGGCTGCTGGAGGTGGCCGCGATGCGTCCGGGTGAGACGGTCTTCGTCTCCGGGGCGGCCGGTGCGGTGGGCAGCGTGGTCGGCCAGATCGCCCGGCTCCGCGGCGCGGGTCGGGTGGTCGGCAGCGCCGGGTCGGCGGCGAAGGTCGAGCGGCTGCGGGCGCTCGGCTTCGACGCCGCGTTCGACTACCACGACGGCCCGGTACGCGACCTGCTGCGGGCCGCCGCTCCCGACGGTGTCGACGTCTACTTCGACAACGTCGGTGGCGAGCACCTGGAGGCGGCCATCTCGTCGATGAACCTGCACGGTCGGGCGGCGATCTGCGGCATGATCGCGCAGTACAACGACACCGAGGCGCCGGCCGCTCCGCGCAACCTGGCCCAGGTGATCGGCAAGCGGCTGACCCTGCGCGGTTTCCTGGTCAGTGATCACGGCCACCTGCGGGAGCAGTTCGTGCGAGAGGTCGCCGGGTGGCTGCGCGAGGGCGCGCTCGCCTACGACGAGACGATCGTCGACGGCCTGGAGAACGCCCCGGCGGCCTTCCTCGGCCTGCTGCGGGGGGAGAACCTCGGCAAGATGCTGGTGCGGCTGTGACCGGCGGCGTGCACGGTCGAATCGAGTGGGGTACCGGGCGGCGATAGGCTCGTCGCATGACGGTGGCGGTACGGGTGATCCCCTGTCTCGACGTGGACGCGGGACGGGTGGTCAAGGGCGTCAACTTCGTCGACCTGCGGGACGCGGGTGACCCCGTCGAGCTGGCCGCCGCGTACGACCGTGCGGGTGCCGACGAGTTGACCTTCCTCGACGTCACCGCCTCGTCCAGTGACCGGGGCACCATGCTCGACGTGGTCCGCCGTACCGCTGAGTCGGTCTTCATTCCGCTGACCGTCGGCGGTGGGGTGCGGACGGTGGCGGACGTGGACACCCTGCTGCGCGCGGGGGCCGACAAGATCGGCGTGAACACGGCGGCGATCGCGCGTCCGGAACTGCTCGCGGAGATCGCGGAGCGGTTCGGTCGGCAGGTGCTGGTGCTCTCGCTCGACGTGCGGCGGGCAGCGGTGGGCACCACCGCAAGCGGCTTCGAGGTGACCACCCACGGCGGGCGGCGCGGCACCGGGCTGGACGCCGTGCAGTGGGCGCGTCGTGGCGCCGAGTTGGGCGCGGGCGAGATCCTGCTCAACTCGATGGACGCCGACGGCACCAAGGCCGGTTTCGACCTGGAACTCATCGGCGCGGTACGCCGGGTCGTCGACGTTCCGGTGGTGGCCAGCGGGGGCGCCGGTGCGGCGGCGCACTTCCCGCCGGCCATCGGCGCCGGCGCCGACGCGGTGCTGGCCGCCAGCGTGTTCCACTTCGGGGAGCTGACCGTGGCGGAGGTCAAGGACGTGCTGCGCGGCGCCGGCCACCCGGTGCGCTGACACCGTCGGGGACGCTGCTGCCGGCAGGTCGCGTCCCGGCCGTGCGGCGGACGACGGCGTGGCGGTCAGCCGCGGCCGGAGTGTCCCTCGGGGGAGCGCCGGGGCGCCGGGATCGAGCGCACCAGATATTCCTGTACGGCGGCGGCGTGCTCCCGCTCGTCGAGGTGCCAGTCCGCGGTGCCCGGCGCGTGCCGGCGGCTGAGCACCCCCTGCACCGTGTCGACGGTGGTGGCCAGCCCGGCGCTGGGCCGGGAGCGCCACAGGTGTTCGCCGTCGGGGGTGATCCGGAACCAGCCGTCGGAGACGTCGACCAGCCCGGCACCGAGCAACCGGCGGATCGCCTCCTCGATGTCGTGCCGTTCGGGGATGCTCCGGTCGAGGTGGTCGGCCGTGGAGAGCACGTCGGCCAGGCGTACTCCCTCGGGGCGGCGGGTGGTCGTGGACCGTCGGTGGCGTCCGGCGCCGCTGGCGATCACCAGCGAGACGAAGATCCATGCGTCGGTACGACGCCAGGCGTTGTCCCCCATGCGGAGATTCTGCCGGGCGACCCGGCTTCAGGAAAACACCGACCGCCGCACTGCGACCGTGAGTGGCATCATGATTGCCGACAGTCGATGCGGGTGGACGGAATCGACTCGATCCGGTATGGGTCCGTGGCGCTGGGTGTTCGTCAGGTGGCCGGGGCCGGCTCGATCCGTTCCACCCTCGGTGGTTCCGGTTCGGCGACGTCGAACAGGGGCAGGAACAGCTGGGCCAGTGGTCCGATGGTCAGCGCGTAGGCGACGGTGCCGATGCCGACCGTACCGCCGAGCACGGCGCCCACGGCCAGCACGCCGACCTCGATGATGGTGCGGACCAGGCGTAGCGAACGGCCGGGACGGCGGGCGACCAGGCCGGTCATCAACCCGTCCCGGGGGCCGGGTCCGAGTCGGGCGCCGAGGTAGAGCGCGGTGGCCGCGCCGTTGCCCACGATCCCGGCGATCAGCAGGACGATCCGCAGCGCGAGTGGTCCCCCCGGGGGTAGCAGGGCCAGGGTCGCGTCGACCGCCAGGCCGATCACCACCACGTTGGCGAAGGTGCCGAGGCCGGGGCGCTGGCGCAGCGGGATCCAGGCCAGCAGCACCAGCGCGCCCACCGCGATGACCACCGTGCCCATGCTCAGGCCGGTCAGTCGGGACAGCCCCTGGTGGAAGACGTCCCACGGGTTCAGGCCGAGCCCGGAGCGGATCATCAGCGCCATGCTGAAGCCGTAGATGACGAGCCCGACGAACAGGTGCGTCAGCCGTCGTGCCGGCCGGTGCCGGAGGTTGCCAATCATTGCCACGCATGCCACTCTAGGTGCCAATTGGCGTTGCGATAGAGCCAATATCGGGGGAGTGGCCATGGTGAGTCAGGTGCGTGGGGTCCAATTGGCTCGCCTGCTCGGGCAGTGGCACGCCCTGCCGGGTCGACGACGCAGCCCCGACTATGCCGCGTTGGCCGGCGCGGTGCGCGGCCTGCTCGCCGACGGTCGGCTCCCCCTCGGCGTGCGGCTGCCCGCCGAACGGGACCTGGCCGAGGCGCTGCGGGTCAGCCGTACCACCGTCACGGCCGCGTACCGCGAGCTGCGCGACAGCGGACACCTGGCCAGCCGGCGGGGGGCCGGAAGCTGGACGATGCTGCCCGGTACGCACCGGGTGGCACCGAACGGACTGTGGATCCCACTGGACGACCGGGACATGCTCGACCTCGGTGTGGCGGCGTTGTCCGCCCCGCCCGAGCTGCTGCCGGCGGCCCGGGCGGCGGCCGAGGATCTGCCCCACTACCTCAACGGCGCCGGGTACCACCCGATCGGGATCATCGAGCTGCGGGAGGCGGTCGCCCAGCGGTACACCGAACGGGGGCTGCCCACCTCACCCGACCAGATCATGGTCACCAACGGCACGCAGCACGCCCTGGACCTGGTGCTGCGGTTGGTGCTCGCGCCGGGCGGCGGGGTCCTGGTGGAGTCGCCGAGCTACCCGAACGCGCTGGCGGCCCTGGCCGCCCGGCGGGCCCGGATCACCACGTACGGCCTGGCCACCGACGCCGACGGCTGGGACGCGGACCTGCTGCTGGGCACGTTGCGGCAGGTGCGACCCCGCGTCGGTTACCTGATCCCCGACTTCCAGAACCCGACCGGGCACCTGATGCCGGCCGAGCTACGGGAACGGCTGGTGGCCACCGCGCACCAGGTCGGCACCGACCTGGTGATCGACGAGTCGTTCGTGGACCTGCCGCTGGACGGGACCGACCTGCCACCGCCGACCGCGAGCTTCGACCGGCACTCCCGGGTGGTGAGCGTCGGTGGCATGAGCAAGCCGTTCTGGGGCGGGCTGCGGATCGGCTGGATCCGGACCTCGGCGCCGCAGGTGCAGCGGCTGGCCGCGGCGCGGGTGGGTGTCGACATGTCCAGCCCCGTGCTGGACCAGTTGGTCGCGGTGCACCTGCTGAAGGTCGCGCCGGACATCGTGGCCGCCCGGCGGGCGCAGCTGGCCGTGCAGCGTGACGCGTTGCTCGGCGCGCTGGCCAGCCGGCTGCCGGAGTGGCGGGTCACCGTGCCGCGCGGCGGGGTGACGCTCTGGGCCGAGTTGGACGGGCCGATCTCCAGCGCGCTGGCGCGGGCCGCCGAGGAGGTTGGCGTACGCCTCGCGCCCGGCCCGCGCTTCGGCCTCGACGGGACGCTGGAGCGCTTCCTGCGGCTGCCGTTCACCCTGCCGGCCACCGACCTGGTCGAGGCGGTCGGGCGGATCGCGGCGGTCCGTTACGACCTGGACCGGGCGGGGCAGACCCGCTGGTCGGAGCCGAGCGTCATCGCCTGAACCCTCGCCGCCGGTCGTGGCGCGACACGGATCGGCCCCGCACCCCGGGGAGGGACGAGTGCGGGGCCGACGCGGTGGGGTCGTCAGATCTCGGCGACGGTGCCGGCGTACATCTTGTCGATCTCGTCGGAGAAGTTGCTCTCCACGCCCCGACGCTTGATCTTCAGCGACGGGGTGATCTCGCCGTCCTCGATGGTCAGATCGCGCGGCAGGATGGTGACCTTCTTGATGGTCTCCCAGCGGTTCAGCTTCTGGTTGAGCTGGGCGACGTACTCCTCCACCATGGCCTGGGCCTCGGGGGAGGCCACGATCTCGGCGTACGGGCGACCTTCCAGCGGGGTGCCGGCCGCCCAGCCGGTGATGGCGTCCGGGTCCAGCGTCACCAGCATGGTGCAGTAGTTGCGGGCCTGACCGATCACCACGGCCTGCGAGGTGTACGGGCAGGTGGCCTTGAACATGCCCTCGATGTGCGACGGCGCGACGTACTTGCCGCCGGAGGTCTTGACCAGGTCCTTCTTGCGGTCGGTGATGCGCAGGTAACCGTCGTCGTCGAGGCTGCCGATGTCGCCGGTACGGAAGAAGCCGTCCTCGGTGAAGGCGGCGGCGGTCTCCTCGGGCAGGTTGTGGTAGCCCCGCATCACCGGTCGGCCCTTGATCAGGATCTCGCCGTCGGTGTCGATGCGGCACTCGAGGTCGCCCATCGCCTTGCCGACGGTGCCGATCCGCAACCCGTCGGGCGGGTTGACGAAGTTGCCGGCGCTGGTCTCGGTCAGACCGTAGCCCTCCGAGATGGGCAGGTTCGCCGCGGCGAAGAAGGTGGCGATCTCCGGGCTCAGCGGGGCGGCACCGGAGACCAGCACCCGGATCCGACCACCGAGACGGGCCTGGAGCTTGCTGAAGACCAGCTTCTCCGCCAGCGTGTACTTGAGCTTCAGCCCACCCGGCACCGGCTTGCCGGCCTGCTCCAGGGCGACCTTCTCCTTGCCGACGCCGACCGCCCACGCGAAGATCTTGGCCTTCGCCCCACCGGCGTCCTGCGCGGTCGTGACCGACTTGTTGTAGACCTTCTCGAAGACCCGGGGCGCGCCACACATCAGCGTCGGGCGGACCACCGAGAGCAGTTCGACGAGCTTGTCGACCCGACCGTCCACGTACGTGGGCAGGCCGACGTGCGTGGCGCCGCAGAGCAGCGTCTTGCCGAACGAGTGGGACAGCGGCAGCCAGAGGTACTGCAGGTCGTCCTCGCGGAGCAGCCCGACCGCCTCCTGCGCCACGCCCTCCCAGCACCAGCCGCCGTGCAGCAGCTCGACACCCTTGGGTCGGCCGGTGGTGCCGGAGGTGTAGATCAGGGTGGCCAGGTGATCCGGGCCGATGCCGGCGACCAGGCGCTCGATCAGCTCCGGGTCCTCGGCGAGCCGCTGGGCCCCCTGCTCCTCCAGTTGCGCCAGGGTCAGCTGGGGCACGGCCGCGGACGGGTCGGGGGCGCCGTCGAAGAGGACCACGTGGGTCAGCGCGGGCAGCTGCGCTCCGGCGATCTTGGCCGCCTGGTCCGGGTTCTCCGCGAACAGCACGCTGGAGCCGGAGTCGGAGACGATGTAGGTCGCGTCCTCGGGCTCGGTGGTCGGGTAGACCGTGGTCGTGGCACCGCTGGCGCACATGATGCCGAAGTCGGCGATCACCCACTCGATCCGGGTGTTCGCCAGGATCGCGACCCGGTCCTCCTGACCGACGCCCAGGCCGTGCAGGCCGGCGGCGACCGCCTTGGCCCGCTGCGAGACCTGTGCCCAGGTCAGCCAGACCGGTCCGTCCGGGCCGGGGTGGGCAAAGGCGTGGCGGTCGGGGGACGCCGCCACGCGCTTGAGGAACATGTCAGGAATTGAGGTGTACGGTACATCGAGAGCCATCGCTGTAGCCGCCTTCGGGGGTGGAGGCGTGACGGTCGTCACGGTCGGTGTTCGTTACCGAAGGGTATTGCCTGGCACCGGGCGTCGGCTAGCCCTGACGATCATCCACCAGTCCGTTCCCGGCAGATGGAACCCTCGTCTCACGCGTAGCGCGCCGCCGCGCGTGACCAGTCGTAGGTGGCCCGGATCCAGTTCCGCCGGCTGTCCAGCGCCGGGCGCACCGCGTCGCCGTGGTGGGCCAACAGGTCGGTCTCGGCCGCCAGGTACGCGCCGAGCCGGTCGTTGAACCGGTCGGCGGCGGCTCGCAGCGCCGTCGACTCGTCACCGGTCTCCCTGGTCAGCACCGTGATCAGGTTGTGCGCGTCCGGCCCGCCGTGGTGCTCCTTGGCGTAGGAGAAGACGTCGTTGCACCAGCAGATCAGGTCGGCGGCGAGCATCTCCAGGGTGGCCCAGCCGGGGTCGGCCCGGCGGGCGGCCGGTGGAAAGCCGTCCAGGGCCAGGTCGGTCAGGGTGAGGCTGGGGTACACGGCGCCGGTGTGTCGGCGCATCTGGACGTACTCGTCGACCGGCGGAACCCGCTCGTGCTCCCGGTTCGCCGCCTCCCACAGCAGCGCGAGCAGGTACTCGCGCATCCCGGCGACGAACCGCAGCAGCACGGCCGGGCGCCGGTGGCCGCGTACCCGTTGGCACAAATCGGTCAGCCCGAGCGCCAGCGTCCCGGCTGCTCCGGGCGGCGTCGGACCCGGCGCGCCCTGGCGGTCCAGCACGTCCAGCAGCGCGGCCACGGTCGGCGCGAGTCGGGTGGGCTCGGCGCCGAGCCCGTCCTCGTCGCAGGCGTCGTCCATCACGAACAGCCAGGAGATCAGGTCGGTCAGCAGCCGCAGGCGCTCCGGCGGGGCCTGCGGGCAGGCCCGTCCGGCGAGCCCGGCGGCATCCGCCCGGTGCAGCCGCTGGCCGTTACTGATCAGGCCCAGCTGCTGCGCCCAGTCCGCGCTCTCCCGGGCCACGCGCTCGGTTTCGCCGTGCCGGACGCCGGTGAACGGAGGCTCTCGCAGGGCCGAGACCACAAAGCTTCGCATCGCGCTCCCTGTCGCCACCCCCCCACGAGGCGGCGCGGGCCAGCGTACGGGAGCACCGATGGTGGTCGGTCGATGCGTCAAGTAACGTTTCGGAAATTGTCGTGACCGGTTCCGCACAGAGCGTTAGAAGCCCAGGCTGGCGGTGCGGAGCCGATCGGCCAGGGCCGGGGGCCCGTCGAGCTGCACCCGCGCCGCACGCTGCCGGCCGGACAGGAACAGGGCCAGCTCACCGGGCGTGCCGACCAGCCGCAGCGGTTCGCCGCCCCGGCCGGTGGCCACCTCGCCGTGGCCGGGGGCCTGCACCAGCACCTGGGCGGGGAAGCGGCGCAGGGCCAGCCGGCCGAGCGCCGACAGCCGTCGCCACAACGCCCGCTCCAACCCCACCGGCAGGTCGCGCGGCTGCCAGCCCGCCCGGGCCCGACGGACGTCCTCGTGGTGGATGAAGAACTCCAACGTGTTCGTCAGCTCGTCGGTGAGCGGGTTGCTCACCGGGCTCCACACCGGCGGGTGCCGCACCTGGCCGAGCAGCTCGGTCCAGTCGAGCGCGGCGACCCGGCGTCGCACCCGTTCGGCGTGGCCGCCGAGTGGCGGGACGACGATTCCCGCCGCGGCGTCCGGCCGACGTTCCCGCACCACCAGATGCGCGGCGAGGTCACGGGTCGTCCAGCCCTCGTTGAGGGTCGGGGCGTCCGGGCCCAGGGTGGACATCAGCTCGGCGAGCGCCTCGCGCTCCGATCGGGCGTACCGCGACATGACAGTGATCGTAGGCCGAGGCGGCGGGGGTCGCGTGTCGAGCGGGCGCTGTCGATCCGGCCGTGGGGTGACGTCGGACATATCTCCTCGGGTCGGCGTACCCGACGCGCAGCGGTAAGGATGAGAGATGATTGTGGCGGCTTACGGCGGGGGAGAATGTGGCGAGCGGGACTAGTCGGGACGTGCTCGGTCGCGGGCTGAGCGTCCTCGGGCGGGCCATCCGGGAACAACCGAGGATCTTCGCGGTCGCCGTGTCCGGCAGCGTGCTGTTCGGCCTGATGGTGGTCGCCAGCGCGTTCGTGGTCGGCGCGGTCGTCGGTGACGTGGTGGTGCCGGCCGTGCAGACCGGTTCGGTGGCGGTGGGCGCGCTGGCGCTGGCCGCCGCGGCGCTGCTCGGGCTGAGCGTGCTGCGGGTGGTCGGCATCTTCGGTCGCCGACTGGGCGCCGGCTACATGCAGTTCCGCCTGCAGGCCGCCTACCGTCGCCGGGTCACCCGCCGCTACCTGGAACTGCCGCTGTCCTGGCACCACCGCAACGCGACCGGCACGTTGCTGTCCAACGCCAACTCCGATGTCGAGGCCGCCTGGCAACCGATCGCGCCGCTGCCCTTCGCGGTGGGCACGCTCGTGATGCTGGTCGGTGCGGTGACGTCGCTGTTCGCCGTCGACTGGGCACTGGCGCTGGTCGGGCTGGCCGTCTTTCCGGCCCTGTTCGCGCTCAACGTGGCGTACTCCCGTCGGATGGCCCCGCGCCAAGCGCGGGCGCAGCGGCTGCGCGCCGAGGTCAGCGGCATCGCGCACGAGAGCTTCGACGGCGCCCTGGTGGTCAAGACGATGGGTCGGGAGGCCCAGGAGACCGCCCGGTTCGCGGCCCGGGCCGGCCAGTTGCGCGACGCGTTGATCTCGGTCGGCCGGCTGCGGGGCATCTTCGACCCGATGCTGGAGACGCTGCCCAGTCTCGGCACCCTCGCGGTGCTGGTGGTCGGGGCGTACCGGCTGCGGCAGGGCGCCATCGAGGTGTCCGAGCTGGTCAGCGTGGCCTTCCTGTTCACCGTGCTGGCCTTTCCGGTGCGGGCCATCGGCTGGGTGCTCGCCGAACTGCCGCGCAGCGTCGCCGGCTGGGACCGGATCCGCCGGGTACTCGACGCCACCGGCGAGATGCCGTACGGCGACCTCCGGCCCGACCCGGCCGTGGCGACGCCAGCCACGCTCACCTTCACCGACGTCGGCTTCGCCTACGAGCCCGCCGAGGCGCACCTGCCCGGCGCCGAGGTGTTGGGCGAGGTCTCCTTCACGGTGCCGGCCGGCAGGACCGTCGCCCTGGTCGGGCCGACCGGGGCCGGCAAGTCCACCGTCACCGCGCTGGCGGTCCGGCTGGTCGATCCCCGGTCGGGCACGGTGAGCATCGACGGGGTGGACGTCCGGGACCTGGCCGCGGACGTGCTCGCCGGTACCGCCGCGCTGGTCGCCCAGGTGCCGTTCGTCTTCGACGACACCGTACGGGCCAACGTGTCGCTGGACCGGCCCGGCGTGGACGACGAGGCGGTCTGGGCCGCGCTGCGGCTGGCCGAGGCGGACGGGTTCGTCGCCGCCCTGCCCGCCGGTCTGGACACCATGGTCGGCGAGCGGGGTACCTCGCTCTCCGGCGGCCAGCGGCAGCGGCTCACCCTCGCCCGGGCGTTGGCGGGACGTCCCCGCCTGCTGGTGCTCGACGACGCGACGAGCGCGGTCGACCCTCGGGTGGAGGCCGCCATCCTGGCCGGGCTGCGCTCCTCGGCCGGCGGCGGCCCGGGCGCGTCGATCCTGGTGGTGGCCTACCGGCGGGCGACCATCGCCCTCGCCGACGAGGTCATCTACCTGGAGCAGGGGCGGGTGGTGGCGCGGGGCACGCACAGCACGCTGCTGGCCACCGTGCCGGGTTACGCCGATCTCGTCACCGCCTACGAGCAGGCCGAGGTCGACCACGACCGGCAGCGCACGTACGACGAGGTCACCCCGATGACCTCCGGACTGGAGGTGGACCGGTGATGGGCGGCGAGGCGCCGGAGCAGGCCGAGTCGACGTGGCGGACGCTGCGGCGGGGGCTGGCGCTCTCCCCGGAGCTGCGGGTCGGGCTGGCCGGCACCCTCGGTCTGGCCCTCGTGTACATGGTCGGCCGGGTGGCCGTGCCGGTGGCGGTGCAGCAGGGCATCGACCGGGGTATCGCCGGTGGGTTGAACCTGGACGCGTTGTTCGTGGTGGTGTCGGTCACCGCCGCGGTGCTG
This sequence comes from Verrucosispora sp. WMMA2121, assembly GCF_027460185.1. Classification (NCBI taxonomy): domain Bacteria; kingdom Bacillati; phylum Actinomycetota; class Actinomycetes; order Micromonosporales; family Micromonosporaceae; genus Micromonospora; species Verrucosispora sp. WMMA2121. The sequence continues at coordinate 55,935 of NZ_JAPZBH010000004.1, read as the reverse complement.
GTGGTGACCACGGCCTGTGGCTACCTGATGATGCGCCGACTGTTCACGGTCAGTGAGACGGCCCTGGCGGGGGTGCGGATCCGGGCCTTCCGGCACGTGCACGACCTGTCGATGCTGCACCAGCAGTCGGAGCGGCGCGGTTCGCTGGTGTCCCGGGTCACCAGCGACGTCGACCAGATCACCCAGTTCCTCCAGTGGGGTGGGGTGATCCTGCTGGTCAACCTGGGTCAGTTGGCGGTCACCACGGCCGTGATGCTGGCGTACTCGTGGCAGTTGACGCTTGTGGTGTTCGCCGCCTTCGGGCCGGCGGTGCTGGTGATCCGGCTGCTCCAACGCCGGCTCGCCGCGGCGTACGGGGTGGTCCGGCAGCGTACCGGTGCCCTGCTGGGTGCGGTCGGGGAGAGCGTGGTCGGCGCGCCGGTGATCCGGGCGTACGGCATCGCGGGACGCACCGCCCGGCGGTTGGACGAGGCGATCGACGGTCAGCGGCGGGCCCAGCAGAAGGCGATCCGGATCAGCATTCTCGGCAGCTCGGTCGGTGAGCTGGCCGCCGGTCTGGCGTTGGCCGGCGTGGTGGTGCTGGGGGTGTTCCTCGGTGCCGACCGGACGCTGAGCATCGGTGAGATCACCGCGTTCCTGTTCCTGGTGACGCTCTTCATCCAGCCCGTGCAGATCGCCACCGAGGTGCTCAACGAGGCGCAGAACGCGATCGCCGGCTGGCGACGGGTGCTCGACGTGCTGGACGTCGCACCGGACGTGGCGGATCCCGGACCGCAGGGGCGGGAACTGCCCACCGGGCCGCTGGACATCCGCTTCGCCGACGTGCGCTTCGCCTATCCAGGTGGTCCGACGGTGCTGCACGACATCAGCCTGGAGATCCCGGCGAAGAGCCGGGTGGCGGTGGTCGGTGAGACCGGCAGCGGCAAGACCACCTTCGCCAAGCTGGTCACCCGGCTGATGGACCCGTCGGCGGGGGCGGTGCTGCTGTCGGGGGTGCCGCTCACCGACGTGCGTTTCGACTCGCTGCGCTCCCGGGTGGTGATGGTGCCGCAGGACGGGTTCCTGTTCGACGCCACGGTGGCCGACAACGTCCGCTTCGCCCGTCCGGAGCTTTCCGATGAGCAGCTCGCCGCCGCCTTCACCGAGTTGGGGCTGGCCGACTGGCTGGACGGGCTGCCCGCCGGGTTGGCGACCGGGGTGGGCGAGCGTGGTGAGGCGTTGAGCGTGGGGGAGCGCCAGTTGGTGGCGCTGGCCCGGGCGTACGTGGCCGATCCGGACCTGCTGGTGCTGGACGAGGCGACGAGTGCGGTGGATCCGGCCACCGAGGTGCGGTTGCAGCGGACGTTGGACGCGGTGACCCGGGGCCGGACCACTCTGGCGATCGCCCACCGGCTGTCCACCGCGCAGAACGCCGACGAGGTGATCGTGGTGGACCGGGGGCGGATCGTGCAGCGTGGCTCGCACGACGAGCTGATCCGCGACCCGGATTCGGTGTACGGACTGCTCTACGCCTCGTGGCTTGAGCAGACCCGGTAGACGCCGTCGGGCCGATGCCATACCCTCCGAGTTAGGTAAGCCTAACCTCAAAGGAGGTCGTGTCATGCGGCCCAGCCCCGCCGAGATCGTCCGGACCCTGGTCGCGGGTCGGTTGCCCGGCCTCGTCCATCTGGCCTGCCGGCCCGGCCTGCACCACGCGCGCCACGCCACCGACCCCGAGGGGCGGGTGCTGCTGCTGGTGCCGGTGGTGAGCGATCTCGCGGCGGCGTTGGGCGCCGAGGACCGGGCGGTCGCGGTGGTGCTCGACGTGCTCGACCTGCCGCCCGCCGCCGGGGCGCCGTCACTGGGTCGGGCCCTGGTCTCCGGTTGGGCGCGTCGGTTGGCCGGTGACGAGGCGCGGGCCGCCGCGGTGGACTTCGCCACGGTGGAGCCCACCGGCGACCTGCTCGACGTCGGCACCCGCTTCCGGCTGTTCCGCTTCGAGGTGGCCGAGGCCCGTTGGCACCGGGCCGGCGAGTTGCGCCGCGTCGATCCGCAGGCGTACGCCGAGGCCGAGCCGGATCCGCTGCACCCGGTCGAGGCGGAGCTGCTCGCCGAACTGGGCGAGGACCACGCCTCGCGGCTGACCGACTACCTGTGCCGGCAGCTCGGCCTGGCCGCCGGTCCGGCCGACCACGCGCCACGGGTCGAGCGGATCGACAGGTACGGGATGCTGGTGACCTTCGGCCGGCCGGGCGCCCGGCGACGGGCCCGGCTCGCCTTCGGTCGCCGGCTGGCCGGCCGGGCCGAGTTGACCCGGCTGCTGCACCCGGTGCTCCGCGCGGGCTGAGCTACCGCTCCGAGGGTGCCGAGTGGGGCACACCGTCGAGAGCGCCGGTGAGATAGCGGTGCACGGTCGGCCCGACCGTGGCGATCAGGGTCTCCGGCGCGGCGGAGGCGACCGGTTCCAGTCGGATCACGTAGCGCATCAGCGCCAGCCCGACGAGTTGGCTGGCCACGAGCGACCCGCGCAGCGGCACCTCGGCCGGGTCGACGTCGAGATGATCGAGAACGCGGCGCAGCACCTGGGTGGTGAGGAACTCGCGCAGCAGCCGGGCGGTCCACTCGCTGCTGACCGCCGAACGCAGCAGAGCCACCCCGGCGGCACCGGCCGGCGAGTCCCACACCGTGACGAACATGCGGACCAGCCGCTCGCCGAGGGCGGCACGGTCACCGGCGAGCACCTTCGGCAGCAGTTCCCCGGGGTTGACCGGAAAACGCATGGCGGCCAGGAAGAGCTGTTCCTTGGTGCCGAAGTAGTGGTGCACCAGGGCCGGGTCGACCCCGGCCGAGGCGGCGATGGCCCGGATGGTGCTGGCGTCGTAGCCGCGGTCGGCGAACGCGGCCCGGGCCGCGTCGAGGATCGTGTCCCGGGTGCCGGGTCTGCCCGGTCGCCGTCCGCTGCGCCGTACCATCGTCCTCCCTCGCTCCTGTCCGTGGTGCCGCCCCGGCCCTCGCGGGGCGCGCGCCGGGGCGGCACCACCGGCCTCAGCCGCTGCGCCGGCGCAGGGTGGCCGCGGCGAGCACCAACGCCAGCACCGCCGCGACGGCGACGATCGCCACGTCGCGCCACATGGTGCCGGTCGGTTCGGCGTGTGTGCCGACTTCCTGCAGGGCCTCGACGGCGTACGACAGCGGCAGCACGTCACTGATCGCCTGCAACCAGCCGGCCATCTCGTCGCGGGGCACGAACAGCCCGCAGAGCAGCAGTTGCGGTGCGACCACGACCGGCATGAACTGTACGGCCTGGAACTCGGTGCGGGCGAAGGCGCTGCAGAGCAGGCCGAGCGCGACGGCGAGCACCGCGTTCAGCGCGGCGATCATGATGACCAGAGCGCTGCTGCCGGCCGTCTGCAGGCCGAAGACCCAGTACGCGACGGCCGAGGCGATGCCGGCCTGCACCGCGCCGGCCAGCCCGAAGGCGATGCCGTACCCGAAGAGCAGGTCGGTCTTGGCCAGTGGGGTGGTGAGCAGTCGTTCCAGCGTGCCGGTGGTGCGCTCGCGCAGCATCGCGATGCTGGTCACCAGGAACATGATGATGAACGGGAAGAAGCCGAGCATCACCAGGGCGATCCGGTCGAAGCTCGACGGCTGTCCGGGCGGCGCGGGCTGGTCGGCGTACATGTAGTAGACCAGGGTGAGCAGGACGGTCGGCACGGCCACCAGCAGCGCGACGGTGCGTCTGTCGTGGCGCAACTGCCGCAGGATGCGCCCGACGGTGGCGGCCAGGATGCGCGGGTTCATCGTGCCTCCCCGGAAGGGTCGGGCTGGGCGGCTCGGATCAGCCGCAGGAAGGCCTCGTCGAGATCGTCCACGCCGGCGGCGGCCCGGACGGCCGCCGGCGTGTCGTCGGCGATGAGCCGGCCCTCGCGGATGAGCAGCAACCGGTCGCACCGGGCGGCCTCGTCCATCACGTGGCTGGACACCAGCAGGGTCGTCCCGGTCGCGGCCAGGGCGTGGAAGCGGGCCCAGAGGTCGGCCCGCAGCACCGGATCCTGGCCGACGGTGGGCTCGTCCAACACGATCAGCTCGGGCTGGCCGACAAGTGCGCAGGCCAGCGACGCCCGGCTGCGCTGGCCGCCGGAGAGGGTGCCGACCAGTTGGCCGGCCGCCGAGGCCAGCCCGACGTCGGCCACCGCGCGGTCGGCCTCGGCCCGGTCGCGACCGTGCAGGGTCGCGAAGTAGCGGGCGTTCTCCCGCACCGTCAGGTCGGCGTAGACGCTCGGCGCCTGGGTCAGGTAACCGACCCGGTGGCGCAGCGGCGGCGAGCCGGCCGGGGCTCCGAGCACCGTCACCGTGCCGGCGGCGATCACCTGCACTCCGACGATCGCCCGCAGCAACGTGGTCTTGCCGCTGCCGCTCGGCCCGAGCAGGCCGGTGACCGAGCCACGCGGCACCGTGGCGTCGATCCCGTGCAGCACCCGCCGTCCGCCCCGGTCCACGACCAGGCCCCGGACGGCGATCGCGTCCGCCATCGCCCACCTCCCTAATTCATCGTCTGTTGAAATCAACGGTAGATGAAATACCGCCGCTTCGGCAAGGCGCGGCCACCGGAGCGGGGTCGCGCCGGGCCGGCCGGTGCTGCGACCCTCGAACGATGGACATCGGTACCCGGGAGCCGACCTTCACCGTCAGCGAGGCGGCCCAGCGGGTCGGCCTGACCACCCACACGTTGCGTTGGTACGAGCAGGAGGGGCTGGTGGCCCCGGTGGGCCGGGACTCCGCCGGCCGGCGTCGCTACACCCCGCAGGACGTCAACTGGTTGCTGCTGCTGACCAGGCTGCGCCGCACCGGCATGCCGGTGCGCGACATGCGTCGCTACGTCGAACTGGCCCGCCAGGGTGACGGCACGCTCGGCGCCCGGCGGGCACTGTTCGAGGAGCATCGGGTGCGGGTGCTGCACCGGATGGCCGAGCTGGAGGAGGACCTCAAGGTGCTCGACTTCAAGATCGACCACTACCGGCGGGCGGAGCTCGGCGAGCTCGACTGACCGAGGCTCCTGATCGGGACGAAAATCTCGTAGAGTAACAAGGCCGTAGCAAGCACAGGTAGCCACAGATCGGACGCCAGGTCCGTCACCGGGCATTGCACCCCGATCGGACGTGCGGCACGATGGCGCGGTGGATCACGCTCCGTCACCGGACAGTGGGTTCTTCGACGACTGGACCGCACGGCTGCGGGCCACCGCCGACCGGCCCGTGGTGGGCATCCTGCTGCGCGGCAGCCACGCGCGCCGGGCCGCCACCGCGCACAGCGACGTCGACGTCGACGTCCTGCTCGGCGGCGCTCCGTACGCGGCCCGGCGGGCCTACCTCGCGGAGCACTCCGGCCGACTGACCCACGTGTCGGTCGCGGCCCGGGACATCCACTCGTGGGTGACCCGGCTCGGTGAGCCGGCCGACTGGGCGTTCGGCCTGCCGGTGACGGCACCCACCCGGCTGCTGTGGGCCGACTCGTACTGGCGGCACCGCATCGACCTGCCGGTGCTCTGCCAGCCGGCCGACGAGCCACGGCTGGAGGAACTGATCGCCACGCTGGGCAAGGTGGCCGCCGCCCGGGACACCGAGGACGCGCTCGGCGCCCGGCTGGCCGCCGCCGACCTGGCCCGGCTCTGCCCGTCGGTGTTGCGGCTGGCGAACCCGTCGGTACGGGTGGTCTCCCGCCGGTCGGCCTTCGCCGCCGCGCTCGACCTACCGGTGGCACCCGCCGGCTACCGCGAGGACATGCTGCGCTGCCTCGGCCTGCGTCCCGGCTCGACCGGACAGGTGTGGGCGGCGGCGGCCCGCCTGGTGACCGGCACCCTGCCACTGATCCGCCCGTACGCCACCGAGGTGGCGGGGGTGGCCGGTCCGGACCTCGCCGACGCCCTGCTGGACGGGCGGCTGGACCGCTACGTGGCCCAGTTGGGCCGGCCCGGCGGCGGCACGCCGTCCGTCAACCGGGAGCCGGCTGGGGTACCCGCGCCGCGTGCCGGACAATGGGTCACTGTGCCCGTTCCTGACGCGCCGGTGACCGGCGCCCACCCTGACCTGCCGGAGTCGCCGGGCGGTTCGCAGCGACCGTCTCGGCTCGACCCGGCGATCGCCGGCCGCCTACGGCGTACTCCCGACGGTCTGGTGGCCGCCGTGGTCCGCCAACACGACAGCGGTGAGGTGCTGATGATGGCCTGGATGGACGACGAGGCGCTGCACCGCACGCTGACCACCGGTCGGGCCACCTACTGGTCGCGCAGCCGGCGTGAGTACTGGGTCAAGGGCGCCACCTCCGGCCACCACCAGTACGTCCGCTCGGTGGCCCTCGACTGCGACGGCGACGCGGTGCTGGTGAGCGTGGACCAGGTCGGCGCCGCCTGCCACACCGGGCAGCGCACCTGCTTCTCCGACGAACTCCCGGTCACCGGCCAGGTGACCTCGTGAGCGAGCGGAGCGAGCGAATCATCAGGCTCAGCGCGGTGGTGCCTCATGACGGCACGGAGCGAAGCGGAGTGCCGGCATGAGCGAGCGGAGTGACGGTCGGGTGAGCCCCGACGCGGCCACCTTCACCGAGCTGGCCGCCCGGTGGCGGGTGGTGCCGGTCACCCGCCGGCTGCTCGCCGACGCGGAGACCCCGGTCGGCGTCTACCGCAAGCTCGCCGGCGGTCCGGGTACGTTCCTGTTGGAGTCCGCCGAGCAGGGCGTCGGCTCGTCCGGCCTGGCCTGGGCCCGGTACTCCTTCGTCGGGGTGCGCAGCAGCGCCACGCTTGTCGAGCGGGACGGTGCCGCGGCCTGGCTCGGCGTGCCGCCGGTCGGGCTGCCGACCACCGGGGATCCGGTCGAGGTGCTGCGCGCCACGGTGGCGGCGCTGGCCGGCCCGCCCGGCGCGCCGGGTGACGGGACGCCACCGCTGACCGGCGGCATGGTCGGCTATCTCGGCTACGACCTCATCCGCCGCTTCGAGCGGTTGCCCGCGCTCACCGAGGACGACCTGCGCCTGCCCGAGCTGGGCATGATGCTCGCCACCGACCTGGTGGTGCTCGACCACTTCGACGGTTCGGCGATCCTGGTCGCCAACGCCATCCTGCCGCCGCTCGACGAGCCGGGCCGCGACGAGCGGGTCACCGCCGCCTACCACCACGCGGTGGGCCGGCTGGACGCGATGACCACCGCACTGTCGCGGCCCATTCCGCCGATGGTCGCCACGGTCGCCCGACCGCCGGCCGGCGAGGTGCGCAGCCGTACCCCGGGCGGCGGGTACCCGAAGGCGGTGGAGGCGGCGAAGGAGGCGATCCGGGCCGGTGAGTGCTTCCAGATCGTGCTCGCGCAGCGGTTCGAGCGGGAGACCGACGCCGACCCGCTGGACGTCTACCGGGTGCTGCGCACGACGAATCCCAGCCCTTACATGTACCTGCTGCGCTTCGACGACTTCGACATCGTCGGGTCGTCACCGGAGGCGCACCTGAAGGTGACGGGTGAGGTGGACGGCGAGCGGCGGGCGCTGCTGCATCCGATCGCCGGCACCCGTCCGCGCGGCGCGACCCCGGAGGCCGACAACCGGCTCGCCGCCGAACTGCTCGCCGATCCCAAGGAGCGTGCCGAGCATGTGATGCTCGTCGACCTGGGGCGCAACGATCTGGGCCGGGTGTGTCGTCCCGGCACCGTCGAGGTGCCGGAGTTCGCCACCATCGAGCGGTACAGCCACGTGATGCACATCGTCTCCACGGTGGTCGGCACGCTGCGGGCGGACCGCACCGCCTTCGACGCGCTCGCCGCGACCTTTCCGGCGGGCACGCTCTCCGGCGCCCCGAAGGTGCGCGCCATGGAGATCATCGAGGAGTTGGAACCGGTCCGCCGGGGCCTCTACGGCGGCACGGTCGGCTACTTCGGGTTCGCCGGCGATCTCGACATGGCCATCGCGATCCGGACCGCGCTGATCCGCGCGGGCCGGGCGTACGTGCAGGCCGGTGCCGGCGTGGTGGCCGACTCCGACCCGGCCGCCGAGGACCAGGAGACCCGGAACAAGGCCGCCGCGGTGCTGGCGGCCATCGCCGCCGCGGAAACCCTCCGGCCAGCCCGGTGAGCGCGAGGAACGTAGCGCAGCGGAGTCCCGCAGTCGCGAGCGGAAGGTCAGCTCGGTGAGCGCGAGGAACGTAGCGCAGCGGAGTCCCGCAGTCGCGAGCGGAAGGTCAGCTCGGTGAGCGCGAGGAACGTAGCGCAGCGGAGTCCCGCAGTCGCGAGCGGAAGGTCAGCTCGGTGAGCGCGAGGAACGTGGCGCAGCGGAGTCCCGCAGTCGCGAGCGGAAGGTTCGTCCGGTGAGCGTGACGGAGGAGACCGGGACCGGCGGTGCGCGGGCCGGCCGGCGCGAACTGGCGTACGCCGTGCTGCTCTGCCTGGCCGGCGCGGGGTTGGCGCTGTGGGCGGCGACCCGCACCTGGGTGGTCGACGTGGTCGGCCGCTCGGAGCCGATGCTGCTGGTGGAGGAGGGGCGTACCGGCGGGCAGTTGCTGCCGTGGCTGCCGGCGCTGGCCCTCGTCGGGCTGGCCGGCGGCGGTGCGGTGCTGGCCACCCGGGGCCGGCCGCGTCGGGTGCTCGGCGGGCTGCTGACCCTGCTCGGTCTGGCCGTCGCGGCCGGTGGTGGTTACGGGCTCGTCGGTGACCTGGGTGATCCGGTCACCTGGCAGTGGCCGGCCCTCACCCTGCTCGGCGGGTTGCTCGCCGCGGTCGGTGGTTCGTTGACCATGCTGCGTGGGCACCGCTGGCCGGCGATGGGGGCCCGCTACGAGCGTCGGACCCCTCGGCCGACCGGCACCAGCGGCCCGATCGGTGGCGCGGGCACCGTCGAGGCGTGGGAGGCCCTGGATCGCGGGGAGGATCCGACGGTCCGCTGACCGGCCGGAGGTCGCTGGGGGGCCGGGGTGCCGGTGTGCGCCTCGCGAGGTGCGGGTGCGCTCAGCCGACCGGCTGGCGGGCGCGGGCGTGGGCGCGGGCCGCGGTGAGTTCCGCGACGAGGCGGTCCAGTTCGGCCCGCTGGTCGGCTCGGGCCCGGTCGGCACAGATGGCCTCCCAGGCGTTGCCGGACGCGGTCCGCATCCGGTCCGGCCCGACCATTGCCCGCTCCAAGGTGTGGACCACACCGACGGCGAGCGACGCGACGGTGCGCGAGATGGTGGTGAGTCCGATGGTCTGGTGCGGCGCGGAGGTACTCATGATCACCCCGGGGAGAGATCGTCGTGGCGGTGGGGCAGGCGCGTCATCGAGTGTGCCCGAGCCTGATGTTGCTCGGCCCGGGTTTCCTGGTGATGACCGCACCGTCAACTCTGCGGTAGGGGGCCTGACCGGCACAGGGACCTTGGTCCTTGAGCTTGGTCACAGCATCGACGTGACCGGATCGCTGGCCGTCGAGCGGCCGGCCGGAAGGCCCCTATATGGGCGATCGTCGATGATGTCGTTACTCATGGTGACGACCCGTGCGCGCAAGTCGGCCATTATGCCGCAGCCCGATTCGTGAGGAGCGCCATACCCCCGGCGGTCGGGTCCAGGTGGGGCCCCCTAGCATCGGCCCATGACACCCGGAGAGGGGAGTCCGTTGGTGACTGCTGAACATGCGCACGCGGAGGGGAACGAGGCCGGCCCGGCGGCGCCCGTCAGCGTGCTCGACGAGATCCTGGCCGGCGTCCGGGAGGACGTGGCCCGGCGGCAGGAACAGGTTCCGCTGGAGCGGATCCGTGAACTGGCCGCCGCCGCGCCGCCGCCGCTCGACGCGTACGCGGCGCTGCGCCGGCCCGGCGTCGCCGTCATCGCCGAGGTGAAGCGCGCCTCGCCGTCCAAGGGCAAGCTGGCTGAGATCGCCGACCCGGCGGACCTGGCCGGCGAGTACGCCGCCGGTGGGGCCCGGGCGATCAGTGTGCTCACCGAGGGGCGTTGGTTCGGTGGCTCACTCGACGACCTGGCCGCCGTGCGGGCCGCGGTGAACATCCCGGTGCTGCGCAAGGACTTCGTGGTCTCCAGCTACCAGGTGCACGAGGCCCGCGCGCACGGCGCCGACCTGGTGCTGCTCATCGTCGCCGCGCTCGAGCAGAACGTGCTGGTCGGCCTGCTGGAACGGATCGAGTCGCTGGGCATGACCGCGCTGGTCGAGGTGCACGACGAGGAGGAGGCCGACCGGGCCATGGAGGCCGGTGCCCAGGTCATCGGGGTCAACGCCCGTGACCTGCGTACCCTTCAGGTCGACCGGTCCGTGTTCGAGCGGATCGCGCCCGGCCTGCCGAGCCACGTCGTCAAGATCGCCGAGTCGGGCGTACGCGGTCCGCACGACCTGATTCGGTACGCCTCGGCCGGCGCCGACGCGGTGCTCGTCGGTGAGGGGCTGGTCACCCAGAAGAGTCCCCGGGAGGCGGTGGCCGAACTGGTCAACGCCGGCAACCACCCGGCGACCCCCCGCCCGGCGCGCTGAGCCGCGTCCGGCGACCCTTGCGAGCGAGAGGACCCGCGATGAGTGCTGACGCCACGGACGTCGAGGTGCCGGCGCAGTTTCCCGACGCCGCCGGCCACTTCGGCACGTTCGGCGGCCGGTTCGTGCCGGAGGCACTCGTCGCCGCCCTCGACGAGCTGGCGTCGGCGCACCGGGCGGCGATGGCCGACGAGTCGTTCCGGACCGAGTTCGCCGAATTGTTGCGCGACTACGCGGGTACGCCCTCGCTGCTCTACGAGGCCCGCCGGTTCTCCGCCCGGGCCGGTGCCCGGGTGCTGCTCAAGCGGGAGGACCTCAACCACACCGGGGCGCACAAGGTGCGCAACGTGCTCGGTCAGGCGCTGCTGACCCGGCGGATGGGCAAGCGGCGGGTGATCGCCGAGACCGGTGCCGGCCAGCACGGCGTCGCCACCGCCACCGCCGCGGCCCTGTTCGACCTGGAGTGCGTGGTCTACATGGGTCAGGTCGACACCGAGCGGCAGGCGCTGAACGTGGCCCGGATGCGGATGCTCGGCGCCACTGTCGTACCGGTGACGACCGGCTCGCGCACCCTCAAGGACGCGATGAACGAGGCGATGCGGGACTGGGTCGCCAACGTCGACGAGACCCACTACCTGATCGGTACCGCCGCCGGGCCGCACCCCTTCCCGGCGCTGGTCCGCGACTTCGTCCGGGGCATCGGCGAGGAGGCCCGGGCGCAGTGCCTGGACCTGACCGGTGGGCTACCCGACGCGGTGACCGCCTGCGTCGGTGGTGGCTCCAACGCGCTCGGCATCTTCCACGCCTTCACCGACGACCCGCAGGTGCGGCTGTACGGCTTCGAGGCCGGCGGCGCCGGGGTGGACACCGGCCGGCACGCGGCAAGCATCACCGGCGGTTCCACCGGTGTCCTGCACGGCACCCGGACCTTCGTGCTCCAGGACGCCGACGGGCAGACGCAGGAGTCGCACTCGATCTCCGCGGGTCTGGACTACCCGGGCGTGGGTCCGGAACACGCCTGGCTGCACGACACCGGCCGGGCCACCTACCAACCGGTCACCGACGACGAGGCGATGGCCGCCTTCGAGCTGCTCTGCCGCACCGAGGGGATCATCCCCGCGATCGAGAGCGCGCACGCCCTGGCCGGCACCCTGGCCATCGCGCCGAAGCTCGCCGCCGAGCTGGGTCGGCAGCCCACCATCGTGGTCAATCTCTCCGGCCGGGGTGACAAGGACGTGCACACCGCCGGTGAGTACTTCGGCATCCTCGACAAGGAGTGAGGCCATGAGCGAGCGGACCAGCCGGATCGGGGTGGCGTTCGACAAGGCCCGGGCGGACGGCCGGGCCCTGCTGGTCGGCTGCATGCCGGCCGGGTTTCCCACCGTCGAGGGCAGCATCGCCGCGATGAAGGCGATGGTCGCCGCGGGTGTCGACGTGATCGAGGTGGAGATTCCGTACTCCGACCCGGTGATGGACGGCCCGGTGATCCAGCGTGCCAGCGACATCGCGCTGGCCGGCGGGGTACGCACCCGGGACACGCTGCGCATCGTCGAGGCGGTGGCCGCCACCGGCGCCCCGGTGGTGACGATGACCTACTGGAACCCGATCGAGCGGTACGGGGTGGACGCGTTCGCCCGGGACCTCGCCGCGGCCGGCGGCACCGGGCTGATCACGCCCGACCTGATCCCGGAGGAGGCCGGCGAGTGGCTGGCCGCCTCGGACGCGCACGGGCTGGACCGCACGTTCCTGGTCGCGCCGTCGTCGACCGACGAGCGGCTGGCGATGACCGCGGCGCACTGCCGGGGCTTCGTCTACGCCACCGCGATCATGGGCGTCACCGGTGCCCGGTCGCAGACCTCGCAGGCGGCGCCGGTGCTGGTGTCCCGGGTGCGGGAGGTCACCGACCTGCCGGTCGGCGTCGGCCTGGGCGTGGGCACCGGAGCGCAGGCCGCCACCGTCGCCGGGTACGCCGACGCGGTCATCGTCGGCAGCGCGCTCATCCGCTGCCTGCTCGACGCCCCCGACGAGGCGGCCGCGCTGACCGCCCTGCGCACCCTGAGCGCCGAACTGTCCGAAGGCGTCCACCACCCCATCCGCTGAGCCCTCGATGCCACCCCTCGTCGTCGATCTCGCACTCTCTGTCGCTGTTATGTACTCAATGTCGTCTTTGCGGCGACAGGAAGTGCAAGATCGCGAGGGTGGGGGTGAGTGGGGGCGCGGGAGACCGGGGTGACGGCACAGGGGTGCGCAGCGGTAGCGTGTGCACCCGTGAGTCTCGCCTCGCCGACGTCCCTGGCCGCCATCCCGAGTCCGAGCAACGCCGTGTGGCAGCTCGGCCCGTTCCCCATCCGGGCGTACGCGCTGTGCATCCTCGCCGGCATCGCGGTGGCCTGCTGGGTCACCGAGCGGCGGCTGCGCCAGCGCGGCGCGGCCCCGGGCGCGGTGCTCGACATCGCCCTCTGGGCGGTGCCGGCGGGCATCATCGGCGCCCGGATCTACCACGTGATCACCTCACCGGCCCCGTACTTCGGCACCGGCGGGGACTGGCTCAAGATCTTCTTGATTTACGAGGGTGGGCTGGGTATCTGGGGCGCGGTCGCCGGTGGCGCGGTCGGCGCCTGGATCGGGGCCCGGCAACTGGGCATGCCGCTGACGGTGGTCGCCGACGCGCTGGCGCCGGGTCTGCCGCTGGCCCAGGCGATCGGCCGGCTGGGCAACTGGTTCAACAACGAGCTCTACGGCGGGCGGACCGACCTGCCCTGGGGGCTGGAGATCCACCGGATGGACGGCGGGCAGGCACTGCGCGACGAGGCCGGCCAGCCGATCCTGGAGGAGGGGCTCTACCACCCGACCTTCGCCTACGAGCTGCTGTGGAACGTCGGCGTCGCCGCGATGGTGTATCTCGTCGACCGTAAGCTGCGGCTCGGCCGTGGCCGCGCCTTCGCCCTCTACGTGATGGGCTACACCGCCGGCCGGTTCTGGATCGAGATGATGCGTACCGACGAGGCCAACACGATCCTCGGCGTACGGATCAACGTCTGGACCGCGGCGCTGGTGTTCCTCGGCGCCCTCGTCTACTTCCTGCGGGTACGCGGGCCACGGGAGTACCTGATCCCGGCGGGTCTGCCGAGTGTCGCCACCGCCCCGTCCGCCACCTCCGACGTCTCGCAGGTGGACCTGTCGGCCAAGGGCGCCACCACCGAGCCGGCCAGGCCCGAGGGTTACCGCGTGGTCGACGAGGAGCAGTTCGCGCACTGGCGCCGGACCGGCGAGGCGCCACCCGACGCGGGCGCTCAGCCCGATCCGGGCCGGTTGGACGACGAGGCGACCACGGCACCCCGGCCGTTGGCTGAGCAGCCCGAAGGGTCGGCCGGCGGGTCCGCCGAGCCGGCTGGTGCGGGTGCCGGGTCGGCCGGTGGGCGTGACGGGTCGGCCGACGACGCGCACGCCGCGTCGGCGTCGGGCGCACCGGCCGAGGGCACGGCGGCGGAGTCCGCCGCCGAGCGCGACAGCTGAGGTCAGGGGGACGCCATGCGGACCGCGGTGGTGGTCGGCGGCGGGCTGGGTGGCCTGGCGGTCTCCGGTGCGCTCGCCCGCTCGGGCTGGCAGGTCACGCTCCTGGAGCGGGCCGACCGGATCCGCCCGGAGCCGGCCGCCGTGGTGCTCTGGCCCAACGGGGTCCGGGCGCTGCGCAGCCTCGGGCTCGGTGCCGGTCTGGACGCCATCGCCACCGTCCTGTCCGACGGCGGGGTACGCCGCCCGGACGGGCACTGGCTGGTGCAACCACGACCGACGCCGGCCGAACGCCTACCGGTGGTGGTGCACCGGGAGGACCTGCACGACGCGCTGATCGCGGGCCTCGGCGAGCGGGTCGAGCTGCGTACCGGGGTGACGGTGCGGACGGTGCGGGCGGCCGCTGGTGAGCGGCCCGCCGTCGGCGACGGCCGGCACACGTACGAAGCGGACCTGGTCATCGCCGCCGACGGTACGGACAGCGTGATCCGTCGCCAGCTCGCCCCCGCCTCGGGGGTGGTCAGCTCCGGCTGCGCCGCCTGGCGGGCGGTGATCCCCTGGTACCGCGCGCCGAGCCTGGCCGACGCGGTGGGCGGTGAGATCCTCGGCGCCGGCTACCGGTTCGTCTCGGCCTCGCTGGGCGAGCGCGGCTCCTCCGGTGCCTCCAGCCGGGGCGGCATCTACTGGATGGCCACCGCGGCCGGTGCGCCCCGACCCGAGCCGCCGCAGACCCAGCTGGCGCTGCTGCGTCGCTGGTACGCCGGTTGGCCCGCGCCGGTCGACGAGCTGCTGGCCGCGACCGAACCGGCCGACCTGGTGCAGCGGGAGATCCGGGAGCTGCGTCCGCTGCCCCGGGCGTTCGGTTTCCCGGCCGGGCCGGGCGGGGTGGTGCTGCTCGGGGACGCCGCGCACGCCATGCCGCCGCACCTCGGGCAGGGTGCCTGCCTGGCCTTCGAGGACGCCGCGACGCTCGCCGCGCTGCTGCGCGAGTCCACCCTGCCCGACGCGGTGATGGCGTACGACCGGGCGCGGCGGCCCCGCGCGGCGGCCGTGGTCCGGCAGACCCGCCGGATGTCCGCCGTGCTGCGCACCCGGGGCCGGCTGGCCCTGCGCGCCCGCGACGCCGCCCTGGGCACCATCACCCCCCGCCTGCTCGGCACCGCCGCCACCATCGCCGCCCAATGGCGCCCCCCACCCACCTGACCCCCACCCCACCTTGCCCCGTTGATCATGAGGTTAGCGGCACTTGCGGAGATCGACAGCGCCGTCAACCTCATGATCAACGGGGGGAAGGTGGGGGTGGAGTCAGGGGAGCAGGGGGGTGGGGGAGGCGATGCAGGCGGTGCCGATGCGGCGGAAGCCGACGCGCACGTAGACGCGGGCGATCTCCTCGCTGCCGGCGGAGAGGAACACCAGGTCGGTGCCGGAGTCCAGCAGGGCGCGGGCCAGGGTGGCGGTGACCGCCGCACCGAGCCCTCGCCGGCGGGCGGTGGGCAGGGTGGCCACGCCGGCGATCTCGGCGACGTCGCCGACCCGCATGGCCATCCCGCTGGCCAGCGGGCCCTCCGTCGCGGTGCCGGCCAGCGCGGACAGCCGGCTGCCGTCGGCGACGCGGGACCGTTCCTCGTCGACCGCCGCCGCGTCCAATCCGATGATGGCGGCGTCGCGCTCGGCCGGTCCGGCCTCGCCGCGGGCGGTGCCGGGCGCGGCGAACCCGACCGCCGCGACGGCCCGTCGGGCGGCCACCGCCGACTCGAAGTCCGCATCCGCCGGGTCGAGCAGCCGCACCGGCTCGCCCAGCCCCGCCGGATCCGGCAGGGTGGTCGGGTCGAGCACCATCAGCGGCGCTTCGAGGACGCACAGGCCGGCCGAGCGGGCCACCGCGAGCAACTCCGGATTGAGGTCGTGTACCCACTCCAGGGCCTCGGGCAGGCCGAGTTCGCGCTGGCGTGCCCGTACCGCGGCCACGTCGGCGAGGGTCGGCGACCCGGTGCTGTCGCGCCGTGGCCGGGCGTAGAACGGCCATCCCGGGCCTTCCCGGACGAACAGCACCAGACTCCCGTGATCTTCCACACGGGCCGCGTCCCGGGGCACCGCGTCGTAGAACCGTTCCAACCGGTCGAGGAGGTCGGTACGCTCGGAATCCACGGCGCGAGACTACATGTCCCAGAGTCTGGACGGTGTGATCAATCTGCACTGGCCTTGTGTGCCGGGCCCTAACGTAGACTCAATAGTCCGATCCAGGGCCGACGTCGTCCCGACCATGATCCAGCCTGAGCGACGACAGGAGGCCCGGTGGCCCTTGCGTACCCACACCGCCCCCAGCCGGCGCCGCGAGAGGGCCAGGTAGCGTCCCCTGCCGGCCTGCACGACCCCGCGTACGAGCATGACGCGTGCGGCGTGGCGTTCGTGGCGGATCTGCACGGCCGACGCTCGCACACGGTGGTCGCCAACGGCCTCGGCGCGCTGTGCCGGCTGGACCACCGTGGCGCCCGGGGCGCCGAACCGAACACCGGTGACGGCGCCGGCATCATGATCCAGGTGCCGGACGCGTTCCTGCGCGCGGTGGTCGAGTTTCCGCTGCCCCCGGCCGGCGAGTACGCCACCGGTCTGGTCTTCCTGACCGACGACGACGCCGCCGAGGCCCGTGCCCGGCAGGTGGTCGAGAAGTACGCCCTGGTCGAGGGGGCCGAGGTGCTCGGCTGGCGGGACGTCCCGGTCGACCCGAGCGACCTCGGTGAGACGGCGCTGGCGGCGATGCCCCGCGTCCGACAGGTCTTCCTCGCCGCGAAGCGGCTCACCGACACTCCCGCCGGTCCGGCCGGCGCGGCGTTGCGCGGCGTCGAGCTGGAGCGGGTCGCCTTCTGCGTCCGCAAGCAGGCCGAACGAGAGTCGGCCGAGCGGGGGGTGCCGGCCTACTTCCCGTCGCTGTCCGGCCGGACCATGGTCTACAAGGGGATGCTCACCCCCGAGCAGCTTCCCGCGTTCTACCCGGACCTCACCGACGAGCGGGTGGCCAGCGCCATCGCCCTGGTGCACTCCCGGTTCTCCACGAACACCTTCCCGTCCTGGCCGTTGGCGCACCCGTACCGCCTCATCGCCCACAACGGCGAGATCAACACCATCCGGGGCAACCGGAACTGGATGCAGGCCCGCGAGGCGTTGCTGCGTACGCCCGACCTGCCGGGCAACATCCGGCGGGTCTTCCCGGTCTGCACCCCGGCCGCCTCCGACTCGGCCAACTTCGACGAGGTCCTCGAACTGCTGCACCTGGCCGGGCGCAGCCTGCCGCACGCGGTGCTGATGATGATCCCGGAGGCGTGGGAGAACGACCCGGACATGCGCGCCGACAAGCGCGCCTTCTACCGGTTCCACGCCAGCCTGATGGAGCCGTGGGACGGCCCGGCCTCGGTCGCCTTCACCGACGGCGAGATCGTCGGCGCGGTGCTCGACCGCAACGGTCTGCGTCCGGGCCGCTGGTGGCAGACGTCGGACGGCCTGGTGGTGCTGGGCAGCGAGGCGGGCGTACTCGACCTCGACCCGGCCACCGTGGTGGCCAAGGGTCGGCTCCAGCCGGGCCGGATGTTCCTGGTCGACACCGTCGCCGGGCGGATCGTGCACGACGACGAGATCAAGACCGAGCTGGCTGCCGCCCAGCCGTACGCCGACTGGCTGCACGCCGGGCTCATCGAGATGGACGACCTGCCGGCGCGCGAGCACGTGGTCTACACCCACGACTCGGTCCGCCGCCGCCAGCAGACCTTCGGCTACACCGAGGAGGAGCTGAAGATCCTGCTCGCGCCGATGGCGCGGACCGGCGTGGAGCCGATCGGCTCGATGGGCACGGACACCCCGATCGCGCCGTTGTCGACCCGGCCACGGCTGCTCTACGACTACTTCCACCAGCTGTTCGCCCAGGTGACCAACCCTCCGTTGGACGCCATCCGGGAGGAGCTGGTGACCAGCCTGGCCACCACCATCGGCCCGGAGGGCAACCTGCTCGATCCCGGCCCGGCGAGCTGCCGGCAGATCGTGCTGCCCTACCCGGTGATCGACAACGATGAGCTGGCGAAGATCCTCTGTATCGACGAGGACGGTGACCTGCCCGGGTTCAAGGCGGTACGGGTCTCCGGGCTCTACCGCATCCGGGACGGCGGCGCCGGGATCAGGGCCCGGCTGACCGAGATCTGCCGGCACGTCTCCGAGGCGATCGAGGACGGCGTACGGATCCTGGTGCTCTCCGACCGGGACTCCAACGCCGATCTGGCCCCGATCCCGTCGCTGCTGCTCACCGCGGCGGTGCACCAGCACCTGGTGCGGGAGCAGACCCGGACCCAGGTGGCGCTGATCGTCGAGTCGGGCGACTGCCGCGAGGTGCACCACGCGGCCGTGCTGATCGGTTACGGTGCGGCGGCGGTCAACCCGTACCTGGCCTTCGAGTCGGTGGAGGACATGATCTCCACGGGCGTGCTGGCCGGGGTCGAGCCGCGGGCCGCGATCCGCAACTACGTCAAGGCGCTCGGCAAGGGCGTCCTGAAGATCATGTCCAAGATGGGCATCTCGACGGTGTCGTCCTACTGCGGCGCGCAGGTCTTCGAGGCGGTCGGGCTGGACACCCGACTGGTCGAGCGGTATTTCCGGGGTACGCCGAGCACGATCAGCGGTGTCGGCCTCGACGGCATCCACGCCGAGGTGGCCGCCCGGCACGCGCTGGCCTGGCCGGCGCCCGGCGCCGAGTCGGTCGAACTGCTGCCGGTGGGCGGCGAGTACCAGTGGCGCCGCGAGGGTGAACTGCACCTGTTCAACCCGGAGACGGTCTTCCTGCTCCAGCACGCCACCCGCAGCCGGCAGTACGACGTCTTCCGTCAGTACACCGCCAAGGTGGACGAGCTGGCCGCGCGGGCGGGTTCGTTGCGTGGGCTGTTCCGGCTGCGCGACGGTGTGCTGCCGCCGGTGCCGATCGAGGAGGTGGAGCCGGCCAGCGAGATCGTCAAGCGGTTCGCCACCGGCGCCATGTCGTACGGGTCGATCTCGGCCGAGTCGCACGAGACCCTCGCCGTCGCGATGAACCGGCTCGGCGGCAAGTCCAACACCGGCGAGGGTGGGGAGGACGTCGAGCGACTGCACGACCCCGCCCGCCGGTCCGCCGTCAAGCAGATCGCCAGCGGCCGCTTCGGTGTGACCAGCGAGTATCTGGTCAACGCCGACGACCTCCAGATCAAGATGGCGCAGGGAGCCAAGCCCGGCGAGGGCGGCCAGCTGCCCGGCAACAAGGTCTGGCCGTGGATCGCCCGTACCCGGCACGCCACCCCCGGCGTCGGCCTGATCTCACCGCCGCCGCACCACGACATCTACTCCATCGAGGACCTCGCCCAGCTGGTGCACGACCTCAAGTGCGTCAACCCGGCCGCCCGGGTGCACGTCAAGCTGGTCAGCGAGGTCGGTGTCGGCACCGTCGCCGCCGGGGTGGCCAAGCTCAAGGCCGACGTCATCCTGATCTCCGGCCACGACGGCGGCACCGGCGCGTCCCCGTTGAATTCGCTCAAGCACGCCGGCACCCCCTGGGAACTGGGCCTGGCCGAGGCGCAGCAGACGTTGCTGCTCAACAAGCTGCGTGACCGGGTCACCGTGCAGGTCGACGGGCAGCTCAAGACCGGCCGGGACGTGATCGTCGCGGCGCTGCTCGGCGCCGAGGAGTTCGGTTTCGCCACCGCCCCGCTGATCGTCTCCGGCTGCATCATGATGCGCGTCTGCCACCTGGACACCTGCCCGGTCGGCATCGCCACCCAGAACCCGGTGCTGCGCGAGCGCTACACCGGCAAGCCCGAGTTCGTGGAGAACTTCTTCCTGTTCCTCGCCGAGGAGATCCGCGGCTACCTGGCCGAGCTGGGGCTGCGCAGCATCGACGAGGCGATCGGGCGTACCGAGCTGCTCGACGTGGCGCCGGCGGTGGAGCACTGGAAGGCCGGTGGGCTCGACCTCGGTCGGGTGCTGCACCTGCCGGAGCTGCCCGAGGGCGCGGCCCGGCGCGGCGTACGCGCTCAGGACCACGGCCTCGAGCTGGCGCTGGACAACGAGCTGATCGCGCTCGCCGAGCCGGCGCTGCGTCCCGCCGGTGCCGACGGGTCGGTGCCGTTGGTGCGGGCCGAGGTGGCGATCCGCAACGAGCACCGCAGCGTCGGCGCGATGCTCGGCGGCGAGGTCACCCGCCGCCACGGTGGCGCCGGCCTGCCCGCCGACACCATCGAGTTCACCCTGCGCGGCACCGCCGGGCAGTCCTTCGGCGCGTTCCTGCCGCGCGGGGTGACCCTGCGCCTGCACGGCGACGCCAACGACTACGTCGGCAAGGGACTCTCCGGTGGCCGGCTGGTCGTCCGGCCGGACGCGGCGGCACCGTTCGTGTCCGCCGACGCCGAGGCGGGCGGCCGGGCCGAGGACCAGATCATCGCCGGCAACACCATCCTGTACGGCGCCACCGCCGGTGAGGTGTTCCTGCGGGGCCGGGTGGGGGAGCGGTTCGCGGTCCGCAACTCGGGCGCGGTCACCGTCGTCGAGGGTGTCGGCGACCACGGCTGCGAGTACATGACCGGCGGCACCGTGGTGGTGCTCGGTCCGACCGGCCGTAACTTCGCCGCCGGCATGTCCGGCGGTACGGCGTTCGTCTGGAACCTCGACCGCCGCCGGGTCAACACCGAGCTGGTCGACCTGTCCGCGCCGAGCGAGGCGGAACGGACCCGCCTGCACGAGCTGGTGCAGCGGCACTTCGCCGAGACCGACTCGGCCATCGCCGAACAGCTGCTCAAGCGTTGGCCGGAGGCGGTGGAGGAGTTCACCGCCGTGGTTCCCCGCGACTACCGCCGGGTGATGGAGATCATGCGGGCCGCCGAAGCCGCCGGCCAGGACGTCGACGACGCGGTGATGAGCGCGCTGGCGGCACCGGCGCCGCCGGCCGTCGCCTCCGCCGCGCCGGTAGCCCCCGCCCCGCGGGCGGTCGCCCAGGAGGTGGCTCGTGCCTGACCCGAACGGTTTCCTGCGCTACGGCCGGCGGGTGCCGGCCCGCCGGCCGGTGCCGGTGCGGATCAGCGACTGGCGGGAGGTCTACCCGCCGGCCGGTGAGGGACTGATCCGCGAGCAGGCCACCCGCTGCATGGACTGCGGCATCCCGTTCTGTCACGACGGCTGCCCGTTGGGCAACCGCATCCCGGACTGGAACGACCTGGTCCGCACCGGCAACTGGGACGCCGCCGTGGAGTCGCTGCACGCCACGAACAACTTTCCCGAGTTCACCGGCCGGCTCTGCCCGGCGCCCTGCGAGGCCGCGTGTGTGCTCGGCATCGCCGGTGGCGAGCCGGTCACCATCAAGCAGGTCGAGGTGGAGATCGCCGACGCCGCCGCGGCCGGGGGGTTGACTCCGCGTCCGGCGTCCGCGCCCTCCGGCCGGTCGGTCGCCGTGGTCGGCTCCGGGCCGGCGGGGCTCGCCGCCGCGCAGCAGCTGGCCCGCGCGGGTCACGCCGTGACCGTGTACGAGCGCGACGACGCCATCGGTGGCCTGCTGCGGTACGGCATCCCCGACTTCAAGCTGGAGAAGCGGCACATCGATGCCCGGTTGGCGCAGCTGCGCGCCGAGGGGGTCGAGTTCCGGGCCGGGGTGAACGTCGGCGTCGACGTCACCGCCGAGCAGCTGCGCGCCCGGCACGACGCGGTGCTGCTGGCCTGCGGCGCGTTGCAGGGCCGGGACACCGACACGGCGGGCCGGCAGCTGCGCGGCGTGCACCAGGCGATGGCGCACTTGGTGGCGGCCAACCGGGTGGTCGCGGCGGCCGGCGAGGGCCGGCCGGCGCTGGCCACCCTGGCGGACGGTACGCCGATCGACGCGGCCGGCAAGCACGTGGTCATCATCGGCGGCGGCGACACCGCGGCGGACTGCCTGGGCGTGGCGCACCGGCAGGGCGCCGCCGGCGTGCACCAGCTCGACCTGTACCCGCAGCCGCCGCGCGCCCGGGACGAGGGTCGCGACCCGTGGCCGACGTGGCCGTGGGTCCTGCGCGAGTACCCGGCGCACGAGGAGGGCGGCGAGCGGGTCTTCGCGGTGGCGGTGCAGGAGTTCGTCGACGACGGCACCGGTGCGGTGCGGGCGGTGCGGATCGCCGAGGTGAGCGTGGAGAAGCGCGACGGCCGGCGGATCGTCACGGTGGTGCCGGGCACCGAGCGGGAACTCCCCGCCGACCTGGTGCTGCTGGCGATCGGCTTCGAGGGCACCGAGGAACAGCCGTTGCTGGCGCAGCTCGGGGTGGCCCGTAACGCGCGAGGCGCGGTCGACTCCCGGGCGGACTGGCAGACCGAGGCCGACGGCGTCTTCGTCGCCGGTGACATGCACCGGGGTGCGTCGCTCATCGTCTGGGCGATCGCCGAGGGGCGGGCCGCCGCGGCGGCGATCCACACCTATCTCGACGGCGTCGGCGCCCTGCCGGCCCCGGTGCACCCGGCCAGCCGACCCCTGGCGGCGCACTGACCATCACCCGACGGGCTGAACGAGGCCGCGTCCACGCGGGAGGACCGCGCGGACGCGGCCTCTCCTTAACGGCTATTCACTTTATCCAGATGTTTCGATAGCATTACCGACCAGTAACAACCCTTGGCCACGCGCGCGGTTCTCGGGCTCCACCACCACCCCCGTGGAGGTCCCTCATGCCCCACCGTCCGTTGGCCCGCGCCCTGACCGCGCTGGTCGCCCTCCTCACCGCCGCCGTCGGCGCGCTGGCCGTCCCCGGCGTCGCCCAGGCCGCCGCGCCGATCCACTACGTCGCCCTCGGCGACTCGTACTCCTCCGGGGTCGGCGCCGGCCCGTACGACCTGTCCACCTGCCTGCGCAGCCAGAAGTCGTACGCCCCGCTGTGGGCCGCCGCCAACAACGTGGCCAGCTTCCGCTTCCCCGCCTGCGGCGGCGCGAAGACCGCCGACGTGCTCGACGACCAACTGGGCTCGCTGTCCGCCACCACCACCATGGTCACCATCACCATCGGCGGCAACGACGCCGGCTTCGCCGACGTGATGACCGACTGCCGGTTCGGCAGCACCTCCACCTGCACCAACGCGGTGAACGCCGCGAAGGCGTTCGCCACCGGCACGCTGCCGGCCCGGCTGGACAGCACCTACGCCGCCATCCGGCAACGGGCCCCCAACGCCCGACTGATCGTGCTCGGCTACCCCCGGCTGTTCGAGACCCGCTACTGCGGTCTGCTGGCCATGAGCACCTACAAGCGCACCATCCTCAACGAGGCCGCCGACGTCCTCGCCACCGTGACCGCCGACCGGGCCGCCGCGGCCGGCGCCACCTTCGCCGACACCCGACCCACCTTCGCCGGTCACGGCGTCTGCGGTGCCCAGCCGTGGATCCGGGACGTCACCGGGGTCATCGAGGCGTACCACCCGAACGCCGACGGCTACCGCTACGGCTACCTGCCGGCGCTCAACGCGGTCACCGGCTGACCACGGTGCGGCCGACGGTCCGGTTCGGACCGTCGGCCGCCGTGCGTCCGGGCCCGGACGACGCGGCCGTCCGACACGTCCGGATCGGACACGTGCCGGTGTCGCCGTCGTCCGTTAGGGTTTCTGCGACCAGGCGGCGCTCGGCGGTGAGGGGCAGGGTGTGGGCAGGCTCGCGTCGGCGTACGAGCAGGCGGTCGCCGCCCACCGGGCGGCCCGCGCGCATCTTGACTCCGCCCGCACCGCGCTGAACGCCACCACACCACCCGCTCCGGTGCTCGACACCGACCTGCTGGCCCGGCTGGCGAGGGTCGGTGCCGCGCTGGCCACCCCGACCCCGGGCACCCCACTGGCCCGCCAACCCGTGCCGGTGCGCGTCGGGGAGGCGGTCACCGCCGGCGGTGGGTTCCCGGTGCTGCTGCCCCTGGGCGCCGGGCACCACCTGGCGATCGACGGTGACGGCCGGCACCCGGCGGTCGCCGGGCTGCTGCGGGCCCTGGTGCTGCGGCTGCTGGCCACCGCCGCGCCCGGTGGCGTGCGGGTCGCCGCGCTGGACACCGCCGCCCTCGGCGCCACCTTCGGTCCACTGCGACCACTGCTCGACGCCGGAGTCGTCGACCCGCCCGCCACCACCGAGGCGGAGGTGACCGCACTGCTCGACGCCGCCGAACGGCACGCCCGGACCGCCCGGCAGGCCGACCACCCGGACCAGGACCTGCTGCTGCTGGTCGCCGCGTCCATCCCCTCGCCCCGCGAGGCCGCCCGGCTGGCCGCGCTCACCCACGCCGGCCCGGCCGCCGCCGTCTGTGTGCTGCTCGCCGGCTGGCCGCCGGCCGGGCCGGGCGAGTCCGCCCCACCGCTGGGCGCCACCACCGCGCTGCGACTGACCGACGGGTACGCCCGGGTCGGTGATCCGCCCGGCACGCCGTTCAGCGCCGACGGCAGCGGGCTGGCCGCGCCGGTGGTCCTCGACGGCGACCCGCCGCCGGCCTCCGTCGCCGCACTCGCCACCCACCTGGGCGAGGCCGCCCGGCGCGGCGCGGCGGTCGACTTCGCCGACCTGCTGCCCGGGCAGCGGTGGACCGCCTCCGCCCGGGCGGGCCTGCGTACCGTGGTCGGGCGGGCCGGACGTGACCCGGTCACCATGGGCTTCGACGACGCCACCCCGCACTGGCTGGTCGGCGGGCGTACCGGCGCCGGCAAGACGGTCTTCCTGCTCGACGTCCTGTACGGCCTGGCCGCCCGCTACCCGCCGGCCGAGCTGCAGCTCTACCTCCTGGACTTCAAGGAGGGGGTCAGCTTCACCGAGTTCGTGCCCACCGAACGCGACCCGTCGTGGCTGCCGCACGCCCGCGCCGTCGGCATCGAGAGCGACCGGGAGTACGGCGTGGCCGTGCTGCGCGAGCTGCGCCGCGAACTGCACCGGCGGGCCACCGCACTCAAGCGGCACGGCGTCACCAAGCTCGCCGACCTGCCCGCCGACACCTCGGTGCCCCGGATCGTCGCCGTGATCGACGAGTTCCACGTGCTGCTCGCCGGCAACGACCCGGTGGCCCGCGAGTCGGTCGACCTGCTGGAGGAACTGGCCCGCAAGGGCCGCTCGTACGGCGTACACCTGGTGCTGGCCAGCCAGAGCACGACCGGGATCGAGGCGCTCTACGGCCGTGCCGAGGCGGTCTTCGGGCAGTTCGCCCTGCGGGTGGCGCTGCCCGGCGGCGGGGGAGTGCTCGACCACCTCAACGACGCCGCGGCGACCCTGCCGGTCGGCTCGGCCGTGGTCAACACCGCCGCCGGTGCGCCCGGGGCGAACACCGTGATCCGCTTTCCCGACGCGCACGCCGCGACCGACGAGTTGACCCGGCTGCGCCACGAGTTGTGGCAGGCCCGCCCCGCGGGTGCCCGCCCGCCGTCGGTGTTCCGTGGCTACGCCACCGCCCAAGTCGAGGACGACGCCACCTTCACCGGGCTGCGCCCGGGTGGTCGGCGTCCACTGGCGCTGGTCGGTCGGACGGTCGACGTGGACGGCACCACCGCCCTGTTCATCATGGACACCGCCCCCGGCCGGCACCTGGCCGTGGTCGGCACCTCGTCCGCCGGGGCCGAGGTGCTGCGGGCAGCCACCCTGAGCCTGGCCCGCCAGCACGCCCCCGGCGAGGCGACGTTCGTGCTCGCTCCGCTGGTCGCCGCCGCCGACCCGGCCGCCGACGACACCGCCGCCACGCTGGCCGCCGCCGGGCACCGGGTCGAGCGGCTCGACGCCGCCGCCCTGCGCGACCGGATCCGCGCCCTCGCCACCGGCGGAAGTGGTGACCGACCGGAGCGCGCCTACCTGGTGGTGTTCGGGATGGACGCCGCCGCCGGCCTGCTCGGCGAGAGCGACCCCACCACGTTCCGCTCCGGCCACGACGACCTGCGGGCGCTGTTGCGGCAGGGGCCCGGCCACGGGGTGCACCTGCTCGGCTGGTGGCGCGGCCTGCGCCGGCTCGCCGACGACCTCGGCGGCACGCAGAACCGCGACGATGTCGCCTGCCTGGTCGCGTTGAACGTGCCCGGCTCGGATCTGGGCCTGCACCTCGGCGTGCACGACCTCGCGTACGCTCCCCGCGCGGATCGGGCGCTGCTGGTGGACCGGCACGACCAGCGGGTCCGGTTGATCGTGCCGTTCGTCCGTGACGGTGACCCCTCCGACGGGCAGGAGTGAGGCGTGTCCACCTTCGACGAGTACGCGGCGCTGGCCCGCCACCTCGCCGTGCAGCACCGCGCCGGGGAGCAGGGCGCCGCCGCCGAGGCCGAACGGCAGCGGGATCTCGGTGCCGCCGTGGAGTACCTCGACCGACGGCTGACCGCCCAGGGGCAGCGCCTCGACCACCTCGGCCGCACCCTGGGCAGGGCACCTGGCCAGGTGTCCACCGTTGCGCCGACCGGTGTTCCGCCGGGCGGATTACTGCCCGGCGGTCCGCCGCCCGGCCCGCCGTCGAGCGCGGCGCCTACCTCCGGGCCACCGGCCCCGCCCGGCCCGCCCGGGAGCGCGACGCCGGTGCCCGGGGCCGCCGGTCGGCCGGCGGGTCCGTCCGGATATCCGGCTGGTGGGTGGGGGACGGGGTCGGCCGGCGGCGCAGCCGCCGCCCCGGGGCGGTCGGATGTCGGGGCGTACTCCCCGATGGGTGTGGGGGAGACGAACCCGGCGCTGCCGGTGGCGGTGAGCGCGACGGCGGCGGGGGTGCCGAGCCCGCGCGCGGGTGAGGTCGACCCGGCGACGGAGCTGGAGCTGGCCCGGCGCTGGGCCGACGAGGCCGACCGGCACGGACAGCAGGCGGAACTGCTCGCCCAACAGCCGGCGCTGCTGCCGAGCTGGTCCCCGATGGCCCGGTCGGTCGCCGTCTACCTCGGATTCGCGGGCGTGTCCGTGGTGCTCATGCTGGTGATGGTGCTCGCCTCAGGCGTCGGCGTGGTCGGTCCGAGCACCCTCTACGCCTGGACGTGCGCCGGCCTGCCCGCGGTGTCGCTGATCGGCGGCTGGCTGGTGCTCGGCCGCTGGGGCCGGCCCGCCGTCGGCGCCGCCACCCCACCGCGCTATCCGGTCCTGGGGTTCCTGCTCTGCTTCCTCGCGGTCCCCCTCGCCTACTGCGGTTATCTGCTGCTCTTCCGCGTCATGCGCTGACCCGACGCGGTCGAGGCTCCGATCGGCCCGTCCCGACTCGGCCAACGGCGTTCCTGGCGGTGCGGGTGGCTGGCGGCGCAGGAGGTGGTGTGTGGTTCGGGCGCCCCCTGCCCCTTGCTCGGCGAGACGCGATTGCTGTGCGGCGGGTGCACTTGTTGTCGTCACGACGACAACAAGTGCACCCACGGCTGGACGTCGCGCGAGGTCGGGTGGTCGCGGCGGGCGAGTGGATCTCGTAGGCTCCTGTGTGGTCGCCGCTGGTGAGCGAGCGGCGACGCCGGTGTGGTGCGATCGTGGGGAGGGCGTGTGAGCGCGGCGGAGATGATCGCCAGGCTGGCGGCGGCGGCCCAGAAGCTGGACGAGGCGAAGGCGAAGACAGCGGCGGCGGCGCAGGACGCGGCCGAGGCCCGGCAGCTCGTCGCCGGCGCCCTGCAGGGCGTGGCCGCCGGGCCGTTGATCAACATGATCGACTCGTACCGGCAGGCGCTCGCCCAGGCGGCCCAGGGGCACGAGCCCGCCCGGCAGCACGTCCAGGAGACGATCGCCAAGGTACGCGCGCTGGGCAACTGAGTCGGAAACCGATCGAGGCGGTGGGATGAGCAGCGGCGAGACGCGCGACGGTGGGGTGCTCGACGGCTTCCACATCGGGCAGGTGCCCGCCGGCGTCGGTGACGAGGTGTCGGACTTCGCCACCGAGTGGGACGACGTACGCTTCGCCAGCCGGGTCTGGGAGCGTCAGACGCCCGACGGCCATCGCGTGGATCTGCGGGTCCACGTGTTGCGCGGGGAGCGGCTGGTCGACCTGACCGCGCTACGGGACTTCCTCTGCGGGTATCACGAGCGCGACCCCGCCGAGTGGCAGCTGAGCGAGTTCCCGCACGGTGACGGCCCCGGCCTGCACGACGGCGGCCAGGCGTTCTGGCTCGTCGAGCCCGGCGTCGCGGTCAACGTGCTGACGACCCCGGAGTTCGGCGGGTCGCTGCTGTCGACCGCCCGGTCCATTCAGGCCGGTGACAGCGACCCGCAGGAGTGACGAGGCTGGCCGCTCAGCGCAGCCACCGTACGCGTTTCTCGACGGTCCGGATCACCCTGCGCCACGCGCTGGTCGCCGGCCCCGAATTCATGGCGTCGAGCCGACGCCGTGCGCCCCATCCGGCGAGTGGTCGGTCGGCGACCCGCATCAGATCGTCGAGCGTGTCGATCGCCGAGCCGACGTGCAACAGCTCCAACGCCTCGGCGATCCCGAACGCCTCCGCGATGTCCACCAGGAGATCGCGGTTGGTGATGAAGAGCCGGGGAACCCACTCGGTCACCGGGTGCCTGATGCTGTAGAGAATCAGCCCGAAGTCGTACGTGCGAGCGTCGTCGACGCTGATTCCGGCCTTGAGGATCGAGTTCATGAACTCGTCCCAACCGGGAACTGCGGCCAGTTCGTGGGAGCTGGTCTCGGTCAGGTACCGGTGCAGCGTCTCCTTGGCGCGGAACAGGAGCAGCTCGCCGTCGGCGCCGGGAAAGAAGGCCACCGACTCCGGGATTTCGGATCGAGCCACCAGCGTGTAACCCTCGGCGCCATCCGACAACGAGATGGTTATCGGTTCGATGGTCAGCGGTTCCGGTAGATACGCCGGCTCGTACCGGGGATGCGTCCACCGGGCGCGGGGATGCTGATGCTCGCGTGCCTCCCGCTCGCGTATCCGCGCCAGCCGCTCGGCCTCCGCCCGTTCGCGCATCTCGCGCTCGCGGGCTTCCTGCTCACGGGCCTCACGTGCCGCGTGCTCCCGGGCCCGTCGTGCGTCCGCCGCCCGATTCCGGGCCTCCTGCTCGCGCGCCTCGCGTTGCTGGGCTGCCCAGTCGTGGGCCCGCTGCCCACCGCCCGCCCGCTGGCGCCCCGCGCGTTGCTGTTCCTCGGCCTGGCGTTCGCGCGTCTCGCGTTCCCGAACATCGGTGAGCATTTTGTACGCCCGGTTGATCTGCTGCATCTGCCGGGTCGCTTCTTCGCGAACGTTCTCCGGGCTCGACTGATGCTTGTCCGGGTGCCAGACCTGCACCAGGATCAGGTAGCGCTGGCGTATCTCAGCCGCTGACGCTTCCCGGCTGACGCCGAGAAGCACGTACGGATCCTGCTCGTTCGGGGACATCGATTCGCCGGATCCTCAAGGGTGCTGGACGCGTCCGCCGGTGATGCTAACAGCACCCGTCGATACGGTGGATCTGGCCGCCGCCGGGCCAACCCCGGCTTCCTGAAGATCATCCTCTGCTGGTCTGAGACGGGCGGGGAGCCGAGCTGCTGGTCTAAGTCGACGCGAGGGCTGGTAGTGCGGGGTAGGTCAGCAGTTGCGTCAGGTCAGCCGCCGGACGACCGGACGGAGTACCGCGATCAGCCCGCTGAGGTCCGTGCTGGCAAGGTGCTGGTGGCACGCCGCGATGTTCGCCTCCGCGTTCAACTCCGACCAGTCAAGTAGGTATCCGGCCGCCGCCGCCAGTTGCCGAAGGAATGCGCGAATCGTGCGTCCGTTACCCTCGCGGAAAGGGTGGCAGACGTTCAGTTCGCCGTAGTAGTGCGCCAAGGCTTCGATGAACGCGTCTCGGTGCAGGCCGAGGAGGAATCCGTCCTCGTCAAGACGGCTCAGGATGGCGCTTACCTGGTCGTCGATGTAACGCCAGTGGCAGAATCGTGCGCCGGGCTTGCTGATGTCCACCGTCCTGGTCTGCCCTGCCCAGGGATAGACATCAGAGAAGATGTGCCGGTGGAAAGCTTGGAGATGCTCCAGGCCGTAGTTCCCCGGGATGATCATCCGAAGCGCTTGGACCTCCCGGATCGAAGCCAGCCTGGCCTCGATCTCGGCGAGTTGTTTCGCGTCGGCGATGCCGAGATTGTTCTTCAGGCAGTCCGATCCCGGCCAGCAGTACGGCTCAGTCTCGGTCACCGCGGATCCGGGAGATCTCCTGAGCAATCAGCTCGTCGGCATCGGTCACGCCGGAGGCGACATCGCGGAGCTTGTCCTGCCAGTCCTCGTCGAACTCGACGCCTTCGAGGGCGGCGTTCGCGGAGGCGAGGACGACGGCCGTCTCGACGTTTGCCACCTGCCGGGCGAAGTACGTCCGCATGAGATCGATGTCGAGCTTCTCCGTCGAGCTGGCGGATTCGGGAAGTGCGCCTCGGGCTACGCGCCAGGGCAGTTCGTTGTGCGTCATGGTCGACAACTCGGTCGCGGAGAATCGACCGTAGCTTTCCGCAACCCAGCGGACTGTGTCGGCTTGGGTCGGGGTCAGGCGAGAATGCTCACCGTGCGGCCAGTCGGACACCACGCGCTGTCGTCGGTGGTGGCGGTAGAGGAGCGGAACCACCGGGCCTTCCCGCCAGGCTTCGATCGGCTCCTGGAAAAGAGGATGTCCCTCGCGCGCGAGGTGCCATCCCTGGCAGTAGTAGACGAGCTTCTCCAGCTTCATGGCCGTCATCGGACCGAGTTCGTCCAGCACCGCTGCTGCGACGTCGTGCGCCGTTGCCACCTTCGGCACCCCCCTCCGGGCGTGGGTCTGCCTGGCTTCAGGGTAGCGGCCCGGGGGGACATGTCAGCCCAGGCAGACTGAACGTCACGGACGACCTCTGCCGGAGGCGGCAGGCACCCAGTCGGTGAAGCGGCGGTGCAGGTCCGGCAGGCGGGCGCCGGGGTCGCGCTCGGCGAGTTGGGCGATGGCCTCCTCGCGCAGCGTCACAAGGTAGATCATCAGGCCGGGGATGTTGCCCCGGTACTCGGCGAGCAGGCGCAGCTTCGCCGCAGAGCAGGGCCAGGCGATGCCGCAGGCACGGCAGCGCCACGTCGGGCGGGACGGTACGTGTTCACGGGCGGGCGTGTTCATCCGGCGGTCCTCGTCGCAGCTCGCCGGGCCGGTGTGCGGTGTCGCAGCGGCGGCGCGGGGCGCATTCCGTCGGGGCGTACGTACAACTCGCGGCGGTCGATCGCCTCGCCCTGAGAGTCGAGCTGGTACACCTCGATCCACGCCCACCCGTCGTAGGTGAGCCGGTCGGTCCGTTCGCGGATCACCCGGACCGTGATCGGCCTGGCGAACTGCGGGGATGCGTCGCGGGTCAGCAGGTAGACGCCAGGTGTGACCCGGGGCGTACCGTCCTCGCGGGTGCCGCCCGGCGCGACGGCGGGGCGGGCGGCTCGGCGGGTCGGCCAGCGCGCTGTCGGAACGGCGTTGGCGTGCCTCGTCGCGGACACGACACACCTCCTTCGTCGGTGGCAGGGGGATCGGGGGTCGCCGCGGATGCTCGCCCGGCGGCGACCCCCGGCACGGGCGCGCCTGCCGGGGCCGGGGGATGGGTCGCCGCCAGGCGCGTCGTGCTCCTTCCACCCTGGACGTACGCCCCCTACGCTCGGAACGGTTATCGCCTGATCGCGGAACGTGACGACCTGCCCCGAGCCGGCATGGAACGGAGTGGGGCGTCGTGGAAGGGACTGGAAGCCGTGGGAATCTCGCCGTCGGAGTACCTGCTTCGCGAACTGAGGCGACGCCGGGCGGCGGCCGGGCTGACCCAGGCTCAGCTCGGCGAGCGGGTCTTTTGCTCGGATTCGCAGGTGAGCGCGATCGAGACCGGCACCAAGCCGCCGACGCTGCCGTACCTGACCGCCGTCGACAAGGCGCTTGACACGGGTGGCTACTTCGCGACCCTCTGGGACGAGTTGGTCAAGGGCGACGCCGCGCCGGTCTGGCTGCGCGAGTGGATCCAGATCGAGCGGGATGCGACAGCTTTCCGGTGGTACGAACACTCCTTCGTGCCGGGGCTGCTCCAGACCGAGGCATACGCCCGCGCAACCTTCCAGGCCGCCCGCACGCCATTCGCCGATCTGGACCAGCGGGTCGCGGCGCGGCTCGAACGGCAGGTGGTGCTCGCACGTGATCCGGCCCCGCAGCTCTTCGTGGTGCTGGACGAGATGGTGCTGCGGCGCGCGTGCGGCGGCCCCGACGTGATGGCCGAACAGGTCGAGCACCTGGTGAACTGCGCCGAGCAGCCGCATATCCAGTTGCACATCGTGCCGCTCTCCGCTGGTATCTACTCAGGACTAGCCGGGACGTTCATCCTGGCCGACCTGCCCGACGGATCACGAGCCGCCTGCGTAGATCATCAGTTGGAGTCGCAAACCACCGGGCAGTCGGATTCGATTGCTCGTCTTGCACTGGCATGGGACGTGGTTCGGGGCGAAGCCCTTCCTTTGGGGCAGACCCTCGACGTACTCAAGGAGGCGGCGAAGACATGGACCACCTGACCGGGGCGCGGTGGCGCACGTCGTCCCGCTCGTCCACAAACGGCGGTGTCTGTGTGGAGGTCGCCGACAACCTGCCCGGCGTGGTCGGCGTCCGGGACTCGAAGGACCCCACCGGCCCGGTGCTGACCTTCCCACCTACCGCCTGGCAGACCTTCATCACCCACCTCACCGTCCGGCCCTGACCCTCCGCTCAGCGCAACGTCGATCATGCAGGTGTGGTCGTTGACAGAGCAGTGTGAAACGGTCGATTACGGGTGCCACACCTGCATGATC
Source organism: Verrucosispora sp. WMMA2121 (assembly GCF_027460185.1). Taxonomy (NCBI): domain Bacteria; kingdom Bacillati; phylum Actinomycetota; class Actinomycetes; order Micromonosporales; family Micromonosporaceae; genus Micromonospora; species Verrucosispora sp. WMMA2121. The sequence continues at coordinate 23,268 of NZ_JAPZBH010000004.1, read as the reverse complement.
GGCGGGCGCGACCTGAGACCGGACCGACCTCGTCTCGGGTATCCGATCTACGGGTCGGTGAGCAGGAGCCAGTCGGTGTCGAGGGGCTCGACGTGCGTACCGTCGGGCCAGGTGTGGGTCGCCGTCGTGGTGGCGCGGGCCTGGTCGAACAGGGGGCGGCGGGCCGGGGTGGCACCTTCGAAGGTCACCGGGCCGTGGAAGCGCGCCCGGCCGAAGCTGGCCGCCCCGGCGAAGCGCGCGTCGGCGAACGAGGCTTCACCCCCGAACTCGGTCCAGCGGAACAGGACCAGGTCGGCGAAGCGGGCCCGGCTGAACACGGCGTCGCCACCGAACGAGCTGTGCTCCATGGACAGTCCACCGTGGAACTCGGCCTCGCGGAAGCTGGCGCTGCCGGTGAAGGTGGTGTGGTCGAAGGTGGCGGTCCGGTGGAACGTGCTGCCCCGCCAGGAGGCCTCGCCGAGGGTGGCCCGCTGACCCGACAGCGGGCCACCGAACCCGGCCCCGTCGGCGCTGAGCCGGCCGGTCACCCGGGCGCCGTCCAGGACGATCGTCGCGTCGCCGCCCACCCCGTCGAGCACGAGGGTGTCGAAGCCCGCGCCGAGGCCCAGCCGCCCGGTCAACGTCGCCCCGGTGAACCGGGTGGTGCCGGTGCAGGTGGCGTCGGTCAGGTCGGCGTCGTGGAGGGCGCAGCCGGTGGCGTCGAAGTCGTCGAGTCGCGCACCGGTCAGGTCCAGGCGCACGCCGGGCCAGAAGGCGTCTTCGTCGGCGCGCAGGTGCCGGGTCAACACCCGCTGCGCGCTGCGGCGTACCTCCGTCTCCCGCGCGTCGTCCGGCGACGGCATCCGCAGGTACGCGCAGAGCACCCCGACGATCGTCGTACGCTGCGCCGGGTTGTCCTGACCGAGTCGTTCCAGGGCGTGCAGGCCGCCGAGGCGTACCGCGGCGTTGTCGTTGCCGAGCAGTTCGACGGCCCGGGTGTACAGCTCGGTCAGCCGGCGCTCGGCGGCGTCGTGCGCGGCGGCCTCGGTCTGCTGCTCCTGGTGCCGCTGCCCGGCCTCGGCGACCGCCTCGGCGTGCGCCTGCACCCGGTCGCGGTGCGCCTGGTCGGCGGCGGCGACGACCTCCTGGTGTCGTTGCGCCCGTTCGCTTATCCACTGTCGCCGGGCGGCGAGCAGCAGTGCCAGCCCGCCACCGGTGCCGGCGACCACGGTCAACCCGGTGCGGATGGCGTCGATGCGCAGCGTGGCCCGGGTGTCCGCCGCGGTGGCGCGGTCGGCCTCGCCGAGCAGCCAGGACAGCACCCACCAGCCGAGCAGGGCGGCCAGCAGCAGCCCGACGAGCACCAGCCACCACGGCATGACCCGCAGCCGTTCGTCGCGGGGTGGGGTGCCGGGCACGGCCACAGCATGCCACCGATCCGTTCGTGGCGTAGGCCCCGGACTCGGCCGGCCGGGACCGGCCGGGCCGCTGTCGTGGCGTGCGGCCGGAGAGCCTTCAGCTGACCCGGCCCAAGGTCACGGTGCGGGATCCGGGTACGAAGTCGCTGAAGGACTGTTGCCAGGACTCGCCGGGCCAGTAGTACGTCACACGGCCCTCGACGGGCTGGTAGTGGGCTGTGTAGAGCGTTCTCGACCCCTGCTCGTCTGCGGATCGATAAAGCGGTGGCTTCAGCATCGCTGCCACGTCCGCGCCCGCGGCGCGGATGGCTCGTAGCCGCTCCTGCGTGCGCATGGCGCGTTCCTGCTCGTCGGTCACCGGCAGGTGCTGGTGATTGGCGGCGCAGGCGTCCGGCGCCACCGTCGGCGGCATATCCGGCCCCACGAACACCGTCACCGCCTTGGTGGGATCGACAAGGGTGAGGTTCTGGGGGACGGCGACCGGTAGGGACCGCAGCCTGTCGACTGCCTCATCGACGGTGTCGCACGTCTCCAGCAGGTAGCGCACCAGGATGAGAATGGCGAAGCCGCGTCCGTAGGCGGGACGTCCGCCCCAGGTGATCGAGACCGCGAGACCGGCGTCGTTCATTCCGTCCAGCAAGCCCCACAGCAGGTCCTGCATCCCGAGCACGGGGCGCAGGAAGCAGGAGGAGACGATGGTCCCCTCGCACCGATCGGGTCGCAGGTCATAGTTGCGCAGCAGAGTGCCGTTCTGGCCGATCTGGGTGCACGCCGGGGAGAACGGTCGCAGTGCCGCGTGGGTGAGGAAGACTTCCGCCTCGGGTCGGTCGAGTTGGCCGGCCAGGCGGTCCAGAACCGGGACCAGTTCCGGCAGGTGCGCACGGAACAGCGCCCGAACACGATTCGCGCCCTGCGGAGTCCGGCCCTCCTCGGTCAGCAGGCCCTCCATGTCCTGCCACAGGCCCCGGGCGTGGGCGGCCCACCGCCCGTCGCCGCCGTCACCGACCTCGATCGCCTGGAAGGTCTTGTGCTGTTGCCGCACGGGCTGCCACTCCCACTGCGAGGATCGGATGAGGTGAGGGCAACCTAGCTAATTCGGCAGATATTCACCAGGTCGGACGTGGCCGGCGAACGCGCGGATCATCCGCAGCCGGGCCTCGACCGTCGCGAGGGCGAGGTTGCGGGCGACTTGCGGTAATCGCCAGCCGTCGAGCATCGCCGCCAAGACCGCCTCCTCCGGCCGCAGCGACACGAACGGCTCTTCGTCGATGAGAATCGTGCGCAGACCTCCGGCCAGGGTGAGCGTTACCGCCTCGGCAGGGCCGCCATCGAGCGCGTCCGACGATCGCGTGATCGCATCTGATCGAGTACGCGCCGGTCGCGGCATCGTTACGCTGCCGGTCTCCGAGAGAGGCCGACATGCCGCACGTCGTGTGGTTGGTCCGGTGCTGGCCGGGTGCTGCGGGGCGGCCGGGGTTGCGGAGCGGCTGGCGGCCCGGTAGGTCATCATGATGCAGATCAGCCGATGGTCCGGGTGCCGACCCGGCGGCCGGTCGGGAGAGTCGAGGATGGCATGGAGTTCCTGACCAGTCCCGAGCTGTGGATCGCGTTCGCGACCCTGCTCCTGCTGGAGATCGTGCTGGGCATCGACAACGTCGTGTTCATCTCGATCCTGTCCGGTCGGTTGCCCGAGCACCAGCAGGCCCGGGCCCGGACGATCGGAATCTCGCTCGCCCTGATCACCCGCCTGCTGTTGCTGGCGTCGTTGTCCTGGATCATCGGTCTGACCGCGCCGCTGTTCACCGTGCTGGGGCAGGAGATATCCGGGCGTGACCTGATCCTGTTGCTCGGCGGGATATTCCTGGTCGGCAAGGCGACGTACGAGATCCACGAGCATCTGGAAGGCTCCGACCACGAGCGCGAGGGCCGCAAGGTGGTCTCGTTCGGCGCGGTCATCGCGCAGATCCTGGTGCTGGACGTGGTCTTCTCGCTCGACTCGGTGATCACCGCGGTCGGCATGGTCGACGAACTCGCCATCATGGTCGCCGCCGTGGTCATCGCGATGATCATCATGCTGGTCTCGGCCGGCGCGGTCAGCAGGTTCGTCAACCAGCACCCGACGGTCAAGATGCTGGCCCTGTCGTTCCTGCTGCTCATCGGCGCGAGCCTCATCGCGGAGAGCTTCGACCAGCACATCCCGAAGGGCTACGTGTACGGCCCGATCGCCTTCTCGATCTTCGTGGAGTTCCTCAACCTGCGGGTCCGGGCGCGGCAGCGTCGCCAGCAGGAGCGGCAGCCGGTGCAGTTGCACCCGACGTACGTGAAGCAGGGTTCGCCCCGCACCGAGCCGGAGGCGCAGCCGGAGAGCACGCCCGCCGGCTGACCCGCGCCGAACTCGACGCCGCACGCACCCACCCGGTGCGTGCGGCGTTCGTCGTACGTGGACAGTGCCGCCGTGCGCCCCCGGACGCCCGACACGAATATTCGCTACTCGTGCGTAACTTTTCATTGACGTTTCTAGATTGTGACCCGCATCATCAGTGCACGGTCGATCGGACATCCCACCGCCTCCACCCGGTAACCCCGGGATCCCCTTGGGAGGTGCAGCGATGCTGCTCCGAAAGGCTGTCCCCGTCCTGGCTCTCACCGTCGCCGCCGTCCTCGCGGCTCCCGCCGCCACCGCCGCTCCACCCGCCACCGCAGCGCCCACCAGCGTCGCCACCACCACCGGCACCCCCGCCGCAGCCGATCCGGCCGGCGCACCCGACGGTGTCACCGGGTCCGCCGGCACCGGCGCATCGTCCGTCCGGGACGGCGCGTCCACCGGCGGAGCCGCACCCGCCGACGTCGCGTCCACCGGCGCTGCCGCACCCGCCGACGTCGCGTCCACCGGCGCTGCCGCACCCGCCGACGTCGCGTCCATCGGAGCCGCACCCGCCGACGGCGTGCCGACCGGTGCGGCGGCCGCCGACAACCTGCGGGCGCTGGCCGGTGCCAATCCGGTCATCGTGGTCGGTGGGCTCAGCGGGATCGCGGCCGTCTACGAACCACTCGCCGCCCGGCTACGCGCCGACGGGTACCGGGTCTGGATCTACCAGTTGCCCAACCTCGGGCTCGGCGACATCACCGCGTCCGCCGCCGGGCTGCGCGGATACGTGGGACAGGTCCGCGCCGCCGCCGCGGGTGCCAAGGTCGACCTGGTCGCACACTCCGAAGGTGGCCTGGTCAGCCGCTACTACATCAAGAATCTCGGCGGCGGCGAGGCCGTCGAACGCTATGTCAGCCTGGGCACCCCGCAGTACGGCACCTACGTGGCGAACATCGTGTCGTTCCTCGGCCTGGGCAGCTGTGCCGGCGTGGTCGCCTGCCAACAGATGACCATCGGGTCGTCGTTTCTCACCGCCCTCAACGCGGGCGACGACACGCCGGCACCGGTGCGCTGGACCACCGTGCGTACCTGGCAGGACGAACTGGTCCGACCGGTGGACAACGCGATGCTGGCCGACGGGGCGACGAACGTGCTGATCCAGTCCCGGTGTCCGCTGCGCGTGGTCGGTCACCTCGGCCTGGTGCTCGACGGCACCACCTACACCGTCGTCCGGCAGGCCCTGCGCGACGCCGCGATCAGCCCCAACTGCCTGGCCCTGTGACCCACCCGGCCCGGCGGCCGCACGCAGCCGCCGGGCCGCACCCACCGACACCCACCTGCCCGTCGACGAAGCCCGACCCAGACCCCCCCGATGCCAGGCGGGCCGCGCAGGCAGCAGTTTCCCCGAAGTTGTCGGGTCTGAGCGGGCGCAGGCAGCAGTTTCCCCGAAGTTGCGAGCGCACGGCACGGCACGGCGCGCACGGCACGGTGCGATGCGCATGGCATGGCGCGGGGGCGACGGGGCGTGCGGCGGGGGTGACGTATCGCGTGGAAGATCAGGCGGTGGCGGCGGAGAGCCTTTCGTACTCGGCGTCGGTCAGCCGCACCTGGGCGGCGGCCACGTTCTCCTCCAGGTGCGCCACCGACGACGTTCCGGGAATCGGCAGCATGACCGGCGACCGGCGCAACAGCCAGGCGAGGGCCAGTTGCGCGGGCGTCGCGTCGTGCTCGGCGGCCACGGCGTCCAGCGGGCCGCCCGGCCGGGCCAGGTCGCCGGTCGCGATCGGGAACCACGGAATGAACGCGAGGTCATGCTTTTCGCAGTGGTCGAGCACGTCCTCCGCGTCGCGGTTGGCCAGGTTGTACAGGTTCTGCACGGACACGATCGGCGTGATCCGGCGGGCCGCCTCGATCTGGTCGACGGTCACCTCGGAGAGCCCGATGTGCCGGATCTTGCCCTCCTCCCGCAGCAGCGCCAGCTCACCGAGCTGGTCGGCCAGCGGCACCGCCGGGTCGATGCGGTGCAGCTGGTAGAGCCCGATGGACTCCAGCCCGAGGTGACGCAGGCTCAGCTCACACTGCTGACGCAGGTACTCCGGTCGGCCCACCGGCCGCCAGTCACCCGGGCCGCTGCGGGTCAGCCCGGCCTTCGTCGCGATCAGCAGGTCGTCGGCGTACGGGTGCAGCGCCTCGCGGATCAGCAGCTCGGAGACGAACGGCCCGTACGAGTCGGCGGTGTCGATGAACGTCACCCCCAGCTCGTAGGCGCGGCGCAGCACCCGGACCGCCTCGGCCGGATCCTTCGGGTCACCCCAGACCCCGGGACCGGTGATCTGCATCGCGCCGTAACCGAGCCGGTCGACCGGTATGTCGCCGCCGATACGGTAGGTGCCGGACTCCTTCGCCGGTCGGGTGCCGGTGTCGAGCGCCATGGGGGCCACCTTTCGGTTCGCTGGCTGTCGGAGCCTCAAATTACCCCGGTCGGCTTCGGGACAGCGGGCGGTCGCCGTGGCTGATACTGCTGTGCGGGACGGTGCCTGCGACGGGAGGGCTGGCATGTGGCGACCGTTCAGGTCCGATCCGGTCCGGCGGCTGCGGGAGCGGCTGGACAGCTACGGCACCACCATGGAGCCGCGGTGGGTGCTGGACCACGAGGCGCTGCGGGAAGCCAAGCCGCTCTACGACCTGCTCAACGGCGTTAGCCGGCGGGGCACGACGGAACGCGAGGCCGAGGCGCTGTTCCTCCTGGCCTGTCTGCACTGGTACCGGTACCAGTGCCTACCGGCGGGCTCGGACGGGCCGGACCTCATCCAGGCGGTCGGGTTGACCGAACTGCTGCTCAGCCTGGCGCCGGAGCGGGTACCGCCGTCGCTGCTGGCGATGCTCCGCGCGCACGTAGCCACCGCCGGCGGACCGGCCGGTCCCGGCCGCGACGTCCGTTCCGGTGCGTCGGCCCGGGCCGATCCTCGTTCCGGCTCCGGGATCGGGGCGTCGGACGCCGGTACCGCGAGCACGGCAGGTTCCGGGCCCTCCGGCAGCGCGCACAGCGGTACGCCGCCCCCCGGTGTTCGCGTCCCGGCCGCGCGCTCCACTCCCGAGGCCGAGTTGGGCGCTGCGCTGTTCGGCCAGGCGGTCATGCTGATGGCCGGGGCCGAGCGTTCCGGGGACTACCGGGTGGCCGACCAGGCGCAGGCGCTGCTGGAACGGGCGCTGGTCGGGACACCGTCCGGCGCACCCGAACGCCTGCACTACCTTTCCGCGCTCGGACGGGTACGCCGGGAGCAGTACCTGCGACTGGGCCGGCAGCAGTCGCTTCCGGCGGCGATCGACGCGCACCGGGAGAGTCTGGAGTCGACCCCGGCCGGTGACCCGGAACGTCCGACCCGGCTGTTCAACCTCGGCAACGTTCTCGGTGACCGGTTCGAACAGGCGGGGGACGTCGCGGCGCTGGACGAGTCGATCCAGCTGCTCGGCGACGCGGCCCGGGCCGCCCCCGCCGACGCGCCGGTGTGGCTGATGGCTCGGGTGAACCTCGCCGGGCAGCTGCGGGAACGCTGGGAGCGCCGGGGTGAGCCGGCCGACCTCGACCGGGCCGTCGACGTGCTGGCGCAGGCGGTGTCCGTCCGGGCCGACCCGCTGGTCCTGTTCACGTACGCGACGCTGGCCAGTAGACGGTTCGTGGCCAGCGGCACCGACCGCGACCTGGACACGGCGATCGAGGCCAACCGTGCCGCGCTGGCCTCGGGGCTCAGCGAGGAACAGGGCGGTCTGGCCCGAGTCACCCTGGCGGGGCTCGTCGGTGAGCGCCACGAACGGCGGAAGACCCCGGCCGACCTGGACGCGGCGATCGAGGCGTACCGGGCGGCGGCGGCCGGACCTCGGCTCGACGGGCAGGACGTGGGCGGGCTGTGGCAGGCCGAGGGCAAGCTGTTGGAGACGCGCTACGCGCTGCACCGCCGGGCCGACGATCTGCGCGAGGCGGAGCGGCTGCTGCGGGCGGCGGCCGACGGGACGACCGACCCGGAGCAGCGGGCCCGCGCGCTCTGCGACCTCGGGTACACACTGGGCCGATGGCACGCCGACCTGTTCGGGTTGGCGACCCTCCGGCAGGCCCGCGAGGTGTTGACCGAGGCGGAGCGGCTGCTGCCGGTCGAGCATCCGTCGCGGCCGGACCTGCTGAACAACCTGGGCGACACGCTGCGTGAGCTGGCCGACCAGGCGGGTGAGCCGGAGCTGCTGGAACTCGCCGTGACGAAGCTGCGCGAGGCGGCGGCGAACCCGGCGCATCCCGCGAAGCTGCCGCTCTACCTGTCGAATCTCGGCCTGGCGTTGCAGGAACTCTTCGGCCGGACCCAGGACCTGGCAATCCTCACCGAGGCGATGGTGGTGCTGCGGCGGGCCGTGGCCGCTGCTCCGCCCGGGAATCCGGACCGGATGTGGGGGCTGTTCAACCTCGGATCGGCGCTGAACCGGCGCACCGAACTGGTCGTCAACGCCGCGCTGCCGACCGACGGTGCCACGCCGGAGCAGGCCCGCGCCGCCGCGCTGGCCGACGCCGAGCAGGCGGTCACGCTGCTACGGGAGGCGGCGGAGCTGGCGCAACGGGAGGCCGAGCCCGAGGAACGCGTCCGGATCGTGCGCACGCTCGCGCTCAGCCACCTGCTGCGGCACCAGCTCACCGAGGATCCCGCCGTGCTCGACGAGGCGGTCACCCTGCTGCGGGCGCTCGCCGACGCGGCCGCCACCTCGGCCGGCGACCAGTACCGGCTGCTGACCAACCTCGGCAACGCGCTGCTGATCAGGTTCCGGACCAGGCGCAACACCCCCGACGCCCGCGAGATGCTGACGGCGTACCGGGCGGCGGTGGCGGCCCTGCCCGTGGACCATCCGGAGCGGACCATGTGCCTGAGCAACCTGGCCGTCGCCGTCGAGGAGATCGCCCACGCCACCGCCGACGCGACCGCTGCGGCCGACGCCACCGCGGAACCGGCCCCCGACGGCCCGGCTCCCGACGGCCCGGCCGCCACGGGGCACCGCGCGGACTCGACCGCCGTCGTTTCGGCTGTCGGCGGCGACCTGCCGGCGGTCGAGCTGGCGGAGGCGATCGCCGCGCTGCGCGAGGCCGCCGCGATCGAGGCGGCGCCGTCGCTGTTGCGGGCGGTCGCCGCGCGGCGGTACGCCGCTCTCGCCGCCGAGGCGGGCGACCTGCCGGCCGCCCTGGCGGGCTACACCACGGCGATCGAACTGCTCGACCTGGTGGCCTGGCACGGCATGGACCTCGACGACCAGGGCCGGCTGCTCGGGCAGTTCCCGGGCCTGGCCGGCGACGCCGCGGCGGTGGCGATCGCACTCGACCGGCCGCAACGCGCGGTGGAGCTGTTGGAGTACGGCCGTGGGGTGCTGCTCACCCGGGCCCACGACGCCGGCGCCGACCTGGCGGCGCTGCGCGCGGAGGCACCCCGGCTGGCCGAGCGCCTGGCCGCCGTCCAGACCGCCCTCGACCGCCTCGACCCGCGCCGCGACCTGACCGGACCCGCGCCGGTCGCCGGGCTGGCGGTCCCGGCCCGCGCCGTGCCGTCCGGTGGCGAAATGGGGGCGGGCTCGGAACGCCGGCACGAGCTGGCCGTCCAGCGGCGCGAGGTGCTTGCGGAGATCCGGCAGCTGCCCGACTTCGACCGTTTCCTCCGCCCACCCCCCTTCGCCGACCTGGCCCGGGCCGGCGAGGACGGCCCGGTGGTGCTCGTCAACGTCGCCGACCGGCGGTGCGACGCGCTGCTGGTCAGCGGGGGACGGGTGACGACGGTGCCGCTGCCCGAGCTGAGCCTCGGCGAACTGCAGGTGCGGGCCGCGTACTTCCTGACCGGGCTCGCCGAGGCCACCGCGCCCGTCGGCGACCCGGGTCCGGAGGCGCAGCGCCGTCGGGCCGCGTTCCGCCGCCGGATCCCGGAAACCCTCGACTGGTTGTGGCGGGTGGTCGCCGCCCCGGTGCTGGACGCGCTGGACCCGGCCGTCGCACCACCTGCCACCGGCGTCACGCCGACGCGCCTGTGGTGGTGTCCCACCGGGGTGCTCACCCTGCTGCCGCTGCACGCCGCTGCCCCGCTGGACGGCGGAGCCGGGGTCCTCGACCGGGTCGTCTCGTCGTACACCGCCTCGCTGCGCTCGCTCGTCCGGGCCCGGCAGGGGCCGGCGGCCAGGTCCGCGCCGGTCACCTCGGCCCTGTTCGTCGGGATGCCCCGCACGCCGGGGCTGACGGATCTGCCGGGCGCGGCGGGGGAGCAGGCCGTGGTACGCCGGCACCTGAGCGACGTGACGTCGCTGACCGGACTGGCGGCCACCCCCTCGGCGGTGCTCGACGCGCTGCCGGGAACGTCCGTGGTCCACCTGTGCTGTCACGGCACCCAGGATCTGGCCGCACCCGCCCGGGGTCGGCTCGCGCTGGCGGGTGGGCCGCTGCATGTACGGGACCTGTGGCGGCCGGCTGGCACCACGGCCGCGCTCGCGGTCCTGTCCGCCTGCGACACGGTACGCGGCGGCGCCGCCCTGCCGGACGAGGCGCTGACCCTGGGCACCGCGTTCCAGTTGGCGGGTTTCCGACACGTCATCGGCGCGCTCTGGGCCATCTCCGACACGCTCACCGTGCAGCTGTGCGAGGACCTCTACGCGGCGCTGGCGGTGGCCGGTGGTCTCGACCCGGAACGGGCGGCGTCCGCCCTGCACCACGCCGTCCGGCAGGCGCGTGCCGCCCTGCCCGACCTGCCGGAGCTCTGGGCCGGCTACGCCCACGTCGGCCCCTGACCGGGCGCGGGTCGCCCTCGCGATCTCACCGGGACGCCCCGGCTCCGGCCCACGACGCACGGCCGGCGACCGGACGCCGGCTCGGGTCAGGGCTGGCCGGGCGCGTACCAGGTGACGCCCACGGCGGCGACCAGCAGAGCGGTGCAGGCCAGTACCAGCAGCACCCCGAGGCGCAGGGCCCGGGCCGCGGCGAGGGCCTCGCGGTGCTCGCCGAGCGGAGCCGGGAGCAGTTCGGCGACCGGCGTCACCGACAGCGGCCCGTGCGCGGCCCGCAGCAGCGCCAGCGCCCCGGCGACCCCGGCCCCGATGGCGGCCAGCAGCAGTATGCCGACCAGGACGCCCCAGCCCGGTGCGAGGGTGCCGACGTCGGAGCGACCCCGGATCAGGCTGAACCCGACGAGCGCGACGAGCAGGCCGCCCAGCCCGTTGCGCCAGGCCAGCGCGGCGGCCCGGACCCGGTCCAGTTCGCCGCGCAGCAACGCAGCCAGTTCCTGCGCCCGGCGCAGGTCTGTACGGGTCGCCGGGGGACCGGGCCGCAGTCGGATCACGCCTCGACCTCCAGGGTCACCGTCCAGTACGCGCCGCAGCCGGCCAGCCCGTCGGGGCGGGCCGGGTGGTCGGCGGCGCAACTGCACAGCAGCGTCCGGTAGCCGGGGTCGACCGCTGCCGGCGGTGCCTCCCGCCGGTACACCTCGTCGACGATCGGGCAGCTGATCGGGTGCTGGCACCGGGGGCAGTCGCCGGTGAGCAGCACCGCCGGACCGTACCGGCGCACCGAGAACGTCTCCGCGACCCGGCTGCCGTACCCGGCGTCGGTGACCTCCGCGTACGGCAGCGGCTCCGCCGCCGGCTCATCATCCCGCACCGCCGCACCCTCCCACCGTCGTCGCCCTGACGACGAGCACACGGTAGCGACCGCCCGCCCGCCGGTCACCCGGCGCGCGGGCGGACCCGGTGATCGGCCCGGCGCGGGTCGCCGGGGCGCGGGATCGGCGGAGCGCCGGTACGGCCGGACCGTCCGTGGGAGGCTGGACGGTACCGCCGCGTGCACCGCCTGGCGTCGGCGGGCCGTGCGGAAGGGAAGCCATGTCAGGGGAGCCCCAGGTCGACTTCGCGCTCGACACCTACGAATGCATCGTGCTGTATCCCGGCGCCGCCGGGCGGGCGTTGCCGCCCGAGACGGTCCAGCGGTTGCAGGCCGAGCACGCCAGTCACATGCAGGCGATGCAGCGGCGGGGGATCATCCTGGTCGCCGGGGCGGTGGACGGTCAGGCCCGGGATCCGGACCCACCGCTCGGGTTCGGTCTGGCCCGGACCGGGTCGGTCGACGACGTCCGCAGCGTGATGGAAGCCGATCCGGCGGTGCAGGCCGGCCTCTACCGGGTGGACGTGATGACCTTCCTCTGCCCGGCCGGCTCGCTGGAGTTTCCGCTGGTCAAGACGGAAAGCTGAGGCGCACCAGCCGCGGTCACGGCGGGTTGTCGACGGTGCGCGTACAGTTGTCGACCCGGAGCGCCCCCACGCGGCCTGGCGCCAGGGGCGTACCATTCCGGCGCGCGGTCGCCGTTGCCCGCCGTCGACGTCCGGAGCGGCCCACGCTCGCCGGCCGCGCCACTGGGCCGCGCGCCGTTGGACAACTGTTCCACATTGCGCAAGGGGTCGGCCGGTGGTCCGACCCGGAGGAGAGACTAGCCTGATGGGCGTGACACGCCGCGCGAAGATCGTCTGCACTCTTGGCCCCGCCACCTCGTCGCCCGAGCGCATCCGCGGGCTCGTCGAAGCTGGCATGAACGTGGCGAGGCTCAACTTCAGTCACGGTAGCCACGCCGACCACGAGTCGGTCTACCGGCTCGTCCGGGAGGCGGCCGAGGCCGCGGGCCAGCCGGTGGCGATCCTGGCCGACCTCCAGGGGCCCAAGATCCGACTCGGCCGGTTCGCCGAGGGTCCGCACGAGTGGCGCACCGGCGACTCCGTGGTGATCACCGGTGACGACGTCGTGGGCAGCAAGGAGCGGGTCTCCTGCACCTACCGCAAGCTGCCGCAGGAGGTGAAGCCCGGTGACCGGCTGCTGATCGACGACGGCCGGGTGGCCGTCGAGGTCACCGACGTCACCGGCAACGACATCCGGGTGCTGGTCACCGAGGGTGGTCCGGTCAGCAACAACAAGGGTGTCTCGCTGCCGAACGTGGCGGTCAGCGTGCCCGCCCTGTCGGAGAAGGACGCCGCCGACCTGCGCTTCGCGCTCGGCCTCGGGGTGGACCTGGTCGCCCTGTCGTTCGTCCGCTCCGCCGACGACATCAAGCTGTGCCACGCGATCATGAGCGAGGTCGGTGTGCACCGCCCGGTGCTGGCCAAGGTCGAGAAGCCGGAGGCGGTCGACCACCTCGAAGCGATCGTGCTGGCCTTCGACGGGGTGATGGTGGCCCGTGGTGATCTCGGCGTGGAACTGCCGCTCGACGAGGTGCCGTTGGTGCAGAAGCGCGCGGTGCAGTTGTGCCGGGAGAACGCCAAGCCGGTCATCGTGGCCACCCAGATGCTCGACTCCATGATCGAGAATTCCCGGCCGACCCGCGCCGAGGCCTCCGACGTGGCGAACGCGGTGCTCGACGGGGCCGACGCGGTGATGCTCTCCGGTGAGACCAGCGTCGGCAAGTACCCGGTGCTCACGGTCAGCACCATGTCCAAGATCGTCACCACCACCGAGGCCGGCTCGATCCTGGTGCCCCGCCTGCAGCACGACCCGCGTACGCACGGCGGCGCGCTCACCGTGGCCGCCTCCTCGATCGCCCGGGCCATCGGCGCCAAGGCGCTTGTCGCGTTCTCCCAGACCGGTGACACCGTGCGCCGGCTCAGCCGGCTGCACTGCGACCTGCCGCTGCTGGCCTTCACCCCGGTGCCCGAGGTCCGGGCGCAGCTCGCCCTCTCCTGGGGGGTGGAGACCTTCCTGATGCCGTTCGTGCAGCACACCGACGACATGTTCCGCCAGGTCGACCAGGCGCTGCTCGGGCTGAACCGGGGCAACCCCGGCGACTACGTGGTGATCGTGGCCGGCAGCCCGCCCGGCAGCCCCGGCTCGACGAACACCCTGCGGGTGCACCAGCTCGGTTCGCTCGTCGACGCCGCCACGGCGCGGGCTTTGCAGTGACCGTCAGCTCGCTCGTCGGCCAGGCCGCCGTCGACCAGCTGCTGGAGGTCCTGGACCTCGCGCCCACCGGCGCGATGTCGTTCCGGGGGATGAGCCCGCCGGTCGGCCCGCAGCGGGTGTACGGCGGCCAGGTCGCCGGCCAGGCCCTGGTCGCCGCCGGCCGCACCGTCGATCCCGAACGGGTGGTCCACTCCCTGCACGGCTACTTCGTACGCGCCGGCGACCCGGTCGAGCCGATCGAGTACGAGGTGGAGAACATCCGTGACGGCCGCTCCTTCTCGGTGCGCCGCTCGGTCGCGCTCCAGCACGGCAAGCCCATCTTCTTCATGTCCGCCTCGTTCCAGCGGCCGGAGGAGGGGCTGGACCACCACGCCCCCCTGCCGCCGGACGTGCCCGGGCCCGAGTCGGTGCCGACCATGACCGACCGGCTGTCCCGGTACCCGGAGCGGCTGGGCATCTGGGGGCAGATTCCCCGACCGATCGACGTGCGTTACGTCGGTGAGCCCGGTTGGGTACGTCCCGGCGACCGGCCGGCCGACCCGCACCAGCGGGTGTGGATGCGCATCGACGGCAAGCTGCCCGACGACCCGCTGCTGCACGCCTGCGCCCTGACCTACGCCTCCGACCTGACCCTGCTCGACTCGGTGCTCTCGGTGCACGGCGAGGTGTGGGGACCGGGCGGGGTGGTGGGGGCGAGCCTGGACCACGCCCTGTGGTTCCACCGCCCGTTCCGGGCCGACGAATGGTTCCTCTACGACTGCTGGAGCCCGTCGGCCTCCGGGGCGCGCGGGCTGGCCACCGGCCGCATGTTCACCGTGGCCGGCAGCCAGATCGCCAGCGCCGTCCAGGAGGGACTGCTGCGCCGGGTCGGCGGCTAGCCGACCCGTCCCGCCGACCGGTGGGCGTCCGGCGTGACCGGGCGATGCGTCAGGTCCGGTGTCGGGCCGCCGGGCAGCGCCCGGATACCCGACCGTTAACCTGTCCGACATGCGTCTCTCAGCCCGGGTGGACTACGCCCTTCGAGCGGTCGCCGAACTGGCCTCGGTGACCGGGGCTGGCCGGGGGCGACCGGTCACCGCCGACCAGATCGCGCGGGCCCAGCAGATCCCGCCGAAGTTCCTGGAGAGCATCCTGCTGCAACTGCGTCGGGCCGGCGTGGTGCAGGCCCAGCGCGGCCCGGAGGGCGGCTACTGGCTGGCCCGGCCGGCCGAGGAGATCAGCCTCGCCGAGGTGATCCGGGTGATCGACGGACCGCTCGCCCACATCCGGGGTCAACGCCCCGAGCACCTCGGCTACCAGGGTGCGGCGCGGGCGTTGCAGGAGGTCTGGATCGCGTTGCGGGCCAGCGAGCGGCAGATCCTCGAACTGGTCACCGTCGCCGACGTGGCGCGGGGCACCCTGCCCGAGCCGGTCACCAAGCTGGTCGCCGATCCCGCCGCCTGGACCTGACCGGACGCACCGGCGCACCCCTGACGCCACGCGTCGGGCGACGTTGTCGTCTCACTGACTGATCGCGGGGTTGACCGAAGGCCCCGGCATGCCGCATTGTCGACCAAGCCGATAGGAGATACCAATTTAGCCGGGAGGCGTCGTGCGCAAGCTGCTCGTCATCGCGTTGGTGGGGCTCGCCGCGCAACTCGTCGACGGTTCCCTCGGCATGGCGTACGGGCTGACCTCCTCGACGCTGTTGCTGCTGGTCGGCGTCGCACCGGCGGCGGCGTCCGCCTCGGTGCACCTGGCCGAGATCGGCACCACGCTCGCCGCGGGCACCGCGCACTGGCGGTTCGGCAACGTCGACTGGCGGGTGGTGCGCCGCATCGCGGTGCCCGGCGCGCTCGGTGCCTTCGCCGGCGCCACCTTCCTCAGCGCCCTGTCCACCGAGTCGGCCGCACCATGGATGGCCGCGATCCTGTTCACGCTCGGGGCGTACCTGCTCATCCGGTTCTCCCGGCCGCTGCGCCGCAACCCGGCCGCCGGACGGCTACGCGGGCGTTTCCTCGGCCCGCTCGGCCTCGTCGCCGGCTTCGTCGACGCCACCGGCGGTGGTGGATGGGGTCCGGTGGCCACCCCGGCGCTGCTGGTCAGCGGTCGGCTGGAGCCGCGCAAGGTGATCGGCTCGGTGGACACCTCCGAGTTCGTCGTGGCCGCCGCCGCCAGCCTCGGCTTCCTGATCGGTCTGGGCACCGAGGGCTTCCTGCTGCCGATCGTGCTCGCGCTGCTCGCCGGTGGCCTGATCGCCGCGCCGGTCGCGGCCTGGCTGGTCCGCATCGTGCCGGCCCAACTGCTCGGCGCGGCCGTCGGTGGCGTGATCGTGCTGACCAACGCCCGGGTCCTGATGCGCGCCGGTGATGTGGACGGTTCCCTGCCGGTGATCGTCTACCTGGTGTTGGCCGCCGGATGGATCACCGCCCTGACGCTCGCGGTCCGGGTGCTGCGGCGGACCCGCCGCGAGCGGTCCCTCGCCGCGGCCCTCACCACCGACACCCCCGCACAGACCCCCGCCCCCGCCGAGCCGGTCGGCGCCGGGCACGACCGCCGGCCCTGATCCCTGTTGACCATGAGGTTGTCGTCCCGACACGCCGGGCGCGGGGACAACAACCTCATGATCGACGAGGTAAGGGAGGGGAGAGGGTTGTCGCGGTGTGGGAGATGAGGTGCCAGGCCTCGTCTACGTGGGACTGGGTGGTCTGGGGGGCGCCGACGGCCAGGCGTAGGGTGTGTCGGCCGGCGACGCGGGTGTGGGTGAGGTAGATCCGGCCGGTGGCGTTCACCGCCGCCAGCAGCCGTTCGTTCGGCCCGTCCGGGCCGCGCAGCCGGAAACAGACCAGCGCGTACGGATGGTCGGCGACCAGTTCGAACCGCTCGTCGGCGCGGACCCGGTCGGCGAACCCGGCGGCCAGCGCGACGCCGCCACGGATGTGCTCGCGCAGACCCTCGACGCCGTACCAGCGCAGCACGAACCACAGCTTCAAGGCCCGGAACCGCCGACCGAGCGGCACCTGCCAGTCCCGGTAGTCGATCACCGCGCCGGACTCGGTGGCCGCGTTGCGCAGGTACTCCGGCAGCACGGTCAACGCCTCCACCAGCTCGCCCGCGTCGGCCACCCAGAACGCGTCGCAGTCGAAGCCGGTGAGCAGCCACTTGTGCGGGTCGAAACAGTACGAGTCGGCGTACTCCAGGCCCGCGTGGCCGAACCGCAACTCCGGGCAGACCGCCGCCGCGCCCGCGTACGCGGCGTCGACGTGCAGGAAGACACCGTGCTCGGCGCAGATCGGGCCGATCTCGGGCAGCGGGTCCACCGCCGTGGTGGAGGTGGTGCCGACGGTCGCCACCACCAGGGCGGGCACCGCCCCGGCCGCCCGGTCCGCCTCGATCGCGGCGCGCAGCGCCGCCGGCGACATCGCCCGGGTCGCCGGATCCACCTCGATCAGGCGTACCCCGTCGGCGCCCAGCCCCGCGATCCGGGCGGCCTTCTCCACCGACGAGTGCGCCTCGGTCGAGGCGTAGACCCGGTAGCGACGGTCGACGCCGGCCTGCCGCCACCGGCCACCGGCCGCCCGGTGCAGCGCGACCAGGGTGGCCACCAGGGTGGCCGAGGAGGCGGAGTCCTGGATGACGCCGCCACCGCGACCGGCGGAGCGGAACCGGGCCGGCAGGTCCAGCAGGTCGGCCAGCCAGTCGAGCAGCACCGTCTCCAGTTCGGTGCACGCCGGACCGGTGGCCCAGAGCATGCCCTGCACGCCGAGCCCGGCACTGACCAGGTCACCGAGCACGCTGGGGCCCGAGGTGTTGGCCGGGAAGTACCCGAAGAAGCCCGGGTGCTGCCAGTGGGTGAGCCCGGGTGCGACCAGCTTGTCCAGGTCGGCGAGGACCGCCTCGACCGGCTCACCCCGCACCGGTGGTCCGGCCGGCAGCCCGGCGGCCACCGTGCCGGGCGGGTCCTGGGAGGTCACCGGGCGCTGGGGCAGGGTCGCCCAGTAGTCGGCGATCCAGTCGACCACCGCGTACCCGGCCTGGCGGAACTCCTCCGGCGTCATGTGTGCAGCCACCCGGCGAGTGGATCAAAAGGAGCGGCGGTAGAGCAAGGCGGTGGATCGATTGTGCGCAGAAAACGCTTGCCCTAGCATCACAGATGCGCGGGAACGCACTCATGACCATCGATCAGATGGACCCTTTCCGCTAGCGCGGCCCGGCCGCCGGCCCGGGCACGGCCGGTGGACGAACACCCGTCGGCCCCGGGCACGGCCGACGGAGCGCCGGACGTCGCGCGTCCCGACCTCCATCGGAGGAACCATGCCTCGCACCGCCCCCCGGGCGGCCCTGCTCGCCGCGGCCACCGCCACCGCGGTCGCCGCCGCCGGCGTGCTGACCACCCTGACCGCCTCGGCCGCCGCCGCCGGATGCCGCGTCGACTACCGCGTCACCAACCAGTGGACCGGCGGCTTCGGCGCCGACGTCACCGTCACCAACCTCGGCGACCCGGTCGACGGCTGGACCCTGACCTGGACCTGGGCCGCCGGACAACAGGTCACCCAGGCCTGGAACACCACCGCAACCCAGTCCGGCGCTCAGGTCAGCGCCCGCAACGTCGACTACAACGCCGCCATCGCCACCGACGGCAGCGTCAACTTCGGTTTCAACGGCTCGTGGACCGGCAGCAACCCGGCCCCCACCAGCTTCGCGCTGAACGGCACCACCTGCACCGGCGCCACCGCACCGACCCCCACGCCGACCACCCCAACGCCCAGCCCGCCGCGCCCGTCACCCACCGTGGCGCCGACGACGACTCCATCGCCGACCACCCCACCGCCCACCCCACCGCCCGGGGCGATGCAGGCGGAGAACCTGGAACGGGGGCTGGTCAGCGTCCGCTCCGGGTCGGCCAACCTGGTCTCCTGGCGGCTGCTGGGCACCGAGACCAGCGGCGTCGCGTTCAACCTCTACCGGGGCACGACCAGGGTGAACGCCAGCCCGATCACCGGCGCGACCAACTACCTGGACAGTGGCGCGCCGGCCGGAGCGAACTACATCTTGCGGGCCCTGGTGGACGGCGTCGAACAGACCCAGTCCGTGCACGCCCTGCAGTTCCCCGCCGGCTACCTCGACGTGCCGTTGCAGGTCCCGCCCGGCGGCACCACACCCAGCGGCGAGGCGTACACCTACTCCGCGAACGACGTCAGCGTCGGCGACCTCGACGGTGACGGCGACTACGACTTCGTGGTCAAGTGGGAGCCGTCCAACGCCAAGGACAACTCGCAGTCCGGCTACACCGGCAACGTCTACCTCGACGCGTACACCCTGCCCGGCTACCGGCTGTGGCGCATCGACCTGGGCCGCAACATTCGGGCCGGTGCCCACTACACCCAGTTCCAGGTGTACGACTACGACGGTGACGGCCGTGCCGAGGTGGCCATGAAGACCGCCGACGGCACCCGTTCCGGCACCGGCCAGGTGATCGGCAACGCCAACGCCGACCACCGCAACTCCGCCGGCTACGTCCTCGCCGGCCCCGAGTACCTGACCATGTTCGACGGCGGCACCGGTGCCGCCCTGTCCACCGTCAACTACGACCCGCCGCGCGGCACCGTCTCCTCCTGGGGCGACAACTACGGCAACCGGGTCGACCGGTTCCTCGCCGGCACCGCCTACCTCGACGGACAACGCCCGTCGCTGATCATGGCCCGTGGCTACTACACCCGCGCGGTCATCGCCGCCTGGGACTTCCGCAACGGCACCCTCACCAGACGGTGGACCTTCGACTCCAACGCCGCCGGCAACGGCGCCGCCGCCGGGCAGGGCAACCACAGCCTCTCCGTCGCCGACGTCGACGGCGACGGCCGGCAGGAGATCGTCTACGGTGCGGCCACCATCGACGACAACGGCCGGCTGCTGTGGTCCACCGGCCACGGCCACGGCGACGCCGGACACGTCGGCGACCTCGACCCGTCCCGCCCGGGTCTGGAGTACTTCAAGGTGAGCGAGGACGGCAGCAAGCCCAGCTCCTGGTTCGCCGACGCCCGCACCGGCCAGATCCTCTGGTCCACCCCCACCGGCGGCGACAACGGCCGGGGCGTCTCGGGCGACATCTGGGCCGGCAGCCCCGGTGCCGAATCCTGGTCGTCCGCGGTGAGCGGCCTGGCCAACACCCGGGGCCAGAACATCGGCCGCAAGCCGTCCTCGACGAACTTCCTCGTCTGGTGGGACGGCGACCCGGTCCGCGAACTGCTCGACGCCACCCGCATCGACAAGTACGGCACCGGCGGCGACACCCGCCTGCTCACCGGCAGTGGCGTCGCGTCAAACAACGGCACCAAGGCCACTCCCGCGCTCTCGGCCGACCTGTTCGGTGACTGGCGGGAGGAGGTGGTGTGGCGCACCACCGACAGTCGGGCCCTGCGCATCTACAGCACCCCGACGCCGACCAGCCTCCGGCTCCACACCCTGATGCACGACCTGCAGTACCGGGTCGCCATCGCCTGGCAGAACACCGCCTACAACCAGCCCCCGCACCCGAGCTTCTTCCTCGGCGACGGCATGAGCACGCCACCCGCGCCCGACATCTACCTGCGTTGACCGCCGGGGTGCACAAGCGGTAGAAGAAAGGGAGAAGGCACCGGGCCGCAATCGCGGAATCCGCACAACTGCGGCCCGGTGCCCCACACCGCGGCACCCCCGACCCGTCCCGACCGGGGAGTGCCGTACCACCACCGGATACAACGTTAGGCGGGCTCCGCGTCGCGAGAGTGACGCTGCCGTGAAGATCGTGTTTCACAACCCCGGGAACGCTGTGACCTGGGCCACCTCGCCGCCCCGGCCACCGGGCCCGCCGACCGTCGGCCGCCGCCTCAGCGACGCAGACCGCCGGCAACCTCGGTCGCGATCAGCTCGAACGAACGCACCCGGTCGGCGACGTCGTACACCATCGTGGTCAGCATCAGCTCGTCCGCGCCGATGCTTTCCAGCAGCTCGCCCAACTGCCGGCGGACCGTCTGCGGGGAACCGCTCGCCTGACCCTGCCGGCGCTGCGCCAGGAACTCCCGCTCGAACTCGGTGTACGGGTACGCCGCCGCCTCGTCCGGGCTCGCCAGGGGCTCCGGTCGCCCCGACCGCAACCGCAGGAACGACAGCCCGGCCGGCCCGGCCAGCCACTCGGCCCGCTCGTCGGACTCCGCGCACACCGCGTTCACCGCCACCATCGCGTACGGCCGCTCCAGCCACCGCGACGGGCGGAAACTCTGCCGGTACAGCGCCAACGCGGGCAACGTGTTCTGCGCGCTGAAGTGGTGCGCGAAGGAGAACGGCAGGCCCAGCGCGCCGGCCAGCTGCGCGCTGAACCCACTGGACCCCAACAACCACACCGCCGGCCGCTGCCCACGCCCCGGAGTCGCGGTGATCCGCCCCGACGCCGTGTCGTCGAAGTAGCCCATCAGATCGTTCAGCTCCCGGGGAAAACCCTCGGCCGAAAGGCCCTCCATGGTCCGGCGCAGCGCCAACGCGGTCACCTGGTCGGTGCCGGGCGCCCGGCCGATGCCCAGGTCGATCCGGCCGGGATGCAGCGCCTCCAGGGTGCCGAACTGCTCGGCGACCACGAGCGGCGCGTGGTTGGGCAGCATCACCCCACCGGAGCCGAGCCGGATGTCGGTGGTGTGCGCGGCCAGGTGCGCGATCAGCACCGCCGGCGCCGACGAGGCGATGGCCGGCATGTTGTGGTGCTCGGCCACCCAGAACCGGTGGTAGCCCAACTCGTCGGCGCGTCGCGCCAGCTCGGTCGTGTGCCGCAACGCCTCACCGGCGGAGGCACCGGCGGCGACGGGGGCGAGGTCCAGGACAGACAACGGAACGTCGATCACACGGCTGCCCAACCCGGCCTACGCCGGATCTGTTCCCGAACCGGTCGGCTACGTGATCAACCCGACCCGCGGGCCTGCTCGAAGATCAGGCTGGTCTGGGTGTGCTGCACCGCCGGATCCACCGCCAGATGGTCCAGCACGAAGTCGCGCAGCGCCTCCGCCGAGGCCGCCCGCACGTGCAGCACGTAATCCTCCGCGCCGGCCACGTGGAACACCGACACCACCCCCGGCAGCCGCACCGAGCGGGCCCGGAACGCGTCCACCGCCGCCCGCGCGTGCTCGGTCAGCCGCACCGACACCAGCGCCTGCAACGGCAACCCCAGCGCGGCCGGATGCACCTCGGCGTGGAACCCCCGGATCGCCCCGCACTCCCGCAACGCCCGGGTACGCGCCAGGCAGGTCGACGGCGCCACCCCCACCCGTTCGGCCAGGGCATTGTTCGGCAACCGGCCGTCGCCGGCCAGCTCGGACAGAATGGCGCGGTCGGTGTCGTCGAGCGCCGCGAACGGCCGAACATCGTTCGATACGGGGGGCATGCCGCCATCCTCCACCGAACGCCACCGGATCCGGAAGCGATTATGGCGAATAATATTCGGAACTATTGCCCCCGATGGGCGGGATGTTCGATCCTCTCGACATGACGACCGTGGACACCCGAGCCGTGCACGCCGGCCGCGACGACCTCGCCGCCCTCGGCGTCCACGTGCCGCCGATCGACCTGTCCACCACCAACCCGCTGCCCTCGGTGCACGCCGGCGGCGACGCCTACGAGACCCTCGCCACCGGCGGCACCCTCCCCGCCGACACCAGCGCCGTCTACCAACGGCTGTGGAACCCGACCGTCGCCCGCTTCGAAACCGCCCTCGCCGAACTCGAAGGCACCACCGAAGCCGTCGCGTACGCCAGCGGCATGGCCGCACTCACCGCCGCCCTGCTCGCCGCCACCCGCGACGGCCGACGGCACCTGGTCGCCGTGCGCCCCCTCTACGGCGGCACCGACCACGTCCTCGCCACCGGCCTGCTCGGCACCGAGGTCACCTGGGCCCGCCCGGACACCGTCGCCGACACCATCCGCCCCGACACCGCCCTGGTGATCGCCGAAACACCGGCCAACCCGACCCTCGACCTGATCGACATCGCCGCCCTCGCCGACGCCGCCGGCCCGGTGCCCCTGCTGATCGACAACACCGTCGCCACTCCGGTGCTGCAACAGCCCACCCGGCACGGCGCCCGACTGGTGCTGCACAGCGCCACCAAGAGCATCGGCGGCCACGGCGACGTCCTCGCCGGAGTGATCGCCTGTGACACCGAGTGGGCCACCCGGCTGCGTCAGATCCGCGCCCTCACCGGTGCGATCCTGCACCCCCTCGGCGCGTACCTGCTGCACCGTGGCCTGCAGACGCTGCCGCTGCGGGTCCGCGCCCAGCAGGCCGGCGCGGAGAAACTCGCCCTCTGGCTCGCCGCGCACCCGGCGGTCACGCGGGTCCACCACCCCGGCACCGACGACCCGGCCGGGCTCGTCGGCCGGCAGATGTCCGGCCCGGGCAGCCTCCTCGCCTTCGAGGTACGCGGCGGCGAACCCGCCGCCGCGGCGGTCGCCGACGCCTGCCTGCTCATCACCCACGCCGTCTCCCTCGGCGGCGTCGACACGCTCATCCAGCACCCGGCGTCGCTCACCCACCGCCCCGTCGAGACGGATGCCAAGCCCGA